>KL370879.1:95442-445563 GCA_000702245.1 Lachnospiraceae bacterium C6A11 | reverse complement strand
ACAGGAAGTCTTACAATAACCAAGGCGTTTGGTAATGGAAGTGCAACAGCAGCACATACGGGTACATTTAACGTAACAATAAGTGACGGAACAAAGTACTACAGTGCAACTGGAGTTGAAAGTAACGATCCAGTACTGATCGAGATAACAACAAACGGAACGCCAGTAATAGGTCTGCCACTTAACAAACAGCTGACAATAACAGAAATAACAGCAGAGGGAGCAACAGGAACAGCATACAGAGCAGGATATACATTAGTATCCTCAGTAAGTCCTGCAAGCATAACTCTTACAACAACAGCAGCACAGGATATCACAGTAACAAATACCTATAGCGAAAATCCGGCTCCAACCCCTCACAACCTTACATTCACCAAGATGTTTGGTGGTGATGTTACTCAGGAAGATATTGACCGTAATGAACTGTATTTCATTATTACATGGACTGATGGAACAGAGACGAAATATTTTAATAACAATGGTGTTTTAGTTGATAACAAGGATGATGCTAAAATCCTCTTAGGAGATCTTACTCAGACTCCGAATACGTTTACATATTCGAAGACATTCGAAAATGCACCGGTTGGTAAGTACACAGTAACAGAGTACAACCCGAATATTTATATCAATGGTACTCAGACACCATTTGTACTGACTCATCCGACGACTGATAAGACTAATGCAGAGGTAACTGATACTACAGGAGGTGCTCTGCTTATCACAAATGTTTACACCGATGACAGACCAACCACCAACAAGCTTACTCTTAGCAAGACATTTGGCGGTGAGGTAACTGAAGAGGAAATCACAAACGACAGTATTTCATTCGTTGTTAAGTGTGGTGATAAGTATCTGAATGCAGCCGGACAGCTTGTAGATGACAAGGTTGAAATCAAATTATCAGATCTTGCACATACTGATGGAACAGTTAAGTGGGAAAAGACCTACGAGGTACCTTTCGGCGACTATACTGTAACAGAAATTAACAAGACAATGTATATCAAGGGAACAACTATTCCGTTTACATTTGTCGAGGAGCAGTCTACGACTACAGCAAGCGCTACAGTTTCAGCTGCAACAGCAGGTCAGCTTGAGCTCACTAACTACTACACCAAGCCTGTTGTAAGCATCAGCAAGATTGATGCTACAGGAAAGCAGGAGATTGACGGTGCACAGCTTGAGCTTTACAGCAGTGATGATAAGGGTAACAAGGTTGGCGACTTCAGCAAGACATGGACATCAAGTTCAAAGCATGTTGAGTCATTTGTCCTTCCGGCAGGCACATACACCATTAAGGAGACAGTTGCTCCTGAAGGATATGAGAAGCAGACAAACTTCTTCATATTCAAGGTTGAATACGACAAGGATGACAATCTGATCCTTACACAGATCAGTGATGATCATCTTCCGGGAACATACGATGTTAAGACAGGCCTCATCTCATTTGAGAATGACCCTATCAAGGTGACCGGAAAGCTTTCAGTTCACGTTGTTGAAGAGAAGACCGGTGACGATGTTCCAAATGCAGTTGTAAGAATAACAGGACCGGACGGATTCGACGAGACCTACACAACAAATGATAAGGGCGAGATCGTTGATAAGGACGGCAATACACCTATCGAAGTACCTGCAGGTACCTACAAGGTTACTATAGTTGAAGTTCCTGAAGGATACGAAGTAACAACAGGTGAGGTTGGAGAAGTAGTTGTTCCTGAGAATGGCGAGGCAAGACACGAGGCTAAGATCATCCCTAAGGAAGAAGAAACAACAACAGAAACTGACGACCTTGGAAATCTCATCATCACAGTAACAGAGGTTGAGACAGGCAGAGAAGTTCCTGGAGCAACAGTTGAGGTTGTATATCCGGACAGCACAGTTAAGACTTACACAACTGATGAGAAGGGCCAGATCACAATCAAGGATATCCCTGTAGGTGATTACTCTATCACAGTTAAGAAGGTTCCTGAGGGATACTCAGTAACAACCGGTGAAGCTGCTATTTGTACAGTAACAGCAGGTGCTACAGCAGAGCACGAAGCTAAGATCGTTACTAAGACAAATACAGATACAACAGATAAGGTTGTTAAGACTGATGATCCAACAGAGACTACGCCATTCATGATCATGATGCTTATCTCATGCGCAGGAATCGTATTCTTCGGAACACGTAAGAGAAAACTCAATAAATAATTCATGTCGTGTGAATAGTTGATATTCATAAGTACATGACTCCTTTCTTAAAACGGGGATGCGCTTCGGCGCATCCCCAACTTTTTTATGAAACCAAGATTTCCGGAACAGTGTATTTACTGTTTGAAATATTAGACAAAAAGGCTTGGCTATTATGTATATGACATCGGATTATGTAAACAAAAAAACACTTGCAAACAACGTATTTATGCGGTATAATCACCTTAAATAGAAAAACTTAAACGAATCGTATGTCTGAGATGTGCGATAACTCCCGTATTTTTGAACCTACATTTATTTTTACGGGAATTCAACTATTTGTAACAGGATGACCAGCCTCCTTCGAGTGGACTTCAGAATGTTGCATGAGATTACCCACCTAGCTGGCGCTAGGACTCAAAAAGGGAGCCGGCATCTTGGATATACAAAATGATTCGCTTTATGAGAAAGCAGCGAAAGCTGCTTTCTTTGGTGTAAGAGAGATGGAAGATAATAAGAAGGACGTAATAGAATTAAATACTGAAGAAATTGAGAAGGCTGCCGAGGCGGCAGAAGCTGAGGCTGAAAAAGTAGAAGAAGAGAAATCATCTGAATCTGACGGCAAGAAGGAAGAAGAGAAAACATCCGAGTCAGATGATAAGAAGGTCGAGGAAGAGAAATCATCCGAGTCAGATGATAAGCAGGTCGAAGAAGAGAAAACATCCGAGTCAGATGATAAGAAGGTCGAAGAAGAGAAATCATCCGAGTCAGATGATAAGAAGGTCGAAGAAGAGAAATCATCTGAGTCTGACGATAAGAAGCCGGTTAAGACATCCGGCAAAACCAAGATAACCTCACTAAAGAACAAATTCAGTAAGAAAACCATGATCATTGCAGCTGCTCTGGCAGTTGTGGCTATAGTCATTGCTGTGATCTTCATAGTAAAGGGTAACAGTAAAAAGAAAAATGATCCGGGAGAAACACCGTATTATACCTATGCGGACGTTCAGAAGGATGTTGCCTATCTGGCGAAGGATAAGGAGCAGCTTGAAAAGCTGAACCGACTTATCGATCCTATGAAGAAGAGTAATCCGGTTGATGCGGATTATGTAAACTCAGTTGCTGAGATTCTCGGCATTAAAAAGGACGTATACAAGAATATCCTCAAGGGTTATTCGGGCGAGGACAGCGTTCCTCTGGATACCTTCGACAATTTCTATTACGCAGTGATCGATTCAGGCGTGGTAGAGGGCATCGAGGTAGTTGACATCTTCGTTCACAGTATGAGCGGTTCCGGTTCATCCGGCAATCCGGGAAGTGATGACACCACTCAGGATGGCACTGAGGCTTCCGGCAACGTTGGAGAGCTGATGCTCATCAACACTATCGGCGATGGCGTTGCGACCTACGAGGTTGACAATGTTCGCCTCTCATCCCTCCACAAGGACAAGGTAGTTTCGTTCTACTCAAAGGATGGCACGATATTTAGAACTATAGGCCTTTCAGAAAAGGAGCATACAGTAACAAATGTCCTTCTGACAGGCATCGACAAAGAGGCAGGAACAGCTTCCTTCCTCCTTGACAATAGCATCGTGACTTTGAACAACCCTGACGCTAAGGAAATCAAGGAACTTGTGGTTGACATAACATTCACAAACGACGGTATTTCTTCCATGACAGCTTCAGGCAAGGAGATAAACGGCAGGATCACTGCTGTAAATGGCACAAACCTTAAGATCCACGACGTAGGCTTCTATTACTACGACGATGCGTACAAGGTTTATGACAATTCGGGCGAGGTTCCGAAGGAGGCCCTGTCCTCACAGTTCCTCGTTGGCTACAAGAACCTCAAGATCTACGTTGCAAACCGCAGGGTTAAGGCGGTTGTTATCATGGATTCCCAGCTTGATTCCGAGGAAATACGCGTACTCATCAACGATTCCGAGTACAGTGGCTACAAGCTTAAGGATGTAACCTTCAGCTGCAACAGCGATTACACGATTTCCTTCAGCAACGGAAGCACCGAGCAGAAGACAGCGGATACACAGGTTATGTTCACGCCTGCTTCCTTCGGAATGCACGAGTCAGTTACTATTTCAAGTGACGATCCGAATGCGCGCTTCACCATCGAAAGCTTAGAGAGAAATGGCATCAATCCATCATATCGTGGCACCTTTGAGGTTGTCATGATGAACGATTTCCTATACATAATCAACAAGCTTCCTATCGAGGAATACCTCTATGCGGTTGTTTCGAGCGAGCTTGCCGACAGCTACAGTGAGGATACAGCGAAGGCCTTCGCGGTTGTAGCGAGAGGATATGCCTGCAAGATGATGGAGAGTAACCAGTTCTCAAGCTACGGCGCCGACATCGATGATAGTAACTCGACGCTTCTCTACAACTACTATCCGGAGACGGAGAGAAGCATCAGGATCGTAAATGAAACCTACGGACTGGTTCCGGCTTACGATGACAAGATCATCATGCCGTATCATTTCCTGACCTCCTGCGGCATCACCTGCACAAATGATGATATTTACAGCGAGGAGGCGCAGCCTTACTATGCATCGAACTATGAGAGCGTAGAGAAGGAGAAGGTTCTCCTTTCGTCAGAGCGTTCTTTCAAATATTTCATCGACAAGGGTAATGATTACAATATCCTCGAGGTTGATGAGCCGTATTACAGATGGTCGATCAATTACACTACGCAGGAAATGTCTGATGTGATCGCATCCGGCATCGACGAGCGTATCAAAAATACAGTTGATACCATACTTGTTCTTGAGAAGCCGGCTGAGGATGCAGACGGCAAGGACGGCGACAAGAAGGACGATAAGACCGACAGCAAGACGGACGATAAGACAGACAACAAGACAGATAGTAAGACAGACGATAAAACCGATAATAAGACAGACGATAAAACTGACAACAAGACCGACGATAAGACGGACAACAAGACCGAAGACAAGTCAGATAATAAAACAGATGATTCCGGCAAGGATACAACAGAGCAGGCTGATGATAAGACAGAACAGACAGCATCGGTTGATGAAAAATACAAGGACATCATCGAAAATGGCAGCTTTGTTCCTGCAGAGGAGGGCATCAAGCTCGGAACCATCCAGGATATAGCTGTGATCGAGAGAAGCAACGCGGGAGTTGTTAAGGAGCTTCTGATCGTTGGTTCTGAGAACACCATCAGAGTTAAGGGGCAGACAAATATCAGATACATATTTAATCCTGCAAAGCAGACGATAGTTAAGAATGACGGTACCGAGGTTACAGGCTATAGCCTCATGCCGAGCCCGTTCTATTACGTTGAGAAGACCGAGACAGGCTTCGTTATAAGAGGAGGAGGTTTCGGAAACGGTGTTGGCCTTTCGCTCAGCGGCGCTGAGATCCTCAGCCGGATGGGATATTACTATAACGAGATAATCAGCCACTATTATGACGGCGTTCAGCTTAGAAATATGTTCGGTCTCTACGACAAGGATGCGAGCGATGATCCTGAGGGACAGCCGGAAGACAGTACGGAAACAACCACTGAAAAGTAATATGGCTTAGAAAAACTATATAAGAGTAAATACGATAACATGAAACCGTAAAAAAGAACGGAGAGTAGTCGTAGAGGATGAAAAAGGTATTCAAACGGTTTGTTAAGAGCATAGTAGAGTTTGGAGAGACGGCGAAGGATGATCATACCGGCGCATTTGCGGCGCAGGCGGCCTTCTTTATTCTTCTTGCGTTTTTCCCAATGATAAGTATTACGCTTACCTTGATCAAGTTCCTTCCGGTAAGTGAAGAGCAGGTGATTTCGTTCCTTGAGGATATATTATCGACCGAGAAGAGCGGGCTTATTTCCTCAATGGTTAACGAGATTTTCACCAGCAGCACAAGCTCGGTAACGATCGTTTCGATAGTTGTCGGACTTTGGTCGGCTGCAAGGGGAATACTTGCCATAAGAGACGGCATCAACGTCATCTACAAATCCGGAAAGATCAGAAACTATTTCCTGAAGCGACTGATCAGTACGCTGTATACGCTTGTGATCATTGTCCTTATCATAGCCTTAACACTCGTTTCTGTATTTGGTAATCAGATAGTGAATGTGATAACAAAACGTTTTCCGGCTGCAAAGCCGATAGCAACAAATATTCTCAGTCTCAGAGGCGCGTTTATTTTCGTTGCGATGTTTGTGATCCTTTGCCTTATGTATAAGATCATGCCGGAGAGGAGAGTCAGACTGAAATACCAGATAGCCGGAGCGCTTTTTGCATCGGTGTTCTTCGGAGTGATGAATAATCTCTTCAATCTTTATATCAGTAAGGTTGTTATGAAATCGTATGCATACGGAAGCCTTACGATGGGTGTCATTCTGATGTTCTGGCTGTATTTTGGAGTAACTGCCATCCTTATCGGTGGTCAGATAAATGTTTATCTGGAGCGCACGGATCTTCTTAGAACGGTCATAAAAAATGACGGTTCTGAACCGCTGCTCCTGCCAATCGCAGAACCGGAACCCAAAACAAGAAAGCGTAAAATAAAGAAACAAGTAGAAGAATCATTCTCGGATAACGAGAAGAAAGCAGACGAAGCAGAAGCTCGAACAGAGGATGAGAAGAATAATTCACTGAATGATGTATCGGATAAAACAGAATAATGACAATAATAAGACCGCCAAGTCCAGTGACAAGGCGGTCTATTTGTTATTTAATGTGTATCTACGTAATCATTAGCTGAGTTTTGCAATTGCAGCATCGATTCTCTTTAATGTTTCTTCCTTGCCGAGGAGAGACATAAGCTCGGTTGCTCCTCCGGGTGTTGCAGCCTTGCCGGAAACAGCAGTACGAAGTGGCCACATAACGAAGCCGGTCTTATATTCGTGCTCAGCGGCGAAGGTCTTCAGTGTCTCGAAGAGGCTGTCGTTATCGAAGGCTTCTGCAGCTTCAAGAACAGGTCTTGCCTCAGTGAGAAGACGGAGTGAAGATTCAGGATCGGTCTTCATCTTCTTGTGAGTGTACATATCAACGTCGTATTCAGGAACTGCCTCGAAGAAATCAATCTGATCCTTGATGTCGAGGAAGGTCTCGATACGTGTCTGGATCATTCCGGCGATCTTCTTAAGGTCAAGAGGTTTTGTGATAACCTCCTGCATGTATGGAAGAGCGGCGTTGTAGAAATCCTCAGAATCCATAGCCTTGATGTATTCGCTGTTCATCCATTTAAGCTTAACCATATCAAGTACGGCCGGCGACTTGGAGATATTTCTGTAATCAAATGCCTTCGTCAGTTCCTCAAGGCTGAAGATCTCTCTGTTATCCTCAGGAGACCAACCGAGAAGTGCAACGAAGTTAACAACTGTCTCAGAAAGGAAGCCCTGTGCGAGAAGATCCTCGAAAGAAGAATGTCCGCTTCTCTTAGAAAGCTTCTGGTGATTCTCGTCAGTGATGAGAGGGCAGTGGATGTATACCGGAACCTCCCAGCCGAAAGCTTCATAAAGTCTGTTGTATTTAGGAGCAGAGGACAAATACTCGTTTCCTCGTACAACGTGAGTGATTCCCATAAGGTGATCGTCTACTACATTTGCGAAGTTGTAGGTTGGGAAACCGTCGGACTTGATAAGTACCATGTCGTCGAGCTCCTCATTCGGAACTGTGATATCTCCGTAAAGCTCGTCATGGAAGGTTGTTTCACCCTCTGTCGGATTGTTCTGTCTGATAACATAAGGCTTGCCTGCAGCAAGATTTGCCTCAATCTCTTCCTTCGAAAGGTGCAGACAATGCTTGTCGTAGTGAGTAACCTCTTTACCTGCGATCTCTGATTTCAGAGTGCTAAGCCTCTCCTCGTCACAGAAGCAGTAGTAAGCCTCTCCTTTCTCGATAAGCTTTTTAGCATATTCAAGATAGATGCCGGCAGCCATTCTTTCTGACTGTACATAAGGACCAACGCCCTTGTCCTTGTCCGGACCCTCGTCCCAGATAAGGCCTGTCTTGATAAGTGTATTTGTGATTATATCAACCGCACCCTCCATCTCGCGCTGCTGATCCGTATCCTCGATTCTGAGGATAAAATCACCATCCTCATGCTTCGCGATCAGATATGCATAAAGTGCAGTTCTGAGATTTCCAACATGCATCTTTCCTGTCGGACTCGGTGCAAAACGTGTTCTAATCTTGCTCATTGATATTTCTCCTTATACATAATATTCAGATTGAAATTTCACTAACTAAACACTATACCACACTTTATTTCAAAATAGTAGGATTAATTAATATATGACAGTATTTTATTTGAGTACAGTCAGTATGCAACAGTGTTTCAGCGATGGGACATCCACAGCGTTGGTACTTAATGAGTAGGAACGGAGTGCCTACGAATTTAGTACCACTACGCGAGTCTCCCGCGCCAGCGGTCCCTGAGCGAAATATTGTTGTATACGGACGTTCGTTAATACATATTAATCAATATTTTGATATAAATAATAAATTCTTAATAGTAAAAGAGGGCGTGATTTGCTAAAATGAGTATGTTAAAAATACTGCGAAAAGGAGCCCTACATGAGCATTAAAAATATAGTCTTCGATGTTGGCGGAGTCCTCGTTGACTTCTGCTACATGGAATATATGAGAAAGCTTGGATTTTCCGAGGAAATGTGCCGTGAGTTTGAGAAGGATATCATTTATTCCGAGCTCTGGAACGACATGGATAGAGGAGATCTGATGCTGGAAGAAGCAGGCATCAAGTTTAAGAAGAGACTGCGGGAGATGTACAAGCCGTGCGACGACGAGGTTGATCTCTTCATCGAAAATATCAAAGACATCGTGAAGGAATATCCGTATTCAAAAGGGCTTTTGCAAAGTCTGAAGGATGCGGGCTACGGCGTTTACATCTTGTCAAATTACCCGAGAGATCTTGCGGATATGCATTGGAAGGATTTTAAGTTTCTGCCGGTGGCTGACGGATATATCATTTCAGCCTACGAAAGAATAGTAAAGCCGGATGAGAAGATCTACAGACTTCTTACCGAGAAGTTTGGAATTGACCTTACGGAGAGTGTCTTCATCGACGACAGACAGATAAATATCGATGCTGCAAACGCACTTGGTATGAAGGGGATTCTATTCAAGAATCTTGACGACTGTATGGAGGCGCTGAACAAAGAGGGGATTATTACATAATAATCCCGGACGAACAGTCCTATAAGAACAATCCGGACGAACAGTCCTATAAGAACAACCCGGACGAACAGTCCTATAAGAACAATCCGGACGAACAGTCCTATAAGAACAATCCCGGACGAACAGTTCGAAAGAACATAAACCAGTCAACATTAGCAAAGAGTATTTAACAGGGTATGAAGAAACAAGTTACAACCATCTTAATCGCAAGCTTCGCTTTACTTCTTACAGGCTGCGGAGCCACAAAAAAGGAGCTTGCCGATCCTAAAAAAACACAATATGTAAAATCAGTTCATAGTGTTGAAACAGTACAGAAGGGCGACATGGAATCGTCTTTTTCGCTTACTCTTAAAGGCGCTGACTATGAGAAGATCGATTATTCCGTGAGCATAGATGATATTAATATAGGCCTTGAAACAGGGGATCTGTCTTTTGATGGCTGCTTTGTAACACTTGGGCAGCATGTTGAGAAGGGAGACCTCCTTCTTTCGTATACGGACAAGAAGCTTGACAAGGAGCTGAAGGGCTACGAGGACAGTATCGGTGACAACGAGGCACTGATTGACCACTATAGAGAGCTCATGGAGATAGATCCGTCAGCTGATCATTCGGATGAAATACAGGCACTAAAGGACAAGAACGAGGTTCTTTATCTCTACAAGGCCGAGGCTGAGAAGAAGAGAGATAATTACAGGATCTATGCAAAGGAAGAGGGAACCATATCATTTGTCTATGAGGGTATGAACGAGAATTATGGTCGTATCTGGGAGCCGGGACAGAGATTCAATGTTATTTCCGAATCAACCGGTACAAGCGTATTTTCAGCATCAACCGATGAAGAATATGAATTCAAGGTTGGCGATGTTTATGAGGCAACCTCAAGCCTAAATAAATACAGCATGACAGTTACCGACGTTGAAAAAACCGGAAGTACCTCGAAGATCACTTTTGTTCCGACGGATGAGAATCAGTCGATCCAGCCGGATGCAACGCTCACACTTAAGATAAACAGGCCTGCTATGAAGGGTGTTGTTTACGTGAATGCAAAGGCTATCAGATACACTGAGGCTGAGGCACCGTTCGTTTACACAGTTGATGAGAACGGCTTCAGACATGCGGTTTTGGTCGAGGTCGGTGAAAGAATAGATAATAATGTCATTATCCTCAGCGGATTAAATGGCGGTGAGGAGGTTTCAATAGACTGATGAAGATGATGAAACGCGCGCTGCCACTTTGTCTGGCACTTACAATGACTTTATCGCTTGCCGGCTGCGGAAAGAAGAAGGTTAAAGAAACAATTCCTGAGCTTAAGGAAACAACTGTCACGAACGAATCCTATCGTCCTGTTACGAGGGGAAATGTAGGTGACTTTGTTGTCATGCCCGCAAGAGTTGTCCCGAGAGCCTACGGTCAATTCTTCGATAAGTCGCAGGAGGTCAGCGAAATATATGTTGATATTGGCGACTATGTTGAGAAGGGCGACAAGATCGCTTCTGCAGATACCACGGAAATTGATGAGACTCTTAAGAATCTGAACAGGGAGCTGAACAATCTTGAGAGAGATATCGATCAGTATAAGGAGAGTTCTGACCTTCGCCTTGAATATCTGGAATATGAGAAGAAGGCCTGCCTCGATATGAATGACAAGGCCGGTGCAGAGGCTAAGGAAAGGGAGATAGAAACCGAGAAAGAAAACAGAAGCTACAGACTGAACCAGTTTGAGAAGAGCGAGAGCAACCTCAGCAGTGAGATCAGCAAGGCGAAGGAGGAAAGGGACAGACTGATCCTTTATGCTACCCACAGTGGTTATATAACCTATAAGATGAACCTTGCCGAGGGCAGTCGCAGAGAAACCTACGAGAACGTTCTTATGATCTCAGATTATGACGACATCTACCTTGAGGCAGAGACCGTTACGACAAATAAGTTTGGAAAATACCGTTCAGCAGCCAAGATGGAAGCTATGATCAACGGTAAGAAATACAAGGCAGAGGAAGACGTATTCAGCACGAATGCAAATAACTATGCCTCAAGTGCCGAAAAATACCCTCGCGTACGCTTCAAGGTTGAGGGTGCGACACTTAAGCTGGGCGATGTTGTGCCTATATTTATCTACATGTATTGCCATGAGGATGTTCTTATGGTGGGTAACGATTCCATAAGAAATGACGGAAACGACAAATACGTATTTGTTGCTGACGAAGAAGGCGGAATGGAGAAGAGACCGGTGGAGGTTGGGTATTCCGACAGTATTTACACTGAGATCATCTCCGGTGTTGAAGAGGGTGAGAATGTTTACTACCTCTCTGACAGCCTGAAGCCTCTGAAATATGAAGAGGTCACAGTGGAAAGGTCGGATTATGTTCAGTATGAATATTCGGATTCGGCTGAGCTGATCTCCACGAGATCGGATATTTACGGCATGCCTGAGACCGGCAAGTTCCTCGATAACGAGGTTGCCGGAAACAAGCCGGTTGAAAGTGATGTTAAGCTTTTCAGTATTAATGTGAATGTCAGCGAGGCGGTGCTCCTTGACAAGAAGCAGGCGATAGAGCAGACCAAGAAGCAGCATGAGGCTGCTGTTGCTGATGAAAATAAGCGCCTCGAAGAGCTTAATGAAGCGATAGAAAATGTCGGTAAGGAAAAGGCACCGGCAGCAACGGATACTGATGCGGTGCGCGACAGCCTGTACAAGAAGGAAAAGCTTCAGTTGGAGAAAGAGCTTCTTCTTCTGGAGATGGAGCAGGAGCAGGATGCTTACGACAGTAATATCGATGCAATGTATGAGGAATACAATAAGCTCCGCAACATAGCGGATAATGACGGCGTTGTTTCGGTTTATTCAAAGAGAGCGGGAATAGTACGCTACTTTGACAACGATTATTACGGCCGTTATTACTATAATTCCAACGAGCTGCAGAAGGGCACGCCGCTTATGGCTATCGAATACGGCGAAGCGGATAAGATCCTGGTGAAGACCATCAGAAATACAAGCAGCAGCGACAACGAGGATTATACCAAGAGACGTACTGTCGCAAGACCGGGCACGAAGCTCTATATCACAAGCGGCGGAAAGGAGCTGACCGGCGAATGTATCGGAAATATCGGCGATAACGCTGACAACAAGGTGTATTACATCGAGGAGAGAGATGGACACATCTACATAACCTCATGCCCTGAAAGTATCTATCATGATATCGGAACGGGTTATTTCGCACGCATAGATAATGCTGATATGACTGAGCTAGGCAAGGCTACCAGCATCAGATTCGAGACGGTTTCCATGAAGGATGCTATAGTTATTCCGAAGGACTGCGTTTACACAGAGAAGGCGTCATCCGGAACAGTCTATTATGTCTGGGTCAAGGAGGGCGACGACCTTACAAAACGTTTCATAGATTACATACCTGACTATTCGTCAAATGACAGTGCACTGGTACTTGGCGGCCTGTCTGAGGGCGAGGTTATAGTTAGAGAGGAAAAGGAGGCAGGGAAATAATGCTGAAGTTTATATTTCGAAAACTCCTTTCCAATAAAGGGCTGAATATGGCTCTTATCACAGGAACCATCTTCTGGATAGCTGTATTTACCATGCTTCCGGTGTTCTCGAACGGTTCTGTGAATCAGGTGCTGACAACAGGCTTTTCTGAATACGCGAAGGATAATAATGAATATCCAGCCGTTATCGACAGAAGCGGTACCATATCCACTCAGAAGGCTAATAATATCGCGGACATCATGAATTCCGTAAATGCCAAGGAGGATGAGTGGCTTGATGCTCTCGGACTGAACGAGGTTGCAAGGCAGCATCTTCTTCGTTCGGAGATCGGACTCGGAAGAACCTACTATGGCGGAAGAAATAAGCGAGTTGAGATAGCATATGTGCCGGATTTCGACAATGTGCTGGAGGTTGTGGATAATGGTGAGCCGGCCTTTGATACAGGCAATGATGCTTATCCGATTTATATAAGTGAGTATGCTATGGATACCCTCTCTTTTGTTTCGGGAGAGGAAATATACTTTGACGAGGTTACCGACGAGAACGGACAGAAGCTCCACCTGAGGATCGCAGGCATCATCAGGGAGAAGGAAGGCTCAGAACTCTTCTGGTACCACAGACTTGCCGATTACAAGATCGCGGCATTTACCGACGAGGAGAGCTTTAATGAGATAATCTCAAGGTTCGGACTTGAAGAGATCATGCTCGAAAACTGCGTGAGCATCGATTACCGCGATATCCGCTTCGATAATGCGGACGATGTTACGGCTGCGATCGAGGATATAGCTAAGAAGGACAAGAACGTAAGCTACAACTTTAAGGATATACTGAATGATTATAAGCAGCAGAAGAGCTCAATCAGAGGCATCATGCTTGCAGCGGCACTTCCGCTTTTCGCACTGCTCATAACCTTCATACTTATGGTTTCAAGCAGTATCACCGAGAATGAACGAGGCGAGATGGCTGTACTCCGAAGCAGGGGTATCAAGAGGCGTGAGATCATCATGCTGTATTTTATAAGATCTTTCATCATTGCGCTGATCGCACTTGTTCCGGGCATCGCACTTGGAAGTCTCTTCGTGTGGATAGGAAAGCAGACAAACGGCTTCCTCATCTTCCAGGCGAAGGATGCGTCGGATTATTATCTGAATCCAAGCAGCATCATGATCTCTGTGATCGGTATGCTGACAGCGGTAATACTTATCACTCTGCCGGTTATAGGACTCTCGAAGAAGACTATCATCGACAACAAAAACGAATCAATGAGTTCGGCTAAGAAGCCGCTCTGGAAGAAAATATATCTTGATGTGATCCTTACACTGATCTCGCTTTATCTGCTCCATAATTACAAAGAGCAGAGTGGACTTTTATCTGAGAAGATGGTGAACGGTGAGAGCATCGATCCGCTCATCATGCTGGGATCATCTGTATTTATCATTGGTATCGGACTTCTGCTTCTCAGACTTATCGACCTTCTGGTAAGGTTCATATTCTTCCTGGGAAGAAAACACTGGGGCGCTGCATCCTTTGCGGGCTTCCTGCAGATCATCAAAAGCTCGGGACGTCAGGGCATCATAAGCGTATTTATGGTTCTGACTCTGGCGATGGGTATCTTCGATGCCAGCCTTGCAAGGACAGTAAACGAAAATAATGCTGAGCGTATCAGGTACGACGTCGGTTCGGACGTAAGGATGACCGGCAAGTGGGTCAGAAGGATGCGTTTCAGCAAGGACGCCGAGCCGGTTTACTATTACGAGGAGCCGGATTATGCGGATTACAGACAGCTCTACGACGACGGTATTCTGTCAAATATCACCAGAGTTATCTACGACGAGAGCGCCGAGGTTGAGACTAAGAACAACAAGAAGCTGAATGCCAATTTGATGGCCATAAATACGACCGAATTCGGACGGACGGCTTCACTTAAATCGGGGCTCAACGACAGTCACTGGTATAATGCGCTCAACTCCATCGCGGAGTCGGCAGAGGGCATCATCATATCTTCAAACCTGGCTGACGAGCTGAAGCTCAAGGTGGGCGACAAGCTTAAGGTTACAAGATATGATATCGATGTAAATAAGACCGCAACCGGAACGGTGAACGGCACTATCATGTATATCATTGACGCATGGCCGGGCTTTGAAAAATACAGCTATGTGAAGGACGAAGAGGGCAAGCTCAAGCTTAATGAGAATTACCTGGTTGTAATGAATTACGCGAAGGCTGACAGCAGCTACCGTATCACAACCTATGATGTCTGGGGAAGGCTGGCCGACGGCGTGAGTGCTGAGGATTTTGAAGCCGAGATTGAGAAGAGAAACCTCGAACTTACAAAGTACGAGATACTTCCGCAGCTGATCAGCGAAATGCGTGATTCTGCGATAATACAGATAACAAACGGACTCTTCAGTATACATTTTATTATTTCGATAATCATATGTATCCTGGGATTCCTGATCTACTGGATAACAAATGTAAGAAAACGTGCACTGCAGTTCGGTATTTACCGCGCCATGGGTCTTCGAATGAAGGAAATAGTGAAGATGCTCGTCATGGAGCACTTCTTCAGTTCCTTCCTCGCAATTGCTGCAGGTGCAGGCGCCGGCGTGCTTTCGTCTATGCTTTACGATAAGGTGATCGCGATCATCTATCTGCCGAAGAAGCATAACATCCCGATCGATATAAGCGTTCCGCTTTCGGATATCCTGAAGCCGGTGCTTATCATTACGGCGGCACTTTTCGTTGCATTTATCATAATCAGCCGCATCATCAAGGGCATGAAGATTTCAGAGACCTTGAAGATGGGAGAGGATTCGTAGTATGGAAAGTATCATCACAGGAAAAAATATTTATAAATACTTCTTCAAGGGGCAGCCGCAGGAGTTTGCTGCCCTGAAGGGCGTGAATATAGAAATCCCGAAGGGCGCGCTGACTATCATCAAGGGTCGAAGCGGAAGCGGTAAGACAACCCTTTTAAATATGCTGAGTGCACTTGACAATCCGGACGAAGGCGAGATCATCCTCGGTGGCGACGAGATAACGAAGATGTCCGACAGCGAAAGAGATATGGTCAGAAGAAAGAAGATAGGCTTTGTATTTCAGTCGGTTGCGCTGCTTCCGGTCATGAGTGCCTACGAAAATATTGATTTCGGGCTCAGGATCGCCGGCGTGAAGAAGGACAGGGATGCGAGGATCATGGAGGTGCTCGGACTTGTGGGACTTGCGGAGCGTGCAAAGCATATGCCGACAGAGCTTTCCGGAGGTGAGAAGCAGAGGATTGCGATTGCCAGAGCGATAGCCGCGAAGCCGCTTATCATATTTGCGGATGAGCCGACCGGAGCCCTCGATACCGCAACGGGCATCAGAATCGTTACGCTCTTCAAGAACATCATCGAGAAAGAGGGCATAACTATCGTGATGACTACGCACGACCCGGGGCTGATGCAGATGGGCGATATAACCTATGAAATGAGCGATGGAGTTATCAATTGACTAACACTATATTTGTTTAGTACTTACGAATGAAACATATATGCCTCTTCAGTTGTAGCAAAATACGCCTTCAGAGGCATATATGTATTCATTCTGTTGTAGATAAAGGAAAGAATAATGCTGAGAAAAAAGAAAAATAAGGATATAGATGACGTAATTGATAAGCCTTTGGAAGCGAGTGCGGAGAGCGTAGAGAACGTAGAGAACGTAGAGGGTGCGGAGAGTGCGGAGAATGCAGAGCCGCCGCTCATAGAGTGTGACGGGCTTGTTAAGCTGTATAAGACCGATGAAGTGGAGGTATTTGCGCTTCAG
The DNA here is from genome assembly GCA_000702245.1 of Lachnospiraceae bacterium C6A11. GTDB lineage: Bacteria > Bacillota > Clostridia > Lachnospirales > Lachnospiraceae > Eubacterium_Q. Next base: position 428,913 of record KL370879.1, on the reverse strand, counting down.
GGTCTTGATCTCGTGATAAATAAGGGCGAGCTGATGGCGGTCATCGGTAAGTCGGGCAGCGGTAAGTCGACGCTTCTCAATATAATCGGTGCGCTTGAGCATCCATCTGCAGGGCGTATACTCATCAAGGGCAAGGATATAAGCAAGATGTCCGAGGATGAGCTGGTCGAGCTGAGACGCCACACCATAGGCTTTGTATGGCAGAGGGCTTCGCAGAACCTCTTCCCGTACATGACGGCAAGGGAGAATATCGAAGCGCAGCTGTATTTTGAAAAATCAACTGCTGCGGAGAGAAGAGAGAAGGCCATGAAGCTTCTTGAGGAAGTTGGACTTGCGGAGAAGGCGGATTCCTATCCGTACCAGATGTCCGGTGGTGAGCAGCAGAGAGTTGCGATCGCGGTTTCGCTGGTTAAGGATCCGGAGATACTTCTTGCGGATGAGCCGACGGGAGCCGTTGATTCGAAAACCTCCGACAGGATACAGGCTCTGTTCAGACGTATCAACGAGGAGAGAGGCATAACTGTAATCATAGTTACGCATGATATAAGCCTTGCAAATAAGGTTAACCGAGTTGTCATGATCTCGGACGGCAAGGTTAGTACCGAGAAGGTCATCAAGGAGCAGTACAGACGACAGATAGACGAGATTGGCGAAGAGGGCGGCTTTGCGGAGGATACACACGAGGAGTTTACGGTGCTCGATAAGGCCGGAAGACTTAAGCTGACAGACGAGATGAGGGCGGATGCCGGAATCAAAGGAAACCGCGTAAGGCTGGCTGTTGAAGATGGAAAGATCGTGATCAGCAGTATAGATGACAATGAAGGATAATAAAAAACTGCTGATTGAAAATGTATTTTCACTGTAGTATAATTAGTTAGCTATATAATCAGTGAAAGGGAAGGTATTTTTCGTATGCTTTTGATGAGTGACATTACGAAGATAACTATTATTTTTGCGGCCATACTTGCCGTGCTGATGGTTGTACTTATCATCGTGACAGTCAAGGTGCTTAAGAGTGGTAAGGATACTGAGGAAGAGGACAAGGAAGATGTTCAGGATACTGTGCAGAAGGCTTTGTCTGACGATGAGTATGAAGAGCAGGATGATGACGAAGACAAGGATGAGGAACCTGAAGTAAACGAAGCCGGAACGGCTGATGCAGAGGCAGAGGTTGAAGAGCCGGCCGAAGAAGCAGAGGGGGACTACGAGGATTCGGACGAGGATGAAGATCCTAACAACGATCCGACAGACGATATTTCGGAAATACAGGCGAAGCTGCACAAGGTTGCTCCGGAGTATACTACCGAAGAAACAGTCGTCATGGAAGATATGGTTGACGAAGTAAATGACCGTGAGGCGCTTATAGATTCAGAGTTTGCTGACAGTGCATTTGCACCTCAGAGCGTTGCTGATAAGCTTGCAGCTACGGTTGCAAAGGCTGATCTTGAGAAGAAGGCTGAGTATGAGGCACGCAAGGCTAAGCTGAGAGCTGCAAAGGCAGCAGCAGAAGGTTCGGTTGTTAAGTCGGCAGCACCTGCACCGGCAATTGAGGATGTTATCCTTCCGAAGGCAGTGACTGAGGAAGATGACGTTTTAACAGCGGCAACACAGAGAGTAGAGATAGATGAGGAGGCTGTGGCAGAAGCTCCGGCTTCAGCAGCAGAAGCAGTTGCTCCGGCAGGGGAGACAGAGGCTTCATACGAGGCAGAGGTTCCTGCAGAAGAGGACAGCGCATTCGGCGACAGTGCCTTCGGAGACAGTGCATTTGAAGACAGTGCATTTGGCGAACAGCCTGAGGCGGTTGAGGAGCATATCCATCCACTTCCTGAGACAAGCCAGACTATTCCGGTCAATCCGGTTAATGCGGTTAATATCGCAACAGTCAATTCCGTTGATATGATCAATACGACAAATGAGTCGGCAGGTATCAGCGATATGAACCAGGTTAAGGACTTTCTTGAGGAGAATCCTGTACCTAAGAAAAAGAAGAGAAAGATCAAGAAGAAGGAGCAGGAGTTCATCAAGAAGTTCGGTGATCTTGAGCCGCACTTCAAGAACGGAAGCTGCTACTGGTATAACAATCAGGACATCGAGAACCTGACCAAGAAGGAAGACATGTATTTCTACTGTCACTACTTCAACAATGCTGCAGATGCGGTTATGCCTCTTATTGTAGAGATGTATGACTGTGCATTTGTAAGGACTGAGGAGATTCAGTACATCGCTTACGGTGTAAGGTTCAAGTCAATGAACTTCCGCCAGATCATCAATACCAAGGAACATATCGAGTTCGATATGGCAGATGCTACAAAGCAGCCAAACGAGAACGATAAGATGCTGATCTTCGATAAGTGGTGCGGTTACGTTGATAAGTTCATGGAGATAATCGTTTTCAACGCTCCTGAAGAGGTTCGTAACGAGATCATCGAGATGATGTACGAGTATGGCAGAAATGATGTGGACGTACTCATGAATTCACCGGAGTAGGCTTAGAATTCTCTTGACAATTCACATTAGTATGCTACAATGTGAATGCTTTAAAACAAATATCGAAAGACGTTGAAGGTGCACAAAGGAACTGCACTGCATAAAGAGAGACGGGGTCACCGGCTGAAAGCCCTGTTATGACAAGACAGTTCTCATATTCACACCGGAGTCGCAATTCTGAAAGGCTTTTTAAGCTGTGTAGGGACTGCCGTGATACGCGTTAAGTATTTAAGAGCCGTTTGAAGGGCGTGAGGCCTGAATAGCGGAATGCGGGTGGTACCGCGGAAAACAAGTAATTCCGTCCCGGAGAGTTGAAAGACTCTTCGGGACTTTTTACGTACTGAACGAGTCAAGCACATGTATTTGACGAGTGTGCGATGTAAAATAAGCCCGCAGGGCTTATGAATTCAGTGTAAACAATAGTTCATTATCATAGGAGGAAAAAAGATGAGCTTGGAACTTGGAAATATCAGAGATGAAGCAGTAAAACTTATTGAAGGATCGGATTCGCCTGAGAAACTCGACGAGATCAAGGTGACCTTCCTTGGCAAGAAGGGAAGACTTACCGAGATACTTAAGAGTATGAAGGATCTTCCTGCAGAGGAGAGACCAAAGGTTGGCCAGAAGGTTAACGAGGTTAGAGCACTTCTCGAGGCAAAGCTTGAGGAGAAGAAGAAGGAGATGAATCACTTCCTCCTTCAGGAAAAGATGAAGAGAGAGACCATCGATGTTACTCTTCCGGGAAAGAGACAGATGAGAGGCCACAGACATCCTAATCAGATCGCTCTTGAGGATCTTGAGAAGGTATTTATTGGTATGGGCTATCAGGTTGTTGAAGGACCTGAGGTTGAATACGACAGATACAACTTTGAGCTTCTGAATATCCCTGCAAACCACCCTGCAAAGGATGAGCAGGATACATTCTATATCACAAAGGATATTCTCCTCAGGACCCAGACATCTTCGGTTCAGGCGAGAATCATGGAGAAGGGCGAGCTTCCTATAAAGATCATTTCACCGGGACGCGTTTTCCGTTCTGATGAGGTTGACGCTACACATTCACCTTCCTTCCATCAGGTAGAGGGACTTGTTGTTGGTAAAGGCATCACAATGGCTGACCTTAAGGGAACTCTTGATCAGTTTGCTAAGAGCTTCTTCGGACCGGATACAAAGACTAAGCTCCGTCCTCATCATTTCCCATTCACCGAGCCATCGGCAGAGGTTGATGTAACCTGCTTTAAGTGCCACGGCAAGGGATGTAATGTCTGCAAGGGTTCAGGCTGGATTGAAATACTTGGCTGCGGAATGGTTCATCCACACGTTCTTGAGATGTGCGGCATCGACCCTGAAGTTTATTCAGGTTTTGCCTTCGGTATCGGACTCGAGAGAGTTGCACTTCTTAAGTATGAGATAGATGATATGAGACTTCTTTACGAGAACGACGTAAGATTCCTGAACCAGTTCTAATCGATCGAAAAACAGAAGATGGTCACGAATGGTAAGTGGTAAGAGTCATTGTGATCACAGTATTTCGAATATGGAATTTGTAGATAATAGATGAGAATAGGAGAAATAAAATGAATACACCGATTTCATGGATAAAAGCATATGTTCCTGATCTGGACGTTCCTGTTCAGGAATTCGTAGATAAGATAACACTCTCAGGTTCACATGTTGAGAATTATAAGGAATATGACAAGAACCTTGAGAAGATCGTAGTTGGTAAGGTCCTTTCCGTTGAGAGACATCCGGACGCTGACAAGCTTGTAGTATGCAAGGTTGACGTTGGAGAAGAGGAGCCTATCCAGATCGTTACAGGCGCACCAAATGTATTTGAGGGTGCACTTGTTCCTACAGTACTTGACGGCGGACGTGTTGCAGGCGGCCACGACGGCGGCGAGCTTCCTAAGGACGGCATCAAGATCAAGAAGGGTAAGCTCCGCGGAGTTGAATCCTTCGGTATGATGTGCGCTATCGAGGAGCTTGGTTCATCAAGAGAGATGTACCCTGAAGCACCTGAAGACGGCATCTATATCTTCGGCGAGGACAGCGGTGTTAAGCCGGGCGATGATGCTATCGAGGCACTTGGCCTTCACGATGCAAATGTAGAATACGAGATCACTTCAAACAGAGTTGACTGCTTCTCAATCCTCGGTATGGCAAGAGAGGCTGCAGCTACATTTGACCTGCCTTTCCACCCACCTGTTGTTACAGTTAAGGAGGAGAGCAGCGAGAAGACAAGCGATTACATAGATGTTGAGATCAAGGATGCAGACCTTTGCAAGAGATACATCGGACGTGTTGTAAAGAACGTAAAGATCGGTCCTTCACCAAAGTGGATGCAGCAGAGACTTCGTGCACAGGGCATCCGTTCAATAAATAATATCGTTGATATCACAAATTACATCATGGAAGAATATGGCCAGCCGATGCATGCCTTCGACCTTGATACAATAGCAGGAAATAAGATCATCGTAAGACGCGCTAAGGATGGCGAGAAGTTCACAACTCTTGATGGTCAGGAGAGAGAGCTTGACAACGACGTTCTTATGATCTGTGACGCTGAGAAGGAAGTTGCCATCGCAGGTATCATGGGCGGTGAGAACTCAATGGTCACAGAAAATATGACCACACTTCTCTTCGAGGCAGCTACCTTCGACGGAACAAATATCAGACTTTCTTCAAAGAGAGTTGGTCTTCGTACAGAGGCTTCAAGCACCTTCGAGAAGGGACTTGATCCAAACCTTGCAGAGATCGCTATTAACAGAGCCTGCCAGCTTATCGAGGAGATGGGCTGCGGCGAGGTGCTTCAGGGTATGGTTGACGTATATCCAAATCCTGTTGAACCATGGACACTTCCATTTGAGCCTGAGAAGATGAATGCACTCCTCGGAACAGATATTCCTGAGGCAGATATGCTTCACAGCTTTGACAAGCTCGGACTTACATATAATGAAGCTGACAGAACACTTACAATTCCTACCTGCAGACAGGATCTCCACTGCATGGCTGATCTTGCTGAGGAGGCTGCAAGACTTTATGGATATGATAATATCCCTACAACACTTCCAAGCACAAACGGTGGTATCGGTGGTCTCACCTTTGATCAGGAGATCACAGCTATGGCAAGAGATATCGCTGAGGCAAACGGTTTCTCAGGTGGTATGACATATTCTTTTGAGAGCCCGAAGGTATTTGACAAGCTTCTTATTCCTGAGGATTCTGAGTACAGAAAGGCTGTTAAGATAAGCAATCCTCTCGGCGAGGACTTCAGTATCATGCGTACGGTTTCTCTTAACGGTATGCTTACATCACTTGCAACAAACTACAACAGAAGAAATAAGAACGTCAGACTTTACGAGCTCGGAAATATCTATGTTCCAAAGGCTCTTCCTCTTACAGAACTTCCTACAGAGAGAATGGTCATGACACTCGGTATGTACGGAGAGGGCGATTTCTTCACACTTAAGGGTGTTGTAGAGGAGCTTGCTGATAAGCTCGGCTTCCTTGAGGCTATTGATTTTGAGCCTGTAAGCAGCTATCCATTCCTTCATCCGGGACGTCAGGCCGAGATCGTTAAGGGCGACATTAAGCTTGGTTATATCGGCCAGGTTCATCCTGAAGCAGTTTATAATTATGATATGAAGGGCGACACCTACGTTGCTGTCCTTTACATGGATGTAATAACAATGCTTGCTGATTTCGATATCAAATACAGCGGAATCGCTAAGTTCCCTGGCAGCAGCCGTGACCTTGCACTTGTATGTGACAAGACTGAGTTCGTCGGCAGGATCGAGAAGATCATCAAGAAGAACGGCGGCAAGATCCTCGAGCACGTATCCCTCTTCGATGTATACGAAGGAGATCAGGTTCCTGAAGGCAAGAAGTCAGTTGCATTCTCACTCCTCTTCAGAGCCCTCGACCGCACCCTTTCCGACGAAGAAGTTAACTCAGCTGTCAATAAGATCCTCAAGGAGCTCGGCAAAGCAGGAATCGAACTCAGATCTTGATATTGATAATTATTGTTTGAAATGAGTTTCCATGGACATGTGTTCCAGCGATGGGACATCCACAGCGTTGGTACTTAATGAGTAGGTACGGAGTGCCTACGAATTTAGTACCACTACGCGAGGACTAAGTGCCAACGGTCCCTGAGCGGAATACATGGCATGGAAACGGACTACGGAGAGAATCATGAATGTTTCTGACTTCAACTACGAGCTCCCTGAGGAGCTTATCGCACAGGATCCGCTTCTTAAGCGCAGCGACTCCCGCCTCATGGTAGTCCACAGATCCACCGGCGAAATAGAGCATAAGCACTTCAGCGATGTCATCGAATATCTGAATCCCGGCGACTGCCTCGTTATCAACGAGACAAAGGTTATCCCTGCACGCCTTATGGGCGTGAAGGAAGAGACCGGCGCCGTGATAGAAGTGCTTCTTCTGAAAAATAAAGGAAATAATATCTGGGAAACCCTTGTCAAACCGGGCAAGAAGATGAAACCCGGCGCAGTTGTATCCTTTGGCGACGGTATCCTTAAGGGTGAGGTGTTAGAGGTTGTTGAGGACGGTAACCGCCTCATAAAGTTCTCCTACGATGGAATCTGGGAGGAAATACTGGACAGCCTCGGCGAGATGCCTCTGCCGCCTTATATCACACATAAGCTTGAGGATAAAAATCGTTACCAGACTGTTTATGCTAAGAACAGCGGATCTGCAGCGGCTCCAACGGCAGGACTGCATTTTACAGACGAACTGCTTAAGGCTATAGAGGATAAGGGCGTAAAGATAGCAAGACTGACTCTGCATGTAGGACTCGGAACCTTCAGACCGGTTAAGGTGGACAAGATAGAAGAGCATCATATGCACAGTGAGTTCTATATGATAAGCGAGGAATGCGCCGAGACGGTCAATGAGACCAGGAAAAACGGCGGACGCATCATTGCAGTCGGAACCACAAGTACACGTACACTTGAGTCTGCTGCTGATGATAACGGTTTCCTCAAGGCCTGCAGCGGCTGGACGGATATATTTATCTATCCGGGCTACCGCTTTAAATGTGTAGATTCTTTAATTACTAACTTCCATTTACCGGAATCAACGCTTATAATGTTGGTGTCAGCATTTTATGATAGAGAAAAGGTGCTGGAAGCATATAGAGAAGCAGTGAGAGAGCGTTACAGGTTCTTCTCATTCGGAGACGCTTCAATGTTTATTTAGGTAGGCGATATTATGAAGGGGTTAAAGGAGACATTTATACTGATAAAGTTCAATGCTTTATCTATATTTATGTACGAGCTGATTATGAGGATCATCTCATATTCAGTACTGATCCCTGCGCTTTATACCCTTGTAAACTTTTCTGTAAAGTTCTCCGGAGTAAAATACCTCTACAAATCAAATCTTAGTAAATTTTTTCACAGCCCCATGACTTATATCTTCTTCGGACTGATCATCCTTATTTACGCGTTTGCGTTGGTTCTGAACATTGTCGGAGTCATCATCGCGATCGATGCATCAAGAAGGAAGGAGAGAATAAGTTCAGTGGAGCTGTTTTTTCGCAGCCTGATCAGGACCAGTGCGCTTTTCAGACCGAGAAACTTTCCGGTACTTATCGCGGCTGTATTTCTCCTTCCGATAAGCAGCATAGCTTTTATGTCGCTTTCACTTCTGAATGTCCAGATTCCAAGCTATATAGTTGTATATTTCATGAAGAAAAAGGTGATGATGAACGTCATAATGATAGTTTATGCATCCCTGAGCCTTCTGTCCTTCGGCCTTATTTATATCCTCCACAGCTACGCGCTGGGGAAGAAGAGGTTTAAGAAGGCGGCAGTTGACAGCCTGAGACTGCTCCGTGTCGGCGGAATAAAGAAGGTTATCGGAATACTTATATTTAACCTGCTCGTCGTACTGTTGATATTCTTCCTTAGCGGCTCGCTTTCAGAGCTCAGCTACAGATTCCTGAAGGTGACAAGCGACAAGAAGTCGGTTAATTATCTTCTTTATCTCGCGACTGTGAACGTAAATAAGCTGCTGTATATTCCGATGGCGCTCTTTACCTTCCCGATGATCTTCGGCTATATAAGTGTCAAATACTATCAGGTTACTGAGGAGCATCCACATGTTCTTACTCCGCCTGAGAAGAAACACAGGATCATTCATAAGCTGAATGAGAAGGATGAGGTCTGGAGAGAGAAGAGGATTGCCAGAAGGCATAGAAGAAGAGAAAAGAGCTTTAGAAATGATCCTGAGAAGAACAGGCTTTACAGGCGAGCAGTGCTCACCATGGTTATGCTGATCTTCCTCGTGCTGGATGCGGCTTATTATATCCTCGTCCGCGTAAATATAGTATCCCTTAACGCGGCTCACCTCAGAACTGCTGTTGTGACCGCCCACAGAGGCGATTCAAAGCACGCACCGGAAAATACGCTTGCAGCCTTTGATCTTGCCATAAAGAACGGTGCGGATGTTATCGAGCTGGATGTCCGGGAGACGAAGGACGGCAAGATAATTGTTACACATGATAAGAATCTGAAGAGAACTACAGGGATAGACGCCTACGTTGAGGATCTTACCTACGGTGAGATCAGGCAATTCGACGCCGGAAGCTGGTTCTCCGAGGAATATAAGGGCGAGCAGATACCGACTCTCCGTGAGGCCATAGAGCTTATAAAGGGCAGGGCGAAGCTCAATATCGAGCTTAAGCCGGACGTTCAGAATAAACATCTTGAGGAGAGTGTTGCTGAGCTGATAGAGGAATACGACCTTTACAAGAAGTGTGTCGTAACCTCCCTCAACTATAAGTCGATCAAGAAGATCAAGGAGATAGATAGCAGAATAGAGACTGTCTATGTTATGTCTGCCGCCGGTGGCAACTACTACGATCTGAAATACGCCGATAATTACAGTATCAACTATCGTTTCATAGATGATCAGGTCATGAGAAACTGCAAACAGCGTGGCAAGGAGGTTTATGCCTGGACAGTCAACAGCTCTGAGGAGCTCGAGAGTGTTATGATGGTTGGTGTCGACAATGTGATCACGGACGATCCCGGATTTGTTAAGGATTCGATGTATGAGTCCTACAACAACGGTTTGTTCTCGTATCTTGTCGCGCGTCTTGCGTTCAAATAATGCAAGCCGAGCAGGCGTTAGTCAGATGCGAGGCGTATATTGTTTTATATTTGGCCATATGATATTATACATAGTATGAAAAGAAATTATGATTTGGCAAAAAAGAATAGTGCGCGAGCAAGCAGAAAACTCCGCGGTCGTTATACTGCGGCAGCTGTATTTCTGATGCTTGTGATGTCTGCAGCCGGTTGTTCGAAGACATCAAATGAGAAGGAAACGACTACGGAAGTGGCGGCCAGCAGTGAGGCGGAAAGCATTCCGGATACAGAGGAGCAGCAGACTCCTCCTGACAGCTCGGTTCTGAAGGACAATGAGGTCGGTACCAAGGTCGACAGCGAGGGTTTTACCATCCTTGATGATTACGTCATCGTGAAGGGCGATAACGTGAATGTCAGAGTGAAGCCTAACACGGAAGCTGATATTTATCTTGTGCTGCAGAGCGGCGTTGATCTTCACAGAACAGGCGAGAAGGATGGTTGGACCAGAGTTAAGCTCAACGGAAGCAGCTTTTATGTGTCTTCGAATTATGTGGAAGTGACCGAGATCAATTGGAAGCAGAATGAGAAGAGGAGCGAGAATTCTAAGGTTATATTTATCGATCCTTCCAAGCAGATAACCGCAGATACTGAGACTGAGCAGACGGCCCCGGGTTCATCGACGACCAAGGCGAGGATGTCTGCCGCAAATATTGGCGTGAGCACCGGAAACTTCGAATATGATATTACTCTCAGTCTGGCACAGAAGCTGAAGGCTATCCTTGAGACGAGAGGCTATACGGTCAAGCTTTCAAGGGATACCTCAAGTGTATCGATAAGTAACAGAGAGAGGGCACTGCTTGCGGATGCGGAGTCGGCTGATGTTTATCTTAAGCTGCAGGCAGGTTCGGCGTCGGAGGACGTTAAGGGGCTGATGGGCTTTATCGTTACTGCAAATAATGATAATAACGGTGACGATTATAATAGAAGCTACGAGCTTTGCAAGAAGGTTCTCGACGGCGCGGCGACTGAAACAGGAACCGGTAAGCGCGGAATAGTTGAGACCGACAAACTGACAACGCTTAATTATTGCAATATGCCTTCGGCAGTTATAAATGTAGGCTTTCTTTCAAATAAGGAGGACGACATCAGACTTTCGAAGGAAGAATATATCGGAAAGCTGGCTGAGGGTATCGCAAACGGAATCGATGAGTATTACGGTACTGTAAGGACATTGGAGGATAATACCACAAATCAGCAGGAGACTGCTACGGAGCAGAGCAACACTGATGATTCGCAAAATGATGCAGGAAATCAGGATGGTTCTGATGATTCACAGGGTGATGCAGGAAATCAGGATGGTTCTGACGGATCACAGGACGATGCGAATGGTCAGGATGATTCTGATGAAACACAGAACGATGCGAGTGATCAGGGTGAAACTGACGGATCGCAGGATGATATGAGTGATCAGGAATAATAGTGTAATTGTAGGGGTGACAGGTATGAGAGAGTATTTGATCATGACGGATGGCGCAGCAGATATTCCGGCTGAGAAGATGGATGATAAAGGGCTGATCGTCATACCGATGATATTTAATATAAAAGATATTGCTTATGAGCATTTCCAGGATTTCAGAGATATGGGCTCTGATGAATTCTATTCAGGAATGAAGAGAGGCGGACTACCGACGACAGAACCGCTGACGAAGTCAAAATACGTCGAAGAGTTTGAGAAGGTCGTAAAGGGCGGAAAGGATATTATTTATATATGTGTTTCCGGAGGGCTTTCTGAAAGCTTTAAAGCGGCTGAGGAGGCTGCAGAGGAGCTTAAGAAGAAATATCCTGAGGCAAGTATCAGCGCGATCGACAGTAAGAATATTTCGGTTGGCGAGGGGCTTCTCGTACTTGAGGCTCTTAGGATCAAATACGCCGGAATAGTTCATGAGGGCGCGGTAAAGCATCTCGAGATCGTTAAGGAGAAGATCAAGACTCTGTTCTTCGTGGATGATATAATGCATCTGAAGAGAAGAGCGCTGATACCGAAGAATGAGCCTTCACCGGTTGCGGCGCTTAAGGTCAGAACGGTTTACTCACTTGATGAGGGCGGTAAGATCAGCTTAAGGACCAAGGTGAGAGGAAATCAGAATGCTATAGATTATGTTTCGAATGTAATAAAAAAGGAACATGAGGATAAGAGACTGATAAGTATCTCTCATGCAGCGGCTCCTGACAGAGGCTTTAAGCTTCAGGACGTACTGAACGAGAAGTGTCCGGATTCAGAAGTGCTTGTGACTATGCTGGGACTTATTACGGGAACCTTTACCGGTCCGGCAACAGTTGTGGCAGCTTATCATTCGAAATAAATACATTTTGGCGCATCCTGCGGGATGCGCTTTTTATGTGCACGCCTGCCGATAGGAAGATGTTGCCTGTCGGAAACAGATGTATCTATATTTAGGACAAAACGCATGAAAACGCCTCAATATATTGTTAATTGTTAACAACTTGACAAGATTGTAACATGATGCTAAAATCATTTGTAACATAAATGTAACAAATTGACATAATATGCAATTATTATGTAAACAAATATGAGTAGACGAAATAAATATAAACTTGAGAAAATTAAATATAATCTAAGAAAGAACGTATTTAGCATGAAGTTCCCTGTAAGGAATCTGCTTGTTATGATGATAGCCTTCGCTGTTGTTTGTATGTCGGTTATGGCTGTCGGTTCGCTCAGAAATGCCAAGAACGGCGACAAGATGAACTCAGAACAGGCTGCAGGTGCTGCAGTTACTGCAGGATCCACAGAGGCTCCTGTTAAGAGTGAAGCAAAGAAGAGTGAGGTATCTGTTCAGAAGGGCAGATCGAATGTTGAAGCTGTTAAGGCAGATAAGGCTGTAAAGGTTAATAAGTCAGCTGTTGATCATAATACCGTGTCAGAGTCCAAGTATGATATGACAGGTAAGTTCATTGTAACTGCTGATGAGCTTAATATCAGAGCAACAGGCGATGCTGAGGCAGAGGTTATCGGTACTTTATACAAGGACTACGTTGGTGAGGTCGTTAAGGCTGACGGCGAATGGATCGAGATAAAGTCCGGTGATATTTTGGGATTTGTTAAGGCAGAATACATCCTTACAGATGATAAGGCTTCAGAGTATATCACATCTATCGGTGGACTTGAGAAGGCTAACTATGCTGTAGCAGCAGCTAAGGATGCTGAGACAGATGATCAGGATGAGACTACAGAAGAGAATCAGACTGATGATACAGATACTGACAGCGATGATGACGATGATACAGAGGCTCCTTCTGAAGAAGATACAGAAGAGGTGACTGAGGAGCAGACTACAGAGGCTGAGGAGACAACAACCGAGGAAGTTACTGAAGAGCCAACTACTGAGACTGAGGAAGTAACAGAAGAGGTTACAACAGAGGAGCCAACAACAGAGGCTGCTACAGAAGCACATGAGCAGTATTCCGGAGATACCGGAGTTCATGCGGCAGGCGGTTTCTCAGCAGAGGAAGTTAGACTTCTTGCAGCTATCGTTTATGCTGAGTCAGGTTCAGAGTCATATGAAGGACAGGTTGCAGTTGCAAATGTAGTCCTTAACAGACTTTACTCAGGCAGATGGGGCGGCTCACTCAACGATGTTATCTATGCACCATATCAGTTTAGTGCAACAGATACATGGGCGTTCTCAGATGTATATTCAAACGGTGCGCCTGATACAACAATGTGTGCGGTATATGATGCATTGAACGGATATAACAATATCGGCGGTTATCTGAGCTTCAGACCAACCTGGTACCTGGATCCATCAGAACTTGATGATTGCATAGTTATCGGTAATCATATATTTTTCTAGAAGTTGATAATGAATTATGAACGGTTTCGTGGCGTAATTGCTGCGGAACCGTTTTCTTTTACGTAGAAAACGAACTGTGAGACGAAGTCGCATCTACGCAGTAAGGTGATTATAAAAATACACATTGGTTTATTACTCGGTTTAATGATATTATAGTCTGTAGCAGAAGACAGTGATAATAATGGTGATGATATGAAAAAGCTATGTATCGGAATACTTGCGCACGTTGATGCCGGTAAGACGACTTTGACGGAGAGTATTCTTTATGATCTGGGTGCTATAAGGACCGCAGGCAGAGTTGATAAGGGTGATGCCTTTCTTGATACGGAGACTCTTGAGAAGAAGAGAGGCGTTACCATACTCGCCAAGCAGGCTATTTGCACGCTGGACAGTGAAAATAAAATGAATAAGAGCGGAGAGGCTGTCAGGATAACCATAATTGACACTCCGGGGCATGCTGACTTTATCGGGGAGACCGAAAGGGCACTCTCCGTGCTTGATGCTGCCATCCTGCTTGTGAGTGCATCTGACGGCGTTACCTCGAGCACAAAGCGTTTGGCAGGGATGCTCAGAAAATACAGGGTGCCTTATTATGTATTTGTAAATAAGATGGATATGAGCCTTCGGACCGAGCAGGAGCTCCTTGGTAATCTTCAGGAGAATCTCGGCGACGGTTTTATTAAATGCGAGGAGTTTGCTGAGAGGATTGAGGAGATTGCGGCTCTTTCCGAGGAGACTATCGAGCACTACCTTAACGAAGGCAGTATCGGTAAGGAGGAAATATGTGCGCTCTTTTCAAGTGGCAGGCTGCATCCGGTAGCTTTCGGTTCGGCTCTTAGAAATATAAACGTTGACGGACTTATAAGAATGATCACGGAGTATTCTCCGAAGCCTGAATATAAGGATAGCTTTTCGGCGAAAATATATAAGGTAGGCTTCGAGGACGGCCATAAGCTTTCCTATGCAAAGATCACAGGCGGAAGTATAGCCGTAAGAGAAGTTATTAATGACGAGAGGCTTGAAGGGCAGAAGGTGAGCCAGATCAGGCTGTACAGCGGCGTAAAATACGACAGTATAGAGAAGGCTGAGGCAGGTGATGCTGTTGTTCTGGTCGGCCTTCAGGATACTTATGCAGGTATGGGACTCGGCGAGGAGTTTGATGAAGATAAGCCTGTATTTCAGCCGGTGCTTAGATATGATCTGGAATTGCCGCAGGATGTACCACTTAGGGTATTTCTGCCGAAGCTTCAGGAGATAGTGGCAGAGGATCCGCTTCTAAGCCTGGAGGTAGGAAATGATGACAGAGCCGGTATATCCGTTATGGGCGAGTTCCAGGCGGAAATACTTAGAGAAACGATAAAAGAGAGATATAACGTGGATATTAAGCTGGTGAAGGGCAGGTTCGTCCACAAAGAGACAATTCTGAGCCCTGTGATAGGCTATGGACACTTTGAACCACTCAGGCATTATGCGGAGGTTCAGATACTTATTGAGCCGCTTCCGAGGGGCACAGGGATCGAGGTGGCAAGTGATCTCTCCGTGAATGAGCTTGATATCAATTGGCAGAAGACCATCATCGCTACAATGACAGAGCATCTGCCGGCCGGCGTTCTGACCGGATCAAGGCTGACTGATATAAGACTTACACTTATAGCGGGCAAGTCGCATCTGAAGCATACAGACAGCAGGGATTTTTTCGAGGCTGTGAGACGTGCCATAAGGCAGGGGCTTATGAAGACAGAGTCGGTGCTGCTTGAGCCGCAGTACAGCTTTACGATGCATCTCCCTGTAGAATGTGTGGGTCGTGCCATGACCGATATTTCCGAGATGGGCGGAAGCTGTAATGTGGAAGGTGAGGGCGTGCTCACGGGAAGCGCAGCTGCAAGATGTATCGCGGATTACCAGACCAAGCTTACCGAATACAGCTCAGGTGAAGGAACGATCGAGCTACAGTTTGCAGGTTATACGGATATGCCGGAGGAAGCAGCGCAGGAGTTTATCACGGCACACGGCTATGATCCGGAGAGTGACAGGGATAATCCTTCCGGAAGTATATTCATTGATCATGGTGCAGGGTATTATGTGCCGTGGTTTGAATGTGAAGCACTGATGCATCTTCCGAATATTGAGGCAAACTATTTTGAAACAGAAAGCGAGTCCGATGATGAAAGGCTTAGGAGAGAGGCGGAGCTTGTAAGGCTTGCTTCACAGGAGGCCGGCAGAAGAGGGTCGCTGGCGGAAAGCCTTGAAGCTATAGGAACGGACGAGATAGACGATATACTTAAGAATGCTACCCATTCAAATGCGGGCAAGGAAGGACGCAGGACCAAGCGAGTTTACCTCAGCAGAAATACGGTGCAGGCTGAGAATAGAGCGGCAGGCTATGGAGGCTCGTCAGTATCAGGTGGTACATCAAGCCTCAGTAAGTCAGGCGGAGCTGCAGGAAAAACAGGTATTGCTGCGGGTAATAGTAGAAAGGTTCAGGAGAAGAAAAAATACCTACTTGTCGACGGCTACAATATCATTCATGCCTGGGACGAGCTGAAGAGATTAATAGAAGGTGCGGCTACGAAGGATAAGCAGTCCATAAGTCTTGAGGCGGCACGCTTCAGGCTGCTGGACATGATGTCCGAATACAGGGCACTGGCGGATACTGAGGTCATAGTTGTATTTGATGCATATAATGTTAAGGGACGTTCGACGGAGAAGATGGATTATCTGGGCGTGCATGTGGTGTACACCAAGACTGCCGAAACGGCCGATCATTATATCGCGAAGTTCACGGTTGAGAATTCGAAGAAATTTGATATAACGGTCGCTACGTCGGACTGTATGATACAGCTCATCATAAGAGGGGAGAACTCAAAGTTCCTGAGCGCGCCGGCGCTGGAGCTGGAATATAAAGAACTTAGGAAGGGCTGTATGGATGGATTTAAATAGTTAAAGTCAGAGTATTTCAAATGATCAAGAGATGTGTAGTTGAATATTTGGCATAAAAACAGCGGGCTGTCCTAGGACAGCCCGCTTAAGCTTTAAGCCTAATTATTTATTGTTCTTTTCTCTTTCCTGATCGAGCATTGCACGAACCTTCATTGGAAGACCAAAGAGGTTGATGAAGCCTGAAGCATCCTTATGATCATAAAGATCACCGGTTGTGAAGCTTGCAAGTGACTCAGAGTAGAGTGTGTATGGAGAAGTTGTTCCGGCCTTGATGATATTTCCTTTGTAAAGCTTGAACTTAACTGTACCTGTTACACGCTCATCTGTCTTCTCAACGAATGCCTGAAGGGACTCGCGAAGAGGGCAGAACCACTTTCCTTCGTAAACAAGGTCAGCGAACTTGATGCCGATGTGACGCTTGAAATCAAGAGTATCACGGTCAAGAACGAGCTCCTCAAGCTGCTTATGAGCCTCCATAAGGATAGTTCCGCCAGGTGTCTCATAAACGCCACGGCTCTTCATACCAACAACACGGTTCTCAACGATATCGATGATGCCGATACCATGCTTTCCGCCGAGCTTGTTTAACTCACGGATGATATCAGAAACCTTCATCTCCTTGCCGTTAACTGACTTTGGAACGCCTGCTTCAAAGGTCATCTCAACATATTCGCCCTCATCAGGTGCCTTATCAGGAGCAACTCCGAGAACGAGAAGGTCATCATAGTTTGGCTCGTTAGCAGGGTTCTCAAGCTCGAGACCCTCATGGCTGATGTGCCAGATGTTACGGTCACGGCTGTAGCTGTGCTTAGCATCAAATGTAAGCTGGATGCCCTTTGACTCGCAGTATGCGATCTCAGACTCACGTGAATCGAAGGTCCACTTTGGATCACGCCAGCAAGCGATTATCTTGAGGTCAGGAGCAAGTGCCTTGATAGCAAGCTCGAAACGGAGCTGATCGTTACCCTTACCTGTTGCACCGTGGCAGATAGCTACAGCGCCTTCCTTACGAGCGATATCTACAAGTACTTTACCGATAAGTGGTCTAGCAAATGATGTACCAAGAAGGTATTTATTCTCATAAACTGCATCAGCCTTAACTGTTGGCATGATGTAATTGTCGCAGAACTCATCGACAACATCAACGATGTAGCACTTCTCAGCGCCTGAGTGCTTAGCTCTCTCCTCAAGACCTTCAAGCTCTGATTCCTGTCCAACATCGATACAGCAGCAGATTACTTCGTAATCATAGTTTTCCTTTAACCATGGAATAATGGCTGTTGTGTCAAGACCGCCTGAGTAGGCAAGTACAACTTTTTCTTTTGACATGTTATTATCCTCCATTATTATTTTCGGCTGCGGCAGTGATTCCACCGTAAACCTTAAGCTAATGACAATATATACTAATTGGATATGATTATCAAGAGAGTATTTATCTAAAAAACGCTGATAAAGGGATAAATAAATACCGATGTAAGGATAAATATGCTATAATATTTCCTGTCGCAAAAGCGCATGTGACAGGTGTGTGAAAGGTATTTAAAGCCTGGGGGGCAGGTTGTTATGAATAAAAGATTTATGTTTGTTGTCGGGGTGATGCTTACTATTCTTGGCATCGCGGTATCGCTTTATATCATGAAGGAGGGGAGCAGGATAGTTGCTCCCGAATATACTACGGAGATCAATCGCCATCTGCTGAGTCTGAGGCAGGACTGGAACGAGGTCGTGACAAATGACAGTAAGAGGATAGCGAGTGATCAGAAATACGATTATGCTATTCTTGATTTGGATGGACGGCTTCTTGTTTATACCAAGGATGATATCGCCAAGAGTTTAACTGCGGCAACAACCGATTATGATATCATCAGGGATATCGAGGTGGACGGAAATATAGTCGGAAGGCTTATCGTTGATAATAAGATGCTGGAGAAGCTGAACAGCCAGAATATCAGGCTGGTCATCGCTATAGCTATTACGATAATTGTTCTGCTGATCATTCTGACGGCGTATTTTTTCTATATTTACAGGAATGTGGAAAAGGCTAAGGAGAAGGAGCAGACGGAAGACTAAAGGGTGGATTTTGCAGCCGTAAAGGCGGGCTTTCTTGTGAATTGAGTAAAGCAATGCATAAAATGTGCATAAAATACGCATGAAATGCATAAAACTGCATAATTTATGAATATTTATAATAAAAAGCTTGCATATTATAACCTCAGAGGCTATAATCTGTGAGTATTAACGCTGAAGATTCGGGTGTTTGGTGCCCGTGCATAATATTGATAATAATATTCAAAGGAGACAGATAGATGATAAAGGTAGGAATCATTGGTTCAACAGGATACGCAGGACAGGAGCTGGTAAGGATACTCCTCGGGCATAAGGACGCAGAGATAGTATGGTATGGCTCAAGAAGCTACGTTGATGAAGCATACAGCAGTGTATACGGAAATATGTTCCAGATTGTTGATGCAAAGTGTATGGACGACAACCTCGACGAGCTCTGCAAGCAGGCTGACGTTATATTTACAGCTACACCTCAGGGCTATCTTGCAGGTGTTATAAATGAAAATATCCTTGAGAACTGCAAGGTGATCGACCTTTCGGCTGACTTCAGACTTAAGGACGTTGCAACCTACGAGAAGTGGTACAAGATAGAACATAAGGCTAAGCAGTTCCTTGACGAGGCTGTTTACGGACTCTGCGAGCTTAACCGTGAGAGCATCAAGGGCGCAAGACTTATCGCAAATCCGGGCTGCTACACAACAACATCTATCCTTTCACTTTATCCACTCGTGAGGGAGCATATGATAGATACAGATACAATAGTTGTTGACGCAAAGTCAGGAACCTCAGGCGCAGGAAGAAGCGCAAAGCTCGCAAACCTCTACTGCGAGGTTAATGAGAGCATCAAGGCTTACGGCGTGACAACTCACAGACATACACCGGAGATCGAGGAGCAGCTTGGATACGCTTTCCTTGCAGCTGACTCAGCGAAGGATCTTTCAACGGTAGGTCAGGAATGCCTGAAGGAAGAAAAGGCAGGCGGCGAGCCTGTACTTATCAACTTTACACCTCACCTTGTTCCTATGAACAGAGGCATCCTTGCTACCTGCTACGCAAAGCTTACAGATAAGTACAGCTACGAGGATGTTAAGGCTGTTTATGATAAGTATTACAAGGACGAGCAGTTCATAAGAGTATTAAATAAGGGCGTTATGCCGGAGACCAGATGGGTTGAGGGCAGCAACTACGTGGATATAAATTTTGTTATAGATGAGAGAACAGGACGTATAGTAGTATGCGGAGCTCTTGACAATATGGTTAAGGGTGCTGCTGGACAGGCAGTTCAGAACATGAATCTTATCTTCGGTCTTCCTGAGAACGAAGGCCTGCTTATGCCACCTGTATTTCCATAGGATATGATCAAGATAGAAATTTAGAAACATTGCGTCCCGGGAGAAGGGGATGTAATGTGTGTAAAAAAGGCTGTATGGAGGGTGAGTTATGTATTATCTGATAAAATCAATACTCGAAGAATGCAGCGCGGAGGAAGTCCATAAGAGTGACTGCCAGTACGTGGTTGTACTTACTCCGGAAGAGTGGGCAAAGGAACAGAGCTCATTTGATATCGGAATAGAGATGGATATCAATACGGATGAGATACACAATACCAAGGTTGAGGTAAACTATGATTCACTGACCGGAACCTTCTGCGTGCCGAGCCGACGAAATATTACCGAGGTTTCGTATAAATACGCATTTGTTATTGATGAAAAGGGTATCGTATTCATCGACCCGTCAGGGGTTGTTGACCGTATGGTGAAACGCATCGCCAGACGTAAAAAGTGGAAGATCCCATGCCTTGAGCGTTTTATCTATGACTTCCTCGAACTTATAATCGCGAGAGACCTTTCGATCATGGAGAAATACGACAAGGAGCTGGACGGTTTTGAGGACAGCATACTTGAGGATGCAAAGAATACTGATCTTGAGAGAGTATACGAGATACGAGGCGACATCAGAGATCTGAGAATACATTATGAGCAGCTGATTGACCTGGGCCAGGAGCTTGAAGAGAACGAGAACAATTTCTTCAAGAATGAAAATACAAGATATTTCCGACTGTTCATCGACAGAATGTCAAGACTCATGGATACCGCAAGCTCACTCAGAGATCATACGGTACAGATCCGAGATCTTTACCATTCGGAGATGGAGATCAAGCAGAACAGGATCATGACTCTGCTGACAGTTGTAACGACGATCTTCATGCCGCTGACACTGATTGTTGGATGGTACGGAATGAACTTCAGATATATGCCGGAGCTTCAGTCCAGATGGGGCTATCCTGTAGTAATTGTGGTGAGTTTAATGATAATCGTCGGAAGCCTGCTGTTCTTCAAAAAGAAGAAGTGGCTATAAATAAAAGGATCGATCCTTAAGATAATTAATTTTGAATAAGATATATAAGAAAAGAGGATATAAATATGTCAGTTAAGGTTATAAGCGGCGGCGTTACAGCTGCCAAGGGATATAAGGTTGCAAGTACAAGGGTTGGCATCAAGCCGAAGGGAACCAACAGGGATGTAACACTTCTTGTCAGCGAGGTTCCTGCAGTATGTGTCGGAACATTCACAAGAAATATCGTTAAGGCTGCTCCAGTTATGTGGGACATGAATATCGCATATAACGTAAAAACTGCTCAGGCAGTCATCGTAAATACGGGTATCGCAAATGCTGCAACAGGCGAGCAGGGCCTTCTTAGCTGCAAAACAGAAGCAGAGAAGGTTGGTCAGGTTCTTGGTATTCCGGCTGAAACAGTTCTTACGGCTTCAACAGGAGTTATCGGTCCACAGATTCCTGTAGATAAGATCTGCGGAGGCGTAGAGGAGCTTGTGTCAAAGCTTTCTGACAGTGAGGAGGAAGCTCACGAAGCTGCCAAGGCCATCATGACAACCGATACACAGCCGAAGGAAATAGCAGTAAGCTTTGAGATCGGTGGCAAGACCTGTACTATCGGAGCTATGTGCAAGGGCTCAGGAATGATCCATCCAAATATGGGAACCATGCTCGGCTTCATGATGTCAGACGTTAAGATAGAGCACGATATCGCTCTTAAGACACTTAGGGAAGTAATCGATGATACCTTCAATATGGTTTCTGTTGACGGCGATACATCTACAAATGATACAGTAATGTTCCTTGCAAACGGACTTGCAGAGAATGCTGAAATCACAGGCGAAGGTGAAGACCTTGATACCTTCAAGGAAGCTCTTATGACAGTAGCAAAGTTCCTTGCGATTAATATCGCCAAGGACGGCGAGGGAGCAACAAGACTTTTCACCTGCCATGTAACAGGCGCAAAGGATGAGCAGACTGCAAGAACTCTTGCAAAGTCGGTTATCACATCAAACCTTACCAAGGCTGCTGTATTTGGAATGGATGCAAATGCCGGACGTATTTTCTGCGCTATGGGTTATTCGGGTGCGGAGTTTGATCCTGCTAATACAGATGTGATCCTCAGCAGCAAGAACGGTTCCATCAAGCTTATCGATCAGGGAACTCTTCCTGTATTTTCTGAGGAGGAGGCTCTTTCAGTCCTCCAGCCTGACGAGATCACAGCCGAGTGTATCCTCCACGAGGGAGACGGTGAAGCAACCGCCTGGGGCTGTGACCTGACATACGATTACGTAAAGATTAACGCAGACTACAGGTCTTAATAATTATATAGACAGACATACAGGTCGCTATGTGCCTATCGAGACCGTATGCGGTCTCGGCGCTTAACGATCACGAGTGCTTGCACGATGTGAGAGTTTAGCGTCCGCTAGGGAACCGCATTCGTTCGCGAGATGAGTCGAGAGAGGCACGTGGTGATCTGTATGTCGTACGATAAAAATGATTGATACTATAAGTCGTAAGTGATAAAGTAGAAAGGGAAAGAAATGATTTACAGATACGAACAGGAAATTGAATCAAATGCGGAGGGTGATAAGATGGTAAGTAATGATTCTTTGGACAAGGTACTCGCAAAGGCCCAGACCCTTAGTGAAGCGCTTCCTTACATACAGCGTTTCAACGGCAGTACGATAGTAGTAAAGTACGGCGGAAGCGCCATGCTTGATGAGAATCTGAAATACAATGTTATCAAGGACGTAGCACTCCTTAAGCTTATAGGCATGAAGCCGATCATCGTTCACGGTGGTGGTAAGGAGATCAACAAGTGGCTTGGCAAGATCAACAAGCAGTCTGAGTTTGTTAACGGCCTTCGTGTAACCGATGAGGAAACTCTTGAGGTTGCCGAGATGGTACTTAACAAGGTAAATAAGAGCCTTGTTGCAATGATGACTCAGCTTGGACTTAAAGCAGTTGGTATCAGCGGCAAGGATGCAGGTCTCCTTCAGACACACAAGAAGACCTCTGACGGTAAGGATATCGGATATGTAGGTGAGGTTATCTCATCTGATACAAAGATCCTTGATACGCTTATCCATGATGATTTCATTCCGGTTATCGCACCTATCGGACTTGGCGATGACTTCCACGGGTATAATATAAATGCAGATGACTGCGCATGTGCTATCGCAGCAGCAGTAAATGCAGAGAAGCTTGTATTCCTCACAGATATCGAAGGCGTATTTGTAGATCCAAGTGATAAGAAGACTCTTGTTTCTGAGATGAATGTTGCAGAGGCAGAGGAGTTCATAGAGAAGGGTGTTGTCGGCGGCGGTATGATGCCGAAGCTCCAGAATTGTATCGAGGCTCTGAAGAAGGGTGTTTCAAGAGTCCATATCCTTGACGGACGCGTTGAGCACTGCCTGCTTCTCGAGTTCTTTACCGAAAAAGGTATCGGTACTGCTATCCTTAAGGATCCTTTATTCTAATAGCATGAATGCACTTCGGGCAGGGAGTATTCCCTGCCCTTAAATTATAAAAAACATTAAAAATCGTATTGAATAAATGTTACGAATTCGTTAAAATATATGTGTGCATTGTATTGATCTGATGATCATTCCTTCCGCAGTGGGAAGGATGTGAATCAAATGAATAAAATAAAGAAGAGGTTTCTTCTGATGCCGCTTATCCTGATGCTTTCGGCTTGTGGGAAGAATGAAGTTGCTGTTAAAAAGAGCAGTGGTTCGGAAAGTCCTGATATAGCTGTTTCGGACGATAAGCCGGATAATGAGATCACGGTAATCGGACAGACAGATGGCGAACAGGATATGCCGGAAGATGCTGATAATACCGGCTCGGATCAGAAGAACAGTGAAACAGCAGTCATCGCAGTTTATGTCTGCGGCGCAGTTAAGAAAGAAGGAGTCTACAGGCTTCCGGAGGGCAGTATAGTTGATGATGCCCTGAGACTTGCGGGTGGATACAGTGAAGATGCCTGCCATGGTTATATCAATCTTGCCCAGCAGCTGAGTGACGGCATGAGGCTGTATTTTCCATCGAAGCAGGAGATGGAGGAAGCGATAGTTTCCGGCGGGATGGACACAGATGCGGTTGGAGAAGAAAACAGTCCGTACAGTAAGGATGATAACGGTTCATCCGGCATGGTAAATATTAATACCGCTGACAAGGACGAGCTGATGACTCTGCCGGGAATCGGAGAGACCAGAGCCGAAGAGATAATCAGATACAGAAGTGCACATGGTGAATTTAAAAGTATTGACGATATTAAAAATATTACCGGGATCAAGGAAGGCATATTTGAAAAGATACGCAGTCTGATCACCGTATAAGAGGTGTAGGGATGAAGAAGGTTCTTGTTGTTGATGATGAGAAATTAATTGTTAAAGGATTAAGATTCAGTCTTGAGCAGGACGATATGGAGGTCGATACTGCTTATGACGGTGAGGAAGCTATCAATAAGGCGAGAGAGAAGGAATATGATATCATTCTCCTGGACATCATGCTTCCGAAATATACAGGCCTTGAGGTTTGCCAGATGATCAGAGAGTTTTCGGATGTGCCGATCATCATGCTTACCGCAAAGGGTGAGGATATGGATAAGATACTCGGACTTGAGTATGGCGCAGATGATTATATCACAAAGCCTTTCAATATCCTTGAGGTTAAGGCGCGTATCAAGGCTATCCTCAGACGTAATTCAAAGAACGACGTTATGAGAAGTACAAAGGATAACGTTATCGAGAAAAAGGGGCTCCGCCTTGAGCTTGATAGCAGAAGGGTCTTCATCGACGGCAAGGAGGCAAGCCTTACAGCCAAGGAATTCGACCTCGTTCTCCTTCTTATCTCAAATCCAAATAAGGTTTACTCCAGAGATGAGCTTCTGAAGACCATCTGGGGTGCTTCATATCCGGGCGACGCAAGAACCGTTGATGTTCACGTCAGACGTCTCAGAGAGAAGATCGAGACTCAGCCGGCCGACCCGAAATACATCCACACAAAGTGGGGCGTAGGCTATTATTTCGCCGACTAATCCAGCCTAAGTTTATACTTAAATTACTCAGAGCTACATGATCATTCATGTGGCTCTTTTTTATACCTCGCAGGCAGGTGAGCATCACGAGGCTTTATAATACTAATTGATATTATCTGTAATTTAATATATAATCTAGCTATCTATGTGTGGCGAAATAGGTGTGTAAACGATGTCGAAACTTTCGAGACTAAAAAAGAAGACCGTCGACGAAATATTTTCAGAGGTATTGCGTAAAAAGGATATGATGTTCAAGATAGACATCAACTCCTGGACCGCCCAGGGTATTTCCGTGAGGAAGGAGAATATCAAGGACACCCTCTGCTTATTTTTGATGCCTGTGGATAACTTTAACGGCACCTATATTTATTATATTTACGACAGTGATTACAGCTATCCGATAAATCGTGACGAGTTTGATTTTGCAGCATATCTTGCGAAGGAAACAGGCATGTGCGTATGCCTTCCGATGTATCCGCTGGCTCCTGAGAAGAGGGTTGGCGATGTATTTAACAGTCTGACAGCCGTTTACGACCATCTGCTGCATAAGAAGAATGTAACAAATATCATCCTGGCAGGTACCGGAGTCGGTGCGGGACTGGCGATGTCGCTTACTCTTGAAGCCTGGAAGACCGGATTCAGGGCACCGGACAAGCTTATCCTTCTTTCACCGGAGCTGGACGCTGAATTCTTTGATAAGAAGCTTGAGAATACACTGCTGTCGCAGTATTATGGTGACGGCATATATTTCAGCGAAGCAAAGAAGGAATATATCAATAAATACTGGGTTGGAGAATATGCGGCGCGTACCGAATATACGAGTCCGATATACGAAGATATCCGCGATCTCTGCAAGCATCTGATAATCATCTCCGGTACGGAGGATATCTTCAACTGCTATGCCAGAGAGCTGGCCGACAAGGCTGAGAATGCTGGCCTCGATGTGAGCTTCTTCGAGTTTCCGAGGATGCATCACAAGTTCTTCCACGATGATCTTCTGGATGAGGCGCAGCATGCACGCAAGGTAATAATCGATCTTATCACTGACAGTAATGAGAGGATCATCAACCAGTACATGTACGAGGTTAAGGAGAGAGGTGAGATATCCAAGAAGTATCCCGAGATATTTAATGACAGGGAAGCTACAAAATACCTTGTTAATAACCGTATATCCTACGAGAAATATAAAAAGAACAGTGATTATATAAACCTGGTCAAGGCCGCCACCTATAAGAGCTTTGACGATGAGGTGAGAAAGTTCATACTTCAGTATCCGAACGGAACGATAGTGTATCTTGGCTGCAGCCTTGATACCATGTTTAAGAGGATGGACAACGGCAGGGTTAACTGGTACAATCTCGATACGCCGGGAATGATATCAATCAGAAGGCTGTATACGAGAGACGGCGAGAGAGAACACACGATAGTTAAGTCCATCGACGATATGAGCTGGCTCGACGACATCAAATGCGATATCGGTTTCGGACTGCTCTTTGTCTGCAGAAACTTCTTCCAATATAAGAATTCGAAAGAGGTCAGCAGCTTTATAGATAAGCTCTACCACAGGTTCCAGGGCGCTCAGATAGTATTTAATGCTCCGAACCATATGGCGATGATAGCGAATAACCGCTACAGTAAGAGGAACGATGTGGACTATAAAAAATACAGGCTTCACATCAAGGATCCTGTGCGTGACATATCGCTCTGGAATGTGGCCTACGAAGTGATCAACTCTTCATCGGTATTTAATCATATCAATCCTTCAAAGAAGTGGAGGACCTCCATGAGGATGAAGTTCAGGATCAATTCCATCACGGAGAGTAACAAGATCATCCGACTGAGGATGGGAGCGGAACGCTATCAGGTATTCCGCGACGGTCAGCTTATCAAGGTATAAGCTGGGCGGGCTGAATAATAATGAAACAAAGGCCGGACAAGTTTTATCAGCCGGTTTTAAAGATAATAGGGAGGACAGAAATGGAAAAAAAGATCATGCTTGGTAATCAGGCAATCGCAAGAGGAGCTTATGAAGCGGGTGTCAAGGTTTCCTCTGCTTATCCGGGTACGCCAAGTACGGAAGTAAGTGAGTATCTGGTAAAATACGAAGGAGTTTATGCTGAGTGGGCACCTAATGAAAAGGTTGCAACAGAGGTTGCTGTCGGCGCTTCTATGTCAGGCGTAAGAGCTATGTGTGCTATGAAGCACGTTGGTGTTAATGTTGCGGCTGACCCACTTTATTCAGTATCTTATGTTGGAGCAAATGGCGGACTCGTTATGATAGCCGCAGATGATCCGGGACTTTACAGCTCACAGAATGAGCAGGATACAAGACGTGTTGCAAGAGCAGCGTGCGTTCCTGTTATCGAGCCTTCTGATTCAGAGGAAGCAAGGTATTTCACAAAGAGAGCCTTTGAGATATCTGAGGAGTATGATACACCGGTCATCGTTCGTACAACCACAAGACTTGCACATTCTCAGGGACTTGTAAATCTTGAGGATAGAGTAGAGCCTGAAGACAAACCATACGAGAGAAATCCTGCGAAGTTTGTCATGATGCCGGGTAATGCAAAGGGCAGACATCTGGTTGTTGAGGCACGTACAAATCGTCTCATCGAGGATGCATGCACCATCGATATAAATAAGGTTACTTATAACGATACAAAGATCGGTGTTATCACAAGCGGTATTCCTTACCAGTATGTTAAGGAGGTGCTTCCAAATGCATCCATCCTTAAGCTTGGTCTCGTAAATCCGCTTCCTAAGAAGCTTATCGAGGAGTTTGCTTCAAAGGTTGAGACTCTTTATATCGTAGAAGAGCTTGAGCCTGTTATCGAGGAACAGGTTAAGTCATGGGGCATCAAGTGTATCGGTAAGGAAATATTTACTATCCAGGGCGAATACAGTGCTAACCTTCTTCGTGAGGCTATCCTTGGTGAGAAGGTAGAGGCAGATGCAGCAGCGGCTGTTCCGATGAGACCTCCTATCCTTTGTCCGGGATGCCCACACAGAGCTACATTCTCTGTTCTGAAGAAGCTGAAAATACACGCTTCAGGCGATATCGGATGCTACACACTTGGAGCTGTTGCACCGCTTAATGTTGTTGATACAACACTTTGTATGGGTGCAAGTATTTCAATGCTTCATGGTATGGAGAAGGCGAAGGGCAGCGACTACGTTAAGAACTGGGTTGCAGTCATCGGTGATTCAACCTTCATGCATACAGGTGTTAACTCACTTATGAATATGGCTTATAACAAGGCTACAGGAACTGTCATCATCCTTGATAACTCAACAACAGGTATGACAGGCCATCAGGATAATCCTGCCACAGGCAAGACTCTCAGCGGTGAGACAACACTTGCCATCGACCTTGTTAAGATCTGCCAGGCAATGAATATCAATCATATTGAGGTTGTTGATCCATACGATCTTGAGAAGTTTGAAGAGGTTGTTAAGACTGAGGTTGCAAGAGATGAGCTTTCGGTAATCATCGCTCAGTCACCATGTGCACTCCTTAAGGATTATGTTCCGCAGGGTAAGTGCTACGTTGATCCTGAAAAGTGCAAGAAGTGCGGTAAGTGTCTCCAGGCCGGTTGTCCAGCTATCAAGAAGGACAAGGAGACCGGATGTGCGGTTATAGATGATACAATGTGCAATGGCTGCGGACTCTGCATGAAGAATTGTCCGTTCGATGCTATTTCACTTAAGAAGAGAGGTGAGTAATATGGCAGTAAAGAATATAATGATAGTCGGCGTAGGCGGACAGGGAACACTTCTTACAAGCCGTATTCTCGGTGGTCTTGCTCTTGGAGCAGGCTATGATGTAAAGCTTTCTGAGGTTCACGGAATGGCTCAGAGAGGCGGTAGTGTTGTAACTTATGTAAGATATGGCGAGGATGTTGCAGAGCCGATCGTAGAAGAGGGCTGCGCAGACGTTCTTATCGCATTTGAGAGACTTGAGGCTAAGCGTTATGCACACTTCCTGAAGAAGGATGGCGTTATCATCGTAAATGATCAGCGTATCGATCCTATGCCTGTTATCACAGGTGCTGCTGAGTATCCTGAAGGAATCATCGAAGAGCTTTCTTCAAAATACAAGGTTTATTCCATCGATGCTATGGAGAAGGCAAAGGAGATCGGAAATACAAGAACCTTCAATGTTATCGTTCTCGGCATGGCTGCAAAGCATATGGATTATACAGTAGAGCAGTGGGAGGAAGTAATCAGAAATACAGTTCCTGCCAAGACTGTTGACATCAACCTTAAGGCATTCCATGCAGGATATGAGATGTAGGTAATTGAAAAAACGGTATAAGCATAATTTCATGATCGGACGATAATGATCATGTGTTTATAAGTAAAAGAACACCTCCGGGGCGTATATGAAAACCTCCGGAGGCATTCTTTTTATATTGGCAAAAAGTAATCGGTTTTAACGGAGCCTACTGAGGTTTCTTAACCGTGAGTCTTTTAGGCTCAATCTTTGCAACTGCCTGAGCGTTTGCGGCAGGTGCATCAGGATCCTTAAGCTTGTTGCGTGATTCAAGCTGCCTAATGTTATTTCTGGCATTCTGCCTAAACTCGCTGCTTAGGTAATCGTCCTTAGCAGGATGCTTTTTCATCTCATCGTAGTGATCGGCCGCCTTCATGAGATCCTTCATGGTATCACTCAGCTTGTTACATTTATCAAGCTGATCGGTGATCTTATCACGAAGCTTTACGGCGTATTTGTATTTCTGCACATTTGGATCCTGCTCTA
This sequence comes from Lachnospiraceae bacterium C6A11, assembly GCA_000702245.1. Lineage (GTDB taxonomy): Bacteria > Bacillota > Clostridia > Lachnospirales > Lachnospiraceae > Eubacterium_Q. The sequence continues at coordinate 399,291 of KL370879.1, read as the reverse complement.
ATATCTTAAGCTCGCCCTCAGCTATCTTAAGCTTTTCTGCATCGTCTTCTTTTTTATAGAGGTCAATCTCAGCCTTACACATCTGATAATCCATAACAAGCTCTGAATTCTCCTGAAGATAGCTGTTTGCGGCATCAAGTGCAGTTGTCAGAGTCTTCTTGTAAGAAGAGTAATCCTTTCCCTTTTCGTATGGTATGATGAGGTCGATAACATTATTGTCATCGTTACGGAGCTCGATATTTCCTATTGACGAAATAAAGCGAAGATTCTTCTTTTTCGGGTCGAAAAACTTCTCGGCTGTTGCAATTACATTCTCAAATGTTCCGGCTTTTTTGATATTTTTCTTATCAAAATCCTTATGCAGCTTCTTGAAGCCTGCGAGAGAATCATAGAGACTTCCCGGACTGCGGTCAAGACGTGCTCTTGTAAGGTCACAGGCGATTTCTGTGCACTTTCTGCTGTCGTTTTCCATAGCATTGGCTACGGATTTGAATCTGTCACCGATGGCGAAGGTAAGGAGACCGAAGGTATTGCTTTTTGAATGCTTGGAAGCGTTAACATGTGCAAGCTGTTCGTTTACATAATATTTACCCATATCTTCGTCAGGAACTATACGAGGCATGTCCTTGTCAAGGAAGCCCGGCTCGGTTCCTTCGTAGGCCTTTTCGCAGCGTGCTATCTGTTTCTGGGCTTCTATGAAAACATTCTTCATGTTCTTTATCTCGGCATCGTTAAGATCATATCCCTGCAGGAGGACTTCGTAAGCTTCAGGCTTCATGGCTTTTACAGCGTCTGCCATCGACTTAGGGATGATCCTGAGATCCTTGAACAGGGTTCCAAAGCCTAAGGAATGCGCATCCTTTCTTGAAGAGCAGGAGGTATCATTATCTATTCCCTGAAGAGCAATAAGTTTACCCTTTTTATCGAATTGAAATAAATAATTAGCATTATGCCTGTCTGTATTCAGTATGAGATAATCAAGGAACTGCAGCATGGCAACGTTCTTTACAAATCCCGGATTCTCCTCCATGGACATATGTGTAAAGTTATTAAAAGCGCTGTTTGATCCAACGTTTTTCATATCTATACCCTTTGCAGGCATCATCATAACTCCGGTCTTAACGGTCTTCTTGCCATTCTCCATGGCTTCAATCTTCATCTTCTCAGAGAAGGCAAGGACATCGGAGCAGCCGAGAACCTCTGCGAGGGCACTGGCCAGTGCATTTCTCTTGCCGAGAGCAGCACCCCGGTCGATGCCACGGCCTTTATTTATTCTGTCAGCTAACTGATGCTTAAGATACAGGCCTGTATATTCTATATATGCGTTGAGCCTTGTTTCGTTATCTCCGATAGCAGTGATGGTCTTCGCACCTGTATTTGTGGCATGCTCGCAGTTAAGATATTTTTCCTTAAGATCTATTGCTGCATCTATGACGCTGTTTTCCGTACACATAGCGTCGCCTTCATTTCTTAAGATCTTGTCATAGCTTGTACCGATGAAAGCGTGAACATTTGCGTTTGCAGGAAAGCTCTTTATGAAATCGGCTTCCTGAGGATATTTTGCAAGAAGATAATTGATGATATCCTTCTCGGCATCCTCACTGATCAGAGAATCAGGATCAACACCCGGGTTATGGGCTGTATCCTTCTTATCCGGATCGTAAACCTTATTAGGAGTAAAATACCCTGTTACGACATCGCCCTTTGAGGCACCTTCAACAGGCTCGTCATCAATCTTAAAGTCAATCTTATATCTGATACTCTGGCCGGCGCCTGATTTGCTGAGCTCTGCCATGTCAGTATCGTGAAGCTTAACAACTCTGGTCCTTGAGGCATCGAAGAACTCACTAACAGTCATGAGGTTTGCCTTTCCCTCTTTGGCCTTGTCCAGTTTATTCTTATATTTATGAAGAGCAGTATAGTCCTTGGAAAACTTCTTCATCATCTTCTTATACATTTCGGCCTGCTCAGGGTTATTCTTTACCTTGTCGTACTCGGACTTCATCTCAACAGCCGCTTCGGCATAGAGGGAGATAAGTTCCTTTGCATCATCGGATGTAAGGAGCTTGTCCTCGGTCTTAAAGGTGTTGATCTTATCTGAGAGCTGCTTTATTGCTGAAGCCTCGTTTCTATCCTTGCTGAGACTGGTTAGTTGATCGGCTCTCTTAGCAGCGCGCTTACGCTTCTCCATATGATCCTCATAGCTGTAGCCGTTTGGATAGGCAGTGTATTTTTCTACGGCATTTGGAAGGTACTCGTCCACGCTCGGATCAGCCTTACTGATAACCTGAGCGTCATCGCGAAGTCTTGTTTCGAGAACCTCGAGATATGAGAGCAGCTCCTTTGAATTGCTGGACTTTATATATTCCTTCTTGAAGCGAGTGAGTCCGTTAAGAAGAGAATTGTAAATATTTGAATAATAGCTCTTTTTGATATTGTTAAAGATTTCTTGATGACCGGCACTGTTTTTCTCGTAAATCTTCTTGGAAATACTGTTTATATCGTCGATAAGGCCGGAAACAAAATTGATCCCGTTGTCGCCGTTAAGAAGATTCTCAGCAACCTCCGGATTCAGGTTTTCCTTGTTATCTTCTATATGTGAAACAATCTTCTGGATCAGTTTTTCAGACTTCATTATCTGCAATTTATTTGATGGCATGAAACACACTCCTTTCGTATTTTCATCTCTAGGCTACATGTTAACATCTGATGCATAACAAAAGCGCAACAAAGCAATAATAACAAGCCATGCACTAACAGGACAGAGGTTGCAGCTGGGATGCTTGCATACCAAGCTGTGACTTCTGTCCTGTTAGTATACGGCGCCTATGGCGACGGTTCTTGATGTACTTGTACATCAAGAACAGAGCATGGCGAAACATAAGCGCGCCATGCATGGCGAAAAAGCAGCAAATACTTTATTGCATTAACGTATTAACATGGTATATAATTGAAGTCGATGTGGTGAGAGGTTTGGGCGCCACAGGAACTAATAATATATGGGGAGAAAAGAAAATGCCTATTACAGATTTACTCGAAAGAAATGCTAGGGAGCTTGGCGACGAGATAGCTCTTGTCGAGGTTAACCCGGCAATCAAAGAGAAGAGAAGAGTTACATGGAAGGAATATGAGCTCATGCAGCCGTCAGAGGCTGAGCCATACAGAAGAGAGATAACCTGGAGCGTATTTAACGAGAAGGCAAACCGTTTCGCAAATCTTCTTCTTTCAAGGGGTATCAAGAAGAATGATAAGGTTGGTATCCTTCTTATGAACTGCCTTGAATGGCTGCCGATTTATTTTGGTGTTCTTAAGACAGGTGCGATCGCGGTGCCTTTCAATTTCAGATATACTGCGGACGAGATCGAATACTGCGCAAAGCTTGCAGAGGTTGATATACTTATCTTCGGACCAGAGTTTATCGGAAGAATGGAGTCGATCGCTGACAAAATCTCTAAGAAGGTGAGCCTTCTTTATGTAGGAGAGGGATGCCCTTCATTCGCAGAGGATTACACAGCACTTACAGTAAACTGCAGCAGTGTATCGCCTGACATCACACTTACAGACGATGACTATGCAGCAATATATTTTTCATCGGGAACAACAGGTTTCCCTAAGGCTATACTTCATAAGCACAGAAGTCTGTCGCATTCCGCAAAGGTTGAGCAGGCTCATCACGGACAGACTCATGATGATGTATTCTTATGCATTCCGCCGCTTTATCATACAGGCGCTAAGATGCATTGGTTCGGAAGCCTTATCTCAGGAAGCAAGGCGGTTCTTCTTAAGGGTACAAAGCCTGAGTTCGTTCTTGATGCAGTAAGCCGCGAGCACTGTACGATAGTATGGCTGCTTGTTCCATGGGCTCAGGATATACTTATCGCCCTTGAGAGCGGTCAGCTGAAGAAGGAAGATTACGAGCTTGATCAGTGGAGACTTATGCATATTGGTGCACAGCCTGTTCCTGCAAGCCTTATTTCGAGATGGAAGAAGATATTCCCTAACCATCAGTATGATACAAACTACGGACTTTCAGAGTCTATCGGTCCGGGCTGCGTTCACCTTGGCGTTGAAAATATCCATAAGGTTGGCGCTATCGGAGTTCCGGGTTACGGCTGGGAGACCAAGATCGTTGACGAGAACAGAAATGAAGTTGCAAAGGGCGAGGTCGGAGAACTTGCTGTTAAGGGTCCTGGAGTTATGGAGTGCTACTACCATAATAAGAAGGCTACAGACGAGTGTCTGAAGGACGGATGGCTCTTTACCGGAGATATGGCTAAGCTTGATGAGGATGGTTTTATATGGCTTGTAGACCGTAAGAAGGACGTTATCATAAGTGGTGGCGAAAATATCTATCCTGTTCAGATCGAAGACTTCATGATGAAGAATGATAAAATACAGGACGTTGCGGTCATCGGTATCGGCGATCCAAGACTCGGCGAGATCTCAGCTGCCATCGTTCAGCTTAAGGACGGTAAGATGGCTACGGAAGAGGAGATCAATGAATTCTGCCTCGACCTTCCGAGATACAAGAGACCACGTAAAATCATCTTTGCAGACGTTCCGAGAAATGCAACAGGTAAGATCGAGAAGCCGAAGCTTCGTGAGATGTACGGAACCGTAAATCTTGTTGCTGAAGAAAACAATAGTTAATAAATTAAGCCGCAGCTCGTGAGGGCTGCGGTCTGTTTTTGAGAAAAAATAAGCTCGTATCTATGCTCACGTAAGTATATTTATAATACACTGCCGCTGAGTATATATACGAGCTTTTAGTTTTAGAAAATAATCTGCAGGAGCCACTGGAGGTTGCCGAGTATGATGCTCTGAGCTACGAGCAGGATGCAGAGTGCGATGTGTATCTTTCTGCCGTTTACGACCATTCCGATAAATTCTCGGATAAGCGCGTTCGGCCAGAAATACCACTTGGTCTTTGCACCGACTCCGTCAGCATTCATACCGACTGAAGCAGCGAGGATACCGCTACGGTAAACATGATAATTGGTGGTCGCAAAGATCATCTTTGAATCAGGATTATCCTTGTCGATTATGGCCTTGGAGTATTTCATGTTCTGATATGTATTATCGGAGCGGGTCTCAGGAAGGATATGATCCTCGGGGATACCCTGCTCGAGAAGATACCGCTTTATAGCCTCACCCTCAGGCATACATTCGTCAGGTCCCTGTCCGCCGGAAGGAACGAATATGGCTGCCTTACCGGTTTCAGCAAGCTGCTTCTTATAGAAAGCAATCGCTGCATCGGCTCTGCCGCGAAGCAGAGGAAAGAGCGTTCCGTCGTCGCGGATACCGCAGCCGAGGATGATGATATGATCCTTATCGAGCTTCGGTTTATGGCGGCCTGCAATCTGGCAGAGGATAAAGGTTGCCAGAAGATTACATTCAAAATAAACAAAAAGCGATGCAACTATATTTCGTGTTATCATTTTCGCGGTGCTGCCCACAGCAATATCAAGGGAAGGTGTTGAACCTTTTATGAGCAGGATGATCAGTATCAGTCCGCCAAGAAGCATAAAGCTTATTACGAAGCCGAGGAGATTGGTGAAGCTCTTGCCTTCTTTCTTTATCAGCTTGATATTGCTTGAGGAGATAAAGACAGAGAAGATCAGCAGGAAAGGCGTTGAGAAAAGCGCAATTACGGACAGAACGTAGCCTGTGCAAAGGAACATTACTATACCGTTACGCTTATGCGGATCGATCACACTTTCTATGGCGAAGGGAAGGAGAGCCATGGACTGAAGCGAAAAATACATGAACAGTCCGAGTGACAGGATAGTTTCATAAGAAAAGTATCGCTTCCTTTTACTCAGGATAAAATGTATCAGCATCAGTATTGCAAAGACCGTAAATACGATGGTGACTGCAATAAAGAGATACTGGTAGCCGTTAAAATTCAGAGTGTTAGAGGTGTATAGTATGCCGCTCTTCGTTTTTGTGACGGAAGACCAGAAGGCGTCGGAAATACTATGATCTTCGGCATGAACAGCATTGATGGCGACATCCGTTTCTCCGGAGGATATACCTTCAAGTCTGATAAGATAATACTCGCCGCTCTTTTTATAGGCTGTCATCTTAACTATATTGTCTTCAGTGCATTCGATATAAAAATCACTGTATTCGATACTGCCCTGAGATGGTACGGCAATATCAAGGGTTCTCGCCATTGGATGTATGATGCGGACCACAACCGCAAGAAATACAGCCGATATGATAACAGCTATGATGATTATTATTGAAAATGAATGATTCCTCTTCATAAATAAATACAATCCTTTGGTATTTTATAGTAAAACCTCTCTGAATAATGCTTATTCTAACATAACGCAGATCAAAAATCTATTTTATGACATGTAAAAATGACGAAAAATACCACTGTATAACACGGGTTTCCGTCATTATTTATAGCATATCTTGTATAATATTAACAAAAATGGCAAAATATACGATTTTATAGTGATATTTCACAAAAACATATTGCATTTTTATGGAAAAGTGATACAATAAAATACAGTAAATACTTAGTTGTTCATGTTCGGAACATGTTAGAAGGCTAAGTTACATGTGGGGGCTTTATGCAGAATGGAAACTACAGGAGATTCTTGTGGTTTCTTTTTCTTTTATTAACAAAATTTAACCAATTATTGATATTTTAATACTTGGATAAGAGGGCGATAAATAGTATTATATACTTGTTATGATCAGAGCAGAAAACCTTGTAAAAACCTTTATTAAAAACGAGAAGAAGAATAAGAAGACCGAATTCAATGCGGTGGACGGAATATCGCTTGAGGTCGGTAAGGGTGAGATTGTCGGGATACTTGGGCCGAACGGTGCGGGAAAGACGACACTTCTTCGTATGCTCTCAAGTCTGATGAAGCCAACATCGGGAAGAGTTTTGGTAAGTCTGGGTGAGAATATTGATGCTGATGATCAGATAGACAAGACAGCAGAGAAAAAAAGAGCTGTTGAACCGGGTAATGATAAGAATGATATTAACGGTGCTGAAAGTGATTCTTCAAGGATCATAACCGACCCGGTAGAACTTAGAAGCCACATAGGCTATCATTCCGGAAATACAAAGCTCTACGGCAGGCTTTCCACAAGAGAGATGCTTTCTATGTTCGGCGCCATCTACGGGCTTTCTAAGGAAGTGATAGAGGAGAGGATCCGGAGTATTTCCGATGTCCTTAATATGGACAGCTTTATCGATAACAGGATAGAAAAGCTTTCAACCGGTCAGACACAGAGGGCAGCCATAGCAAGATGCCTTATTCATGACCCGGAAATATATATATTTGACGAACCGACTCTTGGTCTCGACATCATAAGCAGTGCTGCGATCACAAAGTTTATGAAGGGCGAGAAGGACAGGGGAAGGACTGTCATCTATTCGACACATTACATGGAGGAGGCAGAATACCTCTGCGACAGGATAATCATGATCAACAGAGGCAAGATCATCTGCAATCTTACTCCGGACGAACTTAAGATAGACACCGGCACTGACAATATGCGTGACGCCTTCAACGTGATAGTTGAAAGAGAGGAGCTGGACCATGAAGAAGTATAACAAAAAGGTCGTAAAAACTCTCTTCAAGAAGGAAATACTTGATGTTATCCGTGATAAGAAGACAGTCATAATGATGCTGGTCATTCCGGTCATTCTTTACCCGCTTATATTTGTTGTTGCCCTGGGCATCATGTCATCGGTGCAGAGCAGCCTTAAGACCAGAACCTACAATATAGCCATCGAAACTAAGCTGGACGAAGGCCAATTCTATGATTATGTCCAGAAGCAGGTTTATTCTGTTGAGAAGGCAAGAGAGAAGGGTACGACCGAAAGCGGTAGCGGCACATCCGAGAGCACAGAGAAAACAACTGAAGAGAAAGAAGAAAAATACCGTATCAATTTTGTTGATGCATATTCTATAGAGGATTTCAAGACAGCCATGCAGGAGGAAACCCTGGATGTTTATGTCGAGGTTGTACCTGACGAGGGTGATGAGAATGAAGAGGGTAAGGAAGGCAGAGTAAGATATGTCATCTATTATCTTTCATCATCTACGAATTCCAATTATGCTTCCGATATCATATTTGACTTTGTAGAAAAGATGAATCAGGAAATGTCGAAGGACAGGATAAGTGATGCGGGACTTGATGTTGAGCTGACACTCAATCCTATAAGCTACAGCTATAAAAATGTAGCCTCCGGAAAGCAGTCTATGGGAAGCATGCTTGGTTCCGTGCTTCCGTTCCTGCTGATAATAAGTCTTCTTATGGGTACCATGTATCCGGCAATCGATACGACGGCAGGTGAGAAGGAGAGAGGAACTCTTGAGACTCTGCTGACACTGCCTATAACCAACAGGCAGATGATCATGGGCAAGTTCCTGACGGTTGCGCTGATCGGTATTATTTCCGCTTTGCTGAATATTCTTTCCATGGGCGGTATAGCAATATATATCGTCAAGATAATGAAGAGCTACGGCGGGGTTAAGATGAACGATGTCGCTCTGTCGGAGTTTGTTCCGGCGATACTTGTAGGTATACTGGCGATACTTGCATTTTCGCTTTTCATCAGTGCGGTCACCATGTGTGTGACCTCCTTCGCGAAGAGCTACAAGGAAGCAAATAATTACATCACTCCGCTTATGCTGGCAGTGCTTTTTATAGGTTATATCGGTTTCATCCCGAACGTTTCGCTTGAAGGCGGAATGGCACTTGTTCCGGTGGCAAATATCTGCCTTCTGATCAAGAACCTTCTGATATTCAAGGTAACTCTTGAGTCGGTTGCGGTTGTTCTTATCAGTAATGTGCTTTACGCATTCCTGGCTATACTTCTCCTCAGCAGGATATACGACAGTGAGTCGGTGCTCTTCAATGATGGAAGAGGCGGCCTGCAGCTTTTCGAGAAGAGAAGCAACCTGAAGAAGGGCGGTGTTCCAACCTTCTCGGATGCTTGGTTCGTACTGCTTTTCGTTATCGTGCTGGTCATCTATCTTGGAGGAATCCTTCAGTCTGAATACGGTGTTTACGGTGTTGCAGGAACCCAGCTGATAATCCTTTCAATTCCGCTTGTTATGGCTATTTATACGAAGAAGGATCTGAAGAAGACTTATAGCATACGAAAGCCGAAGGCTGTTCCGGCATTGGGCGCATGCATCTTCATACTGGGAATCATCTCAGTTGGTATAGTCATCACATCGATCGTCAGCAGTATTTTCAAGGAAAGCTCAGAGGCTTCCTATGAGTCACTGAAGGATATCATGGATAATGGTTTCGTGATAACTCTTCTGATAGTGGCACTGCTCCCTGCAATATGCGAGGAGATGATGTTCAGAGGTTATATCTTTGCGGCTGTACGTGAAAAATACAGGCCGGTAGTGGCAATGATCTTCGTTGCTGTATGCTTCGGACTGTATCATATGAGTATTTCGAGACTTTTCGTTACCGGACTTTTAGGCTTCGGTCTCTGTATGTCCACCTATTATACAAAGAGTATCTTCCCGGGCATGCTGATGCATTTCATAAATAACAGTTATTCGGTAATAGCTTATTATTATCCGAAGGCGATAGAGAAGGTGCTTCCGATACTTGCAGTTGAGAAGCTTTCGGTTAAGTCGGCTGTGATCATCGCGGTGTTCGGAATAACGATGCTTGTGGCCGGATATACGATACTCAGGATGAGTAAGAAGAAGGAAGAAGCGGCAGGAGCATAACGGAAGAACTCTTAAAATAAATAAAACAGGTATTTCAAGGATAGTATTATGGAAAATAGAAATGTCAGAAAAAGATTATTGGTCCTCACGATGTGGAGTGTATTTTTAACGATCATAGTGATCGCTGAATCGATAGCGCTTGTTGTATTTGGCAAGAAGCTTTACAGAGTGTCTGAGGGCTGGGGAAGAGCACTTCACTTAGAGGAGATGGGCGAGCTAGAGCTTGGAGAGTCCGAGATGCCGGAGCTTGTGTTAAATAACTACATCAGGTTCCTGAAGCAGTCCTACATCCTTTTCGGAGAATATCCTGACTGCGAATATTATAAGATCAGCGATAAGATCGCAAGGAATGATTTTGATTATATTAATGAGTTTAAATACATAGATAACGGAACGACAAACTTCCTTTACCGTATAAAGAATGATGAGAAGGTTTCGAAGATTGCGATAGATGTTTCCGAGCATCAGTCGGAAATAGACTGGGTGAAGGTCAAAGCAGCAGGTGTTGATACTGCAATCGTCAGAGTTGGCTACAGAGGCTACGGCGAGGGTGGAACCCTGAATGCTGATACAATGTATGCAACTCATGTTGATGGCGCGAAGAAGGCGGGAGTGAAGACTGCAGCGTATTTCTTCTCAGAGGCTGTAAATGCTGAGGAAGGCGTTGAAGAGGCGCAGCTTGCACTTAAGCTTATCAAGGGGCATGAGCCGAGCGAGAAGATCATAGTTATCGATACGGAATACGTTTACACGGATGATTATGTACGTGCAAATGAGATTGAAATAGAGGACAGAACTGCAGCCGTGAAGGCCTTCTGCGATACAGTAAGAGAGGCAGGCTACACACCGATGATCTACGCAAGCTATGGCTGGTTCATCCGTAATCTCGACCTTGACCAGCTTTATGATATAGAATTCTGGCTTGCGGATTACGACGATGTTGAATATATGGATTTTCCTTATGTTATAACAGGCTGGCAGTACAGCCCATCCGGAAGCTGTCCGGGCGTTGAAGGGGAAGTTGATGTGAACGTCTGGTTCCGATAGTACGGACGAAGTGATGCTATTATATGAATCCAGGTAAGCACGGCTGATATGTTTCAGACAAACGTATCCTTGTAACTCCGGCCGATAATTGCTATAATGTCCGTTGGTTAAAGCGTAAATACTGTGATCCGGGTGTCCCGGATAAATACAAACAGAGAATAGATAGAGGTTGACTATGTCAGAGAAAAAAACAGCAAGATTTTATGCAACTCTCTTCGGTACGAAGGTGATGATCAGAGGCCTGAAGCTTGTGGGCAAGAATGCTACGCATGTCCCGGGAAATAAGGCTGTAAAGATGTGCCCTGATTTCCTGAAGCAGATAGATAAGCCTGAGGTGGTGATCGGTATCACCGGAACAAACGGCAAGACGACTGTTTCAAATCTTATCGATGATGTTCTTGCGGATACAAAGCTCCCGTTTATCGATAACAGATTCGGTGGAAATATCGAGTCGGGCGTCGTTTCTGCCTTTGTAAAGAACTCCACTTTGAAGGGAAAGATGAAGAAGCAGTATGCAGTGCTTGAGCTTGATGAGAGAATGACCACAAGAGTATTTCCGTATGTTAAGCCGAAGATACTTGCTGTTACCAACCTTTTCAGAGATTCCTACAGAAGAAATGCACATTCGGAGTATATCTTCGACATACTTAACGAGACTATCCCGAAGGAAACAAGGCTTGTGCTTAACGGCGAGGATCCGCTCAGCAGCCACCTTGCAGCAGGAAATAAGAGGGTGTATTTCGGTATCGAGGACAGATCCGTTTACATGAATGAAAGTGATAATATCATTCAGGATATGACGGCTTGCCCTGAGTGCGGCACGAAGCTGAAATATGAATATATCAGATATAATCACATCGGTAAGGCTAAGTGCCCGAACTGTGATTTTGCCTCTCCGGAGGAGTTTGATTATGCGGTTGAGAAGATCGATGCCGAAAACAGAAGGCTTTATCTAAGAACACCTAAGGGCAAGTTCGATATAAAGCTTCTCGGCGATAACATAACAGATGTTTACAACCAGATAACTGCGGTTGCAGTGCTTATGGAGTTCAAGGTTTCCGTTAAGAGGATCACCGAGTCCTTCGAGAAGATGGAGATCGCCAAGAGCCGATACGAGGAGCTTCTGATTAACGGTAAGCATATAATAGCTAACGTTGCAAAGGGGCAGAACCCTGTTGCCTGCTCAAGAGTCTGCGATTTCATAAGAAAGGAAGAGGGCGACAAGGCTGTCATCCTTACCATAGATGATTATTTCGATCGTAAGGAGACCAGTGAAAATATCGCCTGGTTCTTCGATACTGATTTTGAGTTCCTGAACGAGGACAGTGTAAAGCAGATAGTTGTCGGCGGAAGAAGATATAACGATCTTAAGCTGAGACTTCTTCTTGCAGGCATCCCTGAGGAGAAGATCGCCTGCATTGAGGATGATGTGAAGACAGCTGATCTGGTGGATCTTACAAAGTCGGATAAGGTTTATATACTTTATGATGTATTTACGACTGAGCACTTTGCTAAGCCGATACAGAAGAGACTTGCTGAGAGGGCAGAGGCCGGCGAGTTTGCTGTAGCCCGTGAATTTGAAAAATACCTGCATACAGGTTTTGACAGCTTTGAAGCGAAGAAGTCATCTGCAAATGCTTCGTCAGTAGCTACTAAGGATGAGAAGAAGGGCGCCGGCAAGGTGATTGAGGTTCTCTTCCCTGAATTCTGTAACCTTTTCGGAGACAGCAGTAATATCAAGTATCTTAAAGCCTGCCTTCCGGATGCAGAGTTTAAGCTTACTGCCTTTACTGAGGAACCTTACTTTGTAAAGAATAAGCCGGATCTTATTTATCTCGGTGCCATGACTGAGCGTAAGCAGGAGATGGTTGCCGGAAAGCTTATGCAGTATAAGGACAGACTGGCAGAGCTTCGTGATGCCGGCACAGCTATGCTCTTTACTTCTAACGCAGTTGAGATACTTGGAAAATACATAGAGAAGGATGATGGAAGTCGTATAGACTGCCTCGGACTTTATGATTTTTCTGCAAAGCGCAGCATGATGAACCGTAAGAACAGTCTTGTGAGAGGCTTCTATAAGGATACGGAGCTTGTTGGCTTTAAGACACAGTTCTCGGAGGCAACAGATCCTCCGAAGAATAAGGCTTTCTTCAAGGTCGATAAAGGTATGGGAATGAGTAAGGACAGTACCCTTGAAGGTATACATGATAAGAACCTCTTCGCAACTTATCTTGTTGGACCGTTCCTGGCGCTTAACCCGGACTTCACAAAGAGCTTTATCAGAGACTGTCTCAAAGTTGAGGGCGGCGGTCTGGCATACGAGAAGGAAATCTACGACGCTTACAGAGTAAGAGTTAAAGAATTCCATGATCCAAAATGTCAGTATTGATTTATTTGAAATATAAGTCTATACTATAGCTGTTGGATTTTAGCTTACACAAAATATAGCGTATTAACATTATCCGAACATCGATAGGTTGTACCGGCGTTTTGGATAAGATGAAAGGATGAAAAAAATGAACGATATTCAGGTCTTTGAAACCTATGAATCAGAGGTAAGATCATACTGCAGAGTATTCTCATCAGAGCTTGCAACCGCTAAGGGTGCGATCATCAAGGATGTAGATGATAAGGAATATATTGATTTCTTCTGCGGAGCGGGAGCTCTTAACTATGGTCATAACAATCCGGAGATAAAGGCAGAGGTAATGAAGTATCTTGAGAGTGATGGAATCCTTCATGCTCTTGATATGTATACCAAGCCGAAGTCTGATTTCATCAGATATTTTGAGGAAAATATCCTTAAGCCAAGAGGACTTGATTATAAGATACAGTTCCCTGGACCTACAGGAACAAATGCAGTTGAGGCTGCTCTTAAGCTTGCGAGAAAGGTTAAGAAGAGAAGCAATATCTGGTGCTTCATGGGCTGCTTCCATGGTATGACAACAGGTGCACTTTCTCTTACAACAGAGCGTGAGGCAAGACAGGGCGCAGGCATTCCGCTTGAGAATGTGACTCATATCCCTGCACCATATATGTTCCCTGAGCTTGATGTCCTTAAGTACATGCAGACAATGATCGATGACGATCACACAGGTATCGAATATCCAGCAGCGCTCATTATGGAGACTGTTCAGGCAGAGGGCGGTATCAGAGTATTTTCAAATGAGTTCCTTCAGGGTGTCAGAGCATTCTGCGACAAGAATGATATCCTTCTCATTATCGATGACATCCAGGTTGGATGCGGACGTACAGGTTACTTCTTCTCATTCGAGAGAGCAGGAATACAGCCTGATATCTTCGTACTCAGTAAGTCGATCGGTGGTCTCGGACTTCCATTCGCACTTACACTCTTCAAGCCTGAGCTTGATATCTGGGCACCTGGCGAGCATAACGGAACCTTCAGAGGCAACCAGCTTGCTATCGTTGCTGCAAAGGCTGCAGCTGAGTATTACAACAAATACACTCTTGATGTTGAAACACAGAGAAAGGCTAAGATCATAGAGGACTTCCTCAAGACTGAGATCGAGCCGCTTAAGGCTGAGTTTGAAACCCGTGGTATCGGATTCATCTGGGGTATCGATGTTCATGATGAAGCTCTTGCAAAGCAGATATCTGTTGAAGCTTACAAGAGAGGCGTTATCATCGAGAGAGCCGGCAGAAAGAACGAAGTAGTTAAGATCATGCCACCGCTTGTTATCGATGACGAAACCCTTAATAAGGGACTTAATATTATCAAGGATGTTGTTACAAGTCTTGTGTAATAATAAAAAATGCTCGGACAGCTGTCCGAGCTTTTTTTTATAAAAGATTAGTTTGTATATTTTTTAACGATAAGACTTGCGTTCTGTCCGCCGAAACCGAAAGCATTGCACATTGCTGTATTTACAACGCTCTTTCTGCTCTGATTTGGTACGAAATCCAGATCACACTCAGGATCGGCAGTTATCTGATTAAGAGTAGGAGGGAGGATGTCTTCCTCAACTGCCTTGATGCATGCGATAGTCTCTGTAACACCGCCGGCACCCATCAGATGTCCTGTTGCACCCTTTGTGGAAGAAACAGCAAGCTTATATGCATGATCTCCGAAGAGAGTCTTGATAGCCTTAACCTCGATAACATCTCCCTTAGGAGTAGATGTTCCGTGTGCGTTGATGTAGTCGATATCCTCAGGTTTAAGACCTGCAGTCTTAAGAGAATGCTCCATACAGAAGATAGCGCCTATTCCATCCGGATGAGGGCTTGTTACATGGAAGCCGTCAGTACTGTTTGCATAGCCGATAAGCTCAGCGTGGATCTTGGCATTTCTTGCCTTGGCAACACTTACCTTCTCGAGGATAACAGCGCCGCCGCCTTCACCCATAACGAAACCGTTTCTGTCAGCGTCGAAAGGACGGCTTGCAGTTGCAGGGTCATCGTTTCTCTGTGAAAGTGCATGTGTTCCTGAAAGACCGAGGATGGTGAGAGGGCATGTGGCTGCCTCACCGCCGACACAGATAACTGCGTCACAAAGGTCCTCCTTAAGGAGCATAGCGCCCATTGAAATTGTATCAAGTCCTGATGAACATGCTGTTGAGATAGTGTAGCTTGGTCCGTGAAGTCCCTTCGCGATAGCTATCTGCGCAGCGCCTATATTTCCGATTATCTTAGTGATGAAACGCGGATTGGTCTTTGGATGTTCTCCGCTTGTAATACCGTCCTGGGTATCTGAAACATTTGTTATACCTGCAAATACAGTACCAAATACGATACCTATTCTTTCCGGTGCGATGACAGGAGTCTCGGCAGCAGTATCGATACCGGCATCCTTCATAGCTTCATCAGCGGCAACAAATCCATACTGCATGAAAGGCTCCATCTCTCTGGCAAGCTTTCTGTCCATATACTTGGCAGCGTCGAAATCCTTAACCATAGCAGCAATCTTTACAGGAAGATCGGTGGTATCAAAGCTTGTTATTTCAGCAACTCCGGTCTTACCTTCAACAAGTGCATTCCAGTAATTATCAACGCCGATTCCTACAGGTGTAACGGCACCCATACCGGTAATGACTATCTTCTCGTTATTCATTTTTTCCATTTTTAGTTTCTTCCTTGTTCCAGTCGTTTTCTTTGATCTCTGAGCGGCGTATCTTACCGCTTGATGTCTTCGGCAATGTCTTCACGAATTCCACAATCTTAGGTCTCTTGTAGGAGGCCATGTTGTTACGGAGGAACTTCATGATCTCTTTCTTAAGAGAATCAGATGCTTCGATACCGTCCGCAAGGACGATGGAAGCCTTGATCGCCTGACCTCTTATCTTGTCAGGAACCGACGTAACTGCGCACTCTAAAACATAAGGCAGCTTCATGATCTCGTTCTCGATTTCGAAAGGTCCAACCCTGAATCCGGCAGACTTGATTATGTCGTCAACCCTACCAACATACCACAAATAATTATCTTTGTCTACATAAGCCGTATCTCCGGTGTGATAGTAGCCGTCGTGCCATACCGAAGCAGTCTTCTCATCGTCAAGGTAATAACCGAGGAAAAGGCCGAGAGGAAGAGCGTCGGATGTCTTCACAACGATCTCTCCAACCTCGCCGACTGCACAAGGTGTTCCGTCAGGTTTTACAACTGATATATCGTACTGTGGACTTGCCTTGCCCATAGAACCCGGACGAGGATCCATACCTGCAAGAGTACCGACTGTGAGAGTGGTCTCTGTCTGCCCGAAGCCTTCCATGATCTTAAGACCGGTGGCATTATAGAACCTGCTGTAGATCTCCGGATTGAGTGCCTCGCCGGCAGTGGTAACATTCTTCAGATTCGAAAGATTGTAGCTGCCGAGGTCGGTGTGCACCAGAACTCTGTAAACAGTCGGAGGAGCACAGAAGGTAGTGATCTTGTATTTCTCGAGCATCGCAAGGATCTCCTTGGCGAAGAACTCGTCATAATCATAGGTAAATATAGTAGCTTCGCAGAGCCACTGTCCGTAGAGCTTGCCCCACATAGCCTTGCCCCAGCCTGTATCGCTTATGGCAAAATGAATACCATCCGGATCAACCTGATGCCAGTACTTGGCTGTCACATAGTGTCCGAGAGGGTAGGTGTAGGAGTGAGCTGCTATCTTAGGATAAGAAGTAGTTCCCGAAGTGAAGAACATAAGCATAGGATCGCTTCCACCGGCAGCATTTGCAGGACGCTTAAACTCTCTTGAGAAATATCTTATCTCCCTGTTGTAGCTGTTCCAGCCTGTACGAACGCCGCCTACAAGAACCTTTGCGGTAACGCCTTCGTATGAGCGGAGCGCTTTATCGATCTCTTTACTTACATCGCCGTCAGCAGTTGAGATGACTGCGGTGATCTGTGCGGCGCGGAAACG
Organism: Lachnospiraceae bacterium C6A11; assembly: GCA_000702245.1. Taxonomy (GTDB): domain Bacteria; phylum Bacillota; class Clostridia; order Lachnospirales; family Lachnospiraceae; genus Eubacterium_Q. The sequence continues at coordinate 382,151 of KL370879.1, read as the reverse complement.
ATATTCGAAATCCTTTCTTACAAGAAGGAAGGAAGCCGGTATAGCTATCGCACCTATCTTATGAAGAGCGAGGATGGTGAACCAGAACTGATAGTGCCTCTTTAAGACAACAAGCACGCGGTCGCCCTTCTTGATTCCGAGGTATGAAAGATAATTTGCGGTACGGGAAGAGTATTCCATCATATCCTTAAAGGTGATCTTTCTTTCCCTGCCTTCCTTAGAGATGTGGAGCATGGCAGTCTTGGTCGGTTTGGTCACGCCAAGCTGATCGACAATATCGAAGGCAAAATTAAAGCTTTCGATATCATGGAAGTCGATCTTCTGAAGAACCCCTTTTTCATCTTTCGCGCAGGAGATAAATCTTCCTGCAATTCCCTCTTCGGGAATTAGTTGTTTTTCTGACATATTAAAACTCCTATATTTTCCGTCATTTCTTGATAGTAATGGTTTTTGATGTAATTACATGTAGTTTTCAATACTACATGCATAACCGACTTTATCATAAACTTTATTTCCGGACATGTCAACCATGACGAGCCATTCTTTATAAATAATGACCAAATTGCTTTGAAAAATTAAGTTGACAAATAGTCATTTCTTACTATAATTGTGGATAGTTAAAATATTTTAATTAAAAATATTTAACTGTTCAAAACAATTTTATTTTTTAAATGAAAAGGAGAAAAAGAAGATGTTTGAAGAGGTTAAGAGCGTTATTATCGATGTACTTGGAGTTAGCGAGGATGAGGTTACACCTGAAGCAAGCCTTACAGATGATCTCGGAGCAGATTCTCTTGACGCTGTAGAAATCGGTAACAGCATCGAGGAGAAGACAGGTGTTGCTATTTCTGATGAGGATCTTCCTACACTTAAGACTGTTCAGGATATCGTTGACTACGTAGAAGCTCATAAATAATTATTTTCAAGTAAAATAATAAGATTGCTAAATGGAGCGTTAAAATGGGTTTATTTGGAAGAAAGATTAATGAAAGATTCTCGGACACCCCTGAGGGTTCTGAGAACAGCACCGGTATGAGGGACAAGCTGTTCAGACATAAGAGGGCCGGTGATTCAGATGGAGCGGTTAATCTTGAAGCTGCTATTTCTGAGGTGAGTTATGCTCCGGAGAAATACACTTCCACAACTTCCGAAGCCGATAAAACGACTACCGTAACATGCAGCGGATGTAATGAAGAGATTCCGATCATGACCATGAGACGGAATCTCTATGTATGTCCGAAATGCGGTAAGCACCTTAAGGTGTCGGCAAGAAGAAGAATGAGGAATATTGTGGATCCGGGTACCTTCAGAAAGCTGAAGACGGATATTCCTTTTGTTAATCCTCTCGATTATCCTGAATATGAGGAGAAGATTACAAGTCTTAAGGATAAGACAGGTCTTGATGAGGGCGTTCTTTCGGGCGTCGGTGAGATCGAGGGAGAGAAGGCTGTTATAGCTGTCATGGGAAGTGAGTTCCTTATGGGCAGTATGGGTATAGCAGTCGGAGAAATGATCACGAATGCATTTGAGGTGGCTGATAAGCTGAAGCTTCCTCTTATTATATTTACAGCCAGCGGCGGAGCTCGTATGCAGGAGGGTATACTTTCCCTTATGCAGATGGCGAAGACTAGTGCCGCTGCAAAAAGATTCAGTGAGCACGGCGGACTTTATATCTCGTGCCTTACACATCCGACAACAGGTGGTGTAAGTGCGAGCTTCGCAACACTTGCTGATATCACACTTGCCGAGCCGGATGCACTTATCGGCTTTGCAGGTCCAAGAGTAATCGAGCAGACAATAGGCCAGAAGCTTCCGGAAGGTTTCCAGCGTGCTGAGTACCTTGAAGAGCATGGCTTTGTTGACCAGATCGTTGCAAGACAGGATATGAGAGCGGTTCTCGCTCACATCCTCAGACTGCATTCGAAGAAGAGGAGGGGAAAATGATCAGAGAGATCGACGAAAAACTCACCGATATCGAGGCTGCCCTTCAGACTGAAACGGATGCGGACAAGCTGAGCGAGCTGAAGAAGGAGAAGAAAGTGCTTGAGGCACAGTCTGCAAACCTCTCGGCTCATGATAGGGTATTTCTGGCAAGACACAGAAAGAGACCTAAGGTTGATGATTACATCGACGCACTTTTCGATGATTTCTTCGAGGAGAGAGGAGATTATCTCGGTAAGAACGACAAGAGTATTTACGGAGGTATCGCACTTTTCCATGATATTCCTGTGACGGTCATCGGACACCGCAAGGGTAAGAATATCACCGAGAGTATGGAATACAATTTCGGTATGCCTGAGCCGGAAGGCTATCGTAAGGCACTTCGCCTTATGAAGCAGGCAGAGAAGTTTAACAGACCGATAATCACATTTATCGATACACCGGGTGCTTATCCGGGACTTGAAGCAGAGCAGCACGGACAGAGCCAGGCTATCTCACAGAACCTTGCTGAGATGAGTGCTCTTAAGGTTCCTGTCATCGCTATCGTAACAGGCGAAGGATCCAGCGGCGGCGCACTTGCGCTTGGCGTAGCAAACCGCGTATACATGCTTGAAAATGCAGTTTATTCGGTGCTTTCACCTGAAGGCTTTGCATCAATCCTCTGGAAGGATTCCGCAAGAAGCGCAGAGGCCTGCGAGCTTATGAAGCTTACAGCTCAGGATCTTCTCGGCTTCGGTGTTATCGACGGTATCATACCTGAACCTCCATGCGGAGCACATCACGATCCTGACATGGTATACAAGGCTATCGACCATATGATAGTTTCTGAGTTCAATAAGCTGAAGAAGCTTTCGAGCGCAGAGTATGCAAAGCAGAGATATGAGAAGTTCAGATATATAGACAAGAAGGTTCTTGACGACGTGCAGTAATGGCCGCGACATAAAGAACGTATTTATTAGGAAAGAATAAGACAAGTCCCGCCGGTCTTTTCCTGCGGGATTATCTTATGAATAGACGATTAGGAGAAAAGATATGTTGAATGAAATGCTTGGCACAAAATACCCTATCATTCAGGGTGGTATGGCAAATATCGCAACAGGTAAGTTCGCAGCTGTCGTTTCAAATGCAGGTGGTCTCGGCCTTATAGCGACCGGAGGCCTTGATGCAGGAAAGCTGGAGAAGGAGATCGCTGATGCAAGAAAGGCTACAGATAAGCCTTTCGGCGTAAATCTTATGCTCATGAATCCTGATGCTGACAATATTGCTGACCTTCTCTACAGAGAGAAGATAAGCCTTATCACAACAGGCGCGGGTATGCCGGGTAAATATATGGAGAAGTGGAAGGAAGCAGGCTCAAAGGTCATTCCTGTAGTTGCTTCGACAGCACTTGCCCAGAGAGTAGAGAAACAGGGCGCCGATGCGGTTATCGCAGAGGGCGGCGAGAGCGGCGGACATGTAGGTGACATGACAACCATGGCTCTTGTACCTCAGGTAATCGACAGCGTAAATATTCCTGTTATCGCAGCAGGCGGTATCGCAGACGGAAGACAGTTCGCTGCAGCACTTGCACTTGGTGCGGTTGGTATCCAGATAGGTACATGTCTTCTTGTAAGTGAGGAGTGCCCTATTCATGATAATTATAAGCAGGCTCTCATCAAGGCTAAGGACAATTCCACAGTTGTTACAGGACGTTCACTTGATGCTCCAGTAAGAATCCTGAAGAATAAGATGGCAAGAGATTATCTTAAGCTTGAGAAGGAAGCTGCTTCAAGAGATGAGCTTGAGAAGATCACTCTCGGCGGACTGAGACGTGCCGTATTTGACGGTGATATGAATACAGGTTCAGTCATGACAGGTCAGGTATGCGGACAGCTTACAGAGATCAGGACAGTTCAGGAGATCCTCGACAGCCTTATGGATGGCTGCAGGAAAGAGCTTGACAGGATGAAGAATATCAGCCTGTAAACTCAGCCTAAAATACAGTGGTGGCGATATATGAGCAGCCATCGCGGAATATGAGGAAAAACAATGAAAATAGGTTTTTTATACGCCGGACAGGGTAGCCAGGCAGTGGGTATGGGAAGTGACCTGTACGAAAAATATCCTGAATTCAAGGAAGTTATGGATAACGTAAAGCTTTCCTTTGATGTTAAGGATATCTGTTTTAACGGACCTGCCGAGGTGCTTAATGAAACAAAATATACACAGCCTTGTATGGTAGCTTTCGCAGTTGGCGTTACTAAGATACTTGCAAATAAGGGGATCAGACCTTCAATGGCAGCCGGACTCAGTCTTGGAGAGTATTCGGCACTGAATGCTGCAGGAGTTCTCTCTGATGAGCAGGTTGTCGAGCTTGTTGCCTTTAGAGGCGAAGCAATGCAGGAAGCTGTAAAGGGAAGAGACTGTAAGATGATCGCAGTTCTCGGACTTGAGAGAGATAAGATCTACGAAGGCTGCAAGATAGTTGCAGAGGAGTTTAAGGATAAGGAACTTAGTGTTGCCGAGCCTGCAAACTTCAACTGCCCTGGACAGATAACAGTTTCAGGTGATGCAGAGCCTGTTGACAGAGCTGCAGAGGTATTTAAGGAGCTGGGTGCCAAGAGATGCGTTGCCGTTAAGGTTAGCGGACCTTTCCACACCTCACTTATGAAGCCTGCAGGAGATAAGCTCCGCGAGAGATTTAAGAGTGAGAGCTTCGGCGAGATGCAGATTCCTGTAATATTCAACGCCCTCGGAACAGAGAAGCCGGCTGATGCAGGCATCCCTGAGCTTCTTGAGAAGCAGGTACAGAGCAGCGTATTTTTCGAGGATACTATCAGATATATGGCAGATAACGGTGTAGATACATTCGTTGAGATAGGACCTGGTAAGACACTCAGTAAGTTTGTTGCGAAGACACTTCCTGATGCAGTCTGCTACAATGTTGAGAAGGCTGAGGATGTTGACGCGCTTGTAGAGGCACTTGCTTAATAAAGTATAAAGCATCTACGTTCTTATCTAAATAAAGCCCGACAGGGCACTGAGAGGAAAAAGTTTATGGATTTAAAGGGTAAAACAGCCGTTGTAACAGGCGGAAGCAGAGGTATCGGAAGAGCCATCTGCGTTAAACTTGCTAAGGAAGGCGCAAATATAGTTACCTGCTACGCAAACAGCAGCGCGGCAGCGGAGGAGACAGTTAAGCTCTGCCAGGAGTACGGCGTTACAGCTGTAGCGGTTAAGGCAGACATCTCCGTAAAGGAGGATATCGACAATCTTCTTGCAGAGGCGCTGAAGATAACAGGTACCATAGAGATACTTGTGAACAATGCGGGCATCACAAGAGATAAGCTCCTTATCAGTATGAAGGATGAGGACTTTGACGATGTAATAAATACAAACCTTAAGGGAACATTTTATGCGATGAGAGCGGCTTCTAAGCTTATGATGAAGAAGCGCTACGGACGTATCGTTAACATCAGCAGTGTTGTTGGTGTTTACGGAAATGCAGGTCAGATCAATTACGCGGCAAGTAAGGCCGGAGTGATCGGAATGACCAAATCACTTGCCAAGGAGCTTGGCGGCAGGGGAATAACCTGCAATGCTGTTGCACCGGGCTTTATTTCCACCGATATGACAGCCGTTCTTTCGGATGATGTTAAGGAAAAGCTTGCCGCAAATATCGCTCTTAAGAGGATAGGTGAGCCTGAGGATGTAGCAAATGTTGTTGCATTCCTTGCATCCGATGATTCGTCTTACGTAACAGGACAGGTCATCGAGGTTTCCGGAGGAATGAATTAATATAAAGGAAGGATATTTATATGAGAAGAGTAGTAATCACAGGAATGGGTACTATCAATCCAATCGGCAACAATCTTGATGAGACTTGGGAGAATATCAAGAAGGGTGTATGCGGTGTTGACTTTATTAAGCAGCTCGATACAACCGAGTTTAAGGTTAAGATAGGCGCCGAGGTTAAGGATTACGAGCCTGAAAAGTTCCTTGACAGGAAAGAGGTTAGACGCCTTGACAGATATACCCAGTTTGCAATCATAGCTTTCAGGGAGGCTATGAAGGAAAACGGACTTGATATGGAGAAGGAGGATCCATACAGATGTGGAACTATCATCTCCAGCGGTATCGGAGGACTCAAAACTATCGAGGCTGAGCACGTTAAGGGACAGGCAAGAGGCTTCGACAAGATATCTCCATATTTTATACCGATGAGTATAGCAAATATTGCTGCAGGTGAGATCGCTATCGCAACAGGCTTCAAGGGAGTCTGCGAGAGTATCGTTACTGCATGTGCCAGTGGCAGCAATGCTGTAGGTGAAGCTTTCCACTATATCCGCGACGATTATGCTGATGTTATGATCTGCGGCGGTTCGGAGGCTTGTATCTCAAATCTTGGATTTGGCGGTTTCGTAGCCATGAAGGCTCTTAACTCCGGCAATGATCCAAAGCGTGCTTCTATTCCTTTCGATGCGGAAAGAGGCGGCTTCGTTATGGCAGAGGGTTCAGGTATTCTCCTTATCGAGGAGCTTGAGCATGCTAAGGCAAGAGGTGCAAAGATCTACGCTGAGATAGTAGGCTACGGCGCAACCTGCGATGCACATCATATTACAGCTCCTGATCCAACAGGTATGGGCGCTGCAAATTGTATGATCAAGGCAGTTAAGGATGCAGGTATCAAGCCTGAGCAGGTTGATTACATCAACGCTCACGGTACTTCAACACGTCTTAACGATGCGGGCGAGACTAAGGCTATCAAGATCGCTTTCGGCGATCATGCTAAGGAGCTTATGGTAAGCTCAACAAAGTCAATGACGGGACACCTTCTCGGAGGAAGTGGTGCACTTGAGGCAATCATCTGTGCTAAGGCTCTTCAGGACGGTTATGTTCCAGCAACTATAAATTATCAGGTTCCTGACCCGGAGTGCGATCTCGACATCGTACCAAACGAGGGAAGAAACGTTGATATCAAATACGCTGCTTCGAATTCGCTGGGCTTCGGCGGACACAATGCATGTCTTGTATTAAAGAAGTGGGAAGAAGAGTAATAGGTTAAAAGGACTAAACAGGAGACATAAATAAATGGAACTTTCATCTAATGAGATACAGAAGATATTACCGCACAGATACCCTATGCAGCTCGTAGACAAGATCGTGGATTACGAGCCGGGCGTATTTGCTGAAGGTATCAAATGTGTAACTGTTAATGAGCAGTTTTTCTGCGGACACTTCCCTGAAGAGCATGTTATGCCGGGAGTTCTTATTGTTGAAGCTATCGCACAGACAGGCGCTGTCTGCATATTATCTATGCCGGAGAATGAAGGCAAGATAGCTTTCTTTGGCGCGATAAAGAGTGCCAGATTCAAGAGACAGGTTAAACCGGGCGATGTTCTTGTTGTTAGGACAGAGATAACCTCTATGAGAGGACCTGTAGGCTTCGGAAAAGGTGTTGCTACTGTTGATGGGAAGGTAGCTGCTACTGCGGAGATATCTTTTGTGATCGGAAATAAGGAGTAATATGTCAAATCCATTATCAGAGGTTTATGGCAAGTTCAGATTGCATTATTACAGGGATGTATTTAACCGTATACAGGCGAGGGAGTTATCTCTCTCGGCTGTAGAGGTTTACTGCACCGAGATAATCAGAGCCCTTAACAAACCAACTATAAATGAGTTTGCGAACTTTATAAACATATCATCACCGAACGCGACATATAAGGTGAACTCTCTTATACAGAAGGGTTACGTTACGAAGATTCAGTCTGAGTCGGATAAGAGGGAGTATTATCTGGATGTGACTGATAAGTTTTACAAATACTGGAATCTCAGTGAGAAATACCTTGATATAGTTGAAGACAGACTTGAGGACTGCCTCACAAAAGAGGAGTTCGATACCTTTAACAATATTCTGAAGAAGATCAGTAATGAGCTGATGCCTGAGGTTGGAATCCCAAGCTCTGACGACAGCGAGAGAAGCTGAGGAAAGTGTTGTATTATCATCTATAAAGTAATATAATAAATAGAAAGATAAAAGGATGGATCATTACAATCCATCCTTTTACATTAGTGAAGGTTAAAAGTATTTATATGATTAAAGAAGATTAGGGAAATCTCCTTTAACAGGGGGCTATTTAAGTTTGTAGCCTCATAATAATGCATATTTGATCTTTAGTCTACAAAAAAAGTGCACTTAATATCAAATTTATGACTTTTTTAAAAAAATTAGAAAAAATGGTGGACTATGGCAAAAATAGTGGATGAATGGACAGATATTCTGTTCCAAAAACGTGAAAATGAAGAAAAACATCCGGGCTTTGAACGAGAGATGCGATTCTATGATCTTGTGGCAGAGGGTCGTATCAAGGATATGCAGGAGTTTCGTAAGGATGCGCCGCCTTCTGACGCAAAGGAAAGGGGCGTTCTTTCTGATGATCCTCTGCGCAACTGTATCTATCATATGATAGCGATGACAACGATGATCTCAAGAACCTGTATCAGCCATGGTATAGAGCCGGAGCTGGCCTATGAAATGAGCGATGTTTATATCAGGCGTGCAGATAAGGCGAAGAAGGTTGAAGAGGTAAGTGCCATCAGGGAAGAGATGATACTTGGTTTCGCCAACGAGATGAATAAGAGGAAGACGGCACAGATAAAGTCGACGCAGGTTAAGCTCTGCATAGATTATATCACCGATCATCTCCACGATAATATCACGGTTCCGGAGCTTGCGGAGCACGTTGATCTGACAGTCAAATATCTCTCCAAGCTCTTCAAAAAGGAAATGGGTTATTCCATAAATGAACATATCAGAAGGCTTAAGGTTGAGGAGGCGAAGAGTCTGCTCAAATATTCCTATAAGTCAAGCCTTGAGATAGCGACGGATCTCGGGTTTACGTCACACAGCTACTTCATAAGTGTATTTAAGAAGGAAACGGGTATGACTCCGAGAGAATACAGGAATGAGAATTTCCGTAAGCTGAGCGAGATGAATAATTAAAAAGCAGGTAAAAGTATGAAATTTGAAAATATCGACAAGAAGGAACAGGGCAGATTCATTACAAGATATGACATCACCTATACGATGAATGACGGCAATCAGAAGGTTTATGAGATGATCAGCCGCGATAAGGATATAAAGAGCTTTGACGAGCTTCACGACAGACCGGCGGATGCGGTGGTTCTGATAATGCACAGTGAGGACGGCGAGAGGATACTTATTAATAAGGAATTCCGTCTTGCTCCGGGTGAATGGGTTTATAATTTCCCTGCAGGGCTTATCGATCCGGGCGAGGACTATAAGATGGCGGCCGAGAGGGAGCTGAGAGAGGAGACCGGCCTCAAGCTGATAGCTATAGATGATTATATCGGTGAAAGCTACAGTGCTGTGGGCTTCTCAAACGAAAAGAATGTCTGTGTTGTGGGAAGATGTACCGGCGAAATAACCGGAAGTGATTCGGCGGTTGAAGAGATAGAGGCAGGCTGGTATACTAGGGAAGAGGTTAGAGAGCTTCTTAAGACTGCTCGGTTTGCAGCAAGAACTCAGGCATACTGCTATATGTGGAGTAAAGAATAACGGTTGACATAATATCAGTATTAACAGGACTCTGATGATTGTATTTTTTTGTGATACACACATGAAGTAGTCCTGATAATATATATGTATGAAAAAGAAGGGTGTGAGAAACATGGAAAAGAAGAAAAACGGAAATCTGAAGTTTCTGATCGCGCTTTTCGTTGTTATCGTCATTATGACAGTGGCAGCATTTGTCACTGACGGTGAGGATGTTACGGAGACTGCATGGTCGCTGGTACCACCGCTTATCGCGATAACACTTGCGCTGGTCACAAAGGAGGTTTACAGCTCGCTGTTTATAGGTATCATAAGTGGTGCGCTCCTTTACACAGGCTTCAATTTCGAGGGAACAGTCAATCATACGTTTAAGGACGGAGTTATCGCAGTATTATCTGACTCGTACAACGTCGGCATACTTGTATTTCTCGTAATACTCGGTGCGATGGTCCAGCTCATGAATAAGGCGGGCGGATCTGCAGCATTCGGTGAGTGGGCAAGTAAGCATATTAAGACAAGAGTCGGCGCTCAGCTTGCAACCATCGTTCTGGGCGTGCTTATCTTCATCGATGACTATTTCAACTGTCTTACAGTCGGAAGCGTTATGAGACCTGTTACAGACAAGCATCAGGTTTCAAGAGCAAAGCTTGCATATCTTATTGATGCAACAGCAGCTCCTGTATGTATCATAGCTCCTATTTCATCATGGGCAGCGGCAGTGTCGGGCTTTGTTAAGGGTGAGAACGGACTTAAGCTTTTCATAAGCTCTATCCCATATAACTATTATGCGATACTCACCATTATCATGATGGTATCGCTTACCATCTTTAAGGCGGACTTCGGTCCTATGGCAAAGCATGAGAGGAATGCGATCAAGGGTGATATTTATACAACACCTGACAGACCTTTCGAGAACTTTGCGCCTGAGAAACCAAATACAAGAGGAAAGGTTATCGATCTTGTTATCCCTATCATTTCACTTATCGTCTGCTGTATCATCGGTATGATCTACACAGGCGGCTTCTTCGATGGCGGTGTAAGCTTTATAGACGCATTTGCAAACAGTGATGCATCAGTAGGACTTGTATATGGTTCATTCTTTGCGCTTGTTATAACAGTGGTGCTTTATCTTATCAGAAACGTACTTTCCTTCAAGGATTGTATGGATTGTGTACCGGAAGGCTTTAAGGCGATGGTTCCTGCTATCCTTATACTTACCTTCGCATGGTCACTCAAGGCTATGACAGACAGCCTCGGAGCTAAGGAATTCGTTGCAGGACTTATTAGTGATTCGGCAGGAGATTTCATGAACTTCCTTCCTGCTATAATATTCCTGATTGCCTGCTTCCTTTCTTTCGCAACAGGAACTTCATGGGGAACCTTCGGTATCCTTATTCCTATTGTTGTTGATGCATTCAACGGTCAGGACAGAAGCCTTATGATCATCGCTATCTCAGCCTGCATGGCAGGTGCTGTTTGCGGCGACCACTGCTCACCAATCTCAGATACTACGATCATGGCCTCGGCGGGTGCCCAGTGTAATCACGTTAACCATGTTTCGACACAGCTGCCATATGCACTTGTTGCGGCTATTGCGTCTGCACTTACCTTCCTCGCAGCCGGTTTCATCAGAACCGCATGGATAAGCCTTATCATCGGTATCGCTATTATGGCGGTATGTATATTTGTCATCAAGACTCTGAGTGACAGAAAGAAGATAGAGTTCAGAGAGGATATTTCGGGAGAAGAAGAGTAAGATCCGGATTCTGCAAAGTGTGAGAGACGGAAGCATTTAGAGAATGAAATGAACTATAATAAGAAATAATTAAAGCTCTGATATCAAACTTGGTAGCAGGGCTTTTTTGTTGCGCTTTTGTTGCCTTTTTGTATGTATAATTAAGATTAGTTATTTAATGTGGATATTTATGTATTGATGCTGCTGATATTTAAAAAGATTATTGGTGCAGTAAAAATACAGATACAGTGGTTACGGATAAAATACAGGAGGTTACGTAAATGCCGGGATTTAAGGAATTGGAATTGCATGAAAAGTTTAACAGTATTACTAAACTTTCAAGCTATCTGCAAAGGAATATGAGGGAATTCAGTGAAACTTACGCTCCCTATAATGAATATTATCAGGCCTTAAAAAGGCAGCTTGATGCACTTTACGGGGCGAACGACGTGGGGCTGTACAGCAATATGTCGGCAGAGGATATAGAAAACCTGAAGACTATGTTCAGAACCTGCCAGGAGATGTTACTTCATCAGCAGGAGGTAATGCAGCAGTGGGCTGCGGCGAACGGTATCGACCAGAAGGTAATAAACAAGGCCAACGGCTATTTTAATGAAATAAATACAATGATCACGAGAGACAAGAGTATTGTTGATACATTTGATATTAGAGACGGTCTCTCGCTTCCTGCCGCTGTTTACAAGAATTCCTATGAGGTTTCGAATAATCTGCCGGAAAAGGAAGTTAAATTTGCCGAATATCGGATGATAATGAGGACAACTGATACGACTGAGGCTGAGCTGATCGACAAGTATTTAAAGAGTTCACCGGAAAAGGTAGTTAGAGATTGTATCAACCGTATGGAAAAGAATCCGAGGATATATGAGTATGTGTCCATGCCTCAGGATGCTGTTTATGCTATGAATACAGGTGATCCTGCGATAATCAATGAGTATTTGAACTCTCATGCGGATGTGCTTACGTTATCGCAGAAGACCAGGCTTAATAAACAGCTTGAGGCTATGAAGCTTGCAGATAAGCTGCAAAATGTGGCGGAGTTTTTTATGGAAGCGGAAGATGAGATTGGAGATAAACCAAAGATATTTCGGCCGAGTGATGCGAAGGAAGCTGATGCCTGCGAGCTGGAAATAGAACAACCTAAGTTTCAGACAAGCAGTCAGGGATGCTGGTCCTGTGGTGCGCAGCTGCTTATTAACAGTAGAGGCAATAAGGAGGTAACCCAGGAGCATGTGCGTGAATACAGGGCGCCTCTTACAAAGCAGCAGATCGACGAGGACAGGAATCTGATCAACAGACAGTATAACTATGACAGTTCTCAGAATCTCATGAACAGAAGTGATGCTATCCTTGCCTATGCTCCGAACAGTATGGTTCATGAGCTTACCATACAGCAGTACCTGAGACCTGAGGAGAAGGCAGGTATATCACCTGAAAGCTATCTTGATAACTCTCTTGAGGTTGTCAAGAAGACTATAAAGCATGCTATAACAGTTGAGCATTCACCGGTTGTATTTCGTAAGCCGGGACATTATATCACGATCATTGGAATCGACGGCGATACAATAAAATATAAGGATAGTCAGAAGAGGCCGGGTAATACACCTAATCAGACTCATACAGCAAGTCTGAAGGAGCTTGTTGCCAATCTTCTTATAAATAAAACAGTGAATAGCAGAAGCTCGGTAGAGATGACCTGGGTTTCTGATATCAAGCTTTCTAAAGATGGCAAGACTATCCACGGTATTCCGAGCAAATATACCCAGATGAAGGACGACGGTTCCCTTGTTATGCCTCCTTTTGAGATTCAGATCGCGGCTGATGATGCAAACGCTACCGGTATCAACAAGAAGGGCGTCAGGATCTATCGTCCTGGTGGTGATGAAGACAAGATGCTCGGACATAATGAGGAAAGCGTATACTCAGACGGCGGTATCGTTAAGTTCGAGAAGGTTTATATGCCAAAGCAGTTGAATGCTGATTATTTAAAGAAGATGGCGGAGAAAAGATCTGTTGAGGATGAGGCTCTTCTTGATATTCAGGATAAGGAATACTGGGGCGTAGACCACACGGTTCCGGTTGTACGCCCGGATATTGATGATAATATTGTTAACGAGAATAATGTTGCTGCACCTGGAAATAATGCAGAGAATGTGGCAGTACAGAACAATAATCCGCCTCAGAATAATGTACAGGATAACGGCGAAAATGAAGCTGATGAACAGTATTATCAGGAACATTACAGCCTCTCTGAGATAAGCACTATACTTGGCAATGCAGCTGAAGAGCTGGATAGTCATAAGATAAGCTTCTCAATTACCGGCCAGTATGAGGATTATGACAATTTAAGCACTGAGCTCCAGGAAATACAGGACCTTGCAGAGCTTGGCAGGAAAAGTGCGATTAAAAATGACGGAAGATTCGGACAGAATGAGATGAAACGCATGATGGATCTGATAAACGGTGCCATCACAACTGCAGGCTCATATCTGGATAGTAAATACGAAGATATGATGGACGATCCTTCCCGTAAGACAGATCCTAAGAAGCAGACCAGAGAACAGCCACGTATTAAAGCTGTGATAGGTGCACTTGACAAGCTTATGGATATCAGAAATGTGCTTTCCGGTGGGGCTGATCAGGAGTTAAAGCGTGCTGAGAAAGATGGCATAATAAATAATTATAAGGCTGTTCTGGTGAATGAGGCAGATAAGAAAAAGCAGCAGGAAGCTACCTTTAAAAACAGATCAGTTGATGCGGACCTGATGGAGAGACAGATTACTGAGATTGATGCTCTTATGGGTTTACAGCCGGAATTCTTGGATCAGTTTAAGAGTAAAAACAGGATAAAATATCAGACTGTAAACGGAAATAAAGTATCACTTTTCAGAAAGATCAAACCAATCAATGAGGGCTTTAGTGCTATCGGAACCGATGACAAAAGTCTCGTCCTTTCAAGTAAAGATTTTGCGGCTCTCAGCTTTGCGGCACTGACTACAAGAGATATATATGAAAAGTACGATTCGAAATATAAGGTATGGGATGATAATCCATATCTTGATAAAGAATCAAGATACAGGGCAAATTCCACAAGGGTGGTATTTGGTCTTGCGTCTAAGCTTGATTATGAGATGACAAAAGGTATAGACCATATCGTTGATTCAAGAAACTATACAGCTGATGTTATGAGAAGCTATGAAAATGGCAATAAAGAGCCACTTGCAAAGCTGATAACCGAGGGTATAAAGAATTTCAAGGACATTGCCCTGGGCGGTGATTATGAATTATATACAGACCTGATCGTTTACAGTGAGATGGGACAGCGTATGACAGCCATGCTTGACAGGGATCCGGAGCTGATGAAGCTTGCCACATCCAAGGGAATTACCGGTCAGGATATTGAGCTTATCAGATCCATGGGAACCTTTGGAAGGATAGATGATCTTCGTATTAAAGTATTTAATATGTTCAGTAATAAGCGTATTATAAATGATCTGAAGCTTTCGGATACTCAGAAGGAAGAGTATTATACTGATCTGCTGATGGGAATACGTATTCAGGAAAATGCAGAAGGTATAGAAGAGGGACTAAGTGATAATCCTGAATATGTAAGGGAAATAAATGAACGTGATAAAAAGGCAGCGGAGATATCTCTTAACGCTCTGACACAATTTGATATTGATATAAAGGAGCATCTGGAAGCAAATTACAGCCAGGCAAGTTTTGGACAGCTGCTGGCGGATCATAACAACCTTAAGAATGCAGCCCTTGCTGAACCTGTCGAAGCTGTCAGGTTTGAGAAGCTTGTTGATGCAAATCAAACCTTCAGGATAGCACTAAAAGAATTCTTTACAAATCAGCAGACTCAGTTCAAGCAGTATGAAGAAGGACTCGTCAACCGGATGATAGACGAGATAAATGCGGAAGGTATAAAACGTGGATATGACATGAGCCTCCCGGAAAATCATAAGTACAGAGTTCCAATCATGATCGATCTGAAGAAGGCTCAGATGGAGGAAAAGAAAAAACAGGCTGAGAAGGGCCAGCTGCCTCAGGAGGAGAGAGAAGGTTTCGCCAGAGAATATGAGGACTTCCAGATATATTCACGAATGGCATATTCTTCCTTCAAGGGACTGGGACTTTGTAAGGATGTAGAAAGATTAATGCCGGATGTAGGCGGTGTTATGATGAATTATAAAGGCCATACGGAGAAGATCATAGCTTTAAAATATAAATCGGATAATCCCCTTATGCGGAAAATGTCTGATCCGGGCTTCTATGAGAAGGAAAGACGCCGTATAAAGGACTATCTGAAGGGCTCGGGAATCTCTAAGCTTAAGCCTGCCGACTTTTTCAGGCTGATGAATACCGGACATAAGGAGCAGGGTAAAACCTTTACGACTTCACAGAGAAGGATGCTTTCTGTATCTGCATCACTGAAAGCCTATGAAAAGCTGAAGCCGAATGAAAAAAATCAGCTTGCAGAACTTTACGCTCCCCTTGCAGAGGTAAGAGAGCCAGAGCTTGCTCCTCGGGGACGTAATGCTAATGAAAGTAAGGCGCTCCTTAACAGAAGAATAATAAGTGCATTTGCAAAGAATGCAGAAAAGGTGATCAGCCAGATCAAGGGAACCTACGGAAAAGGAAAGAGTGATTCCAAGCCTTCAGCTGATATGAAGAAGGTAGCGAACAGTCTGAAGGGCTTCAGGACGGATATGAGCGTAGAGGAGTTCGAGAAGCAGCTTAAGGCTCTTGATGAGGTTGTAGATATTTACGTTGAGAAGAAGGGATTTCCAAGTAAGTCTGACAGAGTTGACAGATTGGAATTCGTCAAGAATCTGAAGATAGATATTGCAGATTATAAAAATGAAGCAGAATCGATCCGAAAAGGAAAAGGCGGTAAGATTCATGATATTCATCTTGGTGAAGTAACAAAGGGAAATACCATCACTGTAAATGATCTGAAGAAAAATCTGCTTAGTTTCACTCATAATATGATGGAGATGAGTTCAGAAGGAATGCTTCCTATATATCTTTATGATCCGACAGTTCCAAGCCAGCTCAGAACAGAGATGCCACCTACACCGAAAGGGGAATTCAAGAAATTTCTTGATGCTATGAAGGATTGGGATAAGCTGAGAAAGCCGGGACCTGATCATCAGCCGCCTAAGGTAAGCTTTGATATTATGAAAGAAACTGTAGAGAGATTAAACACTGCAGCAACCAAATGGCTTTCATCACATGAACCTTATGGAACAGATTTTGAGCTTGAAAGATATGATTTTGTGAAGACAACCTGGGAGGGTGCGCAGACTGCCTTAAGAAATATCAGATATCTGCAGCCATATATGGATATAGTTACACCTGAAGGAAGGATGGGCAGCCTGAATATATATGATGCAGTAAAAACAATGCCTGAACCATATAAGAATATTACAGCAGTTACGGATGAGTCGGGTTCTTTCTTCTATCCAACAGCTGTCCTGCAACCTTGGAATGATGCAAAACAGCAGCTTGGTCAGGATGAAAATAATTTTCAGAAGAAATATATTAAGGGAAATAAAATAAGAAATCAACTGGCTACAACCTATGCAAATGTGGCTATAGGAATGATTTATAAGTATCCTCTGTATAGCCTTGATCTGGCGAACGCTGATCAGGAATCATTAAATAAGAGACCTGTTAATATGGCTGGACAGGCCGCTGTGGATATGTTCATCAGGTCAATCGATAAGGTAGATGGTTGGGCAGAGCTTTCAAAGAAATATACTGATAATGATCTGAAGGATGCTTTGAAAGAAATAGCTAAAGATGTTGCAAAAACCAAGGCATTCCGGAATGTTGTTGAGGGTTCGGCATTATGTGATATCTGCGACAATGTTATGGAAGAAGCAAAGCGACTTGGTGATGATAAGCAACTGAAGTCCATGGCCAGTAAGGAAAATGTTGAAAAGATGGTAAAGAAGATACAGAAGGAGAAGAGGGCGCAGAACCAGGCCGGGAATCAGGTTCCGGGGGTATAAACTGCAAAGTTTTGCTGGACGAACTACTTGATGCTCTGATTGTTATCTTTAAGAATGTAATAAAACCGGATGTCGTTATTGGCATCCGGTTTGTTATATTATTTCGTAGTTATTATGCTTTTTCAGATTTGTTTTTTGTCGGCAGTTTCAGCTCTGCGATAAGGATGGCTGTGAACATCAGAACGCATCCGATAAGCTCGCGCGCACTGAGTCCTTCGTGAAGAACAACCCATCCGGAGAGAGCACCAAATACGCTTTCAAGGCACATGATCAGGCTTGCAACGGTTGGGTTAACACCCTTCTGACCGATAACCTGACAGGTGTAGGCAACTCCGTTTGATAGTATTCCTGCGTAGAGGATGGCCGGCAGAGCCTTATAGATAGAACTGAAGGTCGGATGTTCAAAGATATACATGCTTGCAGTTGCAAGAACCGCAACGGTCATGAACATACAGCAGGAAAGCTTTAAACTGTCAGTTTTCGGAGAGTAGTGATTAACCGACATGATCTGCAGTGCGAAGATCACGGAGCAGAGCATTACGAAGCTGTCGCCGAGGGATATTTTAAGCGAACCGCTGATACTCAGAAGATAGAGACCGGCCACGCTGAAAATAACAGCGATCCAGATCTTTGCAGCGGGCTTCTTGCCGATGAATATCGAAAAAATAGGTACGATCACAACGTAAAGTGTAGTGATAAAACTGGCTTTTGCTGTGGTCGTATATTCTATTCCGTACTGCTGGCAGAAGCTTGCGAGAAAGAGCAGGGCTCCGCATATTGCACCGGCTTTAAGGTGCAGCCTGCTTACTTCTTTGGTCTTCTCCGGGTTGTAGGCTTCGGGCTTTTTCTTCATAGCCTTTTTATCACGGAATATGATAAAGGGCAGGAGAAAGAGGGTTCCGATATAGCTCCTGCACGCGAGGAAGGTGAAGGCTGAAACATCCTTGGCACCGATACTCTGTGCAACAAATGTCGTCCCCCAGAAGAAGGCAGCTATGAAAAGGGCGATTACATATTTTGCTGATCCTGATTTTATATTTTCTGACATGGTATTGCTTATATTTATTTTGTCGTATGATCCATGATCATGTTGATATAATGAGTTGCTGACATAGTATTAATAATAAACAGATTATTTTGCTATAAATGAGTGATTATAAGACTATCTCTCCATCTTCCAGATCTCGGAAGAGTATGGTGCGAGAGTAGAGCCGCCTCCGAAGTCGTGCTTTGTTCCGGTGATAAGTTCGTCAGCCATTCCGCAGCCTGCATCGAAGTGAGCTGTATAAGGCTGGTCGGATGCATTTATTGCAACAAGTATTCTTTCGTCCTCAAACCGTCTCTCGAAGATACACTGATGATTTGTGAGAACGACAGATCTGAATGAACCGTAGTTAAGTGCCTTGCTGTTCTTCTTGATCTCTGCGAGACGTGAGATATGAGTAGTAAGCTCATTCCACTGCGGCTCGTCGAAGGATGCACGAAGTGCAGGATCGCCTTCTTCCTTTCTTGCCTGTGCGCCCCATTCACTTCCGTAATATACACAAGGGATGCCCGGCATACCGAAGGTAAGTGTGTAGATGAGTGGAAGATGAGCAGGATTGTTCAGGATGCTTGCAACACGTGTAACATCGTGATTATCCACGAAGGACAGGAAATGCTTTCCTCTGTACCAGCTCCAGTTTTCAGGGCCGAACTGCTGGATAAGTGTATTTATGATCTCAAACATATTCATGCAGTTAAAGCTTGAGTAAAGGCCCTTGTAGCATGCATAGTTGGTTGCACTGTGGAGCATTCCGTCATTTACAAACTGGTTGTAATCTCCGTGAAGGAGCTCGCCGAGAAGAAGGAAGTCAGGGCTTATAGCGTTTGCCTTCTCTCTTAAACGGTGAGTGAAATCTCTGTCAAGGCAGTAAGCAACATCCAGACGAAGACCGTCGATGTGGAAGTTCTCGATCCAGAAATCAATAGCATCAAATATATGCTGGATGACTGCTTCGTTACGTAAGTTCAGCTTGACAAGGTCGTAGTTGCCTTCCCAGCCCTCGTACCAGAAGCCGTCGTTATAATTTGAATTGCCGTCGAAGGAAATATGGAACCAGTCCTTATACGGTGAATCCCATCTCTTCTCCTGAACATCTCTGAAGGCCCAGAAGCCACGGCCTACATGGTTAAATACACCATCCAGAACAACCTTGATGCCTTCCTTATGGAGCTCGTCGCAGAGGGCAGCAAAGTCCTCGTTGGTTCCGAGACGTGTATCGATCTTAAAATAGTCTCTTGTATTATATCCGTGAGTATCAGATTCGAAGACCGGAGAGAAGTAGATGGCATTTATGCCAAGCTTCTTCATATGAGGGATCCAGTCCCTTACCTTCTCGATCCTGTGCTCTAAAACACCGTCATTCTCAAAGGGTGCTCCGCAGAAACCAAGAGGGTAGATCTGATAAAATACACTTTCTTCGTACCACATATTAGTCATCTCCTTAACAGGTATTTGTTCGGTTTATTATAACTTTTTTTTAGGGGATTTGCAAATCAGACCCCGGTTTTCGGGAAAATCCCGCGATAAATAACTAGACATATGTTGCGGATTTGTTGCACTTTTTCTGGTATAATAACTTTAGATGGTTAATAGGGGTTTTATGCGCTTTAGCGTAGAAGGATTACTGGAAAAGGATTTTGCGTATGATGTATAAGCTACATGTATTTGTAATACATTTATGTTTAATGAGCTTGCTGCACTGAAAGCGGTCAGATAGAATGATAAAAACAGCTATTGGGAGTGGTCGACCATGTGTAAAGTTTTGGAAGATATGAGGAATGAAACAGCAAAGTCAGCAGTAGAGAAGAGCAGAGCATGGGCTAACTTCGCCCTTTTTGCGTCCTGTGGCTGCGGGGCGCTTGAAACTGAATACTACATTCGAGATGGATAACCGTCGGATTTGACGGGGTTACTATACCATGTCAGGTTCGGCGGTTTTTTGTTATTATAAAAAATAATTTCAAGGAGGATTTTACATGAAGAAAAGAAAAAAATTAGGAAGGAAGCTGCTGAGCTTTTTGCTCACGCTGGCGATGGTCGTCGGGCTGATGCTGGGGATGGGGCTGACGGCGTATGCGGCACAGGAAACTAAAACGGTAACATGGAATTATGCTACATGGGACGCTATAACATCCGGAAATACAACAAACGGAATTAAGTTTACAGGAAATAAGATTAGTGGAAACCTTTACGACGGGAGTACTACAGTATTTAAAGCCCCGGCTGGATATGAATTCACTGAAATTGAGTTTCCGACTACTGGTACAGATATAGGAAACGGCGAATCTGCAAATGGCGGTACATTTTCAGTAGTGGATTTTAGATTCGATAGTACACAGGACGGAGAAACTGTAGATGGAAAAAAGGTGACATGGACGGGAAAATCCGACACTGTTTCATTTCAAAAGGATACCTATGCGATTGAGTATATTACGTTTACTATGGTAGGGGAAGTTGTTGGTGTCGATAGTATTACCATCAATAACTCTGAACTTACCCTCACCGTGGGCGGCACGCAGACGCTGACGGCCACCGTCAGCCCCAACAACGCCACGGACAAGAAAGTGAAGTGGAGTGTTGGCGGAACCGACACGGGCGCTGTGAAGCTGTATACGGATGAAAACTGCACTACCGAGGTCGGCGCGAATGCCACCGACAAGCTTACAGTATACGCCAAAGGTGTATCAGCAGGTACAGCTACCGTTACCGCAACCAGCAACGCGGACGCCAACAAGAGCGCAAGCTGCGCCGTGACGGTGACAGATCCTTTGGCGGATGCGAAGACATCAGCAAAAGCAGACCTCGATACATTGCAGAGCGGAAAGAACCAAAATGACTATGACGAAGCCGACTGGACTACACTGACTCAGGCGATTACAGACGGCAAGACTGCTATCGACAATGCGACTACGACCGAAGCCGTTACCACGGCAAAGAACAATGCGGTTGACGCCGTGAATGCAGTAAAGACGAAGGCACAGAAAGCACTTGACAATGCTAAGACGACTGCAAAGAACGACCTCGATACATTGCAGAGCGGAAAGAACCAAAATGACTATGACGAAGCCGACTGGACTACACTGACTCAGGCGATCACAGACGGCAAGACTGCTATCGACAATGCGACTACGACCGAAGCCGTTACCACGGCAAAGAACAATGCGGTTGACGCTGTGAATGCAGTAAAGACGAAGGCACAGAAAGCACTTGACAATGCTAAGACGAACGCAGTGAATACAGTCAACGCAGTAAATGCAAATGATTACATCGCTGCTGACCAGCAAACCGTGACGGACGCTAAGACTACTGCGCTTGCAGCAATCGAAGCGGCAACAACGGAAGAAGAAGTCACAACGGCACTGAACAACTTCAATAACGCCATTGCAAGTTGTACGACACAGGTTGTGGCAGACCAGATTGCGCAGGTGATGAGCGAGGTTTCTGCTAAGACCGGAAGCGACATGACCTATACCGGTAGTCCGATACAGTTGATAAACACACCGACCACGGCGCTTCCGGCAGGTTACACCATGAAGTATGCCGTAACCACCGAAAATGTGAAACCGACGGATGAAAGCCTTTATACCACAACCATCCCGTCAAAGACTGACGCGGGAACCTACTATGTATGGTACAAGGTTGTTGGAAATGAAAACTATAATGACAGTAAACCGGATGTAGTAACGGTAACTATCAAGCCTTCCGTTACGGTTACATTTGATTCTAACGGTGGTTCTGAAGTTGATCCTCAGGTAATAGATAAGGGCGGTAAGGCAGAAGAGCCGGAAGAACCTACAAATGGTAAGTTAGCTTTCATTGGATGGTTTATCGATCCGACCATAGAAAACTTATATGATTTTGATAATGAAAAAATCAGTTCATTTAATTTTTATTCAGCTATCGATGAAGATACTACGCTCACTGCAGTATGGGCTGCATTTGCGAGAGTAAATACAATAGGCACCGGCAAAGTGAATTATGCTTATGAAGGTGAAGAGAAGGATGATGAGTATGATGATTCGATTATTCTCAGTGCTATACAGGGAATGGCTGATACCTTCATTTTGACTGCGAAGGCTGACGAAGGAAGCAGATTTGTCAAGTGGCAGAAGGTAATAGAAGAGGGTGAAACTGTAGAGGATTCTACGTTTGAAGACTATTCTGAAGACGAGGAGATCACAATTACGATTACCGAGCCTATAAGTCTTGTAGCTGTATTTGAAACAATCGATGAAGATGATAAGGTATACTCATCATATGAAAGCGATACTGAGTGGACCATGGGTAGCGGCAAGTCTCTCAAGGTTGGAGCCAAGGGCAGCAAGGATGATGAAGAAACTATAAATCATTTTACCGGAATTAAGTGCAACGGCAAGGAGATAGCAAAGAAATATTACACAGCTAGGAAGGGCAGTGTAATAATCGAGATCGATCCTGAATATCTTGAAACACTTGAGGCCGGAAAGCATGTGCTTACACTCATGTTTGATGATGCTGATGATCTGGATATCGAGTTTACCGTACTGGCTGCAGAAGAGGATGATTCAAAGGATGATACCTCTAAGGATGCAAAGATTGACGTTGATACAGATACAGCTGACACGGGAAAAACAACCGGATCAAATACAGATTCTTCTGCTCAGACCGGTGATAACACACAGATACTACTTGCTTTATTTATTATGATCGATTCAGCACTTGCATTGAATTATCTGATGATAAAGAAGAGAAAAAGCAGGAAGAACTAAAAATTAATGTAATTGATCCCCCCCGAACTGCTGAGCGATCAGTGGTCCGGGGGATATCTTTTTATATTTTAGCAAATAATAGTGGCAGACCTGTCAACTGAAAAGGTATTGATGTTTATATATAAATAAGTTATTATGATTTCGGAAGTATCTGATAAGGCGGCCAAATAGATACAACGGTTGAGCTTTATTGTTTTGGGGTTAAAAGGAGGTTTATGATGAGTAATGATAAGAATACTTTGACGAGGTTCTTTGCGGGCCTTGCGCTTATGATAGTTGGACTCTTTATTCTATTTAACAGAGTTCACGTAGGTCCTGCCGGCTGGGGAGGCTGGGGAAGATTCTCCATAGGTAGTTTCAGCTTTCCATCAGGGCTTGTTATAGTTCCGTTTATTATAGGTGTTATTTGGATGTTCGGAAGCGGCGGAAATCTTGCTTCAAAGATATTTACGGCGTTCTCTGTACTCCTTATCCTTGCTGCGATCATTATGAATACAACCTTCTGGCTTGACAGAATGACAATGTTCGACTGGATACTTATTCTTGTAATGATCTTTGGCGGCGGCGGAATCGTTGCATCTGTTCTTTTTGGAGACAAGAAGGAAGAGAAGAAGAAAGCTAAGGAAGGCGAGAATGCTGAACAGCCTGCAGCAGATGTTACACCTTCAAGAATCAAAAATATCGAAGATGAGCTCGCAGCTCTGAAGAGAACTATCGATAATAATAAACCTGAATAAAGAAATGAAGAGTATGACCGCTGCCGGTGGATAACGCCGGCAGCGGTTGTTGTATAAAAAAAGAAAAAAGTTCTTGACAATATGTATTTGTCCGTGTTAACCTAGCAGACGATGAACTGCCGTAGACAGCAGGTGCCGCAAGGCGTAATGAGTTTGACTCCCCTGCCGAGGAAAGAATCGTTTTTGACTTTGATCAATTATGACTTTTTTATCCCATACGGTTGTATGGGATTTTTCTTTTTCGCGCAGTCATTATTATTCTAATAAGGAGGAAGCGAAAGATATGGCAAAGGTTGATATTAAAGCACCTATTGTTGACGAGATCAAGGCTACTATCGATGGCGCTGCATCAGTTGTACTTGTAGATTATCTCGGTCTTACTGTTGAGCAGGATACGAAGCTTCGTAAGAACCTCAGAGCAGAAGAGATCACATATAAGGTATACAAGAATACACTTATCAAGCGTGCGATCGAAGGAACAGAGTTCGAAAGCCTGTCAAAGGATCTCGAAGGTCCTACAGCTATCGTAGTATCTAAGAAGGATGCAACAGCTCCTGCAAGAGTTATTGCTGATTTTGCCAAGACAGCAAGCAAGCTTGAGCTTAAGTCTGGTGTTGTTGAGGGTACATACTATGATGCAAACGGTATCCAGGCAATCTCTCAGATCCCATCAAGAGAGGTACTTCTTTCAAGACTTCTTGGAAGCTTACAGTCACCAATCGCAAATCTTGCTCGTGTTATCAATCAGGTTGCAGAGCAGAAGGCAGAGGCTTAATCAAAGGCCTTAAACAATCAGAAATACGGGCAGATGACCCGAAAATAATTATTTTAATCGGAGGATAAAAAAATGACTATTGAAGAATTCGTAGCAGAGATTGATAAATTATCAGTTCTTGAGTTAAACGATCTCGTAAAGGCAATCGAGGAGAAGTATGGTGTTTCTGCAGCAGCAGGTGTTGTAGTTGCAGGTCCTGCAGCAGGCGCAGCTCCAGCTGAGGAGAAGGATTCATTCGACGTTGAGCTTACAGATGTAGGTCCAAACAAGATCAAGGTTATCAAGGTTGTTCGTGAGCTTACAGGTCTCGGACTTAAGGAAGCTAAGGACGCTGTAGAGGGCGCTCCAAAGGTACTTAAGGAAGGCGCAGCTAAGGCAGAGGCTGAGGATATGAAGGCTAAGCTTGAGGCTGAGGGAGCTAAGATCACTCTTAAGTAGTTTCAACTTAAATAATGATCAATCTGCGGGTATGTATTCTACGGGATGCATACCCGTTTTCTTTTGGAAAAATACTATCGAGCGGATCACTAAACTAAAAAATATATTAAATCGGATATAGTTTAATGGTACTTGAAGTTATCTGCCTTTAGTAATAGAATGTATCCATGACTGCGGAGGACAGCAAGGCAAGCGTTGTAAGCTGTTTAAAGGCTGTCCGACGATAAAACATAGAAAGAAGGAAACGGTAATGAAGAAGATAACCAGACTGGTTACGATTGTTATGGTATTTGCCCTTATGCTTTGTGTTGTAGGCTGTGGCAAGAAGGATGATCCTAATAAGGATGAGAAGACAGAGGCGAAGACAGAAGCTACAACTGAAGCAAAGACAGATGATAAGACTGAGACGGAGGCTACGACAGCAGCTCCAACAGAGACGGAGACTGAGACCACAACAGAAGCTACAACAGAGCTTACATCAGATGTGACTGTAAGAGTTGGCTCACTTAAGGGACCTACTTCTATAGGCCTTGTGAATCTTATGAATAAATCAGATGAGGGGACGACCTCAGGAAAATACACCTTCAAGATTGCTGCTCAGGCTGATGAGATAACAAGTGCTCTCGTTTCAGGAGATCTTGATATCGCGCTTATACCTGCAAATGCAGCTTCAATCCTCTACAACAAGACAGAGGGTAAGGTTACTGTTATTGATATAAATACACTTGGCGTTCTTTACTGCGTAACGGGAGATGAGAGCATCACTTCGGTTGAGGATCTCGCGGGACATACAGTCATCTCTATGGGTCAGGGAACAACACCTGAATATGTCCTTAGATACCTTCTTGAAACAGCAGGCGTTAAGGACTGCGATGTTACCTTTGTTTCAGAAGCAACAGAGGCAGCTGCACTTCTTGCAGAGAATCCGGACAGTATTGCAATACTTCCACAGCCTTTCGTAACTGTGGCTACTAAGAAAAATGATAAGCTTAAAGTTGCATTTTCACTTACAGAGGAATGGAACAGGCTTTCAGGCATAAATTCATTTGTAACAGGTGTAACAGTTGTTCGTACAGACTTCCTTAAGGAGAATGAGGACGCAGTTAAACTCTTCATGCAGGAGCATAAGGAGAGCGCGGCTGCAGCAACTGCAGATATTGATACAACCGCAGAGAAGGTTGCAGAACTCGGAATAGTTGAGAAGCCTGAGATAGCTAAGCTTGCAATCCCTGAGTGTAACATCACTTACGTGGATGGAGCTGACATGAAGGCGGCAATCTCTGATTATCTTACAGTGCTTTATAATATGGCACCTGAAGCCGTTGGCGGCAAACTGCCGGCAGATGATTTCTACTATATTCCGTAGCAAAACTGCTCATAGTGATGGCTGTTTTTCAAAAATATTGGCGGAAATATTTGTTTGTTAGCTGTTTGATAGAAACGACTATGAATTGTAAGGAAGACCGGAATGTTTAATAAGGTAAGTATGATAAAAAAAGTAATTATAATTGCATTCTGGCTTCTGGTGTGGGAGCTTGTGTCGGTGCTGATTGAGAATCCCATCCTGATAGCAGGTCCGTATGAAACGGTCAAGGCGCTTATTGAAATGATGGGGGAGAAGGACTTCTGGCTTTCAATAAAGAACTCCTTCTTAAACATAACCGGAGGAATACTGATTGGCTGCGTGAGCGGTGTGCTGCTTGCGTGCCTGTCGGGAAAGTTTTCAATAGTCAGCGAGGTGCTTTCACCATTTGTCAAAGTCATCAAATCGATACCGGTGGTGAGCTTTGTGGTGATAATACTTCTCTGGTGCGGAAATACCCGTCTATCGCTCATCATCTCGGCGCTTATCACATTTCCTATATTTTATCTTTCAATACTTGAGGGGATTAAAGGGACCGATAAGAAGGCACTTGAGATGGCTGCAGTATTTAGGATGAAGCCCCTTTACAGGGTGAAATACATCTATATGCCGTCACTTCGACCAGCGGTATTTAGTGCACTTTCGCTTGCGGTCGGAATGGGCTGGCGAAGCGGTGCGGCGGCAGAGGTTATAGGACAGCCGCTTCTCACCATGGGAAACGGACTCTATCGATCGAAGATATTTCTTGCGACGGACAGGCTGTTTGCCTGGACCTTTATGATAATTCTGGTTTCTGTTATTTCGGAGAAGCTTTTCAGACTTTTGGCGGGTTTACTATATGGTAATAAAAATAGACAGACTGACAAAAATATATAATAAAGAAAATGTTCTGAGTGACTTCTCGGCGGCATTTGAGACCGGCGGAAGATATCTTATTAAGGGAGCTTCGGGCACCGGTAAGACTACACTGCTCAGGCTTATCATGGGACTTGAAGAGCCGAGTGGCGGAACAATCACAGCTGCGGATAATTATAAAGAAACCGGCAAGGAAGCAGGAGCAAATAAAGAATACAGAAAGCAGATCAGAAATATAAAGCTGGGAGCTGTATTTCAGGAGGACAGGCTGTGCGAGGAAGAGAGCGCGGTCATGAATATAAGGATCACGAATCCTGAGATAAGTACTGAGGATATCAGAAAGGAGCTGACGAAGCTTCTTGACTCTGAAGATATTACAAAACCGGCAGGAAAGCTTTCGGGCGGAATGAAGAGAAGGGTCAGTATAGTCCGCGCATGTATGGCTCCGAGAGATATTTATCTTCTGGATGAGCCATTCACGGGACTCGATGCGGAAAATGCACGTAAGTGCGCGGCTTATATTGCCGAAAAAACAGGGGACGGAATACTTATAATCACTACACATCTGGAAGAATATCTTGATATTATTCCAAAGTTGAATATAATAAGTGTTTAAAACATGAGAGCTGGGGGTCACACCTCAGCTCAAAGCGTTATTAAAAGAGGAGTAAATATGTCAATAGGCGGAGGCAGAAAAGTTAATATCGACATGACCAGCGGTCCTATCATGAAGAAGATGATCATGTTTGCATTTCCGCTGATGTGTTCAAGCGTGCTTCAGCTTCTTTTTAATGCTGCGGACACGGTTGTAGTCGGACAGTTTGCCGGAAAGCATTCTCTTGCTGCGGTAGGCTCGAACGGTGCACTTATCAACCTTATGACCAACCTTTTTATAGGACTGAGTGTGGGTTCGAATGTACTGATAGCCAAGGCGATAGGTGCAAGAGATAAGGAGCATACGAATAAGCTTGTTCATACTTCTATAGTCATATCGCTTGTCGGCGGTGTATTTCTTATGATGTTCGGTATCCTTTTTGCAAAGGATATTCTTGTTATAATGAATGCGCCGAAGGAGGTAATCGGCCTTGCGACAACCTACCTGAAAATATATTTTATCGGACTTCCGGCCATGATGGTCTATAACTTCGGAAGTGCGATACTGAGAGCGGTGGGAGATACCAGGAGGCCGCTTTACTTTCTGTCGATAGCAGGTGTTATAAATGTGCTCTTCAACCTGCTTTTCGTTATCGTCTACAAGATGGATGTAGCCGGTGTTGCCTGGGCGACGGTTATATCGCAGGTGATCTCGGCAACACTTATCATGATATGCCTTATGAAAGAAGAGAGCGATATAAGAGTGAACCCGAAGCAGCTCGGGATAGATGGTGATTCCCTTCTGAGGATACTCAGGATAGGTCTGCCGGCGGGACTTCAGGGATCGCTGTTCTCACTTTCAAATGTTGTTATACAGTCATCCATAAATAAGTTCGGCTCAACTGTTCTTGCGGGTAATTCTGCCGCACAGAATCTGGAGGGCTTCGTATATGTATCCATGAATGCCCTGCATCAGGCTACGCTTTCCTTTACGAGCCAGAATATGGGTGCGGGAAGATACGAGAGAGTAGGAAAGATACTGAAGGACGGACTTATACTGGTTGTCATCACAGGAATGGTTCTTGGCGGTCTGATGGTTCTCTTTGGACACCAGCTGCTGCATATTTATTATCCAAAGCAGGATGTTATAAATAAGGGCTTTGAAAGAATCCTGGTTGTCTGCGGAACCTATTATTTCTGCGGCATCATGGATGTAATGGTGGGCTCGATAAGAGGCATGGGCTATTCTGTCATGCCGATGATAGTCTCGCTTATCGGAGCCTGCGGTCTCAGGATAGTATGGCTGAAGACCTTCTTTAAGATGGCTCGTTTCCACAGGCCGTTCTACATCTATATTACCTATCCGGTTTCATGGATCATCACGATCGCAGCGCATGTTATATGTTTTTATATTGTGAGTAAAAAGCTGCGAAAGACACCTGAAAAAGTGCCCGCTAATGGCGGAAAATCTTGAAAGGCGGTCGGTTTCACCGGCGTTATGCTTTCAGTTGAAAACGAGGACGACAGAATTGACTTCGGAATGGGCTTCTACAACAGAGCGGCTCTGAATCTGGATATCGGCAGCAGCTTCAGGCATAACAGAAAACTCAGTATCCGGATGAATTTATACCGATAGCAGAGCAGAGCGAGCTTGGCATGGTCATCCTTGAAAATACCATCAGGATGATACAGCAGATGAAAAAGAAGATATTGGTTGAAGGCGTTGAGACTGTAGACCATATAAAGCTTCTTAAGAAGCTTCAGGTTGATTACCTGCAGGGCTTCTATTTCTCGAAACCTATAACCAAAGAAGAATTTATTGATTTCATATCGGATCCGTTAAAAAAGGAATTTCACATCGGATCGATATAATCCAGTTCTTTACGGGATCTGGCCGGCGTACTGCCGGTCAGTTCCTTCCAATCTGCGGAGCTTCAATAATCGCGGTTGACTTCCTGTTCGTATTCAGGAGTGGAGTGCTGGATACTTTTACCAAAGCTTAGTAACAATGAGGGGTTTTTAATATTTAAGAAAAAGAGGAGGATTTACTGATGGAGAATTTTAGGTTTTATTCACCGACATGCTTTGTATTTGGAAAGGATAAGGAGGACGAGGCCGGAGCGTATGTTAAAAGCTTTGGCGGATCAAAAGTGCTTATCCATTACGGCGGCGGAAGTGTTGTAAGGTCGGGGCTTCTGGACAGAGTTAAGGCTTCGCTGGATAAAGAAGGCATAGCATACTGCCTTCTTGGTGGAGTTAAGCCTAATCCGAGAAGCGGACTTGTTTATGAAGGAATAGAGCTCTGCAGGAAGGAAGAGGTTGATTTTATACTCGCTGTGGGCGGTGGAAGTGTTATAGATTCTTCCAAGGCTATAGCTGCAGGTACGATATATGATGGAGATTTCTGGGACTTTTATCAGGGCAAGAAGATAGAAAAGGCTCTCCCTGTAGGGACAGTACTTACAATAGCGGCTGCCGGAAGTGAGGGCAGCGGTGATTCAGTTATCACCAAGGAAGAAGGAATGTTTAAGAGAGGTGCCGGCAGTGATGCCATCAGACCTAAGTTCAGTATACTTGATCCGGCTCTTACGCAGACTCTGCCTCCTTATCAGACGGCAGCGGGCATCACGGATATCATGGCTCACCTTTACGAAAGATATCTCACAAACAGTGAAGAGGTTGAGGTTACAGACCGTCTTATCGAGGGACTGCTTCTTACAATGATACATGAAGGACCGAGAGTTATTGCTGATCCGAATAACTATGAGGCAAGGGCAAATATCATGTGGGCAGGAACAGTTGCTCATACAAATCTCTGCGGTGTCGGAAGAAGTCAGGACTGGAACAGTCACAATATCGAGCATGAATTGTCAGCGCTCTATGACTGTGCGCATGGTGCAGGGCTTGCGGTTACCATGCCGGCTGTATTTACCTATCAGATGAATCATAATGTTATGAGATTTGCTCAGGTGGCTGTAAGAGTATGGGGCTGCCAGATGGATTTTGCTCATCCTGAGGTTACAGCAAAGGCGGGCATCGAAGCCTTCAGAAGCTTCCTTATATCTCTTGGAATGCCGAAGAATCTTGAGGAACTGGGCGGTAAGGAAGAGGATATTCCTAAGCTTGTTGAGGTTCTCTGCCACGGTGACGGAAGAAATGGAACGATATCAGGCTTTGTTACACTTGATGAAACAGACTGCGAGAATATCTATAGGATGATGCTGTAAAAACTGCTCTGATGGGATGCATTCAAAAGTTCACAAAATTTTTAAAATTAGTGATTGACACCCTTGACATTTAATGGTATCATTATCATCTGTCATTATGGGTTAATATGGGTTCGTGTGCCTGTATTTCCTATATATAGACACAAAAATAATTCAAGGGGTGAATGCGTCGATGAATAAGTACAGAATGCATCCTATCAAGTCGGGAAGAAGCCAGAGAATGGGATATTCCAGCAAGAAGGAAGTTATTGACATGCCTAACCTTATTGAGGTTCAGGTCAGCTCGTACGAATGGTTCCTTACCGAAGGGCTAAGAGAAGCTTTTGACGATATTTCTCCTATAACTGATTTCACAGGACAGCTCAGTCTGGAGTTTGTTGATTTTCAGTTATGCAGAGATGATATCAAGTACACTATTGAAGAATGCAAGGAGAGAGATGCTACATATGCAGCTCCGCTCAAGGTAAAAGTACGCCTCAATAATCAGGAGACGGAAGAGATCAGCCAGCATGAGATATTCATGGGTGACCTCCCTCTCATGACAGAGACAGGTACATTTGTCATCAATGGAGCTGAGCGTGTTATCGTTAGCCAGTTAGTTCGTTCTCCTGGTATATATTTCGCGATCGGTCACGATAAGATCGGTAAAACACTTTATTCCAGCCAGGTAATTCCTAACAGAGGTGCATGGCTTGAGTATGAAACAGATTCTAATGATGTATTCTATGTACGTGTGGACAGGACCAGAAAGGTTCCTATCACAGTATTCATTCGTTCGCTTGGTATAGGAACAAATGAAGAGATACTTGAGCTTTTCGGCGATGAGCCAAAGCTACTTGCTTCATTTGAGAAGGATCCTTCAAGAAGTTACGAGGAAGGTCTCCTTGAGCTCTATAAGAAGATCAGACCGGGTGAACCTCTCGCTGTTGAAAGTGCTGAAAGCCTTATCAACAGTATGTTCTTCGATGTCAGAAGATATGATCTGGCAAAGGTCGGAAGATACAAATTCAATAAGAAGCTTGCGCTTGCCAACCGTATCGAGGGACTCATCCTTGCTGAGGATGTTATCGACCCTACAACAGGCGAGCTGCTTTATGCTGCCGGTGAGATCGTAAACCGTGAGGCTGCTAAGAAGATTCAGGACAGTGCAGTACCTAGCGTAGTTGTACAGACAGAGGAGAAGAACGTTAAGGTTCTTTCAAATATGGCTGTAGATCTTCGCGAGTACGTTGATTTCGATCCTGCTGAGGTTGGCATCAATGAGTATGTTTACTATCCTGCACTTAAGAGACTTCTTGAGGAATATGACGACGCAGATGAACTTAAGGAAGCTATAAGAGCAGCAGTTAACGATCTTGTTCCAAAGCATATTACTAAGGAAGATATACTTGCTTCTATTAACTATAATATGCATCTTGAGTACGGTGTTGGCAGCGATGATGATATCGACCACCTCGGAAACAGACGTATCAGATCAGTCGGAGAACTTCTCCAGAATCAGTATCGTATCGGTCTTTCAAGACTTGAGAGAGTTGTCAGAGAACGTATGACAACTCAGGATATTGAAACTATTTCACCTCAGTCACTTATAAATATTAAGCCGGTTACAGCTGCAGTTAAGGAGTTCTTCGGTTCATCACAGCTTTCACAGTTCATGGATCAGAATAACCCACTTTCTGAGCTTACACATAAGAGACGTCTTTCAGCACTTGGTCCTGGTGGTCTTTCGCGAGACAGAGCCGGATTCGAGGTTCGAGACGTACACTATACACATTACGGAAGAATGTGTCCTATCGAGACACCTGAAGGTCCTAACATCGGTCTTATCAACTCACTTGCTACTTTCGCAAGGATCAATGAGTATGGTTTCATCGAGGCTCCATACCGTGTTGTTGACAAGACAGATCCTGAAAATCCTGTAGTTACTGATGAGGTTAGATACCTTACAGCAGACGAAGAGGATAACTATCACGTAGCTCAGGCTTCTGAACCGCTTGATGAAGAAGGACACTTCATCAGAAACAATGTCGCAGGACGTTACAGAGAAGAGACTGCAGAGTTCGCTAAGAGCGAAATCGACCTTATGGACGTATCTCCTCGTATGGTATTCTCTGTTGCTACATCGATGGTTCCTTTCCTTCAGAACGATGATGCTAACCGTGCCCTCATGGGTTCCAACATGCAGCGTCAGGCAGTTCCGCTTCTCAGAACGGATTCACCTGTCATCGGTACAGGCATGGAGGCTAAGGCGGCTGTTGACTCAGGTGTCTGCATCGTATGTAAGCGTGACGGTGTCGTTGAGCTTTCTTCAAGCGAGAAGATCATCGTTAAGGCTGACGAGGACGGAACACTTGATGAATACAATGTAATCAAGTTTGCAAGAAGTAACCAGGGTAACTGCATGAACCAGCATCCTATCGTTGTTACAGGCGAGAAAGTTAAGAAGGGTGAGGTTATCGCTGACGGTGCTTCAACATATAACGGAGAGCTTGCTCTCGGTAAGAACCCACTTATCGGTTTCATGACCTGGGAAGGTTACAACTACGAGGATGCGGTACTTCTTTCAGAGAGACTTGTTAAGGAAGATGTTTACACCTCAGTTCATATTGAAGAGTATGAAGCAGAGGCTCGTGATACAAAACTTGGTGCCGAGGAGATCACAAGAGATCTTGCCGGACTTTCTCAGGATGCTCTTAAGGATCTTGATGAGAACGGTATCATCCGTATCGGTGCTGAGGTTCGTGCCGGTGACATCCTTGTAGGTAAGGTTACTCCTAAGGGAGAGACAGAGCTTACAGCAGAGGAGAGACTTCTCAGAGCTATCTTCGGTGAGAAGGCAAGAGAGGTTAGGGATACATCCCTCAGAGTTCCTCACGGTGCATACGGCGTTGTAATGGATACAAAGGTATTTACAAGGGAGAATGGCGATGAGCTTCCTCCTGGAGTAAATAAGTCAGTCAGAGTATATATCGCTCAGAAGAGAAAGATCTCGGTTGGTGATAAGATGGCCGGCCGTCACGGTAACAAGGGTGTCGTTTCAAGAGTGCTTCCTGTAGAGGATATGCCATATCTTCCAAACGGACGTCCGCTTGATATCGTGCTTAATCCTCTCGGCGTTCCTTCACGTATGAATATCGGTCAGGTGCTGGAGCTTCACTTCGGTCTTGCTGCACAGGTACTTGGCTTTAAGGTATCTACACCTATATTTGACGGTGCTAACGAGAAGGACATCAGAGCAGCACTTGTAATGGCAAATGACTACGTAAATGCAGAATGGGAAGACTTCGAGGCAAAATACAAGGATAACGTTGATCCTGAGGTTATGCAGTATCTCTATGACAACAGAGATCACAGAGAAGAGTGGAAGGGCGTTCCTATCGATGAGACCGGTAAGGTTACACTTCGTGACGGACGTACAGGTGAGGCATTCCCTGCACCTATTTCAATCGGATACATGCATTATCTTAAGCTTCATCACCTTGTTGATGATAAGATCCATGCTCGTTCAACAGGTCCTTACTCACTCGTTACACAGCAGCCTCTCGGCGGTAAAGCTCAGTTCGGTGGACAGCGTTTCGGTGAGATGGAAGTTTGGGCTCTTGAGGCTTATGGTGCTTCTTATACACTGCAGGAGATCCTTACTGTTAAGTCCGATGACGTAACAGGACGTGTTAAGACATACGAAGCTATCATCAAGGGCGACAACATTCCTGAGCCGGGTATCCCTGAATCATTCAAGGTACTTCTTAAGGAGTTCCAGTCACTTGGTCTGGATGTAAGAGTTCTTAAGGAGGACGGAGAAGAGGTTGAGCTTGGAGAGTCTGTAGATTACGATCAGAATACAAGAAGATTCCTTGAAGGCGATGAGAAGTTCGGCGAGGATCTTGAGTCACAGGGCTACAGCGGAGTTGATGAAGAGGGTGAGCTTACATCCCTTTCGGATGACTATACCTCAGATGACTACACTGATGACTACGATGACGACTATTCTGATGACTATTCAGATGACGGCGATTTTTAATGAGAGGAGAATAGTAAGATGGCAGTAATTGAAAATGTAGAGCAGGAACAGCCTATAAATTTTGATGCTATAAGAATTGGACTTGCATCTCCTGATAAGATCAGAGAATGGTCACACGGCGAGGTTAAGAAGCCTGAGACCATTAACTATAGAACACTCAAACCTGAAAAGGACGGTCTCTTCTGCGAGAGAATATTCGGACCTAGCAAGGATTGGGAGTGCCACTGCGGTAAGTATAAGAAGATACGTTTCAAGGGTATCGTCTGCGACCGCTGCGGCGTTGAAGTAACAAAATCATCAGTTAGACGTGAGCGTATGGGCCATATCGAGCTCGCTGCGCCTGTGTCACATATCTGGTATTTTAAGGGTATCCCGAGCAGGATGGGACTTCTTCTCGACCTGTCTCCAAGGATCCTTGAGAGAGTTCTTTACTTTGCATCATACATCGTACTTGATCCGGGTGAAACAGACCTTCATGTTAAAGATGTTCTTACAGAGACAGAGTACAAGGCAAAGGTTGAGCAGTACGGCGTTGGTAAGTTCCGTGTAGGAATGGGCGCTGAGGCTATCAAGGAGCTCCTTTCATCAATAGATCTTGTTGCTGAGGGTGAGGCTCTTCAGGAAGAGCTCGAGACCTCAACAGGTCAGAAGAAGGCTAAGATCATCAAGAAGCTTGAGGTTATCGAGGCATTCAGAAACTCAAACAACAAGCCTGAATGGATGATCATGGACGTGGTTCCTGTTATCCCTCCGGATATCAGACCTATGGTACAGCTTGACGGTGGCAGATTCGCAACATCTGACCTTAATGATCTTTACAGAAGGATCATCAATAGAAATAACAGACTTAAGAGACTTCTTGAGCTCTCAGCTCCTGACATCATCGTCAGAAACGAGAAGAGAATGCTTCAGGAAGCAGTAGATGCACTTATAGATAACGGACGTCGTGGAAGACCTGTTACAGGTCCTGGTAACAGAGCACTCAAGTCTCTGTCAGATATGCTTAAAGGTAAGCAGGGACGTTTCCGTCAGAACCTTCTCGGTAAGCGTGTTGACTATTCAGGTCGTTCGGTTATCGTTGTTGGTCCTGAGCTTAAGATCTATCAGTGCGGTCTCCCTAAGGAGATGGCTATCGAGCTCTTCAAGCCATTCGTTATGAAGGAGCTTACAGCCAAGGGAATCGCTAACAATATCAAGGCAGCCAAGAAGATGGTTGAGAGACTTGAGCCACAGGTTTGGGACATCCTTGAGGATGTCATTAAGGAGCATCCGGTTATGCTTAACCGTGCCCCGACACTTCACAGACTTGGTATTCAGGCATTCGAGCCTATCCTTGTAGAGGGTAAGGCTATCAAGCTTCATCCACTCGTATGTACAGCGTTTAACGCCGACTTCGATGGAGACCAGATGGCTGTTCACCTTCCACTTTCGGTTGAGGCACAGGCTGAGTGCAGATTCCTTCTGCTTTCACCTAACAACCTCCTTAAGCCTTCAGACGGTGGCGTTGTTTCTGTTCCTTCACAGGATATGGTACTTGGTATCTACTACCTGACAAATGACAGATTCAAAGAGACACCTGCTGATGAGAGTGAGATCAAGGGTGAGTTCCTTCTTGATGATGAGAGAGCAAACGTTGAAGCTGTTATCGAGGCAGTTAAGCTTCCTGACAGAGAGAAGAGACTCCGCCTTACAGATATCGTAAGGATCAGAGTTATCAAGAAGCAGACCAAGGATAATACAAGATTCTTCAAGAATATCACATGTAGAGTTCATGATGTTGTAGGTCACTACTTCAAGGATATGAACGCAGCACTTCTTGCATTCGAGAACAAGGATATCACTCTTCAGCAGAAGATATTTGTTCAGAGAAAGGCAGTGCTTGCTGACGGAACAGAGGTTAAGAGTATGGTTCGTACCACACTCGGAAAGCTTCTCTTCAACGAGATCATTCCTCAGGATCTTGGATTTGTTGACAGATCTATCCCTGAGAATGCAAACCTTCCTGAGATCAACTTCCATGTTGGTAAGAAGCAGCTCAAGAAGATCCTTGATAAGTGCATCAATACTCATGGTGCAACAATGACAGCTGAGGTTCTTGATAAGGTTAAGGCTATCGGTTACAAGTATTCTACACTGAGCGGTATCACCGTTTCCGTTGCAGATATGACCGTTCCTGAGTCTAAGCCTGATATCCTTAACAAAGCACAGGATGTCGTTGATAATATCGCTGAAATGTTCAACAAGGGCTTCCTCACAGAAGAGGAGAGATACAATGCTACCATCAGAGTATGGGATAAGGCAGATAACGATCTTAAGAAAGCCCTCCTTGATGGACTTGACAAATACAATAATATTTACATGATGGCCGATTCCGGAGCCCGTGGTTCCGATCAGCAGATCAAGCAGCTGACAGGTATGCGTGGTCTTATGGCTGATACAACAGGTAAGGCTATCGAGCTTCCTATTAAGTCTAACTTCCGTGAAGGTCTTGACGTACTCGAGTATTTCATCTCCGCACACGGTGCTCGTAAGGGTCTTTCAGATACAGCTCTTCGTACAGCTGACTCTGGTTACCTTACAAGACGTCTCGTAGACGTTTCACAGGATCTTATCATACGTGAGACAGACTGTTGCGAGGGCCAGGATGAGAAGCCGGGCATCTATGTTCAGGCATTCATCGAGGGTGTAGACGAAATAGTAGAGAGCTTCCAGGACAGAATCACAGGCCGTTATACCGCTGTTTCAGTATTTGATAAGGATGGAAATATGATCGTTAAGAAGAATCATATGATCACTCCTAAGCGTGCTGAAAATGTTATCAAATACGGTATTCAGCCTGACACAGATCTTCCTTTCACAGATCCTGAAACAGGAATGGTAAGAAGAGATGCAAGATTAAAGATCAGATCGATCCTTACATGTAAGTCACATCTTGGTATCTGTGCTAAGTGCTACGGCGCTAACATGGCTACCGGACAGGCAGTTCAGGTTGGTGAGGCTGTCGGTATCATCGCAGCTCAGTCAATCGGTGAGCCTGGTACACAGCTTACGATGAGAACATTCCATACCGGTGGTGTTGCCGGTGGCGATATCACACAGGGTCTTCCTAGAGTAGAAGAGCTTTTCGAGGCTCGTAAGCCAAAGGGACTTGCAATCATTGCAGAGTTCGGCGGCAAGGTTACTTACAAGGAAGGTAAGAAGAAGGAAGTTATCATTACAAATGATGAGACAGGCGAGTCAAAGGCATACCTCATTCCTTACGGTTCACGTATCAAGGTTCGTGACGGACAGGTTCTTGAGGCCGGCGACGAGCTTACAGAGGGTTCTGTAAATCCACACGATATCCTTAAGATCAAGGGTGTTGATGCAGTACAGAACTATATGATCAGAGAAGTTCAGAAGGTTTACCGTCTCCAGGGTGTTGATATCAACGATAAGCATATCGAGATCATCGTTCGCCAGATGCTGAAGAAGGTAAGAATAGAGGATAACGGAGATTCACATCTTCTTCCAGGTTCACTTGTTGACGTACTTGATGTTAACGAGATCAATGAGCAGCTTATCGCTGAAGGAAAGAGACCTGTTGAAGCTAAGCAGACTCTCCTCGGTATCACAAAGGCTTCTCTTGCAACAAGCAGCTTCCTTTCAGCAGCTTCATTCCAGGAGACTACGAGGGTTCTTACTGATGCTGCTATCAAGGGTAAGGTTGATCCTCTTATCGGACTTAAGGAGAACGTTCTTCTCGGTAAGCTCATCCCTGCAGGTACAGGTATGAAGCAGTACCGTTCAGTAAGTCTTGATACAGAATATCTTAACGATATCGGTTATGTAGACGATGAAGAGAGCGCTTCAGATCAGTATGATGAGGTAGAGGCAGAGTCAGATGTTGATGCTGCAGATGCTTCATTTGATGAGAAAGAGACCGGTGCAGTAGAAGATGATTTCGCTGATGAGGCTGATGAATCTTCAGATGATGCAGAATAATAAAACTTCATCAAAAGAAAATGCTTGACACTTGTTGGGCGAAAATATATAATATCAAGGCATGCGTAAATTGCATGCCTTGATTTAATTTATTTTAGAATAGGAGGTGAAAACATGCCTACATTTAACCAGTTAGTTAGAAAAGGAAGACAGACAGCTGTTAAGAAGTCTACTGCACCAGCTCTTCAGAGAAGCTTTAACTCACTCAAGAAGAGACCAATCGATGCAAGCTCTCCACAGAAGAGAGGAGTTTGTACAGCAGTTAAGACAGCTACACCTAAGAAGCCTAACTCAGCTCTTCGTAAGATCGCGAGAGTACGTCTCTCAAATGGTATCGAAGTAACTAGCTACATCCCGGGTGAAGGTCACAACCTTCAGGAGCACAGCGTTGTTCTTATCCGTGGTGGTAGAGTAAAGGACCTTCCTGGTACAAGATATCACATTATCCGTGGTACTCTTGATACAGCAGGTGTTGCTAAGAGACGTCAGGCACGTTCAAAGTATGGTGCTAAGCGTCCTAAGGATGCTAAGTAATCCATATTGACAGTTTTTTCTGTTAAGTGCTGGTTAGGCATGATTTTCATTTTGCCATATACACAGCACGAACACATTCATATAAACATCTGATAAGTACTGCGGATTTTGAGGTACAAGGACCGCGGGGCAGATGCAGGGTGAATGTGAGTACCTAAGAATTAATTATTATTAAGGAGGGAAGAACCGTGCCACGTAAGGGACATGTCGTAAAGAGAGACGTTTTAGCGGATCCAATTTACAATAACAAGGTTGTAACACGTCTTATCAACAACATCATGCTTGATGGTAAGAAGGGTGTTGCTCAGAAGATAGTTTACGGCGCATTTGACCGTATCAAAGAGCAGACAGGCAAGGAGCCTGTAGAAGTATTTGAAGCAGCAATGAACAACGTTATGCCTCTTCTCGAGGTTAAGGCTAGACGTATCGGTGGTGCTACATATCAGGTACCTATCGATGTAAGACCTGACAGAAGACAGGCTCTCGGACTTCGTTGGATCACAAATTTCTCACGTCAGAGAACTGAGAAGACAATGGAAGAAAGACTTGCTGCAGAGCTTATAGATGCATCTAACAACACAGGCGCATCTGTTAAGAGAAAAGAAGAAATGCACAGAATGGCAGAGGCAAACAAGGCATTTGCTCATTACAGATTCTAATCTGCATTTTAGGTTTCGGGCGGGAGTCCGCCCTGGAATATTGTTTATATTATTAACAAGGAGGAAAAAGCCTTGGCTGGAAGAGAATATCCACTCGATAGAACTCGTAACATCGGTATTATGGCACATATTGATGCCGGTAAGACAACTCTTACTGAAAGAATTCTTTACTATACCGGTGTAAATCATAAGATCGGTGAGACCTACGAAGGTACTGCTACCATGGACTGGATGGAGCAGGAGCAGGAGAGAGGTATCACTATCACATCAGCCGCTACAACCTGCCACTGGACACTTCAGGAGCAGACTAAGCCAAAGGCCGGTGCACTTGAGCATCGTATCAATATCATCGATACTCCGGGTCACGTTGACTTCACAGTAGAAGTTGAGCGTTCACTCCGCGTACTTGATGGTGCCGTTGGTGTATTTGACGCTAAGGGCGGTGTTGAGCCACAGTCTGAGAACGTATGGCGTCAGGCTGATACATATCACGTACCAAGAATGGCATTCGTTAACAAGATGGATATCCTTGGTGCAAACTTCTACAACACAGTAGAAGAGATCAAAACAAGACTTGGTAAGAAGCCAGTCGTTATAAACCTTCCAATCGGTAAAGAGGATTATTTTGAAGGAATTATCGACCTCTTTGAGATGAAGGAATACCTCTATAATGATCATGAGGGTAAGGACATTTCTATAGTTGATATCCGTGATGATTACAAGGATCTCGCTGAGGAATGGCATGAGAAGCTCGTTGAATCATGCTGCGAGCTTGATGATGAACTCATGATGGCTTACCTTGAGGGTGAAGTACCTACAGTTGATCAGCTTAAAGCTGCTCTTCGTAAGGGTACTTGTGAAGCTATCGATACAGCAGAGGGTGAGAAGTCAAGAGTTGTTCCTGTATGCTGCGGTTCTGCACATCAGAACAAGGGTATCCAGAAGCTTATCGATGCCGTTATAGAGTATATGCCATCTCCAGTTGACATCCCTGATATCAAGGGTGTTGACCTTGACGGAAATGAAGTTATCAAGAAGTCTTCTGACAGTGAGCCATTTGCAGCACTTGCATTCAAGATCGTTGCTGACCCATTCGTTGGAAAGCTTGCTTTCATCAGAGTTTACTCTGGTAAGTTAAATAAGGGTTCTTATGTTCTTAACGCAACTAAGAATCACAAGGAGCGTGTTGGACGTATCGTTCAGATGCACGCTAATGACCGTACAGATATCGAAACTGTTTACTCAGGAGATATCGCTGCAGTTGTAGGTCTTAAGAATACAACTACAGGTGATACAATCTGTGATGATCAGCATCCGGTTATCCTTGAGTCAATGGTATTCCCTGAGCCTGTTATCGAGCTCGCTATCGAGCCTAAGACAAAGGATGGTCAGGATAAGCTTGCTACAGCACTTTCAAAGCTTGCTGAAGAGGATCCTACATTCAGAACACATACAGATCAGGAAACAGGTCAGACAATCATCGCCGGAATGGGCGAGCTCCATCTTGAGATCATCGTTGACAGACTTCTTCGTGAGTTCAAGGTAGAGGCTAACGTAGGTGCACCTCAGGTTGCTTATAAGGAAACATTCACAAAGGCTGTTGACATCGATTCTAAGTATGCTAAGCAGTCAGGTGGACGTGGACAGTACGGACATTGTAAGGTTAAGTTCGAGCCAATGGATCCAAACGGTGAAGAGACATTCAAGTTTGAGTCTACAGTTGTTGGTGGTAGTATCCCTAAGGAATACATCCCAGCTATCGGTGAAGGTATCGAAGAGGCTGCTCAGGCAGGTATCCTTGCAGGCTTCCCTGTACTCGGTGTTTCTGCAACAGTTTATGATGGTTCATACCATGAAGTAGACTCATCTGAAATGGCATTCCACATTGCCGGTTCTATGGCATTCAAGGAAGCTATGCAGAAGGGTAATGCTGTTCTTCTTGAGCCTATCATGAAGGTTGAGGTAACTATGCCGGCTGATTACATGGGTGATGTTATCGGTGACCTTAACTCACGTCGTGGACAGATCGAGGGTATGGAAGATGTTGGTAATGGTAAGCTTGTAAAGGCTTATGTACCACTTTCTGAGATGTTCGGTTATTCTACAGACCTTCGTTCAAGAACACAGGGTCGTGGTAACTACTCAATGTTCTTTGAGAAGTATGAGCAGGCTCCTAAGTCAGTACAGGAGAAGGTTCTCAACGCAAAGAAGTAATATACTAGAAATATATAGAAACATTTATAAAAAATCTTGAAACTTTTTCGGATTTCTAATATAATATGTTTCAGACTGTAAAGAATGTCCCAAGGGGGGCAGATTTAAGGAGGAATTTAAAAAATGGCAAAAGCAAAATTCGAAAGAACAAAGCCACATTGTAACATTGGTACTATCGGACACGTAGACCATGGTAAAACAACTCTTACAGCTGCTATTACAAAGGTACTTTCTGAGAGAGTAGCAGGAAATGCAGCAGTTGATTTCGCTAACATTGATAAGGCTCCAGAAGAGAGAGAAAGAGGTATCACAATCTCTACAGCTCACGTTGAGTATGAGACAGAAAACAGACACTATGCACACGTTGACTGCCCAGGCCATGCTGACTATGTAAAGAACATGATCACTGGTGCTGCTCAGATGGACGGCGCTATCCTTGTTGTAGCTGCTACAGACGGTGTTATGGCTCAGACAAAGGAGCACATCCTTCTTGCACGTCAGGTTAACGTTCCATATATCGTAGTATTCCTTAACAAGTGCGACATGGTTGACGACCCAGAGCTTATCGAGCTCGTTGAGATGGAAGTTACAGAAGTACTTGAGGAGTATGGTTTCGAGGGTTGCCCAATTATCCAGGGTTCAGCTCTTAAGGCTCTTGAGGATCCAAACGGCGAGTGGGGCGACAAGGTTATGGAGCTCATGAAGACTGTTGATGAGTACATCCCAACTCCAGAGCGTGATACAGATAAGCCTTTCCTTATGCCTGTTGAGGACGTATTCACAAT
The DNA here is from genome assembly GCA_000702245.1 of Lachnospiraceae bacterium C6A11. Taxonomy (GTDB): domain Bacteria; phylum Bacillota; class Clostridia; order Lachnospirales; family Lachnospiraceae; genus Eubacterium_Q. The sequence goes on along the minus strand of KL370879.1, from coordinate 338,897 downwards.
CACAGGTCGTGGTACAGTTGCTACAGGTAGAGTAGAGCGTGGTACACTTCACCTTAACGAAGAGCTTGAGATCCTTGGTATCAAGGAAGACGTTAAGAAGACAGTTGTAACTGGTATCGAGATGTTCAGAAAGATGCTTGATGAGGCACGTGCTGGTGATAACATCGGTGCACTTCTTCGTGGTGTAAACCGTGACGAAGTTGAAAAGGGACAGGTTCTCGCTAAGCCGGGTTCAGTAACATGCCACAAGAAGTTCACAGCTCAGGTTTACGTTCTTACAAAGGACGAGGGTGGACGTCATACTCCATTCTTCAACAACTATCGTCCACAGTTCTACTTCAGAACAACAGACGTAACTGGTGTCTGCAACCTTCCAGCTGGTACAGAGATGTGCATGCCTGGTGATAACGTTGAGATGACAATCGAACTTATCCATCCAGTAGCTATGGAGCAGGGACTTAGATTCGCTATCCGTGAGGGTGGTAGAACAGTTGGTTCTGGATCAGTTGTATCAATCATTGAGTAATAAATAATGATTATCAAACCGCACGGTGTTCGCCGTGCGGTTTTTTTTATATAAAGCAAAATATAGTGGTTTCTTCATAAAGTTTTAACAAAATATGCAAATTTCCACTTTAAATTTTTGCAGTTTTGCTATATAGTATAAGAAGGTATTTTGGACTTTACGTTAGGAGGTTACGATGGACGATCAGTATTCATTCAATACAAATGACCAGGATGTTGCGGATACAGCCGCTATAAATGAAGAGATCAGACCGAAAAAAGGGCAGAAAAAGCCTGCAAAAAACAGGGGACTTGACAGCCTTAGGGGTATAGCTGTCATCGTTGCACTTTTTGCATTGCTTATTCCGGATGTATTTAAGGGCGGTATGCTCATATTTAATATGTTCTATGTTGTGCTTGGTTACATCACGACTGTTACGGCGGTCAGCCTTATGCGTAAGGAGCGTTATAACGTTCCTGAATTCTATATCAAGAGGATCAAGACCTATTATCTGGAAGTGATCGTGCTCCTCTTTGCATTTTGTGGTGTTGCGACAATACTTGTACATAGTGTTACAAGGTCACTTGGCCGTGAGATCATGAATGTTGTTCTTGGTTTTACCGTATTTTTCCTCGTATTTCCTCTTATTTTCTTTATATGGAACAAGATTGCTGATAAAAGCGGACCTATGGCATCGAATGTATTTCTTGCCATCGTAATCGTGATTGACGCTGTTGCATCAGCATTTATTAATGAATCGATTATTACTATATATCCATACCTTATCGGTATGCTTGCGGCGCTTATATACAAGAAAAAGCTTAAATACTCAGGACTTCCGCAGGAATATAAGAGAAACAGGCTTTTTGCCTTCATCGTTGCGGCAGTTCTTGTACTGATAGGAGAGATATTCTATACAGGCGAGTCTGTTCTTTCAAGATTTGGCGTTATTGAAGTTACACTTGCTATGGGTGTTATGGTATGGTATGCAACTGCCTCTTACCTGAAGATCGGCACTGTGATCGATAAGGGCTTCCTTAAAGCACTTGGTAAGATGTGGCTGGAGTTTGTTATAAGCTTTATTGCCTGCACATATATATTTGTTAACAAAAACTGGGTAGAGGTTCCGGCAAGGATAATACTTGTTATTATAATACTTGCCCTTACATATCTGCTTTATAAGGTTGTACACTTTATAAATGTTGCAAGCATCAAGGAGAGCATCGCAAGATCGAATATCGGTGGTGATATTACGAAGACGGTGATTAAGCTGTTGCCGCTCGTTGTGCATGGAATCCTCATGATAGTTGGATTTATCGGACTTATCGTTAGCGCATCTTCTTCGGATAATGAAGAGAAGAAGGAGAAGGAGACAACCACTGAGATCACTACTGAAGCAACCACAACAGAAGCTCCTACAACTCAGGCGACTACTGAGGCTACAACTGAGGCGCCTAAGGCGGTTGATTCATCTAAGGTTACTATCATCGGTGACTTCATACTTGAGGGTGCTCAGGATCATATCCTTGAGACCATGCCGGAAATATACATTGATTCAAATCAGAACCGTCAGGTATACGATGGCTCGTATGTAGCAAAGGATCTTATTGAGGCAGGTAATCTCAGAGACGTAGTTGTTATCGAGCTTGGTACAAACGGTCCGTTTGATCAGGAGACCGGCCAGGAGATGATAGATGCTATCGGCAAGAACAGAAGAATATACTGGATAAATATTTACGCAAGCAATCGTGATTACGAGAAGGATGTAAATGATACAATCCAGAAGCTTGCAGATGCAAATGATAACGTAAATATTATCGACTGGAACAAGGCGGTTCAGGAGAAGCCGGAATACGTTCATGACGGATTCTATCTCTCAGAGGAAGGCCTTGAGGCACTTGCAAAGTTGATAAGTACTACAGCTAAATAAATATGAATTACTTCAGGGCGGCGCGAAAGCACCGCCCTTATTTTACGCAGATAATAAATCGATGGGCGAGGTAGAGCGCACAACCACGTAGTAAATAATATGTATTTTAAGATGGTCAGAGCATGGGTAAAAATGGTATAATAATAAAGATAGATATTTGATAGTGAATTCGGGAGAATAAGGATGGCGGGTTCGGAAAAGAAAAGTGAAAAGGATATAAAGATCGAAGAACTTGCGAAGAAGGTTATGGATATTGCGAGAGACCGTATAGCTGTAAGCCTTCGTTTTCTTGATATTGCCCTTGCAGAGGCAAAGGTTATAGCGAAGAAGGATATCAAGAATAAGAATGAGGCGGCCGGCGGAGGCATGGCAACGGACGGACAGTATATATATTATGATCCGGTCTGGGTGCTTCAGACCTATAAAACAGAGCCGTCACTTGTGACCAGGACCTATCTGCACATGCTGCTGCATCTGTTATTTTTCCATCCTTTCAGTTATGATAAGCTGGATAAGGTGCTCTGGGACTTTGCGGCTGACATAGCGGTTGAGGCATCGATAATATCCCTTGACAATCCATCCTTCAAGGTTGAGAAGGATATTGAGGCGGCAGAGGAGCTGAGAACGATAAAGAGGCTCTGCCACGGACTCACGGCCGAAAAGGTTTATAAATACCTCAGGACCTATGATATATCCGAGGCGGGCAAGATAAGGTGGTTTGTCCTGTTTCATAAGGATGAACATATATATTGGAGGAAGAAGCAGGAAATCAGTATTCAGCTTGAGAAATGGCAGAGGATAAGCCAGAGAGTTAAGACGGATCTGAAGAACTTCTCGAAGGGTGGAATTGCCAACGAGGAGATGGAGGCGAGCCTTTCAGATGCTACCAGAGAAAAATACGATTACTCCGAGCTGCTACAAAGATTCATGACCAGCGGAGAGGATATCAGGCAGAGTGACGACGAGTTCGACTATATTTATTATACCTATGGTCTGGAACAATACGGAAATATGCCGCTTATCGAGCCGCTGGAATACAGAGATTCGAAGAAGGTGCGGGAGTTTATCATAGCGCTTGATACCTCTGCATCGTGCAAGGGTGCGGTCGTGGAGACCTTCCTGAAGAAAACCTACAGCATACTTAAGAGCAGGGATAACTTCTTCACAGAGGTAAATATACATATCATACAGTGCGACAATCAGATAAGGCAGGACACAAAGATAACGAATAATGATGAATTTGAGGAGTTCTGCAGAAGCTTCAAACTGAAGGGCTTCGGAACTACCGATTTCAGGCCTGTCTTCAAATATGTTGACGAGCTGATAGCAAAGGGCGAATTTGAGAATCTGAAGGGGCTGATATATTTTACAGATGGCTACGGAGATTATCCGGAGAAGATGCCGGACTACGATGTAATGTTTGCGTTTCTTGCGGAGGATGATCTTGCACCGAAGCCGCCTGTCTGGGCGTATAAGATCATATTGCAGCCGGAGGAGCTTGAAGCTGAGATGATACGACTGGAGCAGGAGAAGAGGCAGGCTGAAGCCGTAAAGCAGGCAGAAGATGACCGTACGGATGAAACAGTAAGATAGTAATAATTGAGAAACTGATATAGATAAAAGAGGCTCACGGACGAATAGATAAATGAGTGTGGAGGCATAGCAGAATGAACATAAATCAGGCGAAGAATTATATAAAGAACGACGTTGGCTTATACCTTATGAAGGATGAGTGGGGCGAGTACAGGATACCGGTGGTAAGGCAGAGACCTATATTTCTCCTTGGGGCGCCGGGAATAGGCAAGACAGCCATCATGGAGCAGATCGCAGCCGAGCTGGGGATAGCGCTTGTTTCTTACTCTATGACACACCACACCAGACAGTCGGCGCTGGGTCTTCCTTTCATAAAGCATGAGAGCTACGAGGGGATGGAATATGATGTATCAGAATATACCATGAGTGAGATAATCGCGTCTATTTATTCAGTCATGCGTGAGTCGGACGTTAAGGAGGGCATCCTTTTCCTGGATGAGATCAACTGCGTTTCTGAGACACTGGCGCCATCGATGCTGCAGTTCCTACAGTATAAGGTGTTTGGAAAACACAGGGTTCCTGACGGCTGGGTTATCGTCACCGCCGGAAACCCACCTGAGTATAATAAGAGCGTGCGCGAATTTGACGTTGTTACCATGGACAGACTGAAGGTCCTGACGGTTGAGGCTGATTACGACACCTGGAAGCGATACGCTAAGGAGAATAATGTGAGGAGCGAGGTTACAAGCTTTCTCGAGATACATAAAGATTATTTCTACCATATGGAGATGACCACGAAAGGCCGTTCATATGTGACTGCCAGAGGCTGGGAGGATCTTTCAACCATACTCGGACTTTACAATGAGAAGAATCTGGCGGTGGATGAGACGCTGGTTGGTCAGTATATCAGAAATGATAAGATCGTAAAGGAATTCACAGCCTACTACGACCTCTATAACAAATACAAGAGAGACTACAGGCTTGACGATATACTTGAAGGCAATCCGCCGGAAAGCGCATTTGCAAGGAGCAAGAGAGCGGGCTTTGATGAGAGGCTTTCGGTTCTCGGGATGCTCATGGACAGGATAGAGGCCGAGATCAGCGATGTCATGGAGAAGACTGATTATCTTTCGGAGCTTCTGAAGCTTCTGAAGCAGCTTAAGGAAAATACTGCAAAATACACCACGGCTTCCGACGTTATCTCATTCCTGGAGAAGTGTTCTGAGGATGAGAAAAATAAGATGGAAAAGCTGGCAAAGGCCAACTCGCTTTCGGATAAGGATAAGAGAAAGCTGAGAAGACTCAGTGATCAGCTTAATAAGATGGTTAAAGAAATCGTGGCTGAGGGTTCTCTGATAAAGGAGCCGGGCGAGGCATTTGATATTGTTAAGAAGAACTATGACAGCGAAGTGAGCAGCATGAGAGCGGACGTTCAGAGCACCAAGGACAGGATGCATAACCTCTTCAGTTATGTGGAGAAGGCCTTTGAGGAAGGCAACGAGATGCTCCTGCTTGTTACGGAGCTTACCGTCAATGAGAACTCTTCAAGATTTATAGCGCAGTTTGGTTCAGAGGACTATACAAGGGCCAGCGAGACGCTTATGCTTACAGAGAGGCAGGATGCTATCAAGCAGGAAATACTTGAGCTGGATATCTGATAAGCGAGTATAATAAAGAAAGTGTATTTTACCGGAGAGAGTTCGGTGGATGATACACAGCTGACAAGAATAAAGAAGAATTGAGGGATCATATGTCAGATAAAATGATCAAGACATCACAGGGTGAACTTTATTATGTGATAAAGGAAGACCGAGTTAACATAACATCATATACAGGAGAAGACGAGCAGGTAATAATACCGGAGATGATAGCAGGACTGCCGGTCAGAAAGATCGACAAGAAGGCTTTCATGAATTCAAAAAGGCTGAAGTCAGTGATCCTTCCGGATTCGATCAGAAAGCTTGCTGAATGGAGCTTTTCATATTGCAGGATGCTGACCTCTGTTGAACTTCCGAGAAAGAAGATTGCTATGGGGCACTCGCCATTTCTCGGCGATGACAGACTGCAAAGAATTGTTCTGAGAAGCAGGAAGAAAAATCCTGATGAGGAGTGGCTTGCTATGCCGGAAAAGGACAGAGACGATACTGCGGTACTTCTTGCCTCGCTATACAATATGAAAAATACAGAGCACCTTCTGAACTGCAGTACTGCGGGTACGGATGAATGGTTTGAAGGGCTCGACAGAAGGCTTCTTGAGTTTATTGATGAGCCGGACGAGGAAGGACATGCAGAGATGATCCTCTGTGGCGAGGAGGACCTCGAATGCACGCTGGATGTATTTGTTACGAATAAGAGGAAGAAGAAGTCGAGAGCTGCATTCCTCAGACTGCTGCACTCTGCAGGTCTAACGGAGGCGGTAGAAGACAGATATAAGAACTATCTGCTGGATCATGTTGTTGGATGCGCGACGGATGAGGCATGGCAGGTTATGAAAGAGGAGCTCGGGCATCTGAAGGAGTATTACGAATACTATGTTGAGATCGGATGCCTGAATGATGATAACTTCACTGATACCATAGTGGATCTCGGAGATAAGCAGGCGGAGATGAAGGCTTACTTCCTCAGATGGAAGGAGGCAAATAAGCCTTCGGAGGAGGATTTCTTCGACAGCTTTGAATTGTAAACAGCAGATGATCAATGATAACACCACCGGTTTATTCGGTGGTGTTTTTATATTTCAAGCATGTAGTGTAATAATGGTGTATTTTTGCGGGTATGATGGAAGGAACAGGGCTGATAAGATAGGTTTATAAACAATAAACATGGGTGGACGATAAAAGTATTTATCAAAAGGAGTTATGCTGACATGTTAAAGAAAAGATTTATCAAACCTATTGCGACTTATGCGCTGATAACAGCGCTTGCACTCTCTGCCTGCGGTAAGAACGGAGAGAAGAACTCAGAGACTGACAAGACAACGCAGGGGACTGAGACTATTCAGACGACCGAGGAGGATGGTTCTACTGTAACCGATCAGATGACCAGTGATGATGGTTCGACAGAAACAGACCAGACGACAGAGTCTGACAGCGCGACAGGAAACGATCAGAACACAGGTGATACCGGAACAGATAATACAACTGAATCTGGCGGAAACAATACCGGAAACGAAGAGAAGATTCCCTACACTTCAGGCGTGTTGACCTTCTCGGCTGCATCGGGAGTATATAAAAATGAGTTTAAGCTTGAGATCACTTCAGATGACAAGGATTATAAAGAAATATGGTATACCACGGACGGAAGTGATCCGGCAAGCAGTGATACAGCAGTGAAATACGAAGAGGCTGTACAGATACGTGACAGGAAGGATGATCCGAATGTTGTTTCTGCAGTTTCTCCGGATCTTTTCTGTGCGAATTACAGCAATGCCAAGAAGGCTGAGAAGACATTTGAATGTTACATACAGCCACCTGCAGATGAAGATGTTGATAAATGCATGACCGTCAGAGCAGTGGCTAAGAATGCTGAAGGAGAAATATCCGAGGAAGCAAATGCAGTATATTTCATAGGAACCATGGAAGAGCATATACAGGGACTTGCAGAAAGCTGCAAGGCCTCCGGACAGCCTCTTGCAGTCATATCGCTCTCTATGGACTATGATGACCTTTTCGCATCTGATAAGGGAATCTATGTTAAAGGTGATGTATTTGCAAAATCGGTGGAAGGCTATTACAGGACTGCAAATAAGGCAGACCCGGAGGACAGCAGAAAGCTGCCTGCAAATTATAATCAGAAGGGCAGAGACTGGGAGCGTCTGGCAGGTATAACCATGCTTGAGATAGATGGGGATGGAAACGTAAGCACTGCATTTTCGCAGAACTGTGGCGTAAGGATACAGGGCAATTATTCAAGATCAGATCTGCAGAAGGGCTTCCGCCTCTATGCGAGAAAGGACTACGGACAGAAGAATTTCGAATACCCTGTCTTCGGTGAGGATTATCTGAACGATGAAGGCAAGGTTATGGATAAATACAAAAATCTGGTGCTTCGAGCAGGTGGAAATGCAGCCATGGGAGCGAAATTCAACGATACCTTCTGGCAGAGCTTCTGCGCGGATATGTCGGTGGATACACAGAAATCACGTCCGTGTATCTTATATCTGAACGGAGAATACTGGGGCCTCTATATACTTCAGGAGGATTATAGTGACGATTATTTTGAAGAGCTTCACGGTGTAGACAAGGATAATGTTGTGCTCTACAAGGGCGATGCCGAGGCTCTCAAGCTGGGCTATAAACTTGATGAGGGTGAACTTCCTGAGGGTGAACCGGAGGATTATTATTTCAGGGAACTTCTGGATTTCTTTGATACGCATTCGGACCTTAAGGATCAGGAGTCTTATGATGAATTCGTGAAGCTTGTGGATCCGCAGTCTGTACTGGAGTATTTTGCAGTGGAAACCTGGATAGATAATAAATGGGACTGGCCGGGCAAAAACTGGTCAATGTGGAAATCAACTGAACCGGACGGAACGGATGGCTACGGTGACGGACGCTGGAGATTTGTATTTTACGATCTGGATTTCGGCGGCTGGAGCGGAAGATCCGATGCAGGTCATAATACTATCAAGGAAGATAACTATAAGCCAAAGGGACTTCTGGATATGGATACAAGCAATCCGGCAGTTCTCTGCTTTGCATATTTCATGACGAATGATGGTTTCCGTAAGGAGTTTGAAGAAAAGCTGCTTTCACTTTCTGAAAATGAGTTTGAGCAGAAAGCGGCAGTGGAGACATTGGATAAGTTTACAAGTATTTATTCACCGCTTTATCCGCAGTTCTTTGACCGTTACAAGGATCCGGTGATTCCGAATGATCCATCATGGAGCATTAAGAGCATAGAGGATTTCCTTGGGGCAAGGAAGGACAATATACAGAAGATGATCGATTTTATCGAGAAAACATATAATTGATATTCCGGATAAAAATCGACATTTCGAAAAATATTTATTACGCATCATGAGCAAAACATAAAGGAGAAGATATGTTGAACATAAAAAAATATGCACCTATGGGCTGGAACAGCTGGGATTGTTACGGAGCAGGTGTAACAGAGGAATCAGTAAGAAAGAATGCCGAATTCATGTCGGAAAACCTTCTGAAATACGGCTGGGAATATATTGTTGTGGATATTCAGTGGGCAGGTCCCGAAGCAAAAACTCATGAGTATATTCCTTTTCAAGAGCTTACAATGGATGAGTACGGAAGGCTTCTTCCGGCAGAAAACAGGTTTCCTTCTGCTGCGGGCGGTAAGGGCTTTAAGGAGCTGGCGGACTATGTGCACTCGCTGGGGCTTAAATTCGGAATCCACATCATGCGCGGTATTCCGAGAAGGGCGGTTCAACTGAATCTGCCTGTATTTGGGACGAGCTATACCGCAAGGGAGATAGCTGAGCCGAATAATGTCTGCGAGTGGAATCCGGATATGTATGGCCTGAATCCGAAACATGAGGGGGCAAAGGCATATTACGACAGTATTTTTGCACTCTATAAATCCTGGGGAGTTGACTTTATCAAGCTTGATGATATCTGCCGCGAAATGCCAAGACTTGCTGATGAGCTGGAGCTTATAAGTGGCAGTCTGCATTCCTGCGGAAGAAATATGGTATTTTCAATCAGTCCGGGACCGGCAGTGCTGGAGTATTCAGAGTTCTACAAGAAAAATGCTGATATGTGGAGGATCACGGATGACTTCTGGGATAAGTGGGAGCTCCTTTATGCGATGTTTGAAAGGGCTGAAAAATGGTCGATCCACACAGGGGCGGGCAACTGGCCGGATGCGGATATGCTTCCGATAGGACCGATACTTCAGGATTATGATAAGGCTAACAGGACGAAGTTTACTGAAGAAGAGCAGGTCACGATGATGTCCCTCTGGTCCATATTCCGTTCACCGCTTATGATCGGCGGAGAAATGACAGGCTTTGATGATTTTACGATGAAGATTATCACAAATAAAGAGATACTGAAGATGCATAAGAATGCCAGACATGCTCATCAGGTGTGGCGCAGAAAAGAAGACGGAGGTGAACATATACTCTGGGCAGCGGCAAATGCCGAGGGAGGATATTATGCAGCACTGTTCAATGCAGGAGAGACAGAGAGCGAAATATGCCTGAGGCTGTCTGAACTGGAAATATATTCCTCAGATGTAAGAGTGACCGAACTTTGGAATAATGAGATAAAAGGAATTGATATGATAGAGGGAAATCCTGCGGTTTATCTGAAACTGAAGCCTCACGGAGCGGCTGTTTTAGACCTGCGGGAGCTGTAGACTATATCGGATTTAAACCTGTATGCATGGCCGGCATTGAAAAGAGTCTGATACTATGATATAATACATCATTGTGCTGGGCTCTTTTTTCGTTGCTCAGATGATGAGAAGAAGTTGAGAAATGGATTTATTTGTCCATGTTTCTGATAAAGAAAAAATAAAGGAGAAATTCGAGTAATATGAAACTTGGTTTTATCGGCGCCGGAAATATGGCAAGTGCCATCATCGGCGGAATCATTAAAAAAGGAATCTATGCACCGGAGGACATCATCTGTTCATCGCCGGTTGAGGCTGAGAGACAGAAGGCTATGGATAGCTTCGGGATCACAGCAGTATCAGATAATAAGGAGCTTGTAAGACTTGCTGATATCATATTCTTTGCGGTTAAGCCGCAGGTCATCGGTATAGTTGCAGAGGAGATTAAGGACATCATAGATGACAACAAGCTTGTTGTTTCAATCGTTGCCGGAAAGAATCTCAAGTGGTATGAGGATGCCTTCGGAAGAAAGCTTAAGATAGTAAGAACCATGCCAAATACACCTGCGCTCGTAGGTGAAGGTATGACTGGTGTAAGCCCTGAGACAACGGTTTCTGAGGATGAGCTGAGTAAAGCGCTCGAAATACTCACAGCCTTCGGCAAGGCAGAGGTTATACCTGAGAAGCTTATGGATGCAGTCGTTTCAGTTTCGGGAAGCTCGCCTGCATATGTATTTATGATGATAGAAGCTATGGCTGACGGTGCCGTAAGGCTCGGCATGCCACGTGCACAGGCATATAAGTTTGCCGCTCAGGCTGTTTACGGTAGTGCCAAGATGGTGCTTGAAACCGGAAAGCATCCGGGAGAGCTTAAGGATATGGTATGCTCACCGGCCGGTACAACTATCGAGGCGGTAAGAGTGCTTGAGGATATGGGCTTCAGAAGCAGTTTGATCGAAGCCATGGAAGCTTGTGCAGATATTTCCAGAAATCTGTAGGGTGAGAGGGTCACGAACAGGTCATGCTTCGAATAATAAAGAATCTGTTCAGGAATGAGCCTGTCACAATGGTTTCGTTCCTGCTGGCAGTATTTTCAATCTTTTTAGTTCCATTTGACAAACATTATATTGATTATATAAACTTCAAAACTCTGGGAACCCTGCTGACACTGATGATCATCATGTCGGGACTCAGCGGGCAGGGCTTCTTCAGAAAGATAGCAAAGAAGCTTCTGGGAAAGGTAACACGGCTCAGAACGTTGGGACTGGTACTTGTCCTTTTATGCTTCTTTTTTGCTATGTTCATTACGAATGATGTAGCGCTTATAACCTTCGTGCCGTTCACGGTCGAGGTACTTATGATGGCTGATCAGAAGAAATGCCTGATACCTATCATCGTTCTTCAGACCATAGCAGCCAATCTCGGAAGTATGCTGACACCTATCGGCAACCCGCACAATCTCTATCTGTACGATCTTGCGGATATGAAGCCGTTGGAGTTTATCGGAATGATGCTTCCGTATTCATTGATATCATTTGTCCTGCTTGTTGTGATAACATGCATCGTGACCGGCAGTGCTAAGCTTACGGTCAGAGATACGAAGGAAGAGATCAAGATCGGCTATATAACACCGCAGAAAACCGCGGTTTATATCGTGTTATTTGCTCTCAGCATGATGATAATCCTCAGAGTTCTGCCGTATTATATAGTGCTTGGGATAGTGCTTCTTGCGGTACTTATCATTGACAGAAAGAATCTTCTTGAGGTTGATTATTTCCTCCTCCTGACTTTCCTGTTCCTTTTCATCTTCATCGGAAATATGAAGAGGGTGGAGCTGGTGAATGACTTCCTGTCGAGGATAGTTACGGGAAATGAATTCTCGGTATCGCTTGTGACGAGCCAGTTTATCAGTAACGTTCCTTCGAGCATCCTGATATCCGGTATGACAACGGATTACAAGGCGGTCTGCATAGGAACAGACTTCGGTGGGCTCGGTACACTTATCGCATCAATGGCGAGTCTTATATCCTTCAAGCTTTACGGCAGGCTGCCGGGCAGTAAGAAGGGAAAATACGTACTTGCATTTACAGGCTTCAGTATAGTATTCCTGATCTTCCTTATCGCAGCATATGCTTTCATCGGATATTAATAAGCTGCAAAAAAATAAAAAAAATTCCATAAAAACCATCCGGTGGTTCGTATAACATATGTTGGTTATGAAAAATCGGACAGTTATCACGTATAAAAATGACGGATAGCAGGATGGTTATTACGTACAAAAGCTACGAATAACAGGCTGCAGCGGAGCAGCCATAAGATACAAAAATAAGAATAAGGGGTAGTTAAAGATGAATCCAAATCTTACAAACGGTGCACAGAATGCAGGCATAACAAACGAAGAGTTTGAATATGCTCAGGATGCAATAAGAAAGCTTTCCAACTATTTCGATGAGAAGGTAGTTGGTCAGCAGAATCTCAAGTTCTCTATGATCGCTTCGATCATAGCTGACGGACACGTTCTGATCGAGTCGGTTCCGGGTCTTGCGAAGACAACAGCTGCTAAGACTATTTCTGATGCGGTTGATGGCAAGTTCTCAAGAATACAGTGTACACCGGATCTTCTTCCGAGTGATATCATCGGTACACAGATATACAATCAGTCAACCGGTAAGTTCGAGACCGCACTTGGTCCTGTATTTGCAAACTTCGTACTTCTCGACGAGATCAACCGTTCAAGTGCAAAGACTCAGAGTGCCATGCTCGAGGCCATGCAGGAGAAACAGGTTACAATCGGCGGCGTAACCTATAAGCTGCCGGACGATGTATTTATCGTATTTGCTACCCAGAACCCTATAGAGCAGGAGGGTACTTACCTTCTGTCAGAGGCACAGACAGACCGTTTCATCATCAAGGAGAAGATCACATATCCTTCACCTGATGAAGAGGCTGAGATCCTTAGCAGGATCGAGTCAGGCGTGATCAGCAAGACTCCTTCAGTGCTTACTATCCAGGACGTTGACAGAGTTCAGGATATTGCCGAGAGAGTTTACGTTGATCCGATCATCAAGAAATACATATCTCTTATCGTTGGCGCAACCAGACAGACTGAGAAGCTCCTTCCGAAGGAATACAGCCGCTACGTAAGAATGGGTGCGAGCCCGAGAGCATCGATCGCCTTCATGAAGATCGCGAAGGCAGTTGCGCTTATCTACGGCAGAACCTATGTTACTCCGGATGATGTTAAGCTCCTCCGTTATCAGGTGCTCCGCCACAGAATAGAGCTTAATTATTCAGCAGTTGCAGATAATGTAAGCGTAGAGACAATTATCGATCAGGTTGTAAATTCGGTTAAAACACCATAATACTTTCGGGAGACTGTGAGATGGATTATGATAATCTGGCGAAGATAAGAGCTGAGATAAATCTTTATACCAGCAGGAAAACTTCAAATATACTTGATGGAGAGTTCACCTCAGTATTCAGAGGACGAAGTCTTGATTTTGATGACCTGAGAGAATATACCTATGGCGACAATATCAAGGATATCGACTGGAAGTCCTCTTCGAAAACAGGCAAGACTCTTGTCAGGAGATTCATTGCGGAGAAGAAGCATAATGTGCTTTTCGTTGTGGATACCGGCGCTAAGATGAGAGCGGACACCCTAAGTTTTGAAGATAAGGGAGCTCTTGCGGTAGATATCTTCGGCACGATCGCTTATCTTGTTGATAAGCATGGAGACGATTTCGCGCTGATGCAGGGGACAGAGAACGGAACCTTCTTCAGCTTTTTCAGAAACGGTGCGGCGCATTTTGAGAACCTTATGACAAAGTGCAGCCAGAATATAGATAAGGGTGAAAAGAGCGATCCGGCAGGGATGCTTGATTACATCTCTGAGAGCATGAGACGCAAGATGGTCATCATACTGATCACCGATATGGCCGGAATGGACACTCTTAATGAGAAGATTCTCAGAAAGATCACCGTTAACAATGATCTTCTCGTAATAAACATCGAGGACGCTTATATGTACGGCGACGATGTCTTCGATGTTGACAGAGGAAAATACGAGGACGACTACACCTCCCGCCGCTCAAAGCTTCTTAAGGCAGAGCAGAAGGAGAGGCAGAGCAGATACTTAAAGATTAACGAACGCTTCAAGCGTTACGGAGTATCGTATATCTCTATTTCCAGCGAAAAGGATATCATAGAGAAAGTAATAGAACTGTTTGAAAGGCATAAGCATGAAAGTATCAGTTGAGCTTCAGGAGCCAAATTCATATATGAGTCTGTGGATGATAATCGCGGTTGCACTAGTGCTTCTAATTATCGCGGCGCAGATCGTTTTCCGAGTGCTGTTTAAGGGCAGGCTCAGAAAGCCGAAGAAGCCGAAGATAAAGAAGGTTCCGCCTAAGACTCTTCAGGAGATCAAGTCGAAATATCTCGGTGTTCTGTATAATATTGAGATGTCTTCGAGAAGCGGACAGCTGACCGTAAGAGAATCTTATCAGAGGCTCAGCGGCTGTATCAGAGACTTCGTGTTTGAGGCAACAGGAATCCCTGTAGATAAATACAGCCTGTCCGAGATCAAGAAGCTCAGAATGCCGAGCCTGACAAGGCTTGTCAGCGAGTATTACGAGCCGGAGTTCGCAAGAGAAACTTATTCAGATATATTCAGTTCAATATTTAAGACCAGGAAGGTTCTTGAAACATGGCGCTAAAATATCCATTAATAACCAAGATCGGAATTCCCGTACTTATCGCCCTTGTGATCGTATTTCACGTGATCAGGAGAAAATACAAGTTTAAGGGCGGAGTGAGAGTAGCAAATACAAGCTACGCGAGGAATCTTCCGGAATACAAAACCTATAAAAATGTACATGGCTTTCTTAAGATAGTGATGGAGTTCAGTATCATCATTGCAATCGTGGCATCACTTTTCCTTATGGCCAGACCTGTCAAGACGGAGACGGTATCGAACGGTACGAAGAAGAGAGACATCTACCTCTGCCTCGACGTTTCTTACTCAATCTGCTACCTGAACTACGATCTGGTTGACAGCCTCAAGGAGGTTGTGAAGGGACTTGACGGAGACAGATTCGGCATAACCATCTACAATACATCGACGGTTCTTTATGTTCCAATGACAGATGATTATGATTTCATCCTGAAGAAGCTGGATGACCTGAAAACGTATTTTGAGCTCCAGAGAGAGTACGTGGAGAATTACTGGAACGTTTATTATTATCAGCTGGATGAAAGATATTATGAGCTTTCAGAGCTCCTCAGCTATTATGATGCGGGTACGCTGGTAAATAATTACACGAAGGGCAGCTCCCTTATCGGAGAGGGTCTTGCATCAGCACTGTTCAGCTTCCCACATCTTGATGATGAGAACAGAACAAGAATAATAATCATGTCCACAGATAATGCTCAGGAGGCTCTCAGCAAGCCGCTGGTTGAGCTGGACGAAGCAAGTGATATGTGCAAGAACAACGGCGTAACGATCTTTGGTATCTTCCCGAATGAGCAGGTATTTACGAGACTCAATGATTATTCCAAGGATTATGACAAGCTTGCACGTGAAATGAAGGAAGATGTTGAGAAGACCGGAGGTGCCTTCTACAAGCAGACCGACACGGTTACGGTCAAGGATATCGTAAATGATATCCAGTCGCAGAAGGTTATGGAGGTTAACGAGATCACTATCAATAAGGTGGTGGACAAGCCTGCAATCCCGGCAATCATTCTCTGTATAGCTATAATATTACTTTTAATATCAGGAGCAATAATATTATTATGACGAATCCGATCATTCCGCTTGTCGTGATCATTCCGCTGCTTGCCATCTGTCTTGTTGGCTTTTCGGCGGCAGTGATCATCAAGAAGACAGGCATATGGATAAAGATACTCAGGGTACTCAGAATAGCGGTAATACTTACACTTGTATTTATGATAAACCTGCGTATCATGACAAAAAAATACAATGTCGATGTCGAACTTAAAAATATCGATGTGCTCTTTGTTGTGGATACCACGATAAGTATGTGGGCCGAGGATCATATCGGAGTCGATAACCGTATGGCTGCGGTTCAGAAGGACTGCCAGTACATCATGGACAGCCTTGCGGGAAGTAACTTCTCACTTATTAGGTTTGATAACAGATCGCAGATCCTTGCACCGTTCACACAGGACAGCAAGAATGTTGCGGATGCATTTTCAACCATCAAGACTCCGGACAAATACTATGCAAAGGGTACTAACCTCAATGCAGCACATGATGATACACTTGAGATGCTCAAGTCTTCGAATAAGAAGGAAGGACGTATCACAATCGTATTTTTCATAAGCGATGGCGAGGTTACCTCCGATAAGGAAGAGCAGATTTCCTACGCGGACCTTGCAGAATATATCGACGGAGGAGCAGTGCTTGGCTACGGTACAGCCGAAGGCGGAAGGATGTTTGACAAGAACTCAAACAGCTATATTCGTGATCCGGAAACCGGAAGTGACGCTCTTTCAAAATACAACGAAGAGAACCTTCAGAAGCTGGCTCAGGAGATGCATGTGGATTACATACACATGGACGAGAGCTTAAGGATAGAATATCTGCTCGACAGCATAAAGAGCGGAAGTGTTATGAAGCTTGCAAACAGCGATAATGTAAGCTACGAGGATACATATTATTACTATGTACCGCTGCTTACGATACTGCTTGTTATTGAGATGATACTTATTATCAGGAGAGGACGTATCTAGATATGGCTAAGGAATCTAAAGATGTGCGCGAGGATAAGCGCAGTAAATTCCATATAGAGAATCCGAGAAGATTCATGCTGATAACGGATATGATATGTCTTCTTGTACTGATCGTTGCTGTATTTCTTGGGGCAAGATACATCATCAACGAGGTTTTCCTCAAGGATTATGAGAAAGAAAAATACGACGTGAAGCTGGAGAAGGCACTGCTTAATCTGAACTTCCCGGAGAGCTATCTTCCTTACTATAACCTTGGAAATGCTGCATATAAGCAGGGAGATTATGACAGAGCTATTTCCTACTACAAGAAGGCTCTTTCCGAGAACCCGACACACAGTGGTGAGAGACAGTGTGACGTGAGAGTCAACCTTGCACTTGCCATGCTGCAGAAGATCAACTGGGATGATATGAGTAGCGAGAAGGATGTTGAGCGTGTTATCAGACAGCTGAAGGCAGCACGTAATGTTCTGACTGAGGAGGGCTGCGCCAATCCGGACGATCCGAATGGACATAATGAGGATGCAGAAAAGCTGAAGAAGGATATTGATGATATGCTCGATCAGCTTCAGAATAATCAGGATCAGAACGATGATCAGAATGATGATAATCAGGATGACCAGAACAATGATGATCAGAATGATCAGAACAATAATGATAACAACTCTGATCGTGAGGATGAGCTGAGAGATCAGCTTGAGGATCAGATGACAGATAACCAGCAGGAGCATCAGGATGGAGCAGACCAGCTGCAGCAGTACCAGGACGATGGTAACGGTGGCGGCGGTAGCAGCTATGATGGAAAAACCTGGTAAATATATTAAATATCATGTACTGCCGTGGCCGTATGGCTGCGGCAGTTTTTGCGTCGATAATGAGTATTTGAAGTTTTTATTGATGATATGATGGTAATAAATGTATAATCAGAAGGATAAATTATAGACTAATGCTTCGGTACAGGCCTCTGAGGGATGAACAAAATGGCAAGATATAAAGGGAAAATAATCGGTCTGGCAGCCATGCTTATTTGCACGGTAATACTAATCGTGGTTGCAGCGACCTTAAAAAAGAATAAGTCTGATGATGCGGACAATAGGGTTTCTTCCGGCACGGTAAGCAGCGACAATAAGTCATATACTGCTTACGATTTTGCTATGGGAACAAGTCTCTCCATGACAGTTTACGGTGATATGAAGGGCAGTGGAAGTGAGAAAGCTGAAGAGGAGTGTAAAAAGGCCTTCAATCTGATAAAGGAGCTGGACGAGGAGGTCATTTCATGGAGAAGCAGTGAATCAGTTGTAAGTAAGCTGAACTGTGACGGAAAGATGAAGTTTTCGGACGGTAATGAGGTTCTCTTAGATGTGTTATTGATCAGTAGTACTCTATGCAAGGATAGCGGCGGAGCTCTTGATATCACCATTAGACCACTTGCGGATGCCTGGGGAATAGAAGAGTTTGATGATAAGCCGGAGGAGTTTACGATTCCTTCGGAGGAAGAGCTTCTTGATGCAAAGGAGAAGACCGGATATGATAAGATAATTGTCAACATGGCTGACTTAACAAGCGGAAGACTGGAAAATGCATCATTAGTTGTTGAACTTGGAGGAACTACGGTTGATCTTGGCGCAGTCGGTAAGGGCTTCGCTCTTGACTATGTTTATAACGAATTGATAGATGTGAATGATATAGTTCTTTCGGTTGGGGGAAGCATACTTGTTTATGGCAGTGGCAACAAATCGAAGGATTTCAAGATTGGCATCAGAGATCCTGAGGGTGGTATGAATGACATGATCGGAACATTAACGCTTCCTTCAGACTGTGGTAAGGTCTGTATATCAACCTCGGGAAGCTATGAAAAGTACATCGACAAAGAAGGTGTGAGATACCATCATATTATCAATCCGGCGACGATGCGTCCGGCCGACAGCGGACTGGTTTCTGTAACTGTTGTTTGCAACAAGGATTCACTCTACCCTGAATACAGCGGGCTTATTTCCGACGGACTTTCAACAGCCTGCTTCATACTCGGAAGAGAAGGCTCGGAAGAACTGTTAAAGAATTATAAGGCTGAGGCGGTATTTATTGATACAGAAGGAAATATCACGACTACAGATGGACTGAGAGATATTTTCAAAAATGAATAAAGTAGGAAGATAATGGAAAAAGATAAGAACAAAACGAAAACGGATAATAAAGAAGCAGGAATGAAAGGCCAGAGTAGCATCATAAAGAAAGCTGATATCATTATGCTTCTGCTTCTTGTTGCGGCCGGAATGTTAGGATATTTTGGGCTGAAGGCAGCCATGAAGAAGGGCGGAAGCGTTAAGGTAAGTATCGACGGAAAGGTCATAGAGACCATCAGTTTAGATGATGACGGCGAATACCGGATAGAAGTTGAGGGTGGATATAATCTGCTGATTATTAAGGACGGTGAGGCTTATCTTAAGGAGGCGGACTGTCCTGATAAGCTGTGTGTAAAGCAGGGACACATCACCAAGGAGGGGGAGACTATCGTCTGCCTTCCTCACAAGGTCATTATAGAAGTGATCAAGGATTAATAATAAATCGAGTTGCCGGGAGTCACTACTTCGGAGATTACAGAATGAATGATAAAAAACAGATCATGTCGAAGAATAAAAAAATAGCATATAGAGGCATGCTGACAGCGCTTGCGATGGTGCTGTCTTATCTTGAGAGCTTCATTCCTGTATTTGCAGCGGTTCCGGGAATCAAGATAGGCCTTGCAAATATAGTGACCATATTTGCACTTTACAGGCTGGGAGTGATGGATGCGGCAGTGATAGGACTTATCAGGATAGTGCTTTCGGCGCTGCTTTTTGGCAATCCGGTCATGATCATCTACAGCCTTGCGGGGCTCATACTTTCGATTGCGGCCATGACTTTGGCAAAGTGTCTGCCGTTCTTCGGGATGATGGGAGTCAGCGTGGTCGGAGGTGTATTTCACAACCTCGGACAGCTCCTTGCGGCGGCCTTTATGATAAGGAGTGTGAGCATATTATACTATCTTGGGATACTGCTTGCGGTGGGCGCTGTAGCGGGCGCTGTTATCGGTGTCATCTCCGGTATCATTCTGAAACGTATCTAGTATTATTTACGCCTTATTTATTAAAGAAAATTAATGTTTAGTAACGAAAAAGAAACAGAAAAGAAAAAGAATTGAAGTTGTATTATAAGGCGGATTATAGTAGAATACTACGTGATTATGTGAATCAAATAGTTGTGAAAAGAGGTACAAATAGTGGCAGTTTTTACGTTTAAGGGTGGCGTTCATCCATTCGGCGGAAAAAAGATGTCCCGGGAAAAGGAAATCACCGCGTATCTCCCACAGGGGGAGCTTGTTTATCCCCTCAGCCAGCA
Organism: Lachnospiraceae bacterium C6A11; assembly: GCA_000702245.1. Taxonomy (GTDB): domain Bacteria; phylum Bacillota; class Clostridia; order Lachnospirales; family Lachnospiraceae; genus Eubacterium_Q. Next base: position 318,489 of record KL370879.1, on the reverse strand, counting down.
TATAGGTGCGCCGGCTGTTCCACTTGTGAAGAAGGGAGACCGCGTTATCGTCGGACAGAAGATTGCTGAAGCAGCAGGCTTTGTGTCCGCAAATATACATTCTTCCGTTTCAGGTACGGTTAAGGCAATCGAGAAGAGGCTTACACCGGGCGGAAACAGTGTTAATTCGATAGTAATAGAGAATGACGGTCAGTACGAACAGATCGATTTTTCTGCTAATATAAAGAATCTTGAAACCCTGTACAGGGAGGATGTCATCGACATCATCAAAGAGGCGGGCATCGTCGGAATGGGCGGAGCCGGCTTTCCTACGCATGTCAAGCTTTCGCCAAAGAATGAATCAGATATAGATACGATAATAGTGAATGGTGCGGAATGTGAACCGTACCTTACTTCAGATTACAGAAGAATGATAGAAGAGCCTCAGAAGGTCATCACAGGTCTTGAGATCGTTGTGAATCTTTTCGACCGCGCAAGAGGTATCATCGCAATAGAGGATAATAAGCCTGATGCCATAAAGATACTGAAGAAGCTGGCCAAGGGCAAGCCGCGCATCAGCGTTCGTGCGCTTAAGACCAAATACCCTCAGGGTGCTGAGAGACAGCTGATCTACGCATCAACAGGACGCTATATCAATTCTAAGATGCTTCCGGCTGACGCAGGCGTTATCGTTCATAATGTGGATACGATCATCTCAATATATGAAGCAGTCATAGAGGGTAAGCCTCTTATGTCCAGAGTAGTCACAGTTACAGGCGACTGTATTAGTGATCCGAGAAACTTTATAGTTCCTCTCGGAACTTCCTTCAGAGAGCTTATAGAAGCAGCAGGAGGTTACAAGATCGATCCGGCTAAGGTTATCGCCGGCGGACCGATGATGGGCAAGGCTGTATTTTCACTTGATATCCCGGTTACAAAAGGAACATCTGCGATACTGGCACTTTCACATGATGATGTGGAGAAGGCAGTTCCTTCGGCATGCATAAAATGCGGCAGATGTATAGATATCTGTCCGGGCAGAGTTATGCCAAATAAGCTTGCTGATCTTGCCGAGCACGGAAAGCTCGACAGCTTCGTTGATAATGGCGGTATGGAGTGCTGCGAGTGCGGCTGCTGTTCATACGTATGTCCGGCAAAGAGACATCTTACACAGACCATAGCAGGTACGCGTAAGATCGTTCTTGCGAAGAAAAAGAAATAAGGGGGAGAGAGAAATGAATGAAGAATTTGTAAACGTTTCGGCATCCCCTCATATAAGGGCGGGAAGCTCAACAACAGCGATAATGGGAGACGTTATAATAGCGCTTCTTCCTGCATCGGTAATGGGTATATTTAATTTCGGACTCAGCGCATACATCATGATAATGGTATGTGTGGTTTCCTGCGTTCTCTTTGAAGCCCTTTCAGAATACTTCTTCAAGAAGAAGCTGACAGTAAGAGACCTCAGTGCAGCTGTTACAGGACTTCTCCTGGCGCTCAATCTGCCGCCTGAGCTTCCAATCTGGATGGCGATACTTGGCTGCGGCTTTGCGATAGTTGTAGTAAAGCAGATGTTCGGCGGAATAGGTCAGAACTTCATGAACCCTGCACTTGCCGCAAGGTGCTTCCTTGTAATGAGCTTCGCAGGAAGAATGACAAGCTTTACCTACGACGGAGTTACAACAGCTACACCACTTACAGTACTTAAGAATGGTGGAAAGGTTGACCTCTTCACCATGTTTATAGGAAATGAAGCAGGTACCATCGGTGAGACCTCGGCAGCAGCTCTCCTTATCGGAGCTATCTACCTTCTTCTCAGAAAGGTTATCAGCCTGAGGATTCCGTTCTTCTATCTCTTTACTTTTTCTGCATGCATAATGATCTATGCATTTGCCGGAAAAGAGATGGAGCTTTATGATGCGGCTGTATTTCTTGCTGAGCATCTCTGCGGCGGCGGACTTATCTTAGGTGCATTCTTTATGGCAACGGATTATGCGACATCACCGATCACGAAGAACGGTAAGATCATATTTGGTATCATCCTCGGTTTCCTGACCTTTATACTTAGAATCTACGGCGGAAGCGCAGAGGGCGTTTCATATGCGATAATCATTTCAAACCTTCTGGTTCCTATCATCGAGATGGCTACAAAACCAAAGGCCTTCGGTGAGGGCTATGAGAAAAAGCCTCTTTCAGAGAACCTCGGCTTTATCGGCGGACGTGCTGGCGAGAAGCTTGAGGATATCATGCCTGAGGGACTTACAGATGACGAAATAGCTATCTGGAAGAAGGAAGCAGCTAAGGGCAAGAAGACAGAGAGAAGAGAGAGAAGGAAGAACAGCCTTGCTTATACCATTATCTCTATCTGTGTGATCGGTCTTCTTTCAGGGCTTGCGCTTGGTGCGGTTTATGAGATCACCAAGGATCCTATCAAGAAAACAGCTGAGAAGAATAAGCAGGAGTCTTATGCAGAGGTATTTGTTGATACATCGGATTACGTAGAAAATACAGAAATTGATATCGATGAGGCTAACAAGATGGCCAACGGTCTGTACCCGGCTAAGGCTGATATCGACGAGATAGTTGATGCGAAGAATGGCGACGAGGTTGTTGGTCATATCCTTATCATGACAGCTCATGATGGTTATGCAGGTGACATCCAGATGGCAATCGGCATCGACGGCGGCGGAGTTATCACGGGAGTTCATATGCTTACCATTAACGAGACATCAGGGCTTGGTATGGAAGCTAAGGATGATCCGGACTTCACAAAGCAGTATATTGGAAAGAATGTTGACAGCTTTACAGTCACCAAGACAGGCGCTACATCGGATGAAGAGATAAATGCTATCTCCGGTGCGACCATCACTTCAAAGGCTGTTACAAATACGATAAATAAGGCTATTGCCTACGCGAGAGCACAGTGGGGAGGTGAGGTCGTTGAATAAATGCTTTGAGAGACTTTACAATGGCATTATCAAGGAGAATCCTACCTTCGTGCAGATGCTTGGAATGTGTCCGACACTGGCTGTTACAACAACAGCTATCAACGGTCTCGGAATGGGACTTGCCACAACAGCGGTCCTCACAATGAGCAACCTCATTATTTCGATGTTCAGAAATGTTATTCCTGATAAGGTCAGGATACCTGCATATATCACTATCATCGCATCATTTGTTACAGTGGTAAGCTTTATCATGCAGGCCTATACACCGGAACTTTTCGAGAGTCTGGGTGTATTTATCTCACTCATAGTTGTAAACTGCATCATCCTCGGTCGTGCCGAGGCATATGCATCAAAGAATAAGGTTTTACCTTCAATGTTTGACGGTATCGGTATGGGACTCGGCTTCACGCTGGGGCTTACGGTTATCGGTATCATCAGAGAGTTTATCGGAGCAGGAAGCTTCTTCGGTATGGAAGTTACTACGGATCTCTGGGAGCCGATCAGGGTATTTACCATGAGTCCGGGAGCTTTCTTTGTACTTGCTTTTATCGTTGCGATAATCAATGGAATGGCAATCAGAAAGGCTAAGAAGAAGGGCTGCAGACCGGAGCTTAGAAAGATCGACAGCTGCGCAGGATGTATGAACCTTTCGTGCGCAGGAAGAAATATCTCTGCTGCCGAAGCAGAAAACATAATGCAGGCTGCTGCGGAGAAGAGAGCTGCGGAAGCTGCAAAACCTGCTGAGGAGAAGAAGACCGGCAAAACAGGCGAGCTTACTGAGAGTAAGAAGACCGGAAAGCTTGTTGATAGTAAGAAAACCGGAAAGACCGGAGAGCTTGCGGAGAGTAAGAAGACCGGGAAGACCGGAGAGCTTGCCGGAAAGAAAGAAGAAGGGCAGGTGAATGAATAATGAACGTATTTTTGTTTGCGGTTTCAGCTGCACTTGTAAATAACGTTGTCCTTGTTCAGTTCCAGGGCCTCTGTCCTTTCCTGGGTGTTTCGAAGAATACCAAGACTGCGGCGGGAATGGGCGCAGCGGTTATATTTGTCATGACACTGGCATCGACGGTTACAAGCATACTGTATTATTATGTGCTTGTTCCGCTGGGAATCGAGTATCTGAATACGATAGCCTTTATCCTTGTAATTGCCGGACTTGTTCAGTTCGTTGAAATGTTCCTGAAGAAGAAGGTAAGATCGCTCTACAAAGCACTCGGTGTTTACCTTCCGCTCATCACAACAAACTGCGCAGTACTCGGTATCGCAATCAGTAACGTGAAGGATGAGCTGTCTGTTGGAAAGAGCATACTTAACGGAATGTTCTCGGCAGTAGGCTTTGCGATAGCTATAGTCCTTCTTGCAAGTATCAGAGAGAAGACTGAGGACAATGATGTTCCTGAAGCGCTCAAGGGAGGACCTATGATACTCCTTGCCGCAGGACTTATGGCACTTGCATTTAATGGATTTTCAGGACTGCTGTAAATATATCGGATGGTAACTGATGTGGGTGAGAGCCTGCAGTTAAGTCCGATTGAAGATAAAGTGGAGTTAATTATGGATTATACTGAAATATTAGTAGCTGCCGGCGTTATTGGCGGTGTGGCAATCCTTGTAGGAGTGCTGCTTGGCAAGGCCGGAGAGATATTTAAGGTTGAGACAAATGAAAAGGAGACAGCCGTTCGTGAAGCCCTTCCGGGCAATAACTGCGGCGCCTGCGGTTTTCCGGGCTGTGACGGTCTGGCACACGCAATAGCTGAAGGAACAGCACCTGTAAATGCATGTCCTGTAGGCGGAGCTCCTGTTGCTGAGAAGATTTCGGCAATCGTTGGAGGAGAGGCAGGCGAAACAGTCAGGAAGGTGGCTGTGGTTAAGTGTCAGGGAAACTGTGAGAAGGCAAAGGATGTCTACAACTATGTTGGACCAAAGGTCTGCAGCATAGCAGTAAATACGCCTAACGGCGGTCCTAAGGGATGTACCTTCGGATGCCTGGGTTATGGTGAATGTAAGTCTGTCTGCGAATTTGGTGCGATTGAGATAGTAGACGGCATCGCTGTCATTGATAAGGAAAAGTGCGTTGCCTGCGGAAAGTGTGCTGCTGTATGTCCGAGACATATAATCAGCATGGTTCCTTATAACAAGACGCATGTTATCATGTGCAATTCAAAGGACAGAGGACTTGATGTTAAAAATGTATGCTCTGCAGGATGCATCGGCTGTACACTCTGCGTGAAGGCTTGTCCTAAGGAGGCTATTTCCATGGATGGAAATCTGCCTGTGATCGATTACGATAAATGTGTAAACTGCGGGCTTTGCGAGAAGAAGTGTCCTGCAAAGGTTATATCATAAAAATAAATCATGGCGTAGTGATGGGGTGGAAAGCTCCTATGCTGTGATCATTTAAGAGGAGGTACATCATGAAGTGTCCATATTGTGGTGAGGAAGATACGAGGGTTATAGATTCCAGACCGGCAGATGACGGAAACTCAATCAGAAGAAGGAGACAGTGCGATAAGTGCGGCAAGCGCTTTACAACCTATGAGAAGGTTGAAACTATCCCTGTCATGATAATCAAGAAGGATAAGACAAGAGAGGCATTTAATCGCAGTAAGCTTGAGGAAGGAATACTTCGTTCATGCCACAAGAGACCTGTTTCTGCGAGCCAGATCCAGAACTGTGTTAACCAGATCGAAAATGACCTCTACAATCTTGAGAAGCTTGAGGTAGACAGCTCTGAGCTTGGTGAGATCGTTATGGAGCGTATCAAGGATCTTGATAAGGTTGCATATGTACGTTTTGCATCCGTTTACAGAGAGTTTAAGGACGTAAATACATTTATGGATGAGCTGAAGAAGCTGCTGAAATAATATATAATTCGGATTCGCATATATGCTGAGACTGAGGTCTGAAGTATATATGTGAATCCGAAATGCTATTTAAGGTATAGTGTATGGAATACAAGATAATAAGAAGTGGCGGAACCGGAGAGATAGTAGAGAAGAAGTCCAGATTTATCGGAGTTACCTTCCCGATATCTTCCGAGGAAGAAGCCCTTTCCTATGTAGAAAAGATCAAAAAAGAACACTATCAGGCAAGGCATAACTGTTTTGCCTTTTCACTACGGAAAGAAAACGGTTCGGCGCATGAACGTTTCTCGGATGACGGAGAGCCGCAGGGAACTGCAGGTCTTCCGATACTGAATGTCATCAGAGGCGCAGAGGTGAATAATATCTGTATAGTTGTTACAAGGTATTTTGGAGGAACCCTCCTCGGAACGGGAGGACTTGTGAGAGCTTACACCGATGCAGCCAAGGCAGCCATGTCAGCCAGCGATATCCACACAGTCGCTCATAAGATGATAGTTCGCCTCGTTATGGATTACACCGACACCGGTAAGGTTAACTTTCTCGTTTCCACCGCCGGTTACGAAGCTGACCCGGCCATCTTCACCGATAAGGTCGAGCAGCTCATCTACGTGCCTTATGAAGAAGCCGAGACCTTCAAGAAGAAGATTACGGAGCTCACCTCCGCACGCGTCCAAGTCACTTTCGATAGCGACACCTATCGATAATCATTTAATACGTATGTAATATACCTAATAAAACAGTCTGGCTGTAACAGTATTTCAGCGAAGGGCGAAATACTGTTGCAGCCAGACATTCGTTATAAAATACCAATTAAAAGAAATACGGTGGGAAGATCATCGAAAGATTCTTCATAAGGTCGTTGTATTTTCCAATATCGAAGAACACCCCACTGAAGACAAGCGTAAGCACCAGTATCACCGGCAGCACCCTGTAGAAGTAACTGCTCTTTCTGAGTACGGCGCCGATGACAACCGAGAATAAACTAACATAAAGCATGTATAGAAGCATCCTGAGAAGAAGCGTTCCGGGATGCATTTCTTTTATTATCAGGAGTGAGATGTACGCGGCAAAGGAGATAGGCAGGATAGAAGCAAGGATGTGCGCTATCCTCAGCTGGAATCTTTCACCCCTACCTGCGAGAAGATATATATTCTTCTCTTTATCTGTAAGATAAGCAGAGGTTCCGAGAAGCGCAACAACAAATATGAAGAGCGCCGCAAACTTACGTATCGGAAGCTCGGACTTATTTTTAACGGTCATGGAATCATAGCTGTCACTGTCAGTGAACTGGCTTTCGTAAACGCCGGATTCATCCTTGGATGTAAAATATATTTCTGCAAGCTCAGCCTTGATCTCTTCAAGCCTCTCTGCAGGAGAATAGCCTTCTTTGGTTGTATTTGAAAGGATCGGAAGGAGATTATTATCAAGTTCCTCGAGAACAATTCTGAAGGAGATCATCTTGAAAAGCTTACTGAAGAAAAGCTCGTGTCCCACGTTCGGAAGACGAGAAGAGTTGGTCGTATATTCTATGATCTGCTTGGCGTCATTAAAGTGAACAGAGGCAGCAAAGAAGCCTTCAGGAATAACGAAGCCAACATTTGCCTTGCCGCTGAGAACATCCTTTCTGACCTGCTCCTCGGAATCAACTTCGTAGAAGTGATAGATCGAATTCGATGAGTAGATGGACTTGGCAAATTCCTGTGCCTCCATGGAAGTGTCGTAGCAGCAGACGGCCGCAGGAACGTAGAGAGTTTTATTCTTTTCAGGTATATTTACGTATATCACGGACATGACGATCAGAGTAGCGAGCATACCTATATAAAGAGGCTGCATCAGCGTCCTCTTAAGCATGATATACAGTCTGTTCATAAATAACTTCATCTCTTAGTAAACACTCCATAATATATATTTCAGCAGGTAGGTGAACGGATTGGCCGCAGCCGCAGTCTGAAGGAATTTCGGCATCAGAATCAGCGGGATGAGGCCGCCTGCGAGATAAACAACAAGTATCGTAAGTATGAATAAGGTACCGTTTGCAAGGTGCTCTGACTTAAACAGCATCGCTGCGAACAGTGTGATCGCTGCAGAGAGAACAACAACCGGTATCATTGTGATCAGTGAAAGAAAGTTTGGCTTTGTTCCGGCGACAAGTAGAAGTACAAATATCAGAAGATATACGTTGTAGAGTATCATCGAGCCTGATAAGAGTCTTGAGAAGAACATTGATACAGCTCCGCCGCCTTCCTTGACCTGGCGCATCATGAATGAGGTGTTGTAGCTTTTGTAGAAGCCTGTTATCTGGAAACACATCAACATCAGAATGATAAATATAAATGATGCCGTGAGAGTTTCCCTCAGATTGTGCGAGGTTGATGAATTGATATTCTGGATATCAAAAAGAAGATTTCTTGATGCAACATAGGAGAGATTCCTGTTGTCAAGGTCGTCTGTCAGCTTGTCTCGAACATCGTCATCAGCAGATACATCCTTAAGGATGATGTTGTAATAACGATAAGCGGTCTGAGCCACGCCAAGTATTTCCGATGCGAGATAGATCATATCGTTTACGAGATGCTCCTCAAGAGACATATTTTCGTTAAAGAGAACCTTGATAGGCTCAGCATCGCCGCCGTAGAGGCTGTTTATGAAATTCTCAGGGAAGATGATGAGAGCGGTTATCTCACCGTTCTTAACCATTGCCTTACCTTCTTCAACACTCTTGATTTCGACTATGTCGGCCGATTCTTTAATACTGTCCATATTTCTAGCGAAGTTCATGGCCGAATCATTCTCCGAACTCTGCTCAGGCATATACATGCCAACCGAAACTGCTGCGAAGGACTCCTTGCTGTAGATCAGATCTTCCGAATACGCAAGAAGAAGCCCCGCTGTGAGAGCGAAGATAAGGGCGGTTATAAATACACTTGGAATGAGTCTGGAAGCTCTTTTTGTATCTGCGCGCCAGAGGCGCATAAAGCTGCTTTTCATTTTGTTGAACTCTTTCTTAAAATGTCTACGAAGTTTCCGTCTCCTTCTTCTACGAGTGAGACGTTTCCGCTATCTATCAGATATACTTTGTCACAAGCCTTGAGAGCGCTTTCCTCATGGGAAGCAAGGATGACGATGCCGCCGGCCTGCTTGAAGGAGATAACGTATTCAAGGATATCGTGACGTGCTACCATGTCGAGGGCAGAGAATGGCTCATCCATCAGAAGCACCATAGGCTTATTCATAAGTATGGAGGTGAGAGCAAGGCGCTTCTTCATACCTCCGGACATACTCTTAACCTTAACATCCGCAAACGCCGAAACACCAAGTCTGGAGAGCGGAAGAGATGACAGGGTCTGCTTTATCTGGGCAGTATTCATCGGTGTCCATATCTTCAGATTATCAACCGCAGTGAGCTCCGGAATAAGCGGATTCTCCTGAGTTACGTATCCGAAATTCTTACGATAGGCAGACGGATTCTGACTGAGGCTCAGGTCATCCAGTAAAACATCACCACTGTCCGGCTTCTTCACACCTGCTATAGCAGAAAGAAGCGTTGATTTACCGGAGCCGTTTGCGCCGAGAAGACCAATTATCGTGCCGTAGTCAACATCGAGGGAAGCCTCATTTATGACCTTTTTATTCTTGTAGCTGAGTGACAGCTTATCAATCTTTAACATATGATACCTCTTTACTATAATAGAGATTAATATACCAAATTGTATTTTATATTGGATTTACTCTAAAGACAAGTTAATTTCGCTATTTAGACACCGAGTGTTCAAAAAATAAAAACAAGGTTTACACAGAATGGACACATTTAGATGTTATATTAAATTCAGATCAAACATAAGGAGATGATTTCTTTGGACGATAATCAGTTTTATACAAACAAGGATAATAACAATATCTTTTCGACCAATACATCAGGGCTGAAATACAACAACAATCAACAGACCGATTTCTCTGACAAATACAGCGGCAGGGATTACTACGAAGGAACGAAGAATACTGACCAGAGCGGCGTGTATCTGGATCTGTCGGGAAGGCAGAACAGACAGGCTCCGGTGCAGCAGCCACAGCCTGTGCAGCCACAGCCGATTCAAAATTCTCAGCCGATTCAAAATCCTCAGCAGATGAACGGTGCAAGTATTTACGGAAGTACCGATAACAGCAGATTTGCCAGACCGCAAAACAATATCAGTCAGCAGCCTGCTATGCCTGCTCAGAGCAGTGTGGATCCATCGTACAGCAGAGGCCAGATGGGTGAGTACAGACGCGATGAGAACCTGACGGGCGATATCGGAGAATACAGACGTCCCGGAACAAAGAAGCCGGAAAGTATCTTCTCGGATAGTCATATTGATCAGACAGCAAAATCAGTGCAGGGACAAGGCTCAGATGATAAACTGACAGAGTCGGTAGTTGAGGAAAAAAGGCCGGCAGTTAAGGAGAGGAAGAAAGGTAAGCTGGGTTTCCTGAAGCTTACGGCAGCAGCTCTTCTCTTCGGAGTAGTGGCAGGTGGCTCCTTCTACGGAGTGAATGCACTTCTCGGCAGCGGCAAGAATGAGAAATCAAATACAGAGTCGACATCAGCAAAGTCGAATGCTGTTATAGCACAGCAGGTATCTGATGTCAGCAGCTCGGCAGGTACGATGAACTATGATGTTGCTCAGATTGCAGCGGATGCGCAGCCGTCCATCGTTTCTATTACGACAACGGTAACTACTACGTATCAGTATTATTTCCAGGAGTTTGAACAGGAATCCACCGGTGCAGGCTCAGGAATAATCATAGGCAAGAGTGACGAGCAGCTTTACATAGCTACAAACTATCATGTTATCGAGGGCGCTACAGAGATAAATGTAGGCTTCTGTGACGGAGAGATAGTTAAGGCAAGAGTTAAGGGCTACGATGCATCTGCTGATATTGCTGTTGTAACGGTAGACTTTAGTGACCTTAAAGATTCAACCGCAGAAGCTATCAAGATAGCAGCAGTCGGCAACTCTGACGAGCTGGTTGTAGGCGAGCCTGTTATCGCAATCGGAAATGCACTTGGTTACGGTCAGTCTGTAACAGTAGGTTATATCAGCGCTCTTGACAGACAGATCCAGAACAGAACCGGAAGCTTTATCCAGACTGATGCAGCTATCAATCCGGGAAACAGCGGCGGCGCACTCATCAACTCAAAGGGTCAGGTTATCGGAATCAATTCAATCAAATACGTTAACAGCAAGGTTGAGGGCGTTGGCTTCTCTATCCCAAGCAACAGAGCAATGTCGATCATTGAAAATATAATTGAAGGCAAGGATGGCAAGACCTACCTTGGAACAACAGGTGCGGATATCAGCAAAGAATACGCTCAGATCTACGGTTTCCCTGAAGGAATATATGTCAAATCCGTAGAGAGCAGCTCTCCTGCATATAAAGCCGGTATCCACACAGGAGATATTATAGTTGAATTTGGCGGCAAGTCTGTATATACTGATGAGGAGCTTCAGAAACTGATCGAGGCGCATAAGGAAGGCGACAAGGTTGGTATCGTCGTATATCGTGCAGACGACAGAGGCAATTATAAGAAAGTAGAACTGGAAGTCGAGCTTGGATTTTCAGTAAACAGTGACGATTAATGTACAAACTTATTACAACAGATGGAAAAGCAAAAAGGGGTGTATTTTCAACACCTCACGGAGACATACAGACTCCGGTATTTATGAATGTAGGAACAGCCGCGGCAATTAAAGGTGCCGTGGCTACCTCTGATTTAGAGGAAATAAATACAGAGGTGATGCTCTGCAACACCTATCATCTTCACGTCAGACCGGGAGATGAGATAGTTAAGAAGCTGGGAGGACTCCACCGGTTCACGGACTGGAAGAAGCCTATTCTAACGGATTCGGGTGGATTTCAGGTGTATTCTCTTGCAAAGCTCAGAAATATCAAGGAAGAGGGTGTAACCTTCAATTCTCATATTGACGGACGTAAGATATTTATGGGTCCTGAGGAGAGCATGACGATACAGTCTAACCTTGCGTCCACCATTGCGATGGCATTTGATGAGTGTCCTCCTGCCAAGGCGGAGAGGAGCTATATCGAGAAGTCCGTTGAGAGAACCTACAGATGGCTGATAAGATGCAGGGACAAGATTAACGAGCTTAACAACATGGAGGATACCATAAATAAAGAGCAGTTTCTGTTCGGTATCAATCAGGGTGGCGTTATAGATGATATCCGTATAGATCATGCAAAAAGGATTAGTGAGCTTGATCTTCCGGGCTATGCTGTGGGAGGACTCGCTGTAGGAGAAAGCCATGAGGAGATGTATCACATACTTGATGTAACTGTGCCGCATCTTCCGCAGAACAAGCCAACTTATCTTATGGGCGTCGGAACGCCTGCAAATATCCTTGAAGCAGTAGACAGAGGAATCGATTTCTTTGACTGTGTTTATCCTTCAAGAAACGGCCGCCACGGACAGGTTTACACAAACCGCGGTAAGCTGAATATCAAGAATAAAAAATACGAGCTTGATGATTCGCCGATTGCTGAGGATTGCGGCTGTCCGGTATGTAAGAGGTATACAAGAGCGTATATCAGACATCTCATGAAAGCAGACGAAATGCTCGGGCTTAGATTTTGTGTCTTGCATAATTTATGGTTTTATAATAATATGATGAGAGAAATTCGCGAAGCTATCGAAGAACATCGTTTCACAGAGTATAAAAAGATGAGACTTCAGGGCTTTGAAGAGAATAAATAAAAATAGAAAGAGGAGCTATTAACAATGTTTTTTAGTATTTCAACAGTAGCACTGGCGGCAGAAGCTGCAACAGAGGCAGCAACAGAGGCATCTAGTAAGTCAAGCAACACAGGTGGATTTGGAGTAATGGGTATTGTTCTTTACCTTGCATTCTTCATCGCACTTATGTATTTTCTGCTTATAAGACCTCAGAAGAAGCAGAACAGGAAGCAGGAAGAGGTTATGAACTCTATCGAGCCTGGTGATAACATCATGACATCAAGCGGTTTCTACGGAACTATCCTTGACGTAGTAGATGAGACAACAGTTATTGTTGAGTTCGGTAACAATAAGAACTGTAGAATTCCTATGCATAAGAGGGCAATCGCTGAGGTAGAGAAGGCCGGAACTGCTGAGATCAAAGACGAAGAGCAGAGTGATAAATAAGGAATCCATAGCCCGATATAGTTATCTATGTCGGGCTTTTTTACACATAAAAGTGTATCCTTTATGGAGGAATAACGTGAAAAAGAAAGTTTTAGTTTTAATGGCCGGCATAATGATGCTTTCAGCATTTGGTGCCTGTGGAAAGAAGAACGATAAGAATGATGACCAGGGAACAACGCGCTACACCACAGAGGCAACAACAGGTGATACGCAGAATCCGGGCAACGATCCTATCGCAACAGGTTCTGATGCAACTGCAGGTGATGCTGTGAAGAGTCTTGTCGGTTATTACAAGGGAAATGAATATACCAATGAGCTGGGCAACTTCAAGGTAAAGGTAAACGGTTATTCATGGAAGTTCTATAGTGCAGCTGAGGTTGCATCTGCAGCGGGACTTGAAGAGAAGGATGTGGCAGATCTCTGGTCCGGAGAAAAATCTCCGTATGAGAATGACATGTCCATATGTATGATAGCCGGAAATAAGTCTACAGGCTCAAGCATCATAGTTTCGTATTACTACGTAAATAACGAACTGAATAAGGATACCACCGCAGAGTATTATCTGAAGGTTGCGGCTGATCAGGTAGAAGGCTGCGAGGTTAAAGAGATCAACTTCATGAATAAGAAATACAATGCTATCGTAATTCCGGCCGAGACAGAGGGTGGATATGAGCAGGTAAGGTATGCTATCAAGGAAAGAGGTCTCATAATCCTTATCTCCTTCACTATAGGCGCAAATGAAAATATCGATATGCTTGAAGCGATGTTTACAGCCTTGAAATAGCTTGATAAATCCTAAAAGGCAGGTTCTGACAATGATACGAAAGAAATGTCTCATAACAGGCTTGGTTCTGATGGCTGCTATTATGGCTTTCACAGCCTGCGGTAAGAAAGAAAAAAAAGAAGCTGATACAACTGTGACCGAAACCACGGAGCAGACAACAGAAGCTGCACCGATCGATATGACGAAGGCTTATTCGAGAGGAAGAGTCAACGGCCAGGAGTATACAAATAAGTTCTTTAACTATTCATGCACCTTTGATGATGAGTGGCGCCTCTATACTGATGAGGAGATCGATCAGATCAATTCCTTCCAGGCAGGAGCAGCCACAGACGAGAATGTTGCGCTTGTCCTTGAGGAGAGCTATCTTCTGGATATGGCAGCCGCAAGGTATGACGGAAAGGGCAGTATAAGCATCATAGTCCAGACTATCAATCAGGGGCAGTTTTCCGAGAGAGATTATGCTGAGTCGGGACTTAATGCTACAGTTGAGAGCTTACTACAGTCCGGCTATACGGATGTAAAAGCCGAGATCGGAAGTGTGAAGTTCTGCGGTCGAGAGAGAGTGTCTATTGATATTTCTGCTGTTCCTATGGAGGATGATGCATCCACGGGTGACGCTGATAAAGCAGACAACACAGAAGATGTGGATGATGCAGATGATGATAGTGCAGACGGTGCTGACGGAACAGACGATGCGGATGATGCATACGAAGCAGATAACAGTGCAGATGATGCAGATAACAGCGCTGCGGGCAAAACAATATATGAGAAGCAAATAACCGTAGTAAACGGAAAATACATCAGTGTTCTGACGTTCAAGTCGGACAGCGAGAAGGGCGTAAATGACATCATAGCCATGTTTAAATAATACCTTGAGTGCATAATAAAATGATGGAAAAATCCGTTAAAATGTATTAAAATAGAATATAGGGCTATTGTAGGAGAAACGGATCGGACAGCATTGCCCGGTCCGCTTTTTATCGCAGAGCCACCGAAGGGAAGAAGTCGGCTAAAGCTGACCGGCGGCTCGCGACGAGTAGGGGGCGATTTCATCTTCCCTACTCGATCATAACAGCAAATTGTATTCATTAATGAGGAGGTAACAAGGGTGGAAAAATTACATCAGTCAAATCTTGAAAGAAACGTTGATATCAGAAAGGTTGCTATCATAGGTTGCGGATTTGTAGGTTCATCAACTGCATTTGCGCTTATGGAAAGCGGCCTTTTTTCAGAGATCGTACTTATTGACGTAGATCACAGCAGAGCAGAGGGAGAGGCTATGGATATTAGCCACGGCGTTCCATTTGTTAAGCCTATGAAGATCTATGCAGGTGATTACGATGACATTGTTGATGCATCTATCATCATCATTACAGCAGGTGCTGCTCAGAAGCCGGGCGAGACAAGACTTCAGCTCGTTCAGAAGAATGTTGGTATATTTAAAACGATCATTCCGGAGATCAGCAAGAGAAAGTGCGAGGGCGTTATCCTTGTAGTTTCAAATCCAGTTGATATCCTTACATATGTTGCTCAGAAGCTTTCGGGCTTCCCTGTTCACAGAGTTATCGGTTCAGGAACGGTTCTTGATACAGCAAGACTTAAGTCAAGACTCTCAGAGCACCTTGATGTTGATGCACGTACAGTTCATGCATTCATCATCGGTGAGCATGGCGACAGCGAGCTTGCTGCATGGAGCAGTGCTGCAGTTTCCGGAGTTCCTCTTTCTAAGTTCTGCGAGATGAGAGGTCACTTTAATCATGACGAGTCTGAGAGACATATCCAGGAGATGGTTAAGAACAGTGCGTATGAGATCATCGAGAGAAAGAAGGCTACCTACTATGGCGTTGCTATGGCAGTAAGAAGAATATGCGAGGTTATCGCAAGAGATGAGAAGTCTATCCTTTCGGTTTCAAGCCTTATGGAAGGTCAGTACGGCCTCAAGGATATCTGCCTCTCTATGCCGACTATCGTAGGTGCTGACGGTGTTGAGGAGAAGATCCCTATCTCACTTGATGAGGATGAGATCACAAAGCTTATGGCATCAGCTCAGGCGCTTAAGGATATTGCTTCATCGCTTGACCTTTCTATGCCGGAGGTTGATTCCGGAGCAGACGGAAACGAAGAATAAAAATACTAAACGGGCAGATGCGTTATGTGTCTGTCCGTTATAAAACAGGATGGATAAATAATGAAACTTGTATCATGGAACGTAAACGGAATCAGAGCCTGTGCAGGCAAAGGCTTCATGGATTTCTTCAATGACATCGATGCGGACATACTCTGCATCCAGGAAACTAAGATGCAGGAGGGCCAGCTGAAGCTTGATATGCCGGGCTATCATCAGTTCTGGTATTCGGCAGACAAAAAGGGCTATTCGGGAACAGCTGTATTTACAAAGCAGGAACCGATTTCTGTAGAGAAGGGCATGGGAATAGATATCCATGACCATGAAGGAAGACTTATAAAGCTTGATATGGGGAGCTTTTATTTCATAGGCATGTATGTGCCGAATGCACAGAGCGAGCTTAAGAGGCTTGATTACAGAATGCAGTGGGAGGATGACCTGCGCAGCTTCGTAGGAGAGCTGAAGAAGACCAAGCCGGTCATTATCTGCGGTGATATGAATGTTGCGCATCAGGAGATAGATCTGAAGAATCCTGACAGCAATCATATGAATCCGGGCTTCTCCGATGAGGAGAGACAGAAGATGACGGAGCTTCTTGAGTCGGGCTTTGTGGACAGCTTCCGTTACAAATACCCTGACGCAAGAGACGAATACTCATGGTGGTCATACCGCATGAAGGCAAGAGAGAGAAATGTCGGATGGCGTATCGATTATTTCCTTGTTTCAGAGGATATAAAGGATAAGATCATAGATTCAAAGATCCATCAGGAGGTATTTGGTTCGGATCATTGTCCGGTTGAGCTGGACATTGAATTATAATGGGGCGTTCGATAGGGAAGAGCAAATACTGCGGGGAGGAAAAGACATGGAAAGAAAGATGAGATGTATTAATCGCGATATGGCTGTATTTATGGGTCTTACGATGAGCTTGTTCCTTTCACTTACGGGAACCCTTTCTTCGGGACACTTTACAGTGGTCGCATTTATAATGAGCTTTTTCGGAAGCACCATATTAAGTATCTTCATCGGATTTATCGTTCCGGTCGGAAAAATATCAATGAATGTTGACAGGAAGCTCGGACTTCAGCCAAACGGTCTTAAGGCAAGGTTCCTGAACAGCTTTATTTCAGATCTTATTTATACACCGATCATGACTCTTGGCATGGTAGTATTTGCATATATGATGGCGAAGAAACAGAGTGGCGGGAAGGCTGATCTGTCATTCCTCCCGATGTTCCTTAAATCGTTGGCAATATGCTTTGCAGTCGGATATGTGCTGATATTTATCTTCCAGCCGATGTTCATGAATATGCTTTTTAAGAAATACAATATTCCGAGGGGAATGGGACCGCAGCAGGGACCGCCTCAGGGAATGGGTCGATAAAAGAATAGTAGATTTAATAAAAAACATCGCAAAGCTGAGTGCATTGCGATGTTTTTTGTATCTGCCGAACTGCTAGAGAACAGCTGATATTTGTTATGCAAGTGAAGCTGTGATAATAGCCATAGAATAAACCTCGATAGCGTTGCAGCCTCTTGAAAGATCGTTGATCTGTGCATTAAGTCCGAGAAGGATAGGGCCGTAAGCCTCGAAGTTACCCATTCTCTGAGCAATCTTGTAACCGATATTTCCTGCGTTGATGTCAGGGAAGATAAAGGTATTTGCGTAGCCGGCAACCTCTGAATCAGGACATTTCTGACGAGCAACTCTCGGAGAAACTGCAGAGTCGAACTGGAACTCACCGTCGATAGGCGTATCTGGGAACTCCTCGATAGCCTTCTGAGCGGCATTTCTCATCTTGGTTACTGTGTCGCCTGAACCTGAGCCGTGAGTAGAGTATGAAAGGAAAGCAACCTTCGGATCGATACCGAATACCTTCGCGCAGCGGATAGTCTCGCCACAGATCTCTACAAGCTCGTCCTCTGAAGGACTGATATTAATCGCGCAGTCAGCCATTGCGATTACTTCATTTCCACCGGTTGCGGATGGACGTACAAGGATGAAGCAGGATGAAACGATGGAGTTGCCCGGTTTCGTCTTGATGATCTGAAGAGCAGGTCTGACAGTATCAGCGGTTGAATAAGTAGCACCGCCGAGGAGGCAGTCTGCAACCTTCATCTGAACAAGCATGGTTCCAAAGTAGTTTGCCTGGCGAAGGATCTTCTCAGCCTTTTCCTTGGTCA
Organism: Lachnospiraceae bacterium C6A11; assembly: GCA_000702245.1. GTDB lineage: Bacteria > Bacillota > Clostridia > Lachnospirales > Lachnospiraceae > Eubacterium_Q. The sequence continues at coordinate 300,431 of KL370879.1, read as the reverse complement.
TTCCCTTTGCCTTTCTGATCTCAACAAAAGCATCTACCATCTCATCGAATCTATCATAATTATTTGGATCGATTATTTCCGCACCTCTGATATTGAAGCCTGCTTCCTCAGCGGCTGCCCAGATCTCATCTCTGTTTCCGAGAAGTATCGGATGGAGAAAGCTGCTGGCAAGAAGTCTTGATGCAGCCTCGAGAACTCTGGAGTCGGCGCCTTCTGTAAGAACGATCTTTTTAGGGTCTTTCTTAAGCTTTTCTATCATTGAGCCAAAACCAAATTCCATATTAAGTTACCTCCCATAAGAATTTAAAAAACCACGAAAATATTATACATCATTTACATAATAATTTGTAGGATATTTTTAAAATAATATCTTAAATTTATCATAAAAAAACCCTTGGTATTTAGGCGGTGTAGAATGTAGAATAGGGCTATAGGAGGTATTTAAAAATGAACGATGAATTCAGGAATTTTGCAAATGAGCTTGTTGATAAAATGACTATGGAAGAGGCGGGAAGCCAGCTTAGATATAATGCGCCGGCGGTGGAAAGACTGGGCATACCGGCATATAACTGGTGGAATGAGGGGCTTCACGGAGTTGCGAGGAGCGGAACCGCAACTGTATTTCCGCAGGCGATAGGCCTTGCGGCGATGTTTGACAGAGACATACTGAAGAGGATCGCGGAGACGATCTCTACAGAAGCAAGAGCCAAATACAACGAAAGCAGAAAAAGAGGCGACAGAGGTATCTATAAGGGCATCACGCTCTGGTCGCCAAATATCAATATTTTCAGGGATCCGAGATGGGGTAGGGGTCAGGAGACCTACGGAGAGGATCCGTACCTTACCGGAGAACTGGGGGTTGCTTTTATACAGGGCTTACAGGGAGATGGAAAATACTACAGGACTGCTGCCTGCGCAAAGCATTTTGCGGCACATTCAGGTCCGGAGGCGATACGTCACGGTTTCAATGCAGAGGTTAATAAAAAGGACCTGGCGGAAACCTATCTTCCACAATTTGAGAAGGCTGTTAAGAAGGGCAAGGTTGAGGCTGTCATGGGTGCCTACAACAGACTGAACGGCGAGCCTTGCTGTGGAAGTCCGGAGCTTATCACAGATATGCTGAGAGGCGAGTGGGGCTTTGAGGGACATTTTGTTTCCGACTGCTGGGCAATTAATGATTTCCATAAATTCCATAACCTGACCGAAGCGCCTTATCAGTCTGCGGCGATGGCACTTAATGCGGGCTGCGACCTTAACTGCGGTGTCTGCTATGAGTGTATACAGACAGCAGTTGACGAAGGACTAACCACAGAGGAGAAGATAAGAGAATCGGCTAAACGTGTATTTACTGCGAGAGCAAGGCTTGGAATGTTTGCGGATGATTGCGAATATGACAGCCTGAATCTTCTGGATGTAGATACGCCGGAGAACAGGAAGCTTTCCTACGAGGCAAGCTGTAAGTCACTGGTACTGCTTAAGAACGATGGAATACTTCCGCTGAAGGGAGTTAAGAATATAGCGGTCGTAGGGCCAAATGCGGATTCACAGAAGGTGCTCGAGGGCAACTATAACGGAACGGCTTCTGAATACGTGACAAACCTCGAGGGTATAAGAAGAAGCGCAGGGGATGGCGTAAGAGTATTTTACTCTATGGGCTGTGACCTCTATAAGGACAGGATATATGCATTTGAGGCTGATGACGATCTTGTGAATGAAGCGGTTACGATGGCGGAATACAGTGATGTTGTTATCATGTGTGCGGGACTGGATACGACTATCGAAGGCGAAGAGGGCGATACCGGAAATGCATTTGCAGCCGGCGATAAGGTTGATCTTTTCCTTCCGGCTTCACAGAAGAGGCTCATAAGAAGTCTTGCGAAGACCGGTACACCTATAATCCTTGTAAATAATACCGGAAGCCCTATGGATTTCACCGAAGAAGAGCAGTACTGCTCAGCAATCATCCAGTGCTGGTACAGCGGTGAATACGGCGGACTTGCTCTTGCGGATACACTGTTCGGAAAGAGCTGCCCAAGTGGTAAGCTGCCGATCACCTTCTATAAGGACGGCACGCTTCCTGAGTTTACGGATTACAGCATGAAGGGACGTACCTATAAGTTCCTTGAGGCTGAGCCGGAATATCCTTTCGGCTACGGTCTTAGCTATACAAGCTTTGCCTACAGCAATATGGAGCTTAAGGAAGATGGAGATAAGCTTCTCTGCAGAATAGATGTTACTAATGTCGGAGACGTGGATGGTGAGGAGATAACTGAAGTTTACGTGGCTGCAGATATTAACGAGAAGGCTGAAAATGATAAGAATAGTGAATACCTTGGCAGGATGGCTCTTGATAATCAGCCGAAATACTGCCTCGTGGGATTTGAGAGAAATCAGCTGAAGAAAGGCGAGACGAAGAGAGTCAGCATAGTGATCGACAAAGAGGAGATGAGAACGGTTCTTTCGGACGGCACGAAGGTTCTGCTTCAGGGCAGATATACTATCTACGCCGGCGGAAGTCAGCCTGATCCTGTAAGTGAGAGACTGCTTGGTACTGCACCGATGAGTATGGATATTGAAATATGAAATAGGATACCGTGATATAAAGAGTTAGAAACAGATACTGTATTATAGAGGTGCATAGACATAACACCGGCCGGGTGACCGATAGAAATATCCTAAAGTGTCATTCTGCCGGTGTTTTATGATAAAAGAATAATCTACAAATATTCCTGTTTTTTAAGTCTAAAAAGTGGTGTTATGTTTTGAAACGACAGGAAGTATAATCGTAACATAAGCATATTATGATTTGTTTGATGAGACATCGTCATTAACGAATAGTAGGAGGGTTTTTATGTTTATAGGAGTAGATCTCGGAACGTCCGCAGTCAAGCTTCTTTTGATGGATGATGACGGAAGGATAGTGAAGAGTATTTCAAAGGAATATCCTTTGTTTTTTCCGAAGGACGGCTGGTCTGAGCAGAATCCGGAGGACTGGTATCAGCAGTCAATAGCCGGTATCAGGGAAATATCGGAGGGCTTCACCGGCAGCATCAACGGAATCGGAATAGGCGGCCAGATGCACGGCCTTGTGGTCCTTGATGAGAATGATGAGGTGATCAGACCTGCGATACTCTGGAATGACGGAAGAACGCAGGACGAGGTTGATTATCTGAATAATGAGATAGGCAGGGAGAAGCTTTCGGAGTACACCGGAAATATTGCATTTGCCGGGTTTACAGCACCGAAGATACTCTGGATGAAGAAGAATGAGCCGGAGAACTTCAGCCGTATCAGGAAGGTTATGCTGCCTAAGGATTATATAGTTTATAAGTTTACAGGCGTTTCAAGTTCTGACTATTCGGATGCGGCAGGTATGCTTCTGCTGGATACGAAGAATAAGAGATGGTCGAAGGAGATGATAGATATCTGCGGTATCAAGGAAGAGTATCTTCCTACGCTTCACGAAAGCTACGATGCGGTAGGAACAGTGCTTCCGGAGATCATGTCACAGCTTGGACTCACCGGTGAGATAAAGGTTGCTGCAGGTGCAGGCGACAATGCTGCAGCGGCTATCGGAACAGGAGCCTGCGGCGCAGGAAAATGCAATCTTTCACTTGGAACTTCAGGAACCATATTTATCACATCCGACAAGTTCCTTGTTGATGAATACAATTCACTTCATAGCTTCTGCCATGCAGATGGCGGCTTCCACCTTATGGGATGTATGCTTTCGGCAGCGTCCTGCAATAAGTGGTGGATGGATGATGTCTTAAATGACAGCGATTATGCGGCAGAGCAGGCGAAGATGAATAAGCTCGGTAAAAATAGTGTATTTTTCCTCCCTTACCTGATGGGAGAAAGATCTCCGTATAATAATCCAAGACTGAGGGCCGCTTTCATGGGAATGAGGATGGACAGCTCCAGAGAGGATATGTCACTCGCGGTACTTGAAGGCGTAGCCTTCGGACTCAGGGACTCGCTCGAGGTTGCGAGAAGTCTTGGTATCGAGGTGACGGAGTCGACTATATGCGGAGGCGGGGCGAAGAGCCCGCTCTGGAGAAGGATCATCGCAAATGTCATGAATCTCAAGCTTCTCACACCGGAGAACGATGAAGGCCCGGCTCTTGGCGGTGCGATCCTCGCGGCAGTTGCCTGTGGACATTATAAGGACGTGGCTGAGGCTAAGGAGAAGATCATCAGATACAAGGAAGAGGTTGTTCCGGAACCAGAACTTACAGCTCTTTATGAGGAGAGATATAAGGAATATAAGAAATACGTTGGAGCGGTACTTCCACTGTACTAAGAGTTATTTCATAAGTTATAGAACAAGCCGGAATCAGCCGGTATGAGCAAGTGATCAAAAGAGAAATATAACATATAAACGGAGGTTTAAAATGAGCGAGATATTTAAGAACATCCCTGAGATCAAATACGAGGGACCACAGAGCAAGAATCCTTTCAGTTTCAAATACTACGATCCTGAGAAGGTTGTTATGGGCAAGCCTATGAAGGAGCATCTGCCATTTGCTATGGCATGGTGGCATAATCTTGGAGCAACTGGCGTTGATATGTTCGGTAGAGGAACTATCGACAAGAGCTTCGGAGCATCTGAAGAGGGAACCATCGAGCACGCAAAGGCAAAGGTTGATGCAGGTATCGAGTTCATGAAGAAGCTGGGTATCAAGTATTACTGCTTCCATGATGTTGATCTTGTTCCTGAGCAGGATGATATCAATAAGACAAATGAGTATCTTGATATTATTTCCGATTACATCCTTGAGAAGACTGCTGGAACAGATATTAAGTGCCTCTGGGGAACTGCAAATATGTTCAGCCACCCACGTTTCATGAACGGCGCAGGAAGCACAAATGATGTTGATGTTTACTGCTTCGCAGCAGCTCAGGTTAAGAAGGCAATCGATATAACAGTTAAGCTCGGCGGTAAGGGCTATGTATTCTGGGGAGGCCGTGAGGGCTATGAAACACTCCTTAATACTAAGGTTAAGTTCGAGCAGGAAAATATAGCTAACCTCATGAAGATGGCAAGAGACTACGGTAGAAGCATCGGCTTTGAAGGTGTATTTCTTATCGAGCCAAAGCCGAAGGAGCCAATGAAGCATCAGTATGATTTCGATGCTGCAACAGCAATCGGCTTCCTTAAGGAGTACGGTCTCGAGAAGGACTTCATGATGAACATCGAAGCTAATCATGCAACACTTGCAGGACATACATTCCAGCATGAGCTTAGAATCAGCCGTATCAACGGTATGCTTGGTTCTATCGATGCTAACCAGGGCGATACAATGCTTGGATGGGATACAGACTGCTTCCCAAGCAATGTTTACGATACAACACTTGCTATGTATGAGATCGTTAAGAATGGCGGACTTCCTGTAGGTATCAACTTCGATTCAAAGAACAGACGTCCAAGTAATACTTACGAGGATATGTTCCATGCATTCATCCTTGGTATGGATTCCTTCGCATTTGGTCTCTTAAAGGCAGCTGAGATGATCGAGGATGGAAGAATTGAAGGCTTCATCGATAAGAAATACAGCAGCTTTGATTCGGAGATCGGTAAGAAGATCAGAAGCGGAGAGGCTACGCTGGAGGAGCTTGCTAAGAGAGCGGCTGACATGAAGAGTGTTGCAACACCTGTGTCCGGTGCGCAGGAATACCTTGAGGGTGTGCTGAACAATATTATCTTAAACTAAATTATTGTTATAATACTATTGAAAGCTCGGATGAATGATTCCGGGCTTTTGTTATGTTCGCCCGCGCGGCAGGTATATGTGTTTTCGAGACCGTTGTGGGTCTCGGCGCTTAACGATTCAGACGCCGACGAAGGAGGTGGCTGAGAGTTTAGCGAGCGAAGCGGCCGTTAGGGGACCCGTCACGTCCGAGAGGTTGTCTCGAAAACACATGTATCTGCTCAGCTAGGGCGATTATACATTATGTACGGAATCATCCATTCGAGCTATTTTCACTATTGACAATGAACAAGAGCGGGTGTATAACATAATTGTTAGCACTCGAATGCGGTGAGTGCTAACAAGAGAAAATATACGTAGGAGGTGCAGAGATGAATGCAGAAAAATTCACAAAGAAATCGTTGGAAGCGATAGAGAATTGCCAGAAACAGGCGATGGAATATGGCAATCAGGAGATCAAAGTAGAGCATGTCCTGTACAGCCTTCTTCTTATTGAGGACAGCCTTATTGTTAAACTTCTGAAGAAGATGAATATAGATACAGATGCTGTTACAGGTGCTGCAGAGAGAGCGGTTGCAAGCCTTCCTAAGGTTGGCGGATCGAATACCGACCTTTATATGGGTACGGATGCAAGCAGAGTTATCATGAAGGCTGAGGATGAGGCGAAGAAGATGGGCGACGCCTTCATATCCGTTGAGCACATATTCCTTGGTCTTCTGGACAGTCCGAGCGACAGTATTAAGAAGATATTTAAGGATTACGGCATCAAGAAGGATGAATTCCTGAAGGCTCTTGCAGATGTCAGGAAGAACAAGAAGGTTGAAACCGAGAATCCGGAGGATACTTATGATGCTCTTGAAAAATACGGCTACAATCTTGTTCAGCGTGCAAGAGAGCAGAAGCTTGATCCGGTCATCGGACGTGACAGCGAGATAAGAAATATCATCAGGATCCTTTCACGTAAGACCAAGAACAATCCGGTTCTGATCGGTGAGCCGGGCGTTGGTAAGACGGCTGCGATCGAGGGACTTGCTCAGCGTATCGTTAAGGGAGATGTTCCGGATTCGCTGAAGGATAAGGAAATATTTGCGCTTGATATGGGTTCACTTATTGCCGGCGCTAAGTATAGAGGTGAGTTTGAGGAAAGGCTGAAGGCTGTTCTTGACGAGGTTAAGAAATCTGACGGCCAGATCATCATGTTCATCGATGAGATTCATACTATAGTCGGTGCAGGCAAGACTGACGGATCGCTGGATGCCGGAAATATGCTTAAGCCGCTTCTTGCAAGAGGTGAGCTGCATTGTATAGGCGCAACGACCATCGACGAGTATAGAAAATACATCGAGAAGGATAAGGCACTTGAGAGACGTTTCCAGCCGGTTACGGTTTCCGAGCCGACAGTTGAGGATACAGTATCAATACTTCGTGGTATCAAGAACCGTTATGAGGTTTATCACGGTGTAAAGATATCGGATGGTGCGCTGGTTTCAGCGGCAGTGCTTTCCAACAGATATATCACTGACAGATTCCTTCCGGATAAGGCAATCGACCTGGTAGATGAAGCCTGCGCGATGATCAAGACCGAGCTTAATTCTATGCCTGCAGAGCTTGATGAGATATCAAGACGTATCATGCAGCTTGAGATCGAAAAAGAGGCGCTTAAGAACGAGGAGGATAATCTCAGTCGTGAAAGGTTGAAGAATCTTGAGGAGGAGCTGGCAGAGCTTAAGGAGCAGGAAAAGGGCATGAAGGCAACCTGGGACAATGAAAGAGCCGAGGTTGATAAGGTCAGAGAGCTCCGCTCAGAGATAGAAAGCGTTAAGGATGAGATAGAAATCGCCCAGAGAAGATACGACCTGAACAAGGCTGCAGAGCTTCAGTATGGCAGGCTTCCACAGCTGCAGAAGGAACTGGAGGCTCTGGAGGATAAGGTTAATGATAAGGACAGACAGCTTATCCACGAGACAGTTACTGAGGATGAGATCGCGAAGATCATCTCAAAGTGGACAGGCATCCCTGTTGCAAAGCTTACAGAAACTGAGAGAAATAAGACTCTTCATCTGGCTGAGCAGCTTCATAAGAGGGTAGTTGGACAGGATGAGGCAGTTGAACTTGTAAGTGATGCAATCATCCGTTCAAAGGCAGGAATCAAGGATCCTACGAAGCCTATCGGTTCGTTCCTGTTCCTCGGACCTACAGGTGTAGGTAAGACTGAACTTGCGAAGACACTTGCTGAAGCACTTTTCGATAATGAAGCAAGCATAGTCCGTATCGATATGAGTGAATATATGGAGAAGCACAGTGTGGCAAGGCTTATCGGAGCGCCTCCGGGATATGTTGGATATGACGAGGGTGGCCAGCTGACCGAAGCAGTCAGGAGAAAGCCTTACTCGGTTGTTCTCTTCGATGAGGTTGAGAAGGCGCACCCGGATGTATTTAATGTGATGCTCCAGATACTTGATGACGGACGTATTACTGATTCGAAGGGTAAGACCGTCGATTTCAAGAATACGATACTGATCATGACTTCAAATATTGGTTCAGAGTTCCTGCTTGAGGGTATCGACGAGAACGGTAATATCAAGAAGGAGGCGGCTGATCAGGTAAATAATATGCTGAAGTTGCATTTCAGACCGGAATTTCTGAACCGTCTCGATGAGATGATCATGTTCAAGCCGCTTACGAAGGAAAACATCAAGAATATCATCGACCTTCTGATGAAGGATCTTAATAAGAGGGTTGAGGATAAGGAGATAAGTATAGAACTTACGGACAAGGCGAAGGAGCTTATCATTGATGGCGGATATGATCCAATCTACGGTGCAAGACCGCTAAAGAGATATTTGCAGAAGAATGTTGAGACGCTTGTCGCAAGGCATATACTCGGCGGGGCTATCAGTATCGGACAGAAGCTTATAATTGATGCTGTGGATGGCAAGCTGGTTGTTGCTTAACTTGAAACATACCGGACATGATGGTATTATAAATGCTGTGCTGTTTCTGTGAGGTATTTTACAGGATTACTTCAAGTACATACGGCGGAGGCATTAATGAAAAAAGTAAGTGAATTTGTAGGAAAATTTATGGCTGTCATAGTTTTGGTCGTAGCAGTAGTGGCGCTATTTGTACCCAAAACGTGCCTTTGGATAGAGACAGACTGGATAAATTACCTTTTGATGGTAATAATGTTTGGCATGGGACTGACCATGAGGCTGAGCGATTTCGCGGTTGTCTTCAAAAAGCCAAAAGATGTCATCATAGGATGTATAGCGCAGTTTGTTGTTATGCCGGCACTTGCATATTTGCTCGGGAAAATATTTGGACTAAGCAACGAATTGCTTGTAGGAGTGGTACTTGTCGGAACCTGTCCGGGCGGTACATCGAGTAACGTAATAACATATCTTTCCAAGGGTGATACCGCAATGTCTGTTGGAATGACAAGCATAAATACACTGCTTGCACCAATTCTCACTCCGGCACTTACTTATCTATATCTCAGAACTTCGGTAAATGTTGATGTTAAAACAATGTTTTTATCCATTATTCAGGTTGTTATCATTCCGATAGGACTTGGAATAATCATAAACAGATTTTTAGGGAAATACACAGAAAAGGTAAAGAATGTTCTTCCTATGGTATCGATCACAGCAATATGCCTCATCATTGCTTCGGTTGTATCGCATAATAGTGAGAAAATATTATCCACAGGAGCTATTATCTTCGCTATTGTTATTCTCCATAATCTGCTTGGATATGCGGCCGGATTTTTGATCGGAGTGGTATGCAGAATGGATCTGGCGCGTAAAAAAGCTGTATCGATTGAGATAGGTATGCAGAATTCAGGGCTTGCAACATCACTTGCGGGTTCAGCATTTCCTGATCTTGCTATGGCTACAGTTCCGGGGGCGATATTCTCTGTATGGCATAATATCTCCGGTGCAGTTTTAGCCGGGATTTTCAGATCAATAAAAGAAGATGATAGACAAATTTAACATTGTGACAAAATACATCGGGATATCGGCGTAGGTCGGTATCCCAATTTTTATATATAAACATCCTGTAACAGCAAGCTAAAGAATATGGGAACATGTATCAGTAACAATATATGTTCAGTGAATTGAAATTGTGGTATATTAAAGAAGATGATAACAGTTGTATTTGATAGTGTGAGGCGGCTATAAAAATAAGGCCTTATCGAGAAATATGAGACTATTTATCGCGGTACAATTTGACAAGGAAATCGTTGATGAACTTACGACGTTTCAGGATGAGCTTCGTAAGATCGGTGCTATTGGAAACTATACCAAGGAAGAGAATCTGCATCTGACACTTGCCTTTATTGGAGAATACAATGACCCGGATGCTGTGCTTGAGGCGATGGAGAGGGTGGATTTCCGGCCTTTCAATCTGAAGCTTGATGGATATGGGATGTTCGGGGATCTTCTTTGGGTAGGGACTACTTCGGAACCTGTTCTGGCAGCGATTGCTAAAAAGTTTAGACATACACTTGCTAAAGCCGGCATCATATTTGATAACAAGAAATTCAAATCACATGTGACGCTTATCAGAAAGGTGGCTTTTAAAAGTGATCAGAGGATACCGGCTGAGTGCATCGGCAGGAGTGAGATGACAGTGAAACGTATTTCACTCATGAAGTCAGAACGAGGCAAAAACGGTATGAATTACACTGAGTTGGGATATATAAGTGCTGAATGATCTGTATTTATAATGGTATTTGAAATTAATTTTCTTGTCCGCGCGGAATCGGATGAGATGTCTATAGTGACGGAGGGTAGAAATGAATAAAGTAAATATGCGTAAATCTAAAAAAGTGAATAGACGTATTATTCCATTATTTCTGGCTGCAATTATGCTTGCTGGCTGCCTGAGTATAATCGGCTGCGGGAAAAAGAAGGAAAAAAAGAAAGAGGCAAATGCACTTTCGACCTACTGGGCGGCGGACTCTGCTGCTGCGGAAAGCCTGAGAAGTTATGTAAAAAAGGTGACAAATAAAGACGATAAGGAGAGTTTTATTCCGGAAGAGGATCGTATAGCTGTATTTGATATGGATGGAACCCTCACTTGTGAGACCTTTTACACATATTATGATACGATGATGTTTATTAATTACTGCCTGAAGGATCATCCTGATAAGGTGTCGGATGAACTGAAGGCTGCCGCAGCTGAGATCAAGCCGGGTTATAAGGCAGGCGAGGAGCTTGCAAGGAACTTTGCGAAGGCTTATGCCGGAATGACCGTTGGCGAGTTATATGATTACGCCGTTGAATTTGGTAAAAAGGCTGCTGATGGTTTTCAGAATATGCGATATATAGACGGTTTTTATCAGCCGATGGTGGAGCTTGTAAAATATCTGTACGACAATGGATTTACTATCTATGTTGTGAGCGGTACTGAGAGAACAACCACCAGAGCAATCATTGATAATTCGCCTATAGCTGAATATATTTTGCCTTCTCATGTGATCGGAACAGAGTTCGAAGTGAAGGAGAAGGGTTACGAAGATATTCAGTCAAATATGGATTACAAATACGAAAATGGTGATGAGCTGGTTATTACAGGAGAATTCATTCAGAAGAATCTGAATGCCAATAAAGCTATTTGGATTGAACGTGAAATAGGGCAGCGTCCGGTGCTTGCTTTCGGAAACAGTGGAAGTGACACGAGTATGATGAATTATGTCCTTGATGACAGAAATCCTTATCCGTCAGAAGCATATATGATCGTTGCGGACGATGATGTAAGGGAATGGGGCGATGCTGATTGGAATGAAAAATCGGCGCAATATTCTGAAATGGGATATGTTCCTGTTTCAATGAAAAATGATTTTAAGGAGATCTATCCTGAGTCGATTAAGAAGGCTGACCGGCAGTATACTGAGCAGGATTACGATGTTGAGATTAATACAACTGAAGAGGATAAGACAGAAGTTGCAACAACCGAAATAGTGGATAACCAAAAACCGGATGCTCCGGCTGATGAAAATATGAGGACAACCCTCTCACGTGAGGGCTATACTCTTGAACAGGTAGTTGTGCTCAGCAGGCACAATATTCGCTCTCCATTAAGTGGCAGTGGATCTGCACTTGATACCATCACACCACACAAGTGGTTTGAGTGGTCGTCAGAGGCAAGCCAGCTTTCTGTAAGAGGCGGAACGCTTGAGACAGAGATGGGACAGTATTTCCGAAAGTGGCTTGAGGAAGAGGGATTGTTTCAGCCGAACTATCATCCGGAGGATGGAGCAGTACGTATTTATGCCAATTCAAAGCAGAGAACTATCGCCACTGCACAGTTTTTTGCGGCCGGGCTTCTGCCGGTCGATAATATGGATATAGAGTATCACAGTGAGTTTGATACTATGGATCCTGTATTTAATCCGGTTTTTACTTATATGTCGGATGAATATGCGGCTGACGTGAATAAGGAGATGCACGAACACTTTGATTCTGTGATCGAAGGCCTGAGTGATAATTACGAACTGCTTCTGGATGTTATAGATGCAGAGGAGTCAGAGGATGTTAAAAACGGAAAGTTCAGTGGTTTTGTTACTGATGATTCGCAGTTCACCATCGAGGAAGGAAAGGAACCGGGAGTAAGCGGTTCTCTTAAGACAGCTTGTCAGGTGAGCGATGCTCTTGTTCTGCAGTATTATGAAGAGCCGGACAAGACAAAGGCGGCTTTCGGTCATGAGCTTTCTACGGAGGACTGGGAAGCTATTTCCGAGATCAAGGATGTGTATGGCGATGTGCTGTTTACCACACCGTTAGTAGCGATAAATGTGGCACATCCGCTACTTGAAGAGATAAATAGTGAGCTTTCAACAGAGGGCAGACAGTTCACGTTCCTCTGTGGTCATGATTCAAATATTGCAAGTGTTCTGGCGGCTCTGAGGGTTGAGGATTACAGCCTGCCGGAAACTATAGAGAAGAAGACGCCTATAGGTTCAAAGCTTGTTATAAGCGTGTGGACGAACAGGGACGGTGATAAAATGGTAAGTCTGGATCTTGTATATCAGAAGACAGAACAGCTACGTGAACTGTCATTGCTTGACGAGGCAAATGATCCGGGAATATATAGTCTTAAGCTTGAAGGCCTCGAAGCTGATGAAAACGGAATGTATAAACTGGAAGATGTAAAACAGCGTTTTTCTGATGTCATTTCAGAATACGATGAGCTGATCGATATATATGAAGAAGATGAAGCGGCGTAGGAAGAAATAATCGACATAAACGGAAAAGGACGAGGCGGCATAAGATGGAAAAGGACGAGACGGAATAAGACAAAATGATCATATGTATGAAGCGGATGATCAGCATAATATGACTCGATTGATATATAAATAATGACTGTGTGGCTTATAATAAATGGGGGCTTGGATAAAATGAAAACAAGAGAACAGGCACTAAAATACGGACTATCGTTTCCGGATACATATTTGGACACACCGTTTTCGGATACAAACTGGCAGCTGGTCAGATTTAAGGATAACAAGAAGGCCTTTCTGTGGACCTATGAGAAGGACGGATATATTAACCTGAATGTAAAGGTGGATCCGGAGAAGGCATATTATTGGCGGAAACTGTATGAGTCGGTAATTCCGGGGTATCACCAGAATAAGGAACACTGGAATACGATCATTCTTGACGGAAGTATACCGGATAAGGATGTTAAGCTTATGATTGCTGAAAGTTATGATCTGATATCCGACAGCCCGACAAAGAGAATATATGAAGCCGTGAAGAGGATACCGAAGGGCTGCGTTGCCACCTATGCACAGGTTGCAGAGGAGGCGGGCGACAGGAAGATGGCGCGGGCAGTCGGAAATGCATTGCATAAGAATCCGGACCTTTCTGTGATACCGTGTCACAGAGTTGTCAATGCGAAGGGCGAACTTGCAGGAAACTATGCCTTCGGAGGAGCTTGGAAGCAGGGAGAGATGCTTATGGCTGAGGGCGTTGAGGTTGTGGACGGCAGAGTTGACCTGAAGAAATTTCAGTGGAAGAAAGAATAAAACATTTTTCAATTTGGGTATTGACTCTAACATTATGGTAGGGATTACAGTCGTAGTGAGCTCAGAAAAAATACATCCATGGAGGTAGAAAAGAATGCTAAAAATAGGAGATTTTTCAAAACTATCCAGAGTAAGTATCAGGATGCTTCGCCACTACGATGATATCGGCCTGCTGAAACCGGCAGAGATTGATGAGTTTACCGGATACCGCTATTACCGAGAGGAACAGTTATTCACAATTGGAAGGATAACCGCCCTTAAGGATATGGGCTTTGCGCTTGCGGATATCATCCGTATTCTCGAAATATATGATGATAAGGAACGGTTCGATGAATTCCTGCTTGAAAGGCAGAAGGAACTGGAGAAGATTTCGAAGGAAACGGAGTATAAGCTGATGCTTCTGGATACAGCCCGAAAGAGGCTGAGAAAGGAGCAAAATATGAAATACGATGTTACAGTAAAAACCATACCAGAGAGGTATGCAGCAACAGTTCACATGATCATTCCACGTTATGAGGATGAGCAGATGGCTTGGAATATGATGAAGGAGTATAAAGCACCGTTGGTTCCTGCAGAGCCTTGTCTTGCAGGCTGCAGCTTCCTCGATAAGGAATACAAGGAAGAGAATGTTGAGATAATCGCATGGATGACCGTGAAGGGACAGTATGAAGACAGTGAGCATGTGAAGTTCGAGACCATCCCTGCAGTCAAAGTTGCAAGTTGTATAATCAAGGGCAGCTATGAGCAGATGACAGATGCAACGGCAACAGCTATGTCGTGGATCAAGGAGAATGGCTACAAGCTTGCAGACAGCCCGATGTTCTGCATATATCATGTAAGTCCGGCACAGACAAATAACCCGGATGAATATGTTACTGAAGCATGTTTTCCGGTTGAGTAATGCCGTGATAACCAGACGGAAATACAAATTAAGTTGAAAATACTAATTGCCGGGGAACCAGTGGGCTTCCCGGCAACAACCACATAGAAGGAGGGTTAAGTATGGAGTATATTCAGGTGACGAAGGATAATCTGGAGGAGGAGCACATCTGTTGTGCGATTTCCAACAATAAAGACGTGCAGGTTTCGTCGAAGAAGGCGTGGCTTGCGGACAGGTTCGAGGAAGGGCTTGTATTTCTGAAGAGTGTGGAAAGAGGAAAGTGCTTTATCGAGTATATTCCGGCTGAATATGCCTGGAATCCGATTGATGCGGCGGGATATATGTATATTGACTGCCTGTGGGTTTCCGGCTCCTTTAAGGGCCATGGATATTCGAGTGAACTTCTGAATGAATGTATTCGTGACAGTAAAGAGAAAGGTAAGAAAGGGCTTTGCATATTGGCGGCGGCCAAGAAGAAACCATTTCTGGCAGATCCCAAATTCCTGAAATATAAGGGCTTTGAAGTGGCTGATGAGGCTGATAATGGAATACAGCTGTGGTACCTTCCGTTTGACGAGGACGCTGAAAAGCCTAAGTTTAAGGAGTGTGCTAAGAAGGTGCATATTGAAGAAAAGGGCTATGTGCTTTATTATACAAATCAGTGTCCGTTTAATGCAAAATACGTTCCGATTCTTGAAGAGACTGCAAAACAAAATGGAATCGACTTCAAGGCTGTGAAGATTGAGAGTAAAGAGGCTGCTCAGAATGCACCGACTCCGGTCACGACGTATGCATTCTTCTATGACGGAGAATATGTGTCGAACGAACAGATGAATGATAAGAAGTTTTTGAAGATAGTAAAAGGCTGATGTGTTAATGTTTGATTAGTGAAAGGTTGAGAGGATCATGAATGTAGGTATGGTCCTGTGTCAAGATTTAGCACAAAATAAAATGAGAAGTTCTGCCGGCTAAGCTGCCGGCAGAGACATAACCCTCTCATACAGTTTTTCAAAGTCGTTAGGTGACATGTAATCACAATGGCTATGAATCCTAACGGTATTATAAAAGGTTTCAATATACTCAAAAACAAGCCTGTAGGCATGTTTGTAGTTAATGATATTAAATCTGTTAAGCCATTCTCTTTTAATCAAGGAATGGAAAGATTCGATGCAGGCGTTATCGTAAGGATAACCGCTGTGAGAATAGCTTCTCTGCATCTTTTCAGTGGCTTCGCGCCAGGCATTTGAAACATACTGGCTACCACGATCAGAGTGAATAATAAGTGGCTGCTCGATGTTACGACAAGCTTTCGCTTTGCTGATTGTTTCAATAACTGTCGATACTTCCATAGTATCAGCAAGCGTCCAGGCAATGATTTTCCTGGCATATAAGTCCATAACGCAGTTGAGGTACACAAAGCCATCATTGGTCCAAATATAAGTGATATCTGTGCACCAGACAGCGTTTGGACGTTCTGGATTAAACTGTTCATCAAGAACATTGTGTAGCTCTTTACTAAAATCAGAATCTCTGGTAGTAGTAGTCCAAGGTTTAGTCCATTGGGCACGAATGCCCATTTCACGCATGTATTTACCTACAGTGCGTTGACTTATGGTTTTACCAGATTTACGAAGTTCTTTAGCTATTTTAGGAGCGCCGTAATTCTGCTTTGAAGCATCATAGATATTCTGGATTTCCTTTTTGACAGCTTCTTTACGCTGACGAGTTGGAGAGACCTTTCGATTAAGAAAGGATCTGTATCCAGAGCGAGACACGCCTAAAATTTTCAGCATTCCGGAGATAGAGACGCGGCGTCCAGTTACTTTGGCAATCTCTACCTTGGCAGAAACTTCTGTATAGATAGCTTCTGTTAGTCTTTTCCCAGAATGCCGATGGCTTTTTTTAACACATCAAGTGCATCCTGTGCATCACGGAGTTCACGCTTAAGACGAGCAATTTCTTTTTCTTCTTCAGAAGCGTAGCTACCGGAACCAATAACCGGAATATCACCGTCGTTATCTCTGAACTGGGATTCCCAACGAGCGAGAGTGCTGACACCTATTCCTAAGTTTTTGGCACATTCAATTTGTGTAAGATCAGGATGCTCCTTGCGATAGTTGATAGCATCCAGCTTGAACTGTTTGGTGTGATGAGTTTTTTTTCGTGACATAATGAGTTCCTCCTTCTTTAGATTATACAATATTTTAAGGGGAAATCTCATTTTAAATTGTACTAATTAGATGCTAACACTAGGATAATAGGATATGGCAGTATGGGGAAGATGCTTGCCGATAAGTTTATTGCTTCCGGAGAACGAGATGGGCATGGGCTCTGAGCTTGTAAGCTGCATGCCGGGCTTTATTGCATCAATATTTGATGTTATCTGTAAAGAGGCGAGGAATCATACACAGATCCCGGATGACCAGATAGTAAATATGGTGCTGAATACCATGAGTGCGACCGGAGACTTGATGCTCCGTAAAGAGATGACTTTCGAAGAGGTTGTTACGAGAGTTGCTACGAAGGGCGGCATCACTCAGGAGGGCACTCAGGTGGTGTATGATAAGCTTCCTGAGATAGCAGGAGAACTGTTCGATAAGACGCTGGCAAAGAGAAGGATGATCGCCGAGAAAGCGGCTGCCTCGTTTAATGAGGCAAAGTAATCATGCCTTTACGATTCAAACAGGTGATTGGACAGAAGAGCTTGAACATATAAACTTGATAAGAGGTTGCAGATATGGACGAATTTAAATCAATACTGATAAAGGATACTACGCGCCAGCAGCGTGAGCAGATCGTTGCGGAGTCAATCGGAAATGTAAATGGCTCCTGCGACGGATGCATGGCAGGACTTGCTGAAATGTATCAGGACTATATAGACGGCAAGAAGGAAATACGCGATATCAATATGGAATTCCGTGCACGCTACGAGTCGGGAATAGACGGCCCGACGAAGGAAGAGTGTGGGTATGCGAAGTTCTAAGGTTTTATATTACAAGTATAAAATGTTGTGCTTGCATTTTCAGAAGAATATTGATATTCTTAGTCTGCTGACGGACGAAAGCTGACGGACAGCGATTCTATAGAAAACGGGAGGAAACCGATGAGAAGTATTTCTTGCAGATAATCAAATCAGTTGGTAAGAGCGACGCGGTTTATGCGTGTAGTCTCTTGTGATGCAAGAAATAATTCATAGTGGTTCTCTTTAAATGTTTGGCATGTTCTGCTTGTTTGGCAGGCGTATTTTTGCTCGATTTGAGAAAAAACACCGCAGGATTATTCTTGCGGTGTTTTTGCGTAGATGAGGAGAGGCGAGCTACATCTATGCAGTAAAGAGGAGGTCTCAAAAATGAGTAAGAAGAAAATAGAACATGTAGTATTTGATGGGATGAGAAAACTAAAGAGTAATATCCCGATAAGGAAGATCAATAGGAATACCGCGAAAAAATATCCAATAATTAATTCCGGTATTAGAGTGCGGAACAGGGGTGGTAAAAATGTCATTATTACAGGTTTCGAATCTGACTTTCTGTTATGAAGGCAGCTTTGACAATATATTTGAAAATGTTTCGTTTTCGGTCGATACAGACTGGAAACTTGGGTTTATTGGAAGAAACGGTAAGGGCAAGACGACCTTTCTGAACCTTCTGCTGGGGAAATACGAATACACAGGAAGCATAACGACGGACAAAGTATTTGACTATTTTCCTTACAAAATTGAGGCGGATGAAATGACAAAGACGGCTGATGAACTGTCTGAGAAGTGGAAGCCGGGCGTGGAAGGCTGGAAAGTGGTCTGTGAGCTGAACAGCCTGGGTGTTGACCCGGAGATACTTTACAGACCGATCAAGACTCTTAGCTTCGGGGAGAGAACGAAGGCCATGCTGGCAGTGCTTTTCTCGGGCGAGAATGAGTTCCTGCTGATCGATGAACCGACAAATCACCTCGATAAAGGCGGAAGAGAGATCATAAAGAAATACCTTGCTTCGAAGAAGGGATTCATCCTTGTATCCCACGACAGAGACCTGCTGGATGCGGTTGCTGACCATATGCTGGTGCTTAACCGCGAGTCGATTGAAGTGGTGGCCGGTAACTTCAGCACCTGGTGGGAGAATAAGGAGAAGGCGGATGCTTTCGCAATCTCAGAAAATGAGAAGCATAAAAAGGAGATCGCAAAGCTTCAGACCTCGGCGGACAGAGCCGGACGATGGGCTGAAAAGAATGAAAACACGAAGATAGGCTTTGATCCGGTAAAGGAGAATGACAGATGTATTTCTACAAGAAGTTTTATTGGAGCGAAGACCAAGAAGATGCAGTCAAGAGTGAAGAACTTCGAAAAGAGGATAGACCGCGAGATCGAGGAGAAAGAAGGGCTTCTGAAGGATATCGAGAAGGTGGATGACCTAAAGCTTATGCCGCTCACGCATCACAAGAAATGCCTGGTGGAGTGCAGAGACTTCGAGCTGTCTTACGAGGGGGCTGAACCGGTGTTTAAAGGAATCACGTTCCAGCTCATGCAGGGCGACATACTCTTCTTGAATGGCGAGAATGGATGCGGAAAGTCAAGTCTGATCAAAGCGATACTTAGAGATACGAAGAAAGCGAATTCCGGTGATAAAGGGCAAAATGGTCAGGAAGAAGCAGAATATGGATCTAACAATGACAGCAAGGTGATTACTTTCGGGAAGATTGAGACAGCCAGCGGACTTGTGATCTCGTACATCGACCAAAATACATCGCATCTGAAGGGCAACCTGAAGGAATACGCAGAGAAGCAGGGGCTTGATTACAGTCTGCTCCTGACACTGCTCCGTAAGCTTGATATGAGCAGAATTCAGTTCGAGAAGAATATGGAAGATTATTCGGAAGGGCAGAAGAAAAAGGTACTGATCGCTTCAAGCCTGCTTACATCGGCGCATTTATATATCTGGGATGAGCCGTTGAACTATATAGATGTATTTTCAAGGATGCAGATAGAGAAGCTGATCGAGAAGTACAAGCCAACGATGATCGTGGTTGAGCATGACTCGAGATTCAGAGAAAAGCTCGCAACGAAAATCATAGAAATGTGACAAATTTCTGCATTTGTCTAAAATACCATGTTGTAAGCCGTTGAAGACGTGTATTTGCTTGTTTTCTGCGGCTTTTTCAGTTATAATGAAGATAGTATTTTGTGTGCAAAAAAATTATTAATTAAGGAGGGTGATCAATGGAAGAAATAATCAAAAGACACAAAAGATTTTTTGCGCTCTTTGCAGTTGTTGCTATGTTGTTCTCACTCGCCAGACCTGAAGGCTACAAACAGGTTACGGCTTCGGAAACTACTGATACCGAGATTGCGACGAACAATGACGCACAGCAGGAGCCGGAGGAGGCGACACAGAATGATGCCTCAGCTGAATTTATTCAGAACGAAAAGGTTGATGAGAGTGCCAAAACTCTCTTCGTTCGCGTGGAGGAAAGCGGTGCAAGCATAACCGTAAATGCACCTGCAGGAAGCCTTCCGTATCCGGAAAGCGAGTTGTCTCTTGCTGTACGCGAGATTAAGGAAGGAACAGCAGAGTACGAGTATTATCTGTCAGAGTCAGTTAATGCGCTTGACTGTGATTCTGCAGACAGCATAGCTTACGCAAGATTCTTCGACATCGAAATACTCTGGAACGGGGAGAAGGTCGAACCACTTTCACCTGTTGAGATTAAGATCGAATACGACGACGCGCCGGAAATATCTTCAGATGATGAACTTTCAATCGTTCACTTCGCGGAGGATGGCACAGAAGTCATCTCTGATATCGACGTTAACAGCGACGCTTCAGAGATCGTTTATGAGCAGGAGAGCTTTTCGGTAACAGCAACTGTCGTTGTTGGCCAACCACCGGAATATGATGGTATCAGTACTGATGATAATTCTGAATATGGAAACTCGTATTATGAACAGGGGAGACCATATATAATAGTGGCTAAAAAAGGTGATAATGTATACACAGTTAAGGCTGATGGTTCATTATCAAAGGCGCTTAGCTATGATGCTGATAGTGGCAAACTGGTCGCAGATGATGCGTTTGCGTGGACTTATTATAAAAAAGATGGTAAGGCAGTTTTGAAGTATGTATCTGACGGTTATGATTATGGTTCAGATGATCAGGCTACATTAAATGGCTACACATTTATTGATCCATCAGCTAAAGAAGCTATATCGCAGGAACAGGTAACCAGTGTAGAAAAAAAGGAAAATCAAAATGTAAAGCCGAATACAATTACTACACTTGAAAGACTTGATGATGAGTGCGAGATTTTTTATGATAATGTTACAAATACTATCCAGTCAGTAGCAAGTGGGAAATATCTTTCTATTGATGAAGATGAGAAAACAATTGTTGGTGGAGAATCAACAGGGGATGGAGTTAAGTTTTACCTGGCAAGCGCGGATGATGTTAAGGCATATATCCATGTTATAGAGAATATGATCTACCCCAATGATACCTATCTCCTGAATATGCTAAGAAATCATCAGGTCAATCATATTGATATTTCTATCAAGGATACAGTACAGGCAACCATTGTTCTAGCTTATGGCGATTACTATGACAAAGATGGCAATAAGGTATTGACAGTTGACAGTGATAGCCCTGAATCAGTAAAGTCTTTTATTGTTAATCAGCAATATGAAGTAAGTCAGAAGCATTTAAGAGAAGCATTGATTGAGACATATAAAAGAAATGATGATGGTACTCCTGGCGACAAACTTGAAAACCAGTTTATTATCACAGGGTATTCTTCTAATAATGCTACAAAGTATAGTGAAAATCAGGTTCGTATAGACGGCGTTTTTAAGGTTGCATATTGCGAACCGGTGGATATTTCCGAAAATAGGACTGACTTAACGTGGGTACCTAACAGTGCTGAATGGACTAAAAATAGATTAAAAAGTCGTATACTTTATAAGGTTACCGCTACTGAACCTGAAGTTAAATTTATGTATGATCACCCTGAATATGGTCAGCTTTATGACCCTGATGGAAATGCTCTGTTTACAAAAGGTGATGTAACAGTTGAAGCTACGTTTGATTATTTTGATATAAAGAACGAATGTCCGCCACTTCAGAGAGAAAATCCGGAAGATAATCCGAATGTATCCGGAGTTATACTTAATTCCGGCACTAGCGGTATGGATTTTGTCCTTAGCGGAGAATCAACGGTTAATCTTCGCCCATACGCCATCGAGATTGAAAACATGGTAATGGATAAGGATGGAAATCCTATAATCCCAGCTAAGGATATTACATTTACACACGCTGTATATGTGAAAAAGGATGGAGATCCTGATAGCGTAGTTGATAAGAATGTCGATAGCTACAAAGGAGATGTTGTCGATACAACGGGTTATACCAAGGTTCATGATAAAAAAACCGTAATTGATAATACGGAAGACGGAAACGGTACAGGTACGGTATATGATTACTCTATTCCTGAGGGCATGATATATGTTACAGAGGATAAGGATACTATTCCTCAATCATTTGTGGATATAGATGGAAACACCTGGGAATACAGCCATACTTACATTGAAACTGAGTATGTATGGAGACAGGGCGATCCTAATAATGATAAGAGACATTTTACGGATGATTTTAATGATGCATCCGACAGTTATTCGAGCATCCCTGAGGTTGTTGGTGAATATGGTACAGAATTCAACAAGTTTCTTGAATTCTATGTTAGAAACGTCTACGACAAGGTAATCCCTCCGACTAAGAAGGAGTTTGCTCCTTATGAGGGTAATGGTACACTTGGTGCTTTACAGGCCGGGGATAAGATTGTTTATGAGATTTCATACACAAACTATAAGAGTATTGATAGTGATGTGATCATCAAAGATACGCTTGATAAAAATGTTGAATTCGTTGAAGCTTCTGATGGTGGTAAATTAAGCAATGGTGTGGTTACCTGGAATATTTCTGGTGTTGATGCCGGAGCAGAAGGTAAGGTTACTCTTACGGTAAGAGTGCTCGAAAGTGCTCTTGAATCAAATGGTGGTCCGGGTAAGGTTGTTAACGGTGGCAAGAACAGTAATGGCGAAAATACAGCAACAGTTCAGATTGGAGATGGTGCTGAATATGGACTCGAAGAAGTTATTAATCCTGTTCCTGAATCACCGGTTAAACAGGAAGTAAGCCCATACAAAGGAACCGGTAAACTTGGCGCAGTAAAGGTTGATGATGAGATAACCTACGAAATCTCATACAAGAACTATAAGGATGTAAAGGCTGATATTGTTATCACGGATAAGCTTGATGGCAATGTAGAGTATGTCAGCTCGTCAGATGATGGAGCATATAACAATGCAACAAGAGTTGTTAAGTGGACGCTGAAGGATGTGCCGGCCGGAAAAGAAGGAACGGTTACTCTTAAGGTTAAGGTTCTCGATGGAGCGCTCAAGGATAATGGAGGACCTGGAATTGTGATAAACGGCGGAGATGATTCTGAGGCTTCAAACGGCAGCACTGCAACGGTTACGGTTGGCGATGATATTCCTTATATTCTCGACCAGGTTGAGAATCCGGTAGAAGCTAAAGAAGAGGATGAAACTCCTGAAGATACAGTAGATGATACACCGGCAACTGACGAGGAGGAGACTCCGGATAAGGAGGTTGGAAATCTCGTTATCACTGTTGTTGAAGAGGAAACAAGCAGAGTTGTTCCTGAGGCAGAGGTTGAAGTTATTTATCCTGACAAGGAAGAGAAGACCTACACAACCGATGAAGTCGGAAGAGTTACTCTGAAGGACGTTCCGGTAGGTGATTATACGATCACAATCAAGAAGGTTCCTGACGGCTACAAGGTTTCGACAACTGAGGTTCTTACAGGTACCGTAGTAGAAGGTAAGACGACCGAGGTCGAATTCAAGATCGTTGTAACAACAAATACAGATAAGACAGCCAAGACGGATGATCCGACTCAGACAGGTATGCTTGTATTTATGATGATCTTATCGGCAGCCGGAATAATCTTCCTTGCAGATCGCAAGAGAAATAACAGGAACGAGCAGTAGTATTTATGACACAGCATCACAGAAATCGGCTGTGATCGACGAAGAATTACATTAATACATATTTAAGATATCGCCACTTGTAAAAGAGTGGCGATATTGTTATAATACTCTGTATGTAATGCAGAATGACTTAGTATGTCCAAATGCAGAAGTCATAAAAACTGCCTGTCCGGAGTGCCGGGCTGACTACAGGAGGAAGCAAAGTGATCTACAGTAAACATGGTGCAGAGAAGATAAAGGAAAAACTCGTATCCAGATCTCAGAGATACTCAAGAAAGCTTTTTATAAATCTTTTCAAGCTGGTGCTTGTGGCATTTGTATTTATAGTAGTTGTTTGTGCCGGTGCCGGTTTCGGTATGATGAAGGGAATACTTGACAACTCCCCTGATATCAACAAGATCAGCATAAAGCCGAAGGGCTTCAAGAGTACCATTTATAACTCAAATGGTACAGTCAATACATCGCTTTCGATGGCCAATTCCAACAGAATTTATGTATATTATGATGAAATTCCTAAGTGCCTCATCGACGCATTTGTTTCGATAGAGGATGAGAGATTCTGGGAGCACAATGGTATCGATATCAGAGGTATCCTCCGTGTATCTGTCAGAATGCTTTCAGGTAAGTTCGATGAAGGTGCGAGTACCATAACCCAGCAGCTCATCAAGAACCACGTATTTAATGTAGGTGCAGACGAGACGACCTTCCTGCAGACTGTTGAACGTAAGATTCAGGAGCAGTCGCTGGCGGTTGAGCTCGAGAAAAAATACAGTAAGAAACAAATACTTGAGTATTATCTGAATACTATCTACCTCGGACATGGTGTTAATGGTGTCGAGGCTGCATCGCAGGCGTATTTTGATAAGAAGTGCTCAAATCTGACTATCTCAGAGGCAGCAGTAATCGCAGGTATCACTCAGAACCCTTACCAGTATGATCCGACGGTGTACCCTGAGGAGAATGCGAAGAGAAGAAAGCTCGTTCTTAAGAAGATGAAGGAGCTTGGATATATCGATGAGGCCGAATATCAGAAATGTCTCGATGATCCTGTTTACGAAAGGATTAAGGCGGTTAAGAAGGTTAAGGACGATAATGCGACCTACAATTCTTATTATACTGATATGATCATCACTGAACTCGCTAAGCAGTTCATGGAAATGTACGATATGACCGAGGCGGAGGCTTACAACGAGCTTTACACCGGCGGTTACAGCATATATTCGGTTCAGGACCGTTCAATCCAGAGAATCTGTGAAACAGTCATGAGTGATCCGGACTATTATCCGGACTCTACTTCGGTCGGCCTTGAATACCTTCTGACTCTGAGGGGCTCAGATGGCGTCACCTTATACAACTATGATACAAACGATCTTCTTTCTTACTACAGAGAGCAGACAGGAGATCCGACATATAACAGTATTTACAGCAGTAAGGATACTGCGAGAGCAGCGGCGGACAAGTTCATCGAAGCGATGATCGACAAGACCGGAGCATTCTATGACAGCGAAAGCTTTGTTATTTCTCCGCAGCCTCAGTCAACCATGACAGTCATCGACCAGCATACGGGCTATGTTAAGGCTATATTTGGTGGACGTGGCGAGAAGTCCGGAAACCTTACCTTCGACAGAGCTACGATGGGTATGAGACAGCCGGGTTCAACTTTCAAGGTTCTTGCATCATTCATGCCTTACCTTGAGGAGGGTGGAAACCTTGCCTTCACACAGAAGGATGAACCTTACAAATACATCGACGGCGGAGATGTTTCAAACTGGTACGGCGGATATCGAGGCGATGCTTCGATAAGAGACGGTATCAGAGATTCGATGAATATCATCGCGGTTAAGACGCTTACTCTTACAACGCCGGAGAAGTGCTTCGAGCACGTTAATAAGCTTGGTTTCACAACGCTTGTTGATGAAGAGTTGTGGAGCAGTGGTGACGTTGTTTCGGATATCAACCAGTCACTTGCACTTGGTGGTCTTACCTACGGTGTAACAAACCTTGAGATCACTGCGGCTTATGCAAGCATAGCCAACGGCGGTGTTTACATCAAGCCGGTATATTATTCAAAGGTTATCGACCACGACGGAAACGTTGTTATTGATAATACAAATCCTAAAGACAGATCAGAGAGAGTCATGAAGGCTACAACAGCCTGGATGCTCATCGACTGTATGAAGGACGTTGTTACTTCAGGTACAGGTACTCCTGCAAGACTTGAAAGCGGAGCAGTCTGCGCCGGTAAGACAGGTACGACTTCAAGTACCTACGACCTCTGGTTCTGCGGAATGACAGCATATTATACCGCATCGGTTTGGTACGGCTATGATATGAACGTTAGACTTGGTGATCAGACCTACCACAAATACATGTGGAGGGATGTAATGGACAAGATCTGCGAGAGTGAGAACTGGGATCTCGATAAGGATATCATG
Organism: Lachnospiraceae bacterium C6A11; assembly: GCA_000702245.1. GTDB lineage: Bacteria > Bacillota > Clostridia > Lachnospirales > Lachnospiraceae > Eubacterium_Q. The sequence continues at coordinate 274,321 of KL370879.1, read as the reverse complement.
GAGAGACCGGACGGAATCACGACCGTAACTGTATGTAAGCTTACGGGTGAGCTTCCTTCAGAGGGTTGTCCGACACATTCTGACTACTGTGCAGAAGACAGTATTCCTACAACAAGGTGTAAGGGACATATTACAGTTAAGATCTGTGAGGAAACTCACAAGATAGCAACCGACACCTGTCCGAATGCCAAGGAATATATTGTTACAACTGATCCGGAAACCGGAAAGAAGACCATACAGGAAGCTGACTTCCAGTATGACGACACGATATTTGATTCAATATGTGATAAGCACCTTTCGAAGGAGCAGCTTGGCCTTGATGAGGCCGGTAATCCGATAATCAAGACCTCGGCAGGTGAAGGCGGTACAATTTCGGGTACTGTTTCAGCTCCTATGAAGGCAACAGTAACTATATATATTACTCCGAATGCAGGATATCATATTAAGGATGTTCTTGTGGATGGAAAGAGCGTGGGCGCGGTAAATCAGTACGCATTCCAGAATCTTGACAGAGGTCATACGATCAATGCGGTATTTGAGTCTGATCAGCCGACAACGCAGGCACCACCACCTACGGAACAGCCTACGGAGGCGACGACAGAAGCACCGACGGAAGCTCCTACGGAGGCTCCTACGGAAGGACCACCACCTGAAAATCCAGGTGAAGGCGGCGAAGGCGGAGAATGATCATAATAGGACTCAGGTTTTACCTGGGTCCTTTGTGATAGATAGACATTCGGCTTTAAGGGGGCCGGATAGCCAAAAACTGTATTTAATAAAAAGCAAAACTAAGGAAAGGGGGATTCCGGTTTTGCAGTTTTTCCGGGACAAGTATATGAGGATTCTTGTTTTAGAGGTTTTTACAAGAAGAAATGACATGATAAGCGGACTTATCATGGGAAGCGAAAACAGCGCGGAGCTTTATCAATGCGCGACAGTGGAAGAGGCCGTAAGGCTGATGTTGTCACATGAGATTGACCTCTTCGTTATCGGGCTGCATTCCGACAAAAGAACCGGAGATATGGATGGGCTGCGGTTTCTAAGATGTATCAGGAAGACTGAAAGGTATTTTGATGCGTATGTGATCGTTGTTTCAGACCTGATCGATAAGGAACTGATCGCCTACAAGGATTATCATTGCTATAAGTTTTATGAGTATCCTTTCGATAGGGATGAGTTTAAGGAGGATATCAGAGAGCTTACGCTAAAGTGCGGGCTTGGCGATATGCGCGAGAGGGAGAGAAGGAATGGCTATATACACCTTGCGATAGAGGACTCCTTCTACAAGGTCCGTAAGGATAATATCCTCATGATAGAGGTCCACAGCAAATACGATGTCGTATATCTTAAAGACATAGGCGAGATTTCCCTTCCGAAGCGTGAACTGAAGAAGCTGATAGGTCATCTCGATAATTCGGAGATGCTTTACTGTAACCGTTCAAACATAGTAAATATGCAAAATGTGGAGAGGATTGATAGAAAGAAGAAAACCATAACGCTTGTGGAGTGCGATAAAGAGATAAGCATCACCGAGCTGGGAAGAAAAAACTTAAGGAAATATATGGAATACTGGTGTTTGAAATCTTGAAACATGCCCCTGATTTTGTTACAATGATTCGTAGCGTTATAAGGGATGCTTTGCGTCCATAATGACAGGTTGATGAATAATATATTTTTAAGGAGATACAGATATGATAAACAAGCTGATGACTGAGATCAAAAAGAAGAATGCGCCGATAGTTGTAGGACTTGATCCTAACCTTTCTATGATACCGGAGCATATCATGAAGGCTGCGGTTGCAGAGTACGGTAAGACTCTGGATGCGGCAGCTGAAGCTGTATTTCAGTTTAATAAGGCGATTATAGATACAACATACGATCTTATACCGGCAGTTAAGCCGCAGATAGCAATGTACGAGCAGTTCGGTGTTCCGGGCGTTGCAGCTTTTAAGAGGACTGTTGATTATGCTAAGTCTAAGGATCTTGTGATAATAGGTGATGTTAAGAGGGGCGATATCGGTTCAACAAGTGCTGCTTATGCTATCGGACATCTCGGAAGTGTTGAGATCGAGGGCGAGAAGCTCGTTCCTTTTGATGAGGACTTCGCAACTGTCAATCCATATCTCGGAAGCGACGGAGTTAAGCCTTTTATCGATGTATGCAAGGAGAGAAATAAGGGTATATTTGTTCTTGTTAAGACTTCAAATCCTTCTTCCGGCGAGTTCCAGGACAGACTGATCGATGGTACACCGCTCTACGAGATAGTAGGCGAGAAGGTTCGTGAGTGGGGCGATGAGTTCATGGGAGATAGCTACAGCTACGTTGGTGCCGTTGTTGGCGCAACATATCCTGAGATGGGCGAGAAGCTTCGTAAGATCATGCCAAGAACTCTTATACTTGTTCCGGGCTACGGCGCTCAGGGCGGTAAGGGAAGTGACCTTAAGGCCTTCTTCAACGAAGATAAGCTTGGTGCGATCGTTAACTCTTCAAGAGGCATAATCGCAGCTTATAAGAATGATAAGTATAAGGAGCGTTTCAGCAGCGAGAACTTTGCTGATGCTTCAAGAGCGGCTGTGGAGGATATGCTTCTTGATATCCGTACAGCAGTTGGACTGTAATTATTTGTATTTTTGACGCTATTCGATGCAGGACTGTGATTTTACACAGCTCAGTGGATGGATTGCGGTATGTGGTTCGGTGAGTAGTGTCAGTTATGAAAGAGGTTGGAATGGATAAGATAAAATACACTGCAACAGTATTAAAGAATGAAGAACTTCAGCCGGAAATATTCAGCCTTCTCCTTGAAGTGGGAGAGATAGCTGAGTATGCGGTTCCGGGACAGTTCATCGACTTATATTCGAAGGAAAAGAGCAGGATGCTCCCACGTCCTATAAGCATCTGCGATGTGGACAAGGCTGCGAAGACTATGAGGATAGTTTTCAGAATCGCCGGCGAGGGAACAAGAGAGTTCTCAAAGCTTAAGGAAGGTGAGACGGTTGAGGTTGTAGGACCTCTCGGTAAGGGCTACGATCTTCCGAATGCTTCAGCTGAAGTTAATGGCGAAGCTGCTATGGCGGGAGCTGATGCAACCGGTAACCACATCCTTCTTGGTGGTGGAATAGGCATCCCTCCTATGCTTTACCTTGCCAAAAGCTTAAGTGAAGCAGGAGTTCCTAAGAGTAATATCAAGACTGTTCTCGGTTTCAGGGACGATAATACATTTCTGGTTCCGGAATTTGAGCAGTATTCAGAGGTTTATATTACCAGTGATAACGGTGCTGCCGGAGTAAAGGGAAATGTAATCGACGGCATCAAGGAATACGGCATCACAGGTGATATGATATATGCCTGCGGACCTACACAGATGCTTAGAGGTATCAAGAGCTATGCTGTAGAGAACGGTATCAAGGCTCAGATATCGCTTGAGGAGAGAATGGCCTGCGGAATCGGTGCGTGTCTTGCCTGTGTTGTTAAGACGGAGGAAGTTGACGACCATTCAAAGGTTAAGAATAAGAGAATATGTAAGGACGGACCTGTATTTTATGCTGAGGAGGTGAATCTCTGATGAATATGTCGGTAAATATTGCAGGAGTTGAGATGAAGAACCCTGTAACAGTTGCATCGGGAACCTTCGGTTCAGGCATGGAATACGCTGATTTTGTTGATCTGAGCGTGCTTGGAGCGGTTACTACCAAGGGTGTTGCCAACGTTCCATGGGAGGGCAATCCTACACCTCGTATCGCAGAGACAGACTGCGGAATGATGAATGCAGTCGGCCTTCAGAATCCGGGAATAGACACCTTCCTATCGAGAGATCTTCCGTTCCTTGCAAAGCAGGATACAAAGATAATCGTTAATGTCTGCGGACGTTCGAAGGAGGATTATGTCGATGTTGTGGAGAAGCTTGCTGACTCACCGGCAGATCTTCTGGAGATAAATGTTTCCTGCCCTAACGTTAAGGAGGGCGGAATTGCCTTCGGTCAGGATCCGAAAGCGCTTTACGACATCACGACCGCAGTTAAGAAGGCGGCTAAACAGCCTATCATCATGAAGCTCAGTCCGAATGTAACCGATATTACGGTTATGGCCAGAGCGGCTGAGGAGGGCGGTGCAGATGCCATCTCACTTATAAATACACTTACAGGCATGAAGATAGATATCGAGAGACGCTGCTTTGCGCTTGCAAATAAGACGGGCGGTGTTTCCGGACCTGCCATCAAGCCGATAGCCGTAAGAATGGTTTATCAGGCTGCAAAGACAGTAAATATACCGATCATCGGTATGGGCGGTATTGATTCTGCCGAGGATGCTATCGAGTTTATCATGGCGGGAGCTACAGCTGTTGCTGTCGGAACTGCCAATTTCAGGAATCCTTCGATCACAGCTGAGATCGTAAAGGGCATAGAGGAGTTCATGATCCGCAAGGGTATCGAGGATATTTCCGAGATCCGCGGATGCGTGTGATGATAGGGTGATGAGCTGCTGCGCGATGTAACGGTCAGAACCGGATATCATGATACACAGGATGGTTCGTTGATATATGAAATTGTTCAGGAAGAGAAAAAAAGGATATAGCTTTGCGGATGATCTTATAGCAAGTGATACCGTAATATCGCTTATTTCCGGCGGTATCGGGCTGATAATAATCATAGTCGTTTTGACAATATCGGTTATGAAGGATGGTAAGGCTCCGGACTGTGCGGGAACATTGCTGCTGATCGCCGGAATACTTGGTATAAACGGACTGTTTTTCGCAGCTACATCCTACAAGCAGGAAAGCGGAAATACAAATACAAAGAGGCTTTCCATGATCCTTTCTGTGGGCGTATTGTTACTGCTTGCGGCTTTGTGGATCATATGATTTTAAATATTACCCCGCAGTGAATATGGATTCGGCTGATGGATTCGATTGCTGCGGGGCTTTTACTCAGTAATGATATTTTGCCGGATGAGCCGGACAAGCAGCAAATCCGGTCGGGTTCGGATATTAAAATAAACTAGAAACGGAGAAGGAACAGAATTGTTTATTGATGAGGAATTAAAAGAAAGATTTGAGCTTTCGGTAAACAGGATTAAGGAAATAGCAGAGGAGAGCGGTGCGGGTTCGGATTATTTCAGACACGTTGCCATGCATGTTCTGTACGTGCTTAAGGCGTACGGCTGTAATCCGGAAAGAGAAGATGAAGAAGATACTGCTCTTTGCGCAACCGAAGAAGAGAATACTTTCGGTTACGAAAAAGACGGTGAGATATCTCGCGAGAAGTATTCACTTGATGAGTTGCGTGAAAGAAATGAAAAGGTATTTGCGGAGCTTGGAAAGACTGCTTACGAGAAGAGTTATCTCAATCCGGACTATGCGGAGGAGAAGCTTGGGAGCTTCGGAAAGGTTTTGTCATTCCTGTATTTTGAACTGTATAACCTTCCAATGCTCATCGCTGACGATAAGGACTTTGACGTTGTGATCTTGCTGGAACTCTTCCTGGAGGTTTACATAATATATACGTCTGAGGAGAAACCAAGTCTTAAGGCTGTTGAGGAAGCGGTTTATTATTACGCTTTTGATTATTCAGAGGAGCTGATAAGAGAGAGAATAGAGGAGATACTTCTTCCTGTTGAGGGGCTCGCGTACGATATCTGCATGAACGCGGATCTCGGCAAAGAAGACTATTTATACTATTACGGCGAGTACATCGGAGACAATGAAAGAGGACTTTCAAAATATCTTGCAGAGCTGCCGGAGGAGGAGATTGATAAGATCGCAGAGACCTTCGTAAACGGCTTCAGAAAAGGCTTTATCACGATGAATGTTCCTTTTGAGGGAAAGAAAACGGTTAACATAAGATATTCAATCGGTCAGGAAAGAATAGTCCGTGCTGCGGTTAAGAGATTCGATGAGATCGGGCTGAAGCCGATAATCTGCCGCTATGCTGTAAGCAGAGTGAACAGAAAGCAGGTTATAAAGCAGGGCTTCACCAATATTTCCTGCAATCTGCAGTGCGACTATGACCACAGGAATGATGATGCATTCTTCCTGAATAAGAGGATGGTCGAGAGAAAACTGGATATCATGAGACGTGTGTACGAGGAGTACAGAGAGGATGCGGCTGTTTACGCCGGTCCGGCGGTGATCGAGAGCTTCGGCGAGACGACAGTAGAGCCGGTGACCAAGGACAGTGCTTCGGTCTACACGGATCCTCAGCAGAAGCTGTATGTGGATTATTCCGTAAGAAGCGGTGAGATAGTGAATGAATACATTCCGGGTGATAAATACAGTTTCACGATAATCGCTTTTCCGGTACCTGAGGTTCATCCTGATTTTGGAGCTGTATTTGAAGAGACGGTAAAGTTAAATACTCTCGATAGCAACAAATACGAGAGGATACATCAGCATATCATCGATGCGCTTGATCCGGCGGCTTACGTTAAGGTTGAAGGACGTAACGGCAACCTGACAGATATGCATGTTACCATGAGAAAGCTGGCTGATCCGGAGCATGAGTCGCAGTTTGAAAACTGTACGGCTGACGTGAATATTCCGGTTGGAGAGGTATTTACCTCGCCTGTTCTTGAGGGAACCCACGGTACGCTTCATGTGAGTCATGTTTACCTGAACGGACTTCTCTTTAAGGAGCTTAAGATGAGCTTCGAGGATGGTTGCATAAAGGATTTTACCTGCGGAAATTTCGATGATGAAGAGAAGAATAGGGCATATATTCGTGAGAATGTTCTGCAGAACAGAGACAGTCTGCCACTTGGCGAGTTTGCGATCGGAACAAATACGGCTGCCTACAGTATGGCAAACAGATACGATATCATGGGCAAGCTGCCGATACTTATCATGGAGAAGACCGGACCGCATTTTGCAGTGGGCGATACCTGCTACAGACATGCGGAGGATTCAAGGATATTTAACCCGGATGGCAAGGAGATAGTTTCAAAGGAGAACAGCTTCAGTGCACTCAGGGATACTGAGCCTGAGAAGGCTTATTTCAACTGCCATACGGATATTACGATACCTTTCGACGAACTTGGAAGGATATATGCGGTTTATGAGGATGGCACGGAGGTTGATCTGATAAGAGACGGACGTTTTGTACTCGAAGGAACCGAGGAGCTGAATGAGGATCTGTAATCGATTTGAAGAACTACACGGGAGAAGAATACACATAGAATGTGTAATAATTGGGGGTTACAAGAAGGAAGTCCATAGAGGGCGCAAGGACTGAAAAGTGATCGAGATAGATGTTACGGGGGTGACAAACTATGAACATGAATGAACTGATCATAAAGAAGAGAAACGGCGGCGTGCTTTCCGAGGAGGAAATACGCTTTATAGTAAACGGCTATACTGACGGCAGTATCCCGGATTATCAGATGTCATCATTCCTGATGGCTACATGGTTTAAAGGGATGAATGATGAGGAGACGACCATCCTTACTCTTGCTATGGCTGAGAGCGGGGATATGCTCGATTTGACTGGTATTTTTGATGATAACAGAAAGGATGCCGGAGATAAAGACGGCGACACCCAGACAGAAGAGGGTACTGCCCGGATGAAGAAAAGGATCATCGACAAGCATTCCACAGGAGGTGTAGGCGACAAGACGACTCTTATCATAGGACCTATCCTTGCATCGCTTGGTGTTCCGGTTGCGAAGATGAGCGGACGCGGCCTCGGTCATACAGGCGGAACTATTGATAAGCTGGAGAGTATTCCGGGCTTTTCTTCAGACCTTTCTGAGGAGCAGTTCATGGATCAGGTGAAGACCGTCGGTTTTGCGGATATGTGCCAGACGAAGAATCTTGCGCCTGCGGATAAGAAAATATATGCGCTTCGTGATGTTACCGGAACGGTTGATAATTATTCGCTTATCGCGTCTTCGGTCATGAGTAAGAAGCTGGCAGCCGGAGCAGACGGCATCGTGCTGGATGTTAAGTGTGGCAGTGGCGCCTTCATGAAAGATATTGATTCTGCAAAGAAGCTGGCTGAGATCATGGTAAGGATAGGCAAGAATGCCGGTAGAGATGTGACAGCTGTTATTTCCGATATGAATGAGCCTCTCGGTCGTTTCGTTGGAAATACACTTGAGGTTCTTGAAGCACTTGAAGTACTTCGTGGAGGAGGAGATGAGAGGCTTCGCGAGCTTTCTGTGAAGCTTGCCGCAGAGATGCTGAGGCTGGCAGAGAAGACTGCTAAGCCGGGCGAGACGTCAGCTGATTCAGCAGTGCCTTCAGAGAATAATTCGGACGTATCATATGATTCGGTGATAAGCGAGTATATTTCACGCATAGAGGAAGCGATAGCCAGTGGTGCGGCCCTTGCAAAGTTCAGAGAATTCGTTGCGGCGCAGGGCGGTGATACAGGCTTTATTGATGGTACGAGCGAGCTTAATTCTGCGAAGTTCATGATCCCTGTTAAGGCTGAAAAAAGCGGCGTACTCATAAACTGTGATACTGAGAAGATCGGTAAAGCCTGTCTTACACTTGGAGGCGGAAGAGAGCAGCTGACTGATGAGATAGATCCGGCAGTCGGTATTGAAATCAGTAAACATCTTGGTGAGGGTATTGACAAGGGCGGCCTTCTTGCGATAATCTACGCAAATGACGAAAAGAAGGCTGAGGCAGCTAAGAGGCTGATCCTTGATGCCTACACTATAGATAGTCAGGATACATATCATCCTGAGAAACTTATTAAGGAGATCATCCGTTGATGAAAGAAAAGAAGGGACAGATGAATATGACGGAGGGAAGACCTCTCCGCATAATCATCATGTTCACTATTCCCATCATACTGGGAAATATATTTCAGCAGCTCTACAACATAGGTGATGCCAAGGTTGTGAGCTATTTCCTGGATAAGAATGCATTTGCGGCTGTTGGAATGACGGGCGTTGTTTCAAATATGCTGATAGGCCTCGTGAACGGCTTCACTCAGGGCTTCGGAATACTTGTTGCAAATGCATTTGGAGCAAAGGATATAAAGAGACTTAAAAGAAATATAGCAGGTTCTTCTGTGCTGACTGCAGGAATTACGATAGTACTTCTTGCAGTTTCGCTTTGTTTTGTCCGGAATGTGCTTGTGCTACTGAATACGCCGCCTGAAATGATGTCACTGTCGGTCAGATATATCAGGATCATCATTATCGGACTGCCTTTCACGGCACTATATAACCTTTCGGCAAATATCCTCAGGTCTATCGGAGACAGCAAGACGCCTCTATATTGTCTTGTGGCATCGATATTTCTGAATATAGTTCTTGATATCCTGTTTGTAGGCTTTATCCATATGGGAATAGAAGGTGCGGCACTTGCAACGGTTGTATCTCAGCTGATCTGCAGCACTTCATGCTTTATTTACGGTATCAGGCACTTTAAAGAATATATGCCGGGGAAAGAGGATTTCAGTGTTTCAGGCTATGAGTATTGGAATCTCTTCATTATGGGACTTTCTATGGGTCTGATGGGCTGTATAGTAAATATCGGAACCATCATCCTTCAGAGCGCGATAAACGGACTTGGTTCGGGAATAGTTGCAGCGCACACAGCGGGCAGAAGATTACTCGATATTACGATGGCATTTATTTATACCTTTGGTGCCACAATGACGACCTATACCAGCCAGAACTACGGCGCGGGCAGGTATGACAGGATACGAAAGGGTGTGAAAACGGCAGTATATATCGTTTCTGTCATTTCACTCATACTGATCATATTTACGTTCCTTTTTGCAAAGGAGATTGTAACGTGGATCGCCAGTACGGAGGCAAGCCTGATAAAGGATAATGCGACGATGTATTGTATGGTGGGAGTTACCTTCTATCCGGTGCTGGGCCCGCTGTTTATACTTAGGTGTGTGCTGCAGGGGATGGGCAGGAAGGTTATTCCGCTCTTTTCATCATTCATGGAGCTTGCCATCAAGGTACTTTCAGCATACCTTCTTGTTACAAGGATAGGTTACGTTGGAATAGCCTTCACAGAGCCAATAAGCTGGGTTGTTATGACCACAATCCTTACGATCGGATATCTTGTTGCGGCGAGAGAACTGCGAGCGGAAAAAATGTAAACGGAAATAAGTTATCCGGTCGATTGACAGATGGAGAATAGCAGGCAGAATCCGATGTGATAACCGGTTATAGATAAATTATAGAAAATATATTGTATAATCATACTTGCATAAGTTCGGATTTATGGTATCATAGTCTCGATTTTTTTGAGACGGAGGTAATAATTTGAGCATCTCAGTTATTTTGCAGCAGATGGGCGTTATCGTCATTCTTGTTGCTATAGGTATTTATTTATATAAAAAGAAGGTAATCGACAACCTGGTATCACAGAGGATGTCCGCGATAGTTATGGATATCTGTAATCCTGCGCTTATCCTTTCATCAATGCTTACGGGAAATGTTACACCGACACATAAGGAACTGATCGAAGCTATAATTATCGGCGTGGCTTTCTATGCGGCATTAATGATACTTGGTTTCATCATACCGCTGATCCTACGCGCGAAGAAGGATGACAGAAGATTCTACAATCTGATGACGGTTTACACAAATGTCGGTTTCATCGGTATCCCGGTTGCGAAGGCAATCCTGCCGGATAAGGCAATTCTGTACGTGGTTGTCTGCAATGTAATGTATGCATTCCTTTTCTATACTCATGGAATCGTCGTTCTGAGTAAGGGTAAGGAGAAGATGAATATACTGAAGGTATTCAGTCCGGGAACCATCATGGCGCTGCTTGCACTTGTAGTCTGCTGGTTCAAATACACGCCTCCGCAGGTTATCAGCGGAAGCATCACTTACGTAGGAAATGCAACCGTATTTATGTCCATGGCTCTGCTGGGCGTTTCGATCGCACGTTCAGATATCGTGAAGGGCTTTAAGATCCCTCAGATCTGGGGCTACATTATAGTGAGGATGGTTGCAATCCCGGTTGGTGTATTTTTCCTTCTCAGGGCTCTGAATGTCAGTGGGGTTGCGGTGCTCAGCCTCTGTCTTATGGCTGCGATGCCTGTCGGTAACCTGCCGCTTATTCAGTCGGAGAAGATGGGAGAGGACACAAGCCTTCTTTCAAGTGCGATAACTGTCAGCACGATAGTTTCAATAGGAACGATCACGGGCCTTATGGTGCTCTTTACATCGATAATATAATCACTGAAAATCTACCGCTCAGCCGGTAGATTTTTTGTATATACGGAAAATGTATTTACTATCTAAAATCTATAAAGCAACCGTCGTTAGCAAAAACTTCCACTACATAATTATTGTAATATAACCCGATTTACGATATAATAAGACCACTTGAAAAATTATTTATATGAACAAAGGAGGAGTTATAAAAAATGGGAATTTTAGCAAGATTCAAGGATATCATGGCAGCAAATATCAATGCGCTTCTTGACAAGGCAGAAGATCCTGAGAAGATGATCGACCAGACAATGAGAAATCTTACTGCAGATCTTGGCAAGGTTAAGGAAGAGACAGCAGCTGTTATGGCTGATGAGCAGAGATGCAAGAGAGAACTCGATGAGTGCAATAAGGAGATCGCTGAGATGCAGGCATATGCTGAGAAGGCAGTACTTGCAGGAAACGATGAGGATGCGGCAAAGTTCCTTCAGGAGAAGAGCAAGCTCGCTACCAAGCAGGCAAGTCTCCAGCAGACATACGATGTTGCAGCTGCTAACGCTATGAAGATGCGTCAGATGCATGATAAACTTGTTAATGATATCAATGAACTTGATGCAAGAAGAGACGCTATCAAGGCTAAGATCAAGGTTGCCAAGACACAGCAGCGTATCAACAACCTTACTTCTACTGTAAGCGATTCTGCTACAAGCATGGCTGCATTTGAGCGTATGGAAGCAAAGGCAAATGCTATGCTTGATTCTGCAAATGCTATGACAGAGCTTAATCAGTCAACAGCAAGCAATGAGATCGAAAATCTTGCAAGCAAATATGATGCAGCACCTGATGCAGCCGTTCAGGATGAGCTTGCAGCTATCAAGGCAAAGCTTGGTATGGCAGCTCCTGCTGAAGAGGGAACTCTTTCAGCTGAATAATGGAAGGACTGAATAGATTTCAAGACGAGGCCTGCTCGTACACCGAGGGGCCTCTTCTTATTTTAGCCGGAGCAGGCAGCGGCAAGACCCGCGTGCTGACTCACAGGATAGCTCATCTCATAGAGGATAAGTCAGTGAATCCATACAATATACTGGCTATCACATTCACAAATAAGGCTGCAAACGAGATGAGAGACCGTGTCGACAAGATAGTCGGCTACGGTGCGGAAAGCGTCTGGGTCAGTACATTCCATTCCATGTGCGTAAGGATACTCCGCAGGCATATGGAAGTTCTCGGCGGAAATAACAATTTCACAATATATGATACGGATGAGCAGAAGACCGTTGTAAGAGAGGTCCTAAAGCTCCTGAATCTTGACCCGAAGCAGTATCCGGAGAGAGGTATGCTGTCCGCTATCTCTAAGGCGAAGGAGGAGTACCTCACACCTGACAAATACGAGCAGGAGCAGGGCTACAACTTCAGAAGTCAGAAGATTGCTGAGGTTTATCGTGAGTACCAGAAGCGCCTGAAGCAGAATAACGCGCTTGATTTTGATGATCTTATATTTAAGACTATTGAGCTTTTTGAACATCATCCGGAGATCCTGGACATCTACCAGGAACGCTTCAAATATATCATGGTAGATGAGTATCAGGATACCAACCATACTCAGTTCATGTTGGTCAAGATGCTTGCGGCCAAATACCGCAATCTCTGCGTAGTAGGTGATGACGATCAGTCAATCTACAAGTTCAGAGGCGCAAATATTTACAACATCCTTAATTTCGAGGAGGAGTATCCTGATGCCAAGGTGGTTAAGCTTGAACAGAATTACCGTTCAACCGCAAATATCCTGAACGCCGCGAATGGTGTCATAGCCAATAACGAGGGGCGTAAGGACAAGAGACTCTGGACCGATAAGGAGGACGGCGAGAAGGTCGTCTACGAATGCTTTGATAATGAATACAGCGAGGCTGAAAATGTTGTCAGAAGGATAAGCCAGTTAAACGGACAGGGGAAGAACCTGTCGGACATGGCTGTTCTTTACAGGACGAACAATCAGTCGCGTATTATAGAGGAGAAGCTCATCATGGCCGGTGTTCCGTACAAGCTTGTTGGCGGAACAGGTTTCTACGACAGGAAGGAGATCAGGGATGTCCTTGGTTATCTGAAGACTGTCCATAACAGAGATGATGAGATATCCATCAGAAGAATAATAAATACACCGCGCCGCGGAATCGGCGATACGACCGTAAACAGGATCGTTGAATATGCATATCAGAATAATATCGATATGTTCAGTGCGATGGATATGATCGATGAGATACCCGGTGCACAGCGCGCGGCGGGAAAGATAAAGGAATTCACAGAGCTTATCTACACGCTGTCGGATATTTACAACAGAGACGGTCTGACGGCTCTGTATGAGGCGGTTATCGAGAAGACGGACTATGCAAATATCCTGAAGGCTGAGGGCACGGATGAAGCAAAGTCCAGACTTGAAAACCTGGAAGAATTGAAGAATAAGATAGTTAATTACGAGGAGGGCTCGGAGTATCCGAACCTGACAGAACTCCTTGAGGAAATATCACTTGTTGCCGATGCGGATACCGGAATCGAGCAGGATGACAGAGTATCGCTGATGACTCTTCACAGCGCAAAGGGTCTGGAGTTCCCTTATGTATTTATGGTCGGAATGGAAGAGAGACTGTTCCCAAGCGGAATGTCACTTGATTCTGACGATCCGGATGCCCTTGAGGAGGAGAGAAGACTCTGCTATGTTGGTATCACGAGAGCGATGAAGGAGCTGAGGCTCAGCAGTGCTTCGACGAGAATGGTCAACGGCAGCAGGAACTATTGCAAGGAGTCACGCTTTATCGGAGAGATACCGAAGAACCTTATTGTGCGTAAGGGAGAGAGAGCTCCTGGTTATATGCAGAAGAATGAATTCGGCGGCAGAAGAGGCTCGTATGATGACGATTATTCATTCGGCGGCTTCGGCGGTTCGAGCGGATTCGGAAGAAGCGGCTCACAGGGATATGGAAGCGGTTCGCAGGGCTACGGTGATAGTTTGTACGGTTCGGGCGGTTTCGGTGGTTCTTCAGCGAAGAAAAGTACGTCATCGGCAAGTGCAAAGCCGTACAGCAGCGTTTCGCTTGACAGCCTGAAGGGGATGCCTTCCGGCGGAGATATTGATTACAAGGTTGGAGATACAGTTAAACACATCAAGTTTGGTAAAGGAACTGTCAAGGAGATAGTAAAGACCGGAAGCGACTATGAGGTCGTTGTGGATTTTGACAGGGTTGGAGAGAAGAAAATGTTCGCTTCTCTTGCCAGACTTAAGAAACTCTAAGCAGTACTCCAAATTGTGAAAAATGTCTAAATTTTCTGATTTTTATATGGAATAATACTAGATGCTGTGTTATACTAAAGACACTATATTATTTGTTGAAAGGTGGGTAATCAAATGAACGATGTAGAAAAGAGAAATGAAGAGCCTGTTGAAAGCGCAAAAAACGCGTTCCTCTCTGTTGCGATCATTGTTGGTGTTATAACAATCATCGTAGGCATCGCAGTTGCAGTTTATAAGTATCTCACACCTGATTATCTTGACGACTTTGACGAGTTTGATGATGATTTCGATGATGATTTCTTTGATGATGATCAGGAGATCACAGAGGATGTTAAGGCTGAGACAGACGCTGCAGAGGCTTAAACACTGAAATTAAAAACAGGGGACTGACTGCCGGGTGGAAAACCATCCGGCAGCTCTTTTTTTATACCAATTTAATTATTGATAATATTTTAATAAAGTCTTAATATGAATATTGCCGATTGTCTGATAGTATAATTATTAAGATTTGTGGCGGAAAAACAGGAACTTTACACAGAAAACCACAGATAGAAAGTTAGAGTCGATTATACAGTAACCGGCGGAGCCGGGGAGAATAAGAAGAGGTAGGATAATGTACAATATTCTTGTTTGTGATGATGATAAGGAAATAGTTGATGCAGTAACAATATATCTTGAGGCTGAGGGCTACAACGTTTACAAGGCATTTGACGGAGAAGAGGCTCTCGAGATAGCTAAGAAGGTGGATTTCCATCTTCTGGTGGTTGACATAATGATGCCTAAGATTGATGGCATCCAGGTTGTAAAGAGCATCCGACAGGTAAGTAATGTGCCTGTTATCCTGCTTTCGGCAAAGTCAGAGTACAACGATAAGATACTCGGACTTAATGTTGGTGCGGACGATTATATGACCAAGCCTTTCAATCCGCTTGAGCTTGTTGCACGTGTTAAATCACAGCTCAGAAGATATACAACACTTGGCAACCTTAATGCACCTAATTCAGATAACGAGAAGCTTGTTAGCGGCGGCCTTGTTCTTGATACGAGAAGCCGCACAGTTACAGTTGATGATGAAGAGGTTAAGCTTACACCTATCGAGTTCCAGATCCTTCGCTTCCTTATGGAGAACATGAACGCGGTATATTCAACCTCACAGATTTACGAGGCGGTCTGGAAGGAAGAGGCATTTGCTTCCGAGAACATCATAGCTGTTCACATCAGACATATCAGAGAGAAGATCGAGTTCAACCCGAAGGAGCCTAAGTACCTTAAGGTTGTCTGGGGCCAGGGCTATAAATTAGAGAAGATCTAAGGCGATGAAAGAGAAGAAGACCAAAAGAACAAAAAAGAATATTAAAAATACAGCCAATAAGCTAATACTTATACTTATTGGCTTTATTTCTTTGTCTGTTCTCTTCATTCTCTATATTACTAGATTTATAAAAAATAACTATTTTCCAGATGCGGATATTAAAGCGGAGAGCGATTATTCCGAGACTCCGGAGGTTCAGAGAAGTGTTGAAAATTACATTGCAAATATGCTGAGTATCATTCAGGGTGAGAAGAGTATAAGCGGTCTGGACAGAGATAGCTATATTCTTTCAATAACTTCTTTAAATTATCACGAAGGAAGCGGTGATGGTTTCAATGACGGATATTTCTTTTATGGGGATAACAGTACCTCATATTATTCGGTTTCTGACTATGAGAAGGCATACGGAAGGTCTCTTGAGGAGATGATCTCATCTGCGATAACCGACTCGACCTATCTGACAGATAACGGTAAGAGGCATGCCAGATATGAGTATTTTAACTATTCCTATGAGGAGTATATAGGGGTAAGTGATTTCATACGGATCAGTACGGATGATTATCTGGAGATTATCAGAGATTATGGACAGCCGGGCAGCCAGGACCTCTATGATGAGTATGAATATGTGCTTTCGGGTTATCTGGATAGTCTGGATGAGAACGATACTGTTATCGCTTCGGGCAACAATATCATGGTGATGGACTCTGAGAATATTTATAAGAGCAATCAGTATGGCTATCTGGATGTCTTCGATATCAGAGTTTTATATGAGAATGATTATGTTTATCTTCCGACTAATCTCTTGGCAAATGATGACTATCTGACTTTTGAGGAGGCGATTCTTTTCGCACCTGTATTTGACAACAGGCTGTGTACGCTTTTTATGGCGCTGAACGAGTATTACTACAATATGTGCCAGTATTTTTATGGGATGAGTAATCAGTATCTCGAGGCAGATGATCATGCTTACCTGTACAGTGCCGGTGATGTTTATGAGGTTTATTCCTTCCCGGATGAAGAAACTTATGGAGCAATGGGTGAATCTGCAAACTATGAGGATATTGCATCATATATTGTTGACAATTTCGACATCATCGTAAGCAGCCGTACCTTTGCGGATATGGACGAAGAGTACAGCTATTACACGGATTCGGACGGCGAGAAGCATGTTACCAGCTACAATGTTCAGGAGCTGATAGAGAAGGCCGGACTCGAGAATGATAATCTCAAGTTTATGATCGGCTTTAAGACCGGTGTGAAGTCTGATGATACGTCGCTCCGACATAAGAAGAGACTGCTTTATGATTTCTGCAGGATATTCTGTCCGAACTATTATATTGTATTTACGATAGTAACAATCCTTTTCCTTTCGTCGATGATACTCCTTTGGTTCGCTGTTAAGAAATACAAATACAGGGGCGATGCCATAAGTATCTATCCTATAGATAAGTCTCATCTTGAAATACCGTTTGTACTGTGGGTTTTTATGTCATATATTTCATACAAGTCCTGCAAGCCGTTCTTCAGGGATATCGCCCGCGAGGACGTATATGAGGGCAGTCTAACGGATGTGAGGAAGGTTATAGTCATAATCCTGTTCACACTGGTGTATTATACAGGTATCAGTATCTATTGCTCGATCATCAGGCGAGTAAAGAGAAGGACTTTCATCAGTGATCTTATAGCGGTTAAGTTCGCTAAGTGGGTCAACGGGATGTTCGAGATGGCCTCAAGACAGGGACGAGGCGGTAAGGTTGCATTTATCAGAGGAAGTATGGTCCTCCTGGTAAATATCATCCTGCTCGTCATAACCCAGATATTCAGCATAAGTCCGGGGGTTATCGTTCTGATCGATATAGCCTTCGTGCTTATCAATCTGCTGTCACTTTCGAAGACCGTAAGGAACGAGGAAGGTGTCGACAGAGTCTTAAATACAGCTAAGGAGATAGGCGGCGGTAACCTTGATGCACAGGTAGATACCGAAGGCATCAGCGGAAGCAGCCTTACTCTTGCAAGAACCATCAATAACATGAATTATGCCCTTAACGAGGCGGTTGAGAAGAATGTCCGCGATGAGAGGATGAAGGCGGAGCTTGTCACAAATGTTTCGCATGATATCAAGACGCCTCTTACCTCGATCATCAACTATGTCGGGCTGATCAAGAGAGAAGAGATAGAGAACGAGAAGCTTCTTAATTACGTGGATATCCTTGAGAGTAAGTCACAGCGTCTGAAACAGCTTATTGAAGACCTTATCGAGGCATCGAGAGCAAGTTCGGGTGAGATAGAGCTGAACGTGATCCGCCTCAACTTCGCAGAGCTTCTGAACCAGGTTGTGGGTGAGACTGTAGACAGATTCGATAATAAGGGACTGGAGATAGTGAGCGTCATCAGTAAGAAGCCGGTCATGATAAATGCCGACGGCCGCCACCTCTTCAGAATAACCGAAAATATCCTGAACAACGCTTATAAGTATTCAAAAGAAAATACAAAGGTTTATCTTGCACTTGTATCTGACGGAAAAGAGGCTATAATGACTCTGGAGAATACGAGCGTACGTCCTATTGAGGAATCTCCTGACGAGCTTATGGAGAGATTCGTGAGAGGAGATAAGTCGAGATCGACTGAGGGCAGCGGTCTGGGCCTTTCTATCGCGAAGAGCCTGACAGAGCTCATGGACGGCAAGTTTAGGATAGAGATCAAGGAGTCTGATTTCAAGGTTATTATCAGATTCCCGATTGCAGAGGAAGAAGTTAATGAGCAACCTGTTGTTTAGTCTGAACGTTACTGTGCCTATATTTCTTGTTATACTCCTGGGGTATTTCATAAGGAGGATAGGAGTGGTTTCAGACAGTTTTATTGATGTAGCTAATAAATACGTATTTCAGATAGCGCTTCCGGTCATGCTGTTTAAGGATATAGCGATGACGGACACGCTCAGTCATGTGAAGGTAAGCTTCGTCATGTTCTGCACACTCACAACAGTCGTGATGTTCATGCTGGTGTGGTTTGCGTCGATCCTTTTCATAAAGGATAAGAGCCTGGTGGGGGCCTTTGCTCAGGCTTCCTCGAGGGGAAGTGCGGCAATCCTCGGAGTTGCCTTTGTAGAAAATATATGTGGAAATGCAGGAATGGCACCGCTCATGATAGTGGCGGCAGTTCCTTTCTTCAATATCCTTTCGGTTATCATCCTGATCTTCTCGGCAGAGCTTGCGGAGGGAGAGGGCAGTGTTGATAAGCACGGGGCGGTTAAGAAGAGTCTGAAGGGTATTGCTACCAATCCGATAATCCTTTCAATACTTGCGGGAATACTGTTCTCGCTTACGGGACTTGATATGCCGGCAATACCGGCAAGGACAATCAATTATGTAGCTCAGACAGCAACTCCGCTTGCTTTAATAGCGATAGGTGGAGGCTTTAAGGCTAAGGAGGCTATGACCAGACTTAAGCCGGCTGTTGTTGCGTCCATGGTTAAGCTTGTGGTGCTGCCGGGTGTATTTCTTCCTGTGGCGGCTCTGTTCGGCTTCGATAAGAGTGAGATGGCAGCGATACTTGTCATGCTTGCGGCACCGACTACGATCAGCTGTTACATCATGGCGAAGAACATGAAGAATGACAGTGTGCTTACCTCAAATGTCATACTGATCACGACAATTGTTTCGTCACTTACGCTTACAATGTGGGTATTTATTCTCAGAAGTTTTGGCCTTGTATAGCAGGGTTTTTAGTGTTAAAAAATTTTTGAAAAAAATATAAAAAAACTGCTTGACATTTTAGTACCTCATCCGTATAATCATAAAAGTGCTGTGAAAAAGCAAGGGATCTTAGCTCAGCTGGGAGAGCATCTGCCTTACAAGCAGAGGGTCACAGGTTCGAGCCCTGTAGGTCCCATTCAGATTGCAAAAGCTTGTTGTGATCTGAGTATGGCGGGATAGCTCAGCTGGCTAGAGCACGCGGTTCATACCCGCGGTGTCGAGGGTTCAAGTCCCCCTCCCGCTACTTATAAAAAATCAGTTGACACATATTTAGTCGTTGGTTATAATAACCGTTGTGTCGAGTGATTCCCTTTCTCGGGGTGTGGCTCAGCTTGGCTAGAGCGCCTGATTTGGGATCAGGAGGTCGCAGGTTCGAATCCTGTCACCCCGACGCTTATTACAAAAGCATATACATAATATGCGGGTGTAGTTCAATGGTAGAACACCAGCCTTCCAAGCTGGACACGTGGGTTCGATTCCCATCACCCGCTTTTTACTTGCGAAAAGCGCTGTATAGTGCCAAAGCAAGATAAATGTGTCCGTAGCTCAGCTGGATAGAGCAACGGCCTTCTAAGCCGTGGGTCGGGGGTTCGAATCCCTTCGGGCACATTTTATTATTTTAATAATAAAAATATGGTGGGTATGGCGCAGTTGGCTAGCGCGCCAGATTGTGGCTCTGGAGGCCGTGGGTTCAAGTCCCACTACCCACCCTCAAAGAGTGAAGCGCCTATAGCCTTCCAAATATTGGGCTATAGCCAAGCGGTAAGGCACAGGACTTTGACTCCTGCATTCGTTGGTTCGAATCCAACTAGTCCAGCTTCAATTAAATAATAATATGCCTGTGGGTAACTCCACCGGCATTTTTATTAACAGGAAGTATTTCCTGTGAATAATATTATATGGGCTACTAGCTCAGGTGGTAGAGCACTTGACTTTTAATCAAGTTGTCGCGGGTTCGAGTCCCGCGTGGCTCATGACATTATGCCGGAATTCCTAAAAGGAGTTCCGGTTTTTTATTTATGTATTTTCTGATTTATTTTCTTGTCATACAAAGGGTAGTGTGATAAAATCAGTGAGTCATGCGGGCATGGCGGAATTGGCAGACGCGCCAGATTTAGGTTCTGGTGGGCAACCCCGTGCAGGTTCAAGTCCTGTTGCCCGCACTGTAAGGTCATTCGGAGTTACGGATGGCCTTTTTCTTTTTTACCGTGATAAAAATACAGATTTTTAATAATTCTTTATATCATTTGAATGAATTATGTGATAAAATAACCATGTATGTGTCTACTTATTGACATAAATATTTGTGAGGTGAAAGTAAAGTGGGAAAAAAGTGGGAAAAGGATGATTGGAAAAAATTCTCTATACTCACGTTATCGTTGTGTATAGTTGTTGCATTTTATATGTTGCTCGGCAAGCTTCCGGCAGTTATTTCGTTTTTTGGTATCATAATCAGTGCATTTACGCCTATACTGATGGGATGCGTTATCGCATTTCTTCTTCTGCCTGTAATGAACTTCCTTAAGGGCGTATTTTCAAAGCTCATGATCAAGATACTGGGCGAGAATAAGAAGATGACCGCGGTTAAGGTGGCAAATACACTTGCGGTATTTTTCTCAATTGTTTTCCTGCTTGCTATAGTATTCGGACTTCTTATAGTGCTTATTCCGGAGCTTCAGAAGAGTATCACCATGCTCTCAAACGAGATTCCGAACTACATCAACAATGCAAAGCACTGGCTGAAGAACCTGTCATTTCTTAAGAAGTATCCTAAGATTTACGATACAGTAAGTAATAACCTTGATAAGATCCAGGATAACCTTATCAAGATTATCACAGATAAGCTTCTGCCAAATATCGATACTATCGTTATCAAGATCTCAAACAGTATCATCGGCGGTATCAAGTTTGTATTTAACTTCTTTGTAGGTATCATCATCGCAGCGTACATCCTTTACAGCAAGGAGAGACTTTCTGCAAACGGAAAGAAGATGATCTACAGTGTATTTAAGAAGAGAAAGGGTACTGTAGTTCTTGATTCACTTTCATTCATGAACAACGTATTCGGCGGCTTCATCGACGGTAAGATCCTTGATTCCATGATCATCGGTATCATCTGTGCAATCTTCTGCGTGAGCGTTGATATGCCTTATGCTGTACTTGTCAGCGTTACAGTCGGACTTACAAATATCATTCCGTTCTTCGGACCTTTCATCGGTGCGATACCATGTTCGCTCCTGATACTTGTTGCGGATCCGCTGAAGTGCCTGATATTTGTTATATTTATTATCATCCTGCAGCAGATCGACGGAAATATCCTTGGACCGCTTATCCTTGGAGATTCAACCGGTCTTTCAGGACTCTGGGTTATCGTTGCGATTCTTGTAGGAGGAAACCTGTTCGGCTTTATGGGAATGCTTCTGGGTGTTCCTGTACTTGCCTGCGTATATGCACTTATCAATGTGCTTGTTGACAGAAAGCTTGAGAGACAGGGACTGTCCACGGCGACGGATTATTATCTGACGCTACATGGCTTTGATGAAAAGGGTGAGCCTATCAGAACCAAGAGACATGTTGTGGCAGGTAACGACAGACGAAGCAGAAAGCAGAATAAGAAGAGTAAGAAGGCCAAGAATATCATGGAGACCAGAGAAAATATCCGTGAAAAGGTCGGCATGAATATAGAGAATGAGATCAATTCAGAGAAGGTTGCGGCTGCTGAGGAAAGACTTGCTGTAAAGAGTGAGATGGCAACCAAATACAACGAATATCTGAAGAGAAATAATTACTATAATAAGAATAGAAACCAGGGCGGAAACGGCGGTTCAAACGGCGGCAGCGGTGCCGGAAGTAAGAACAATCATAACACCGCCAAGATGAACGCGGAGAAGGATAATAAGAATCTTACAGAGCAGTCAAATAAGCGCGTTCAGAATATCAGACAGCCAAGAGAGAAGACAGTTGATCCTAATGTGAAGAAGGCTGAGAGACAGACTACGAGACAGCATTATAACAACAGGAAAAAGACTGAGAAGACTGAAGAGAATAAAGACTGAAACTATCACGACTGACAGAGATGGCTGCATAAGACAGGCGGTCGGCAGCCGAAAACTATAAAAAGTATACGCGAGGAGGGATACGTATGACACAGAGAACAGCTTACAACAACAAGGAAATGCTTGCGTGGACAGCGTATTTTGCAGATTTTATGGAGACGAGTCCGGAGAAGATCAAGCTCATGAACATCTGCGGTAAGGAGAAGAATATCATTCCTACCATCGAGACTCATAAGAGAGTAATGATATTTGCGGATTCAACACATGAGAACCTGTTCTATGAATTATGGGAGAAGGGAATAGGCGATTATGATGTATGGTTCGCTGAGGGACTTATCCCGAATGATAACATAAAGCATGCAAAGGTTATTGACTTCGCTAATAAGAAGCTTTCAGTGCCATCGGTTATATTTATCCTTAATGAAAATACAAGAGAGTCATACAGGATAGGTATGAAGAATGAGTTCTTCAGTAAGGGTACTGTTAAATACGTTGGCAACGAGATAAGAGCCATCATCATGAGTATGCTCGGAGTTGATTCACATGATACCATCGCAATCGTAAGCGGTGAGAGTATCGTTATTGAGTCGGCTATCATTGCGAGCGAGGGTACTATAATCGCGGTTGAGCCGGATGAACAGGATAAGAGGACTATGGAGGAGAATGTTTCCAAGTTCGGTCTCCACAACGTAGAGATCATCCCTGACCTTTCGGAGGAATCACTTGCTAAGATCCCTATGCCGAGACTTTCATTCATCGTTGCGACCAAGTATCTTGAAAAGGATATCGAAAGACTCCTCACCAAGAACCCTAAGATGCAGTTCGTTATCTATACTCTCGAGCTTGATATCCTCAGTACGATCAAGGATATATTTGAGAGACACAATATTAAGAACATGGAAGTAACCCAGGTAACCATCAGCAAGACTGACAAGAACAGCGTATTTGTTTCGCAGCCTTCACCATGGCTTATCACGGGCGAGATATAATATCAGTATATTGAAAAGATAGACTGATTGATGTAAAATATCAAAATTATTAGAACTTTTTGTTTGGAGGAAAGAAGAAATGGCAACCCAGTATAATCACAAATTGATCGAGGCCAAATGGACTAAAAAATGGGAAGAGAAGCCGGTAAACGTTAACGACGGTGTTAAGCCGAAGTATTACTGCCTGGATATGTTCCCTTACCCTTCAGGAAACGGCCTTCACGTAGGACATTGGAGAGGATATGTTATATCGGATGTATGGAGCAGATATCAGCTCATGCACGGAAAGTATGTTATCCATCCTATGGGCTGGGATGCATTCGGACTGCCTGCCGAGAACTATGCTATTAAGAACGGTATTCATCCGTCAATCTCGACAGCAGCAAATATTGCAAGCATCAAGAAGCAGATCAAGCAGATCGCAGCTATTTATGACTGGGATATGGAAGTAAATACAACCGATCCTGACTACTTCAAGTGGACACAGTGGATATTTGTCCAGATGTTCAAGCACGGTCTTGCATATGAGAAGGAGATGCCTATCAACTGGTGTCCTTCATGTAAGACAGGTCTTGCCAACGAAGAGGTTAAGGAAGGAAAGTGCGAG
Source organism: Lachnospiraceae bacterium C6A11 (assembly GCA_000702245.1). GTDB lineage: Bacteria > Bacillota > Clostridia > Lachnospirales > Lachnospiraceae > Eubacterium_Q. The sequence continues at coordinate 250,186 of KL370879.1, read as the reverse complement.
AGATGCGGCGCTGACGTTACAAAGAAGAATCTTCGTCAGTGGATGCTGAAGATCACAGCTTATGCAGAGAGACTTCTTAACGACCTTGATAAGCTTGACTGGCCAGAGAAGGTTAAGAAGATGCAGACTGAGTGGATCGGTAAGTCTACAGGTGCTGAGGTTCAGTTCAAGATCGACGGAAGAGATGAGGAGATCACTGTTTATACAACAAGGCCTGACACCCTTTATGGTGCAACCTTTATGGTTCTTGCTCCTGAGCACAAGATTGCTGCAAGCCTTGCAACACCTGAAACAAAGGCTGCTGTTGATGATTACATCTATCAGACATCACTTCGTTCATCGGTTGACCGTATGGCCGATCACGAGAAGACAGGTGTATTTACAGGAAGCTATGCGATAAATCCGCTTAATGGCGCGAAGATCCCTATCTGGCTTTCAGACTATGTACTTGCTGATTACGGTACAGGCGCTATCATGTGTGTTCCTGCCCATGATGACAGAGACTTTGAGTTTGCTAAGAAGTTTAATATTCCTATCATCCAGGTTATCGCTAAGGATGGTAAGGAGATTGAAAATATGACAGAGGCTTATACCGAGGCTGCCGGAGTTATGATCAACTCAGGTGAGTGGAACGGTATGGAGTCAGCTGTTCTGAAGAAGGAAGCTCCTCATATGATAGAGGAGAGAGGGCTTGGCAAGGCTACAACCAATTACAAGCTTCGTGACTGGGTATTCTCACGTCAGAGATATTGGGGTGAGCCAATTCCAATCATCCATTGTCCTGATTGCGGCGCAGTTCCTGTTCCGGAGACCGACCTTCCACTTACACTTCCTGAGGTTGAGAAGTACGAGCCTACAGGAACCGGTGAATCACCACTTGCAGCTATTGACAGCTGGGTAAATACAACCTGCCCTTGCTGCGGAAAGCCTGCTAAGAGAGAGACAAATACCATGCCTCAGTGGGCAGGATCATCATGGTATTTCCTCAGATACGTTGATGTTAAGAATAACGAAGAGCTCGTTTCAAAGGAGAAGGCTGATAAGTACCTTCCGGTTGATATGTACATCGGTGGTGTTGAGCATGCGGTTCTTCACCTTCTGTATTCGAGATTCTATACAAAGTTCCTTTATGATATCGGAGTTATAGGCTTTGAGGAGCCTTTCACAAAGCTTTTCAATCAGGGTATGATCTGCGGCCGTGACAGAGAGACCGGCAAGCCAACCAAGATGAGTAAGTCACTTGGAAATATCGTTTCACCTGATGATATCGTAAATGATTATGGTTGTGATGCGCTTCGTCTCTATGAACTTTTCGTAGGACCACCTGAACTTGATTCAATCTGGGATGATGCCGGAATCGACGGTATTTCAAGATTCATCAAGAGATTCTACACAATGGTTACAGAGAATGCAGAGAAGGACGTTGCAGAGACACCTGAGCTTCTGAGACTTCGTCACGGACTTATCAGGGACATCTCACAGAGACTTGAGAGCTTCAGCTTAAATACAGTTATTTCTGCATTTATGGAGTATAACAACAAGTTTGTTGACCTTACTAAGTCTACAGGCGTTGATAAGGAAACACTTAAGACTATGGTTAAGCTTATCGCACCTTTCGCACCTCATATCGGCGAGGAACTCTGGGAGGTACTCGGCGGAACCGATTCTGTATTCCACGCTGAGTGGCCTGAGTTTGATGAGGCTCACCTCAAGGCTGATACGATCACACTTCCTGTACAGGTTTGTGGTAAGACAAGAGTAACAGTTGATGTTCCTGCTGACGCTGATAAGGACACTATCATCGCGCTTGGTAAGGAAGCACTTGGTGACAGGATTGCCGGCAAGACTATCGTTAAGGAGATCTATGTTCCTGGCAAGATCATCAATATCGTAGCTAAATAATTAACTTATATCGAGGCACCATTACGGTGCCTCGTGGATTATAAGGAAACTAATACAGAGCAGTAGGCTTTGACGAGGAAATCTGAATCAGAGCAAATACAGAAAAGTAGGATTTGATAAAGATATTGTTTGATAAAAAAACTAATGGAGATAAGATATGGCGTGGGAAGCTGATTTTTTGGATAGTATGAAGCATCTGAGAAGTCCTGTGATGGATAAGATAATGTGGTTCTTCTCGTTTCTGGGTGACGGAGGCTGGTTCTGGATAGTGACGGCAATAGTACTGCTTGTGCTGGTTAAAACAAGGAAGATAGGACTTGAGGCTGCGCTGTCATTACTCATAACCTTCATAATAACCAGTCTGATAGTGAAAAATATAGTTGACAGAACCAGACCGTACGAGGCATATGATTTTCTGGAGTCGCTTATAGGAAAGCAGAAGGATTCGTCCTTCCCATCGGGACATGCGGCAAATGGATTTGCGGTTGCTGTTTCTATATTTATTAATAATAAAAAGCTGGGTATACCATTTGTTTGTATTGCAGCCATAATAACATTCTCAAGACTGTATAATGTTGTTCATTATCCGACGGATGTAATGGCCGGACTTGCTTTCGGTTTAACGATTCCAATTCTTGTACATGTAATGGTTAAGAAGCTTATTTATGACAAGGTGGTAGAGAAGAAACCGGCGAAGGACTGAAAGACATGGCAGGAAATATAATACTGGACGGCAGGCTGATCAAGGCATACGACCGACTTAAGGCACTTGCCGAGTATGCAGGAAAAACTAAAGATTATGCAGATGAACTTTGGAATGAACTCCTTCTTGATGATCGTATGATGGATGAATTCATGTATTATCTGGACAATCATACCTTTCTGGATAAGCTGAAATGCAGCGGCTATGGACTGACAGACCTGTATTTCTTCAATATGAGAAATGTAGAGATGAAGCAGGATGTGGGGAAGAATTATGCTGACACCAATAAGGAAGGGCTTGCACTTGATACCTTTCTTATGATGGCAGATATGCTTCGGAATCCGGAAGTGTACATCAAACGTCTTGAGGCAGGACCCGGGATGGACAGATTCTATGACTAGCAGAGTTATTGACGCGGGTAATCAGGAAATCGGATGCATATTAACGAGCAGCTATACTTGGATATAGTAAACGAATATATTGTGAAAGATTGATTTTTAACTACGATGATGTAAAGTAATATTATCCATTTGTAAGGAGGTATGAAAGATGGAGAAAGTTTACGAGTTTTTAAAGAACGCAGGAGCTTATTATCTTGCAACAGTTGACGGGGATCAGCCGAGAGTAAGACCTTTCGGAACGGTTAATGTATTTGAGGGTAAGCTCTATATCCAGACCGGAAAGGCTAAGAATGTTTCAAAGCAGATACATGCGAATCCGAAGGTTGAGATATGTGCATTTAAGGATGGTTCATGGATCAGAGTTTCAGGCGAGCTTGTTGAGGATGACAGAAGAGAAGCAAGAGTTTCTATGCTTGATGCATATCCTGATCTTAAGGCTATGTATGATCCTGATGACGGAAATACAGAGGTATTCTATCTTAAGGACGCCACAGCAGTTATTTCTTCATTCACAGCAGCTCCGGAGACAATCGAGCTGTAAACCCGGGAAAAAAGTTGATCACATGACGTTGATTAAATGCTTGTACGGAGAAAACAGACAGCGATAATTGATAGCAGCAACACGGAGGACAGTAATGATATACATCATAAGACATGGCAGGACGGACTGGAATGATGAGAGAAAACTGCAGGGGAGAACAGATATTCCGCTGAATGATAGCGGAAGAGAGATGGCGGAAAAAGCGCGTGAAACATATAAAGATGTTGAGTTTGATATTTGCTTTTGCTCACCGCTTATAAGGGCCAGGGAAACCGCAGATATTCTTCTAAGAGGCAGAAATATACCTGTTATTTATGATGACAGACTTCTGGAAATGAGCTTTGGAGAATACGAGGGGGTCAAGGATTCCTTCGATGATCCGGACCTTCCGGTAAATGTTATTTTCAAGGAACCGGAGAATTATACTTCCTCTGTCGGTGGAGCGGAAACCTTTGAAGAGCTTTTCGCCAGAACTGGCGAGTTCCTAAGGGAAAGGGCTATTCCGGAGCATGAAAAAGGAAAGAGTGTACTTATTGTAGGTCATGGAGCGATGAATTCGAGCATAGTGAGCCAGATAAGGCATTATCCGATAGCGCAGTTCTGGAGTGCCGGAATAGAAAACTGCAAGCTTATGCAGCTGATGTAGGCTTGGACGGTTAAAGCGCCGGAATGATATTTACAATTAATAAAGTTATAAAAAAATCGGTATTTTTAGATATATCGATTTTTTTTGTTGCGCTTTTGTTATGCAGTATAGTTTATTATGTGGATAACATGTAACGAAAACGATCATTCGGAAAGGAGCGCAATATGAAAGAAACAGAAGTAGTTGAGAATAGTAAATCATTGGCTGAAGCAGCATCCGGATTTGCCAAGGCTGCATGGACTGCAAAGACCAGATACAGAGGATTAAATCTTGAACAGCTTGTTCAGTTCTTATTTGTTCAGAAGAAGGATAATGATGCTGAACGTGAACTGACAGGTGATGAAATCTCTGCAAGACTTGCGGATTTCAGATTTAAGAATCGTTTGAACAGCCTGACAGGGATTGCTTTTCAGGATATGAACAGGGAAGGCATCTGGAATAATATTAAGATTGACGGAAAGACCGCAGAGGAAATGTGGTCTGATAAATATGCACACGTTGAAGACAAGGCTGAGAAGGAGCAGATGTATCAGCTTGAGCTTCTGCGTCAGGTATTTGAAGGAACTGCTGCAATTACTGCAGAGGCAGAAAATGGCCCTGTAACAATTGTTCCTGAAGGACCGAGAAAAGATATAAAGAGAGCGATAATGGCTGAAGAGCCGACGCTTTATGAAACAGCCGTAGAAGATCCGGAGATGTACGAGGATGAGCCTGCACAGGAAGCGCCTGCTGTAGAAGAAAAGGCTCCTGAGGTTAAGGGGGATTCCCTGACAGAGGAGACTCTTAATAACTTCGCAGACAATGCCTACGATAGACTGTGGAGAACCAATCCGGATATTGGTGTTTACGCTTCTCCTGCATCTATGGTTAATGCTGTATTTGATAAGAATCCGACAGCAGAGGGTATCATTGAAAGGTATCAGAAGCTTAAGCTGAAGAATGAACTTGATATTTCCGCAATCGAATTCATGAAGGAGATAGATAATCCGGAGCGAGTTGCTTTTCTTAAGGAGCAGGGAATCGATACATCAAAGCTTATTAAGGTTGATGGACAGACTCTCGATGAGAGGTATGGAGAAAAATACAAGTCTGTTGAGAATGCAGATCTTAAGGGACAGCTTTATAAAATGGAGCTTATGTATGAGATCGTTTCTGCACACCTTGCCGGAAAGAAGGGCGTGGTGCCGGAGATAACTGTTGATCGGTATGAACTGAAGGACGGAAGCTATCAGCCGGTCGAGAGTAAGATCAAGGTAGTTAGACCGGTGAGAAAGGTTAAAACTGAAGAGGTAAAACCTGAGGAACCTGCAGCTGAAGTGAAGGTTGAGATCACGCCTGAACAGATAAGAACAAATATTCTTGCTCATGAAGATAGAATCGTGCAGGATCAGATCAAAATGGTAAAGGATCCTAATGCCAAGCCTCTGGAAGCGACAGAAGCCAAGTGGAATATGGCAAAGCAGGCGAATGATATTCATAAGGAGCTGAAGAATGTTCTCGTAACTCTGGATTCAGTTAAAAAGAATAAGATTCAGGGAAAGGATACAGCTCTTTACGGAAATATGATAACTGCTCTCAAGGATTGTATAACTCTCTCTGATCTGGATAACCCGAAGGCGAATACAAATAAGCTGATAGACGCGCTTGATAAATACAATAAGGCTTCTAAGGATTATTATGATAACAGAAAGGGACTTATATTTGGGCCGGGCAGCGATGCCGGAAAACTTCGTCTGAACGAGGCGAAAAATGCAATGCTCAGAATACCGGGACAGATCGAAGAGCTTAAGAAAACTGCGGAACTTGCAGGGCATAGCTTTTATAGGACGGCGCCATTTGCTTATGTTGCGGAAGCTGCAATGAATGAAGCAGCAAGCATTGGTTCTGATAAATACAGTCTTAAGGAATTTGATAATAAATTCGGGCTTAATTATCTGGAAGCAGCTGCAAAGGATTATCTGATTAAGCATAAGAAGGAGGTTAATGAGCAGTCGATTGCCGATCTTTCTCTGGATAATGAATTTATCAATGTTGTTGAAAGATACCCATCGCATTATAACGAAAAGTATGATCACTTTAATGCGGCAAAGGATTATCTTAAATCACATTATAAAAAGATTGCTGCAGACAAGACTCTTGATGCAAAGACCGTTGAAAATGCAAGTAGTTTTGTTTTTTCATACAAGCTGATCGAAGCAGCGCATAATCTTATTCAGAATCCTGATTTCGTTCGTATGTATTCACAGCATCCGGATTTCTATATCCAGAATATAGAGCTTAAGAATAAGGCGGAAGCATATCTTACAGAGAAGAATGGAGAGAAGCCGAGTGCTGAACAGATCAAAGAACTTAGCAGTAACAAGGTTTTCAGGATGATATCTGAAAAGAATCCTACTGATTTCGGTGGACGCTGGGATGATAACAAGAAGAAGGCTGATGAGCTTAAGGAAAAATACAAGGCTGAGCTTGATAAGATGACAGAACATCTTGAGGATAATGATGTAATCTCATACCTTAAGGAGTATTATGATCCAGATGAGAAGCCGAATCCGGAGTATGAGAAGGCTATTGATACGCTTAAGGAGAAGAAAGCAGCTGTTAAAAAGGAGAAGGAAAGAATCTACGAGGAAAGACAGGCTCTTAAGGAGATTACCGATCCTGAAGAGAGAAAGCAGAAGCAGGAACAGATAGAGAAGGATGCCGATGCTCTTGAGAAAGCTGCAAAGAGTGTTAAGAGCGGAAAGGCTGAAGCTGTAAGAGAGCACCTGTTACCGGAGTATCTCGCAAGAGTAGCATTCCTTAAGACAACACAGGATCCTGTAAAGGGCGAAAATATCTGTCGTTGGGTGGCAACAAATTCACGTCAGGAGAAGGATGCGTATGAGTCTATTCTTGAAAATATCAAGAAGCCTGAAAATGCCAAGCTTCTGAAGAGCAAGGAACTGACCGATATGATCAAGGATGGCAGTATAGTTGAGAAGGTTGTTCCGGGTGCACAGAAGCCTGAGCAGGCTAAAAAACCTGAGGCTAAGAAACCTCAGCAGGAAAAGAAGATGGAAGGCGGAATGGCCAGAAAATAGATGGTTTTGGATTTTTGGAGATGAAAGATGCCCTCTTTACCGTGAAAGCGGTAGGGAGGGCGCTTTTATTGTTTGCAAGAAAAGATTTCATGGATTATACTGATAAAAGAATACTATTTTGGCAAGAGGAAAATGATATGAGATTCTTTCCGACCGGTGCTGAGAGCGCTGCTATAGATAAATGTACAATTGAAGAGATTGGAATACCACAGCTGGTTTTAATGGAACGGGCTGCTCTTACTCTGGCAGAGGAGACAGTGAAGCTCGCTGATAAGAAGAGTAAGATACTTGCTATTTGTGAGGGAGGAAATAATGGTGGCGACGGTATAGCTGCCGCAAGGATACTTCATGAATGGGGTTATCAGGCGGATGTATTTTATATTGGCGGAATTAAGAGGACTACCGAGGCTTTTGAAAAGCAGAAGGAAATCGCACTTAAATGCGGTGTGAGGTTTGTATCTTCACTAAGTGAGGTGATATCAGGTTATGATATTGTTATTGATGCGGTATTCGGTGTCGGGCTTTCAAGAGAGGTTGCAGGTGTTCAGGCTGAGGTTATCAGTGCGATAAATAAAGCGAAGGAAGAAAAGCCTGAGATTATAGTTGTTGCGGCTGATATTCCTTCGGGTATTTCCGCTGAAAGCGGCACGGTGCTTGGAACAGCAGTTAAGGCTGATGTGACTGTGACCTTCGGATTCACAAAGCTTGGAATGCTTTTCGGTGAAGGAAGAGAGTGTTCGGGAAGGATAATTACTAGAGATATTGGCTTCTCCAAGGACATTAAGGCCGGCTGCTACGGTCTGGATATGGATGATATCAGGAAGATGCTCCCGGTAAGGAGTGCAAACGCAAATAAAGGAAGTTTTGGAAGACTGCTACTTGTTGCCGGGAATAGCGAGATCAGTGGTGCGGCGGTTATCGCAGGGCAGGCGGCTTTCAAGGTTGGAACAGGACTTGTTAAGATCCTGACGGATAAGGCAAACAGAGATATAATCGGTGCGGCACTTCCTGAAGTGCTTCTTCGTACATACGATCCTTCTGAAATCATGGTGGATACAAAGATGTCTTCTGAGGCGAAAAACAGTGGTGCTCGCGAGGTTGAAGACAGTAGCAGTACTATTAGTGATGCGGATGTTTTCGCAGAAATGATAAAAAAAGAAGTATCCTGGGCGACGGCAGTTGCGATTGGTCCGGGACTTGGCACGGATGAGAAGGCTGTTAAGCTCCTTAAAACAGTGCTTCTCGCTGCGACTGAATATGATAAGCCGGTAGTCATGGATGCGGATGCTATAAATATCATCTCGTTTGACAGAGAATTTTTGAAGTGCCTAAACAAGCATTGTATTAATGATAAACAAACAGAAGAAATAAAAGAATGTGAGATATCCGAAAATGTAAAGGATTGCGAGATATCTGATTCAAGTGAGAGCTGTGTAAATAAGAGAATGATCATCACCCCTCATATGCTGGAGATGGCACGGCTTGTACGAAATGTGGAAGCCGGAGAGGATGCCCGAACGGCTCTTGAAAGAATAAAAAAAGACCGCTTTACCATTGCAAAGTCGGTTTCAAATGAATATAATGTTATTTCGGTGCTGAAGGATGCGAGAACCGTTATTTCCGATGGTACAGAAGGTTTCTGTGTAAATACCACCGGTAACTCGGGTATGGCCAAGGGTGGCAGCGGAGACAGTCTGACCGGTATCATCGGAGGACTTCTGGCGCAGGGACTTAAGCCATATGACGCCGCAAGAGCAGGTGTATACATCCACGGAGCGGCGGGCGACATGGCGGGTGAGAGGTTCGGGCACGTTGGGATGACAGCAACTGAGCTGAATTTATTTATCAAGGATGTTTTAGGATAAAAACAAATATTATTTAAAGAGGCGATAAAATGCGTAATTACAATCGTATCGAGGCGGATATCGATCTTGATGCAGTAAGATATAATATTGAAACCATTCAGGCACTTAATCCATCGGACAGGAAGACTCTGCTCGTTATAAAAGCTGACGCTTACGGTCACGGCGCGGTGAGTTTCGCGAAGGAGTTTGGTGACCTGGCGGATTATTTTGGAGTTGCGTGCATAGATGAGGGCGTGGAGCTTAGACGTGCAGGCATCACAAAGCCTATTCTGATCCTTGGAAATACAGACGAAGAGGATTTCGAAACTGCCATAGAAAACGACATAACCATGGCGGTTTATGATGCTGATAAGTGCAGAATGCTTTCGGACACGGCTCTGAAGTTTGGCAGGAAGGCTAAGGTTCACATCAAGGCTGACTCCGGTATGAGCAGGATCGGCTTTCAGTGTAATGAAGATGGTGTGAAGGAAGCTGAGAAGCTTCTTTATATGGACGGTCTTGACATAGAAGGCATATTTACGCATTTTGCGAAAGCGGATTATATAGATAAAAAGGATGCGTTAAAGCAGAGAGAAGCCTTCACAGGCTTTATAGATGCGCTCACAGAGAAGGGATTTATCTTCAGGTTAAAGCATATAGATAACAGTGCGGGCGCCATGGAGCTTCATTCAAAAGGATTTGACATGATGAGGCTCGGAATAGTAATATATGGGCTGGAGCCGTCGGAGGAGATGGATAAATCGGTTGTCCTGCAGCCGGCTATGACTCTGAAGGCACACATAACTCATATCAAAACTCTTGAGCCGGGAAGAGGTATCAGCTACGGCTGGACCTATGTGACCGACAGGCCGAGAAGGGTTGCCACAGTTTCGGCAGGCTATGCTGACGGCTACCCAAGGTCGCAGTCGAATATCGGCAGAGTTATTATCAGAGGAAAATACGCTCCAATACTCGGAAGAGTGTGTATGGATCAGTTTATGGTTGATGTTACGGATATTCCGGAGGCAGATCTTCGTGATGAGGTCATTCTCTTCGGAACAGACGGAATCCTTTCGATTCCGGTGGAAGAGGTGGCAGAACCTGCAAACAGCTTTAATTACGAGCTTGTCTGCAATGTGGCGAGACGCGTACCGAGAGTGTATTTTAAAAATGGTCAGAAGACACATGAGGTGAATTATCTCCTGTAACAGTATTTTGCAGGTGGCTGACGGATAAGGCGGCAAACTCGAGGTGGATCACAGAATAGATGTTTAAAAGAAAAGACGAAGATAAAGTTGAAGAGGAAATACTTTCCATAGTTGAGGAAGGTCATGAACAGGGCGTTATCGAGGAGGATGAGGCGCTTCTCATCACGAACGTTCTTGATTTCGATGACAAATGTGCCAGAGATATCATGACCAGCAGGACAAGGATATTTGCCCTTGATAAGAGAGAACTTATAAAGGATGCACTCCCTAAGGTTCTGTTTGAGGGCTATTCGAGGTGTCCGGTTTACGATGGAGAGATCGATAACATAGCAGGTGTTATGCATCTGAAGGATCTCATCGCGGCATATCTTAAGAAGCCGGATGATCCGATAGAGACGATAATCGAGGAGACGATGTTTGTCCATCCGACATATGAGATATCAAAGCTGCTTAAAAAGATGCAGAAGGAGAAGACTCATATGGCGGTAGTCGTTGATGAATACGGCCAGACCGACGGTATAGTCACTCTCGAGGATATCATAGAGGAGCTTGTCGGAAATATTCTTGACGAGCACGACACAGAGGAAAAACAGTTCAGAAGGATGTCGGAGAACAGCTTTATGGTGGACGGACTTCTGAGCCTGAACGATCTTGAGGAGTATCTGCCGGATGTGGAATTCCCTGAGGGCGAGGTTGAGACGCTGAACGGCTTCCTGCTCTATAAGCTGGGAAGGCTTCCGGAGGAAAATGAGAATATCAAGATCGATTATGGAGGCTATATATTTACGCCGCTTCTCGTGGAAAACAATATGATAATGACCGTAAGGATAGAGAAGAAAGCGGTCGATGAATAAAACGACAGATATCCATCTGCATATCAATAGCGAAACGGATGACAGGTGGTCAGTTAATAAACAAGATTAAGGAGAATAAAAATGTCAGGACATTCAAAATTCGCAAACATCAAGCATAAGAAGGAAAAGAACGATGCAGCTAAGGGTAAGATCTTCACAGTCATCGGACGTGAGATAGTAGTTGCAGTTAAGGAAGGCGGACCGGATCCAAACAACAACAGCAAGCTCCGTGACGTTATCGCAAAGGCAAAGGCTAACAATATGCCTAACGATACTATCGAGAGAGGTATCAAGAAGGCTGCCGGCGATGCAAATGCTTCAAACTACACATACATGACTTACGAAGGATACGGACCTGCAGGTACAGCTATCATCGTAAATGCGCTTACAGATAACAAGAACAGAACAGCTTCAAACGTAAGAAGTGCCTTCACAAAGGGCGGCGGAAGCGTTGGAACAACAGGCTGCGTTTCATACATGTTTGATCAGAAGGGCCAGATCATCATCGACAAGGAAGAGTGCGAGATGTCTGCAGATGAGCTTATGATGGCAGCACTTGATGCAGGTGCTGAGGACTTTGCAGAGGAAGAGGACAGCTACGAGATCATCACTTCACCTGATGACTTCAGCGTTGTAAGAGAGGCTCTTGAGGGCGCAGGAATCCCTATGGCTTCTGCAGAGGTTACAATGATCCCTCAGAACTATGTTTCAGTTACTGCTGAGGATGATGTTAAGAAAATACAGAGGATACTTGATCTCCTTGATGAGGATGACGATGTAGAGGCTGTTTATACTAACTGGGAAGAGCAGGAGTAAGACTTTTATTCTAAAAACAGGCTCCACATACAGATATACCCATTCGGTTGTAGAGAGATACGCCCTCATGGGCATACCTGTATGTGGAGCTATTATAATACAAAAATAGAGCATACACTCAGTATGCTCTATTTTTATCATAAGTCTTACGGATTATTACTCGGTTACGGCATTGATGATGTCTTCAGCGGCATCCTCAACTTTCTCCTCAGCCTCATCTGTATCGATCTCAACGTAATCTCTTACAGCATCCTCTATTTCGTCAGCAGCATCGTCGCTGTTCTTAGCCCAAGGAGCTTTCTCCTTAAGAGAAGCAGCCTTATCCTTGATGGTAGCTGTCTTGTCCTTAACTACGTTCTTAGCCTTAGAGATCTTCTCGTCAACTTCGTACTTCTGATATGTCTTTGAACTCTTTAAATCATCCCTGAAAAGATAGCAGATACCTGACACTGCAGCAGCTGCTACGGTAAACTTGATAACTCCTCCAAGAAAACAATGTTTTGCCATAATACTTTCTCCTTTGCTAAAAGATTTTATATGCTCTAATTTTAATACTCATTCACACAAAATTCAAGCAACTTTTCTTGATTGATATAAATATATGTGTTAATCTTTTCCTATGATCAAAGAGTATATAAATAAAGTCAATTTAATAGAAAACCAGATAAAAAAAGAGAAGAGAAGCTTTGGTTCGATATCATTTTTCAGGATGGCAAGCTTCTTCACTGCATTTATCATGATCCTTGCAGGAGCGACTGACAACAACACGCTTTACGTGCTTGTCGGGGTTGCTCTTCTTGTTGTATTTATCATCCTTCTGAGGATACATGCGAAGATTTCCAACAGGCTGACGGGACTCAATGCGCGTAAGGAGGTTATCGAGGGATATATCTCGAGACTTGACGGTACCTGGGGAAGCTTTCCGGATAACGGAAGTGACTTCCTTGCGGCAAATGATACGGTTTCAAGAGATATAGATCTGCTCGGGCCGTATTCACTCTATCAGTTCATGTCAGTTGCCCATACGGAAACAGGCAGACGTAAGCTTGCGGAGACTATCAGTCTTAAAAATATAGATAAGGACCACATATCCGAAAGATATGAGGCAGTTGAAGAGCTTTCGAAGAAGGCTGATTTCGTAGAGAGCTTTGAGTCGATCTCGAGAAGGATATCGAAGAGAAAGAGGAGAAAAGAGCTTCAGTTCATCGAGGAGAAGAAGCTTAAGCTTTCGGCGGTTGTGCCATTCCTGATGGTGCTTATCCCGCTCGTAAATATATTTGTGATCGTGCTTGCGGTTCTTGGTATGGTGAGCCCAAATCTTATACTTGGAGCCTTCGTTCTCTGCCTGATATTTACGATGGCCTGCAGCGAAATCAGAGATAGGTTTATGTATCCGATCCATGTGCTGGGGTATTCGGCACAGGATTATTATATGCTCCTTAAGGAGATATCCGAGGAGGATTTTGAGAGTAAAATTCTTTCGCAGATAAAGGAAGAGGTGCAGGGTAAGGACGGCCTGATGAAGGCAATCAAGAGGCTGTCAGTGCTGGGCGAGGCGGACAATATTTCCTACAATCCGCTTATCCACATGATACTTAACGGCATGATAGGCTGGGATCTGTGGCTGACCTTCAATGCAGCCGGCTGGAATAAGCACTTCTCGGGCTCTATCACGAAGAGTGCTGAGGTGATCGGAAGTGTGGAGGAGCTGATAAGTCTTGCGGTACTGTCCATACTTAACAAGACCTGCAGACCGGTTGTCAGAACGGCGGGCGAGAATGGCGCTGTGATCGAGGCAGATATGATATATCATCCTCTGATCGGAGGCGGCAGAGCGGTTGCAAATACAGTTAAGATAGGCCACGGCACAACGGTCATCACGGGATCAAATATGTCCGGTAAGACAACTTTCCTCAGAACTCTCGCTATTAATATGGCACTTGCTTATATGGGTGCCGGCGTCTGTGCTGAGAAGCTTGAACTGGGCTATATGAAGCTTTTTACATCCATGAGAGTTATGGATGATGTTGCGGGCGGTATTTCCACCTTTTATGCGGAAATACTCAGGATCAAGGAGATGGCTGAGTATATAGCGGGAGACGGTGACAGCAGTATTCCGGCGGCCTGCTTCATAGACGAGATATTCAAGGGAACCAATTCTGCCGACAGGATAGTAGGAGCAGAGAATGCTATTCAGAAGCTTTCCAAGGGCAGGGGCTTTGTCATTGTTTCAACTCACGATTTTGAGCTCTGCGACCTTAAGGGTGCGGATGGGAGAGAAGTGAAGAATTATCATTTCGAAGAGTATTACGAAGGTGGTGAGCTGAAGTTCGATTATAAGATCAAGGACGGCAGGTGCACTACCAGGAATGCGAAGACGCTTCTTCGCATGGCCGGTCTCATGGATTGATGAAAATGACATGAACAACCGGTTTATCGGAAAGCAAATATGTGGCATTTCACAGAAAAAAATCGACACAAATACCGGTATTTGTTGACATAATGCACATGTTTGTGAAAAATTACCAATTCTAGTTATGAATATTCGCTAATTTGACGTTGACTATTTTCCCCTAAAAGGTTAAACTACCATTTAGGGGATTATTACATTTGTAACACAATTCAAGGAGGAGATATATATGGCGTTACCGGCTAATATCACAACAGGCAGCGATAATAATGTATTATCTATTGCTGCATCCAACAACAAAGGCTTGCTTATCAGATTCCTTAATGAACAGGTAGAGGACGGCTTCTACACGCTCGTTATTGATTATCTCAAGGATAATAATTTCGACCTCAATACTATGAAGGTTGACGAGGATGTAAAGGCTCAGTGTTCAAAGCTCTATGAGTTAGGTGAATTTGTTGATGAGAATATCAAAGCTAAGGAAAGATATGAGATCGACGAGTGGATCGAGCCGTTATTCAATTTCGTGTATGGGGACATCGATGCATCCGATATTGACGCCCCGGTAAATACCACAGGTATTTACAGATTCAGTATCTGGCTTATCTATCTCTATCAGAGAGAGAAGTTCGGTGAGGCTATGAGACTCATCGGTGAGCGTATCGCTCCGCTTCTTATCAATGTCAGCTATCAGATCCTTGAGGATGATGACAGACCTAAGAATTTCGACAAAGCTCTGATGGGTTATCTGGATCTTATAAATGTTGTAATGGAGATGGGTCTTCCAACCTCCCTTGCAAACTCAGAGGCATACCTCAGCAACCTCGAGGTTCTTTATGATTATGTCATTGAAGATCCTCATGTTGGAAATGATTATAAGACACAGTTCTCTATCGGAATGTTCAATACATTTATTGCCAATAAGGATTACACAAAGGCATTTGAGTTCTACGGGCTCAACTCAGAGTTTATCCCTATCGACAATATGGCAGTTTATGAGAGCTTCAAGGAGCTCATAAGAAACGTAAACAATGCTCATGATACAAGCGTTCTCAGCAGAAACGTAATGACAACCATTACAAAGCAGGAGATCTACAACAAGCGTATCGACACCCTCATCAATGAGGTTTCAGCATTTGTTAAGAAGGTTTATCTCTACATCGAGAATGAGCCGGACATGAAGAAGAATCTTCAGATACTTGGTGCCGGTGCACAGCTTACCGGTAAGACAAATATCTTTGAAGGTCTTTATGAGTACAACCTCGTATTCTATGAGTGCGGTATCAAGGAGCTTGTTAACAGCGACGTTTCTACCCATTCATGGGAAGAGAAGTACGAAATACTTGAGAAGCTTTATACAACTCTTAACGTTGTATTTGACGGATACAATGTATACGAGCTTTCAAATAAGATCGAGCATCAGTACGTTGAGCTTACATGGATCAACGATTATGTAAATGCAAATCCTACACTCCTCAAGCTGTTCTTCAGCGTTAAGGAGAAGATCAAGGCATTCAAGGTTCGTAAGAATACTATCCTTGAGAAGTCTAAGACAAATTATGAGATCAAGACTATGATCGATGATCGTCAGAAGACACTTGTATTTATGGCTGCTGAAGATATGATCGTTAACGGACTTAACGGCGGAAGGATCGCTATCATCAACGGTAACTATGATCCTAGAAAGGCTGAGAAGTTCCTTCAGAAGGATTACAGCGATATTCCTGTTCCTGCTAAATACAAGAAGGTTGAGGAGCATACAGGCGGCGGCAAGCTCTTCGGTAGAAGTGCAGCACCTGCTATGGATACAGACCTCAGAAAGCTTCTTGATGACAGCAAGATCGAAGAGATGCTCCTTAAGTCAGAGTGGCTGTGGTATCAGTATCAGGATAAGGGCGCTGAGAGCCAGACACAGACAGAAGCAACATACTCAGTTGTATGTCTCATCAAGGCTGTTGAGAAGCTTCTCGACAAGAAGGGCGGCGGACCTACAGTTAAGCCTGATGCAGCACCTAACAAGAAGGTTATCATCACTAAGACAGGTAAGGTTATCGAGCTTTCAAACGAAGGCAGCTCATCACCTGTATCTGCAAATAAGATAGCTACACCTTCAGTTGTTGAGAACATCAACAACATTCAGAACGGACTTAAGGATAAGTCAGATGAGAATGTTGAATATGTTAAGGCATATGTAAACGATTGGCTCAGCAATGTTATGAAGTGCAAGTTTGACAAGGACACAATGCTTCCACTCTTCGAGGCAGAAGAGCTCAGAGGTAAGACATTCCAGGTTCTTAAGAAGCTTAGAGCTGACTTAGTATAATAAAAAAGAAAACCCTTCAGGTTTAAACCTGAAGGGTTTTCTTTTTGTTTGTTATTTTGTCTTCATCTTGTGCTTCATAAGCCATAACCATAAGAATGGTTTCTCGATGATACGCTTTAAGACTATCTGTATTTCCTCGTGTTTGTCGATCGGCTTAACCAGGATGGAGTGGATACCTGCACGGTTTGCACCCCACATGTCTGTATAAAGCTGATCGCCGACGAACATTGTTGTTCCAACGGTTGTGCCAAGCTTTTTGATAGCTTCGAGGTATCCGGCCTTCTTAGGCTTTCCTGCCTTGAAAACGTATTCTGCACCAATCTTCTCGTTGAATGAGGCTACTCGAGGCTCTTTGTTATTAGATACAAAACATACCTTGAAACCCATATCCATAAGGCGGTGGAGCAGTTTCTCTGATCTTTCGTCTGAGGGTGCGTCATGCGGTACGAGAGTGTTGTCAATGTCAAAAAGGACCGCACGATAACCAAGTGAGTAATAGTGCTCGAATTCTATCGAATATGTTGAATCGTAGTATTCTGTTGGAAAAAGAAACTTTGCCATGTTTTTAATCCTTTTACTGTTAAAGGTTTATATTCAATCGTGATTGATTATCACTGACGCGGAACAGTATATCACACAGTTGTTGGGTTAGTAAATACATTTTAAAAAATGGCGGGTTGACTAGTTAGTAGATTAAGCTATAATTAATTTACTCGGGAGAGCTCCTGCCAAATAGTGGAGAAGTTTAAATTTGAAGAGGGCTGTATTTCAGCCCTCTTAATTTGTTGTATCATTATTTGAATCTTGATGAAAGAAGTTGTATATTTTTGACGCAGTGCTTTCCGGGATCCCGGGGATCTGTGACAGTTCTTCGACGGTTGCTGATCTGATGGAATCGATGTCGGAGAAGTGCTGCATCAAAGCCTTGCGTCTTGCAGGGCCTATGCCCGGGATGTCGTCGAGTACCGAATGAACCTGAGCGTTACTGCGGAGGAGTTTGTGGTATTCGATAGCGAAGCGGTGGGTTTCGTCCTGCAGGGCAGTGATCATATGCATGGCTTCGCTGCCGCGCCTGAAGCTGACCTCTTCGTTTTTATAGTAGAGGCCGCGTGTTCTGTGGCTGTCATCCTTGACCATACCGCAGACCGGTATATCCAGACCGAGACTGTCGAGAACCATCTCGGCAACATTTACCTGGCCTTTGCCGCCGTCCATCATAAGAACATCCGGGAGCTCGCCAATCTTTTCATCAGTGAATCTGCGAGACAGAACCTCCTTCATGGAAGCGTAGTCGTCGGGACCGCTGACAGTCCTGAGGCGGAACTTTCTGTATGCATTCTTCTTAGGCTCGCCATTTTCGAAGACGACCATGGAAGCAACTGACAGATAACCGGAAATATTTGAGATGTCGTAGGCCTCCATACGGGAGGCTTTTTCTATACCGAGAAGCTCGGCGATTTCCTGAGTTGCACCGACAGTTCTCTTTTCTTTTCTCTTGATGCGCTCGATATCCTGAGAGAGCACGAGAGCAGCATTGTCCTTTGCAAGCTCAAGAAGACGCATCTTCTCACCAATCTTAGGCTTGATGAGTTTCACCTTGTGGCCGCATCTTTCGGATAGATAATCCTCGACCAGTTCTGCGTCGTCGATATCGTATTCGGTAATGATCTCCCTCGGAATGAATGGAAGACCAAGATAAAACTGCTTTATAAAATCTGAAATGACCGAACCGGCTGTCTCATCGGCGTCGCAGGACATATGATGATTCTCACGTCCGATAAGCTGGCCGTCTCTGATGAAAAATACAGATACTACATAATCAGTGCCATTTCCGGCAAGGGCGATGATGTCTCTGTCGTCTCCGTCGGTATCGGTGATACGCTGCTTTGAAGAGATATGACCGATACTTTCGATAAGGTCTCTGGTTTTCGCAGCCTTCTCAAAATCAAGAGAAGCAGCCTGCTCCTTCATCTTTGCAGTCAGTTCCTTTGTGATATCCTTGTGATTACCGTTCAGGAAGTCGATAGCCTTATCGATGCTCTTTCTATAATCCTCTTCAGATATGAGGAAGTTACATGGACCACTGCATTCACCTATCTGATAATAGAGGCACGGTCTGTCCTTCATGGCCTGCTCCGGCAGTTTCTTGTTGCAATGCCTGATCATAAAGAGCTTCCTGAGAAGAGTAACGGTGTCCTTGACAGCGGATCTGTCAGTGAATGGACCGAAGTAGCGCGACTTATCCCTGTTCATTCTGTGAACATAGAAAACGCGCGGGTAAGGCTCTTCAACGGTAACTCTGATATAAGGGTAGCCCTTATCGTCGGTCATGACGGTGTTATATTTCGGATGATGCTCCTTGATGAGGTTGCACTCAAGAACGAGTGCCTCAAGCTCGGAAGCAGTAATGATGTATTCAAAATAAGCTATCTGCGAAACCATCTTCAGAATCTTCGGGGAATTGTTATGCCCGTGACCGCTCCGGAAATACTGCCTAACGCGGTTGTGAAGATTCACGGCCTTGCCGACATAAAGAATAGCCCCGGTAGAGCTGTGCATAATATACACGCCCGGGGAGTTTGGAAGCTTATCAAGTTCTTCTTCAATATCAAAAAGTTTGTCGGTGGACATATATTTCTCCTTGAGCCACTTTATTATGGAATCTATCATAACATTATAATTGCGTATTAATCAATTATTTGTTAAAATATCGGGTGGTGTGTAGAGCAGAAACGAAAAGGAGGACAATATGCAGCTTCCAAAAGATCCAATCATGCTTCTCAGTTTTGTCAATACGCAGCTTCGTGACAATTGTCCGTCGCTGGATGACTTTGTTAAAGAATTTGACATAGACAAAGAAGAAATAGTTGACAAACTGGGGTCAGTAGGTTTTATATATAATACAGAATTAAACAAGTTTGTTATGCCTAACTCGTGACGATTGAACAGTTGATTATAGCTGTAATCTATCACATGAGTTGCATGACAGGTCACATAAATTTATTTAACAGATAGGAGAAATATTATGAGAAAACCAATCGTTCTTATGGTTCTTGACGGCTATGGTCTGTCAGATAATCATGAAGCAAATGCAGTTTATATGGCTAAGACTCCTGTAATGGACCGCCTTATGGCTGAGTGCCCATTCCAGAAGGGTTATGCATCAGGTCTTGCAGTTGGTCTGCCTGACGGACAGATGGGTAACTCCGAGGTAGGACATATGAATATCGGTTCAGGCCGTATCATCTACCAGGATCTTACACTTATCACAAAGTATATCGAGGATGGCGTATTTTTCGAGAATCCGGAGCTGAACGAAGCAATCGACAACTGTATCGCTAAGAACAGCGATCTTCACATCTGGGGACTTCTTTCAGACGGTGGTGTTCACAGCCACAATACACATCTTTATGCAATCCTTGAGCTTTGCAAGAAGAAGAATTTCGACAAGGTTTACATTCATCCTTTCTTCGATGGAAGAGATACACCTCCGGCATCAGGTAAGGATTATCTTCAACAGCTTATCGACAAAATCGCTGAGATCGGTGTTGGTAAGGTTGCATCACTTTCAGGCCGTTACTATGCAATGGACAGAGATAACAACTGGGACCGTGTACAGAAGGCTTATGACAGCCTCGTAACAGGAGAGGGCAACAAGGCAACTGACCCTATCCAGGCTATGCAGGATTCTTACGATAACGGTGTAACAGATGAGTTCGTTATCCCTACAGTAATCACAGATGAAGCAGGCAACCCACTTTCACTTGTTAAGCCAGATGATTCGGTTATCTTCTTCAACTTCAGACCTGACAGAGCAAGAGAGATCACCAAGGCATTCTGCTTCTCAGATGAGGACATCGCAGCTCAGCCTGGCGATGCAACAGATACAAAGTCAATCAAATTCCTTAAGAGAGCTAACGGTTTCATGCCGATCGATTATGTATGCTTCAAGGATTATGATGAGACAATCCCTAACAAGAAGGTTGCCTTCAAGAAGCTTGAGATCAAAAATACATTTGGCGAGTACCTTGCGGCAAACGGACTTAAGCAGCTTCGTATCGCTGAGACAGAGAAGTATGCTCATGTAACATTCTTCTTCAATGGTGGTATTGAGGAGCCAAACAAGGACGAGACAAGAACACTTGTTAATTCGCCTGCAGTTGCTACATATGACCTTCAGCCTGAGATGAGTGCACCTGAGGTTTGCGAGAAGCTTGTTGCAGCAATCAATCGTGATGAGTTCGACGTTATCGTTATCAACTTCGCTAACCCTGATATGGTAGGCCACACAGGCGTACTTGAGGCAGCTATAGCAGCAGTTGAGAGGATCGATCAGTGCGTTGGCGCTGTATGCGATGCAGTTAAGGAGAAGGGCGGAGTTATGTTCCTCTGCGCAGACCACGGAAATGCAGAGCAGATGGTTGACTACACAACAGGCAACCCTCACACAGCTCATACAACAAATCCTGTTCCATTCATCCTCTACAACTACGATGAGAACTATACTCTTAAAGAGGGTGGCAGACTCTGCGATATCGTTCCTACACTTCTTGAGGTTATGGGACTTCCACAGCCTGCAGAGATGACAGGTCAGTCACTTCTTGTTAAGAAGAACTAATTTTGATTTATTCCAATAGTTTCTGTAAAAAAAACAGCGGTAAAATATGAGAAAGATCGGATCATTCTTATGAGTGCTCCGGTCTTTTTCAGTATATTTGCTGAATTCAGATGTATTATAATGTATCATGTGAAACAGGTTGTTTTATTGCAAATAAAAGCTTGTTATGCTATCATTAAAGTCAGTTTTTTAGGGACTGATCAATTCACTGTTATGACAGTGATAATATAGAGCAATCGAAAGAGGAGGTAATGAGGTGTCAGAGGAATACAGCGTATCGTTAAGCAGCTTTATCAAGAAGCTTAACCTGAAGAATTATACGCCGGAGATAGATACGGACAAGATTATGATAACAGATCCGGATATCAACAGACCGGCTCTGCAGCTTGCGGGCTTTTTCGAGCATTTCGATACTGCGAGAGTGCAGATATGCGGAAATGTTGAGCATGCCTATCTGGCTGATATGCATACAAGAGAGGAAAATATAGAGATATTCGACAGGCTTTTCGAATTCCCGATTCCGTGCCTTGTATTCTGTAGAAATATAGAGCCTTATGATTTCATCATCGAGGCAGGTAAGAAACACAATATTCCGGTTCTTTCGAGCGGACTTGCGACATCTGCCTTCGTACATGAGTCGGTTCGCTGGCTGCATGAGGAGCTTGCACCGAGGATATCTATCCATGCGGTTCTTGTCGATGTATTTGGTGAGGGTGTCCTCATCATGGGCGACAGCGGAATCGGTAAGAGTGAGGCGGCTCTCGAGCTTATCAAGAGAGGCCACAGACTTGTTGCCGACGATGTTGTTGAGATTAAGAAGATAAGTGATGATGTCCTTGTGGGACAGTCACCTGAGATAACAAGGCACTTCATCGAGCTTCGAGGCATCGGTATCATCGATGTTAAGACGATGTTCGGTGTTGAGTGCGTTAAGCTTTCACAGGAGATAGATCTTGTCATAAAGCTTGAAGAGTGGAATAAGGATGCTAACTACGACAGACTCGGCCTTGAGGATACTTACGTTGAGTTCCTTGGAAATAAGATAACGAGCCACGCCATCCCGATCAGACCGGGCCGAAATCTCGCTATCATAGTTGAGTCTGCAGCCGTAAACCACAGACAGAAGAAGATGGGCTACAACGCAGCACAGGAACTCTACAAGAGAGTTACCGAGAACATGATGAAGGGCGGAAAGTAATCCGCAAACTGAAGTCGTAAGATGATTGTATAGGAAAAGAATGATCATGCCTGAAACGGGCGTAAATATAATAATTGATGATAATGGAGGACAGGAAGTATGTCAAAGTATGTATTTGGAGTAGATATCGGAGGAACAACTGTTAAGATCGGTCTGTTCAGTGTAGAGGGTGAGCTTCTCGAGAAGTGGGAGATCACAACAAGAACTGATGAGGGCGGAAAGTATATCCTCGGAGATATAGCAGAGTCGGTTACAGCAAAGATGACTGAGAAGTCTATCGATAAGGCAGATGTTGCAGGTATCGGAATGGGTGTTCCGGGTCCTGTTAAGGATGACGGCACTGTTATCAAGTGCGTTAACCTCGGCTGGGGTATCTTCAATGTTGCTGATGAGCTTTCATCACTCACAGGTCTTCCTGTAAAGGCCGGAAACGACGCAAATATGGCTGCACTCGGTGAGATGTGGCAGGGCGGCGGCAAGGGCCACGACAATATCGTAATGGTTACTCTCGGAACCGGCGTAGGCGGTGGAATCATCATCAACGGTAAGATGATCTCAGGCGTTAACGGAGCTGGTGGAGAGATCGGACATATGACAATTAACAACGATGAGACAGAGTTCTGTAACTGCGGCAAGAAGGGCTGCCTTGAGCAGTATGCTTCAGCTACAGGTATCGTAAGAATGGCTAAGATCGCTCTTAACGAGAGTGACAGACCTTCAAAGCTTCGTGAGGTTCAGTACATCTCTGCCAAGGAGATATTTGACCAGGCGAAGACAGGCGATGATCTTGCTATGGAGCTTGTTGATGAGCTCGGAAATAAGCTCGGCCTTGCACTTGCACAGGTTTCGTGCGTTGTTGACCCTGAAGTTTTTGTTATCGGCGGCGGCGTTTCAAGAGCCGGTGACATCCTTATAAATGCAGTTAAGGCAGCATATGCAAAATACGCTTTCCACGCTTGCAAGGGAACAGGCTTCGAGCTTGCTATCCTTGGTAATGACGCAGGTATGTACGGCGGCGCTTATCTCGCAACAAAGTAGTGAATGACCATGATCGAATTAAGAGAAGAATCGTTAAATAAATATACTACATTCAGAACGGGAGGGAAGGCCGAAAGGCTTCTCCTCCCTGAAAATATTGAGGAGGTTAAGGAGGCTGTGAGTAGCTGCAGAGCAAGCGGTGAGGATTATATCGTTATCGGTAACGGCAGCAACCTTCTTGTTTCCGACAAGGGCTATAAGGGAACCGTTATCTGCATCTCGGATAAGTTCGGAGCAATAAAGGTTGATGGTGATGCAATCTATGCAGAGGCCGGAGCGATGCTTTCAGCTGTTGCAAGGACAGCGAGAGATAACGGACTTGCGGGCTTTGAGTTTGCTTCGGGAATACCGGGCTCACTCGGCGGCGCTGTATTTATGAATGCGGGTGCTTACGGCGGAGAGATAAAGCAGGTTGCAGAGTTTGTTGATGTGCTTCATGACGGAGAGGTGAAGAGGATACCTGCTTCAGAGATGAACTTCAGCTACAGACACAGTATAGCCATGGAGCAGGATATGATAATACTCGGGGCACAGATCAGGCTGACAGAGGATGATCCTACAGAGATAACAGCAAGGATGAGCGAGCTGAATAAAAAACGAGTTGAGAAGCAGCCACTTGAATATCCGAGTGCAGGCTCTACGTTTAAGAGACCTGAGGGGTATTTTGCAGGAAAGCTTATCCAGGACAGCGGACTTGCCGGCTACAGAGTAGGAGGAGCTATGGTTTCGCCTAAGCACTGCGGCTTTGTTATAAATTATGATAATGCTACTTCGACTGACATCTATCAGCTAATGCAGGATGTGACAAGGATAGTGCAGGAGAAGTTCGATGTAACACTTGAACCTGAGGTTAGACTAATCGGAGAATTTGTATGAGATTTGTAATTGTTACCGGAATGAGCGGTGCCGGAAAATCTACCGCACTTAAGACATTTGAAGATTTCGGGTTCTTCTGCGTGGATAACCTGCCGGTTCCTCTTATAGAGAAGTTTACAAATATTCTGACCGACAAGAGCTTCACAAATGATAAGGTTGCTCTCGGTATCGACATCAGAAGCGGAGAGACTCTGAAGGATCTTGCAAACGTTCTGTCGAAGCTGCATCAGGATAAGTTTGTTTATGAGATAATGTTCCTCGATGCGAATGACAATGTTCTCGTGAAGAGATATAAGGAGACCAGGCGTGATCATCCGCTTGCGCCTCTTGGACACCTTGAAGAGGGTATAGCAGAGGAGAGAAAGAGGATATCCTTCCTGAAGGAGAGAGCTGATTATGTGATCGACACCAGCATGCTCCTTGCAAGGGATCTCAAGAACGAGATACAAGAGATATTTAACCATGACAGAAATTATAACAATATCGTTATAACCATCATGTCATTCGGATATAAGTTCGGTATACCTGCCGAGGCTGATTATGTTATAGATGCGAGGTTCCTTCCGAATCCGTATTATGACGAGCAGCTGCGTGGTAAGACCGGAAATGACCAGGAGGTCAGGGACTATGTCATGTCCGACGGAAGAGGATCTGTATTTATCAAGAAGCTTCATGATCTTCTGGAGTTCATCATCCCGCAGCTCGTCGAGAATGAGGGAAGACACCAGATGGTGGTAGCGATCGGATGTACAGGCGGAAGGCACAGATCGGTGACTATAGCAAATCTTCTTAAGGAGAGTCTGTCGGAGCTTCCGTATTCGGTACACGTCCTTCACAGGGATATGATCAATGACAAGTATGTTAAGGGAGAGATGTAGATGTCTTATTCATCAGACCTTAAAAATGAGCTTGCGGATATCTATGCTCAGCCGGTTCACTGCCGCAATGCAGAGCTTGCGGGGATAATATGTGCCTCCGGAAAGCTGGAGGACGGCTGTATATCCATAAAACCGGAAAACGAGCTGATACAGAAGAAAATATACTGGCTGGTAAGAAAATCTTTTGACATTGCAGAAGAAATGATGTATACCACTAAAAGTGGAGGGAAGAGCAAGATCATCATAAGAGGGAAAATGGTTGATGATCTTTTCTCAACTCTGAAGCTTACCGGTAAAGCGGGGATCATCTATGCAAATAATATGATCATAGAGAGGACCTGCTGTAAGAGAGCCTTCATCAGAGGCGTATTTCTTGCTGCCGGATCTGTTTCTTCTCCGGAGAAGAAAAACCATTTTGAGATGGTATTTTCGGATGAAAAGAGTGCGGATCAGATAACTGAATGTATGAAAGTATTTGACACGGACCCTAAAGTTGTGGTAAGAAGAAACAGTTATGTTGTATATATCAAGGATGGAGACGAGATCGCGAGTATCCTCAGCGTTATGGGAGCTGCCAATTCTCTTATGACATTTGAGAATGTCAGGATAGTCAAGGATATCAGGAATTCGATCAATCGTGAAGTCAATTGCGAAACTGCAAACATCAGCAAGGTCGCAAGTGCAGCGGTTAAACAGATCGCCGATATCGAGTATCTGGATGAACGGATGGGAAGAGATTACCTTCCGGACAGCCTCAGAACTCTGGCTGATATAAGGATAGCGAATCCGCTTCTTTCACTCAAAGAACTGGGTGATATGCTTACGCCGCCCATCGGTAAGTCGGGTGTGAACCACAGACTGAGAAGGATCAGTGAGATGGCGGACAGGCTAAGGGAAACCAGAGAAGATTAACTACATGAAGGGGACAAAGAAAAATGACTACTGCTGAATTTACTGTTAAGTTACCTAATTACGTTGAGGCAAGACCGGTGGCTGAGATCGTTCAGACAGCAAGCCAGTATGAGGCTGCTATTTATCTTATTTCCGGTGACAAGAAGATCAATGCCAAGAGCATCATGGGCATGATGAGCCTCGGGCTTCATAACGACGATGTTATCAGTGTTGAGGCTGATGGCAAGGACGAGGAGCAGGCAATCGATGCTGTTGTAAGGTATATGAGCACGGTAGCATAGTAACAAGTAGCATAAATGAAAAATCAGCATTTAAAAGTCATATGCTTTATTGCATATGGCTTTTATTTGTGTTAAGATATAGGTTGCGGGAGCAATTGCGACGAAGTTTACATAATTGGCGGTTGCAGTTGAACATAGTGTCAGGGTGACGGAGGTTATAATAGCTATGGGTTTTTTCAGTAATCTGAAAGATAAGATAACAAACATTGGCAAGAAGAAAACAACCAAGAGCAGTACAGAGCTTCAGTTTGATAAGGCTATGAGCCTTATGGAGAATGCTAACGGTCTCGAGGCTGTTGAGATTCTTGAGAAGATAGCAGATATCGGTATCATGGACGAGAGTTATAAGCAGCTCGGTACGGACTGCCTTAAGATACTCGGTGAGTTTTATGAGACCGGAAAATACAGTAATTCGACAACAGATAAGGACCTCAGCAAGGCTGCAGGCTATTATGAGAAATATACAAATATCGTAGGCGACGGAGATATGATCTACAAGGTTGCTAAGATGCACCTCGAGACACAGAACTTCTCAAAGGCTATTACATATTTCCAGAAGGCAGCAGAGAAGGGTATCAAGGCTGCTTACATGAACCTCGGTTCCATCTATGAGAACGGTCTCTCACGAGTTGACCAGTACGGTAACAAGAGTGAGAACGTTATTCCGGTCGATCTTGAGAAGGCTATGCTCTGGTACAGAAGACTTGCCGATATGGGCGATGAGAAGGCTCAGGCAGCTTACGACAGAGTTGATTATGCATCAAAGCATACAGACAGTATCGAGTTCGAAGAGAAGGATAAGATCTATTCAGAGCTTTCTGAGAAGCGTAAGGAGAAGGGCAAGGAGCCACGTTACAAGGCTATCGACCCTGCAAAGCTTCAGTATCAGTATACATATGTTCACAACCAGATAGATGGTTATATCCACAAGCTTCCTAAGGACTGGGTTAAGACCATCAATGAAGAGACAGACGAAGAGTACTATGCACCGAACCTTACTTACAAGGATTTCGAAATGTATGTATCATATGATTCGATCCCACGTGATTCGAAGAAGACACTTGAGAACTATCTGAGATATTGCAACGATGCTTTTGATGAAGAGCTTCAGCTTAAGTCATACATCACAGAGTATGCAGATGGTATCTGTACAACCTTCTATCACAAGGGTATGAACAAGGGTATCGTTACCTTTGCATTCTATCAGGGCAGACGTCTTGCATGTATGAGATTTGTCTGTGCTACGATGGAGATCATCGAGCAGTACGAGGAGATCATCTTCGAGACAGCTAACTCTTTCGCATTTGTCAATCCGACACGTGTCAGCGATCAGAGCCTTAACCGTAAGGACAATCAGTATTACAGCGAAGCTATTTACTGCTACTACCTTGAGGATTATGAAGGCGCCATGACCGCGGCTAAGCAGGCACTTAAGCTTGGTTCCATCAAGGCCAGCTACCTGCTGATAGATCTGTACTATGATGAGGATTCTCCATACCGCGATATCGAGAAGACCATCAGCTACGCTAAGCAGCTCTTCGATGCTACAAAGGATCCTGAGCTTGCGTTCCTTATGGGAAATATCTACGACCAGCAGCTTAAGGACTACATGAAGGCCCTTAACTGGTATGAGAATGCTGAGAGACTCGGACACAGACGTGTTCCTTTCTACCTCGGACGTTTCTACTACTACGGACTTCTGAGAACTCAGAGAGATGGTGCTAAGGCACTTCAGTATTTTAAGAAGGCTAAGGAAAACGGTATCAGAGAAGCTGAGCCGTATATCAAGGATCTTGAGGAGCTTAAGGGAGAGGATCTTCAGTCAGCTATCGAGAAGTGGGAGAGAGCCATTGCAGCAGGCAGTGGTGCTACAGCACTTAAGGTAGCTATGATGAAGCAGAGACAGATCTACTATATTTCAACCAATTATGAGATAGAGAAGGCATTCCTTGAGGCTCTTGGACTCGGAAGCACACAGGCTGCTTATGAGCTCGGTAAGATCTACCTTAGAAATGAAAATGATCCAAGCTACAAGGGCGAGATACAGTCTCTCAAATACCTTGAGAAAGCATATGACCAGCATTATGACGGATTCGATAAGGAGAATCTGTTCAGAGTTATCGAATATAAGAGAGAGAAGGGTATCTCCGATGAGGAGGCTATCAACCTTTATCTCGAATGTGCGGCTATGTCACATGTTCCTGCAGTTGATAAGCTGGTTGAGATGGTTAAATACGTTACACCGCAGATACAGCAGCTCTATGATGTTCTCATGGAGAATGCCGAGACCGGTGAAGACTCAGCTATCATATCAATGAATAAGCTGGAGAAGGCATTCCCTGAGCTTGTTATCAAGGAGCCTGTTGCAGGTGAGAAGGTTATAGAGAACAAGTTCTTCAGACTTCTTGTTCCGAAGGCATGTTCAGCTACAATAAATGATGACGGTGGTACGATCAAGCTTGCGGATTCGGTTATCGAGTTCGCTGTTGCAGAGCTTCCTGTAAAGGTTGCATCTGAGGATGATTACCTCAAGATCTATAAACTGATCCTTTCAGAGTATCTGCCAATGGATAATGCAGAGATCATCATCGCAAACAGCCGTATGATCGGTTCTGGTATCAGAGATCAGAAGAAGGACGTTCATTCATTCAGTATCCTTCTCATAAGCTCAAAGAATCAGTATATGTTCAAGCTTTCATCTAGAGACAGACGTCAGATGATCCAGTTCAAGGATGAAGTTACAAAGATCGCTAAGTCACTTGTTGAGACCGGCGAGATATACATCGATAAGGAAGGCAAGCGTAAGAACATCGGTATCGGTGCTCTCCTTCGTGCAAATGAGGGTGGCTTCCTCTCAATCGGTAAGGAAGATTAATTAAATATAAGTTATCTTCAGGGCAACGTGAAAATCGTGACCGGTGGTAAATAGAAATATGAGCCCACGAGCTTTTCATAAGAGCTGAGTTGATCTGGTTGGTCAGCAAGGCTTAAGGAAATAGCAGATCTGGTGTGATCCCAGAGCCGACAGTAAAGTCTGGATGAAAGAAGATGAGACATGATGTTTTATTGTGTGTTTGTTGAGCCCTGAGTTTTCTCGGGGCTCTTATTTGTGTAGATAATGAGCAGAGTATTTGTGTCGCATCTACGCAGTAAAGATAATAAGGAGAATAATAATTCAAATGGCATATGACAGAAAATATATGGAGCGCGCCATCGAGCTTGCGAAGGGCGGTATCGGACGAGTGAATCCGAATCCGCTTGTCGGAGCTGTTATCGTTAAGGATGACAAAGTGGTCGGCGAAGGCTTCCACAGACAATACGGTGATCTGCACGCGGAAAGAGATGCCTTTAAGAATCTTACAGAGGATGCTAAGGGCGCGGAAATGTATGTAACTCTTGAACCTTGCTGCCACACAGGAAAGCAGCCTCCTTGTGTAGAAGCAATCGTAGAGCATGGCATCAGAAGGGTGTATGTAGGTTCAGATGATCCGAATCCGCTGGTCGCAGGAAAGGGCATCTGGTATCTCAGGAGCCACGGTGTTCAGGTTGTGACTCATGTTATGAAGGAAGAGTGCGACAGCCTGAATCCTGTATTTTTCCACTTTATCACAAGTGGCAGGCCTTATGTGATGATGAAATACGCCATGACTGTGGACGGAAAGATCGCGACGGAATCCGGCAAGAGTAAATGGATATCCTGCGAGGAATCGCGCGCAAGAGTTCAGGAATACAGAAATGAGTTTTCAGCGATCATGGCAGGAATTGGTACGGTCATGAAGGATGATCCGATGCTTAATTGCAGGATGGAAGGCGGAAGAGATCCGATCAGGATCATCTGCGACAGTCATCTGCAGATTCCGATGACCAGTAAGATAGTTGAAAGTGCACCGGAGATAAGAACCTTTATCGCGGCGATTGAAGAGACTGAGAAAACTAATAAAGAGAAGATCAGACAGCTGGCAAAGCAGAAGGTCGGAGTGCTTCTAGTCAAGGAGAAGGACGGACATATCGATCTGGATGACCTGATGATGAGGCTGGGTCAGATGAAGATAGACGGAATACTTCTCGAGGGCGGCGGCTCCCTTAACTGGAGCATGGTCAGAGCCGGCTATGTAAACGAGATGAGAGTATTTGTGGCGCCGAAGATATTTGGCGGTGAGTTTGCACCGGGACCTGTAGGCGGCGACGGAGTTAAAACACCGGACGAGGCTTATGGATTCACACTTGAAAGTGCAGAGTTGATCGGAAGCGATATACTGCTGAAGCTGAAGAAACAGGATGAATTGGACGCGGAATAAACTGCAGCTATATGATCATGAAAAATACTACAGCAATGTGTTGCTGAGAATAATACTGTTGGTAAAGCAGAAAAGAATGGAGCATAAATGTTCACAGGAATAATAGAAGAAAAGGGAAAAGTGAAGAGCATAAATCACGGCGCGAAGTCGGCGGTGCTTTCCATCAAGGCATCTAAGATAATGTCTGATGTAAAGATTGGCGACAGTATAGCTGTGAATGGTGTGTGCCTTACGGCAACGACAGTTTTGCCGGATGGGTTCACTGCGGATGTGATGGCTGAGACACTGAGGCGAAGCTCCCTGGGCAGCCTGAAGGCCGGCAGCGAGGTCAATCTTGAACGTGCCATGGCGGCCGGTGGAAGATTCGGAGGACATATAGTTTCCGGACATATCGACGGCACCGGAACGATAAAGGAGTTTAAGCGAGAGGACAATGCGATCTGGGTAACGATCGCCTGCGATAAAAAGCTGCTCAGATACATCATCGAGAAGGGCTCGATTACGATCGACGGAATAAGCCTTACGGTTGCGGTTGTGACAGACAGCTATTTCAAGGTTTCGATAATACCGCATACCTCGTCGGAGACGACGCTTACTTCGAAGAAGGTCGGCGACATAGTTAATCTCGAGAATGACATCATCGGGAAATACGTTGAGAAGCTTCTCGGCGGCGGCTCGGGCAATCTTGATGAGTTGTTCGGAGATAATAATGACACTGATGAAGGCAAAGGATCTGGTGGATCGAAAAAGAGTGGCAGTAGTTTTATGGATACGCTGTCAAAAAACGGTTTCCTGTAAATCATGATATTAATCGCAGTCAAGTGATGCGATAAAGATATATTAAAAGAGGATGAAAAAATGAGTGAATTTAATACGATCGATGAAATACTTGAGGACATACGTGCCGGAAAGCCGGTAGTGATACTGGATGACGAGAATCGTGAGAATGAAGGCGACGTTATATTTGCGGCTGAGCACGCAACAACGGAGAACGTTAACTTCATGGCAAAATATGCCAGAGGTCTTATCTGCATGCCGATGGACAGAAGCTATGCTGAACGCTTTAACCTGCCGCAGATGACACTGACAAATACAGATAATCACTGCACAGCATTTACAATCTCTATCGACCATGTTGATACGACAACTGGTATTTCCGCTGAGGAGAGAGGGTATACGGCAAGAAAGTTTGTCGAGGAGAATGCAAAGCCTGAGGACTTTAGAAGACCGGGACATATGTTTCCACTGACAGCAGTTGAGGGCGGTGTAATCATGAGAAACGGTCATACAGAGGCGACAGTTGATCTGGTAAGACTTGCGGGACTTAAACCGGTGGGCCTCTGCTGTGAGATATTGAGAGATGACGGAATGATGGCCAGGAAGGAAGACCTTCTTGCTTTCGCGAAGGAACATCAGCTTAAGGTTTCCACAATCGAGAAGCTTGTAAGATACAGGAAGGAAAGAGAGACCTTCGTTGAGTGCGTTGCAAAAGCAAAGCTTCCTACAAAATACGGCGAGTTTATGATGCACGGCTATGTAAGTAAGATCACCGGCGAGCATCATGTGGCACTTACAATGGGAGATATCTCCGATGGTGAACCGGTGCTTTGCAGAGTGCATTCGGAGTGCCTTACAGGAGATGCTTTTGGTTCGGCAAGATGCGACTGCGGACAGCAGCTTGATGCGGCTATGAGGATGATCGCACGTGAAGGTAGAGGCGTTCTTCTCTACATGAGGCAGGAGGGTCGAGGAATAGGCCTTATCAATAAGATCAGAGCCTACGCTCTTCAGGATCAGGGACTTGATACAGTTGAAGCGAATCTTGAGCTTGGCTTCCCTGAGGATGCAAGAGATTATACAACAGGAACTCAGATACTTGTTGCTCTCGGAATCAGCAAGCTGAGGCTTCTCACAAATAATCCGCTCAAGATTTACGGACTGCAGGGCTTCAACCTTGATATAGTTGAGAGAGTACCTATCGAGATCGAACCGTCAGCTTACGACCTCTTTTACCTGAAAACCAAGAAGGAGAAGATGGGGCATATGCTGAGTGATCTGTAGAATATATTTATCACATAGAACACGGATGTGATCAGCGGAGTATATCAACATACGTGTGCAAATAAAGCAGTGTGATACTTATGATGAAAAGAATAATATGATCAAAATAAGATGAAAAATATACAAGATTCATGGAGGAAAATAAAAATGAAGAAGATTGAAGGAAAAGTTGTAGCAGAAGGAATCAAGGTTGGTATCGTTGCCGCAAGGTTCAATGAGTTTATCGTTTCAAAGCTTGTTGGTGGTGCTGTTGACGGACTTGTAAGACATGATGTGAATGAGGATGATATCACAGTTGCCTGGGTACCGGGTGCATTTGAGATTCCACTTATTGCTAAGAAGATGGCAAAGTCAGGCAAGTATGATGCGATCATCTGCCTTGGAACAGTTATCAGAGGCCAGACAAGCCACTACGACTATGTATGTAACGAGGTTTCAAAG
Organism: Lachnospiraceae bacterium C6A11; assembly: GCA_000702245.1. Lineage (GTDB taxonomy): Bacteria > Bacillota > Clostridia > Lachnospirales > Lachnospiraceae > Eubacterium_Q. The sequence continues at coordinate 216,857 of KL370879.1, read as the reverse complement.
GGCATCGCTCAGGTTTCACTTGAGTCAGAGATTCCTGTAATGTTCGGCATTCTTACAACAGAGAATATCGAACAGGCAGTTGAACGTGCAGGTACAAAGGCAGGTAATAAGGGTTATGACTGCGCACTTGGTGCAATCGAGATGGTTAACCTGATGAAGGCTTTATAAATAGCGGCATATTAAATAAAGCGAGTGAATAATACATTCAGGGGTAACAGAAATTAATGAATAAAGATATCAAAATACTCTTCTTTGATATAGATGGCACTCTTGTAACGGATGATGCGAGAAAGTATTTTCCTGAAAGTGCAAGAGAGGCTCTTAGACTCACGAGGGAGAAGGGCAATCTTGTATTTATAAATACGGGCAGGGTTATGTGCAATATCGAGCCGTATATCTTATCAGCCGGATTCGACGGATATGTCTGCGGTTGCGGAAGCCATATTACGCTTTCTGACGGAACCGAGCTGCTGCACAAAACTCTTACACCTGAGAGGTGCTACGAGATCGCTTTAAAGTGCAGGCAGTATAAGATGTATTCGCTCTTTGAATACAGAGACTACACCTGTATCGACAAGGAAAATATCACAAGCGAGGCGGACAGGTTGATCAAGTATTTCGGCAGCAACGGCTACAGGTTTATTGATGATATAGAGGATAAGGATTTCCGCTTTGATAAGTTTGCTGGCTGGTATCATGAGGAAAGTGATATAGAGAGCTTCAAGAAGTGCGTATCCGATGATTTTGATTATATCGACAGAGAAGGGAACTTCTTCGAGATGAGTCCGAAGGACTGCTCGAAGGCCACCGGTATCAAGTTTATTCTTGACTATTTCGGTATATCGGTCGATAATGCTTATGTATTCGGCGACGGAAATAATGATCTTGAGATGCTTAAATACGCGCCTCATTCCATCGTCCCGAAGGCCGGAAGTGAACTCGCAAGAGCTGCTGCAACATATATCACGGATGATGTGATGGACGACGGCATCTATAAAGCGATGAAGCACTTCGAGCTGATTTAAAAGCAGCATAAGAAAATAGAAAAAAGTCGGGCGTTAAACGTCTGACATGGATTATTGGCTGCACCACATGGAATGATGCGGTGTGTTAGTGAATTTTAGGGTTAAAAGATGCAGGACGATTACAACGATCAGAATGATCGCAGGGGAGAATTTAATAGCGAAGATTATCGTAACAGCTTTAATAACGACCCACGTAATGATGACGAGGACAGTGAGAAGCTGGATAATACAAATAATCTGATCCAGATGATCTATCAGGCTATTGCCGATCCGAAGGGCTACAGGGATTTCTTCGACCTCAGCAAGAAGAGGTTTAAGAGATTTATCGCAATGATTATGTTTATTGTGACTCTCATGGTTGTCGGACTGCAGATGATAGTATTTATCGTAAATGTCGGCGGCTTCAGTAACTTCTTCCGGAACAAGATGCCGGCGTTTGAAGTGAAGAGCGGAGAACTGATATCCGATGAAAGCTTTGATATCAAGATGGGAGAGTTCAGGGTGCTTTTCGATCCGACAGAAGAGACCATATCGGTCAGCAAGCTGAAGGATGGATACACCTACATCACGATCGGAAGAACCAAGGTCAGTGTTCTGACTCAGGGCGCGAATGGAAGATATTTCAGCACCTTTTCGCAGAGCATAAAGTCAATCTTCCCGAACGGTACAAATAATGAATCACTTGCGAAGCTGACACCGGCGATATATCTAGCGCTGATATTAGTATTTATACTGAGGATGGCGATATTCTTCCTGAAATACTGGATACTGTCATTTATCTACGGTTTCTACGCGAGGGGACTGAACCTTGCGACCGGAAATATCCACAGTGACAGCGAGATCACCAGACTCTGCCTGGTTTCACAGACGCTGGGTATATTCCTTGTAAATATTAATAAGGCTGTTGGAACACCGGTTCCTGCTTTTCTTGTAAGCATAATCGGTATCTTCCTGACCTTAAGAAGAATAAGCTTATACTTTTCGAACTATATCGGTGATAAGGGTATGAGCGTATAATAAAAAAGTCTCTCGGTTTGAGAGACTTTTTTAGTGGTCGCGGAATAATATCAATATAACTTTTGATGTATCGTAGCTTGATAACTGACAATGCTTTATTATTCAAACTCAGCTCTTGCGATATCAAGAAGTCTCGAAATATCCTCCTCCGACATTCTGCTGAGAGAGGAGTTCTGGTAGAAGCCGTCGCCTGTAACCTCCCTGCCGAAAAAGTCCGGAGCTGTGTAGTGCTCGGCCGTTTCCATATCCGGGAATTCGACCTCGGCGTAGATGAGTCCGTCAAATATGCCATGGAAGATGTCAAGCTCGATGGTGAGACCATCCTTCTCAGGTATTTTGTATCGGGTCTTCTCTATAACGTTCCCCTCGGCTTTCTTTTTGAGGCTCTCGTATTCCTCCTCGGTGAGGAGAAGCTCATATTCCTCGCGGCTGATAAGTCCGGATGATTTAACGGTCAGGATGAAGCGTTCGCCGTTCCTTCTGATCCTGATCACCGGGGAAGTGGATATATAGGCCTGCGAGATTAGGCTGTGAGGATATGATTCGAGATCCTCCGGGAGATATTTAACAAGGTATTTTCTTTCTATTTCCATGGATGCCTCCTGAAATTAAGGTTTGTATTTTCCTTTGAAATATACTATAGTTTAAAGAGCGGTGCGGCGTATCGGCCGGCACCAAATATAGAGATATTGTAACACATATTTTAAAGTATTTAAATACAGGAGGGATATTATGAGCAAGGTATATATTCTCGTTGCAGATGGTTTTGAAGAGATAGAAGGCCTTACGGTCGTTGACCTTCTCCGTCGTGCAAGGATAGACATCAAGATGGTTTCCATCACGGACACTCTCAAGGTTGTGACTTCCCACGGGATCGAGATAAGAGCGGACATACTTCTCAGTGATATAGCTGATGAGACTGAGCTTGCTGATATTCTCGTGCTTCCGGGTGGACTTAAGGGCACTAATAACCTCAAGGCAAGTGCAGAGGTTGACGCACTTATCAGAAAATACTATGCAGCCGGACAAAAGCTTGCAGCTATCTGTGCAGCACCGACTGTTTACGGAGAGAAGGGACTTCTCGAGGGCAAGGCAGCAACCTGTTATCCGGGCTGTGAGGACGGACTTCTCGGAGCTGATAAGAAGACAGATAAGGTTGTTGTTGACGGACAGTTTATCACGAGCCGCGGAATGGGAACATCTATCGATTTCGGACTTAAGTTGATAGAGATACTTATCTCTGCCGAGAAGGCTGAAGAGATAGGAAAACAGATCGTATTTTTAGGAGCATAAGGTAAGATGATTATTTCAGTCAGTGATATAGTTAAGGCAGTAAACGGCAGGCTGCTCGGCCCTGATGCAGAGGACAGCAGTAAGAAAGAGAAGATAGAGGCTATAACGGTCGATCATATCTGTATGGATTCAAGGATCGCGTGCGAGAAGGATATATTTGTCCCTCTTGTTGGAACACAGGTTGATGCACACAGATTCATCAGTGATGTGATGGATAAGGCTTATGTTACATTTACCGACAGGGAGCTCGAAGGCTATAAGGCGGGCAGGGCCTATATCAAGGTCGATGATACGCTCAAGGCACTTCAGATGCTTGGCGGGTATGTGAGAAGTCTGTACAAGAAGCCGGTCATCGCGGTTACGGGAAGCGTGGGTAAGACTACGACACGTGAGATGATAACAACTGCACTTGAGGCAGGCTTTAAGGTTTATCATACAGAGAAGAACTTCAATTCTGAGTCGGGCACACCGATAACTCTCTTCGGAATGAACGATGTTCCGTCTGATCTGGCGGTTCTCGAGCTGGGTATTAGTAACTTCGGTGAGATGGACGCCCTTGCTGAGATCGCAAGACCTGATATTGCGGTTGTAACGACCATTGGTGAGGCACATCAGGAGTTCTTCAAGACACTTGAAAATACAAGAACAGAGAAACTGAAGGTAGCTTCAAGAATGGACAGTAACGGACTTCTCTTCATTAATGCGGATGATCCGATGCTTGCTGCAGTTAAGGACAGCCTTCCGGTTGAGACTCTCGGCTACGGAACAGCAGAAGGAGCAGACTTCAGAGCGGTTAACATAACTCACGACGATACATCGACGACATATACGCTTGTTGCGGGAGGAAAGGAAGTTGATGTGACTATTCCTCTTCTCGGAAATCACAATGTAGTTGATTCAGTTGTAGCCATAGCTATAGCGGCTCATATGGGTATAGAAGCTGAGGCGGCAGCGGCGGCACTTTCCAAGTTCTCAGGCCAGAGACAGAATATACTTACTGCTGACCAGGGATTCAAGATAATCGATGATACCTACAATGCAAGCCCGATCTCCATGGAGTCACAGTTGGTGGTTCTTAATGAGATGAAGACCTCAGGCAGAAGAGTTGCTGTTCTCGGAGATATGTTCGAGCTTGGTGATGACAGTGCAGAGCATCACGCAAGAGTTGGAAGGTTCATGAAGAGCCTCTCAATCGATATACTTGTTACAGTCGGTGAGCTTTCAAAGAATATAAGTGATGCAGCTGATGATGGAAGGATAGAGATACATCATTTCACAACAAATGATGAGGCGGCAAATTATCTGAAGGATAATCTCTTCGATGGTGATACAGTTCTCTTCAAAGCCTCTCACGGAATGCATTTTGAGAACATAGTTGAGACTTTGTGCAAAGTATCCAAAATATCGTAAATAACTTCGTAAAAAATATTCAAAAAAGAGAAATTTTGTGAAAGTATTGCAATTATGTTAATAATTGATTAAAATCTTATCCGTAATTAGAGGAAACATAGCAACTTGGTATGACACAATATAAACGTTGTACAAAATATGGAGGATAATCTAATGGCAGTTAAGAAGACTAGCGCAAAGGATCTCGCAGCAAAGGCAGCAGCAGCTAAGGCTAACGCTGAGGAAAAGAAGGACGATGTTGTAAAGGCAGTTAAGGCTGAGGTTAAGGCAGAGGCTAAGAAGGCTCCAGTAAAGAAGGCAGAGGCTAAGACAGAAGCTAAGGCTGAGGTTAAGGCAGAGGCTAAGAAGGCTCCTGCAAAGAAGGCAGCAGCTAAGCCGGCAGCAAAGAAGGCAGAGGCTAAGACAGAAGCTAAGGCTGAAGTTAAGGCAGAGGCTAAGAAGGCTCCAGCTAAGAAGGCAGCAGCTAAGCCAGCAGCAAAGAAGGCAGAGGCTAAGACTGAGGTTAAGGCAGAGGCTAAGAAGGCAGCTCCAGCAAAGAAGGAAGCAGCAGCTAAGCCGGCAGCAAAGAAAGCTCCAGCTAAGAAGGCAGCAGCTAAGACAAAGGAAACCTTCTACGTTCAGTATCAGGGTGCTGATTTCACATCAGATGAGATCGTTGCTAAGGTTGTAGAAGCAGTTGGTAAGAAGTCAATCAAGGATCTTAACGTTTACTATCAGCCAGAGAATGGTATGGTATACTACACAGCTGATGATGTTAAGGGTGAGTTCCAGCTGTAAGCTTTAAGCCATATTTGACTTATATAATAAAAAAACCGGTATGATTTACATGCCGGTTTTTTTGTGCCTTTACAGCTTATTTATGAATCAATCATTTGTGCCTTTGTAGATTATTATAGATTAGTCATCGGTGCCTCTAAGCTTAATGATCGGTGAACCCTTGCCTTTGATGTAATCTCCGGTTATGATAACGCGGCCGATAGAGTCGTCACGCGGTATCTGGTACATGATGTCGAGCATGAACTCCTCGATGATAGAGCGGAGGGCTCTGGCGCCTGTATTTCTCTCCATGGCGAGAGTTGCGATCTCTTCGTAAGCAGAGTCATCAAACTGAAGGTCAACCTCGTCAAGAGCGAGGAGCTTCTTGTACTGCTTAAGGATAGCATTCTTAGGCTCCTTAAGGATCTTGACATACATATCCTTATCAAGTGCCTGAAGCGTAAATACAACAGGAAGTCTTCCGAGAAACTCCGGAATCATACCGAAGGTGCGGAGGTCTTCATTGGTAACCTTAGAGAGGATCTGAGGATCGTTCTCGAAGGTGTCACGAAGCTCCGCTCCGAAACCGATAGAAGACATCTTGGTAAGTCTGTTGGTTATGATCTCTTCGATATCAGGGAAAGCGCCGCCACAGATGAAGAGGATATTTCTTGTATTCATGATGGTGGTAGGAGTCATGGCGTTCTTGCTGCCTGAGCCTACCGGAACCTCAACATCAGCACCTTCAAGGATCTTCAGGAGACCCTGCTGAACGGATTCGCCGCTGACATCTCTTGAATGGGTTTCCTTCTTCTTGGCTATCTTATCGATCTCGTCGATAAATACGATTCCCTTCTCGGCCTTCTCAACATCATTTCCGGCAACCGCAAGAAGCTTGGAAAGTATGCTTTCAACATCATCACCGATGTAGCCGGCCTCTGTAAGAGTAGTAGCATCTGTTATTGCAAGCGGAACGTTAAGGAGCTTGGCGATAGTCTTGACCATGTAGGTCTTGCCCGAACCGGTTGGTCCGATCATGAGCATATTTGACTTCTCAATCTCGATATCGTCCATAGTATTTGTGAGAACGCGCTTATAGTGGTTGTAAACAGCAACGGAAATAACCTTCTTGGCGTATTCCTGACCTACAACATACTCGTCGAGCATCTCCTTGATCTTGTGAGGAGCAGGGATCTTGTCGAGAGTAAGATTCTCAAAAGCGTCCTCGGATTTCTCTTCCTTGGTCTTGGGCTTTTTCTTCTTGACCTTCTGTGAGTTCGGGATATCGTTCATGTGCGTGAAAGCGTTCATGTTGTCGAAGCCCGGAAACTTTGAGAAATCAAGAAACTGGAAGCTGTTATTGTTTATACTGTTGAAGGCCTTCTGGAGGCAGTCCGGACAGATATAGATGTTGTCCGCCATGCCAAGCAGCCTGCCTGTTTCGGATTCAGGCCTGCGACACATGTAACAGTATTTTTCATATTCGTCATCGTTTGTATTGTTATTATTTGTATTATCAGGCATAGGTTCCTCCCGGGTACTGTGCAAATATTGTTGTTTGTGTCGGCGCCGGTCAGGGCACCGTCCCAATTATAGCAAATCTTACGTTAAAAATAAATAAAAACTAATTATAAAGAATGCTTCATAATTTTTCGTTTGTCGATATGTGAGGATTGTATTATACTGTATTTGGAATAAATGAATGGAGTGATCAGATGATTCATTATTTGAAAAATAACGGAAAGAAGATAAGAGTTATTGCTCACAGAGGCGCGTCCTTCCTGGCACACAGGGAAAATACCATGGAGTCCTTCGAGCTCGCGATAAAGCTTAAGGCGGATATGGTGGAGTTTGATGTGAGGGAGACCAAGGACGGCTGCCTGGTGGTATTTCATGACAGCGTATTTAACGAGACGCCTGTGGCGTGGATGAATTATAAGGATATGAAGAAGGCGGCTGAGGCCAGCGGCTTCGAGGTTCCGCTTCTGATCGATGTCATAAGGCTCTGCCACGGCAGGATACGTATGGACGTTGAGATAAAGGAGACCGGCTACGAGGATAAGGTGGTTAAGGTTCTGACAGAAAATGCTGACTACAATGAGTACTCGATCAAATCCTTCAAGGACCAGGTCATTAAGAATATCAAGAAGCTGGATAAAAATATCGTTACGGGGCTTCTGATCGGTAAGAAGCATGCGACGCCATGGAAGAGGCTTAAGGAATTCTTCCCTGAGAGAAGGCTTCATGACTGCGGCGCTGACTTTGTTTCGCCGGCCTACAGACTTGTTGTTCGTTCCTTTGTCATCAGGATGAGGAGAAGAGGCTATCCGGTGCTTGTCTGGACGGTAAATGAGAAAAAACAGATGCTCAGGCTTATGAGAATGGGTGTGGACGGTATTATTACCGATAAGCCTGACGCAGCTATCTATATCAGGAGAAGATATCTGGAGGGGTAAGCGATGAAGAGAAGGATTACACAATATGTGAAATACATTGATGATATACTTGCGGGGTCTGAGGAGCAGGACTGGGACGATGTGATCGAGAAGCATCTGATCCAGATAAAGTTCTTCGCGCATGAGAGGCTGATCCACCTGATTGTATTTTTCCTTGTGGCGATCTGCACGGTCATCAGTATCATGTGTTTTATCCTTAGCGGTAAGCTTGAGATAATACCTTTGATCGTCATGCTGTTTGTTCTTCTCATTCCATACTGCGCACACTATTATCTGCTTGAAAATGATGTGCAGAAGATGTATGACCAATACGACGAGATGGTGAACAAAAAGCAGGCATATTTTAAGGTAAACAGAGAGAAATAATGCTGTTTCCCGGTGACTTGGTAGACATAAAAATCTTATGGAAAAACAGGCAAAAAACAATGACAAAAAGTGTCGAAAATCAGGCTGAAATTTCGTCGGATTTTTCTGCCCGGGTTTGTTGACAAACATATCGCTATATATGTATAATTTGAAATACGCCATTCAAGTAATGGCGTATTTCGCACGTTACAGGGAGATTTTTCCGGTGGGTGCGAGGGTGGCGCGAGATTAAGTTTTTTAAGTGTTATGAGGCGTTTGTCTATGGGAGAACGTAATATAATAACTGAAGAAATAAAGAGTGATGTTCAGGATGCCGGGAATGTGCAGAATACTCAGGATGCTCAGAATGTTCAGGATGTTCCGTACAACAGAAGGAACGTCAACAGGATCAAGAGAGCTATCCTTATCACGGCTGCGCTTTTTATGATCATTCCTACATGCCTTTCGATATATCTCTTCGTCAGAGTTTCAAAGCTTCAGAAGGAGCTTGATGACTGCAGAGACGAGCTTGAGAAGAAGGAGATAGTCACTGAGACAGAGAATAGGAGCGAGGAAGAGGAGTCGAGCGAAGAGGCACTTGAGAGACTGGATTATCAGATATCAATGTATGCCAATGCGAGAAATGAACTTCTTCAGAGCAGCGAGGAAAGCGGTTTTATCACTTCTGAAGCTGTGGGAGAAAACAGCTCTGAGGAGTTGACTGTTCTTGAGGAAGAGGCTGAAGCTGCCAAGAATGATGCGGTTGGAGATAATTCGACAACCGGAGAGGCTGCAAAGAATGATGCGGCTGAGGCTGCAAAGGTCGACGGTGAGAAGGATCAGGCAGTTGGTAACAGCGCTGATGAGGGTCAGAATGCTTCAGATGACGGCACTTCAGATGACGTGGATGAGGCTGATACTGAAAATGGCGAGGATGAAGAGGAAGCAGTTCCTCTAAACGGTAAGAAGGTTTATCTTACCTTTGACGATGGTCCTTCAGATTACACAGATGAGATACTTGATATCCTGAAGGAAAAGGGCGTTAAGGCAACCTTCTTCGTAGTAGCGAAGGAGCAGGAGTATTATCCGGCTTATCAGAGGATAGTTGAGGAAGGTCATTCAATCGGTATTCATTCGTATTCGCACATCTACGAATCTGTTTATAAAAACCTTGATTTCTTCAAGAGCGACGTTGAGAGCATGCACAACCTCATCTACAATGTGACCAGTTATGATGCATGGCTTTACCGTTTTCCGGGTGGAAGCTCAAATAAGACCTCGGGCGTTGATATTCAGGATTGTATGGAATACCTTGACGAGAACGGCTACGTTTATTTTGACTGGAATGCACAGAATGGTGATGCTGTAGATTACTACATTTCGCCGGATCAGCTCAACTACAATGTTATGAGCTCTGTAAGAAGAAATTCCGGAGATACGGTTGTTCTGATGCATGATCTGGGCGGACACCACAATACTGTTGAGGCGCTCTCAGATCTTATCGACACACTTAAGGCTGAGGGCTACGAGCTGCTGCCGATTACAGAAGCAACAACTCCGGTAAGACATGTACAATATAATAAAGATGAAGAATAACCCTGGGATGCTCAGGGTTATTTTTTACTTGAGGCAGGTAGGTTATTGGTATATTATCATGGAGGGAGAATCGCTTCAGATATATGATGAGTGAGCGGTTCAATACATAATGAGAAGATAATTGTTTACTTGAGATATGTGAGCTTGGAATGCTGAGATTAGGAGAAGTAACATGAGATACGACGAGGTCTTGAAATATATAGAGGAGAGAAATAAGCTGGGCAGCGTGCCGGGACTTGATAATATACTGGGACTTTTAAGAAGGCTCGGAAATCTTGAGAAAGGCATACCGGCCTTTCATATTGCAGGAACGAACGGCAAGGGTTCGATCATGGCTTATGTTGAAACGGTTCTTATCGAGGCCGGCTACAAGGTCGGAAGATATATATCGCCGACCATCATCGATTACAGAGAGCGTTGGCAGATAAATAAGGAATACATGCCGAAAAGGGACTGCGGGCAGATCATGGGCCGTATCATCGAAGAGGTCGGCAGGATGGAAGAAGCAGGCGAGGGTAGACCGACTTCCTTCGAGATAGAGACTGCAGCTGCATTTCTCTGGTTTAAGAAGAAGGGCTGCAACATCATACTTATCGAGTGCGGCATGGGCGGAGGACTTGATGCAACAAATGTATTTACCGAGACTCCGATAGATGTACTTGCATCTATTAGCTTCGATCATATGCAGTTCCTTGGAAATACGCTTACAGCCATCACGAAAGAGAAGTTAGGGATAGTTAAGAAGTGTGATATCCTTGTTTCCTATCCGCAGACGGCTGAGCCAAAGAAGGCTGTAGATAAGCTTGTCAAGAAGAACGGAATGGACGATGGAAGGTATTTTGAAGCTGATCCGGCAGAGCTTTCTGATGTTAATGACGGAATGTTTGGAAGTACCTTTACATATAAAAATGAAAAATATGAGATAAAGCTTGCCGGGGCGGCACAGGTTTATAATGCGATCACGGCAATTGAGGCTATAGAAGCGTTTAATAGTATTGCGGCAAAATATGGTCTCAGGAAGGTGCCGAAGAGGCTGGTTAAGAAGGGTCTTAAGGATACCGGATGGCAGGGACGTTTCTCGGTTCTCTCGAAGGATCCGCTATTTATAGTGGACGGCGCGCATAACAGTGATGCCTGGGAGAAACTTGAGAAGGATGTAAGGAAGTATTTTACAAATAAAAAACTTGTCTTTATAATAGGAGTGTTACGAGATAAGGAATACGACAAGATGCTGAAGCTGCTGACGCCTGTGATGGCGAGTGCAATAACGGTGACAACGGACAGCCCGAGAGCACTTGACGGCGGAGTTCTGGCAGAGTTAATCCAGGAGAGAGGCGTGCCGGCAACTTATGCTAAGAGTATCAAAGAGGCAGTCAGACTTGCAAAGCAGCAGGTGGGTGAACTGAGTACGGCTGATAACGGCAAGACTGAGGCAGGGAAAGCAGCAAAGGTAAAAGCCGATGATTGCGTGATTATCGCATGCGGAACCCTGTCATTTGTCGGAGATATCATCAAGACTGTGAAGTGATCACAGGAGTGGTAATAGCCCGGTTGATGATCGTAATACTAATAAATAGTGCGGGTTAGAGGGATGAAAAGAGTAGATAAGATAATTGCCGATGAGGAGTTCAGAAGCATATCTTTAATGATAAAGGAAAAAGAGTTTGACAGAGTGTTCTGCAGGCACAGCCTCGGACACAGCCTGTCGGTTGCAAGAATAGCGTGGATCATAAACCTTGAGGAAGGACTTTCGTTGGATAAGGAAATGATATATGCAGCGGCGCTTCTTCACGATATGGGACGGTATTCGGTTTATGAGGAGCAGGGAATGTCCCACCATGAGGCAGGAGCCTATGTGGCAGAACCGATACTTAAGCGCGCAGGCTTCTCGGATGAGGAGATAGAGGAAATGTGCGGCGCGATAAAGAAGCACAAGAATAAAAGCGAGGCGAAGGGCAGCCTGGAGGATGTTCTCTATAGAGCCGACAAGCTTTCAAGAAACTGCTTCATGTGCGACGCTAAAACAGAGTGTTACTGGAGTGAATCCAAAAAAAATAAAACTATAAAATACTAGGTGAATGATATGCATATTATTGATAATATCCGTAAGGATGACAAACCGATTGTTGTAGGAATACTGAATGTTACGCCGGATTCTTTTTCAGACGGGGGAAAGTTTAATGATGTCGACAGAGCTCTTAAGCATGTTGAAGAAATGATAGCTGACGGTGCTGATATGATAGACATCGGCGGTGAGTCAACAAGACCGGGATACGAGATGATATCCTCTGAGGAAGAGATCGCGAGAGTGTGTCCGGTCATCGAGGCAGTTAAGAAGAATTTTGACATACCTGTTTCGTTGGACACCTACAAGGCTTCTGTTGCTGAGAAGGGTATTGCCGCGGGAGTTGATTACATCAACGATATCTGGGGACTTAAGTGGGATGATGAGGACATCAGAAGGACCATGGCTGAGGTTGTTGCGGCCGGTCAGGTCGGCGTTATAATCATGCATAACCGCTGGGTAACAAACTACAGTAGCTTTATAAATGACTGCATCAACGATCTTAACGAATCGCTGAATCTTGCGGAGGCTGTCGGAATAGCTAAGGAGAAGATCATTCTTGATCCGGGCATCGGTTTCGCAAAGAACGTTCACGACAATCTGGTGATGATGAACAGCCTTGATAAGATTTGTAAGCTTGGTTATCCGGTTCTGCTCGGAGTTTCAAGGAAGAGCATGATCGGGCTTACTCTTGATCTTCCGAAGGATGAGAGAGAGGAAGGAACGATAGCAGCAAATGTATTTGGCCTCATGAAGGGCTGCAGGCTTTTCAGAGTGCATGACGTGAAGAAGAACAGAAGAGCGCTTGACATGACTTATGCCATGATGACAGCGTATTAAAAAATATGACAGCCGACCGTGACAAACGGACGGCGGGAAGCTTCTATAGTAACAGATATTTGTGAGAGAAGGAAATAAATGGACAAGATAATAATAAAGAATCTGAATATTTTTGCATATCATGGCGTATTTGATGAGGAGAAGGTGAACGGTCAGATGTTCAGGGTTTCGGCTGAACTGCGCCTTTCAGTAAGGAAAGCTGCCCAGACGGATGACCTGAGGCTTGCCGTTAATTACGCCGATGTGGTTTCTCTCATAGAGAAGGTTACGACAAGGGAGAAGTGCGACCTGATCGAGACGGTTGCCGAAAATATAGCTTCAGAGATACTTATAAAATACAGTACTGTTGAGGGGGTAAAGGTCAGGGTTAGTAAACCGAACGCTCCGATAGACAGTCAGTTTGAGGATGTTGCGGTTGAGGTTGACCGCAGCAGACATATTTCCCTCCTTGGACTCGGCTCTAATCTTGGAGACCGCGAGGGCTATATCAAAACAGCGATAGAGCAGCTTGGCAAGGATGATTACATCAAGGTGAAGAAGGTTTCTTCTTTTATAGAGACAGAGCCGTACGGGCCTGTTGAGCAGCCGGATTTTCTGAATGCGGCCGTTCTTATTGAGACTCTTTATACAGCTGAGGAGCTTCTTTCCGTGACAGCGGACATAGAGCACGACGCGAAGAGGGAGAGGATCATCCACTGGGGTCCGAGGACTCTTGATATCGACATACTTCTCTTTGATGAGGAGATCATTTCCACGGAGAAGCTGATCATCCCTCATAAGGAGATGCATCTTCGTGATTTTGTGCTGCGTCCGGCAGATGAGATCGCACCATATTTGCTGCATCCTATATTTAAAAAGAATATCCACCAGCTTCTTGAGGAGCTGAAGAAGAAGGAAGAGCATGCGGCAAAGCCTTATGTTGATGAGGAATATAAGATCGTTGATGATCTGGATATCGGCAGCGATACGAGAGTGGTTTATGCAGGTGTTCCGGGTGCTTACGCGGAGGCGGCTGTTATCAAATATTTTGGCGATGATGTTTCGGTCTACAATGTTAAGACCTTCGATAATATAGTTGAGGAGGTTGCTGCCGGAAGGGCTGACTACGGTGTTATCCCGCTGGAGAACTCATCCGCAGGCTTTGTTACAGGTAATTATGACATCATTAAGACCAGTGGCGTGAGGATAGTTGCAGAGGTTGTGCTTGATATCGAGCACGCGCTTCTTGGTGTTCCGGGAGCTTCGATTTCCGATATCAAGAAGGTGTATTCGCACGCACAGGGACTTATGCAGTGCAAGGAATACATCGATAAGCATGGCTTTTCGACTTCAAGCGTAAGCAATACAGCAGCGGCAGCTAAGAAGGTTCGCGAGGAAAACAATCCTGCTTACGCCGCAATAGCCAGTGAGAGAGCGGCAAGGCTCTACAACCTGACAGTGCTTGATACAAGAATAAATACAGTTAATGACAACTCGACAAAGTTCGTTATCGTTACAGGCAGAAAGGTTGCCCTGAGGGATGCCGACAATATCAGTATCTGCTTCATGACTGCTCATAAGGTTGGTGCACTTTTCAATATCATGAGACTTTTCAATGATAACGGCCTTAACATGACAAGTATCGAGTCGCGTCCAAGCCAGAGGAAGAAGTGGCAGTATTATTTCTATGTAACTTTCAATGGCCGTCTTACCGATAAGAATGTCCGCAAGGCTCTCGGCGAGATACTTCGCGAGGCTGATGAGATGGATGTGCTGGGAACGTTCTAGAGTTGATATAGTTGAATGTTCCGGAGTAGATATAGAGGGACGTTCTAGAGCTGACATAGTTGTTTGTTCCAGAGTGGATATAGAGAGACGTCTAGGGCTGACATATTTGAATGTTCCGGAGTTGATATGATGGAACATAGAAGTACTACAGCGTAGTTGTTAAAGATGATTTGATAGTATACAGTAATATTATTCTTAATAGGATGATATTACTGTATTTGTATTTTTAATCAAAATTGAAAAAATTTTGAAATTCATAAAAAATTATCACTTCCGAGGTTGTCATATAGGTATGAACAATAAAAACCAACGGGTGAGAGGAGATTGGAATATGAATAATATAGTTTTTAACAATTACAGAGAGGCAGTTGCAGCGGCAATGGCAGGTGATCAGGAGGGCTTTTCATACCTCTATGACAAGACTTTTAAGAATAAGTATTATGTTGCACTCAAATATGTGAAGAACAAGGACACAGCCTCAGATATAGTTCAGGACTCGTACATGAGAGCATTTCAGAATCTTTCGATGCTGCAGGATCCGGATAAATTTCCGGGCTGGATGGGAATGATCGTTGCAAATACAGCGAAGAACTATCTTAAGAAAAAGAATCCTGTACTTTTCTCTGAGATGGATAAGGTGAACGACGAGGGTGAGGCTGCTGAATATCAGGACACTCTTGTTGAGGACAGAGTTGATTTTAATCCGGAAGAATATTACTCAAAGAAAGAGATTTCAGATATTGTAAACGAGATGATCGATTCACTGCCTGAGGAGCAGAGAATATGCATGATCATGTTTTATCTTGAAGGTCAGAGCCTTGAGGAGATCGCAGCAGCACTTGAATGCAGTAAAAATACTGTAGGTTCAAGACTTAATTATGGCCGCAAAAAGATAAAGGCTAAGGCTGAGGACCTTCAGAAAAGAGGCTACAAGCTTTACAGCTTCGCACCTGTTGCTCTCTTTGCAGCGCTGCTTAGAAACGAGCTTAACAGTTATGCTATGGGCACGGCAGCCGCAGCAGGCGCAGCCGGAGCAGCAGGTAGTGCAACGACAGGCACAGCAACGGGAACAACTGCAGGTAATACAGCTGCTATGGCCGGTGTTGAAGCAGGAGCAGTTGTTGGAAGTACTGCAACATACGTTGTCTCAAGTTTGCATGCAGGAGATGTTATTAATAGTATCAATGTGGGAGAATCAGATGGAGCAACAGTTGATACTGCAAGTGGTACATCAAATAATGGTTCAACAGTTGAAACTTTGGATGGATCTGCAACCGGCAATTCATCTGGTTCGGTGCCGGAAAAGAGTAATGTTGGAAGAAGTGATGTTGGTAATACTGTATCAGAAGCGGCCGGATCGGGAGCAGGTAAGACAGGATTCCTCAGTACAGTGGCAGGGAAGGTTGCAGCTGCTGTTGCAGGTGTGGCTGTTGTAGGCGGCCTTGTTGCAGGTATAATCGCAATCACAAGTAATGATAAAAAGGATGATAACCCTACGCATACTGAATATGGTGTAGAACCATCAGGCGGCAAGGTAGACAAGACCACTGAGCAGATAAGCCTTACTGAAAACACCGAGCAGATCGTTACAGAGAATACAGAAGTATCTTCAGTGGAACTGACCGAAGCAACAACAGAAGCAGTTGTTAAGACGGACGAGGAGCTTCTTCAGGAGTATTTGGAGAATGAATTGATACCGGAGGATGGAAAATACGGTGGAGTATTTGATCCGTGTCAGGAGTATTTGGCAGTTATAGATGGTCAGGCATCAGTATATACAAGTACATATAACTATGATGCTGCAAATGATAAACTGACTTATGAATATACAAACCTTCAGCTTCAAGGTTCGGATTCTGTCGATCAATCAGCAGTATATAGGGAGACTCATCCAAACGACTTTAGTGGAATCTATGCTTCAGAGATGATCGATATTGATAATGACGGTAATAATGAGCTCCTTGTTATTTACGGAGATGACAAATTTATCAGAATGGATATTTACTCTGTATCTTCAGATAAACAGGTAGAGATTAATACCGGTAAAGATGGAAACCCTCAGGAGAATATAGTGCTATACAAACTGGATACAGATTATTATTTTAGCCAGTATACTAAGTTCTATATTATGAACCAGGATGGAAGATATAAACTGGTTGTTAAAAATATAGAGGGAGTGTCGTCAGGATCTGATGGAAATGTAGTAATTCCTGCAGGCGACACTGCATGGCTCACGGTCATTACTCTTGATGATATGAAGACCGAGAAAAAATACAAGGTTGATAATCTTTTACCAAATAAAAGAGTAAAATGTTATCTTTGTGACGAAAATGGACTTTCTCAGGATATGATGCTTGTTGACCGGGAAGATATGTCTTCAGATGAAGATGATTACATACGATATGACGAATCCCCGAGTGGTTCTTATAATTATGTAGGTGCACCAACAGTCGAATACCTTCAGTCTATTGGATTCTATGGTGATGATGTAAGAGCTATCGGAGGACCGAGAGTTATAAGCGAACTTCAGAGAAAGTATCTGTTTGACAAGTAATTGATATTCTAAAAAAAATATTTGACATTATGGTGAGAGTGTGATAACTTATTTCATGTTGAAAACAAAGCAGAGTATCCACTCTCACCTTAGCATTTGAAATGACTTGGGTCTGATAGCGTAAGAACGGCCGATTAAAAGGTTTTCTATTTATGCGAATGGTGGATACTGTCCATCATTTTTTTATTGTGTGGAGGGTAAAACAATAGACTACTTAATTAACGAACAGATCAGAGACAGAGAAGTAAGAGTGATCGGAGCAGAGGGTAATCAGCTCGGTGTTATGTCCCTTAAGGATGCGCTCGCTGCAGCAGAAGAGGCTGAGATGGATCTTGTAAGAGTATCACCGAATGCAAAGCCGCCTGTTTGCAAGATCGTTGATTACAGCAAATTCCGTTACGAAATGATGCGTAAGGAAAAGGAACAGAAGAAGAAGCAGAAGATCGTAGAGATCAAGGAAGTCAGACTTTCACCAAACATTGATGTTAACGACCTCAATACCAAGGTGAATATGGCTCGTAAGTTCCTTAGTAAGGGTGACAGAGTTAAGGTCACACTCAGATTCAGAGGTAGAGAGCTTGCATACGTAAATCAGAGCAAGAAGGTTCTTGATGATTTTGCGGAGAAGCTTTCAGATATATCTACCGTCGATAAGGCGGCTAAGTTTGAAGGCAGGAGCATGTCAATGTTCCTCGCTGCAAAACACTGAAAAAGATAGATGCATTTAAGGAGGATAAAACAATGCCAAAGTTAAAGACAAAGAAGGCTGCAGCAAAGCGTTTTCAGAAGACAGGTACAGGAAAGTTAAAGAGAAACAAGGCTTATAAGAGCCACATCCTTACTAAGAAGACAACCAAGAGAAAGAGAAATCTTAGAAAAGCAACAATTACAGATGGTACAAACAGCAAGGTAATGAAGAAGATCTTACCTTACATGTAATCAGAGGTTATTGTCTGTATACGGTATTTACCGTGAATTAGAATGAATACGACAGGTTTATTTTAGGAGGATAATAAAAATGGCTAGAATTAAGGGTGGCGTTAATGCCAAGAAGAAGCACAATAGAACACTTAAGCTCGCTAAGGGCTATAGAGGAGCAAGATCAAAGCAGTACAGAGTTGCTAAGCAGTCAGTAATGAGAGCACTTGCTTCATCATTTGCAGGCAGACGTGAGAGAAAGAGAGATTTCAGAAAGCTCTGGATCGCTCGTATCAATGCAGCTGCACGTATCAATGGTATCTCTTACAGCAGACTTATGCATGGTCTTAAGCTTGCAGAGGTTGATATCAACCGTAAGATGCTTTCAGAGATGGCTATCAGCGATCCAGAAGGCTTCGCTAAGCTTGTAGAAGTTGCTAAGGCAAAGCTTGCTTAATCAGAACGATTGATTTTTTTGTTGTATAGCAATAAACAGCCCGGTACTGATCGTACCGGGCTGTTTCGTCTGTATATACAGTATTTAACTAAAGTTAGTAACCAGCGCTGCGATTCGCAGTCCGAAGAGAACAAATACGCCCCACATGATAGGTGAGATGTCCTTAGCCTTACCTGTGAATACCTTGACGATTACCCACGAGATGATAGCGAACATGATACCGTTTGCAATAGAGTATGTAAGAGGCATCATGATGATAGCCATGTAAGCTCCGATAGCGTCTGCAACGTCGCCTTCGAACTTGATCTTAAGTGCGGAGGTAAACATCAGCATACCAACGTAGATAAGAGCAGGAGCTGTTGCGAAGCTTGGGATTGCAAGAAATACAGGGCTGAGTACGATAGAGATGAGGAACATGAAGCCTGTAACTGCAGAAGAGAGACCTGTCTTTCCGCCTACACCAACACCGGCACTTGACTCAACGAAGCTTGTTACTGTTGAAGTACCGAGGCATGCACCAACTGTTGTACCAACAGCATCTGCCATAAATACTCTGCCGACTCTTGGAAGCTTGCCATCCTCATCAAGGAGGTTAGCCTTATCAGCAACACCTACAACTGTACCAACTGTATCGAAAAGGTCAACGAAGAGGAAGCTGAAGAGGATAGCAATAAACTGAACGATATGATCAGCAACCCATCCGAAATTAAACTTGAATGCTGTATCATCGAGACCCTTGAGGTTTACAAGACCGTTTGAAAAATCAGGGAATACGCTGACACCGTTGTACCAGCCAATCGCTTCTGCACCCATTCCGAGTACCCATGTAGAGAGGATACCGATAAGAACTGCACCCTTAACCTTGTAGTGGCTGAGAATAACTATTACAAGTATGCCGACAAGTGCGAGTACCATCTCAGGACTTGAAAAATCACCGAGGTCAACAAGTGTTGACTCAGAATCCT
This sequence comes from Lachnospiraceae bacterium C6A11, assembly GCA_000702245.1. Lineage (GTDB taxonomy): Bacteria > Bacillota > Clostridia > Lachnospirales > Lachnospiraceae > Eubacterium_Q. Next base: position 197,393 of record KL370879.1, on the reverse strand, counting down.
TAGCAATTCCTGCACCCTGGATTCCGATAAATGCTATGAAAAGACCGATACCGCTGGTAATACCGAACTTAAGGTTCTGAGGGATACCGTTGATGATCTTCTCACGGAACTTAAAGAGTGAGATCAGGATGAAGATAAGTCCTTCGCAAAGAACTGCTGTAAGGGCAATCTTGAATGCATCTGCGCCTTCCTCGGCGAGGTCGCCCATGCAGACAGAAAATGCAAAGTATGCATTAAGTCCCATACCTGCCGAAAGAGCGATAGGGTAGTTGGCAAGGAATGCCATGATGAATGTTGCGATAGCCGATGAAATGGCTGTTGCAAGGAATACGCCGTTCTGATTCATTACAGTACCGAGAATGCTCGGGTTAACTGCAAGGATGTATGCCATAGCAAGGAATGTTGTAAGACCTGCAACGACCTCGGTTTTGACATTTGTGCCGTGTTCCTTGAGCTTGAAAACTTTTTCTAACATGTTTTCACACCTTCCCTTATTTTATTGTTGTTTTCTCATGATGGTTAATAGCCGGCAGGCCAGCTTTAACAGTCAGAGAATCTTTATAAATACATTTTTTAGATTACCACAGATGAGTGTTTTTAACAATAATGACAGCAGGAAAAATACGCCAAAATAGCAGGTTTATTTTTACAAATTGGAGTCGAAAAAGGGCAATAAAAAATTCATCAAAAAAAGTTTAAAAAAGATGTTGACAATAAAAACTCATCGTGATAATATACATATCGTTGCGGGTGAGATAAACACCTAAAACTTCATAAGGATGCGGGAATGCTGGAATTGGCAGACAGGCTAGACTAAGGATCTAGTGATGGTAACGTCGTGAGGGTTCAAGTCCCTTTTCCCGCACAACAGACTAAAGGTCATCTGATAAAAACGGATGACCTTTTTCTTTTCTCTTTTTGTTGCCTGGGGCAGTGTTATATATTACAATTATCGAGGGATAGTATGATGTAATGTGAGATGCAAATAAGCCGGTGAGCAATGCTGGCTGGGCACTTTTTTTATTTGCGTTGTAGTGATTGTTTTAACTGATGAAGAAATAAGTATTATGAGCGGAAAAAACGATAATAATAAAAATAGCAACAATAAGAATAATAAAATAACAAAATGTGATACAAAACGGGATACAAACAAAAAAATTAATAATAGGAATAAGAATGCGAATAAAAATAGGAACAGAAACAGAAATAAGTCCGGGAAGGAACTAAATCTATCTGTAGTTGATACGGTGATCCTTCTGTATCTACTCTATATATCCACATTCTTTCTGATCTATATGCATGATATGTATTTTGATATCACGAAAACGAGAGCGGAGTGTTTCCTGTATGGCTCGGCGGTATTTGTCGGGTTGGCGGTAGTGGCGTATGCCTTCGAGATGACTTTTCATTCGATGCTTGTATTTGACAAGGTTAACAGGAAGGTAAGCAGGAAAGGTATAGCGGATTATTTTGGAGGCTGGAAGGAAGAAGAAACCAGGCTTTGGCTGAATCCGAGATTCTGGGCTTTTCTTTTCATCATCAGCCAGGCGGCTGCAGCCTTCGTGAATCTTATTTTTGCATCTAAGGATGACAAGATATATAAGGGACTTAAATCAGCAATAATAGGCGACCGCGGAAGGCATCTGGGACTTATGATGATGCTTGTGGTATTTGTGGTCTTCATGATCATCTCTTATAAGGTGAAGAGCGTCAGTTCGATATATCCGGTGCTTTTGGTCGTGTCGATATATATGTTCTATATCGCGGTCGTGCAGCATTTTGGAACTGATTTTAAGGGATGGAGAAAAGAGATCAAGGCTTCGCAGAAGACGATCTTCATGTCCACTATCGGAAATATGAATACCTTCGGTTCGTATCTCTGTATATTCCTGGGTATCAGTATAGCAGCGTTCATATTTACAAATAAGATGTTCTACAGGATTACGTCGGGGGCTGGAATATTTGCGGCGGCGTTCACCGTAATGACGGCCAAAAGTGATAATGTATATCTTGGAACTGCAGTTTCACTTGTGATTCTTTTCTATATTGCTGTGAAGCGTAAGAGGCTTATGGAATGGGCTCTGGCCATACTCCTTATGGCGGGCGGACTTTTCACGATGAGTGTGCTTGATAAGGTGAAGAGCGGCAGCAAAGGGCATCTGAACGGCGTGGCAAGCCTGGTTGGTAATCCGAAGATCATGGGCATATTTCTTGCGGTAGCCGTAGCTCTATTTACAGTGTTACTGCTGCTTAAGCTTCTGAAGAGGGGGTTATATGAAGGCTTCCAGAATAAAAAGCTTATGATAGGCGTTACGATTGCCGGAGTTGTCGGAGTGATAGCGGTTGTGATCCTCGGTATAAGCAGTAATAATGAGCTGTTCGCCTTTAATGACAGGTGGGGCGAGTTCAGAGGATATATCTGGAAGAGGTCAGCAAGAGTATTTGGCAACGCAAATCTTAGAAATAAGGTGTTTGGGCACGGTAATGAGACGGTCAGGGATATCATGCTTACTTACTACCGCAAGGAGATGTCCGAAGTTACCCGTAAGGTCTATGACAGCTCACACAATGTGATACTTCAGAGGCTTCTGACTGTGGGGCTTTTTGGATGCATCGCATACCTCGGACTGGTGTTCACATCTATAAGATATATGATCAAGAATGCAGCCGGGAATCCGGAGATAATTGCCTGTGCTTCAGCAGCTGCAGCATATTTTGCAGAGGCTATGGTAGACCCTGAACAGTCTGTCACAACACCGCTGTTTTACGTGGTTCTTGCGGTGGGCGTGGGACTGGCCAGATACAGGCGCATAAAGGCTAAGAATGATTGACGTTTTGAGCTGTTTTTAGTAAAATAGTAGCATGTAAATATCGGTGAATAAACCGATTTTAAAACCTCGGATATTCTAATGAAAATGCGGAGTGTGCGTATGAAGAAGGAAATGGAAATAGAAGCTTTACCTGACAACTTTGAAGAGGTGGTTATATTCGTGGAGGACCAGCTTGAGGGGACTGCATGCCCTAACAAGGTTAAGATGCAGTTGAAGCTTGCGATAGAGGAAATATTTGTCAATATCGCGCACTATGCGTACGGAGAAGAAACAGGTACAGCGAAGGTCGTTTCTGAGCTTGACAGTGAGCAGGGGAAGCTTAAGGTTAGGTTTATCGATCAGGGCATACCGTTTGATCCGCTGAAGAAGGAGGATCCGAACACCAATCTGACAATCGAAGACAGGCAGGTGGGAGGCCTCGGAATATTCCTTGTGAAGAAGCTGATGGACAAGGTTGAATATGAATATTCCGACGGATGTAACATACTTACGATAACTAAGTGTATTTTATAAAAGGATTTTGGGAGGATACAAAATGTTAAACATCGAGAAAAACAAAGAGGGCAGTAAGTTTGAGATCAAGCTTTCGGGAGCTCTTGATTCCGCAACTTCCGCTGATCTTGAAGAGGTCGTTAAGAATGAACTGGAGGGGATTGAAGAGCTTACATTCGATATTGCCGACCTTGAATATGTCTCAAGTGCGGGACTCAGGGTATTTCTGTCAGCGCAGAAGACCATGAATAAGCAGGGTAATATGGTGGTTAAGCATGTGCCTGACAGTATCATGGATATCCTTGAAGTTACAGGTTTTATGGAGATACTTACTATCGAGGAATAAACTAAACATTTAAGGGGTGTATGTATGCGGAAATTAGCAAAGAGGGGAAATATGAATCAGAGGATAGATGTTGTCCTTCGTAAGTTCAGATCACGAATGACATCTTATCCTCCGGGAATGTGTCCACTGGCTTTATATAGATCTTTACTGCAGATCTCTATGAATCAGTCCTGTGGAAAATGCGTTCCGTGTCGCGACGGCCTCGCAGAGGTGGATCATCTTCTGAAGGATGTTCTGAATGGCGATGCTACTATGGAAACACTTGGTGAGATCGAAGATAAGTGCAGGATGATAGCCCAGACGGCTGACTGCGCTGTTGGCGTTGTGGGTGCCAATCTTATTCTCGAATCACTCTCGGAATTTGCCGATGAATATGAAAGTCATATAAAGGATAAGCGCTGCGCAGAAAATGTTACGCAGACTATTCCTTGTGTTACACTGTGTCCGGCTCATGTCGATGTTCCGGGCTATATTGCTATGATCAAGGAGCAGGATTACGAGGGAGCTGTAAGGGTTATCAGAAACAGAAATCCTTTCCCGACAGCCTGCGCTATGGTCTGTGAGCATCCTTGCGAGAGGAAGTGCCGCAGATCGATGGTCGACGCACCTATCAATATCAGAGCACTTAAAAAATACGCCGTTGAGCAGGCAGCTGCCGATACGGTTCCGACACCTGCGCCTAATGTTAAGACAGGCAAGAGGATAGCGGTTATCGGAGCGGGACCTTCAGGAATGACCTGCGCATATTACCTCAGCCTTATGGGACATGAGGTTGAGATCTTTGAGGAGCATGAAAAGGGCGGCGGAATGCTCCGTTATGGTATTCCTGAATACCGTCTTCCTAAGGAACAGCTTGACCGTGATATCAAAGCTATCCTTTCTGCAGGTGATATTAAGATCCATTACAATACAAAAGTTGGAAGAGATATAAGCTTTACAGAGCTTCGCGACGGATATGATGCTGTATATATCGGTATCGGCGCGCAGCTTGGCAACCGCATGCCTATGGAGAATGCTGACGCGGGCAATGTTATACCGGCAGCTGATTTTCTTCAGAAGGTTGCAAACGGTGAGGCTCCTGATCTTACAGGTAAGAAGGTTGTGCTTATCGGCGGCGGTAATGTTGCCATGGACGCGGCAAGAACTGCTGTAAGACTTAATGCGGAGTCTGTACATGTATTTACACGTAAGAGAGACGATTATACAGCTCTTGAGGAAGAGATAGAAGGAGCTATGCAGGAGGGCGTAAGGTTCAGAACTCTGCTCAGCTTCTTAAATATAGAGGCTGATAAGGAGACGAATGATGTGCGTGCGGTCTGGCTTCAGCCTGAGATCATCGCTGAATACGACCAGTACGGAATGATGACAACAGAGCACTCAAGCAATTATCCTTATCGTTTCAAATGCGATCTTCTGATACTCGGTGTTGGACAGAGAAGCGATACCTCTCATTTTGAGCAGGAGAACGTTCCGGTCAACAGAGGACGTATACTTGCGGATGAAACCTGTATGGTTCAGGGGATGGAAAAGGTATTTTCGGGCGGTGACTGCGTGACCGGTCCTTCTACAGCTATCAATGCTATAGCGGCAGGTCAGGTAGCTGCAGCAAATATTGATGAATACCTGGGCTATCATCATAAGATCGACGACAAGCTGGTGATACCGGCTGCATATCCGAATCCTTGCGTGCCTACGGGAAGAGCTGAGGTGGAGGAGAAGGATCCTTTCGCAAGAAAGAACAACTTCGGATTTGTTGAGCTGCCGATGACCCATGAAGAGGCTATGCGTGAGGCCGGAAGATGCCTTCGCTGTGACCACTATGGATGTGGAGCTATGGAAGGGGGCAGAGGTGAATGGTAAATATCACGATCAACGGTAAGCTGTATCAGGCCGAGGAAGGCTCGACCATACTGACTATTGCCAGAAATAATAAAATAGATATTCCGACACTCTGCTACATGGAGGGCGTCAGTGATGTAGGAAGCTGCAGACTCTGTATGGTGGAGGTTGAGGGCTTTACGAATCTACTTCCTGCCTGCAGGACCAAGGCGAAGGACGGAATGGTCATTACGACCGAATCAGAGAAGCTTCTGAAATACAGGAAGGATATGCTGAAGCTCATCCTGTCAAATCATAATCTTGACTGTATGAGCTGTCCTGCAAACGGAACCTGTGAGCTGCAGAATCTCTGCAATCAATATGATATCAAGCATGCTGATCATAAGGGTACGAGGCATAAGATAGAGCAGAAGATGCCTGTTCTCGATAACAATCCTTATATCAGCTATGATCCTAGCAAATGTATTCACTGCATGCGCTGCATAAGCGTGTGTCATAATATAGCCTGCAACGGTGCGCTTAAGAACAGCCGCTCAGGTGTATTTCATGTTGTGGACGCTCCTTTCGGTGAGAACTACAAGGAGACCGGATGTGAGACCTGCGGAAACTGCGCAAGCGTATGTCCGACAGGAGCACTTACTCTTAAGAGAGAGAATAAATACAGAGACTGGGAGGTTAAGAAGGTTCTTACCACCTGCCCTCACTGTGCGACGGGCTGTCAATACTTCCTTGTTGTGAAGGATGATACGGTAGTAAATGTTGAACCGGCTAACGGTCCTTCAAATCATAACCGTCTCTGCGTCAAGGGGCGTTCGGGAAGCTTTGATTTCGTTCATTCAAAGGACAGGCTCACAAAGCCTCTCATCAAGGACAAAGCGACCGGAGAATTTAAGGAAGCTACGTGGGAAGAGGCGATAAGCTATACGGCTAAGCGCCTGATGGAGATTAAGGGAAAATACGGCGATGAGTCACTTGCCGGTTTCGCCTGCTCACGTTCGGCGAATGAAGATATTTACATGGTCCAGAAGATGGTAAGGACCTGCTTTGGAAATAATAATACAGACAACTGCGCGAGAGTATGTCATTCGGCGACTGTTGCCGGACTTGCGAAGACACTCGGTTCGGGTGCGATGACAAATCCTATTCATGACATCACTCATGACGTAGACTGCATACTTCTCATCGGCTCGAATCCGGAGGAAGCTCATCCGGTTGTCGGAATGCAGATCAGAAAAGCTGTAAAGAACGGCACTAAGCTTATAGTTGTCGATCCGAGAGAGATAGGGCTTTCGAAGAAAGCTGATATACATCTTAAGATTAGACCGGGAACAAATGTTGCATTTGCGAACGGTATGATGCATGTGATGATCAAGGAGGACCTGATAGATCATGATTATATCCGCGACTATTCTGAGGGCTTTGAGGAGCTGAAGGCACTCGTGGAGGAATATACTCCTAAGAAGGTTGGAGAAATATGTCATATTGATCCTGACCGCCTTGTTGAGGCTGCACGTATGTATGCGACGGCCAAGAAAGCACCGATCATCTACTGCCTGGGTGTTACAGAGCATTCGACAGGTACAGAGGGCGTTATGTGTATGTCAGATATGGCTGTACTCTGCGGCAAGATCGGAAGAAGTGGCTGCGGCGTTAATCCTCTCAGAGGCCAGAACAATGTTCAGGGTGCCTGCGATATGGGAGCACTTCCGACTGACTTCCCTGGATATCAGAAGGTTACTAATGATGCAGTAAGAGAGAAGTTCGAGAAGGCCTGGGGCGTGAAGCTGAATCCGAATCCGGGACTTAAGGCGACGGATGTATTTCCGGCTGCAATAGACGGACGCATCAAGGGTCTTTATATCTGCGGCGAGGATCCTGTTGTGACGGATCCTGATACACATCATATTGTGAAGGCTCTGGAAAGTCTGGATTTCTTTGTTATCCAGGAGCTCTTCATGACCAAAACTGCACAGTATGCAGACGTTGTGCTTCCGGGCGTAAGCTACGCTGAGAAGGAAGGTACATTTACAAATACAGAGAGGCGCGTTCAGAGAATACGCAAGGCCGTAACGCTTCAAGGCGATATGAGGCTCGATACAGATATCATAATCGACCTGATGAATGCTATGGGATATCCACAGCCACACCTTACAAGTGCCGAGATCATGGACGAGATAGCTTCGGTTACGCCGAGCTTTGCGGGCATCTCCCATGCGAGACTTGACGCAGGCGAGAGCCTTCAGTGGCCATGTCTCTCAAAGGAACATCCAGGTACTGCGATAATGCATGCAAACGGACCTGCAAGGGGCAAGGCGCTGCTTTATCCGGCTGTTTACAGACCTTCACAGGAGGTGCCGGATGATGATTATCCACTCATCATGATGACTGGACGTATCCTTTATCAATACAATGCGGCGGCAATGACCTCAAGGTCAGCGGGACTTATGGATATAGCCGGTGAGGGCTTTATCGAGGTTAATTTCCGCGATGCGGATGAGCTTGGAATAAAGAACGGTGAGAAGGTAAAGGTTATCAGCAGACGTGGTGAGATAACTGCAACTGCAAGAGTCGGACGCAAGGTTTCTCAGGGCGAGACCTGGATGCCTTTCCATTTCCCTGATTCACCTGCAAATGTTCTCACAAATGCGGCACTTGATGATTTTGCGAGAATACCTGAATACAAGGTATGCGCCGTCAGAGTCGAGAAGATAGAAGAATAATTAATAAAAAAAATCGGCGATCGTTTTCCGGAGAGAGGCAGTTTACAGCACAGCTGTGGCTGTGAATCTCCCGGAAAAAGTATCGCCGGTTGATATGTTAGATAAGATTTATTAAAAGATGCTTTTGAAGAGGTCACGGCAACGTGGTTCGATTGCTGTTTTCGTATAATAAAGTCAGTGGTGACGGTGAATGCTTGATAAGTATAACAGAGAAATAAATTATGTCAGAATATCGGTAACAGATAAATGCAATCTCCGCTGTGAGTATTGTATGCCCGGGGATATTGAACATCTTCCCATGAGCGAGATACTCAGCTTTGAGGAAATATGTGAGAGCGTCAGGTGTATGGCTGAGCTTGGAATATCGAGGGTAAAGCTGACCGGCGGAGAGCCTCTGATAAGGCGTGATATAGAAGGGCTTGTGAGGAACATCAAGAGTGTGCCGGGCATCGAGCAGGTTACGATGACGACAAATGGTGTTTTTCTTCCTGAGAAGCTGGAAGCACTTACTAGGGCAGGGCTGGACGGAATAAATATCAGTATCGATACTCTTGATAGAGAGCGATATAAAAAGCTCACCGGTTTTGATATGCTGGATAAGGCTATGAAGGGACTTGAAATGACTGTTGATTCAGGGATTCCTGTGCATGTGAATGCGGTGTCGTATGACAGCAGTATGATTGGAGGGCGCAATGATACAGGCGTGGAAGGCGAAGTATTGTTTAATGGAGAACCATCCGGCGTTATGAATGAACGTGATAATGACTCGCTGGCGGATACATGGGAGTTAATTGAGCTTGCCAGAGATAAAGATATAGCCGTCAGATTTATTGAGTTGATGCCTATCGGTTTTGCAAAGGGTTTTCCGGCTGTACCTCATGATATTTTGAAAAAGAGAGTTATGGAAAAATACTCTGGCATGAAGAGATTGGATGATTGCAAAGGAAACGGGCCGGCAGTATATTACAGTATTCCGGGCTTTAAGGGAAGAATCGGGTTTATCAGCGCGATGCATCAAGGCTACTGTGCGGACTGCAACAGGATAAGACTTACAACAAAAGGCTTTATCAAGAGCTGCCTCAGCTATGATACCGGTGTGGATATCAGAGAAGTACTGAGAATGGATGCACCGGTTGCAGAAAAGTACAAGCTTCTGAAGGATAGAATAGCAGAGGCAATACTACTTAAGCCTAAGTGCCATTCATTTTATGATGAGAAAAACATGACGGAAACTAACGCAATGTCAGCAATCGGAGGATAGTAACATGGAGAAAATTAGAGGAAGGATAAAAGCTGTCTGTATCAGCGAGAAGAGAGGGATAGCCAAGAAACCGATTGAAGAGGCGGAGCTTGTTGAAGGTTATGGTATTGTGGGTGACGCCCATGCCGGAAACTGGCATAGACAGGTTAGTATCCTTACTGCGGAGGTAATAGATGATTTTCGGGCAAAGGGAGCTGAGGTTTCGGACGGCGATTTTGGCGAGAATCTGATCATTGAAGGCTTTAATGTCAGGGAACTGCCTGCTGAGAGCCTGTTTTTTGTTGGGAAAGAAGATGGTGCGGTACTTAGGCTGACTCAAAGAGGTAAGGAGTGCCACAGCCATTGTCATATATATAATTCTGTCGGCGACTGTATCATGCCGAGAGAAGGTGTATTTACTGAGGTTATTAAAGGTGGAAGGATACGTGTCGGTGATGAAGTGAGAGTGGAGCTGCCGGCGCAGGACAGACCTTTTACAGCGGCTGTGATCGTGCTCAGTGATAAGGGCGCAAAGGGCGAACGTGAGGATAAGAGTGGTCCGGCGGCCTGTGAAATACTTGAAGAAAACGGATACAGGATAATTGAGACGCTGCTGATACCGGATGAGCCGCTTATACTAAAAAAGGAGCTGATCAGGATCTGCGACGGAAGAGAGGCGGATCTTGTTATTACCAGCGGTGGTACGGGATTCTCCGTGAGAGACCATACTCCGGAGGTGACACTTGAAGTTGCGGACAGAAATGCGCCGGGAATCGCAGAATACATGAGGATGAGATCGGCTGAGATAACTGACAGAGCCATGCTTTCAAGAGGCGCATCGGTTATCCGTAGGCATAGCTTAATCGTGAATCTGCCGGGCAGCCCGAAAGCTGTTAAGGAATGCCTGAGTTTTATCATGAACGGACTGGAGCATGGGATAAAGATTCTTAGAGGCAGTGCGACTGAGTGTGCGAATGATAGAAAAGAATGAATAGAATCATGTTAATGTGAAATGATTAGATAAATCATCAGATATGAATATGGCAGTCTGTGAGGATGTAATAAGCATGAAGCTTGAGGCGGATATAAGGAAAAAACTGAATGAATTTACGCTTGATATACAGATATCCGCTGAGAGTGACAGGATAGGCATACTTGGTGCTTCAGGCAGTGGAAAGAGTATGTTACTAAAGTCGATTGCCGGGATTGAAATGCCGGATCGAGGCTGTATTTCTCTGGATGAAGAAGTTCTTTTTGACAGAGAAAAGAAGGTGAATGTGAGTCCGGCGGAGAGAAGCATAGGCTATCTCTTCCAGAACTATGCATTATTTCCGAATATGACAGTTGAGGGAAATATAGAGGCAGCTCTCCACGCTGCAAAGAGGATGAAGCGGCGCGAGGGAAAAGCTTCGGAGGTCAGTTCGGCGGACTTGATGGAGCTTCTTCAGATAAACGATATTAGAGGACGATATCCGAGAGAAATATCGGGTGGACAGCAACAGAGAACAGCGCTTGCGAGGATACTTGCATCGGATCCAAAGCTTCTTCTGCTGGATGAGCCATTTACGGCACTGGACACCTTCCTTAGAGAACGAACAAGACTCGAGCTTTCGGAACTACTGAATAAGCTTGGTAAAAGCTTTGTTCTCGTAAGTCATGACAGAGATGAAATATATCAGATGTGTGATTATCTGATATTGATAGAAAAGGGAAGAGTGATAGCGCAGGGCAGGACGGATGATGTATTTAAGAATCCGGGAACTGTTGCGGCGGCGAAGCTTACGGGTTGTAAGAATATCAGTCGGATTGAAATAATATCAGACCATCGGGTGAAGGCACTTGATTGGGGCGGTATAGAGCTGGTGACCGAGAAGAAGGTGGATGAAAGTGACAGCTTTATCGGAATCAGAGCGCATGATTTTAAAATTGGTGAGTCCGGTGAAAACTGTATACCTTGTGGAAAGGTCAGTGTAACAAGGCTCCCGTTTGAGTGGTATATAATGCTCGGGAACGGGCTCTGGTGGAAGAAGGAGAGAAGTCTCTATGATACGGAGGAGACTACAGATATTCCGGAAAAACTATTTATTGAACCGGACAAAATAATACTATTAAAAGGAGATCAAAAAAGGTGAAGAAGAAAAGTATTTTAATGGGGCTTATCCTGATGTTGGTTGTTGCTGCTGTGGGATGCGGCAAGAAGAAGGATAAGAAAGAAAAAGAGACAGAGATCATTGTGTATGCAGCGGCGTCACTCACGGAGTCGCTTGAAGAGATAGCTGAGAATTATAAGAAGGATCATCCGAATGTGAAGATAACATTTAATTTTGATTCGTCGGGAACGCTTAAGACCCAGATCGAAGAGGGGGCTGACTGCGACTTGTTTATCTCTGCGGCAAAGAAGCAGATGGATGCACTCGATAAATCAGCTGATGCTGAGAAGAATCCGAAGGGAAACGATCTGATCGACTCGGCAACAAGGATCGACCTTCTTGAAAATAAGGTCGTGCTTGCGGTTCCGGATGACAATAAGAAGAACATAAACAGCTTTGACGATCTTGCAGAGCATCTTAAGGCGAAGGATATACTATTTGCTATGGGTAATGAGGATGTTCCTGTCGGTCAGTATACTCAGAAGATATTTGCGTATTACGGACTTGATGAGGCTGAGCTTGCTTCGGCTTCGGTTATTTCCTACGGAAGCAACGTAAAAGAGGTTACAGCACAGGTTGGTGAAGGTGCGGTTGACTGCGGAGTTATTTATTCAACAGATGCTTATTCAGCAGGACTTAAGACTGTAGATGAGGCAACTAAGGATATGTGCGGACAGGTTATCTATCCTGCGGCGGTTCTGAAAGGTTCGAAGAATAAGAATGCTGCACAGGAGTTCCTTAACTATCTGAAGAGTGATGACAGCAAGAAGGTATTTGAGAAGATCGGATTTACCTGTATACAGTAATTGCTGGTGTAGGATACGTTAAGTAAAGGCTTTGGCCTGTGGATCTAAAAATTAGTTGAATAACGTATTAACCGGCGTTGTTGGATCCGTTGAATGGCAGAGTTAACTATATGTGAATGAGTATAGGTTTGTAAGAAGAAGGTTGGGTGGAGTATGGATTATTATCCTCTGTGGAATTCCCTCAGGATTGCAGGGATAAGCACATTGATAATCTTAATAATAGGCGTTGCGGCAGCAAATATGGTAACGCACCTTCCAAGGTGGGTTAAGGGCATCATTGACTGTATTTTCACTTTGCCGCTGGTTCTACCGCCGACGGTTATCGGATATCTGCTCCTCAGGATGTTGGGGCCGAAAAGGCTTATCGGAAAAGCCTTTTTGTCGGTATTTGGAATTAAGCTTACGATGAACTGGTGGTCGGCTATATTTGCAACGTCGGTGATCATATTTCCGCTTATGTACAGGACGGCGAGAAGTGCCTTTGAGGCTTTCGATAAGAATCTTGACTGGGCAGGGAAATCACTCGGGCTTAGCAGGTCGTATATCTTCTTCAGAGTTAAGCTGCCTTGCTGTAAGCAGGGAATCATAGCCGGCTGTGTACTGAGCTTTGCGAGGGCGCTTGGAGAGTACGGAGCAACCTCGATGATCGCAGGTTATATACCGGGCAGGACGGCAACGATTTCAACGACTGTATATCAGCTGTGGCGCACCGGTAAGGATGATCTGGTCACAAAGTGGGTACTGATAAATATAGCTATTTCTGCATTTGTACTGATCGCGATAAATATGTTTGAGGACAGGAATAAGAGGACGCAGTATAGCCGGGCATAGTTGATGGCAGAAAAACAATAATGAAATTAGCTCGATGATGGAGCAGAAGCGGAAGACACAATTTAGTTGTATGTATATTCGTTACGGGATTAGTATTGCGTGAATTATAGGTTGGGGATGAATTAATGAAGGTAAATTACGATGAGGCAATAAAGGTGCTTCTGGATAATGTAAATAGAATAGATATCGAAGAGGTCGGGCTTGAGGAAAGCTACGGAAGAGTGATTGCTGAAAAGGTTGTGGCGGAGGAAAATGTTCCGCCATTTAGTAGATCGCCATATGACGGCTATGCATTTCGTGCAGAGGATACTTTTGGTGTTGGGGATATAAGCTTTATATCCTCAAATAGTATGGAAAATAGCGATTTAGAGAAGGTTGATTCGGAGAAAGAGTTTGGTTCGAGAGCAGATACTAAGGGCGTGAGACTACAGGTTATCGAAAATATCCGTGCGGGACAGACTCCGACTAAAACCGTGACTCAGGGAACTGCTATACGACTTATGACCGGGGCGCCTCTGCCTGCTGGAGCAGATGCAATCTGCAAATACGAGGATACCGATTTCACTGATACAGAGGTTGTTATAAAGAAGAGTTATAAGCCGGGGGAGAATGTGATCTATGCCGGCGAGGATGTAAAGAAGGGGCAGATTCTGGCTGAAGAAGGAACTGTTATCGATGCGGGACTTGCGGGGACTTTGGCGTCACTTGGGAAGTCGAAGGTGAAGGTATTTAAGAAGGTCCGTGCAGGGATTATTTCCACCGGAGATGAGGTTGCTGAGGTTGATGAAGAACTGAGAGAAGGACAGATACGTAATTCGAATCGTTATACGATCAGCGCGGCTCTGTTGAAATATAATACTAAACCGGTTTACCTCGGACATGTAAATGATGATGAAAATAGTATCGTAGATGTGATAGAAAAGGGTCTGACGGAGTGCAATGTGCTTATTTCCACGGGAGGAGTTTCTGTGGGTGATTATGACCTTGTGATATCAGCAATGGAAAAGGTCGGGTTTAAGCTGCTGGCAGATGGCGTGCGTATCAAGCCGGGAATGGCCTCGGCCTATGGTGTTCGGGATGGCAAGCTTATGCTTGCGCTTTCCGGTAATCCTGCGTCGAGTCTGACGAATCTGCAGTGTATATGTATGCCTGCACTGAGAAAGATGGCCGGTTATAAGGCGGCTGATCATCAGTTGATCGAGATGAAGCTTTCACATGATTTCAAGAATAAGAACGGTAATGTTCGCCTGATCCGAGGAAAGCTTTCGCTTAGAGGTGGAGAGGTATTTGTTGATTTTAATTCTTCTCAGGGGAATGTCGTTATCAGCAGTGCAATTGGGTGTGATGCATACGCGATCATTCCTGCGGAGGCAGGATTATTAACTGCCGGGGAGCTTGTTGCAGGATTCATTGTATGATATTAAGCGGAAATGCACAGTGGATTGGTAAACGTTTTCTAAATACATGATTTTTTAATGTTTGATCAATGCTGAAGGTATAGCTATTGTTAATTGTTTGGCACTAAAATAATGTAATGTGTGTGGGTGAATAAGATGAAAAGCATAAAAACAGAAGAAGCGGTTGGAATGGCGCTGGCACATGATGTGACTGCCATGTATGATGGCTTCAAGGGAGCGCTGTTTAAGCGTGGGCATGTGATAAAAGAAGAAGATATAGAGAAGCTTCTTGATATCGGCAAGAAAACTGTGTATGTGGGAGAACCTGACGAAGGCCTGCTGCACGAGGATGAATGCGCGAGAAGACTTGCTGAAATAACAGGTATTTCCGAGGGGCATTTTACAGGGCCGGCCGAAGGGAAGATGCTTCTTATTTCGGACATAAAGGGTATGCTCAGAATTGATACTGAGCTGCTGAGAGAGATAAATAGTATAGGTGATATTACTATCGCAACGCTGCCGGATCATTACAGAGTTGAGAAGGATACGGCTGTTGCATCTATGAGAATAGTTCCGCTGTATACCGAAAAAGAACAGATAGAGAGAGCTGAAGAACTGAGCGGGGACAGAAAACTGATCCGATTACTGCCGTATAAGGAGAAAAAGGTCGGCGTGATAATCACCGGCTCTGAGGTTTACAGCGGCAGGATAAGTGATAAGTTTGAGCCTGTGATCAGGAAGAAGCTTGAATACTATCCGGCAGAGATCGTTGGGGTTAAAATATGCGATGATGATAAATTAATGATAGTAGAAGTGGCCAGAGAACTGCTTGGTGGCGGCGCGGACTTACTCGTATTTACCGGCGGAATGTCGGTGGATCCGGATGACCTGACTCCGGGGGCTATCAGAGAGCTTGGTGCTGATATTGTGAGCCATGGAGTACCTGCTCAGCCGGGAAATATGACTTTGGTTGCATATCTTGGGGATATTCCGATTCTGGGTGTTCCGGGAGCTGCAATATCGCTTCCGACAACGATGCTTGATGTGATGCTCCCACAGATATTTACGGGGGAGAGGTTTACGAAGAAGGAATTGATCAGTCTGGGTGATGGAGGTCTGTGCCAGAAATGCAGGCCTTGTCATTATCCGAACTGTACGTTTGGGAGATATTAGATGAGAAGTTTTGCTTTGGGGATAGCCGGCTATTCGGGCGGCGGCAAGACAACTTTAATAGAGAAGCTGATTCCGGTGCTAAAAAGCAGGGGGCTTAAAGTAGCGGTGGTTAAACATGATGCTCATGGTTTTCAAATGGATCATGAAGGCAAGGACACCTATCGCTTCAGTGCTGCGGGTGCGGACAGGGTGATGATCTCGTCTGCTGCGTCGGGATTTGCTGAGATCGATAAAAGTCCGAGAAGCCTTGAGGAGATGCTTCGGGGAATCAATGATATGGATATAGTTATCGTTGAAGGCTACAAGGGCGCGGATATTCCGAAAATGTATGTTATGACCGAAAGGAATGAATACCGCGAGCCGGATGATATAGCTAAGGCTGAGGCTATTATTACTGATGCTCCGAAGAGGTTTGAATCGTCGGGGAAGACTGTATTTGATATTGATGATGTTTGTTCGATTGCGGATTTTATTTATAAAAAGGTGTATAAGAAAGCGGTGGGTGATATGGAATTCACGCATTTTGATGATGAGGGAAATGCCCGTATGGTGGATGTGGGCATGAAGGATATAACCAGAAGGACGGCTACAGCTGTGGCGACGGTGCTGGTAAATAAGGAGACTTTCGGGCTGATAAAGAGCGGGGGTGTTAAGAAGGGCGATGTTCTGACGGTCGCACAGATCGCGGGAATAATTGGCGCGAAGAAAACGCCGGATCTGATACCAATGTGTCATCCAGTGATAATTGATTCGGCTGATGTAAGGTGCAGGCTGAATGAAGAGAAGACCTGTGTGGAGATAGAGGCGACGGTTTCATGCAGCGGAAGAACCGGCGTTGAGATGGAGGCTTTGTCGGCCTGCAGTGCAGCGGCTCTGACGGTTATCGATATGTGTAAAAGTGTGCAGCGGGATATTCGGATAGCGGATATACATCTCGTTCATAAGACCGGCGGGATTCATGGAGAGTATCATGCAAAGTGAGTGTGTGTATTGGCAAGGTATGTCATGATAGGTGAGATTCATGGAAAACAATGTACAGAATAACATACGTAGTGACATCCGACAATTTGCAATATGTGTCATGGTCGGCGGACAGTCGAAGAGAATGGGCAGACCGAAGGAAAATGTCATCATTGAGGGTGACGGAAGAACCTTCCTCAATAAAATCTGCGATGAAATTGATACGGCATGTTGCGAAATGGTTATTGACGATGTTAGTGAAGATGTGGTAGATTCCACGTCCGAAATGACACGCGGACCGATAATGAAGAAATACATATCCGTCCGCGCAGGGCAGAAGATAAAGCACAGCGGATATATACCGGTTGAGGATGTTTTTGATAATATCGGACCGATAGGAGGTTTTGCGTCGGTTCTAAGAAAAGCGCAGGAAGACGGTGTTGATGCGGTGTTATTTCTGGCGTGCGATATGGTCAGGTATGAAAGTGCGGAAATACAAAGGGTATTTGAGGCGTATAAAGGCGAGGACGTATTGTTTGCAAGAACAGAGAGTCGCGGACTCCAGCCGCTTGCCAGTATTTATTCCGTAAAAGTTCTTGAGGCTGTTGAAAAACAGATCGAAAAGGGCGATTATCGTCTCAGAGGAATAGCAGGCAGTTCTACCGATATCGGTTACTATGATGCGGTCAATGAGGAGTTTTATGCGAACGTTAATTCGTTAACGTAAAATTCATCTAATATATACAATAAATATATTTAAAAAAGTTGAAATAAATGCTATAATATCTTAGTTTAGTTTGTTGGACTGATACAAACTATATATTTTCATATCGGAGGAACAAGTAAAAATGGAACTTTACGAAGAACTGGTTGCCCGCGGACTTATCGCGCAGGTAACGAATGAAGAAGAGATCAAAAAGCTTATAAATACAGGAAAAGCAACATTTTATATTGGCTTTGATCCTACGGCTGACAGCCTTCATGTAGGACATTTCATGGCACTCTGCCTGATGAAGAGACTTCAGCAGGGCGGAAACAAGCCTATAGCACTTGTAGGTGGTGGTACCGGAATGATCGGTGACCCTACAGGACGTACAGATATGAGACTTCTTATGACCAAGGAGACAATCGAGCATAACTGCGAATGCTTCAAGAAGCAGATGAGCCGTTTTATCGATTTCTCTGATGGTAAGGCTCTCATGGTAAATAACGCTGACTGGCTGATGGACCTCAACTACATCGAGTTCATCCGTGATATTGGTTCTCAGTTCAGTGTTAATAAGATGCTCGCAGCTGAGTGCTACAAGCAGAGACTTGAGAGAGGACTTAACTTCCTCGAATTCAACTACATGCTTATGCAGAGCTACGACTTCCTTATGCTTTATGAGAAATATGGCTGCAACCTTGAGTTCGGCGGTGATGACCAGTGGTCAAATATGCTGGGCGGTACAGAGCTTATAAGAAAGAAGCTCGGCAAGGATGCACATGCAATGACAATAACACTTCTTCTTAACTCAGAGGGTAAGAAGATGGGTAAGACAGCTAAGGGTGCTGTATGGCTTGATCCTGAGAAGACATCTCCATACGACTTCTACCAGTACTGGAGAAATGTTGATGATAAGGATACAATTAAGTGCCTTAAGATGCTGACATTCCTTCCGATTGAGGAGATTCAGGCTATGGAGAGCTGGGAAGGTGCTGAGCTTAACAAGGCTAAGGAGATCCTTGCATTTGAGCTTACAAAGCTTGTTCATGGTGAGGAAGAGGCTAAGAAGGCTGAGAGTGCTGCAAAGGGCATCTTCGGTGCAGGTTCTTCAGAAAATATGCCAACAGCTGCACTTAGTGATGAGGATTTCACAGACGGCAAGGTTGACCTGATCGGAATTCTTGTTAAGGCAGGACTTGTTAAGTCAAGAAGTGAAGGCAGAAGAGCAATTGAGCAGGGCGGAGTAACAGTTAACGATGATAAGGTGACAGATGTTTATGCATCATACACCAAGGATGCTTTCGAGAAGGAATTCGTTGTCAGAAGAGGCAAGAAGAGTTTCAAGAAGATCACACTCTAATAAATATCTGCAAATAGTATTGTTAGTTTTTGAGGGGTTAAAACATGACGGTAATCATTATAATATTTGTGATTGGTATCGTTGCTGCGTTTGTCATTAAGAATAAGTTCAGTTCGGCAAACCAGACTCATGCGGTTTATGACGTGAATGAGGTGCCTGTATATGCAAGTACAAGAACGGGCGCTGTTAGAAGAGATCAGCAGGATATTAACAGTTCGACAGCTTCAAGTACTGCATCATCCGGTGCGGCTTCAGGAGCAGCTCAGAGTTCTGTGGCTCAGCCGGGAAGTGCTTCGGCATCGTCACCTAACACTTCATCATCAACAAAGTCATCATCAGCAACATCAAACGGTCCATCTGCTTCATCAACTGCAAGCAATGCATCGTCAGAATCCCAGAGTACCTGGGAGGCGGCTCATGTTAAGCAGCAGTCTGCACCTGCAGGCGGCTCATCATTCAATCAGGAGCTTTTCGAGAAATACGGCTACGTTGTTCGTGATGCGGAACCAAAGCCTGCATCGGCTGAACAGCTTGCCCAGAATGCACAGGCTGAAAACTCTTCAGAGTATTGGAGAGAGGTTGCAAGACGTGAGGCGGCGGCAGCAGCACGTGCCGAAAATACAAGAAATACAGTTGGTATTCCTGCAACAGAAACCGGTTCGCTTATCAGTTACGCTCAGAAGGAGTTCAACTTCGACGGCGTTGAAAATGATATTTTCGGTGTTAACAGACCGGATTCCTTTGGCAGAGAAGAGATGAACCTTAGCGGTACACCTGATGAGGATGGCTGGTCAGAGGCTGATGCAGCTACCAAGACAACAGTCCTTTCATCAAGAGATGAAGCGGCGCCGGTTTACTTTGCACCTGATACAGAGGAAACCTCCAAGAAGAATCAGTCTCCGAGAGAGAAGCTTAACAGTATCAAAGAGACTATCATGGAGAATGTATTTAAGAAAGGTGAGAACAAGGATTACGTTGATGTAACGGCTGAAGGTGTTATTAGACGTGATGAGTTCAGACTCAAGAATCCTATTTCGATCCTTGCTGTCACAGATGACTTTAACGATATCACACTTCTTAAGGATTATGCGGCTACAGCCGGTGCAAATATCGAGTTTGTAGATAACGGTATCAAGTGCCTGGATAAGGTTAAGATAAGTGAGTACAACGTGCTCCTTATTCCGAGATATATGCCGAGAATGGATGGCGTTCAGACTCTCCGTAATCTTGAAAATCTTACAATGAACAGATGCTTCAATGCGAAGATGTATTCGGTCATAAACGAGGATCATGACGAAACGGATGATTTCTTGATCCAGAGCGGTTTCGATGGCATTATCAGAAAACCGTACGGCAAATACACCTTTGCAAAGATGCTTATAGAGAATTCTGCAAAGGCAGATCTTCCGGATGATGAGGATCTTGTGAATGAGATCATGGCAATGGCTCGTCAGGAGGATAAGCTGCAAAAGGGTGGTATCTCCTTTACGGCCGGTATGAAGAAGTTTGGCGGAAATCTCAAGCTGTACAGAAGAGCGGCACTCAAATTCTGTAAGGATTATGACGAGAAATCAGATAAGCTCATGGAGGTTCTTGAGCAGTCGGATGTCAACACTTACATGAATATGACAAGAGAACTGAGAGATGAGGTTAGCGGACTTGGTGCAGGTTACTTTGCGGATATGCTTGATGACCATGTAAACATGGCCAAGGAGGATTCCCTTGAAATAGCTGAGAGTAACTGGCCAAACCTCGTACAGAAGTGGTTTGCAACAGTTAAGACCTTCAGGTTGTGGCTCGGATTCCCTGAGTTTGGTCCTATTAAGGGTATGCCTTTCACATCGAATGGTATCAAGCTCTCGAATAAGGATCTTAAGGCTATGCTTAGCCGTGCGCTTTCTGCGATCGATGCCGGAAATATCTCATCAGAAGCTAAAGAAATACTTGATTCAGCTTCTGAATACGATATTAATCCGGACATCAGAAATACCATATTTGATATGATCAGAAATATCGATATGAAGAATTTCCAGTCGATTAAATCTGAAGCGAAGAAGCTGATTCAGTCACTGAATTAATCATCAAAATCAATATTTTCAGGATATATCTTTTCGGTTTTTTTCCTGATCTTTCTATCTTTGCCTGCGGGTAATTCCGGGGAAGTCGGTATTGAGGATTTGAACTCATGCTGCTCCGCCAGATAATCCGCAGGCAAATATTTTAATACGTGATCAAATAGATTGAGGTCGTAGATATTAGAAAGTATGGCTATTAGCTCCGGCGTCGGCTGGATCCGCCCGGTCTCGTAGCTGCTGTAGGACTGGCGCGTAATGTGCAGGATATCGGCAACCTCCTTCTGCGTCAGATGACGGCGTATTCTTGCTTTTCTGAGTATTTCTCCCCAGAAGATAAGTGTGTCCATAATTTTGTCCCTCCTGTTTACTTTTGTTCTTTTTTTTGATGGTGATTTATGATACCATAATGTGGTGGTAAAACTTCGTTTTTGGATCGAAATACCTTTTTCGGGGATCGAAATGGGTATTTTCATAAAAAAGACCGGATTCGATCCGGGTTTGGAGGGAAAAATGAGTCGTGCAGATGAACTATTTATTAATATGTGCAGGGATATAATCGAGAACGGTTACAGCACCGAGGGAGAGAAGGTCAGACCTAAATGGGAGGACGGAACCCTTGCTTATACGATAAAAAAATTCGGTGTTGTAAACAGATATGATCTTGCGGAGGAGTTTCCTGCAATAACACTCAGAAAGACTTATATCAAGTCGGCAGTTGACGAGATACTTTGGATATGGCAGAAGAAGTCAAATAACATCAAGGACCTTAAGAGTCATATCTGGGATGAGTGGGCTGATGAAGATGGTTCTATCGGCAAGGCTTACGGCTATCAGCTTGGCGTGAAGCATCAGTACAAGGAAGGGCTTTTTGATCAGGTTGACAGAGTCATTTACGATCTTAAGAATAATCCTTACAGCAGAAGGATCATGACAAATATATATGTTCATCAGGACCTTCATGAGATGAGGCTTTATCCATGCGCCTACAGCGTTACCTTCAATGTTACGGGTGACAGGCTGAATGCGATACTTAACCAGCGTTCGCAGGATGTTCTGGCTGCAAATAACTGGAATGTAGTTCAGTACAGTGCGCTGCTTATGATGATCGCGCAGGTAACAGGCTTCAAGCCTGGAGAGCTGGTGCACGTTATCGCGGATGCTCATATTTACGACAGACATATTCCTATCGTTAAAGAGCTTATCGAGAGACCAACCTATCCGGCACCGAAGGTTACAATCAATCCTGATGTTAAGGATTTCTATGATTTTAAGGTTGAGGACTTTACGATAGAAGATTACCAGACAGGTCCGCAGGTTAAGAATATACCTATCGCGGTCTAAAATAAGAAATAATAATACATTGGCTTATGACGGTGCATGTTAAATAAAGCACCGCGGGTTGTAAGATAATACGGAGGAAATATCAGATGAAAGCAATCGCTGCAGTAGATAAAAACTGGGCTATCGGATTTCAGGACAATCTCCTGATAAGGATACCTAATGATCAGAAGAATTTCAGAAAGGTGACAACCGGACATACGGTTGTTCTGGGAAGAAGGACCCTTGCGGGATTTCCTAACGGACTGCCTCTTCCTAACAGGAACAACATCATCCTTTCAAAGAATCCTAATTTCGAAGTGAAGGGTGCGACGGTTGTACATTCATTTGAAGAGCTGAAGGAGGTTCTTTCGGAGATAGAAAGTGATGATATCTACATCATCGGTGGTGGAAAAATCTATGATATGCTTGTGCCTTACTGCGATGAAGCGATAATCACGATGATCGACTACAGCTACCAGGCGGACACTTATTTCCCTAATCTTGAAAAGCTGCCTGAGTGGGAGATGGTAGAGGAAAGTGAGGAGGAAACCTGCTTTTCTATAGAGTATACTTTCAGAAAGTATGTTAACCACTCGCCACTGCCCCTTGTTTAGTATTTTTAGGGGTATTTTACTAATCTTTTTATGGTATTAAAATGATAAGAATTGTTTGATTTATAGATAAAATATGCTATAATTAAATGGTTATGAAATAATATTTCAAAATATAAATTATCACTTTGGAAAGTGATATATGGGAGGTTGCTGAAATGGCGGATTTATTACTCACGACAGGTGAAGGCTTTGATGGCTATGAGATTCAGGAATATCTTGGATTCGTTGTAGGTCAGGCTGTTTACCAGTCTAAATTTGTTAAGGGTATCGCTGCTGATGTTATGGGAGATGATGATCAGGATCTGGATGACCTTAATGATTGCGATGAGGAGGTTAAGAAGAATCTCATCAAAGCTGCAAAGGCTAAGAAGGCGGATGCGATCATCGGTATCGGTATGAGATATAGCAGACTTGCTACCGGTTCATTTGCGGTTGTAATGACAGGAATAGCTGTTAAGATCAAGAAGAAGGAACAGATCATTCCTGATATACATAAAGAGCTTTTTGTTACCAATTACTATACAAGGCTTGTTCCGAGACCTGTTAAGGTTGTCATCGATGGCACCAGGGATGAGGTAAACCTTTCAGTATGGTTCTATAATTACAACCTTGATGATATCACAGCGGTAAGAGGTGATATCGAGCTTACAAATCTCTACGATGAGAAGCTTGTCATCAAGGGCGTTGATTTCATAATCGATAAGGGTAATGTCTCACTTATCAAATCAGATTTCGTACCATGTAAATTATCAATTAATGATATAAAACTCCTCAAGGACGCAAAGGTTATCATCAATAAGTATGTAACTCCGAGGGGTATTTTCGCATGTAATGATAATCCTATAAATGTAACCATGCAGATGAAGAGACTTGAGTCACTCAAGGCTAAGCGTGGTATAGATGCTGTTGAGAAATACAGAACAGATGGCATGATCTGGACCTGTAACTGCGGTCACGTAAATGAGGCAGGAAACGAAGAGTGTATCGTTTGCGGACGTAAGCAGGAGGATATGAAGATAAATATCAACTTCGATTACGAGAAGATGATCGAGGAAATGAAAGAGAAGGAATACGTAAACGAGATCAAGGATGTACTCATGAGCTACATCAAGGATATCGATACAAAATATAGGCTTCAGCTCCTCGAGATCATGGAATCAGGACAGCAGTATGAGAAGACTCGCGGTAACATGAAGGACAGCGTTATCGAGAAGGTTGAAAAAGTATTTGATTTCGAGTGATAACGAAGCATGAGGTGATTTAGATGAGTGCAGGATTAAGTATGGCCAGCGTTAATAAGATCAAGGAACTGGCCGAGTCCCGCGACTACAGCGTTGCAGTTGATATTCTCGATGCACAGGATCTTGAAAAATCTCTCAATCCTCAGTTCGTGAGGATCTGCGGAGAGGTTTACGAAAACGTCGGAAGATATGCGGATGCCAGAAAACAGTATGTCAGAGCACATATTATGGCTGATGGCAACAGCAAGGTGATACAGTCACTTGTTGTCCTGTATCTGAAACGTGGCTTTAAGGAACTGGCACAGAAATATTACGAACAATTTATTTTCATAGAGAAGAATTCTCCGAGAAAGCTTTCGGATATGGAATACATCATGAAGAAGGCTAACAAGGAGATAACAGATGAGATGTACGAAACCCTGTATCCGTATTACAGAGATAATATGGATGAGGAGTGGAGCTACGAGCTGATCCTTCTGTCAATCATGATGGGCAAGCTCGACGGACTCGACATTTTGGTTTCGGATTATCTTGCAACCTTTAAGAACAGCAAGAGGATCGAATACATAGAGGAGGCCTTCATGGACAGAGAGAAGGCTAAGAAGTATTTTGATATCTTCAGTGATGAAGAGGTTGCCGATGACTCTTCTGAGGAGGATGAAGTAAGAGCTCTTGAGGCTGAACAGCTTGAGAAGGACTACTACATAAGGAATCCTAAAGATCCGGAAATACTCCTGATGGTCGACGATCTACAGGATGAGCTTACAGATAAGCAGAAGAGAAAGGCTCAGAGAAAGAACCGTAAGGAGCTTCTGAAGAGTATGCGTAAGGAAGCTCAGGAGAACAGTGAAGAAGCCGAAGGTGAAGAAGGTGCTCAGACTGCTGAGGACGCTGAAACTTCAGAAGGTGCTGAGGCGGAAGAGGTCGCACCGGTTGGTGAAAGCGTTAAGCGAAGCCTGAAGGATTTCATCAAACGTAAATTCAGACGCGAGAATCCTGAGAAGGACGAGGAAGAGTCTGAAGAGAAGGCTGAATCTGACGAAAAGAAGGACGAGGCTAAGGCCGATTCTGAGGAGAAGAAAGCTGAAGATAAGAAGCCGGATGAGAAGCCTGAGACTGACGTAAAGAAGGAAGAAACAAAGGCTGAAGAGAAAAAACCGGAAGATAAGTCTGAGTCTGAGGCAAAACCGGAAGTTATCGTGACAGCCGATGAAACAATCGTTGAGACTGAGAAGACAGTTGAAACAGAAAAGCCGGAAGCTGAGAAGGCAGAAGAAACTAAGGTTGAAGCTGCTGACTCCGATGATGACAAAATAGAAGTTGAAGTAGTAAAAGCTGATGAACCGGAGGTTGAAAAGGCTGAAGGATCAGAAGAGGACGATATGAGGGAATTAAAACCTGACACAAGCATAGACGATCTGATAACCTATGATTTTGATGACGGTTTTGCACCGGAGTCAGAAACCATAGCTGAGCTTGATGATTCATCATTTGATTTTTCAAATCCTTTTGACAGCATAAGCGCTTATAAGAAGGATGAAGAAGAGAAGAGGAGTTCTGAAGCAGAAACCTTCGGTAAGACTCTTGACGATCTGAGAATCGAGCTTGAGATAAATAATATTGATGAATCAACATCAGATCATGAACCGGCTGTTGAGGAGTCTGTAGAAGAAACAATTATAGATGTGCCGGTTGAAGAAACAGTTGAGACTGTTGAGGAACCTGTAGAAACCGTATTTGAAGAGACGGTTGAAGAGGCAGCAGAGGTCGTGGCTGAAACTCCTGTTGAAACAATTGTTGAGGAAACAGTTGAGGCGGTTGTGGAACCAGCAGAAACCGTATTTGAAGAGACGGTTGAAGAGGTGGCAGAGCCTGTGGCTGAAACTTCTGTTGAAACAATTGTTGAGGAAACAGTTGAAGCGGTTGAGGAACCTGCAGGAACTGTGTTTGAAGAGACGGTTGAAAAGGTACAAGAGACTGTGGCTGATACTCCGGTTGAAGAAACAGTTGAAACAGTAGAAGAATCTGCTGATACGAAGACGGACGACTATCCTAAGTTTACATCATCACTATTCCCTGATCTTAACAAGGAGAAGAAGGAAGTTAAGAATGAATTCGATGATGTGGTGAAGAGCGAAAGTGATAAGCTCGAAGAAAGACTTAGAAAAGAAGAAGAACTGCAGAAACAGGCAGAGGAGCTTCTTGCATCACTTGGAATTAAACTGTGATTGGGACAGGTACAACATAAAGGAGGTAACTTGAGGTGGCTATTGATCAAAGAGAGGCCCTGATACAGGCTATCAGGGAACAGGTGGAAAAGGAAAGGGCTGAAAAGGCGGCCAAGCTCAAAAAAGAGCAGGAAGCCATGATGTTCACAAAGGGTGGAGCAGCCAAGAAGACGGAAGAAACCACTAAACAGAAATTCAAAACTCTTTCTGCAGAAGATCTTGCACGTATCGAAGAAAAGAAACGTAGAAAACGTGCTGAAGCTATGGGTATTACCCTTGAAGAGCTTGACAGAATGAACTCTCCTGCTGAACCTGAACCTACTGAAACGGTTGAGGAAACCAAAAAGGCAGAGGAAAAATCAGAAGAAGAGAAGGCAGCAGAAGCAGCTAAGGCTAAAATCGCAGAGAAGAAGGCTGGGGAAGAAAGCGGACTTGGCGGACTCGGTGGTCTCGGCGGTGGACTTGGTGGTCTCGGCGGACTTGGTGGAGGCCTCGGTGGAGGTCTTGGCGATACATCAAGCGGTCTCGGTGGACTTGGAAGTACATCCGGCGGCGGTCTGGATATCGATCTTTCACCTGAGAAGTCTAAGACTGAGAAGGGTAAGGTTAAGATCATCGAAGATGATAAGGATCGTGCATTTTCTGCAGACGGAACCCGTACGATCAACGGAAGTAATTCCGGATGGGTTTCATCAGATAAGAAGGGCAAGACCCGCGATGAACTTGAGAGCATCCTTCCTGAGAACAGAACAACTCCTACAGGCGATGTAAATACTATGTATGACATCGATGATGAGGATACACAGTTCGATGATCAGCTTAAGAAGGGCAAATACGAAGCAGCTTATGACGGTAAAGATGATGATCTTGAGGCCGGTAAGGTTGTTGATGTAGAGGATGTTAAGACTGCAGAGTCTAAGGCGGATGCTAAGGCTAAGGATGCAGCCAAGAAGAAGTCTAGCTCAGGCATAGAGAGAGCTGAGCAGGAGAGACAGCGTATCGAGGCTGCAAGACAGAAGGCTGCAGCTAAGAGAAAGGCAGAGGAAGAAGCTCGTAAGGCAGAGGAAGCTGCAAAAGAAGAAGCTGAGCGTAAGGAACGTGAAGCTCTTGAGGCTGCTGCTGAGGCTAAGAGAAAGGCTGCCGAGGAAGCAAAAAAGAAGAAGAAGGCAGAGGATGAGGCTAAGCGTAAGGCTCTTGAGGCTGAGCGTAAGAAGGCTGCAGAGGCTGCAAGAAAGAAGGCTGCTGAGAAGGCTATCAAGCGTGCAAGAGAAGCTGCTGATAAGGAAGTTGAAGAAGCACGTAAGAAGGCAGAAGAAGCTAGCCGTATTATAGAGGAATCACGTAAAGCTGAGGAGGAAGCTAAGAAGGCTTCCGATGCTTCTAACAAGAAGACTGAAGCTGAGATCAAAGCTCTTGAAGAGAAGGATGCTAAGATTGCAGCAGAAGCAGCTGAGCTTGCTAAGATCGTAACAGAGGCTAAGGCAAAAGCTGAGGAAGAAGCAAAGAAGAGAGCTGAGGAGGATGCTAAGGCAGCTGAGGCAGCTAAGAAGCAGGCAGAAGAGAAGGAAGCAGCTAAGAAGAAGGCGGCTGAGGAATCAAAGGCTAAGTTTGATGCAGAGCTCAAGGCTATTGATGATGAAGAGGCTAAGAAGGTTGCTGACGAAGAGAAGCTGGCTAAGGAAGCTGCTGATAAGGTTGCTCTTGATGAGAAGAATCTCGAGACACTTGTTGCTTCAGTAAAGACC
Organism: Lachnospiraceae bacterium C6A11; assembly: GCA_000702245.1. GTDB lineage: Bacteria > Bacillota > Clostridia > Lachnospirales > Lachnospiraceae > Eubacterium_Q. The sequence continues at coordinate 169,319 of KL370879.1, read as the reverse complement.
AAGGCAGATGCTGCTAAGAAGGCCGCTGAAGAGTCTGATAAGAAGGTTGCAGAGATCAACAAGAAGGTTGAAGCTGCAAAGAAACAGATTGAAGATGCTAACAAGCAGATCGAAGATGCAAATAAGCAGATCGAAGCAGCTAAGAAGCAGATAGCTGATTCAGACAAGCAGATCGCTGATGCAGATAAGGAGATCGAGGCAGCTAAGGCAGCTGCAGCTGAATCTAAGACTGCGGAAGAGAATGCAAATAAGGAAGTTGAAGCAGCTAAGAAGAAGATTGAGGACGCTAAGAAGCAGCTCGAAGCTGATGCAAAGAAGCGCGTTGATGATGCAGCTAAGAGAAAGGCTGATATAGAGGCTAAGAAGAAGGCTGTATTTGATAAGAAAGCTAAGGCTGAGGCTGAAGGCAAGGCCTTCGAAGAGGCAGCAGCTAAGGCAAGAGCTGAGGAAGAGACTAAGAAGAAGGCAGCAGATGCCGCTAAGATCAAGGTTTCTGAGGATGCTATCAAGAAGGCTGAAGAGTCAGCAGCAGCTAAAGCAGCAGAAGCAGCTAAGGTTAAGGCTGAGCTTGAAGCTAAGAAGAAGGCATACGAAGAAGATAAGAAGAAGGCAGAGGCTGATGCTAAGGCTAAGTCTGCAGAGCTGAAGAAGAAGGCTGCAGAGGCTATGAAGGCTCTTGATGAAGCAAAGGCTGCAGAGGCTGATGCTAAGAAGAGAGCTGAGGAAGCTGAGAATTCTGTATCAGATATGACAAGGACTATCAGCCCGAGTGGACTTCCACTTGCTGCATATTACCTTGAAAAATACACAGCTACTGAGATCGGACCACAGATCATCGAAGTATTTAACGAAGTTGCAGATAACCCTACAGACAGAAATGTCGTTATCCTTGGAAGACAGGGCTTCGGTTCAACAGGTGTTGCTGAAGACTTCGCAAGAAGCTTCTATGATATGGGCATCGTAAACTCAGACCGTATCGGTAAGATCGCTGCGAAGGCTCTTAACAAGCTTGATCAGGCTAAGCTCGAGGATGCTATGAAGAAACTCCAGGGCGGATGTATGCTGATTGACAATGCAGGTCTTGTTGGTATCGACAGACTTAAGCAGGTTATCAAGCTTTCAAAGGCCGGAGAGGATGATGTAGTTGTTATCCTTACAGGTGAGATTGATTCTCTTACAAGAATATTCAAGGAAGCTGAGGATATCGAGGATGAATTCACGAACCTCGTTCAGCTGAATATGATCGATAATGACGATATGATCGGTATCGGTAAGGGCTACTGCGTACAGCGCGGATACAGGATCGCTGAAGATCTTGAGAATAAGCTCAGTAATATTCTTCTCGCTATGGAGTGCGGAAATATCGATCGTCTTATGAAGGCTGTTGATGACGCGATCAAGAGATGCGACGAAAGAGAGAAGGCTGACGGAACACCTGATAAGAGACTTCTCATTTCTGAGGATTTTGTATAAAACTTTATACTCAATTAAGTTGAAAAACATGTAGCCGGCACGTATAATGTGATACAAACAGGTCAAAAGGTCTTCATATTCATGTTCACATGAATATGAATGACTTTATGACCTAAAAAACATGAGCAATTAGCTGCTTGTATAAGCAGCGGGTTTGCGAATGTTTTTAGCACAACGAGAATGCGAAGCATGGAGTTGTGCGTATCACATATACAGTGCTTTTTTTATGCTTAAACCAGAGGAAAATATATGTACAGAATAGATTTGGGAATAGATCTCGGAACCTCGAATGTAAGAGTGTTTGCAAGGGATAAAGGCGTTGTTATCGACCAGCCGTCCTATGTTGCATACGAAGAGAAGACGAAGAATATCATTGCGGTCGGAGCTAAGGCCAAAAGAATGTTGGGCAAAACTCCGGAGGGAATATGCGTTACGAGGCCGATTCAGCATGGCGTTATTTCCGACTATATGCTTGCAGAAAGAATGATCAAGGCTCTTGTGAAGAATGCCATGACTAAGAGAAAATTCTGGGGCAGACCAACCATCTGCGTTTGCATACCGGGTGGCGTGACTGAGGTTGAGAGAAGAGCTGTTGAGGATGCGGTTGTTAGAACGGGCGCTAAGCAGGTATTTGTACTTGAGTCGTCTATTGCGGCTGCCATCGGAGCAGATATGGATATCATGGAGACCTACGGGCATATGATAGTTGATATCGGCGGTGGTACTACCGATGTGGCTGTCATTTCTTCGGGCGGGCTTTCACAGAACCTGTCGCTTAAATGCGGCGGCGATGACTATACTGAAGCACTCATCAGATATGTCAGAAGAAAATACAATGTTGAGCTTGGCGAGATTTCGGCAGAGGAGGCAAAGGAGGCTGTCGGTTCGGTCATGAAGAGGAAGAATGATATATATACCGAGGTTAAGGGTAAGAACCTTCTCAGTGGACTTCCGGTAGGTATCAAGCTTCATGCAAATGAAACCGTAGAGGCATTCGAAGAGGTAACCTCGCAGATAATCCAGGCAATAAACGGTGTGCTTGAAGAGGCTCCGCCTGAGCTTGTAAATGATGTTGCAAGAGAAGGCCTGATGCTTACGGGCGGCGGAAGTAAGATCGCAGGAATGCAGAAGCTTATAGCAACAAAGTCACAGATTAAAGTTGTTGCGAGCGAGGAGGCGGAGAGTCTGGTTGCTCTCGGAACCGGTCTTGCAGGTAAATACATCATGGTTCAGGAAGAGATAAAGAAGAGCCAGATGGAAGAAGAGTAAAAATTCACAAAAAATACATACAAAACACTATATTTGCAGTAAAAAGTATTATTGCGAATGTGTTACATTTATGTTATGATTGTAAAAGCTTTTCGGCGGCTCGTGGGACAAGTGTGCCCAAATGCACGCTGAAGTAAATAAAAAACACTTTTAATGGAGGATCAATCTATGGCAAAGAAAGTAGTTATAGCTAGTGCATGTCGTACAGCTATCGGAACAATGGGTGGTACACTCAGTACAACACCAGCGGCAACACTTGGTTCAATCGTTATTAAAGAGGCACTGTCGAGAGCAGGAATTGCTCCTACAGATGTTGATCATGTATATATGGGATGCGTTATCCAGGCAGGTCTTGGACAGAACGTAGCTCGTCAGGCAGCAATTAAGGCAGGACTTCCTGTAGAAGTACCTGCAGTTACAATGAACGTTGTTTGTGGTTCAGGTCTTCACTGCGTAAATGCAGCAGCTTCAATGATCCAGAATGGTGATGCTGATGTAGTTATCGCAGGTGGTATGGAGAACATGTCTATGGCTCCATTCGCTATTCCACAGGGACGTTACGGTTACAGAATGACATGGCCAAGCCAGAGCAAGGGTGCCCTTGTTGATACAATGGTAAACGATGCTCTTTGGGATGCATTCAATGATTATCACATGATCCAGACTGCTGACAATGTTGCTAAGCAGTGGGGTCTTACAAGAGAAGAGCTTGATGAGTTTGCAGTTGCTTCACAGAACAAGGCAGTTGCTGCTCAGGAGTCAGGCGCTTTCGATAAGGAGATCGTTCCTGTAGAAGTTAAGCAGAAGAAGGCAGTTATCACATTTGCAAAGGATGAGGGCCCACGTCCTGGTACAACACTTGAGGGACTTGCAAAGCTTAAGCCACTTAATCCTGATGGAGTAGTTACAGCTGGTAACGCTTCAGGTATCAATGATGGTGCAGCAGCAATCGTTCTTATGAGCGAGGAGAAGGCTGCAGAGCTTGGTGTTAAGCCTATGGCTACATTTATTGCCGGAGCACTTGGCGGTGTTGATCCTTCAATCATGGGTGTTGGTCCTGTTGCAGCTACAAAGAAGGTTATGGCTAAGACAGGTCTTACAATTGATGATTTCGATGTTTACGAAGCAAACGAAGCTTTCGCTGCTCAGTCAGTAGCAGTTGGTAAGGATCTTGGCTTTGATCTTGCTAAGCTTAATCCAAACGGTGGTGCTATCGCACTCGGACATCCTGTTGGAGCATCAGGTGCTCGTATCCTTGTAACACTTCTTCACGAGATGGAAGCTCGCAACCTTAAGAGAGGTCTTGCTACACTTTGCATCGGTGGTGGTATGGGCTGCGCAACAGTAGTTGAGAGAGACTAATCACGACCTTATTTGATCAGGAGGATAAGATCATGGAATTTATCACATACGAGCAGGAAGGTTTTGTAGGTGTTATCACCATTAACAGACCAAAGGCTCTTAACGCACTTAACAGCCAGGTACTTGATGAGCTTTCAGAAGTATTTGACAGTGTTGATCTTGCAACAACAAGAGCTCTTGTACTTACAGGTGCAGGAGATAAGTCATTCGTTGCAGGTGCAGATATCGGAGAGATGTCTACACTTACAAAGGCAGAGGGCGAAGCATTTGGTAAGAAGGGAAATGATGTATTCCTTAAGATAGAGAACTTCCCTATCCCTGTAATCGCTGCAATCAACGGATTCGCACTCGGCGGCGGCTGCGAGATCTCAATGAGCTGTGATATCAGACTTTGCTCTGACAATGCTGTATTTGGACAGCCTGAGGTTGGCCTCGGAATTACACCTGGTTTCGGTGGTACACAGAGACTTGCAAGAACAGTTGGTATCGGTATGGCTAAGCAGCTTATCTATACTGCAAGAAATATCAAGGCTGACGAAGCTCTTCGTATCGGTCTCGTAAATGCAGTTTATTCAGCAGTAACAGATGAGGCAGGAAACGTTACAGCTACTGCACAGGAGAACCTCCTTGCACAGGCTAAGAAGATGGCTGCTACAATCGCTGCTAACGCACCTATCGCAGTTCGTAACTGCAAGAAGGCTATTAACGAAGGTATCTCACTCAGCATCGACAAGGCTGTTGAGGTAGAGGAGAAGCTCTTCGGAGACTGCTTCGAGTCATATGACCAGAAGGAAGGTATGGCTAATTTCTTACGTAAGAAGGATGATCCTGCAAAGGTTAAGGTTGTTGCCTTCAAGAATGCGTAATCAAATATGTAACAAATGTACCGGAGGGACGGAGATGCTTCGTCCCTTTGGTCAGGAAATAAATATTTTTTAGGAGGAAAATAAAATGGTAGTAGGTGTAATCGGTGCCGGAACAATGGGTTCAGGTATTGCACAGGCTTTCGCTATGACAGACGGTTATGAAGTACGTCTCGTTGACATCAAGCAGGAGTTTGCTGATGGCGGAAAGGCTAAGATCGAGAAGAATATCAAGTTCCTTGTTGGTAAGGAAAAGATCACCGCTGAGAAGGGTGAGGAGATCCTTGGCAAGATTAAGACAGGACTTAAGGATATTTGTACAGATTGTGATCTCGTTATCGAGGTTGCTCCGGAGAACATGAACATCAAGAAGACAACTTTCAAGGAGCTTCAGGAGATCGTTCCTGCAACTTGCAAGTTCGCTTCAAATACATCATCTCTTTCAATCACAGAGATCGGTGCAGGTCTTGACAGAGAGATCATCGGTATGCATTTCTTCAACCCAGCTGACAGAATGAAGCTCGTTGAAGTTATCGCTGGCGAGAATACATCTGATGCATATGTAGAAGAAATCAAGAAGATCGCTACAGAGATCGGTAAGACACCTGTACAGGTTAACGAGGCTCCTGGTTTCGTTGTAAACAGAATTCTCATCCCAATGATCAACGAAGCAGTTGGTATCTATGCAGAAGGCATCGCAACAGTAGAAGATATCGATACAGCTATGATGCTTGGTGCTTCACACCCAATGGGACCTCTTGCACTTGGTGATCTTGTAGGTCTTGATATCGTTCTTGCTATCATGGAAGTTCTTCAGGCTGAGACAGGCGATTCTAAGTATCGTCCTCATCCACTTCTTCGCAAGATGGTTCGTGCAGGAAAGCTTGGACGTAAGACAGGTAAGGGCTTCTACGATTATTCAAAATAGTTAAATATGAACAACAATAACAATAAGCATAGACAGACGAAAATGCCTGCTATGCTTATTGGTATGTGTTCTATATATAATAATCAAAATATTTTTATGGAGGATATATTCATGGATTTTACACTCAGTAAACAGCATGAAATGGCAAGAACTCTTTTCAGTGAGTTCGCTGAGAAAGAAGTAAAGCCACTCGCTCAGGAAGTTGATGAGACAGAGAAGTTTCCTAGAGAAACAGTTGAGAAGATGGCTAAAGCAGGTTTCCTTGGAATTCCTGTTCCAAAGGAGCTTGGTGGTCAGGGATGTGATGTTCTTACATACGCTATGTGCGTAGAAGAGCTTTCAAAGGTTTGCGGTACAACAGGCGTTATCGTATCAGCTCATACATCACTCTGCGTAGATCCTATCGTTACATTCGGTACACCGGAGCAGAAGGCTAAGTACGTTCCTGATCTTGCTTCAGGAAAGAAGCTTGGTGCATTCGGTCTTACAGAGCCGGGCGCAGGTACAGATGCTCAGGGTCAGCAGACCAAGGCAGTACTTGACGGCGAAGAGTGGGTACTTAATGGTTCTAAGTGCTTCATTACAAATGGTAAGGAAGCTGACGTATATATCGTTATCGCTGTTACAGGTATGATTGAGAAGCGCGGTAAGATGATGAAGGAAATCTCAGCATTCATCGTTGAGAAGGGAACACCTGGATTCACCTTTGGTACAAAGGAGAAGAAGATGGGTATCCGTGGTTCATCTACATACGAGCTTATTTTCCAGGATTGCCGTATTCCTAAGGATGCACTCCTTGGACAGAAGGGTAAGGGCTTCAATATTGCCATGCATACTCTTGATGGTGGACGTATCGGTATCGCTGCACAGGCTCTTGGTCTTGCTGAGGGCGCTCTTGAGAGAACAATCGCATATGTTCAGGAGAGAAAGCAGTTCGGTCGTGCAATCGGCGCATTCCAGAATACACAGTTCCAGCTTGCTGATATGGCTACTAAGGTTGAGGCAGCTAAGATGCTTGTTTACAAGGCAGCTAAGGCTAAGGATCAGTTCAATGCAGACGGCAAGACTTCTTACAGCGTAGAAGCAGCTATGGCTAAGCTTTACGCAGCAGAGGTTGCTATGGAAGTTACTACTAAGGCAGTTCAGCTTCACGGTGGTTACGGTTACATCAGAGAGTACGATGTTGAGCGTATGATGCGTGATGCTAAGATCACAGAGATCTACGAAGGAACAAGTGAAGTTCAGCGTATGGTTATCTCTGCTAACTTACTTAAATAAGGAGGGTACATAACGTGAAAATTATAGTTTGTGTAAAACAGGTACCTGATACAAAGGGCGGAGTTAAGTTTAAGCCGGACGGAACTCTCGATAGAGGCGCAATGCTTACAATCATGAACCCTGATGACAAGGCTGGTCTTGAGGCAGCTCTTCGTCTTAAGGATCAGTACGGCGCAGAAGTTACAGTAGTTACAATGGGTCTTCCAAAGGCAGCAGATGTTCTTCGTGAGGCACTTGCTATGGGTGCTGACAAGGGAATCCTTGTAACAGACAGAGTGCTCGGTGGAGCTGATACATGGGCAACATCACAGACAATTGCCGGTGCGATCAGAAACCTTGAGTATGATCTTATCATCACAGGTCGTCAGGCTATCGATGGTGATACAGCACAGGTTGGACCACAGATTTCAGAGCACCTTAACATCCCTGTTATCTCTTATGCACAGGAGATCAAGATCGATGGTGACTCAGTAGTAGTTAAGCGTCAGTATGATGACAGATATCATATGCTTAAGGCTAAGATGCCATGTCTCGTTACAGCTCTTTCAGAGCTCAATGAGCCTCGTTATATGACACCGGGCGGAATCTTCGATGCTTGTAAGGAAGATGCTCCTATCACAACATGGGGTAGAGCAGACCTCAAGGATGTACTTGATTCCAACCTCGGACTTAAGGGTTCACCTACACAGATAGCAAAGGCTTCAGATAAGGTAAAGAAGGGTGCAGGCGAGAAGGTAGTTCTCGATTCACCTGAAGAATCAGCAGATTATATCGTATCAAAGCTTGCTGAGAAGTTCGTGATCTAGTTAGTAAAAATTTTAGGAGGATGACAGTAATGGCATTAGAAGAATATAAGGGCGTATTTATATTTGCTCAGCAGGTAGATAATGAAATCAGCAATATCGCATTTGAGCTCCTTGGAAAAGGTAAGGATCTTGCTGCAGACCTCGGTACAGAGGTAACAGCAGTTCTTGTTGGTTCAGGTGTTAAGGGACTTGCAGATTCACTCGCTGAGTACGGAGCTGACAGAGTTATCGTAGTTGATGATCCTGAGCTCAAGGAATACAGAACAGAGCCTTACACACATGCACTCGCATCAGTAATCGAGAAGTTTAAGCCGGATGTATTCCTTATCGGTGCTACAGCAATCGGTCGTGACCTTGGTCCTCGTGTTTGTGCACGTGTTCATACAGGTCTCACAGCTGACTGTACACAGCTTGATATCGGAGATTTCCCACTTAACCCAATCCCAGGCAAGGAGCAGAAGCACAATCAGCTTCTTATGACTCGTCCTGCATTTGGTGGAAATACAATCGCAACAATCGCTTGTCCTGATTTCAGACCTCAGATGGCAACAGTTCGTCCGGGCGTTATGCAGAAGAAGGATAAGGTTGCAGGTGCTAAGGCAGTTGTTGAAGAGTTCAACCCAGGCTTTACACCAAATAACAACTATGTTGAGATCCTTGAGATCGTTAAGGAAGTTTCAGATGTTGTTGATATCCAGGACGCTAAGATCCTTGTATCAGGCGGTCGTGGAGTTGGTTCTGTAGAGAACTTCAAGATCCTTGAGGAGCTTGCAGCAGCTATCGGCGGTGAGGTTTCTTGCTCACGTGCAGTAGTTGATTCAGGCTGGAAGCCAAAGGAGCTTCAGGTTGGTCAGACAGGTAAGACAGTTCGTCCACATGTTTATTTCGCAATCGGTATTTCAGGTGCCATCCAGCACGTAGCAGGTATGGAAGAGTCTGATATCATCATTGCTATCAACAAGGACGAGACAGCTCCTATCTTTGATGTAGCTGACTACGGAGTAGTTGGTGATCTTAACAAGATCGTTCCACTTCTCACAAAGCAGATCCTTGCAGCTAAGGCAGCAAAGGCTGAGAACTAATCTGGTATTCATTTGATCCCGCAGAAATACAGTTTTCTGCGGGATTTTATGATTAATACGGGAAGGGATTATTTTATGGAGAATAATATGAATGGCGGTATGAACGCTAGCGGTCAGTCGATGAATCCGAATGTGAACATGAATCCGAATGTGAACATGAATCCAAATGCGAATATAAATATGAACCCAGGTGCAAATCAGTATACGAATCCGAATGCAAATATTAACCCGGGTGCAAATCAGTATATGAATCAAAACATGAATACTAATGTGAACCTGGGGGCAAATCAATATACGAATCCAAATATGAATCCGGGTGCAAATCAATATACGAATCCAAATATGAATACAAATGTAAACCCGGCTGCAAATCAGTATACGAATCCAAATGTAAACCTGGCTGCAAATCAGTATACTAATCCAAATGTAAACCCGGCTGCGAATCAGTATGCGAATCCAACTATGAACCCGGCTGCAAATCAGTATGCTAATCCGAATATGAATGTCGCTGCAAATCAGTATGCGAATCCAAACATGAATAACGGTATGTATAATGGTGCACAGCAGGTGAATCCGGGAATGACACCGAGGATGAATGCTGCACAGCCAGCGAATCCAGGAATGAATTCTGTTCAGGGACAGAATCCTGCTATGGGTACTCGCATATCAGGTTTTGCTCATCGTAAGATGGAAGGACAGGGACTCTACACAGCGCTGTCAGTGATATTTTCGGTTGCAATTGCAGTTGCCGTAGCTTTGATATTTATCAAGCTGTTTCCGGATCTCTATTATGAAAAGAAACAGGTTGGAGGGAAAATTGTTAAAACCAGTACGATTTCAGGAGGTTTTCTGGTTGGAGCAATAGCCGGAGCGTTTTATGGATTCTTCTATATGCTTTTCCTTACGCTGTTTGTTTCAATGTCCGGTAAGGAAGCTAACGGTGGAAGCTTCTATTTGGATGATCTTTTCGTTAATTACAGCATCAGGGCAATCAGTATGAGAAAGGTGCAGGCAGCACTCACAATTAACGGCATAAATGCAACAATCGCAAATGCTGAGGAGGCTGACAGAAATATGTTCCTCCCGATTCTTAAGAAAAATGACTTCAAATCTTACAGAAAATATAGGATAAAATATTTTATTACAAGAATAAAAGGCAGAGTTATCAGGATTTCAGTTGACGGAAGAACGATCTACTTTGATGGTACCAAGGTTGTAGATAATAGGGTGCAGGTAGTGAATATGCTTCCTCCTATTCCCGGAAACATGTTTTAATAGGTTAAACATATAGCTTTAGGCTGATTTATCTGATTTGAAGCTTCAAATTTTGATATACTTTTTCGGTTTGAATATGGCCGAAAATATGTTAAACTGACAAGGTAGGCGGATGAAACGCCTGAAGATTACAGACCGACAGGAGGAATAGAAGATGGATCTGATTCCAAGTTTTTCGATAGACCATACAAGGATAGTACCGGGTATATTTGAAAGCCGTGTTGATGTTCTGGGCGAAGAGATGGTAACAACCTTCGACATCAGAATAAAGAAGCCTAACGCTGAGCCGGCAATCGCTCCGGCGGCTATGCATACGATAGAACATGTTGTTGCAACATATCTGAGAAATCATGCAGAGTGGAAGGATAAGCTGGTTTACTGGGGTCCTATGGGCTGCCTCACAGGCTTTTATATGATAGTTAAGGGACGTCCGGCTGCAGCTGATATGTATCCGATCATACTTGAAGCTTTTAAGAACATGAGAGACTTTGAGGGAGAGGTGCCGGGAGCATCGCCTGTTAACTGCGGCAATTATCTGATGCACGATCTTCCGATGGCAAAGTGGGAAGCTGCAAGATTCGTTGAGTATCTTGAGTCAGCTGACAAGAATGTCATATTTGAGTATCCGAAGACCGAAAGACTGACGCTTGGCGACGGACAGGAGTTCTTCGATTCGTAAAGATACTGCACTCAGAATACTTCGATTCCAAAATGTATTCAGAATATAATAACAGAATTGCCCGGACATTCATGTCCGGGCATTAAAAAAAGCAGATAACGGGAATCGAACCCGCCTTTCCAGCTTGGGAAGCTGGCGTTCTACCAATGAACCATATCTGCATGGTTGTATTTTAATACATTTTACATCTAAATTCAAACGATATTATAAATACGTTTGAACATTTGACGGAAATACTTAGGATAAAGAGAAGGATTTGTACAGAGAGGAGACAGCAGATGAAAATTGGCTTGATTATTGCTATAAAAAGGGAACTTGAGGCTTTTATACAAAGCGGATCTGAAATAAGCGAGGAGCATGTCAGCGGTACTACGATATATCATGCGAAGATTGGAGAGCATGATGTATGTGCTGCGCTTTCCGGATACGGAGAGATAGATGCGGCTGCAGTCACTCAGCTTCTGATATATCATACAAAATGTGATATTGTACTTAATTTTGGTGTTACAGGAGCGCTTGTACCGGGACTTAAGGTTAAGGATCTTTTCGTAGTGCGTCGCGTATGCCATTATGAGTATGATGTATCGCCTATCGATCCTGTTAAGGAGCACCAGTACGAGGAGTATGAGGATGAATATATACCTCTTGATGCAGGGCTTATTGAAAGGGCAAAAGCAATTGTTCCGGAGCTTCAGGAAGTGACTGTTGCCAGCGGTGGTAAATTCATCGAGAAGAAGGAAGATAAGGACTATCTGGCTTCTCTCGGCTGCCAGATATGCGATATGGAGATAGCTGCGATCGCGAGAATATGCCTGAGAAATAATGTCAGATGTATGTCTATTAAATGCATAAGCGATACCTACGAAGGTGATGGCGGAGACTTTAATCAGAATGTTATAAGCAGCGCCAAGGTAGCCTTTGACTTAATCAGAAAGCTGATCTGCGAGATGTAATTCGCCGGATTGTTATAAAAAGAAAACCGCCGGACCGGTATGGACTGGCGGTTTTTGTTATTTAAACATATATCTATAATCTGGTATGAAGTAGTATAGACTAAGCGTTTTGTTTGTTCTGATTGTAATATGGACTATATTCACCATATTGATATTTGAGATATTCCGGCTGTGAGTAGCGGACTGCAGGATTCTGTGGCTGCTGGTTATAGCCGGAATTGTTTTGTGCATTCTGATATGGATTCTGTGTTCCTCTATTCTGAAACTGAGGATTATTAGCATTAAATTGTGGCTGAACATTACCATTCAAAACGGTCTGTTGATTATAACTACTACCAACCGGCTGGTTGTAAACATTCCCTACAATCTGCTGATTATAGCTGCCGGTCTGCTGGTTATAATAATTGGCTGCACCCTGCTGATTGTTAGCGGCGCTGCGGACATAGTATGGATTCATATAAACCTGGTTGAATGGCACCTGATAATAAGGTCTCTGGTACATACGGTAGATAGGTGTATCGGTTTTTGAAGCCTTCTGAACCTTGATGATGACAAATACATCAAGTCCAATAACAAATACGAAGAGTATACCGATCATTTCGATACGACCTGAAAGAGAGCAGAAATCGTAGAAGCCGTGCAGGAGGGTTGCAAAAAGCCAGCCCTTGAAGAGGCAGGATTTCTTCTTTTCTTTATTTCCGGCAACCTCGTAAAACTTAGCGAGACCGTAATAGTAGCCCATGTAAACAGCAAAAGAGAAGTGACCCGGAATGGCAAGAACGGCTCTTAAAAGAGATACGCCAAGCCCTCTTGAAAGTACATAGAAGATATTTTCGACAAGGGCGAAACCAAGTGAAACAAATACGGAATAAACTACACCGTCAAATGTATAGTTCAGATTCGGATTCTTCCAGGTGGATAATCTGAGGGCGACTAACTTGCCGGTTTCCTCTACAAGTGCGATTCCGATAAATGCCAAAAGGAAGGTATAACCGAGTGAAGTGGTGTCATCGATTATTTCGCTGAGTACACTCATGAGGAGTTTTTCGTATATGATCGCGGGTATGATGGACAACGCACCGAAGATTGCAGCCTTGAAGAGCAGCTTTTTAGGCTCTTTTTCAACCTTATCCTTTGAATAAATGATCATCATTAAAATGATTGGCGGGATGACCGCACTTATCACAAGTAATATTTCCATGTTTCGCTCCTTTGATACTGCGTATTTTTTAACTATTATTAATATACGTTTATAATTGCGGTTTTTATTGAACTTTTTAAATCATACTATCGAACGATCAGAAAAAACGGGTATTCCGCATTGAAAAGCGGAAGATAAACCGCGGAACACAATATGATTATAAAATATCTGAAACGTATTTATCAATAAAAAGATGACATCAGATTGCCTGTGAACAGTTGAAAAAAGCGGTGCTCAATGGTAGAATTATAATTGGGTTATTGGATGTTTAAAGTGAAGGTTTTATATGAGCAAAGCAGTACATAATATGCAAAATATATCGTAAAAGTATTATGCATGATTACAAGTATATTTTGTTTGCGTAAATAGTAAATATATGTTAAAATGCGAAATAGTGCGTTAGTCTGCGCATTTTTCGTCGTGTATGAAATGATGCGTTAGCCGGTATTTATGAAAAAGCTAGTGCCGGCAGGGGATAAAACGCGAAAAAATATTTTAGATAATAATGCACAGATGAGCTGTGCTTAAGGAGGAAATGAAAAATGAGTATCACAGCAGAAAAATTAGACGGTAATATGGCCAACCTTACCATCACTGTTCCGGCAGCGGAATTTGATAAGGCAATGATCGAGGCTTACAAGAAGAGCAAGAGCAAGTTCTCAGTACCTGGTTTCCGTAAGGGAAAGGTTCCGATGAATTACATAGAGAAGGTTTATGGTGAAGCTGTATTTTATGAGGAAGCAGCTAATGAGCTTATCAACAAGTATTATCCTGAAGAGATCGAGAACTGCGAGCTTGATATCGTTTCAAACCCGGAGATCGAGGTTGCCGAGATCGGCAAGGGCAAGGATTTCGTATTTACAGCTAAGGTTGCTACAAAGCCACCTGTAAAGCTTGCTGAGTACAAGGGTGTTGAGATCGAGAAGGTTAACGTAGAAGTAACAGATGCTGACGTTGACGCTGAGATCGAGAAGACACGTAAGGAAAATGCTCGTAAGGTAGAAGTTACTGACAGAGCAGCAGAGAACGGTGATGAAGTTAACATCAACTTTGAAGGCTTTGTTGACGGTGTTGCATTTGAAGGCGGCAAGGGTGAGGATTACAAGCTTGTTCTTGGTTCACACAGCTTTATCGATACATTTGAGGATCAGATCGTTGGTAAGAATATCGGCGATGAGTTCGACGTAAATGTTACATTCCCTGAGGAGTATCAGGAAGCAAGCCTTGCTGGAAAGCCTGCTGTATTTAAGTGCAAGCTTAACGGCATCACAGCTGAGATCCTTCCAGAGCTTGATGATGATTTCGCAAGCGATGTTTCAGAGTTCGAAACAGTAGCTGAGTATAAAGAGGATGTTAAGAAGACTCTTGAGGTTAAGAAGAAGGATGCAGCAGAGAAGGAGAAGCAGTCTAAGGTTCTTGAGAAGCTTATCGAGACCTGCGAGATCGACATTCCTGAACCAATGATCGCTTACAACCAAGAGAAGATGCTCTCTGATTTCGAGCAGAGACTTGCATATCAGGGACTTAAGCTTGAGCAGTATCTCTCAATCACAAAACAGTCAAGAGAGGATATGCTTGAGCAGGTTAAGCCTGAGGCTATCAAGAGAATCAAGACAAGCCTTATTGTTGAAGCTATCGCAAACGCTGAAAATATCGAAGTTTCAGATGAAGAAGTAGATAAGGAGATCGAGAAGACTGCAAGTATGTATCAGCTTGACGTTGAGAAGTTCAAGGAGCTTGCAGGCGAGAAGGAGCTTGATGCGATTAAGATGGATGTCAAGATGAACAAGGCACTCAAGCTTATCGCAGACGAGAGTAAGGAGGTATAATATGCCGTTAGTACCTACAGTCATTGAGACGAGTAGCAGAGGCGAGAGAGCCTATGATATTTATTCGCGTCTCCTTAAGGAAAGAATCGTTTTCCTCGGAGATGAAGTTAATGACGTTACTGCAAGCCTTGTAGTAGCACAGCTGCTTTTCCTTGAGTCTGAGGATTCAAGCAAGGACATAAATTTCTACATAAACAGCCCGGGCGGTTCTGTAACCGCCGGTATGGCTATTTATGATACAATGAACTATGTTAAGTGCGACGTATCTACCATCTGTGTAGGTATGGCTGCATCAATGGGAGCTTTCCTCCTTGCCGGCGGTGCAAAGGGCAAGAGATTCGCGCTTCCAAACGCTGAGATCATGATCCATCAGCCACTTGGCGGTGCTCAGGGTCAGGCAACTGACATCAAGATCACTGCGGATCATATCATCAGAACACGTACAAAGTTAAATACTATCCTTAGCGAAGCTACTGGCAGACCTCTTGAAGAGATCGAAAGAGATACAGAGAGAGATAACTGGAAGACGGCTGAGGAAGCACTTGAGTACGGACTTATCGATAAGATCGTAACAAACAGAAAGTAAGAGGGTTAGACTATGGCTGCTCGTACAGAAGATAAGGGCAAGCTTCGCTGTTCATTTTGCAACAAATCCCATGACCAGGTCAGAAGGCTGATAGCGGGCCCTAATGTTTATATTTGCGACGAATGCGTTGGTATCTGCCAGGATATCATAAACGAAGAATTCCAGGATACTTTGGGCGATGAGATCAATCTCATGAAACCGAAGGAGATCAAGAGCTTTCTTGATGAATACGTGATCGGACAGGATGCTGCAAAGAAGGTTCTTTCAGTCGCTGTTTACAATCACTATAAGAGAGTTCTTTCTGACAGAAGTCTGGATATCGAGCTTCAGAAGAGTAATATCATCATGGCTGGTCCAACCGGTTCAGGTAAGACTTATCTGGCACAGACACTTGCCAAGCTTCTGAACGTTCCTTTTGCAATCGCCGATGCAACGACTCTGACAGAGGCCGGATATGTTGGTGAGGATGTTGAAAATATTCTCCTCAAGCTCATCCAGGCTGCTGATTATGATGTCGAAAGAGCAGAAAAGGGTATAGTTTACATCGATGAGATAGATAAGATCACCAAGAAGTCTGAGAACGTTTCAATAACAAGAGACGTTTCAGGTGAAGGTGTTCAGCAGGCTCTCCTCAAGATCATTGAGGGAACCGTTGCTTCAGTTCCACCACAGGGCGGACGTAAGCATCCTCATCAGGAGTTCATCCAGATCGATACAACAAATATCCTCTTTATCTGTGGCGGTGCATTTGACGGACTTGACAAGATAATTGAGAACCGTATCGGCAAGAAGTCGATCGGCTTCAATGCTGATATTGATAATTCAAAACTTAATGACGAAAACGAGCTCTTAAAGCAGGTTGAGCCGCAGGATCTTGTAAAATACGGCATCATCCCTGAGTTTGTTGGTCGTGTACCTGTAATAGTAACTCTGGATCAGCTTGATGAAGAGGCTCTTGCACAGATCCTTACAGAGCCGAAGTCAGCTATCGTAAAGCAGTATCAGAGGCTTTTCGAGCTTGACGATGTTAAGCTGGAGTTCACACCTGAAGCTCTCAGAGCTATAGCAAAGCTTGCTACCGAGAGAAAGACAGGAGCCAGAGGACTCAGGGCTATAATCGAGAAGACAATGACTGACATCATGTATGAGATTCCTTCAGACGAAGCTGCTGACAGATGTATCATAACCGAAGAGGTTATAAAGGGTGAGCAGGAGCCTGAGGTTATCCATAATGAGACGGCCAGAGGTAAGAAGAGCGGCAGTAATGTGAGAAAAGCAGTTCCTGCCGACAATGGAATAGCATAATGATTATAAAAACATCAGAACTTGAGACAGTGTGCGGTATAACCAGTACACTGCCGGAGAATGAATATCCCGAAATTGCCTTTGCAGGCAGATCAAATGTCGGAAAGTCTTCTCTGATCAATTCACTTCTAAACAGAAAAAACCTGGCAAGAACATCATCTCAGCCGGGAAAAACACAGACGATAAACTTTTATAAAGTGAATAGTGAAATCTACTTTGTTGATCTTCCGGGATACGGCTACGCAGCCGTATCTCAGGAGATCAAAGCGAAGTGGGGAAAAATGATAGAGAGATATCTTAAGACCTCGAGGCAGCTTAAGATAGTATTTTTGCTTGTGGATATAAGGCATGATCCTTCAGCTAACGATAAGCAGATGTTTGATTGGATCATCGCAAACGGTTACAAGCCTGTTATCATTGCAACCAAGCTCGACAAGATCAAGAGAAGCGAGCAGGTTAAGAAGCTGAAGGCGGTGAAGGCCGGCCTGAAGGCTGAGGACTGTACAGTCATTCCGTTCTCTGCTGTATCAAAGCAGGGCAGGGAGGAAATACTGAACCTCATCGAAGAAACTATTGCTCAGGCATAAAAAAACAGACTGTTTAGAGTGCTAAACAGTCTGTAAGTATATTATTTCTCATTCGTAAACAGCTCATTTATGAGGTACGAATAAACATCGGCGCTCTTTTCACGCCAGCTGTCGCAGATCGAGACAGCAAGATTTTTCGTTGGAACGTTAAGCTTTAAGTCGAGCAGAACGTCCTTTCTTTCCTTGATGATGCACTCGACGGTATATTCCTGATTATCATTGAAGAAGTAGTCGGAATATATCTGAGACTCATTCTTGAGATTGATCTTTTGTTCGGAAAAATAATCCAGTATATCCTGTTTAATGGCATTTGGAAGGCGGTTTTCGAAATATGAGAGCGCTTCCTCGCCTGCATTTGTAATCTTATAATGTGTGGTGTCGCGGATCACGTTACGTGATATGAAGCCGGCATCGATCAGCTCACTTACAGATTCATGGATGTTGAAGGGATTATTTGTATATCCCTTATCAAGTATAAACTCGTTCAACTGGGAATTGGTGAGCATATATTCATCGATTCTGTCCAGCATATATAAAATAATCAGTTTGTATAAAAATAATCCTTCCATACTAACTCCTTGTTTTGTTAATTGTCGCGTATTAATAGAATACGACAAAAAGGATTTAATTGCAACGAAATACATTAGTATCATAAACAAATATGAACGTAAACATAAATACATATTATCTAAGAAAGGAAATGTATGAATTACAGCAAGATGAAGATTGACGATCTGAAGAAGATCGCAGGGGAGAAGGGGCTCCGTGATATTGAACATCTGAAGAAGGCTGAACTTATCGAGCTTCTTACAAATGTTGATCTTATGATGCAGAAGGCTGCGGAGAAGCCTGCAGAGAAGGCCGAGAAAAAGTCTGCAGAGAAGACCGCAGAATCTAAGAAGTCTGCAGAGAAGCCTGTGAAAACAGAGAAGACTGAGAAAAAGCCTGCAGAGAAACCTGTGAAAAAAGAGAAGGCTGAGAAAAAGTCAGCAGAGAAGACAGAGAAATTAAAGAAGGCAGAAATAAAGACGGTTGAGGAGAATCCTGCAGAAGAGAAGAAACCGGCAAGAAAGAAGTCTGCAGAGAATCCAGCAACTGATAAGAGAAAAACAGTAGATAGGAAAACTCCTCGCAGAACAGTATTAAAAAAAGAAATCAGTGAGAAGCTGTCTGATATTGATAAGAAAAATGAGCAGGTTTCAAATGCAGTTGGAAAGATAATGGAGACATTTGGAACAGATAATAAAACTCAGGACAGTCAGAATATTAAAACTGACAGTGATGCTCAGAAGAATGAAAATGCTCAGAGGACAGAAAATGTTCAAAAGACTGAGTCAATACAGAAACCGGAAGTATCACTGAAACCGGAAGCACCGAGTACCATGCAGTATGATGGGCAGGAGTACAATCCGACTCTTGCAAGCGGTGAATATGCAGCCGGAATACTTGAGGTCATGTCTGAGGGCTACGGCTTTATAAGAAGTGATAACTACATGCCGGGTGAGAAGGATATTTACATATCACCTGCGCAGATAAGAAAGTTCGGGCTCAGGACCGGAGATATAATTAAGGGACCTATCAGAACGAAAATGGGTCCGAACGAGAAGTTCAGAGCACTTCTCTTTATCGAGTCGGTAAATGGTATGTCACCGGCCGAGATAAGCAGAAGATTACATTTCGAGGATATGACACCTGTATTTCCAAATGAGAGGATCAGACTTGATTACAACAATGCGCCTGTTTCACTCAGAATTGTGGATCTGTTCTCGCCTATCGGAAAGGGGCAGAGAGGTATGATCGTTTCACCTCCGAAGGCAGGTAAGACGACACTTCTTAAGCAGATCGCGAAGAGAATAAGTGTTGCATATCCGGATATGAACCTTCTGGTACTACTCATCGATGAGAGACCTGAGGAGGTTACTGACATCAAGGAGTCTATCGAGGGACCGAATGCAGAGGTTATCTATTCAACCTTTGACGAACTTCCGGAGCATCATAAGAGAGTTTCCGAGATGGTTATCGAGAGAGCCAAGAGACTTGTTGAGAGTAAGAAGGATGTTGTTATCCTTATAGATAGTATCACAAGACTTTCAAGAGCTTACAACCTTACGGTTGCACCGAGCGGACGTACACTTTCGGGCGGTCTTGATCCGGCGGCTCTGCATATGCCAAAGAAGTTCTTCGGAGCAGCAAGAAATATGAGAGAGGGCGGAAGCCTGACAATCCTTGCTACAGCGCTTATTGATACAGGCAGCAGGATGGACGACGTTGTGTTTGAGGAATTCAAGGGAACCGGTAATATGGAGCTTGTTCTCGACAGAAATCTGTCGGAGAAGAGAGTATTTCCGGCTATTGATATAGCTAAGTCGGGAACCAGAAAGGATGACCTTCTTCTCACAGTTGAGGAGCAGGATGTGCTTGATACCATCCACAGACAGCTGAGAGGGCTGAAGAGCGACGAAATAACCGAGGAGATCATCAAGATATTTACGAAGACAAGGAACAACAGGGAATTCCTTGATTATTGTAAGAAGATATTTGCGAGGAGATAAGACCATAGACTATTTATTCATCGTAGCGGACATAAAAACACATTATTACTATATAGCGGCAATCATAATGGTGGTCACATTTATCTGTTCGGGAAGGCTGAGCCTCATGAGGAGGATCGCACTTTCACTGCTCCTGCCATATATCTTTCTGGTATTTGCATCGACCGTGCTTGACAGAAGCAGGGACGAAGAGGCAAAGGGCGTGTTCAGACTTTTCAGAGATTATGAGGAAATACGTAAGGGCACGGAGCTTGGAGAGTATCTGAAGAAGGAACTCACGCTGAATATCCTGATGCTGGTACCGATAGGAGTGCTGGTACCGATCATCGTAAGGAGAAAGAAGATAATCAAAACAGTGCTGACGGCGCTTACTTTTTCAACAGCGATTGAGGTGACGCAGCTTGCTACAAAGCGTGGATATTTCGAATTTGATGACATATTTCACAATACGGTAGGAGCGCTGATCGCAGCAATCGTGACTATACTCATTATGAGTGCTTTCTCGGTTATGAAGAAGGAATGAATGCGGACAATTGATACCGGGCTGAACAGAGTCGGTAGCGGACAAGTGATGCCGGTCTGAATAAAGTCGGCGGCGGACAAGTGATGCCGGGCTGAACAGAGTCGGTAGCGGACAAGTGATGCCGGAAACAGCCGAGAAAAATATTCAGAACATAAATAAAAATAAACACTTGAAACTTTGCAACATGTATGGTATCATCTGTAATGTTGCTGGTATGGGATCGAGATACAGCATAGTTTTGTTCTTGGGACTTTTCTAAGGCGGTATAGTGTCTCATATACGTTAATGTTAAAAGGAGAATTGAAATGAGAGAAGGAGTACATCCGGAGTATTATCAGGCAAAGGTTGTATGTAACTGTGGTAACGAGTTTGTTACAGGTTCAACCAAGAAGGAGATCCACGTCGAGATCTGCTCAAAGTGCCATTCATTCTACACAGGTACGCAGAAGAATATTGCTGCCCGTGGACGTATTGATAAGTTCAATAAGAAATACGGCGTTCAGTAGTATAAATTGTTTTGAAAAAGTATGGCAATCCGGCGTATACAGGCTAGATTGCCATATTTTTTAATAATCGGATGAGTATGATCGTGAGATTCTCATGATTTTTAAATAGGGAAAATATATGAAAGAAGTTCATATCGGTGGTCAGGCCGTTCTTGAAGGCATAATGATGAAGGGGCCTGAAAGCTATGCGCTTTCGGTAAGGAAGCCGGACCACGAGATAGATGTTACTGTAACTAAATATAATTCCTTCGGAAGCAGATGTGTGCTCTTCAGGATACCAATCTTAAGGGGCGTTGTGAACTTCATCGAGTCACTCTATATAGGAATCGGAACTCTGATGAAGTCGGCTGAATATGACGACTCTGATGAGAAATACGAAGAGGAGTGGATAGAGAATAAACAGAAGAAGATAGAGGCGCTTAAGGCCGAGGGTAAGACCGATAAGGCTGATAAGCTCGCCGAGAAGGTTGAGAAGAAGAAGGAAGGCTTTAAGAAGGCAAGAGAGAAGGAAAAGGAGAGGGAAGGAAGCGGCGGCTACCTTGTGCTGACTCTCATTGTTTCGCTTGCGTTCGCAATAGCTGTATTTATGCTTCTGCCGACCTATGTTGCAGGTCTGCTTTACAAGGTGACCGATAGCTCGATACTGGTAAATCTTGTTGAGGGTCTCCTCAGAATGTCAATATTTATCGGCTATGTCTGGCTTATATCCAAGATGGAGGAGATACACAGAACCTTTATGTATCACGGCGCGGAGCATAAGACGATAAACTGTATGGAGGCCGGCGACGAGCTGACTCCTGAAAATGTTATGAAGCATACACGTTTCCACAGACGCTGCGGAACAAGCTTTTTGTTCATCGTAATGTTTATCAGTATTGTGGTATTTATGTTTATCAGGACTAAAGTCATGTGGCTGAGACTGGTTTCGAGGCTGCTGCTGATCCCTGTGATCGCGGGTATTTCCTACGAGATCATCAGATACGCGGGAAGCCACGAAAACTGGTTTGCGAGAATGCTCAGCCAGCCGGGCTTCTGGGTACAGAGGCTTACCACAAGAGAACCGGATGCTGAGATGTGTGAGGTTGCAATTAAGTCGGTTGAGGCGGTTATCGACTGGAGAGAGTATATCGATTGCGTAAGGAATCATTCGTTTGAGAAGTGATCGAGATATGGCGTAGATCAATGATTATTGCTTGATTAGTTTGATTTGTGATCTTTCGATGCAATATGTTATCATCACATAAACGAAAAAAGCGGAGTTATAGATGATTATTTATGATTTAATGAGGCAAGGCACCGGAAAGTTGGAAGCAGCCGGAATCGATAATGCCGCATATGACAGTAAAGCTCTTATAAAATATGTATTTGGTCTGGACGAGACGGCGCTGCTGCTCGGTAGAGACAGGGAAGCTGAGGCCGGTAAGGCTGAGGAATACCTTAAGCTGATCGAAAAAAGGGCGGGTCATTATCCGCTCCAGTATATTATGCACAGTGTTGGCTTTATGGAATATGATTTCTATGTTGATGAGGCGGTTCTGATTCCGAGAGCGGATACGGAAATACTTGTTGAAGAGGTGCTGAAATACCTGGGTAAGGAGTATAAGGATAAGCCCGTCAGGCTGCTTGATATGTGTACAGGTTCGGGATGTATAGGCCTGAGCTGTTTTCTCGGAAGGAAGGCGAAGGGCACTGTCGATGAGGTTACGTTGGCTGATATTTCCGAGGATGCGCTGAGAGTTGCCGGGAAGAATGCTAAGCAGCTCGGGGCAGACGTAAAGCTCGTTAAAACGGATATTTATTTGGAACTATCTACGACCGCTTTCGATATAATAGTCAGCAACCCACCGTATATAAGAAGTGATGTGATACCAACTCTTATGGAGGAGGTTAAGGACTTTGAACCGATGCTCGCGCTTGACGGTGATGAGGACGGTCTGAAGTTTTACAGAAGGATAATTGGTGAGGCACCGAAGCATCTACGTGGTGGCGGGGCGATATTTTTAGAGATAGGATATGATCAATATGAGGACACGAGGAAGCTTCTTGTAGAGGCAGGATTTACAGACATTAGATTGGTTAAGGATCTGGCAGGGCTGGACAGAGTTGTCACCGGAAGGCTTAAAGCTGAAGATGACAAAGTGATCGAGATAGACCTGCTTAGATTCGGTTAATAGTAACTAAATCGTGGATATTTCAACGTAAAGATAATAATAATTGAAAATAACAGGAGAGAAAAATATGTTTGATAAATTAGACGACCTCGTAGAGAAGTTAAATGAGATATTAAAGGAGCTTTCGGATCCGGCAGTTGTAAACGACCAGGAACGTTACAGAAAGCTTATGAAGGATCAGAGTGATATATCTCCGATCGTAGAGAAATACAATGAGTACAAGCAGGCTAAGCAGGATGTTGCAGACAGCCTGGAGATAATCGATATGGAATCTGACGAAGAGATGAAGGAGATGGCTCGTGAGGAGCTTGCTGAGGCTAAGAAACACGTTGAGGTATGCGAGCAGGAGCTGAAGATACTTCTTCTTCCTAAGGATCCTAACGATGACAAGAACGTTGTTGTCGAGATCCGTGCAGGTGCAGGTGGAGATGAGGCAGCCCTCTTCGCAGGAGAGCTCTTCAGAATGTATCAGCATTACGCAGAGAGCCACAGATGGAAGATCGAGATCATTGACAGCAATGAGAATGGTATCGGTGGTTTCAAGGAAGTTATCTTCAATATCATCGGTAAGGGCGCATATTCAAAGCTTAAATACGAAAGCGGCGTTCACCGTGTACAGAGAGTTCCTGAGACTGAGTCAGGCGGACGTATTCATACATCTACAGCTACAGTTGCTATCATGCCTGAGGCTGAAGAGGTTGACGTTGTAATCGATGAGAAGGATATCAGAATCGACGTTATGCGTGCTTCCGGAAACGGTGGTCAGTGCGTAAATACAACCGACTCTGCCGTAAGACTTACACATATTCCTACAGGAATCGTTATCTACAGCCAGACAGAGAAGTCGCAGATCCAGAACAGAGCGAAGGCATTTGCACTTCTTCGTACAAAGCTTTACGACATCGAGCAGCAGAAGGCTCACGATGCAGAAGCTGAGGCAAGAAGAAGCCAGATCGGTACAGGCGACCGTTCAGAGAAGATCCGTACCTACAACTTCCCACAGGGACGTGTTACAGATCACAGAATCAAGCTTACACTTTACAGACTTGAGGAAATACTTAACGGAGATATTCAGGAGATCATAGACAGCCTTACAGCAGCAGACCAGGCTGCTAAGCTGGCTAACGTTGAGGAGAACTAATCCGGAGTGTTATTTTTAAAGTATTATGACGGATTAGATTGTTTAATACTTGATAATTAATAGATGACAAAATGAATCAAGAAGATATTGTCAACCTTCTGCGCGATTAAGGTTGACAATATCTTCTTGTTGTATTATTATACAACACGGATCATCGATATCGAAGGCAATTGTATTTACATCATTGACCAGTCCTAAGATTGCCGGGATCGTTCGGTGATCCGTATTTTAATATATTACATCAAGCGAGGCATAAGAAAATGAACAGCACAGCACTTACAGTATTACTTGTTATCTATCTGGCAGTTTTGATCGTGATAGGCGTGATCGACATCAGGAAAGCGAAGAACTTCAATGATTTCGCGGTAGCAGGAAAGAAGCAGACATCCTTCGTCGTTATAATGTCGCTTCTGGCAACCGTGATCGGCGCGTCAACCACAATGGGAATCACAACGACAGTTTATAATATCGGCTTTCCTGGTATCTGGTGGCTCATATTTGGAGCGGTTGGACTGCTCCTTCAGTCACTGCTTATATCGGAGAAGGTCAGAAGCCTGAACGCAGATACGCTTCCACATGCGGTTCGTATCATGGCAGGAAGACCTGCGGAGCTGATAGTTTCGATAGTTATTGTTGTTTCGTGGATCGGTATTATCGCAGGACAGCTTGTTGCGATGAGCGGAGTTATCTCTTTCATTACAGGAAAGAGCAGTAAGACTGTATTTGTCGTGGTTGCAATATGCGTGATTCTTTATACGACTATCGGCGGACAGCTTTCGGTTGTGAAGACCGATGCGGTGCAGTTCGTTATGATAGTGCTTGGCATCACGGCCTGCTGCGTATATCTTTACTTCTTTGCAGACGGAAATACAGCTTCTGTAGCTGAGAATATTGAATTCATCAATAAGGATTACAGACCGATAAACCTTCTGACACAGTTCTTTGTGATCGGTGGAGTATATTTCCTCGGACCGGATATCATGTCGAGAAACCTTATCTCGAAGGATGAGAAGACAGCTAAAAAGTCGGCACTGACAGGCGGACTTGCGCTTCTGGTTTATGCGGTGATAATCGTTCTGATCGGTATGTGGGCAAAATACAATATCTCGCCTGAAACATTGGGAGATATGAATGCACTTATGTATGTTATCAAACATTCAATCCCTGCACCGATCGGTATCATGCTTTCTATGGGACTTGTTTCGGCCATCCTTTCGTCAACCGATACCTGTCTCGTGAATGCATCAACAATATTCGTAAAGGATATAATCAAAAAGGACAGCATACTCCTGGTCAGAGCGGCTATATTGGTTTTTGGAGGTCTATCAATGGTGATGGCTCTGGCCGGAAGCGGAGATATAATCACACTGCTCAGTAATGCATATTCGGTTTATACGCCGGGAGTAATCTTCCCACTGCTTGTTGCGATATTTGCGTATAAGAAGAGAAGACTGGTCGTACCGGTCTGGGTAGCAGCAGTTGTGGTCGGAGGTGCCTTCGGAGTTGCCGGAGCTTACTTCCCGGAGTTTGTAGCTAAGCTTAACCTGCCAAACTTTGTAGAAAGCAATATGTCACTTGTTGGTATGGGATTCTCACTTATTATTGCAGTTCTATCTATTCGTGTGCCAGGTCGTAAGCCTTCTGAGCCTGCTTCTCCCAAAAGGTCTGCTCAGGCCAGCCGGTAGTATCAAAACCCTTACGAATTATCTCGAAGAGGAGCTTATATTTTGCCTGGATGTGATCGCCACCGAAGAAACGGTCAGGAATTTCGTGCCAAAGAAGTCGGCCCATCATTGTTGCGATATCCTCGGTCAGATAGGTCTTTGAATATGCAGTAACAAAGTAAACATTATTGATATCAGGGTCTTCGTAAATGTTATCCCCGGTATATTCATTGCTTGGGTTATCATCCATCCTGTAGGAATATGCGTATTCAAAATCAGGAGGATTCAGCGCGTCCCACTGATCCTGGTATTCAAGGAAGATTCCGTCTGCACAAAGCTTGTTATAGATTACATGGGCTGTTTCGTGGTAAATAGTGTCTTCAGACGTATTTCCCTCGAAGGTTGAAAGGTAGACGTAGTCACCGATCGCATCGCTGTTAACGAGACCTGCGGCAGTGGTGACGGTATTTTCACCGGTACCGATCAAGGAGTTGGCCAGTATCACGCGAAGGGGTGCTGCGGTTTGATAAAGCTGTGTAAAGAAGCCCTCAGGATAATTAGAGTAACACTTGTCCAGCAGGCTGAGAACCTTGTAAAACCTTATGTATTCAGTTTCCGGAGTTATATCGTAGTCAAATACGTCCGGTACTTCAACGTCTTCCGAGCTATAGAGGCGGACGTCGATATCGAACTTGTCACTGAGCTTCTTAGCGTAGGCTTCTGTAGTTTCCTGATTGATCTCTATCACTTCGTAAGGGGTATGCTCTTCGCTGTAGGTTTTGGCTTCCGCACAGGCCATATCCCAGAAAAGAACTGTATCAAAGGTATCTATATTTGTGCCTGCAAAGAATACAAGACCGTCCTCAGAGAGGCAGTAGCTGCCCGATTTGGTGGTGAGCCCGCACTCACGAAGCAGAGTACAGATCTCATCATCCCCGGAAGGACAAAGTGAAAGTATTGTATTATCCTTTATAACATCAATTGATGAGTTATCAAGATTTGAGTGGTAATAAATATTTGCATCTGAAGTCTGGGCTAAAGAGTATTCAAGTCGAGGAATCATGCTGTATGTCTCGACAGTTTTACCGGTGGCAAGGTCGATAACAAAATAAACTTTGCCATCGATACTTTCATATTTCGGATATGCGCTGAAAATGACACTATTTCCGATTATCTTTTCTAAAGCATAGGCTTCGCAGGAGTCAGGAGAATTCCAGATGGTTTCAACTACAGGAGTGCTTGTTGAAATATCGTATTTGCAGAGATTGCCGCCATAGGTGTTGGTGTAGATGCTGCCGTTATAGGTAAATATACCCAGAGGGGCATCTTCATCAGGAAGCTTATCAGTGTAGTCATAGTCTCCCTCAGGAAGATAGAATCTCCTGGCGATGCTTTCATAAACAACGATAGGATCGATCGATGCAAACCTTACAGTTCCGTAAATTACATAATCATCATCAAAGATAAGGTCCTTTTTGTCACAGACTGTAGTTGATTGACCGGTAAAGAGATTCACACGGTCGATGCAGTAGCAGGCGCCTTCAGTAGTATAATTATTCTGATAAAGCACGAGGAGGTTTCCGTTTCCTTCTGCGGCAATATCAAGAACATCCATACCTTCCTTTACAGGCAGCATTCCGGTGATGTCATACAGATGATCATCGGCACTGAGGAGCTTGGCTGAACCGGCAAGCGTAAGAGGCGTAGGTGCCTCTGTGGTCGGTTCCTCAGTAGTTGTTATATCCTCAGTAGTCTGTGTGTCTGTAGAAACAGTATCTGTGGTATTCGTCTGGCGTGTTGTTACGTCAGAAACATCTTCATCCTTCTTGCCGCAGCCGGTAAGAAGAGAGGCTGCGGCAAGAAGTGACGTAAGAATGAGAGCGGAAGCTCTTTTTTTAATGAATAAAAGTTTTTTCATGTTCCGTACACCTGTATATAAATATTATTATTGATTTTTAATAAAACCGGCATCCACATAAAATGAATGCCGGCACGGTTAGCAATTAAATATTAAAGTGTAAAGTTTCTGAAAACTCTGTCGAGGTCGTTTACTATATTTCCGTCGATCTCGCCCTTCTCAACGCCGGAACGCATGATACCGATGATCTTATCGTGAGGATAAGCCTCTTTGTAAATACGTTCCTCTGCAAGTGCCTGGTAGATGTCACAGCAGGTCATGAGACGTTCCTCAGGAGAAAGCGCCTCAGCTGTAAGGTGGAAAGGATAGCCCTGTCCGTTAAGCTTCTCATGATGATGTGAAGCCCAGAGAGCGATGTCCTTCATACCCTTGATTCCGGAAAGAATACTGTAGGTATAGTAAGCATGTGATTTCATCTTCTCAAACTCTGTATCGCTGAGGCGGTCAGGCTTGTCAAGGATGTCGATGGAAACCATCAGCTTTCCGATATCGTGAAGTGCTCCTGCAAGATAGTATTTTGTTACTTTATCAGGTGTGAACCTATAATATTCGGCCATGATCTTGGCTCTCTGTGCAACACCGATAGAATGTCTGCATTTATAGTGTGACTTGAAGTCGACTATACGCGCAAGAAGAGTGGCCAGGTTGTCTACCTCGGCGTGAGAGTACTCATCGTCGTGACGGCGGATGAGGCCTCTGAGGTAGGAGTCGATATTTGTTACCTGAAGGTTGTTAAGAACCTTGTATTTAAAGGCTTTCAAAAAAGCAAGCGATACATCGACTGAAAAGAGGATGCCTGAAAATCTCTTTACGTAATTACAGATCTCTTCGTAGTTATCCTTACTTACCGTAGTGAGATCGCAGTGTGTATCAACACAGTTGGCAAGGTGGATGATCTGTGCCTTGACAGGCGTATTTTCGTAGTGTCTGCCGAAAGGACCGGAGCCGTCGGCGTTCTCGTTGTGGAGAAGTATAACGTCTCTGTTGTTTGTTCTGAATGGCAGCAGAGACATGTTTTTTTCGCCGATGGTAGCGCAGCGGATGTTGTAATCCTCGTCGCTGTAGCCTATTCCGTTGTTGTAGATCTTGTACTGATTTTCTTCCTGAATGACTTCGGTCAGCGCGTTGTCATGTAGAATAGCATAAGCAGCCAGGTCCGTCAGCTTTTTATCATCAAGACCCATCTCTTTGCCAATCAAAATAGAGAGCACAGCAATACGTTTACTGTGTCCAACAGTAACTACGACATTGGTGTGGTCTTTATAATTAAAACGTACATTGTCTGCACGAAGAATACTTGTTTCACCGATCGTGCTTATACCATTGTTACGGATACGCTCGTAATACTCGGCCTCCGTAGCATCAAAAGCAAACGAAACGGCATATAGAATTTCGTTAAGATTAATCTTCATATTTGTTACACATCCTTACATATCAAATATACAGTATAACAGGGGAAGTGTAAAGATTGATAATTAAAAATTTATACACAAAAAATTAGTGATTTCTTTTACAAAATGGCATGAAAGAAAGATGCCAAACCATGGCTATTAGCGAGAAATGCGGTATCTGCAAAAATGTCGATTGTATTATTGAAAAAAGATCAATATTAGCTATAATTCTATTAGACAAAAATGCGGAATCTGCATTTATGACTAATAAATAACGAGGCGGTTATATGGAAATACGTAGAGATGTATATTTAAATAAGCTTATATCCAAAAAGCATGTTTAATATTCAATCAGAAAAAAATATGAATGTATAATTTGAATTAAATAAACCGCTTATGTTTAATGCATCGGAGTTTGTGGATAAAGAAATGAAAATAGCAATAATTCAGGCAACATCACAAATAAATAAAAATGAGCTGCTTTATTCATCAGTAAAAAAATATGCTTTTGATTCAGAAATATATAATTTTGGCTGTTCGGAAAAGGATTTATGCTCATATAGCTATATTGATATATCGCTCATGGTTGGATTGTTGTTGGCAAGTAAATCAGTTGATTTTGTGGTTACCGGTTGTTCATCTGGACAGGGTATGATGCTTGCTTGTAACAATATGCCTGGGGTTTTGTGTGGTTATGTGCCTACGCCGAAAGATGCCTATCTATTTGCACAGATAAATAACGGCAATGCTATATCACTTCCGTTGGGAGAAGATTATACGTGGAATGGAACAGAAAATCTTGATCAGACAATAGCTAGCGTCTTTTCTGAGCCTTTTGGACAGGGATATCCTAAAAGTGAGAGTGAAAGGAAACTCAGAGACACAGCGACGTTGAAGAATATTAGGAGCCAATCTCAAATAAGCTTTTTAGAACTAGTTGATAAGTTGGACAAGGAATTTATTAATAAAATGCTTAGCAAAAAGGATGTTATCAGTTTTGTTTTGGCTAATGGTACGGATTCGGACATTGCTGAATGGATAAAGATAAATAATAATATTAATAAAAATCTCTCTACATATCACATATGAATATGGGGAGATTTTTATATTGACAAAAAATAGGTAATATGTTATCTTTTGTAAAAAGGGCAATATGTTACCTATTATGCGACATGACAAAAAACAGGAGATAATACTATGAGATTAGAGGAAGTAATACAAAGTGATAAGGTGGATTTTTCGGGAATTCCATCCAGTTATTATCTGCTGGGGCTGATAAGTGCATTTGAAAATCGCTTTCAGGCTCTGGCAGACAGCACCATGAAGGAGATCAGCTGGAAACAGTTCTTTGCTATCATCTGCATAAATCTATGCAAGGAACCACCCACAATCAGGGAACTTTCAGACATACTGGGAAGCTCGCATCAGAATGTTAAGCAGATACTTCTGAAGCTTGAGAAAAAAGGCTTCATAGCTTTTTTGCCTGATGAAAACGATAAGAGAAAGCAGCGTATAGTCCTCACGGATACCTGCAGGGCATTCTGCGAAAAGAATGATGATATGAGTATCCATATCATGACAAAAATGTTTGACGGCATTCCTGAGAAGGATATCAAGACGACTATCAATACCATCACAAGAATTGAAAAGAATCTGAATGAGGTAGAACAATGAGCGGAATTATTTTATACAAATCAAAATACGGTGCTACAAAGAAGTATGCAGAGTGGATAGCTGAGAGAACAGGTTTTGAATGCATTAAGACTGATGATGCAGATATACGTAAGGTTCAGAAATATGATGTGATCATCCTAGGCGGAGGTATCTATGCATCCGGTATAGCCGGCATCTCATTTTTAAAGAAGAATATCAGTAAGCTTAAGGACAAGAAGATCATTGTATTCTTCTCCTGCGCTTCACCGTATGAAAAGGAAGGCTATGACACAGTAGTTAATTATAATCTCAAGGGTGAGCTGAAAGGAATCCCCTGCTTCTACACTCGTGGAACCTTCGATATGAAGGAGATGACATTTAAGGACAGAACCCTCTGCAAGATGCTTCGCAAAATGGTCGCAAAGAAGAATCCCGAAGACTACGCAGTCTGGGAAAAAGGTCTGATGGAAGTTGGTGAAGACGAAAGAGGCGACTGGGTAGATAAGTCCTATATAGAACCGATCATAGAGGCAGTGCAGTAATCTCTCGTTAGGAGAAAAGATATGAATAATCAGAAAAGCCTCTAAGGTTGGAGGACGAGGAAGTGTTTTATTTGTAGATGCGTATAGAATAAATCATAGTGTTATTTAATGAGATTTGGGAATCGGTCATTTGCCGGTTCCTTTTTTATGTGCTTTTGGAAGAGAAAGCAACAAAATGTTGCTCTGTCCCTTTTATAAACCCATGTTTTGTGATAAAATTTTACATGTGTGAATGCGGAATATATGGGGTTCCACGGAGAAGAGTGTGAAGAGTTCTGTGACCAATTGATCGCATGAACTGCGGAATAGATTATGGGATGAGGAGCAAGGTGTATGAAAGGGGAAAAATCAGAAGCTGAAGCTGTTTTATCTGGCGAAGATTATGCAGGAGCAGACGGACGAAAACCATGCGCTCACAATGGCAGAGATCATCGCGGAGCTGAAGAAATACGATATCGAGGCGCAGCGTAAGAGTATTTACGACGATCTGGATGCGCTGAACGATTTCGGCATAGAGATCCTGAAGCGTCAGGAGGGGTTCCGGACGTATTATTACTGTGGCGCGCGGGATTTTGAACTGGCCGAGCTTCACATCATCGTGGATGCAATCGCATCCTCCAAATTCATCACCCTGAAAAAGTCAAAAGAGCTGATCGAGAAGATCGAGCACATGGCGAGTAACTATGACGCCAGACTGATCGATCGTAATGTTTATGTGTCTAACCGCGTAAAAAATATGAATGAGAGTATCTTCTACACGGTTGACGCTATTCAGAATGCAATCGCAAATAATCACCGGATCAGGTTCAAATACTTCTCATGGAACATGGAAGGCAAGATGGAGCTTCGTCACGACGGGGCGTACTATGACATCAGCCCGTGGGCGCTGCTGTGGGATGACGAGAATTATTATCTGGTGGGCTACGACAAGGCGGTGGACAATTTCAAGCATTACAGAGTTGATAAAATGCTGCAGACCGAGGAAACGAAGGAGAAGCGGCAGGGCGCAACGAAGTTCCGGAAGCTGGATAAGGAAGTGTATTCGAAGAGGCATTTTCGGATGTTCGGCGGGCAGGAGGAGCGCGTTACCCTCCTCTGCGAAAATGAGATGGCAAATGTGATCATCGACCAGTTCGGCAGAAATACGAGTCTGATGAAGGTGGATGACAGCCACTTCCGCGTGAGAGTCGATGTGGCAGTAAGCGACCAGTTCCTCGGATGGATAGTAGCCTTGGGCGGCCGAGTAGTGATCGAAGGCCCGGAGGGGGTTAAGGAGAGGATGAGGGAACTGTTGAGTATGAAATATATAAATTGATTGTGTACGGAGGATAATCATATGGGAATAGAGTTTTGGATTAGTATAGGTTTGAATGTAGTATTGCTGTGTATTGTTATTTATCTCTATGCAACAAGAAATCAGAATACCGTTGAAGTACAACATGTTAATCTTTCGGAAAAGTTTGCGATCTATGATTACATGTATAGGAATGATATGACTTTTTCATATGATGATCTTCGGGATTATTCATATTATCAGTGGTACAAACTTCGCTATGAAACTTCACCGAAGAGTAAATTTGCTCCGGAACCGATGTTGAATGACAATGCGTATCTTGAAGAAAAGTGATTATTTCATGTTTAAAGGGGAAATGGATTTATGTCTGAAAAAGGAAAATGTTTTATTTGTGGAACTGATGGAATTAGTGTTCAATACAATAGCGATAGGGACTGTCATTTTTTTACGTGTCCATGTTGTGGAAGATATGAGCTATCAGAACATGATATCTTGAATAAAGAATCGTACATAGAAGGGCTGACATCATATTTTTTTTATAATGGATTTAAACATGAGAGAAATTTGGAAAAACCTGTTGAATACAGATATTTTACTTCGAAATCAAAAGAGTATTGTGATGAGTATAATAAAAAGGCTGATAAAAAAACACCAGACCATGGACGACCGGTTCATTATGATGCGGATTTGGTTAATACGTGGTTGCCAAAGTCTCTTTCAGAAAAAACGGATATGATACTTTTGAAACTTAATGAAATGTCTGATTATATAGGACAGACTATAGAGCTAAAAACAGAAGAATTACTAGGTTTATTATTTGTTAAAAAACGAAAATCTCAATATTTAGATTTTGAGGTGTATGAAATGTTTAAACAGTTACGTTTTATGATAGATTATTTGAAAGATAATAGCTATATCAGATGTGACATATCAACTATTGAGATGGGAAAAACATTTTATCTTTCTATTACACCTCAAGGATATAAAAGAATAGATGAGTTAGAAAAGAATAATGCAGATGGAAGAATTGTATTGGTTGCCATGAGTTTTGAAAAAGGGACGGAAAAATTAAGAGAATCGATACGAGAGGGCATTTCTAAGGCGGGATACATTGCAACTTTCATTGATGAAGTTGAACATAACGAGTTTATTACGCCAGAATTACTGAGTTACATTAGAAGAAGTAGATTTGTTGTTGTGGATCTTACACATAAAAACAATGGGGCTTATTTCGAAGAAGGATACGCTATGGGTTTAGGAAAAACTGTAATACAGTTATGCCAAAAAGATATTAGTCTGCATTTTGATATAGCTCAAAAAAATACGATTATGTGGGAGAAAGAAGAAGATATACCAGACAGATTATATAATCGAATTAAAGCAACTATCGAAAAATGAAATTTTAAAACTTACTACAGAAACTGGCGCAAGAGGAATGGGTGAGAAAGAAGCCATTAGAGGGAGACGTGCTTATGAGAAAACTAAAACTGTTAATATGTATTGGGGCTCTTTTAGTGATTACTGGATGTGACAAGGACAAAACTGATAAAGTATCGGATCAGAATATATTGTCTGATGAAAGTACTGAATTATCAACAGAAAATAAAGATGAAACACCGCCTGCTATTTGTTCCTAAGGCAGAAATAATTGGCGCCATTATCGGAGAAGATAATGACTTATCTGATTTTATAGATATTATCGATGATGATGAGAATTGTACGATAGCTATTGATGATTCAAAAGTTAATTACGACAAGGTTGGTGAATTCCAAGTTTCATTTAGAGCTTCTGATTCGGCTGGCAATGATTCTGAAATAACTGTACCGTGTTATGTTGTTAAAAAGACCCCTAAGAAACATGAAAAAGAATAGCAGAATATTAGTGGTTACAAAAATATGAATTTAAAGATATTTACAAGAAAGAAATATACCATAATCCCGCTTCTTCTCATGCTTTTAATACTCACCGGCTGTGGCTCAAAAGATAAACAGGAAAAAGGCATAGACCAGACCACAAATACAGCGGAGAGTAATAACACAGAAAGCTATCATCAGATATCTCAGGAGGAAGCGAGGGCTATGATGGAAGCTGATGATGGTCATATTATCGTGGATGTTCGCACGCAGGATGAGTTTGATGAAGGGCATATTCCTGGGGCAATCTGTATTCCAAATGAGAGTATTAGCGATAAGCAGCCTGCGGAGCTCCCTGATCTTGATCAGATCATCCTCGTCTACTGTCGTTCCGGAAGGCGAAGCAAGGAAGCATCACAGAAGCTCGCGGATATTGGTTATACAAGGGTTTATGAGTTCGGTGGCATCATTGACTGGACCGGAGAAGTTGTAAAAGATGATGATAAATAGAATCATATGTTTTGCTTTATATGTATGACGAATGGAAAGAAATGGGTATATATGACGATATTGCAGTAGATACAGCCAAAGCTGTCGAGGCTTATGAGGCTGGAAAACAGCTGCTGTCATGCCTGTCCCGTCCGCATTTATACGTTGAATTGCCGGAGGATGAAGAGTACGCCGGAATGATCGGATATACCATAGAATCAGATTGTCCTTGGGAGCCGGAGCACCAGTGCTCCATCATTATACGAGAGGACGAGGTCGTATACGTAGGTCCGTCAGAGGGTAATACGCCTTGGGACGATGACGATGAATATTATTGTATTTGGAATGAGTAAACGGTATGAAATATGACAATATTATCAGGGCTGTTTTCATAAAGCGCCCGAACAGATTCATCGCAGAGGTGGAAATAGACGGCCGCCGGGAAACGGTTCATGTTAAAAATACAGGAAGATGCAGGGAGCTTCTGATACCCGGATGTGAGGTGTGGCTTACTGCGCCCGGAACTCCGAATAGAAAGACATTGTATGATCTAGTGGCGGTCCGAAAAGAGAATGGGATACTGTTCAATATCGACAGTCAGGCGCCAAACATGGTGGTGAAGGAGTGGCTGGCCGGTCAGGACTACGAAAAGGTTGTGCCGGAATATAGCTACGGTGATTCACGGATCGATTTTTATATGGAGCGCGGCGGAGAACGCTATCTGATGGAGGTTAAGGGCTGTACCCTTGAAGTGGATGGTATCGGATATTTTCCGGATGCACCGACGGAGAGAGGAGTTAAGCATCTTCGTGAACTTGCAGCGGCTGCGAAGAAAGGTTATAAAGCGATGCTGGCCTTCGTGATCCAGATGGACGGCGTTTCGGAAGTCAGACCCAATATTGATACGCATGCAGAGTTTGGGATCGCCTTTGATGAAGCGCGGGCAGCGGGCGTGGAAATACTGTATTTGCAATGCCATGTAGAACCGGATTCGCTGGTGATAGTGGAGGGACCACGATAAGAGAAATGAATCTGTCGTTATTGAGTTTTATATTTGTGATTAGTCCTGTCCAAGGGAAACGTGGAGGAAAAGTTTTGATATACGAATTGGAAGATACAACGAAGGTATTTGAGCTTTTTAAGGGCTGGCAGGAAACACTGATCTACTCATGCTTTCAGAAAGTTATGGGAAAAATATTTGATGAAGTCGGAAATAAGGTATAAAATACTTGTATGTATTATATAGAGATAACAAAGGAGGTCTATTATGATTCTATATAAACGCTTCCGGCGGCGCCTTTGTTCCGGAAGAATACGGCTTTGGTTATGTAAAAACACTGGCTCAGAGTTTTTATGGAATCGACCAGGTAAAGCTGATAAAAGCTCAGGGGCTGGATATTTATGGAGCTGATGTCGAGCAGATAATGAATGAAGCTATACGAAATATAAATATATGAAGGGGATAAAGAAAAATGGATGATTTAAGCACGTATCAGGGGGCACTGCAGGTTTTCAGAAATGTAAAGTGTGCAGGAGAAAGACAGAATTGCTTGATCGGAGCGATCGTAGACTTATCAAAAAGCAGTGAATTCACCGGCGCAATGATAGGAAACGGGGCATTTGGAGCGGTAGGATATATTATTGGAGATCTGATCGGAAGAGAAAGAGATCTGAGAGTTAGCAGGATCTACGATTTCATATTTGTCATGATCGATTTCACGGAAACCGGTGTTGGGATCATTCCGTTAAGAGGAGGCGGAATGAGGTTCAGTCCTGAAAAGCTTACACCGTGTTATGATGCGTTTATATTTTTCCTTTATCAGGAATTGAAGGAAATAACTGTTAAAAATTATTATGGAATAAGAAAAAGTGTTAAAACTATCAGCATAGTCCTGGCTGATGGTAAAAAGCTGTGTTTTACCGCAAATATGGAGGAGAAAGCATTGCCTTATCAGCAAAATGGTATGGCAACGCTTGTGGCAAGTTATCAGAAATAAATGTGCGGATTGTAATTGACAGATCTATGTTTTGAAAAATATAAGTTTGAAAGGATAACTGGCGGGATGAAAAAAATAAAGAATTTCTTTTTGTCCATTAACACTAAACTTATACTGCTCATAATACTGGGGATGATTGTACTTTCCAGCAGCCTTGTGGTGATAAGTGTTTTGCTTTCGGGCAGGATACTTACCAAGGGTGCAAGAACTCAGATGAATCTGTTTTGTGAGGAGCGAGCCGACGATATTAATACGGAGCTTCTCAGGATCGAAGATGCAGTTGGAGCGCTTTCGAGATGGACACAAAGTAAAATACCTGGGGTTAGTAAAATATCTGAAGATGAAGAACTGCGTGATGCTATAGTAAGGGACGCTGATGATCTTATCCGTTTTATGACTGCGAATAACGAATTCATTCAGGGTGCTTATATTCATTATACTTTGGATATTACCGGAGTTACCGACCGCGATGAGGGTGTGTATTATACACGTGGCGAGAACGGTGAATTTGCTATAATTCCGTTTACTCAAACGGAGATCGAGCAGGATCCGGTAGCTGAATTCTGGTATTACGGACCGATAAGAAATAAGGCGGCACTCTGGACAAAACCGTATTTTGACGGAAGCGTTGATGATTATATCATCTCTTATGTTCAGCCTATCTTTATAGATGATACTCCTGTTGCTATTATCGGAATAGACATTAATTTCGCAAAGCTTCTTGAGCTGGTAGATTCCATGAGATACCGAGAGACCGGTTATATGTATCTTAAGGAATCGGATGGAAGTGCTCATTATCATATTGATGATCTTGTAGGACCGGGAGAGGAACATTTGCATAATGATGAAGTGGATCATATAGTGGATAATGCGGATCTTATGGATGCGGAGGAGACCGGTAATGAACTGATCCGCTACAATTATAACGGCGGAGACCGTGTTATGGCTTTTGTGACTCTTCGTAATGGAATGAAGTTTGTTCTTTGTGATGATTACGACAGTATTTACAAGGAAAAGAATCGGGCGACGATTCTGATGATCTCTGTGACTATCGGACTCACAATTGTTCTTGCTATTGTGGCAGCGGTGATGGCATCGCGTATTACGGATCCTCTGAGAAAGCTTACATCTGCTGCAAACGAAATAAGTGGTGGAGATTATGATGTTGTGCTGCCTCCTGAGAAGAACAATGAGGTTGGCGAGCTGTCAAGGGCTTTCAGACTGGCGATAGACAAGATACGTGCAAGAGAAGAAGATAACATGGCGCGTGCTGTTATGCAGAGTCAGCGTATTGAGAAGGCTGCTGAAAGATTGAAGAAACAGAACCGCGATATTATCGCTTTGAAGAATCTTGCATATGCTGATTCGCTGACGAAGGTTAAGAATAAAACGGCATATGATGATACTATCGGATATATCAATGAGCAGATCAAGCATGGTACAGCTGAGTTTGCTGTAATAATGTGTGATCTGAATTACCTTAAACTGATAAATGATCATTATGGTCATCAGGCCGGTGATCAGGCGCTGAAGCGTGCGTCAGATATTATCTGTACGGCATTTCCGATGAGCTCGGTATTCAGGATCGGTGGAGACGAATTCGTAGTTATCCCTTCCGGTATTGAATATGCAAGGCTTGAGGAACACCTTGAAAATATGAGGCTGATGCTCGAAGAGGAAAAGGCTTCTTCAGACGAATTGGAAAAATGTATTTCAATCTCCTTTGGAAGCGCTGTATTTGAGCGTAAGACAGACAAGACATATCAGGATGTATTTGAGAGGGCTGACAAGCTGATGTATGAGGAAAAACAGCGGATACATGCCCTTGATGGATATGACGCTAATAATCGATAAGTGATGACCACATATGTTTTCGGGCGGTAAGATAGGAGATACCGTCTGTCCGATCAGTCTGGATATCGTTAAAGGTTTTGATGAAATAAACCGCTTATGTTTAATGCATAAGCGGTATTTTTATAGGAATCTATGGAGATACTGCAAATGGTAGTATCTCCTTTTTATTAGGTGTTATGTTGAATAAGGATGTGATATAATTGGAACATATTCATAATCGGAGGAAATACAAATGGAGCTATTTAAAGGCAGACCGGAGAGCGTGGAAGGTCGTTTACCGCGTGAGATAAGGACTTATGATCTTCTGGATGAACTGGGGATAGAGTATTATCGTACTGATCACGAGCGTGCAGACAATATGGAGGCCTGCAATGAGATCGATGCGGTACTTGGAGTTTTGATCTGCAAGAATCTGTTTCTTTGCAACAGGCAGAAGACAAACTTTTATCTGCTCATGATGCCGGGAGACAAGAAGTTCAAAACTAAGGAGCTTTCATCACAGATCAATTCTGCCAGACTTTCTTTTGCTGATCCTGAAGATATGCTGAAATATCTGGATATTGAACCCGGTGCAGTCAGCATCATGGGGCTCATGAATGACAAGGAGCATAAAGTTCAGCTGCTTATTGATGAGGACGTTCTTGTTGGAGAGGAAATAGGATGTCATCCGTGTGTATGTACATCAAGTCTGAAGCTTAAAACAGCAGATGTGATAGAAAAATATCTTCCGGTAACAGGACATGAATATAAGACCGTACATCTTGTTGGAGAAGCAACACATGTAGAATTTGATTATTCGGGATATTGATAAAGAGCTTGAGGACGATTTCAGAATCCACAAGGAGGACCGTATGATGAAGAATAAGTTAAAAATAATACTTGGAATGCTCATACTTGTATTTATATTCATTCCGAAAATCAAAACATCGGCTTCGAATAACAGGCTGGTCCGTGTTGGATATTATGAGAATGAAGTGTTTCAGGAGGGGGCGCAGGAAGGCAAGGTGAAGACCGGCTATGCCTACGAGTATTACCAGAAGCTTCTGGAATATACAGGCTGGCAGTATGAGTATGTC
The DNA here is from genome assembly GCA_000702245.1 of Lachnospiraceae bacterium C6A11. Classification (GTDB taxonomy): domain Bacteria; phylum Bacillota; class Clostridia; order Lachnospirales; family Lachnospiraceae; genus Eubacterium_Q. Next base: position 129,218 of record KL370879.1, on the reverse strand, counting down.
TACGGTGAATTCGGTGATCTGTATCAGATGCTTCTTGACGGCGAGATCGACCTGCTGGCAGGTCTTGCGAAGAAGGAGGACAGAGTTGACATTATTGGCTACCCGGATGCTCCGATGGGAAATGAGACCTATAATCTTGTAAAGCATGATGTGGATGAGGATATTACAGTTGATCCTATATCCCTGAACGGAAAGAAGATAGGTGTTCTTGACAGTGCAATGAAAGGAGATTTGAATGATTTCCTGAGTAAATATAAGGTTGAGGCGGAGGTTGTGGTATTCCGCGATTATGAGCCGCTTTTTGAAGCCTTTGATAAGCATGAGGTGGATGTGCTTGCAGCGGAGGGCGACGGCGCTTACGGACGTCCGAATGCAGAGCTGCTGTATTCTTTCGGAACATCAGACTATTATCTCTGCGTAAATAAGGCAGATCCTGAGCTGCTTGATGAGCTTAATATGGCTCAGACTGAGTTGGCTATCGAAGAACCGAATTATATCAATTTCCTTCGCAGTAAATACTATCCTGTAAGCATTTCCAGCAGGGCTTTTTCTGCTCCTGAGAAGGAGTGGCTTGCTGAGCATAAAGAGCTGAAGGTAGGTTATCTTAACAATTTCCTGCCGTACTGTGACACGGATAGTTCGGGAAATGTTACCGGCGTTGTAAAGGATATAATCCCTCGCATAATGGAGGGGCTTGATATAACAGGGCTGGAGATCTCATATAAGAGCTATGACAGCTACGACGATATGATCGAAGGGCTGAATGTTGAGGAGATCGATATTGCATTTCCGGTTGGCGGTGGACTGTATTATTCAGAAGAGAACGGAATCCTGCAGTCGGGCGCGGTGATCTCGGCGACCACTGATATTGTATATAAGGGCGACTATAGTGAGCAGACCACAGATAGTTTTGCTGTAAATAAAAACAACCGCATGCAGTATTATTTTGTCAAAACCTATTATCCGAATGCACAAGTTGAATTCTATAACACCATTGAAGCCTGCCTTGAAGCGGTTAAGAACGGAAAGGTTGGAAGTGCAACTCTGGATGGTCTCCGCGCAAATGACATGCTTCGAAACAGCAAATACAAGAAGCTGTCGCACCTACAGACGACTCATGATGATGACAGATGTTTCGGTGTCAGGATAGGCGACGAAGGACTTCTGAAGCTTATCAATCGTGGAATAAATGTGCTTGGAACTGATTATGCTCAGAACCTGGCTTTCAGATATACAGACCAGCTGTATCACACCTCTTTAAGTGATATGATCCGCGATAATCTTGTATTTTTTGGTGGACTGATGTTTATAGTTGCGGCTGTGATAATCGCGTTACTAGTACGTGATCGCAGACGTTCAAAGCGAGAGCTTATTGCTAAGGAAACTGCAAGGAAAGAGCTTGATGAAGCTCTCAGTGTGGCGGTGGAAGCAAATAAAGCGAAAAGTGCATTTTTGTCAAGCATGAGTCATGAGATACGTACACCGATGAATGCTATCATCGGTCTCGACAACCTTGCTCTGAAGAATGATTCGCTTCAGGATGAAACGAAGGAATATCTCGAGAAGATCGGTGAAAGTGCAAGGCATCTGCTGGGACTTATAAATGATATTCTCGACATGAGCCGCATAGAGTCGGGCCGTCTTACCCTTAAGAAAGAGGAATTCTCTTTCAGGGCTGTATTGGAACAGCTTAATACGATGGTCATGTCCCAGTGTAAAGAAAAGGGACTTAATTATGAATACAAGGTGATCGGCGAAATAAATGATCATTATGTCGGCGACGATATGAAGCTGAAGCAGGTGCTGATAAATATTTTATCCAATGCGATCAAATTCACTGAGGCACCGGGAAGTATAACCATGACAGTTGAGAGGATAGCCGTATATGGCGATCATTCTACGGTTAGATTCGTCATTAAGGACACCGGAATCGGTATGGATAAGGAGTTCATACCGAAGATATTTGACTCCTTTGCTCAGGAGGACAGCAGCAGGACCAGCAAATACGGAAGTACAGGCCTTGGAATGGCTATCACGAAGAATATCGTTGAACTGATGAACGGTTCGATCTCCGTGACTTCCGAGAAGAATGTCGGAAGCGAGTTTACGGTTGTAGTGACCCTTGGAAACTGTGAGGGACAGGATGATAGTGCACGTCAGGGAGCTGTAGAGAATGCCGGTAATGATACACGTCAGGGAGTCGGAGAGAACGCCGGTAATGGCGAACGTCAGGAAGTCGGAGAGAACGCCGGTAATGGCGAACGTCAGGGAACTGAGGCGGCTGGAAACATAGATGATATTCTTGAGACCGGTACAGCCGGAAGTAGTGATATTGGTGGCAAAAACGGTGAGGAGAAAAAACGCATATCTCTTAATGGAAAGAGAATACTTCTCGCCGAGGATGTTGAGATAAATGCTGAGATCATCGAGCAGATCATCTTGATGAAGGAGGCAACGCTGGAGCATGCCGCAAACGGCAGGATCGTGGTGGAAATGTTTGAGAACAGCCCTGTTGGTTATTATGATGCTATCCTTATGGATGTGCGTATGCCTGAGATGGACGGCCTTGAAGCGACGGCTTCTATCCGTGCACTGGACAGGCCGGATGCTGGAACGATTCCGATCATTGCGCTGACTGCAAATGCATTTGATGAAGATGTACAAAGATCTCTGCAGGTTGGAATGAATGCTCATCTGTCTAAACCGGTAGAGCCGGAAAATCTCTATCAGACTTTGGAGGAATTGATATCGTGAATGATTTTGAGTTTTTCACAAAACTGACTCATCCATCAAAGAGGCTCGGATTGGCTGAAACGACGGCGTATTTTACAGGTAAAAAAAGGCTGTGCCGTAGAGGGTGATTTGCATTCGGTTATGACATCTGTCAGGTAATTCAAGGTATGAGTAGACCGGTTCTCGCAACTTCAAATGTATATATCAGTGTTTTTAAACCACTTATCTAATTCGGATAGGTGGTTTTTTATTGACAAACAAGTTAATATGTATTAACATATGAACAAATGAACATAAAAGAATGTATGAAGGGAGCTAAATGAGATGGCAAGTAAAGTAGCGAGTAAATATATGTATAAGATAATGTCACCAGGTTATGACATTTTAGACAAGACGTTTTTCAGAAATAATGGTAGGAAGGATGGAAGGAATCCGAGAGAAGTCTTGACGGAATTGATTCCGGATGAAAAGAGTATGGTCCTTGATATGTGCTGTGGAACCGGATCTAACGGAATCAGTGTTGCAATCAAGAATCCGAATATGACGGTTGTGGGACTGGACAGATCAAAATCTATGCTTCGTAAGGCGAGACAGAAGGTGAATAGTCTGAATCTTAAAAATATGAAACTGATCTGTAGAGATGCTGCAGATACAGGACTTAAGAGTGGGATATTTGATTACATTATCATAGGTCTGGTGCTTCATGAATGTAATCCTGACCTCTGGAATGGAATTCTTTCAGAAGCCCATAGGCTCATTAAGAAAGATGGTCATCTTATAATTCTTGATTGGGAAAGACAAAAAGGTATGTCTAGCAAGCTAAAATTTGCTCCTATGTATATCACTGAAACTATATGTACGCCTAAATATTTCCGGGAATATTTTAATAGTGATAAGGAGGTATTTTTCTCGAGATTCGGGTTTAAGGCGGAGAAGAATATCAGATGTAAATATACATTTGTGATGAGCCTAAAGAAAGACGAATCATATAATGCTAAAAGAAAAATAAATGAAGCAGATAAAGCTATTGAAAGTGATGAAGCTTTTGATGCTGAAAATGATATAGAGAAAAATCTTAGTGCGTCATATCTGGACCAGACTCACATGCTGGATTATGATAACTATATGATCCAGGAACTTATAAGAAAGCGTGGCTGGAGAGAACTTCCGGAGTTTGAAAGAATACGTTCGATTTATAATTATATCAGAGATGAGATCCGTTTCGGATACAATGTGGATGACAGTATTCCTGCCTCAAAGGTCCTGAAGGATGGATATGGACAGTGCAATACTAAAGGTACACTTTTTATGGCGCTTCTAAGGGCAGTTGGTATTCCTTGTAGAGTTCATGGATTCACCATAAGAAAGGAACTGCAGGAAGGTGCTATGAATGGCTTTGTATATAAGCAGGCACCGAAGAATATATTCCATAGCTGGGTAGAGGTATACTTAGAGGGTAAATGGTATGAGCTTGAGGCATTTATTATAGATAAGGATTATCTTGGAAAGCTTCAGCAGAAGAATAGTAATTGCACTGGAGCATTCTGTAAATTCGGAGTTGGGGTTGAGGATTTTAAGAATCCGGTTATAGATTTCAATCGTAATAACACTTATATTCAGAGTACTGGAATTAATCAGGATTTCGGAATCTACGACTCTCCGGATGCACTTCTTAAAGAGCATCATCAGGAAATGGGATTTATCAAGAAACTTGCCTTTAGGTATTACGGCCGACATATGATGAATCGTAATGTGAGAAGAATTAGAGGCACATATTAATGAATTTTAAATTAATATTGGGACATTTTTTGAGAATCTTCGATATTCAGAAATAAGTATATTTAATCTTTGATTTTGGAATTTCATTATGCTAGATTTTTAAATATGCTTGACCCGGCCGTTTGGGCCGGGTTTATTATACCCACAAAAAAGTGGGTAATGTTCAATTCCTGGAAACTGCGATATTCTTTCGGTATAAAAAACAGAAGAAGAATTTGTAAGTCATTTACAGGAGGAGAATCAAGGTGAAAAAAAGGATTATTACTGAGAATAATAATGAGCGAATAAAGGAAGCGTTACTACTGATTGATATCCAGGATATTTATTTCACACCAGGCCCTATGCTTCTGCATAAACCAAGGTATGCGGCAAAAAATGCTGCGTGGGTTTTGGAGAAGTTCAGATCAGAGGGGAAAACTGTAATTCATGTCCAGCATAACTTTAAGGTTTTATCGGGGATTCATAGACTTGTGAAACCGATAGAAGGAGAGAAGATAATTCATAAGGAATACCCGAGTTCATTTCTCGGAACTGATCTTCGCAAGTATTTGCAGGAGAATGAGATAACAGACATAGTAGTTGTTGGAATGATGTCCCACATGTGTGTAGATACAACAGTTAGAGCTTGTCAGGACTATGGATATAATGTTACTTTAATAGATGATGCTTGTACTACCATGTCGCTTAAATATGATGGAAAAAAGATAGATGCTGAGACGGTACATGCTGTTTATATGGCATCACTTGCTGAGGGCTTCGCAAATGTAATTAAATCTGACGAATATCTTAGAGCGTAACAGTCCATCAGAGATGAAATTATATTTCAAAGGAAATTAACTAATCGAACAGGATGAAAACAGGATGGAAAAATTATGAAGATAAGGGATGACTATACCTGTCCGCTTGAAATAGTTCATGACATTATAAAAGGTAAATGGAAAACAATAATCTTATATCAGATGAAGGATGGTCCAAAGGGGCTTGCCGAATTGGAACGGGAGATAGAAGGCATCACGCAGAAGATGCTTCTCGAACAGCTGAAGGAACTTATTGAATTCGGTCTTGTGGAAAAGAAATCCTTCGATGGATATCCCCTTCGCGTCGAGTATTCGATAACCGAGAGGCGTGGACGTAAGATGATTGAGGCCATAGATATCATGCAGATGGTAGGAGTGGATTATATGATCGAAAATGGTATGACAGACGCACTTATTAATAAGGGGATACTATCTGAAAATGAATTATGCAGGCTAGTGAAGGAAGCAGCTGAAGGAAATGATCCGTTGGTAGATAAGAAGGGGGAATAGAGGGAAATGCCAGATAAGAAAGCATTTATAGTTATAGATCTGCAGAAAGATTATCTGTGGGACAAGAGAAAACCTATGTTTACCTACAACACAGATGAATTGGTCGGAAATGTAAATAGAGCCATAGCTTTTTATAAGGAAGCGGGTTACGACATCATATATATCAAACACATTTTACCTAAGGTGATGTGGGGAGTTGGCTTTTCGATTAAGGGAACTGAAGGAGCAGAGCTTTACGAAGGACTGGATATAGTTTCCGACCTATGTTTTGTGAAGAACCGTTCAGATTCCTACACTTCAAAAGCATTTCGAGAGCATATGGAAAGGTCAGGATATAATGAGGTTGTACTCTCTGGAATTGATGAGTGCGGCTGTGTGGGTGCTACTGCAAAGGGAGCAGTAAAGACCAAAGTCAAGGTTAAAATGCTAGGAAAATGTATCGGCAGCAGGTTTCCGGAGAAAAAAGTCCAGAACATGAGAAAGCAGTTAGCAGAAATGGGAGTAGAATATTTATGAGAATGTAGAATACAACAGTTGAAACTATAGAGTGGATATAAAATGTGTTGACAGATTAAAAAATGGAGCGTATCCTAAAAATATCTTTTTCAAAAATGTATTAATTCAAGGAGTTATATTACATGCGTAGATTAGTTCCAGTAACTTCACATCAGTGGATGAAATCATCTCTAGTCAGACTAGTGAATGGTCTTAATTTGATATGTGAAAGTTCAGGAATTAGAAAAGTGTAATATACGATATATTTATTTTATATTTTAGTATTTTCAAACCATCTATCTAATTCGGATAGGTGGTTTTTTGATTACAAGAGGAGGAAATGAATATGATACTAAGAAATTATAAGAAAGAAGATTCACCAATAATTGCCAGATGGCTGAGAACAGAGGAAGAACTGTATAAATGGTCGGCTGACAGGTTTAATAAGTATCCTCTGGAAGAAAATGACATAGAAGAAAATTATGCTCCGCAGATTGAATCAGGCAGATTCTTCCCGCTAACAGCAGAGAATGAAGAGGGAAATGTTATAGGACATTTTATTATAAGATATCCAAGAGAAGATGATGACAGCAGTGTAAGATTCGGATTTGTAATAGTTGATCCTAAGCTTCGTGGAAAAGGCTATGGAAAAGAGATGCTCCTTCTGGGGGTAGAGTATGTAAAAGAAAACTTAAGTTTAAACAGGATCGACCTTGGAGTATTTGAGAATAATGAAAGTGCAAAGCACTGCTACGAAGCGGTGGGCTTCAAGGAATACAATATAAGGGACTGTGAACTGCCGATTGGAAACTGGAAATGTATAGATATGGAGATGTTTGTATAGAAAAATGATTATTAAAAATATAGATAGTAATGGACTAACAGGAGCTGCGAATTATGGAACTTAAGAAATTAGAGTATAATCTTACTGTATGTAAAGTCACGGACATTATGAGTATCGATACTTCAGCAGAATTTTATTTTATGGGGAAAACGGATGAAGAAGTTTCTCTGGTATGCAGAACAGAAGATACTCCGGAAAATACAATAGAACGAGATGATGGCTGGAAAGGCTTTCGTATCCAGGGAGTACTTGATTTTTCGTTGATCGGAATACTTTCGAAACTGTCAGGTATTCTTGCGGAAAACAAGATCGGAATATTTGCCGTATCGACTTATAATACGGACTATATTCTTGTGAAGGAAGAAAACTATGTAAAGGCGTTGAAGGTTCTGGCTGCTGAAGGATATACGGTAGTATAAAAACGGAGAGATAGATGAAAGATTATATACCTTTTGATTGGAAGAATATAGAAAATAAATCCATATGGCTTCAGCCGTGCGAAGAGAGCTGGTACTATGCTGAAAAATGGAGAAGAGAAGGTCGTAAGAGTATTCTGGATCTTGGCTGCGGTCTAGGCAGACATTCTGTGTTATTTGCAAAGTATGGCTTCAAAGTTACAGCAATGGATATATCAAACGATGCGCTTGATTTCCTGAAGGATTATATGAAAAAGCAGGAAGTTGACATAGCTTGCCGAAGGGGCGACATGGAGAATATGCCCTTTGCCGATAATGCATTTGATTGTATTTTTGCGATGCACTCCGCAGGTCATGCCGATACAGCCGGAATGCATAAGATCATGCGTGAAATAAAGCGTGTTCTTAAACCTGGCGGAGAGGTGTTTATGACGTTATGCTCTAAAGAAACATGGACATATGCGGAGTCGGGGCTTCCTAAAGTTGATGAAAACACCGTGATAAAAACAGACGGACCCGAACAGGGAGTTCCACATTTCTTTGTGGACAGAGCTGATATAGAGAGCCTTTTTGCCGATTTCGAAATTGTTAAAGTAAGGCATATAGATGACTGCTTTTCTGAAGGTAGATGGAAGAATCAAAAGCATTACTTTATAGAGGCTGTAATACGTAAAGAATACACGGAACCGGATTATTCAGATATAATAGGCAGACTTGTAAACTGCAAGATTGATCGCCCGCTGGGAGGCACACATCCTAGATTACCACAAATCGTGTACCCTGTTAATTATGGATACATTGAGGGGATTTTTGCAGGAGATGGAGCTGAACAGGATGTTTATTTGCTGGGAATTGACGAACCCGTTGAAGAGTATTCCGGACGTGTTATTGCTGTTTATCATAGGCTGAACGATAATGAAGATAAATGGATTGTTGTTCCTGATGGATATGAAATCACAGAAGAAGAAATCTTGAAGCGAATATCATTTCAGGAACGATTTTTCGATGGAAAATTATATATGTAATATTGAATTGTCACGATTTGTCCGGCTTTACACCGGAAAAATGTGTTCGTTTCAAGCGAGTCAGACAAGGTGATAAGCCGGAAGAAGAACTGAAAAAAGAGGTAAGGTATTCTTTGGTGTAAAGCGGAGCACAAGTTAAAAATGACTACAATGATTGAAGAAACTTTGGGGGCGATGAGCGGAAATGTTGAATGAGGATAATAAAGCTGCTGTTGTAGAAAAATGGAATTATTTCAGAGAATGCAGCAGCAAGAAGCGCAAAAGGCTGTTGGATCATCAATTTGCATTTTACGTTGAATATGACTGTGGCGTTGAAGATGCATTTCGGTTTGAATTGGACGGAAAAGAAGTTGATTTAATTGGACTGGGATATGCCGGACCTAGAAAGGATGAATTTGTTCAGATAGTGACCAATCTCAAAGAAAGAGATCTGCAAGAAGTCGGATATCTGTATGAACCCGGTGAGGCTAATCTGCTGTTTTCAAGGAGAAAGGAACATATCTATATCAAACTGCCTCATATGAAGGACGGATTTTTCCTAAGGTACGATTATTTTGTTGAGAAGATTTTGGAGGAATACAATAGGCCGCTATAAGGAGAACTGATTGATAATTGCTGAAAAAGAGCATACATATGTTAGAAGCTAATATTAAAGGGCTTGACCGTACTCACTTGAACCTTTGCCGTGTGTTCTATCTGAAATATCCTCAGATTTGCGCGACAGTGTCGCGCAAATTACCGTAGTCTTAAGGCTTTATATAAAAAGCAAGAGTCAGAGAGAATAGCAATTAGGAAAGAGAAAGTAAAAAAAGCAAAACAAGAAAAAAAGACTGAGGAACAGAGAGTAAAAGCTGAAAATGTTGTTCAAAATAAAGGCAGAGCTGTTATTCAAATGGATGATGAAGGAAATGTTATTGCAGAATATCAGACTGTAACGGAGGCTTCAGAAACCGTTGGTATAAGCACCAAAAGTATAAGGGATGCAGCAAAAGGGGTTCAAAAACATGCTGCTGGGTTTTGTTGGAAATACAAAGATGAGATTATAGAATAATGGATTTGAAAATGATTTATTAATTCAGATTACAAATTATAAAAGAGGATTAATAATAGAAAATTGATATGAATCCAGTAGATATATAACAGAATAACAGTTCTGGACATTATGGCCAAAAGTTTTATGAGGCATGGTTTAATGCTTTTAAAAGTAAGGAATGATGTTTGCTATTTCAGAAGGTGTGATGAATCAGGATGACTGTGGATTTTTCTATTGAAGAAAAATGCGGAAATCTGCAAAAAAATTATTTAGACATTGATTTATCATAACGGATGAAATATAATTCTACTGAAGAAAAGTGCGGAATCCGCAACGATTTGAAATATAGGGGGTTGAAATGGAGATAAGAAGAGACATATACCTTGATAAGCTGATATCAAAAAAGCATAACAAACTGATAAAAGTAATCACGGGAATCCGAAGGTGTGGTAAGTCATATCTGCTTTTTAACCTGTTTAAGAATCACCTTGAATCAGAGGACGTTCCTAATGACCATATAATTGAAATGGCATTTGATTTTTATGAGAATATTGACTATAGGAATCCTAAGATTTTTTTTCCTTATGTTAAGGAACAGATTAAAGATGAGGAAATGTATTATGTCCTTTTGGATGAGGTGCAGCTGCTTGAAGAATTTGAGGTTGTGCTAAACAGTCTGTCACGCATGAAGAATGTGGATGTATATGTTACCGGCAGTAATGCAAAGTTTCTCTCGAAGGATATCATAACTGAATTTCGTGGGCGCGGTGATGAAGTCCATATGTTCCCTCTTACTTTTCGCGAATTCATGAGTGTTTTTTCGGGGGATAAGTATACAGGCTGGAAAGAGTATGTGCTTTACGGGGGAATCCCTTTGGTTCTTGAATTTGCTGATCCTGATCAAAAGGTGGATTTTCTGAAAAGGCTATTTGACGAAACATATATTTCTGATATCGTTGGAAGGAACAATGTTAGAAATAAGTCGGAGCTAGAGGAACTTTTGAATATTCTTTCATCGGCAATCGGTTCTCTTACAAATCCGAGCAAACTGTCCGATACTTTTAAAAGTATAAAGAATAAAACGATAAGCCAGAATACGATAAAAAAGTACATAGAATATTTTGAGGATTCTTTTCTATTAAGCAGTGCATACAGATATGACATCAAAGGAAAAAAATATATTGATACACCGCTTAAGTATTACTTTACGGATTTGGGACTTCGTAACGCCAGACTGAACTTCAGACAGGTTGAGGAAACTCATGCGATGGAAAATATAATCTTCAATGAGTTGCTTGTCAGAGGCTTTAATTTGGATGTTGGTGTTGTGATAACGAACGAGGTTGATAAAACCGGAAAGAAGATACGGAAACAGCGCGAGATAGATTTTGTCTGTAACAAAGGGTCGAAGAGGTATTATATCCAGTCAGCGTTGGCATTGCCGGATGATGCAAAGAAAGAACAAGAACAGAGATCTTTATTGTTGACACAGGACGGGTTTAAAAAAATCATCATTACCAAGGATGCCATTGCTCCTTTGTATAACGAAGACGGAGTACTGGTTATGGGGCTGTTTGATTTCCTTTTGGATGAGAACAGTCTTGAAATATAAAGGGCGGAAAAACAGTCAAACCATAACCACAATGGGAAAGTGGAGCACAAGTTAATAATATAAAAGTGGTGCAGAAGTAAGTATAAAATGGCGCAGAAGCACAAAGAAAATTGGTTTGTCCAATTCTTTGCAAGCAACGTGAACCTCTATAAGGTGCGATTTTGAAACGCACCTTATGGAGGTTCTCATGATTTTTGGGGGCACCCCAATCCCCGTGAAAAAAGCACCTGCGGTCTCGCCTCCCGGCTCGGTCGGTGCTAAACGGTGTCCACAGGACACCAGCACCCTCTGCGCCCGAACGGTGTTCGATACACAATGAGATCGCAGGGTTATATCATTTCACATAAAAATGAAAAAAGGATGTTACACATCCGTGAAACATCCTTTTTTCGTTGTCGGTGCGACGGGATTCGAACCCACGACCTCTGCGTCCCGAACGCAGCGCTCTACCAAGCTGAGCCACGCACCGTAATTAAATTGTTCTGCGACCTCTGCGCTTCTCCGCTTCGCTCCGGTCGGTTCAAAACAGATGCCACTGGCATCTATCACCCCCGAACGCAGCGCTCTACCAAGCTGAGCCACGCACCGTTATTGAATTGTTCTGCGACCTCTGCGCTTCACATTTTTTCAAACACCTATACAGTATCTACTTAAATAGGTCAATTGTCAAGCTGTTTTGAAAAAATAAGATAAACAAGATAAATCTGATAGGGCAGGCTCTATTTATATTTTTTCGTGATTTGCCATCTAATTTATGATAAAATTAAACCGTGTGCAAGCTTCAAAAACTTTGCGTAGTATGGGAATGATTGGTATTACATAGTTAAAGTCCAATTGCAGTTCGGTTACAGTGGAACAATTAATATAACAACATGACTTATAACATTAGGGGGGAGTTATAGAATGAAGAACGAAGCTAAGATTTTGGGACTGTCAAAAAAAGTATTTTTTGGTGTTGTTACAGCATGTGTTATCGGTATAATAATCGGCTCTTTCTGTGATCTTAAGATCAATGAAAGTATAGCAAATGTTACCGAGACAGGCTCGTATTTCGCGGCATTTGGATGTTATTTTTCGTATTGTTTATATCCGGCGGCCGGAATGTGCCTCTACAAGGGGCTGAGAAATAAGGGGTTTGTCACGGCCGGAAAACTGCTTTGTGTGATAGGATGGTTTCTGGCTGTTTATTACACGAACAGCTACAGTGGGGCCAAGTTACGTGAATTGATGCATTTTAAAGCGGGCGAGTCATCATTCTTTCTTGCAGTTCTCTGCTGGCTTATCATAGCGATGCTGTATATCTGGCCGATGATTGTATGCTATAAGCTGCTTGATGATAAGGATGCTGATGTTTTGATCGCTGTTGGAGCAGCGATTCTTGTTGCAGGTATTTTGTCTGATAACGTGAATCAGTGGCTGAAGCAGGTCGCATCGAGACCAAGATATAAGTATCTTCTCACGTTAGATGATCCGGCAAGCGAGTTTCGGAACTGGTGGGAGATGAGACCGAACTATGCAGGAAGTAATGACGGTTTCAAGTCATGGCCGAGCGGAAATATGACCATAGCTGCGATGATGTTTGCTCTGCCGATGATCACAGATACTTTTAAGGTTCACAGCAGGAAAGTGAATATCATAGCGTTTATATTTGCCTGTGGTTTTGTAATCCTTTACGGATATAATCGTATTCATATGACGAATCATTTCCTGAGCGATGTGTGTTTCGGAACACTCATAACATATTTGATATTTGTTGGCGTTAGCAAGGCTTTTTTGCCTAAAACAGATCGGGCTGAAGTATGAGTAAATGATTTGCCAGAAGTTATATATAAATGATATGAAAACTAAATTACATGAAAAGGGGATAATATGAAGAAACGTATTAGCTTAATAATAATGGCGTGCCTAGCATTTTCGATGCTGCAGGGTTGTGGATCAAAGAAAGATAAAAAGGAAAATACTGAGGCGGTGAAGACTGAGGCTTCAAGCACTGTCGACGTTACAGAAGATATAACTATAGAGGATAAGACTGCAGAGGGTCCGACGGTTCCGGAAAAGCAGCCGGGACACTATGAATTCAAGCCTAAGGTTTGCAGTGGATACATGAAAGACCTCTTTGGCGAAACGATGTGTGAGACCTGGTACAATCTGGTTGATGCAGTATTGGCAGGAGAGGATACCTTTGAGTGCCCTGATTATGAAACCTATCGCTGGGTTATGGGGCAGTTTCCTGAGAGATTATTCCCTGTACTGGTTGATGTGCTTGACTATCCGCTGCCTGAGGAAATTGCCGTGATCGACGGTATTGCACACTTTAATTATAAATATGATCATGAGCAGGTTTTAAAGCGTATTTCCGATTTTGAAAATATGATCGTGGAAATACTTAATGAATCGATGGAAGATGATTATTCTGATTTTGAGAAGGTCATCGCACTCTATAATTATTTTGCACATCATTACACATATGATTATGATCTCTATGAAAGGAAACAAGCAGGTGAATTTGTTGAACTGAGCAGTATTAACTTCCTGGATAAAGGAACAGGCATCTGTCAGGAAATATCGACAGCATATTCATATATACTGCTTCAGGCGGGAGTTGAGGCGACTACAATGAGTGGAATACGTGGGTATGATAACATGTCTCACGCATGGAGCTATGTTAAGATAAACGGTCATGAGTATCATATTGATCCGACCTTTGTTCTTGATGATAATACGCTCAGTTATCTTATGATGAATGATGATCGCAGAAGCAATTATGATGATTTTGACAGGTCAACATATCGTATTACCAGCAATTATTCGCAGGATCATCCGGTTCCGGAATTTGTTGCCGATGATGACAAATTTTCACCTATCTGGAATACAAAGTTTGAGGCAATAGATACCGAGAAGGATATTCTGTATTGTAAATATATCGATGATAATGGCGTTTGGCAGAACCTGGAGTTTGATTATTCGGGGTATTAAATCGTAAAGGAGAGTGGGGTATTTGCTCTTTAAACCTATATATTATAACGAGAAGAAAAGCTATGGAGAGAGGGCTGCGGCTCTGGAGGAAGAGAATAGTACAAAGAAGCTGAAAGCAGCTTCTCTGGATCCGGAGCTTGGCGACAGATTGCGGGCTGTCGCTATAAAGAAGTTGAAAGATCCTGAAGTTTGTGAAATGGTTTTGATGGAGTTTTCTTCGGGGAAGCCGATGGATGGACCTGATAAATACAATGAGGAAAGATTTATTTCCGCTGCCAAAACGTTAAAAGGGCTGGGTGAGCAGAATAGGCTTGAAGAGCTCTTTGATAAGTGTGGCAGCCACCGCATACAGGCGATAATTGTACAGAATATAGAAAATACAGTATTGCTGGAAAAAGCTGCTCTAAATGAAGCTGAAGCATATGGACCGTGGTATTTGGGTGTTTCAAGTAATGCCATAGAAGCGCTTCGAGATGAAGAGGTCCTGGCTAGAATCGCAATAAATGGCATGATTGGTCATGCTGCGGAGGATAGTGCTAAAAAAGTAAATAGCAGTGAACTGCTGCAGAAAATCGTGACTGAATCAAAGAGTATTTCTGCAAGAGTTAATGCTGTGCGTCGGTTAAATGATACAAGCGCAGTACTTCCTGCTCTTAGGAAGGAGCTTGCACCTGTTATCATTGCAAAACCGCTTGATTCGTATTGGGAGATCAGGCTTCTTGCATCGGCTCATGATGCAGCAGGTCGCATAATGGCGTATTGTACAGATGCTCCGGGATCACTTCAGAAGGATTATCCTGATTGTATCAAATCAGATGAAGTACTTCTGGCTGAAGTTGAGATAATCTATCCGTTTTTAAGAAACATATTTAGTGAATTGACGTATAAAATGGACACAAATGCGTGGGATAAGCTTCCAAACGTCTGCAAATGTATTAAGCTTCTGCATGATAACGGTATTATGACCGAGCAGATAGAAAAGGATTTCCCGAAGACTATCGATTACACCTGTAATGTTGTGGACTATTCAGGGGGTGATTACGATTCAAGGTATTCTGCAGAACGAGGAAATAAGATAGATATATGGTAAATACAAGCAGAACGAATAAAACGATGAACAGGAAAAGTCCTTTGTAATTGGGCTGGAGGAAACTGTAATGAATATATACGTTGATTTTGATGATTGTCTGTGTGAGACTGCAAGATATTTCTCGGGGCTTATAGACAGAATGTTCGGGCTGGATATTCCATACGAGAAGATAAGATATTTTGACCTGCAGAAATCATTTTCACTGACGGACGATGATTTTGAGAAGATGATGATAGAGGCTCACAGGCCGGAGGTTCTGATAACTTATGATGAGACTCCTGGAGCTGTAGAGGTAGTTAACAGCTGGATAGACAGCGGGCATGAAGTATCGATAATAACCGGAAGGCCTTTCAGTTCCTTTGAACCGTCACGTGCATGGCTGGACGAGCATGGGCTTGAGAGGGTTAAGCTGTATTGCCTGAATAAATACGGCAGAGACAATTTCATCAGAAACAGCAGTTTCAGCCTGGAGCTTGAGGACTATTATAAGATGCATTTTGATGTGGCTGTAGAAGATTCGCCGACAGCTTTCAAGTTCTTTGATCATCTGCCGGATATGAAGGTTTTGGTTTATGATCGTCCGTGGAATCAGGAAGCTGTATTTCCAAGAGAGAACTATACAAGATGCTTCGACTGGGAGACGATACGAAATATTGTTGGAGAAGTAAAACTGTGAATATTTTAAACCTTGAGAATATTTCAAAAACATACATGAATAAGCCGGTTCTGAGCGATGTCTGCATAGGAATAGACAGCGCCGACAAGATAGGTGTGGTTGGAGCTAACGGAACCGGAAAGTCGACGATGCTGGCGATAGCGGCGGGAAAGGTGACTGCTGACGACGGAAAGGTCGTTATGGGAAACGATATACGTATCTCGTATCTCCCGCAGAATCCGGAATTCGACATGAATAAGACGCTTCTGGAAAATATAACCGATGCAATCTATGCCGGTGGGGATCACTGGGATAAGATGGGCGAGATCAAGGCGAATCTGGCTAAAATGGGTATAAATGATCCGGAATGCAGTCCGTCGATACTTTCAGGAGGGCAGAAGAAGAGAGCGGCTCTTGTGGCAGCGGTCATGACGCCAGCAGACCTTCTGATACTTGATGAGCCGACGAACCACCTTGATTCGGAGATGATCGAGTGGCTGGAGGACTTCCTGAAAAGATACAGAGGAGCCATCCTTATGGTTACGCACGACAGGTATTTTTTGGATGAAGTGACCGATCAGATAATAGAGATAGATAAAGGAAATGCATATAGATATACAGCCAACTACTCCGGATATCTGGAGCTGAAGTCACAGAGGCTCGACTTTGAGAAGGCGGCTGAAAGGAAGGCGGCAACGCTTTACAGGAAGGATCTTGCGTGGATAAGGCGCGGAGCAAGAGCAAGATCGACCAAACAGAAAGCTCATATCAAGAGATTCGAGGAGCTTCGTGACAGAGAGAGACCTGAGGAGGAGAGAGAGGTCGCACTAAGCTCACTGCCTCAAAGAATGGGAAACAAGACCATAGTTCTTGATAAGATATCAAAGGGATATGGTGACCGCACACTTTTTAGAGATTTTACTTACAGTTTCAGGAAGCTGGACAGAATAGGGATTATCGGACCAAACGGCTGCGGAAAGTCTACGCTTTTAAAATGTATAGTCGGTGAGATAATGCCTGACAGTGGAGAAGTTGAGATCGGTCAGACGATCAAGATCGGATATTTCAGCCAGGAGAATGAAGCGCTGTACAGGGCAGCGGCTGATTTTGACGGTACGGGGCTTGCTTCGATAGACAGTGTCAGGATCAAGAAGATCGAGAGTATGCGTGTTATCGACTACATTAAGGAAACTGCTGAATATGTCAGGACAACTGATGGACTGACTTCGGCTTCCGTAATGTGCGAGCGATTCCTCTTTGATGCAAATATGCAATACGCTCCGATCGAGAAGCTTTCCGGCGGTGAGAAGAGAAGGCTCTATCTTCTGAAGGTGCTTATGGAGGCGCCGAATGTGATAATCCTTGATGAGCCGACAAATGATCTGGATATTCAGACTCTAAGGATCTTAGAGGACTTTTTGGACAGCTTTGCAGGAATCGTTATAACCGTTTCGCATGACCGGTATTTTCTGGACAGAGTTGTTACAAGGATATTTTCGTTTGAACCTGATGGCACGCTGATGCAGAGTGAAGGAGGATACAGTGATTATCTCCTTCATAAGAGTGCCGGCAGCGGAGCTGAAGAAGATAACAGTGCGTCTGCGAAAGATAAAACAGGGTCTGCGAAGAATAAACCGGATTGCGCTGCTGAAGGAAAAGAAAAGTCTGCGAAAAACAGCTATAAGCAGCCTCGTGAGAAGACCAGGCTTAACTATAATGAGCAGAGAGAATACGACAGTATAGAAGGAGAGATCGAGGCATTAGAAGCTAGAAGTGCGCAGCTTGACGAAGAGATGGTGAAATCGGCAACTGACTTCCCGCATCTTATGGAACTGACCAAAGAAAAGGAAGAGGTTGATGCCAAGATAGAAGCAAAGATGGAACGCTACCTGGAACTCCAGGAGATGGTTGATATGTTTAACAATATGAAATCATAAAGATGAGAGATAATACAATGAAGAATATTAAGTTTTATGAAGCACCAAAGTATAACACAGCAGAATACGAGAAGATTGAGTAATAAGTGGTTTTTTTATGAGTGAAAATATAGTAACGCTGGAAAGCGTTTCAAAATCATATGAAAATAATATAGTTTTAGACTGCATCTCCCACGACTTCGTAAAGGGAGAGTCGGTTGCTTTTGCAGGCCATAATGGTTGCGGTAAGAGTACGCTTCTGAAGGTTATTGGCGGAATTGTGAGTATTAACCAGGGACGTGTTAGGTATTTCGGTAAGATAAGATTCTCGTATGTTCCGGAGAGATTCATCGGCCTTGATGTCACGATGGAGTATTACCTGAAAAGAATAGCTGAGATGGAAGGCGTCAAATACAGCAAGGTTCAACAGTTGATCAAAGATTTTTACCTTGATGATATGACATATATCAAAATGAATAATATGTCTAAGGGCAGTCTGCAGAAGGTTGGAGTGATTCAGGCGCTTATGGCTCCTCATGACATAATTCTTCTTGATGAACCTTTATCGGGGCAGGACGCTGATTCACAGGAAGTATTTATTACTAAAATAAACGAGCTGAAGGAACAGGGAATCACTATTTTTATGTCCTGTCACGAAAAGAAACTGATGGATGAACTCTCTGACAAGATATTTACGATAGAGGAGGGTAAGCTTAAAAACCTTGAAACAATCAGCGAAGCAAGCTTCAGAATATTTGTCAGAAGAAATGATAATGAATGCTGGCCGAAAATGATCCTTCGTGGTAATAAATATATGCTTAAGGTGAAGGAAACACAGATAAAAGAGACTG
Organism: Lachnospiraceae bacterium C6A11; assembly: GCA_000702245.1. Classification (GTDB taxonomy): domain Bacteria; phylum Bacillota; class Clostridia; order Lachnospirales; family Lachnospiraceae; genus Eubacterium_Q. The sequence continues at coordinate 110,486 of KL370879.1, read as the reverse complement.
TGATGAAGCTTTATGATGATGGCTGGGAGGTTATAGGAATTGAGGAGTATATTTAGCCTTTATAAACTGAAAATGACAAATGTGATCAAAAGCACAGTTCTTGTTATGCCTACTGTTGCTGTTGTTGCATTTCTAGGCGTGATGTATTCGGTGATCCCTGTACAGATTACAGGCAGCTTTCTTATATCTGGATTCTTCCTTTTTGTCATCAGCGTGTACATATCCATGAGCATACAGCTTAAGGAGAAGGATGTTCATGAGGAAATATTTATAATGCACAGCAGAAGAAACGCGGATTATTATATTTCCAGAGAGCTGGTACTGTATAGCATCATGTTATTCTACGCGGCGGTTGTTATAGCATATCCACTCATTTGTAGCAAGTTTAAAGAGGGCTTTTTTTCGAGAACCTTAAAACCGGTTGATGTTTTATACGGAACCTTAATAGTCATTGGAAATGGCATTTGCGGAATTGCTTTGGGTGATCTGTTTCACCAGAGAATAATTACAAGAAAGAAAAACAGCATACTTTTTGTAGTATTGACAGCTGTTCTGGCAATCTGCAAGGTTTCGATAATAGAGAAATGGGCCTCGGCAAAAGTATTGAATATCATACTTCCGCCGCTTATGGACGGCTTTGATATGGTAAGAGAAACAGATATATTTGATCCTAAGGGAACGATGCTTATTCTGGCTCACTCGGCGCTTTATGTGGCGGTACTGGTTGCTGTAAAGATATATCTGCTCAGGCGTTTTAGGTTTAAATAATAACGGATAACGAATCATGAATGATAAATATAAGAATCATGCAAATAATATAGCGACAACAGCTTCTGTGAAGTGTACTGTGGTGAAGGCTTCCGGGGAGACTGCAGAGAAGGAAATTGAGATTATACGCGAGAAGTTTATTACTGTGACTGTGAATGGACAGAAGGCGTTTTATTTGTCATGCACACCGGAGAACCTTACGGAGCTTGTTATTGGCCGATTATATACTGAGAAGATCATCCGTAATATTGATGAGGTTAAAGAGCTTTTTATCTGTGGCAAGGGAGATATAGCTGAGGTTATGCTTATCGGAGATGTGAAGTTTAAAGCTTTTGATGGAGTTGAGCCAACCTGCTGTACAGGTAATAAACAATTCCTGGTGCGTGAAAGTGATGATTCAGAGAGTGTATCAAATATTAATGAAGATAATATAGAATCTAAGGTGATTCCGCTTTCTGAGCATATATTTGAACTCGCTGAATATTTCAAGAAAGATGGTGAGCTGCATAAGAGCACCGGCGGAACCCACAGCTGTTATTTACGCTTCGGCAATGGAAGGATACTTTCGTTTGAAGATATCAGCAGGCACAATGCTCTGGATAAGGCTGTTGGAGCGATGCTTCTTCAAGGTGAGAAACCGCAGGAGTGTATGATATATACTACCGGAAGGGTTGCGGCCGATATGGTCATAAAAACAGTTGCGGCAGGTGTTCCCATACTTGTCAGCAAAGCTGTACCAACCGAAGAAGCTGTAAAACTTGCTGAAAAATACGGCCTGACGCTGATCTGCAGAGCCTGGCCGGATTCGTATGAGATATATAGTTAAACTACAAGGCCGCCGGAACACCGGCGGCCATTTATATTTGGAATTAATGTGAAACACTATGTTGTATATAACAATATGAGTATAATATTTAGTGTTTTGTAATCTGCATCATTCACTATATTTCTTGTACATCTCCTCAAGCTCATTGTCAGTGATCGTGGTCACGCGACCCTCATCATACTGAGCCATAACCCAATCGTGAATCTTTACGATAACAGGATCATTCTTCTCAAGCTCAGCTTCGCCATGAGACTTGCGGAATTCATTAACCCAGAAGGCGATACCGGCCAATCCGGATGTATTTGATATAGAAACACGTGGTGGACGGTTGAGGATAGTTCCTGTATCGAAAATGTTATAGATCTCAGGATTCTTCATCATTCCGTCAGCGTGGATACCTGCTCTTGTGATGTTGAAGTTGCTTCCGACAAATGGTGTCATTGGTGGAATATCGTAGTTGGTTTCATTCTGCAGATACTCGGCTATCTCTGTAATAATCTGAGTGTTCATGCCATTAAGTGTTCCGCGGAGTGATGCGTACTCGAAGACCATTGCTTCGAGAGGAACGTTTCCGGTTCTCTCACCGATTCCGAGGAGAGAGCAGTTTACAGCAGAAGCGCCATACATCCAGGCAGTTGTTGCATTTACAACGCCCTTGTAGAAATCATTGTGGCCGTGCCACTCAAGCATCTCAGACGGTACGTCAGCATGATGCTGCAGACCGTAGATGATGCCGGATACACTTCTTGGGAGAGCAGCACCAGGATAAGGAACGCCGTAACCCATAGTATCACAGGCGCGGATCTTAACAGGAACACCGCTTTCCTTAGATAATTTCATAAGGCTGTTAGCGAAAGGTACAACAAAACCGTAGAAATCAGCTCTTGTTATATCTTCGAAGTGACATCTTGGACGGAGACCGGCCTCTATACAGTCTGAAACGATTCCCAGGTATTTATCAAGAGCCTGCTTACGTGTAAGACCCATTTTATGGAAGATGTGATAATCCGAACAGCTTACCAGAATACCTGTTTCCTTGATTCCGATAGATTTGACCAGTTCAAAATCTTTTTTTGATGCACGGATCCAGGTGGTTATCTCAGGGAACTTGTAGCCAAGCTCGAGACATTTCTCAAGAGCACGGCGATCCTTCTCAGAATATACGAAGAACTCGGTCTGTCTGATCATGCCGTTTGGCCCGCCAAGCTTATTCAGAAGCTTATAAATATGTACCATCTGCTCGGTTGTATAAGGAACTCTTGACTGCTGTCCGTCGCGGAAGGTTGTGTCGGTGATGAAGATATCTTCAGGCATATTTTCAGGGACGCGGCGGTAGTTGAAGGTGATCTTCGGTGTTTCAACATAAGGGAACATTTCTCTGAAAAGCTCCGGTTCAGCTGTGTCCTGAAGCTGATAAATGTATGGATCCTGCTCCAGCTTATAGGTTTTGTTGCTTAAAATAATATCTCTCATGGCGGCTCCTTCCGTATTTTTCATAAATATGTGTACAAGTATAAACATATGTTGTATTATGTGTAAAGTGAATAAAAATGATAATAATAATTCGAAATATAGATAAATAGGAGGAGAGCTATGGATATTCAAACGCTGGAAACCTTTAAAACACTTGCAGAAACCAAGAGTTTTACGAAAACTGCGAACCAGCTGTTTGTGGCGCAGTCGACGGTCACAAACAGGATAAATGAGCTTGAAAAGGAGCTGAAGATAAGCCTTTTTAATCGTACAAACAGGAGTGTTCAGCTTACCAATGAGGGTGAAAGATTCAAGATTTATGCTGAGAAGGTTCTGAGTCTTACGGAAAATACACTGGCCGAAATGATGACTGAGCGTAAGTTTGAGAATCATATAAGGATTGGATGCGCAGATTCTATCTATGAGGGACATCTTGCACCGCAGATAATGGATTATAGAGGAAAGCATCCTGAGAATTCGCTGAAGATAACTATAGGTTATTCTGATCACTTACTGGAAATGCTTCAGGAGGATATATTTGATGTTGTATTTGTTTATATTCCGCTGAAGAAGGCTGCAATATGCTCGGAATTATATAAGCAGGACAAGTTGATCCTTGTTACGGACATAAATAATAAGAAATACGCTCGCGGTATAAAACGTGACCAGCTGATAGAAGAGAATTATCTGATGTGTAATTTTGCGCTTCAGGATGTCGGACAGTTTATCAGAAAGCTGTTTCCGAGGTTCCACCAGTTTGAGCTTGAGATTGATGACTGTATGAAGATTGTGCCGTACCTGATCGGGAAGGATAATTATACATTCCTTCCGAAAGATATGGCAGATACTTACATCAGGGAGAAGAAGCTTCGTGAGGTGAAGCTTATCGACTTTAATACCCCGATCATTAACAGTTATAAGGTTTATAAAGAATCAAAGAAAGCTCTTATTGATACGTTGATATAATAATTGTGCGTATTGACAGGCCCTATGTTTGAAAATATTAATATTATGCGACATCAATAGTTATTTATGGGATTTTCGTGTATAATGGGAGAGCGTTGAAATTATAAAATACTATTTGAAGGACATAATAAGATGAACAGAAAAGAGATTAATGAGATTAAAGCACTGTATGACAGCGTACAGGACTGTAGCATACTGAGACTTGCAGGATGCTATGTGAACGGCGAGAAGAATAAGGTTAAGACCTTTAATGAATCGTTTTACAATCTTCCTGAGGAGGAAATGTATAAATACCTTGAAATATTTAGAAAGACTCTTTCTGGTGTGCCGGGGAAGAACCTTCTGGATATGGCCTTTACTGAAGGTGGAGCGGATGAGTCGGCAGGACATGGTCTGCTTGACAGGATCAGAAGATCTGAACTGAAGGATGATGAGGTGCTTCAGAGCTTTTACGATAAGGTCATAAGCAGTTATGATATTGTCGGTAATTACCTGATACTTCTGATATATCAATCATATGATGTGCCGGGAATGACTACGGACGGCATAATGGAAGAGGACGCTTCTGATGAGGTTTATAACTACATTCTTTGCAGTATATGTCCGATGAAGCTTACGAAACCCGGGCTTGGTTTTGATGAGACGGTTGGAGAGATACATACGCTCAGGCAGAGCTTTGCGGTTGAACTTCCTGAGACGGGCTTTATTTATCCTGCATTTAATGAGAGAAGCTCGGACTATACGATGATACTTTATTCAACAAAGAGAACAGATAATATTCAGGATATGCTTCTTGAAGATGTTCTCAAGGTTTCAACCACACTTCCTGCAAAGCAGCAGAAGGCCGGCTTTACTGAGTTTGTGTCAGACATACTTGGCAATGATTCAAGCTTCGAGACTGTGCTTGCTGTTCAGGAGAACCTGAGCGAAACGATCAAGACAATAAAGAACGAGTCGAATGGCGAAACTGTATTTCTCGATAAGACTGCTGTGAGAAATGTGTTTGAAAACAGCGGTGTTTCTGAAGAGAAGCTGAAGGATTTCAGCAGGAAGTTTGATGATCAGTTTGATATGCAGAAGATTTATAAGAAAAATATCGAATCGGTCAGTGAAAACGGCGAAGAGATGCCGGCTATGGATACACAGAGGCGTGTACCAAGTGTAAAGGTTGAGGAGAAGCTTTTCGCAGATAATGTAGTGCCAACCAGAAACTTTGAGGTTAAGACCAAGGATATGGTCCTCAGGATCAACAGTAAGCATACGGACATCATTGATACAAGAGTCATCGACGGCAAGAAGTGCCTCGTGATCGAACTTACAGAGGATCTTACCGTGAACGGTATTCCGGTAGGTGAAGTTTAATAACAAAAACAGCTGATTCTATAAGTTTCAGCTGTTTTTTGTTGCGCTTTTGTTATATTTCGTCTGATAGAATGAACGCAGATGTTAAATATGGAATGGTCTGCGTAATGACCGTTTGTATGGAAATGCGTGTATTTTGCATTGGGGGAATCGGATATGAAACAATTTGCGAAACTTGAATCAGTTGATAAGATGCCGGAGGCATCAGCAGATATAATCAGTTATTTTCAATCGACTATTGCTAAGCTTGGGCAGAGGAATCCGGCCAGTGAGGTTCTTTCGACAAGTATGCTTCTTCTGAAGGGGCTTATGGACAATTATCAGAAGAATATAAGGCTTTTCTACACTCCTAGGAGTAATGGAAAATACCCGGCACTTTCGAAGCAGAATCTGAAGGCGCTTCAGGATAGTTCGAATGAGCTCGCTCTTTACCTGCAAAATACAAAGCAGGAACTCATAAATTCCAAAATGATAACTGCGAAGAACGCAAAAATCTTTGATACTGCATATAATATTATGAGGTCTGATCATGAATTACTCTCCAGAAAGGTAGCCTGAGGCTAATGATGGAAAGTCCTCCGTAATGGGGGGCTTTTCCTTTTGGACTATTTACAAAAAGTGAGTAAAATTTGGACAAAACGATTCAAATGTCGCAATATGACACCTAAAAAAACATTGCAATATATAGGGTGGTAAAATATAATCTTAATGGGGGTTTATGATGACATTTTGTGAGGTTTTTCATATATGGAAGTATTAAATGGTAATACATTTGCCAGCATGCTCCGCAGCGGTGCTGCCATGCTTGGAGAGAAAAGAGAAGAGGTCAATGACCTCAATGTTTTCCCTATCCCTGATGGCGACACAGGCGATAATATGTTCATGACTATTGATTCGGGTAATACCGAGGTAATGTCTTACGACAATTCTTCTCTTGATGAGGTTGCCGCAAGTGCTGCAAAGGGAATGCTGCTGGGTGCCAGAGGCAATTCGGGAGTTATACTTTCACGTATTTTTGCCGGAATATCACATGGTCTGGAGGGCTGCGATGAGACTGATGTAAAAGGTCTTTCGGAAGCCTTTAAATCCGGCGTTGAAGAAGCTTACAGAGCAGTTTCGATTCCGGTTGAAGGAACGATTCTCACCGTATATAAAGATGCGGTTCGATATGCATCCGAGAGGGTTAAGGATGACAGTACCTTCGAGGATTTCTTTGATGATTTTCTGCTTGAACTTCATTCATCTCTTGAACGTACGCCGGAGCTTCTGGCAGTACTTAAGGAATCAGGAGTTGTTGACAGCGGCGGAGCCGGCTTCATCTACATAGTTGAAGGTATGAGGAAGGCTCTTTCCGGTGAATCGGTTATTTCAGAAGAACCGATGATCCCAGGTCAGAAGAAAAAAGTTGATATTTCGTTATTTAATGAGGAGACGGAGCTTAAGTTCGGCTATTGTACCGAGTTCCTGCTCAGGCTTCAGAGCGGCAAGAAGGATAAGGAGTCCTTCAATCTTGACGAGCTTATTGAGTACCTGAACGGTGAGGGTGATTCGGTTGTTGCATTCCGTGACGGCTCGGTCGTTAAGGTTCATGTTCACACGAAGAAGCCGGGCAATATTCTGAATCATTGCCAGAAATACGGTGAGTTCCTTACTCTGAAGATAGAGAACATGACTCTTCAGCATCATGAGACTGAAGAGAAGAAGGAAAAGACAGAGAACAGTAACGGCTTCAGGAAGAAGGTCCGTAAGAAATACGGTATCGTCAGTGTTGCAGCCGGTGAAGGAATAAAAGAGTTCTTCATCTCTCTTGGTTGTGATGCGGTTGTTGATGGCGGACAGAGTATGAATCCGTCAACCGAGGATTTTATAAAGAGCTTTGATGATGTATGTGCGGATACAATATTTGTATTTGCAAATAACAGTAATATATATCTTACAGCCTGCCAGGCGGCGGAGCTGTATAAGGATTCCGATATAAGGGTTATCGATACCAAGACTATCGGGGAAGGTTATGCGGCCATCTCTATGCTTGATACCTCTACAGACGATGTGGACGCTATAATCGAAAGTGCCAAAGAAGCGGCAGAGGCTGTAGTTACAGGCGTTGTATCCAAGGCTAACCGCGAGGCGAGCAAGGACGGCGTTGCTATAAAAGAGGGCGATTATATCGGCTTTGTTGGAGATAAGATATATCTTGATACCGAGGACAGAAGTGATGCTGTGATGGGGCTTGCGAAGGATATTAACTGCGGAGATTATGACGTGGCTATACTGATCGCAGGCAAGGATACCACCGGCGATGAGACTGATATGCTTAAAGATAAGCTTTCAGGTATCTATAAGAGGACAGAGTTTGTCGTTATTGACGGAAAACAGCCAATATTTGATTACATGCTCGTTCTGATGTAGAGCATAAAAAATCTTGTTCTAATGGCATCGACATATTGAAAAAGTAGGTGTAAATCGGTTATAATTAAAGATGCTGCAAAGAGTAAGATTTAACATGGAGGTACCATATAGTGTTAATACTTTTCACAGATACAGATACAGATATAACCCCTGAAGAAGCGGCTGAATATGGCTACAAGCTTATTAGCATGCCTTACAGCATAGATAGTGATACAGTTTATCCTTACGAGGATTTTGATACCTTTGATGCGCATACATTTTACGAGAAGCTGCGCGGCGGAGTTCTGCCAAATACAAGTGCTATCAGCAAGGATAGATATGTACAGTATTTTGAGCCGTTCATTAAGGATGGAAATGATATCCTCTATGTTCATTTCTCCAGAGCAATGTCTGCAACCTTTGATGCTATGGATCAGGCGATACTTGAGCTTAAAGAGAAATACCCTTTCAGGACTATCTACGATATAGATACGAAGGGCATAACCATCGGAAGTTTAAATATAGTTAAAGAGATCGGTGATCTTTATAAAGCCGGCAAAACGATTGATGAGATAATAGAGTGGTCGAAGACAGAGATCGATAAGTTTGCGGTTTATTTCTTCGCAGATGACCTGAAGTTCTTCAGACACAGCGGACGAGTTTCCGGAATCGCCGGAACCATGGGAACACTGCTTGGCATCAGACCTATCATTTATATGAATGAAGAAGGTAAGATGGTAAGTATCGGCAAGGAAAAGGGCAGGAGCAAGGCTGTCGAGAGACTTGTAAGCTACGTTGAAGAGCTTGGTGAGGATGTTAAGGAGCACAGGATCATAGTTGCTCACGCCGATGCACCTTATCTTGCAGAGGAACTTGCTGATCTTCTTAAGAGCAGGTTTGGTCAGGATATCAGACTTGAGATAACAAATGTAAATCCGACAGCAGGAAGCCATTGCGGTCCAAATACAGTTGGCGTGAGCTTCCATGCAAAGCATAGATAAAATGGTATTTTCGAAGGTGACGCATATAATATGTGGGAACTGCGTTATCAGTTTATTATTCAGGAGGAAGGTATATGATAGAAGTCAGAGAGGTTAAAACCAGAAAGGAAAAGAAGGAATTCCTTGATTTTCCGCTCAGATTGTATAAGGGCAGTCCTTATTTCGTACCACCTCTTTATGGTGATGAGAAGAAGATATTCAGTAAGAATTATGTATATTATGATACCTGCGATGCAGTGTATTTCAACGCTTACAAGAACGGCAAGATTGCAGGACGAATCTCCGGCATACTTCAGAGATCAAGCAATGAGAAAACAGGCGAAAACAGGATCAGATTCACGAGATTCGATTCGATAAATGATAAGAAGGTTGCAAAGGCCCTTTTTGATGCTGTCGAGAAGTGGGGCGCATCAAAAGGCATGGATATAGTATGCGGACCTCTCGGTTTCTCGGATCTTGAGAGAGAGGGACTGCTTGTTGAGGGCTTTGATGAGCTTTCAACCTTTGAAGAGCAGTATAATTATGATTATTATGAGGAGCTTATAAAATACTGCGGCTACGAGAAAGAGGTTGAGTGGGTAGAAAGTAAGATCTACGCACCTGACGAGGGAGACGACACCATCCAGAAGATGGCTGACTTCATCATGAAGCGTTACAATCTTCATTACGGTGAGGCAGACGGTGTTAATGATTTCCTGGATAAATACGCCGATGCCTTCTTTGAACTGCTTGATGAAGCATATAAGGATATTTACGGCACAGTTCCTTTCACAGACGGAATGAAGAAGATGCTGATATCAAACTTCAAGCTTATTATAGATCTTAATCATTGCGGTGTTGTACTTGATGAAAACGATAAAGTTGTTGCTCTCGGACTGTGCTTCCCATCTCTGTCGAAGGCAGTTCAGAAGTCTTACGGACATATAACTCCGATGGCGCTTGGCAGACTGCTTAAGGCCATCAAACATCCGAAGATCCTTGATCTCGGACTCATCGCGGTAGCACCAGAATATAAGAATAAGGGCGTAAATGCACTTATCGCAGCTGGACTTGTAAGAATGCTCCGCGAGGACGGCATAGAATACGCTGAGACCAACCTCAATCTGGTTGATAATCATTCGATACGTAACCAGTGGAAGAGATTCAATGCCGTTCAGCATAAAAGAAGAAGAGCCTACATTAAAAAGCTTTCCTGACCCGTTCAGAAAGCTTTTTCTAAGCCACTAAACAGGAGGACGGGCAGATTGAAAATAATAGTGGATACGCTCGGGGGCGATAACAGCCCTGAAGCAAATATACACGGAGCCATAATTGAGCTCATCAAGCATAAGGATATACATGTGGTCCTTGTGGGGGATGAGAAGGATATAGAAAGAGTGCTTGACGATACCTATAAGGGCATCAAAACCTCTGCAAAAAAACATAACAAAAAGCTTTCTCTGGTAGACAATCTTAAGAGCAGAATAGAGATAGTTCATGCGCCGGAGGTTATTACCGGTAACGATAAACCGACCGATGCCATCAGACTTAAGAAGAACAGCTCTATGATGCGTTCGATAAAGATGCTTCGAGAGGATGAAAATATATCAGCCATGGTCAGTAATGGCGCGACCGGAGCCCTTGTGGCTGCGGCAACTCTAAGGATACCTCGTATCGAGGGAGTCAGAAGACCTGCATTTTGTCCGATACTTCCAACAATGAAGGGCGGAGTTATCGGTATCTGTGACAGCGGAGCAAACGTTGATGTAAATGCAGATATGCTTCAGCAGTTTGCCATCATGGGCAGCAGATTTCTTGAAACTGCATTTATGATGGATAAGCCGAGGGTTGGTCTTCTTAATATCGGTGTTGAGGAAGAAAAGGGCGATGATCTCCGCAGAGAGGCATATAAGCTATTAAAGGAAACTCCGGATATCAATTTCGTTGGAAATATGGAAGCAAGAGAGCTTCTTTCCGGAGATTATGATCTTGTCGTTTGTGATGGTTTTTCAGGAAATGTTCTTGTGAAATCGGTTGAGGGGACTGCACTTGAACTTCTGAAGAAGATCAAAAATGATATAAACAAAAAGAAAAAGTACCAGCTTGGAGCACTTTTCATGAAGAAGATGTTTATGGAAGAGAAAGCCTTCATGAATTATCAGAGGTATGGCGGAAGCGTTATGCTGGGCTCTGAGAAGGTGATTGTTAAGGGGCATGGCAGCAGTGATAAGGTGGCGGTTGCCAAATGTATTGAACAGGCTTACAAAATGGTTGAAAGCGGACTGAATGAGAAGATCGCCGAGACTATTAAGGCAGCCGAAGTTTAAGTGAAGGAGATAAGGGAATGTTTGAAGAAGTAAAAAAGGTGCTGATAAAGCAGCTGAAGCTGAAGGATGTGCAGGTGCTTCCGGAATCGCGTTTCAAGGAGGATCTTGGTGCGGATTCCATCGATACACTGCAGCTCCTTATGACCATCGAGGAAGATTACGGTATCATGATACCGGACGAGAAGCTTTCGTCATTTGTGACTGTTCAGGATATAGTAGACTACTTGGAGAGGCAGAAGGACAATGTTAAAAGGACTTTATGAAGACTTCCTCTTTAAGGATTTCCACAGTATCAAGGACTTGGTAAAACCAAAATACAGACATGTTTTCTGGTCACTTTTCTTTGCGGTTCATACTTATATTTTCTTTGTTGCCGAGAGAAGAGCACTGACCAACTTCCATGAGATACACTGTAAACTTGATGATATCATACCGTTTAACGAGTATTTTATACTGTTTTACGCACTCTGGTATCCGTTCTGGATACTCTTTCTCTTATATGCGTGTCTCTTCGAGGTTGATGTGTTCAAGATGACGATGAAGTATTTCATCGTTGCGTTTACGCTTTCGAATGTGATCTATTTTGCATATCCTTCGGGACATACGATGTGGCCGGATCCGATGCCGAGACATAACTTCTGCACCTGGCTGACGGAACGTATATATGCGGCAGACAATCCGACCTGCATATTCCCTTCGGATCATGTTGTAGGAGCTTTCGCAGTTGTATTCGGAGCATGGAGATCGAAGAGATTCTCGAATAAGATAGCGTTTCCGATAATACTGTTTATCGCTTTGGGTATCACCATATCGATATGCTTTGTAAAACAGCATTCGTGTCTGGATATCCTCGGAGCTATGCCTGTTATTGCTATCGGATATTTTGCCGGCTTTTTTAGAAAACCGGGTTACAGGAAAAAGATGAAAAACATCAAAAACATCGAAAATACGTAAATTCTGCTTGCATTTTACGTAACACATGTTATAATCCTATTAACATAATACAAATTAACTTGAATGGGTTCGGGTTCCGAACCCATTTTACTTTGAGACGGGAGTGATATATTGAAAAGGACTGAAATTGAAGAAAGGACGACAGAGCTTGTCATGCCGATCATCGAAGAGGGTGGCTATTCTCTCTGGGATGTTGAGTATGTCAAAGAGGGACCGGACTTTATCCTCAGGGTTTATGCGGATAAGGAAGGCGGAATAGGCATAGATGACTGCGTGGCAATAAGCCGTAAGCTGTCGGATAAGCTTGATGAAGCGGACATGATTGAAGAGGCTTATATCTTAGAGGTCAGCTCACCGGGACTTACCAGACCGCTTAAGAAGGACAAGGACTTCGAGAGGTCTATCGGAAAGCTAATAGAGGTAAAGCTTTACAGTGCCGTGAACGGTATGAAGGAGCTTGAAGGTGAGCTTAAGGCCTTCGATGAAGGAAGTGTAACCGTTAACGTAGGCGAAGAGGACTTAAAGCTTGAACGCAGCAATATTTCCGGTGTAAGACTTGCGTTCGTGGAGTAGTTTTAAAATTTGTATTTTAAATATAGTAGTTATTGACCAGAATTATACAAAAGTTAGGAGGAATAGAAAAAAATGTCAGAGATAATTGATGCACTCGATCAATTAGAGAAGGAAAAGGGAATAAGCAAGGAAGTTCTTATGGAGGCTATCGAGAAGTCGCTCGATTCTGCCTGCGAGAAGGATTTCGGTAAGGATACTGATTATGAAGTAAAGATGGACAGGACAACAGGCAAGATTCAGGTATTTGCCAACAAGACTGTCGTAGATGTTATTTACGATACACACAGAGAGATGACTCTTGAAGAGGCTAAGCACTATGATCCGGAAGCTAAGCTCGATGATGAGATCCGCGTTGAGGTTACGACCAAGGATTTCGGACGTATTGCAGCTCAGAAGGCAAGAAGCATCATTGTTCAGGCTATCAAGGAAGGCGAAAGATCTGCTGTATTTGATTATTTCGCTTCAAGAGAGAAGGATATCATAACAGGTATCGTTCAGAAGGTAAATGACAGAGGACTTACGATCAGTCTTGATGAAAAGATGGAGACTATCCTCAGCGAGCAGGAGATGATCCCGGGCGAGCACTACAGAACAGGCGACAGGATCAAGCTTTACATCGTTGAAGTTAAGAAGAATCCAAAGGGCTTCAAGGTTGTTGTTTCAAGAACACATCCGGACCTTGTTAAGAGACTTTTCGAGAGAGAGATCTCAGAGGTTGCAGATGGTACAGTTGAGATCAAGAGCATCTCAAGAGAAGCAGGATCAAGAACAAAGATCGCTGTATACTCAAATGATAAAAATGTTGATGCCGTTGGTGCCTGCGTAGGTATGAGCGGAACAAGAGTAAATAATATCGTTGACGACCTTAAGGGTGAGAAGATCGATATCATCGAGTGGAGCGAGGATCCGGCTGTATTTATCGAGCATGCCCTCAGCCCTTCAAAGGTTATTTCCGTAAGACTCCTTGATGGCGAGAAGTCAGCAAAGGTTGTTGTTCCTGATTATCAGCTTTCACTTGCAATCGGTAAGGAAGGCCAGAACGCAAGACTTGCTGCAAAGCTTACAGGCTACAAGATCGATATCAAGAGTGAGTCACAGGCTAAGGAGCTTGGCGAGGAGTACTACGACGATAATTACAATGACGATTATGATCGCGAATACGACGATGAGAAGTATGATGACGATTATGATAATGAGAAATACGATGACGATTATGATCGCGACGGTTATGATGACGAAGAGTATGATGAGGATTATGACCGCGAGGATTATGACGATGAAGAGTATTCTGATGAGGAATACGATGATTACGACGACGAGGAATACGACGATTACGAGGATGAGAATTCCGGTTCGGATGACAAGGAGTAATACTGATCCATGGAGAAGAAGAAACCGCTCAGAAAATGCATAGGCTGCAACGAGATGAAAGAGAAGTCAGCTCTGATAAGAGTTATCAGAACGGCGGAAGGCAGTATAATGCTTGACAAGACTGGTAGGATGAACGGACGCGGTGCTTACATCTGCCACTCTGAGGAGTGTATGATGAAGGCGAAGAAAAGCAATTCTCTCAGCAAGGCCTTCGGTATGAAGGTCAGCGACGAGATCTATGATGAACTGACAGCGGAGCTTGGAAACAATGGATAAAAGACTCGGAATGCTGGGGCTGGCTGCCAAAGCCGGCAGTGTGGCTTCAGGTGGATTCGCAGCAGAGAAGGCTATCACGGAAGGAAAAGCTTATTTCGTGATAATCGCCGAGGATGCTTCGGATAATACTAAAAAGAAATTTGAGAATAAAAGTAGATACTACGGTATTCCGTACGTGATGTGCGGAAATATGGATGAGCTGGGACATGCGATAGGCAAGGAAGACAGAACGGTGCTTGCCATAACTGATGAGGGCTTTGCCAAGACCTTCATCAAGAAATTCGGTCCCGACGGAAATTAAGAGGTGTAATGAATGAGAGTTTACGAGTTTGCTAAGGAGTTATCTGCAGAAACCGGTAAAACTATATCAAGTAATGATGTATTACAAATAGTAGGAAGTAAAAAGGAAGGCCTTAAGGCTTCCAGCGGTATCGATGATGACCTTATGAAATATGTTAAGGACACTATCACCGCAAAACCTGCACCTAAGGCGGCTGAAGCAAAGCCGGTTGAAGCAAAGCCGGTTGAGAAGGCTCCTGTAAGTGCTGAGGGTGACAAGAAGGTACGTCCTGAAGGTGAGAGAAGACCTCGCCCGGATGGTGTGCGCCCTGATGCCGAGAGACGACCAAGACCTGAGGGAGACAGACCTGTACGCCCGGATGGCGAGAGAAGGCCACGTCCGGATGGTGTACGTCCTGAAGGTGAGAGACGTCCAAGACCGGACGGAGATAGACCTATGCGTCCGGATGACAGACGTCCACGCCCGGATGGAGACAGACG
>KL370879.1:0-95352 GCA_000702245.1 Lachnospiraceae bacterium C6A11 | reverse complement strand
GATGACAGACGTCCACGCCCGGATGGAGACAGACGCCTAATGCGTCCTGATGGTGAGAGAAGACCACGTCCTGATGGAGAGAGACCGATGCGTCCTGACGACAGACGTCCAAGACCGGATGGAGAGAGAAGACCACGTCCGGATGGAGACAGACGTCCAATGCGTCCTGATGGAGAGAGAAGACCACGTCCGGACGGAGATAGACCGATGCGTCCTGATGACAGACGTCCAAGACCGGACGGAGACAGACGCCCTAAGTTCGACAACAGAGCTATGGCCGGAATGGATAAGGACGACGATTACGATAAGCCACAAAGAGAGTCAAGAAGCGACAATCGCAGAAGAGAAAGCAGCGGTGGTACAGATGATCAGCGCAGCCGCGAGAAGAGCGCAAGAGAGTCAAGACGTGACAATCGTGATAAAGAGAAATACGAGAGAGACCGCCGCGACAGAGAGGAAAAGGAACCTGCAGGAAAGAACCAGTTCAGAAAGGATTCCGGAAAGAAGGAAGCTCCTAAGAAGGAACCACAGAAGAAGGAGCCTGTTGAGCCTGTAATCAAGACGATCACACTTCCTGAGGTTATTTCAGTTAAGGAGCTTGCAGACAAGCTTAAGCAGCCTGTAAATGCACTTATCAAGAAGCTTTTCCTTGAGGGTAAGATGGTTACTGTAAATACAGATCTTTCTTACGAGGATGCTGCGGAGATCGCACTTGAATATAACTGTATAGCTGAGGAAGAGGAGAAGGTTGATGTAATTGAGGAGCTTCTCAAGGATGAAGAAGATCCTGAAGAGACACTTACACCAAGACCACCGGTTGTCTGCGTAATGGGACACGTTGATCATGGTAAAACTTCACTTCTTGATGCTATCAGAAAGAGTAAGGTTACCGAGGGTGAGGCCGGTGGTATTACCCAGCATATCGGTGCTTACGTTGTTAAGGTAGGAGATCAGAGGATCACTTTCCTTGATACACCTGGACATGAGGCATTCACAGCTATGCGTATGCGTGGTGCTCAGTCTACAGATATCGCTATTCTTGTTGTAGCTGCCGATGATGGTGTTATGCCTCAGACAATCGAAGCTATCAACCATGCTAAGGCTGCCGGTATCGAGATCATCGTTGCCGTAAACAAGATTGATAAGGAAAGCGCAAATATAGAGAGAGTTAAGCAGGAGCTTACAGAGTACGGCCTTATCGCAGAGGATTGGGGCGGATCTACTATATTCTGCCCTGTATCAGCTCATACTAAGGAAGGTCTTGATAACCTCCTTGATATGATACTTCTTACAGCTGATATCCTTGAGCTTAAGGCTAATAAGGATCGTATGGCAAGAGGACTTGTACTTGAGGCACGTCTTGATAAGGGACGCGGACCTGTTGCAACACTTCTTGTTCAGAAGGGTACTCTTAAGGTTGGTGACCATATCGCTATCGGCGAGGTGAGCGGACGTGTAAGAGCCATGACCGATCACAAGCAGAGACGTGTTAAGGAGGCAACTCCTTCAACCCCTGTAGAGATCATCGGTCTGAACGGTGTTCCAAACTCAGGTGATATCTTCCTTACAACAAAGAATGAGAAGGAAGCAAGAGAGATCACAGATGCATTTAAGACCAGAGGCAAGGAGAACCTTGTTGCTGAGACTAAGCGTGGTATGTCTCTTGATGACCTCTTCAACAAGATGCAGGAGGGTACAGTTAAGGAGCTTGATCTTATCATCAAGGCTGACGTTCAGGGTTCAGTTGAGGCTGTTAAGCAGAGTCTTCTCAAGCTTTCAAATGATGAGATCGTTATCAAGTGCATCCACTCAGGCGTTGGTGCCATTAATGAGTCGGACGTTACACTTGCAGCTGCATCAAATGCTATTATCATAGGCTTTAACATCAGACCTGATACCCAGGCTAAGGCGCTTGCCGACCAGGAGAAGGTTGATGTAAGATTATACAGAGTTATTTACAATGCTATTGACGATATTGAATCTGCCATGAAGGGTATGCTGGATCCTATTTTCGAGGAGAAGGTTATCGGTCATGTAGAGGTTAGACAGACCTACAAGGCTTCAGGAATCGGTACTATCGCAGGTTCATATGTCCTTGACGGTGTTGTTGAGCGTGGATGCTCAGCAAGGATCACAAGAGACGGCGAGCAGATCTTCGAAGGAAAGCTTGCTTCACTCAAGAGATTCAAGGATGATGTCAAGGAGGTCAAGGCCGGATTTGAGTGCGGACTTGTATTTGAAGACTTCAACGATATTAAGGTTGATGATCAGATCGAGTGCTACAAAATGGTTGAGGTTCCAAGAACATGAGAAAAGGAAATAACTATAGAGGCGGCCGTACGAACAGCGACGTGCAGAGGGTTCTCAGTCATATAATCATGTATGATCTGAAGGATCCCCGCATCGATCCTGTAAGAACGACCATCACAAAGCTGGAGGTTACGAAGGACCTGAAATACTGTAAGGTTTATATCAGCGTGCTTGGTGACAGTGACAGAAAGAATGACTGCATCAAAGGCCTTGAGTCTGCAAAGGGCTTCATCAGAAGAGAGCTTGCAGCCAAGCTGAATCTTCGTAATACTCCTGAACTTACCTTCACACTCGATAATTCGATCGAATACGGTGTGGAGATGGCTAAGAAGATTGATGATATACTCGGTTCTTCCGAAGATAGTGAAGAAGCAGAAGCTGAGTCCGACGTAGAAGACGATGAAGCAGATGAAGAAAAGGAAGAAATGAGCGATTCTGAAGAGGAATAAGAATGGTAACAGACATCAGAGAAAAATCTAAAAAACTTCATAAGCTTATTGCCGCTGCAGATTCTATCGCAATACTCGGACATATCCGTCCGGATGGTGACTGCATAGGCTCAATCCTCGGTATTTACAATTATATCAATGATAACTATAAGAATAAGACAGTTGATGCTTATGCAGAGACCTATTCCCCGAACTTCAAGATACTTTCGGGAGCAAGGAAAATCAAGCATGAGCCGGCTGACATCTGCTATGACCTTGCAATATCTGTAGATGCATCCGATACAGAGAGACATGGAAAGTTTGGTACGGTATTTTCGAATGCCATTACCACCTTTACCATCGATCATCACGTGAGCAATCAGGGCTTTGGTGATATCTGCTGTATCGATCCG
The DNA here is from genome assembly GCA_000702245.1 of Lachnospiraceae bacterium C6A11. Taxonomy (GTDB): domain Bacteria; phylum Bacillota; class Clostridia; order Lachnospirales; family Lachnospiraceae; genus Eubacterium_Q. The sequence goes on along the minus strand of KL370879.1, from coordinate 92,201 downwards.
GATTCGTCATCGGCATGCGAGCTGATATGCGAGCTCCTTGATATGGAAAAGCTCAGCCAGTCAGCTGCTGAGTGCCTCTATCTCGGAATGGTTCATGATACAGGCGTATTTAAATACAGCAGTACCAGTGAAAGAACCATGGAGATAGCAGGAAAGCTCATTGCACTGGGCGCAAGACCGAACGTGATCATTGACGAAACCTTCTACAAGAAGAGCTATAAGCAGAATCTTCTTATGGCGAAAACTGTGCTTGAGTCTACACTTTACCTTGATGGCAAGGTGATTTCGGGCTACATCTCGAAGGCTACATTTAAGCAGTTCAAGGCAAATACGACCGATACAGAGGGTATAGTTGAGCAGTTGAGACTGACTGAGGGCGTCGAGGTGGCTGTATTTATTTACCAGCTTACCAAAAAGAGCTTTAAGTTCAGCCTGCGTTCAAAGGAATATGTGGATGTGAGCGAGATCGCTACAAAGTTTGGCGGCGGCGGACATGTTCATGCGGCAGGTTTTGAAACTGAAGGAAATGTTGATGATATACTCGGCATGGTTCTTACCATGGTCGAGGAACAGCTTAAGTAATGTATAACGGAATACTAAATATCTATAAAGAGAAGGGATTCACCTCCTTTGACGTATGCTCGAAGCTTAGAGGTGTATTTCATCAAAAGAAGATTGGACACACAGGAACGCTCGATCCGCTGGCGGAGGGCGTTCTTGTAGTGTTACTTGGCTCTGCAACCAGGCTTTCGGAGATGCTGACTTCTGATCATAAGGAATATGAGGCGGTCATGAAGCTGGGGGAAACCTCGGATACTGATGATATTGCCGGGAAGATCACGGAGACAGAAGGCTTCGAGGCTCGTGAGACTCTTTCTGATGAAGAGATAGAAGCTGCTGTAATGTCCTTTGTGGGTTCCTACGATCAGCTTCCTCCGCTTTATGCGGCAATAAAGGTTGGTGGAAAGAAGCTTTATGAGTATGCTCGCGAGGGTATCGAGGTTGAGAGACAGCCAAGAAATATAACTATACACGATATTAAGATGATTGATATAAGCTATCCTTATGTAAGATTCTACGTAAAGTGCTCAAAGGGTACGTATATCAGAAGTCTCTGCCGTGATATCGGTGAGAAGCTTGGTACAGGTGCGCTGATGGCTGATCTTATCAGAAGAGAGGCCGGCGACTTTAGGATTGAGGACAGTCTGAAGATATCCGAAGTTGAGGAGCTTGTGCGTGAAGGAAGAGTTGAAGATGCAATTAAGCCGATTGATTTCTTCCTCAGGGATATTCCAGCGGCGAAGGTTAAGGACGGTTCGGAAGGCTACCTTCTTAACGGAAACAAATTGTCTCCTGAAATGCTTGAGATGATTGCTAATGACGGAGTTGTTGAGGAAAACAATGCTCAGCACTTGGCGGGTGATAGCTGTGACGAAGACTCTGTTCGAGATAACAAAATGCTTCGGGTGTATTTTGGCGATGAGTTTAAGGCTCTTTACAGCTATGACGAGAAGGAAAAGCTCTACAGGCCGTATAAGATGTTCCTGTGATGCGACCATACCTTACGATTTTATAAAGAATCTTGTATTTGGATAGAATATTTTCAAAATAGTGATAAGATAGATAGACATAAATATGATTATTAGCAGTCTTGATTTGATAAATAATCTGAATATTAAAAAGTCTGCGGTTACTGTCGGCAAATTTGACGGTATCCATAGAGGGCACGAGCTTCTGATCAACAGGATCAGAGAACTTAAGAATGAAGGCTATACCTCTGTAGTCTGTATGATAAATATGAATAAGCCCGGAATACTTGGAAGTGATGAGAGGATCAGCTACCTTAAGTCTCTGGGAATAGACCATATTGTTATGTTGGAGTTTACTGAGGAATTCGCAAAGCAGTCTCCGGAAAGCTTCATCAGAGAATTCCTTAAGGATAAGCTGAACGCTGCAAAGGTTGTTGTCGGCAGGGATTTCCGATTCGGACATAACAGAGAAGGCGATATCACAGTTCTTAAGGAAATCGGTGGTAAATACGATATTGACTGTGAATTCTATGCCAAACTTACTGTGGACGGTAAGGTAGTTAGCTCGACTGAGATAAGGGCAGCTTTGGAACGCGGCGATATGGAAGAAGTTGAAAAGCTTCTTGGAAGACCGTATAAGCTTACAGGTGAGGTTGTTCACGGCAGACATCTTGGAAGTACCATAGGCTTTCCGACGATCAATGTACTTCCGGAAGCATCCAAGCTCCTTCCTAAATTTGGAGTTTATGCTTCAAGGATAGATGTTAGGGGCAGAGAATACCGCGGTATAACAAATATCGGTATTAAACCTACGGTTGGCGGTGAGACGGCTTCAGCTGAAACATATATTTTTGATTTTAATGAAGATATTTACGGCGAGAATGTAACGGTCGTTCCGGAACGCTTTATCAGGGAGGAAAAGAGATTCCCGGGAGTTGAAGAACTGAAGAAGCAGATCGAGAATGATATGAAAGAGTGCCGGTATTAATATTTGACAGTCCATATTAAGTGTTTTATATTAGTGGAGTGTATTTTGCACCAGTAGCTCAGTGGATAGAGCAGTGGCCTCCGGAGCTGCGTGCGTAGGTTCGATTCCTATCTGGTGCGTTATTGTCAGGAGGTGGCACACCTTCTGTTGATTTTTGGAGGGAATAATGACAAGTCAGGAGAAAAGAAAGCAGGAACTTAAGAAGAAAAAGATCGTACTTGCAATATGGTCAGTTTTTATTGTGGTTGCCATAGTAGGCGTAATTCTTTTTATCAAGAATTACGGCAAGCTGAAAAAAGCTTCGGACGATAAGGAATCCAAGATCTATGAGCTTAATAAGAACAGCGATATTAACTTCCTGATAAAAAGATATCTTGGCGCACTTACGGGCTGTGATCAGGAAACTCTGAAGAATCTGGTTACCGATCCTTCGCAATTTGATAATATGACCATCTACATCAGTAGATCAAACAACGTAACCGGCTACAGCAATATCGATTGCTATACAGTTGACGGTATGACTGATGATTCCAAGCTTGTATTTGTTGTTGGAAATGTATCGCTGAAAGATGTGGAAAGCAAACCGAAGGACATCATGGTATTCTACGTTGTTAATGTGGATGGAAAATACCTTATAAATAATGAGGTTGACACAAAGATTCAGAATCACATAGAGAAGATGACCGTTCAGAAGGACATTCAGGAAATATATAAGATGGTCAAAGAAGATGAGGATAAGTGCTACGAAGAGGACGAAACCTTAAGAAAATTCTATGAAAGAATAAATGGTACTAACTAATAAAAAACCGTTCGTGATGAACGGTTTTTTTATGTCTGTAAATACTGTTTTAGCAGCCTTTTATATATCGTTTTCTGAAGCTTCTGTTATTCTGTCGGATCAAGTTCAGTTATATTTATTCCACGGTTTTTAACAGGTGTAGAGAAGACTATCTGAGTCTCGGTCTTGCCGTATTCCTGAAGATGACCGATAAAGGTATCAAGCGCCTGAGTGCTTGGGAAGCATACCTTGATGAGCATCGAGAAGGTTCCTGTTACACAGTTGCATTCAAGAACGTTCGGACATGAGCTGATGAAAGGGTAGAATTCCGGCTTCTGCTTTGGCTCAAGCTGAAGGTTGATGAAGGCGGTTATATGATAACCCAGTGTTACCGGCTCAACGTCTGCGTGATAACCGCTGATGATTCCCTGCTTTTCAAGTCTTTCGATACGGGCTGAAACTGCCGGTGATGAAAGGAATACCTGGCTTGCAAGGTATTTGAGAGGATATCTTGCGTTCTCCTGTAAGAGGCTGAGCAGCTTTTTATCTATCTTATCCATTTTTTCCATGAGTTTATCTCCCTGTGATATGATGGCGGTACTACGCCTAAGTAATGAAGCTGTATCTTTGAATACGGCTTCAAGTGACAAGGACAAGTATATATAATTATTTGCGATTTTTCAAGTGCGATTTTTAAAAATATTTAGAAAAATGGCAATATTACTTAATATTATTAATGAATTAACGGATGCGACAGGCTCTGTGATGTGGTAAAATATAAGAGTGTGGGTACACGACGAAAACAATGTGTGATTTTCGCTGAATACTTCGCATATATTAAACGAAAAAATAAGAAATACAGGTGATAAAAATGTCCGATCCGAAAGGAATCAGAATAAATAAATATCTGAGTGAGGCCGGAGTTCTTTCGAGAAGAAAGGCTGACGAGGAGATAGAAAAGGGAAATATAACTATAAATGGCGAGGTTGCGCAGATGGGTGCGGCTGTATTTCCGGGAGACGAGGTGGCCTTTAAGGGAGAAATCGTCGGAGAGAAACAGAAGAACGTGATCTATATATATAACAAGCCGCTGGGACTGGTCTGCACGGCTAAGGAAGCTGATAAGGACAGTATATTCAGGAAGCTTGATATTCCGGAGAAGCTGATCTACGTTGGGCGCCTTGATAAGGATTCGCAGGGGCTTTTACTTCTGACAACGGATGGCGAGCTTGCGAATAGAATACAGAAATCAAGAAACGGTCATGAGAAGGAATATGTCGTAAGAGTGGATAAGGAAATCACGGCAGATTTTTTGAAGGGAATGCGAGGCGGCGTTCCGATACTTGATACGGTAACGAAGAAATGTATCGTGGAGAAGCAGGGCGCAAGGTCCTTCAGGATTGTTCTTACTCAGGGACTTAACCGTCAGATCAGAAGAATGTGCGAATACTTCGGTTATAAGGTTGTATTTCTGAAAAGGATCAGGGAGATGAATGTTAATCTCGGAGACCTGAAGCCGGGACAGTACAGAAGGCTTACACCGGTTGAGGAAAGAGAACTGAGAAGGCTGGTCGAAGAGGGCCCAGACAGAAATCTGTAACCGAAATGTTAGTAGAAAAAAAGACGGAAACAATACTTTAAGTTTTTAGAGGGCGTTTGACAGAATAATAAGTTGATTAACATATAATGTGATTACGGGAGGATAAAGTATGTTATACGAGAACAAGATACTTGTGGGGAAGTCAGGAGAAGATAATATTTATATCTATCCGAGGATGGCGAACAGACACGGACTGATCGCCGGAGCTACCGGTACCGGTAAGACAGTTACCTTGAAGGTTCTTGCCGAGTCCTTCAGCGATGCGGGCGTACCTGTATTTCTGGCTGATGCGAAGGGCGACCTTGCGGGAATGATCAAGGAAGGCGTGATGAATGAGAACGTGGCTAAGCGTGTTGAGAAGATGTCCCTTAATGAAGCGGGCTTTACGCTTAAGTCTTATCCTGCTACCTTCTGGGATGTATTTCAGCATGGCGGACTTGCCCTCAGAACGACTATTTCGGAGATGGGACCGCTTCTACTCGGCAGAGTTCTCGGGCTTAATGATACACAGTCCGATATTCTGACAATAATATTTAAAATAGCTGATGATGAAAAGCTGCTTCTCGTTGATACGAAGGATCTTAAGGCGATGCTGAAGCATGTCGGTGAGAAGGCTGATGAATACAGCATGACCTACGGAAATATGGCTAAGCAGAGTCTTGCAGCGATAACGAGAGCGGTTGTTGCGCTTGAGGCAGAGGGCGGCGAGACCTTTTTCGGTGAGCCGGCCATCGACATCAAGGACTGGTTCATACCTGAGGCTGATGGTAGAGGAAGGATACAGATACTTGACTGTCAGCAGCTGATGCAGAGTCCGACAATGTACGCAACATTTATGCTCTGGCTTATTTCCGAGCTTTTCGAGATGCTTCCTGAGGCTGGAGATCTGGATAAACCGAAGATGGTATTCTTCTTCGACGAGGCACATATGCTTTTCGATGATGCACCGAAGGCGCTTATGACCAAGATCGAGCAGACGGTTAAGCTCATCCGTTCAAAGGGCGTAGGTATATTCTTTGTAACGCAGAATCCGAGGGATATTCCGGATCCTGTGCTTGCACAGCTTGGTAATAAGGTTCAGCACGCTCTTCGTGCATACACACCTGCAGAGCAGAAGAATATCAAGGCTGCAGCGCTTTCATTTAGAGAAAATCCTGAGATAAATACAATTGAAGCACTTCAGGCTCTTGGAACCGGTGAAGCACTTATTTCAGTGCTTGACGAGGAGGGCGTTCCGACCATAGTTAAGCAGGCAAAAATACTTCCGCCACAGAGCTCGATGGGTGCGATTGATGACAGCGAGAGAAATCTTGCTATCATGAATGACAGACTTAATTCGAAATATAAGGATTTCTTCGATAGAGATTCAGCCTTTGAATTCCTTCAGAGAAGAGCTGAAGCTGAAGAGAGATTCGCTGCAATGGAAGCAGAGAAGCTTGAACTTGAGAAGCAGAGACTTAAGGCTCAGGCTGAGGCAGAGAAGGAACGCCAGAGATATGAGCGCGAGCTTCAGAAGGAAAGAGAGAGGCAGGAACGTGAGTATCAGAAACATCGTGAGAGAGAAGAACGAGAGGCTGAAAAGGAACGTCAGAGAAGACAGAGAGAGATGGATAGTTTTGGTCGTAAGGTAACAGAGAGCTTTGCACGAAATCTCTTTGGAACTTTTATGAGGCGTTAGGATAAATATGGATAAAATAGAACGTATAAAAGAACTTGTTAAAGTATTGAATGAGGCGTCTAAAGCTTATTATATGGATGATGTGGAGATTATGAGTAATCTCGAGTATGATGCGCTTTATGATGAGCTGTGTAAGCTGGAGGCTGAGACCGGAATGGTGCTGGCTAACAGTCCGACTCAGAAGGTTGGTTATGAGGTTGTGAGTTCCCTGCCGAAGGAGGCTCATCCACAGCCTATGCTTTCACTGGATAAGACCAAGGATCCTGAGGCTCTTCGTGACTGGCTTAACGGTAAGGAAGGCGTGCTTTCCTGGAAGATGGACGGTCTTACGGTTGTACTTACCTATGAGAACGGCGAGCTTGTTAAGGCTGTAACGCGCGGAAACGGAGAGATAGGTGAGGTTATCACTGCTAATGCGAAAACCTTCGTAAATATCCCTACAAAGATATCTTATAAAGGAAAACTGTCTCTTAGAGGAGAAGCCATAATCACATATTCTGATTTTGAAAAGATAAATGCTGGAATAGCTGATATAGATGCAAAATACAAGAACCCTCGAAACCTCTGCAGTGGTTCTGTTCGTCAGCTCAGCAGTAAGATAACAGCTGAAAGAAATGTAAGATTTTATGCATTTTCGCTGGTCGAGCCTGATGATGAAGAGCTGGTTAAGTCGTTTGATAATTCATTTATTAAAAGATTTGAATTCCTCAGTAGTCTTGGCTTTGAAGTGGTTGAATATAAGAAGGTTACACCGGATACCATAATCGATATGATCAAATGGTTTTCGGAGAAGATCGTGGAGAATGATTTCCCTTCTGATGGACTTGTGCTTTCTTTTGAGGATGTTGAATACGGCAGAAGCCTCGGACGTACTGCAAAATTCCCGAGAAATGCAATTGCGTTTAAGTGGAAGGATGAACAGGCAGAAACGACTCTTCAGATGATCGAGTGGAGCCCTTCAAGAACCGGACTCATCAATCCTGTGGCTGTATTTGAACCTGTTGAGCTTGAAGGTACAACGGTCAGCCGTGCAAGCGTTCATAATATCAGCATAATGAAGGAGCTGGCTCTCGGAGTTGGTGACAAAATAACTGTTTATAAGGCAAATATGATCATCCCGCAGATAGCTGAAAACATGACAAGAAGCGGTAAGCTGGATATTCCGGACAACTGTCCATCCTGCGGCGGTAAAACTACCATCAAAAATGACAATGGTACAGAAACACTTGTGTGCGAGAATCCGGACTGCCCGGCAAAGAATATCAAGAGCTTCTCGCTATTTGTTTCAAGAAATGCAATGAATATCGACGGTATGTCGGAGGCAACTATCGAGAAGTTTGTTGACAGAGGCTTTATCAGGAACTATACAGACTTTTACAAGCTTAGTAGATTCCGCAATGAGATCGTTACGATGGAAGGCTTCGGCGAAAGATCATATAACAATATAATGGATGCGATAGAAGCATCTAAAAAGGTTACTGTTGCAGCCTTTATCTATGCACTTGGTATTCCGGGGGTCGGAGTTCAGAATGCAAAGCTTATTGCAAAGCATTTTGATGAAGAGCCTGAAAGGATCAAGACTGCAGGAGTTGAAGAATTGAGCGAAGTTGAAGGTATAGGAGAGGTTATAGCAGGTGATTTCGCAGCTTACTTCTCAAATCCTAAAAATGTAGAGCTGTATGATGAACTTGTTTCGGTGCTCAGCTTTGAGAAGAGCGCGGTAAGTGAGGAGCAGGACCTCGCAGGCAAGACCTTTGTTATAACCGGTTCGCTTAATACCTACGCAAACCGTGACGAGCTTAAGGTAGAGATAGAATCACGCGGCGGTAAGGTGGCGGGTTCCGTATCCAAGAATACTTCGTACCTCATCAATAATGATATCACCTCCAATTCCGGAAAAAACAAAAAAGCCAAGGAACTGGGCGTACCTATTATTTCCGAGGAAGACTACAAGAATCTGAGTTTATTAAATCAATAGTGAAGTGAAAGAATAATAGTAAATACTTAGAAAGACAGAAGCACGCGATGTGTGTTCCTGAGGGCGTATTTTTCTACAACCGAAGGAATATATATCGCGTGCTTCGTCCGTTATTAATTATTCTGTAACGTAACTACCGCCAGTCATATGGCGTCATCTGATAAACGTAATAGTTTAACCAATTGGTATAAAGCATATTTGCGTGGCAGCGCCATGACTTAACCGGATCTTCAGCCGGGTCGTCATCCGGATAATAATTAACCGGAATGTCAGGATTCAGACCGCGTTTCATATCTCGCTTATACTCCTGATCGAGAGTATAGGTGTCATATTCAGGGTGGCCGTTTACAAATATATTTTTGCCTTCCATATCTATTATGATGTAAGGACCTGTAACGTAAGAGTCTGCAATGATCCTAAGATCAGGACAAGCCTCGATATCTTCACGCCTGATGCCGGTATATCTTGAAACCGGAACAAGGAAGGTATCGTCAAATCCACGTACGATCTCAGTTTTTCTGTGAACCGTATACTGAGGATAAACGCCGGAAAACTTTGCCGGAAGCTCAAACTTGCCTATTCCGTAGTGATAGTAGAGGCCTGCCTGTGCACCCCAGCAGATATGAAGGGTGGAGGTAACATTTGTCTTGGCCCACTCCATGATAGAACAGAGCTCGTTCCAATATTCAACATCCTCGAAATCCAGCTTCTCAACAGGTGCACCTGTAATGATAAGACCGTCCCATTTACGGTTTTTAACGGTGTTGAAGTCAGAGTAGAATCTCTCGAGATGACTCATTGAGGTATGCTTTGACTCGTAGGAAACTGTTCTGATAAAAGTGATATTTACCTGCAGAGGAGTATTTGAGAGGCTTCTCAGAAGCTGAAGCTCGGTATCCTCCTTGAGAGGCATGAGGTTGAGGATGAGTATGTCGATAGGACGGATATCCTGCGTGGTTGCGCGGTTTTCGTCCATGACAAATATATTTTCGTCCTCAAGTATTTTTTTAACCGGAAAATCATTATCTATTCTGATAGGCATTGTTTTTCACGTCCTTTTGTTATCATTTTCGGAAAATAGTCCGTAATCTCAAAAATCTATCTGTATTTTAAACTTCGATCGGTACAAAGGTCGGTTTCATATCCCTAAAGGTGCAGTAGAATCTGAAGCCAAAGCTTCTAAGCCTCTTTGCAGCCTCATCGAAGGCATGACCGATATGTGTCAGGTCATGAGCATCGCTTCCGACAGTGATTATCTCGCCGCCCATTTCCCTGTAAAGCTTAAGTATATCATCGTGAGGATGCATATAGGAGAGGTCTCTGTAGAGACTTCCTGTATTTATCTCGATTCCTTTACCGTCATAGATGAGCTTCTTGAAGGCAGCTTCAATAATATCGATAAACTTCCAGGTGCGGAAGTTGTCAGCCTTTGAAGGGCCGTAGCGAAGTATGTAATCAAGATGTCCGTAAACATTGTAATCTTCGAAATGTTCGACATTATAAAGGACTGATTCAAAATACCGCCTGTAGGCTTCCTTTTCATCGCGTCCTTCAAAATATTCTTTATAATAAGGGTCCATATCGTCAACCACATGAGTAGAGCAGATGATGAAATCAAGTCCCGGATGCTCCTTGCTGAAAGAAGAAAGCTTCTCACAGGTTGAAGGCATGACACCCTGTTCAACACCTATACGCAGGCTGAATGGAACTATATCGTCGAGAAGATAGTCGGGAGACTGGAATCTCAGCTTAAGTTCTTTCAGATATGAAATATAATTATCAATATCCAGATCAAAGCTGATATTGTCCGGCGTTTCCGGGAAATCAAGATCGTTATGATCGGTAATGCAGATTGAATCCATACCAAGCTTACGAGCAGCAGATATAAGCTCCTCGACGTCGGTTTCGCAATCTCCGGAAAATCTTGTATGTAAATGATAATCAGGTATCATAAGCGCCTCCAAACGGTCTATTGATTCTCTATGACCACTTATAATATATTTCGATAATTATATTATTACAGTATACACGCTTTGGGGGATATTTTGCAACAGATATGTGCAGATAAAAAGAAAAGGTAGATAATTGACTCACGGAATATAGCCGCTGATCTGTAGAAAACCTCGGAACGTAAAAAGAACCGCGGTGTCCTGCGGTTCTTTTTGCTTATCTAAACTATGAAAACTATGAAAAGAAGCTTTAACTTATCTCGTTGAAATTAATATACAATCTAAATATGAACAAAGTATGTCATGGAAAAAAATATTCTGTAAAAAAACCATTATTATGCTGTAAATAAACGCTTTTTAGGGTATAATCACAGAGAAATGAAGGAAATCAGTGAATAAATATGAATAATATACAGGCAGGATTTATCTGATGAATGAAGAAAATAGAGATGATCTTAATCAAAGAAATAGACCTGGAATGAATGGACTGACAGGGCCGGGCATGAATAACGGTCGTGGTGGTTTTCAGAATGGCCCGATAGTAAGTACGAATACAAAGCCTGAGAAGGTGAAGGTTCATAAAACAATAATAGTTCTTGTTGTTGTGTGTCTTTTGATCGGTGTTATTGGAGTTGGACGTGATCTGCTTCATAGAAGAAATGAACCGAAGCGTGTGGCAGGAACACCGTCAACCTATAATGTAGGAAAAAAGGTTCCAAAGAACAGGGAAGAGTTCTTCTATGTGGATGGTAAGCCATCTGAAACAACAGAAGCTACGACCGAAGAACCGCCAACAACTGAAGATCCGGATAATACAGGTATTACCGATGATACTGAAAATATTGATGACACATCTGATAACGATACCGAAGATACAGACGATACTTCCGAGGACGACATAGAAGAAAGTACTTCGACGAATCCATTCGATTATATATATGAACAGTCAAGTCAGGATGAGAGTCAGAATTCCGGTGATGGCAGTGGTCAGACCTACGGTAAGCATGATGTGTATGAAACCATGGAAGAAGCCGGTGAATATCTGATGTACCTTGTGGATAAGGGCGCAACCGGGATGGCGGAGGTATTTATCTCACAGAAGATAAAGGATCAGTTCAGCAACATACAGACAGGGTATTATTTCCATAGTATTTACGCAAATCTGAGTGATTCGTATTATTGGAATGACGTAAATAAGGATGTCTGCAGGATCAGGATAACCATCACCCGTTCAGACTGTGGCTATGTTTACAGAAATATCATGTACGGCGAGGAAATCCCTGAGGATAGAGATAAGGCAATAAAGCTCAGAGAAGAGGTTGAAAAGATTTATAACGAGGTTGTTAAACCGGGAATGAGCGAGTTTGAAATAGAGCTTGCCCTGCACGACAGACTGATAAGCACTGTTAAATACATCGGTGTACAGTCGGCTTATGACATTCAGCATTCAGCCTACGGTGCGCTTGTGAACCATGAAGCTGTATGCGATGGTTATTCCAAAGCTTTCACACTTCTTCTTGCAAGAGCAGGAATAGAGAGCCAGGTGGTTTACGGCTCGGCAGGAAGTGGTCTGCACGCCTGGAGTCAGGTTAAGATCGACGGCACCTGGTATATGGTTGACTCAACCTGGGATGATCCTGAATACAGTTCGGTTCAGGGGACCTCCTTCCATCCGTATTTCAACGTAAGTGATTCGTATCTGTCGAAGGATCATAAGTGGACAGATGGAATGTTCTATGAGTGCCCATCAATGGACGAGAACTATTTCAATCACTTCGGTTACGTATATAAGAATCAGAAGGATTATGAGAAGGCTATGAAGGAACGTGTTAAGGAAGGCGGTCCCGGAATCTACGAGAGCGTTCTTTGCGAAGTATATTCCGTAGACAACTCTTTCATTGCAGATGTTTCTGACGGTCACCGTTCTGAGTTTTATGATGATATTTTAAACGATTACTATTTTTCTAACGTTATTATTAAATGATCAACCGGATAGTATTTGTGAATAATTGAATCTGAATAGTAATTATGATTTATAATTAAATACTTATTTCTATAATGTATAAATTGCATGGACACGCATATCTTAGAACGCTGAGAAATGTGTGCCCATGCTTTATTTATTTGAGATGTTATTCATTTATATCAGAGTAATTCGATCATGTGACAAATGTCACATCGCAAAATTACTGCCGACACTACCACATGACATTTGCATAAGTTAGTATAAAGTCACAGCAGAGAGATAACTGCTAATGAATATCAGTACATAAAGACAGACCCGGATCGAGAAATCATGAGATGAAGGGTTGGATAAATATAAGGAGGAAACAAAATGTCAGAAACAGTAGTTGAAGTAAAAAATCTGGTTAAAAGGTATAAGGAGCTTATAGCTCTGGACAATTTCAATATGACCATCAAGAAGGGTGAGGTCTTCGGACTCCTCGGACCAAACGGCTCCGGCAAGACAACTACCATAAACTGCATACTTTCTCTTCTTAATTATGACAATGGTGAGATCGATGTGTTCGGTGAGAAGATGAAGAGCACAAGATACGATCTGAAGAAGAAGATAGGCGTTGTAATGCAGAATGTAGCTGTATTTGATGAACTAACAGTATATGAAAATATCGATTATTTCTGCGGACTGTATATTACAAATAAAGATGAAAGAAAGCAGGCAGTTGAGGATGCGATTAAGTTTGTCGGACTTGAGGACTTCAAGAAGTTCAAGCCTAAGAAGCTTTCGGGTGGTCTTCTCAGAAGACTTAACATAGCCTGCGGAATCGCTCATAAGCCTGAGCTGATCATCATGGATGAGCCAACGGTCGCAGTTGACCCGCAGAGCCGTAACAAGATACTTGAAGGTATCACAGAGCTTAACAAGGCCGGGGCAACGATTATTTATACCAGTCATTACATGGAAGAGGTTGAGCAGATCTGTACACACATCCTCATCATGGATAAGGGCAAGAATGTTGCTGAGGGTACAAGCGACGAGCTGAAGCGCAGCATCAGAAATACAGAGAACGTAATCGTGGATGTAAGAAAGCTCTCTGATGAGCATGTTGCAAATATAGGCAAGCTTAATCATGTATATGATGTCAGCTATATGTCAAACAGACTTACGATCAAGTGCTCAGGTGGCAGACACAACATCTCACACGTCATCGATTATTTCTCAGAGAACGATCTCGATTACGACAGGATTTATTCGGAATTACCGACACTTAATGATGTATTTCTTGAGATTACAGGCAAGGACTTAAGAGATAAGGAGGCGTAAGTATGTTTTCTAACGTATTTTCAAAACAGCTGAAGATAGGTCTGAGAAATAAATCAAATATCTTCTGGACGCTGATGTTTCCGATAATTCTCGGTACACTGTTTTTTACAACCTTCGGTTCAATATTTGAATCTTATGCTTCCGAATCTATCAAAACCTCAGTCAGATATGAGACGGAGGATGAAGATGTAAAGGAATATATAAATACTTTCCTTACATCACTCAGTATGGGCGATGGGAAACTCCTTGATATAGTTGATGTCAGTGAGAAAGAAGCTGAGAAGATGCTTGAGGATGATAAGATCAACGGCATCATTACTGTAACCGCAGATGGAAGGCTCAAGCTGAAGATTCATGAGAACGGCAACCAGTCATCTATTCAGGAAAATATAGTAACAGCCTACAATCAGAGTGCGGATCTTATTGAGAAGGTTGCAGCCGAGCATCCGGAGAAGCTTCAGGAGGTACTTGAAGAGATATCTGACAGGGTTACTTTTATAAGCGCTAAGAATATGGCAGGAGAGAATAAGGACCCTTATGTACAGTATTTCTACAACCTGATCGCTATGACAACACTTTTTGCAGCACTTAACAGTCTCAGAGTAGGAACAAACTGTCAGGCAAATATGTCTGCGATCGGTGCAAGAACAAATGCGTCACCGCTTAGAAGAACAGTTTTCCAGTTTGGTGGTTATCTTGCGGCTTATGTGGTTCAGACAGTTATCGTATTTATCGGTCTTGCATATATGATCTTCGGGCTTAAGATCAAGTTCGGTGGAGAAGTTCCTATTATATTTGCAACAACAGCGCTTGCAACACTTCTTGGGATTTCACTGGGCTTCATGGTAGGAAACTTCGGAAGCATGTCAGCAGAGAAGAAGGAGAGCATACTTGTTGCGATAATCCTCGGAAGCTGCGCATTATCAGGACTTATGATGGGAGATATGAAGCCTATTATCGCAGAGAAGGCACCTATCATTAATAAGATCAACCCTGCAGCGGTTATTTCAGATTCTTATTACTGCCTGAATATGTTTGGAACAGGCAGCAGATTCTTTACCTGCATTATCTACATGGCAGGACTTTCAGTAGTATTTACAGTAGTTGGAATGATGTTCGGAAGGAGACAGAGCTATGACAGTATTTAAGACATTCTTCAAAGTGCTTAGAAGCTATAAGGTTTCATTCATCGTATATATGTCAATATCTATCGGCGTTATATTTATCCTTTCGGGAATGGGCGATAGTTCGGATGCAAAGTATTCGGCAGTGAGCCATGGACTTATAGTAGTTGATAATGATGATTCAGAGGTTTCTCGCGAGCTTGTAAACTTCCTTGATCAGGTTAACGATATAAAGAAGGGCGATTTCACTGATGATCAGATAATCGATCTGTTATATTACACAAAGATCTCTAACTATCTGGTAATCCCTCAGGGCTTCGGAGAGGCTTTCCTTTCAGGGGATGTGGAAGCTGTAAATATGATCGAGAGCACCAAGGATGCCGGCAGCAGAATGGGCTACCTTGTTGAGGCGGAGATAGAGAGCTATCTGAATCTGTTCCGCAACTATGTTATCGGCGGTTACAGCACATCAGAAGCTGCAACACTTGCCAAGGACGCTATTGCAGATCATAGTGCGGTTGAGATGGCAAGTTCGGGCGATAACGATAAGTCAAGCTTCTTCCTTGTATTTGTTGTTCTTCCTTACGGACTTCTCTCTATGCTTTTCTCGGCTATCCTTCCTGTAATCCTCAGATTTAATACAGAAGAGCTGAGCAGGAGAACCGGAATATCTTCACTTACGAACGCTAAGAAGCAGTTATATTTAAGCATTGCAACAGCGGTATCGGCGGTTATGGTTATCGCGGCACTGTTTGCAGCGGGGTCGGTTATCTCGAAGGAAGCCTTCACAGAAAGATGGTTACTTGTACTTGCTGATTTTGCTGCACTGAGTATCTCGATAATAATGCTTATAGTTGCAGTTTCAAACTTTAATATCAAGCCAAGCTTTGCAGCGGCTATTACAAATATAATCGGACTTAGCTTCTGCTTCCTCGGCGGTATATTTGTACCGTTGGAATATCTTGGAAACGGCGCAAAGTCAATCGGTAAGTTCCTTCCGACTTACTGGTATGCAGAGGCGATTGAAAAGATCAAAAACGGCAAAGGGCTTGCTGATATAACAAATTGCCTATTGATTCAGCTCATGTTTGGTATTATGGTAATGGCAGTAGGACTTGCTGTAGGAAAATACAATGCTAAGAAGGCTGAGTAAAAGGGTAAAACATTGAGATCATTTATTGATAAAATCATCATAATGATATTTACGGCAGTAGCAGTACGGCCGACATCGGATAATATGCAGCTTGTGATCGCACTATTTTCTGTGATCACAGCTGCTTTCCTGATGTCATATTTCCGTATGATCGGCGGCTGGGGACGAAAAGCGAACGTAGCTTTGGCAATTCTTATTGCAATAACAGCGGTTGTCTATCCGAATGCAGTTGCACTCATCCCGATTGTTGCCTATGAGATGACTTTAGACCGGCAAATAGTGCCCGGTCTTATTTCATTTGCTGCGATAGTACGTTCCCATGATCATTTTGAACTTAGGGATTATCTGCTTCTTATTTGTGTTATCGGGCTTGCAATGTATCTTGCTTTCAGGACCGATAAGCTGGAAAAGCTTGAGACGGATAATAAGAAAATACGTGATGAGGCTGAGATCAAGAAGGAAAAGCTCAGTGACAGAAATAAAGAGCTCCTGATCGAACAGGATAAAAATATTTATACGGCGCAGCTTGCGGAAAGAAACAGGATCGCCAGAGAAATACATGATAACGTGGGACATATGCTCAGCCGCTCGCTTCTTCAGGTTGGAGCTATGATGGTTATGCATAAGAATGAACCGGTGGCAGAGGAGCTTAAGGACCTGCGAAGCACTCTTGATACTGCCATGAATAATATAAGAGAAAGCGTTCATGATATCAGGGATGAAGCTATCGATATCAGAAATGCTGCGCTTGAGATCGCAGAACCGTTGAAGGAGAAGTTTAATCTTACCTTCGACTGCGATATTGAAGATAAGGGTATGCCTAAGGATATAAAATATGCTACAATCAATATCATTAAAGAGGCAGTATCAAACATTATAAAATACAGCAGAAACGACAACGTGGATATCAGGATATATGAGCATCCGTCCATGTATCAGATAATCATTCATGATTATCCGGGATTTAGTGATAAGGATGCAGAAAATAAGGCACATGAGTTTGTTACGCCCGGAAATGGAATGGGACTTGATAATATAAGGCTTCGTGCCGAACAGCTTGGCGGACAGGCGTCGTTTACTAATGGTGATGGATTCAGGGTATTTGTCAGGATACCGAAGAAGAAATAAGTAGGAAAAATATCGATATGCTGATGGATATATAATAAATGGAAAAGGTGGGCTAAGGTGATGAAGGTTCTGATCGTAGATGATGATAATCTTGTGGCAATGAGTCTCAGGACTATCCTTTCATCAGACGGTGAAATAGAAGTTGTGGCAACAGGAAACAGCGGTGAAGATGCGATAAGGCTCTATGATGAGTTTATGCCGGACGTGCTTCTGATGGATATCAGAATGGCAGGGATGACCGGACTTGAGGCGGGCTCCGAAATAATAGGAAAGTATAATGATGCGAGGATACTTTATCTCACGACCTTCAACGATGATGAATACATCGTGAAGGCTATTTCTATCGGGGCAAGAGGATATATTATAAAGCAGGATTTCGACAGCATCATTCCGGCGGTGAAAACTGTATTTAACGGTCAGAGTGTGTTTGGAAATGATATTACGGACAAGCTGCCTGATATGCTCGGTAAAAAGAACAGATTTGATTTTGAGAGCTACGATATAACTCAGCAGGAGAAGGAGATAATAATTGAGGTTGCGAACGGACTTTCCAATAAGGAGATTGCGGACAAGCTTTTCCTGTCGGAGGGAACGGTTAGGAATTATCTCAGTAATATTCTCCGGAAGCTGGATCTGAGGGACAGAACGAATCTCGCAATATTCTACTATAAGAATATGCAGTGATGCTTCGGCTATGACGGTATTGGATATGCCTGCTCAGTTGTTGCAAAATACGCTTTCGCAGGCATAACCTATACCTGCGTAATAAATGTAAGGAAAATAATGATATGGAAGTTAAGAAAAATAACAGATTAATATTATTACAAATACTCAGCTTGTTTTTTATACTTGCGATGGGGCTGGCACTGACTGGGTGCGGTAAGAAGAAAAAGAAGGATGCTTCAAATGTTGAAACTGTAACGGTGATTACAACAGAAGCAACGACCGCAGGTACGACCGAGGTGGCTACTGCAGAAACGACTGAAACAAAGACTACCGGTACGACTGAGGCGGACACCGAGAAGCTGACGGATGAAGTAACTTCTGTGGATTCAACTGAGGAAAAAACAACAGAAAAGACGACAGAAACAACAACTGTCTCCGAGGCTGTAAAGCCGACTGAAGATACAACAGAAGCCACGACTGAAGCTCAGGAACAGCTTGATAGAGACGGTTCGTACACTTCCAAAGAAGACGTTGCGTTGTATTTGCATCTTTACGGGGAGCTTCCGCAGAACTTTATTACCAAGAAGGAAGCACAGAATCTTGGGTGGTCAGGTGGTTCACTCGAGAAATACGCGCCGGGCAAATGCATCGGTGGAGATAAGTTTGGAAACTATGAAGGACTCCTCCCTGCGGGAAAATATCACGAGTGCGATATTGATACTCTCGGTAAGAAGAACAGGGGTGCAAAGCGTTTGATATATTCTGATGACGGAAGAATATACTATACAGACGATCATTATGAGACGTTTACTCTGTTGTATGATGAGGAGTAGCTGGCGGCTGATTTGAAAATAACAAGTATTTGCGTCTGATCGTCAGCCGTGAACCAAGCTGTCGGTCACCCGGAGGTTGAACATGGATAATATATTTGATAACAATAATTATAATAGTGATTCCTTTAATGATGGTACAGAAGAATTGATATATGATAATGTCACTGAACATGTATCGGATGAATTATATGAAGGCGGAAAGAATGAAAAGGTAGATGCAAAATCTCTTGTCCTTGATCTTACCGGAGTCGCATCCAGAGAAGAATTTCACAGAAGAGTCAGAGATGTATTTGGACTGCCTCAATATTACGGAAATAATCTTGATGCACTGCATGACTGCCTAACCGATATTTCCGAGAAAACAGTTGTTATAATAAAGGGCTCTGACGAGGCGGAGGACAGTGTGAAAGCCTATGTAGAACGGTTTCTTATGATGTGTACTGATGTTGCGGAGGAGAATGAAAACATCATATTTTTCACTGCCGAATAAGCAGCACTGACAATACCTTAAGAACTCATAAATAAAGTGTGAACAATGCGTAAATTCGTATTGCTCACACTTGTTTTTTTGCTGAAAAATTGATAAAATAATGGCATATACCGAAGGTGATTCGGAAGTAAATATTATATGAAATGGGGTGATTCCAATGGCAAACGAAATTGTGAAATTTGACGATCTGCCATCAATTAGAAGAGGTTATATTGAGGGACTTAAGTATTATTACAGCATCATTCAAAGAAATGAACAGGCTTTCGTTGAATTTCATGACCTTTACAGCTCAATAATCGAGTTTGGATATGAACTTGCCAGACTCAATCAGGATGAAACGGGAGCATCTATAGACGAACTTGACAGAATAAATAAAGAGTTTTATCCGAACGGAAAGATGCATAGTGCATTTATAGCTATGAAGCTTGAAGTTGCCCTTGACGGCATCAGTGAATGTCTGATGTATCTTAAGAAAAAAGTACTTGCTTAAGGAGACTTATGGATCAGAGGATTATAAATGCAGGAATCTTCAAGGATACTGTGGAGTTTTATTCGCAGGATAAGACACTTCTTGCGGAAACAAGGAGCAGTATGGACAGAACGCGGCTTTACGGCGCGGAGGAGTATCCTTTTGTAGAGATGCCTGCGGACGATAAACAGGATGCAGAAATAAGAATCAGCCGGAAGAGAAGCTTTGAAGCAGCTTGCGCTCTGGTTGCGGAATACCCTAATAAAAAGACAGCGGTTCTTAACTTTGCTTCGGCTATCCAGCCGGGCGGAGGTGTTAAGAACGGCTCATCGGCACAGGAGGAGGCTCTATGCAGATGTTCTAACCTGTATCCGACACTGGATCAGGGCTGGCTTTGGGAGCAGTTCTATAATCAGAACAGAGCAATGGCTGACGCAAGGCATACAGATGCCTGCATATATTCGCCGGAGATAATCATCTGTAAAACCGATGATGACTGTCCGGAGAGACTTCCGAAAAATAAATGGTGCACAGTTGATGTGATCAGTTGCGCGGCACCAAATCTTAACAGCAGGCCGTACAATAACCACAATCCGGAAACCGGCGTGCCTTTAAGTATTAGCGATGAGGAGCTTTATCAGATTCACCTGAAGAGGGCAAGGCATATCTTGTACATCGCAGCTGCAAATAAGGTTAAGACACTTGTTCTTGGAGCTTTCGGATGCGGAGCCTTCAGGAATTCACCTGCAGTTGTTGCAAGTGCTTATCGCACAGCAGTCGGAGAGTTTATCAAATACTTCGACATAATCGAGTTCGCAATATTCTGCAGAGAATTTGAGACTACAAACTATACCATTTTCCACGATGCTCTGTTTGATCTTACCATCGAAGGAAGGCGTGCCATAGCACAGCAGGCTGCAGCCGAAGAGGCGCTGCGGCAGGAAGAAGTGATGGAATCGGCAGAAGAGCAGGCAGTGGAAGAGGAAGAGCCTCTGCAGGAAGATATTTCCGATGTAGAGGAACCTGACGGATACGATGAGTTTGATGATGACGGATATGATTATTCCGAGGAATATGATCCGGGCAGGGACTTCAGACCGGGAGACATCGTCCAGCATTTCAAGAGAGAGACACTTGAGCCTGAGGATTACGCGGCAAACAGGTATCTCTATCAGATAATTGGTATAGCCATCCATTCCGAGACCAGGGAGAAGGTAATGATATATCAGGCGCTTTATGACGATTTTCAGCTGTATTGCAGGCCTTATGACATGTTTATCAGCGAGGTTGATCATGAAAAATACCCTTATATCAAGCAGCTTTACAGGTTCGAAAAATTAGGCTGAAATTGCTCTTGAAATTTAATACCTTAGAGGTTATTATATTTCTGTGAGTTTATCACGAGTAACTACTGCGTATTTGCAGTATAATAATTATAAATCTAGGAGGATTTAAAAACATGGCAGTAAAAGTAGCAATCAATGGATTTGGTCGTATAGGACGTCTTGCTTTCAGACAGATGTTTGACGCAGAGGGATATGAGGTAGTTGCAATCAACGATCTTACAAAGCCTTCTATGCTCGCTCATCTTCTTAAGTATGATACAGCTCAGGGCGGATACGCAGGTGTTATCGGTCAGAACCTTCATACAGTAACAGCTGATGATGAGGCTAATACGATCACAGTTGACGGAAAGACATTAAAGATCTACAAGGAAGCAGATGCAAACAACTGCCCATGGGGAGAGCTTAATGTTGATGTAGTTCTTGAGTGTACAGGTTTCTACTGCTCAAAGGA
The DNA here is from genome assembly GCA_000702245.1 of Lachnospiraceae bacterium C6A11. Lineage (GTDB taxonomy): Bacteria > Bacillota > Clostridia > Lachnospirales > Lachnospiraceae > Eubacterium_Q. The sequence goes on along the minus strand of KL370879.1, from coordinate 70,755 downwards.
TAAGTCACAGGCTCATATCAATGCAGGTGCTAAGAAGGTTGTTATCTCTGCTCCAGCAGGCAATGACCTTAAGACAATTGTTTACTCAGTTAACGAGAATACACTTACAGCAGATGATCAGATCATCTCTGCTGCTTCATGTACAACAAACTGCCTTGCACCTATGGCTAAGGCACTTAACGATTATGCACCAATCCAGAGTGGTATCATGAGCACAATTCATGCTTACACAGGTGACCAGATGATCCTTGACGGACCACACAGAAAGGGTGACCTTAGAAGAGCTCGTGCAGGTGCTGCAAATATCGTTCCAAACTCTACAGGTGCTGCAAAGGCAATCGGTCTTGTTATCCCTGAGCTCAACGGAAAGCTCATCGGATCTGCACAGAGAGTTCCAGTTCCAACAGGATCTACAACAATCCTTACAGCTGTAGTTAAGGCTGCTGATGTTACAGTTGATGGCATCAACGCTGCAATGAAGGCTGCATCTTCAGAGTCATTCGGTTATAATGAGGATCCTATCGTTTCTTCAGATGTTATCGGTATGAGATTTGGTTCACTCTTTGATGCTACACAGACAATGGTATCTAAGATTGCTGATGACCTTTTCGAGGTACAGGTTGTTTCTTGGTATGATAACGAGAATTCATACACAAGCCAGATGGTTAGAACAATCAAGTATTTCGCTGAGTTAAACTAATTTAGTTTGATAAATAGCGGTCATTGGACTAAGTCGGGTTTATCCCAGACTCCGTAGACCTTATTCGGGTCCGGTTTTCGTGACCGGACCCGATTTTTTTAAGAACGAAAGCTATTTCCCCAGAGCGGAAGCGCCTGCGGGAGGTTAATAAACAAAAGGAGATATAAACATGTCACTTAATAAGAAATCAGTTGATGATATCAATGTTAAGGGCCAGAGAGTCCTTGTCAGATGTGATTTTAACGTTCCTCTTAAGAACGGTGTCATCACAGACGAAAACAGACTTGTAGCAGCTCTTCCAACAATCAAGAAGCTTATCGCTGACGGCGGAAAGATCATCCTTTGCTCACACCTTGGTAAGGTTAAGACAGAAGAGGATAAGCAGACCAAGACTCTTGCGCCTGTAGCAGTTCGTCTTTCAGAGCTTCTCGGTCAGGAAGTTAAGTTTGTAGCAAACCCAGATGTAGTTGGTCCAAATGTTGTTGAAGCAGTTAACGCTATGAACGACGGAGACGTTATCCTTCTTGAGAATACACGTTTCAGAGCAGAAGAGACAAAGAACGGAGAGGCTTTCTCTAAGGATCTTGCTTCTATCTGTGATGTATTTGTAAATGATGCATTTGGTACAGCTCACAGAGCTCACTGCTCAAATGTTGGTGTTACACAGTTCGTTGATACTGCAGTTGTTGGTTACCTTATGCAGAAGGAGATCGACTTCCTCGGAAATGCAGTTGAGAATCCTGTTAGACCTTTCGTAGCTATCCTTGGTGGTGCTAAGGTTGCTGATAAGCTTAACGTTATCTCTAACCTTCTTGAGAAGTGTGATACACTTATCATCGGTGGAGGTATGGCTTACACATTCCTTAAGGCTCAGGGCAAGGAAGTTGGACTTTCACTTGTTGATGATACAAAGATCGATTACTGTAAGGAAATGATCGAGAAGGCTGAGAAGCTTGGCAAGAAGCTTCTTCTTCCTATTGATACAGTAGTAGCTGATGGTTTCCCTGATCCAATCGATGGACCAATCGAAGTTGAGACAGTTTCTTCAGATTCAATCCCTGCAAATAAGGAAGGTCTTGATATTGGTGAGAAGACAAGAGCGCTCTTCGCAGAGGCAGCTAAGACAGCTAAGACAGTTGTTTGGAACGGACCTATGGGTGTATTTGAGAACCCAACTCTTGCAGCAGGTACAATCGCAGTTGCTCAGGCTCTTGCAGAGACAGATGCAACAACAATCATCGGTGGTGGTGATTCTGCAGCAGCATGTAACCAGCTCGGTTTTGGTGACAAGATGAGCCATATTTCTACAGGCGGTGGCGCTTCACTTGAGTTCCTTGAGGGTAAGGAGCTTCCTGGTGTAGCAGCAGCTAACGATAAGTAAATATCGCTGATTCATCCCGAATAACTGCGTTGCTGCGCAGTCGACGTACGTCTTTGTACGCCTTCCTGCACAGCGTCCTGTTCTTCGGGCGACTGAGCGATATTTTGATCAGACGAACGCGAAGCGTTCGGATGGGACCGCAAAAGCGGAACTGAAAGGGATCGCGGAAAATAATTCTTAGGAGTAAATATAATGGCAAGAAAGAAAATAATTGCAGGTAACTGGAAGATGAACATGACTCCTTCACAGGCTGTTAAGCTTGTTGAAGAGTTAAAGGATCTTGTAGTTAATGATGCAGTAGATGTAGTTTATTGTGTACCGGCTATCGATATCGTTCCTGTTGTTGAGGCAGTTAAGGGAACTAACGTACAGGTTGGTGCAGAGAATATGTATTTTGAAGATAAGGGTGCTTATACAGGCGAGATCTCAGCAGAGATGCTTGTAGATGCAGGCGTTAAGTACGTTATCATCGGTCACTCTGAGAGACGTGATTATTTCAAGGAGTGTGACTGCACACTTAATAAGAAGGTTAAGAAGGCTATTGAAGCAGGACTTACACCAATCCTTTGCTGCGGTGAGTCACTTGAGCAGAGAGAGATGGGCGTAACCATGGATTGGATCAGACTTCAGATCAAGTCAGATCTTAAGGATGTTGCTGCTGATGATGTTAAGAATCTTGTTATCGCTTATGAGCCAATCTGGGCTATCGGTACAGGTAAGACAGCTACAACAGAGCAGGCTGAAGAGGTTTGCAAGGGCATCCGTGACTGCATCGCTGAGATCTATGATGAGGCAACAGCTGAAGCTGTACGTATCCAGTACGGCGGATCTGTAAATGCAGGAAATGCAGCAGAGCTTTTCGCACAGCCTGATATCGATGGTGGTCTTGTTGGTGGTGCTTCACTTAAGGCTGACTTCGGAAAGATTGTTAATTACTAAGATTGATTGGGTGTGTACGAATGGAAATTAAGAATCTTAAAAGTATAATTTCAGAATGTATTTTATACGCTGATGATATCAATAAGAAACCTGATATCTACCCTGCAGAGGCTAAGATGCCACTTAAGGATCTCCTCAGATATGATATGCTCATGTTCTTAGGATATCTTTATGATCCGGAATCTACATATTTGGCCGATCAGGTTGAGTTTATCAGAGTTAATCTCAGAATGGTGATCTCAGAAGACAAGTTCATTGAGTTTGTTGAGAATAAGTGCAATGATCCGGATTTCCTGACCATGCAGCCTAGATCACTTGTGTTCTTTATCACTGTAGATCAGCAGAGTACAGATCGTTCAGAACTCAGTATCTCAAAGTCAAAGTTTGTCGTTGACTGCTTCCGTAAGCTTGGTGAAGGTTTCCTTAACTATGATGACGTAAATAAGGACATCCGCGAGAAGCTTTCAAATTACATGCAGTTCCTTTACAATACTCTCATCGCCGAGGGCGTTATGAAGGAGAGAAGACTTAAGCCGAGAGAAGAGTCACAGGCACCAAAGGTTAATCCTATCGAGGATAAGACCAGAGTACCTGAGAAGACCAAGACTGTTTCTGAATTCGATGCTGTATCCGGCAAATTCGTTTCTAGGGATACCATCACAAGTTCGGGTTACAATCTTATTAAGAAGAGAGCGGATGACGTTTCACAGTACGCTAACTTTATTTCTGAGGAAGAGAAGGATTCCACAAAGCGTGGTAAGAATAAGGTAGGAGCTAACAGACACGACGGTTTCTCTGATGATGTAGAGCTTTCACTTGACGATCTCATCAAGAAGCTGAAGGATCTTACCGGACTTCATACAGTTAAGGAAGACGTTCTCCACCTTGTAAATATCATTAAGGTTAGAAAGCTTAGAGAGATGAAGGGCTACAGATGTCCTGAGATGTCATTCCACCTTGTATTTACAGGTAACCCTGGTACAGGTAAGACAACAGTTGCTCGTCTTATCGCCAGAATCTACAAGCAGCTTGGAGTTGTAAGCCGTGGACAGTTCGTCGAGGTTGACCGTTCCGGACTTGTAGACCACTCACCTGGTGGAACTGCTATCAAGACTACAGCAGTTATCGATAAGGCTGTCGGTGGTATACTTTTCATCGATGAGGCATATACTCTTACAAGTTATAAGGACGTAGGAGACTATGGTCAGGAGGCTGTTGATACACTCCTGAAGCGTATGGAGGATGACCGTGATGACCTCATCGTTATCGTTGCCGGATATACTGACAGGATGCATGAGTTTATCGAGTCTAACCCGGGTCTTCGTTCACGTTTCAACAAGTACATCTATTTCTGTGATTACACAAGCTCAGAGCTTATGGAAATCTTTAAGCTCATGTGTAAGGAGAATGATTACAGACTTACAGACAATGCCGCATTCATTGCTGAGACCTATCTTAGAGGTCTTGCAACTGAGAAGACGGATAACTTCGCAAATGCCCGTCTCGTTCGTAACTATTTCGAGCGCTGCGTAGACAGACAGGCAACCCGTATATGTGATGACGCAGAGATCAATGAAGATGATCTTATCACCTTCATCCGTGAGGATATGATCGAGTCTGAGACAGTGGGTCAGCTCACCAAGAACGAAGTGTAAATTACACTCGTTTTGGGATGACATATAAACATTCAAGGAGGTTGAAGGTATGAAGAAGTTCATTAAGGAATTCAAGGAATTCGCCCTTAAGGGTAATGTAATGGATCTAGCAATTGGTGTTATCATTGGTGCTGCATTTGGTTCAATCGTTACAGCATTTACTGATGACTTCATCAATCCTCTCATTGCATGTATCGGCGGCGGAGACATCGGTGGAACGATCGAGATCGGAGATACGGGAAACTATCTTAACTGGGGCCATTTCCTCACAGCTGTTATTAACTTCATAATAATGGCATTCTGCATCTTCCTTATGATGAAAGCTGTTAATAAGCTTATGTCAGTAGGAAAGAAGAAGGAAGAGGAAGCAGCAGCTCCTGCAGAGCCATCTGCAGAAGAAAAGCTCCTTACAGAGATCAGAGATCTTCTTAAGGATAAATAAGTATTTATCGGAACCACCGGTTCATCCGGTGGTTCTGTTTTTCTGGAAATATTTTAAAATTAACTATTGAATTAATCTATCTAATATGATATTATCCTTAAGTGTGCTTTTAGGATAACTTTGGAGGATTTAATTGTGGTTAAGACTTTAATTATAATAGCATTTTGTTTAATTTCAGTAGTACTAATGATTGTCGTACTTATGCAGGAAGGTAAGGATAGCGGTCTTTCAGGAACTCTTACAGGTTCGGCTGATTCTTACTGGGCAAAGAACAAGGGTCGTTCTAAGGACGCTGTGATCAAGAAGGTTACGGTTTTCCTCGCTATTCTGTATTTTGTACTTGCCATTCTGCTTCGTTCTAAGTGGCTTGGCTAATATAAATGATGATTCAAGGTGCTTTGAAATATCAAGGCACCTTTTTCTTTTGTTCATTACTTATTATAGGGGGTTAATATGGAAAGAGATATTGAATCTTTAAAAAAGATATTAATGGATCTGTTTTCCGAGAAGGATTACAGACCAATGAGATATAAGGAACTTGTGTATTTTCTTCAGATAACAAATGATGACGATAAGCAGCTGCTTCTGGACATTCTTGATGAGCTGATGGATGAATATAAGATCATCAAGACCAGAAATAACAGATTTATGCTGACGCCAAAGGATACACATGTAGGTACATTCACCGGAAACAGGAGAGGTTTCGGCTTCGTAACTGTTGACGGCTATGATGAGGACTTTTTCATCCATGCCAAGGATACAGCGAACGCCTTTGAAGGTGACAAGGTTCTGATACGCGAGACCAACAGGAATTCCGGTGGTACAAGGACGGAAGCAAGCGTAATCAGAGTGCTTGAGCACGGTATCAAGAGCGTTATCGGTATCTATGATCCGGCTGAAAGCTATGGCTTTGTTATTCCAAATAATAAGAAGATAGCAAATGATATATTTATCCCTCGAGAATCTGCACATGGTGCAGTTAAGGGAAGTATAGTAATTGCAGATATAAGAGACTACGGTGATGACAGAAAGTCACCGACAGGCATAATCACTGAGGTTATCGGACATATCGACGATCCTTCCTCAGATATATTAACAGTTGTTAAAACGTATAATATTCCGGTTGATTTTCCGGATGATGTACTTAGACAGCTTGAGACAATACCGGATGAGGTGGAATCTTCAGAGCTCAAGGGAAGAACTGATTTCAGAGCACTTGATACAGTTACCATCGACGGGGAGGACGCGAAGGACCTTGACGATGCGATAACTATTGAATATAAGAATGGTATATATACACTTGGTGTACATATAGCCGATGTTTCAAATTATGTAACAGAGGGCAGCCCACTGGATAAAGAGGCGCTTAACAGAGGAACCAGTAATTACCTGGTTGACAGCGTTATCCCTATGCTTCCTCACAAGCTTTCAAACGGAATCTGCTCGCTCAATGCCGGCGTTGACAGACTTACGCTTTCTTGCGTTATGGATATAGATGAGAAGGGCAAGGTGATCGATCATAAGATCTGTGAAGGTGTTATAAATGTCAATGAACGTATGAATTATACCGATGTTAATAAGCTCATCAACCGTATGGAGGATGCTCCTAAAGATAGATATAAGGAGCTCATCCCTATGTTTGACAGGATGTTTGAACTGTCACGTATCATAAGAGAGAGAAGGCATGAAAGAGGATCTATTGACTTTGATATGGCGGAGACAAAGATCAAGGTTGATGAGAATCATTTTCCGGTGGAAATATGTGCTTACGACAGGAATGACGCTACCAAGATCATCGAGGACTTCATGCTTATGGCAAATGAAGTTATAGCTGAGGATTATTTCTGGCAGGAGCTTCCTTTCGAATACAGAACCCATGAATCACCTGATCCTGAGAAGGTTGATATACTTGCACAGACGATAAAGAATTTTGGCATATTCTTCAAAACTACGGCTCATGACAATATTCATCCGAAGGAGTTCCAGAAGCTGCTTCAGAGGATACAGGGCGAGCCATACGAGGCGATGGTTAGTAAGCTTGTGCTTCGATCAATGCAGCAGGCACGCTATGGTACGGAGTGCACAGGGCATTTCGGACTTGCATGCAAATATTACTGTCACTTTACCTCGCCGATCAGAAGATATCCAGACCTGCAGATCCATAGGATCATCAAGGATAATATACACGGCAGACTTGATGCCGACAGGATAAAGCATTATACAAAGCTTCTTCCGAAGGTTTCGGCAGACAATTCAGCAAAGGAAAGAAGAGCTGACGAGGCGGAAAGAGATGTTGTAAGGCTGAAAGAGATAGAGTATATGTCGCAGCATATAGGTGAAGAATATGACGGCATAATCTCGGGCTTCACGCAGCAGAATATTTTCGTTGAGCTTCCGAATACAGTTGAAGGTGCCATGAATGTTGCATATATGGACGATGACTATTATTCATATAATGAAACGGAAATGATCATGCGCGGCGACAGAACCGGAAATATCTTCTCGCTTGGAGACAAGGTTCGCATCAGAGTGCTTCGTGCGGATAAAGTAGAAAGAATAATTGATTTCGAACTGGTTAAGAAATTGTGATACAATATTTGAATGGAGTAGAAAAAATGTAGACCGGAGCGTAAAAATGAGAGAAAAAGGTGAAAAGCTGATAGCTAATAATAAAAAAGTCTACCATGACTATTTTATAGAGGAAGTATATGAGGCAGGGATCGAGCTTGTGGGAACTGAGGTAAAGTCCCTTAGAGAAGGTCACTGCAGCATCAAAGAGGCTTTTATTGGTGTGGATAATGGTGAGATATTTATCCATCATATGCACATCAACCCTTACGAAAAGGGAAATATATTTAACAGGGATCCACTCAGAAAGAGGAAGCTTCTCCTGCATAAGGTTGAGATTAGAAAGCTTGCTCAGAAGAGAGAGGCCGCGGGCTATACGATAGTTCCGACAAAGGTGTATTTCAAGAATGGCAAGGCCAAGGTTGAGATCGCACTGGCAAGAGGAAAGAAGCTCTATGATAAGAGAGAAACGCTTGCCAAGAAGGATGCGGCAAGAGAGGCAGAGAGGGACTTCAAGGTCAGAAATATAAAGATTTGACATTGCGATAGTTTAGGTGGAGTGTTATACTTTATATGATCAAATATATTTGCTGAAGGGGTATTAAAATGAGCCAGGAAAAGGTAGACAGATATAAAAAAGAGAAAAAAAACAGAGAAAAGACTAAGAGAAGAAAAAAGATAAAGCAGACTATCGGGATATTTTTAGCGGCGATAGCGCTTGGAGCACTTATAGGCGTTCCTCTTGGAAGAAAGATATATAAAGAAAACAAGAAGAAAGAGGATGCTAAGGCTGCTGAAGCTGCCAAATACGTTAGCTCCGATGACCTGAACAGCTGGCTCGACAGCTATTGGGTAGATAACTATGCTGACCTTTACACCGGAATCACTTTTGCAACAGGTACCGATGCAGAGTCACAATAGTTAAATATATGGGCCTGAATTGGCTTCGACAGGGATCTAGAACTTATGACAGCCATCCGTGGTCCGGGACCACGTAAAAACTCGGAAAAAAATAAACGCTGATAATAGAAAATTAGCAATCGCTGCCTAATGGCAGCTGTCAGCCCGGAGTCATCCGCTGCTTCGGAATCTGGCACCGACTTTGCGGAGCACTTTTCGTTCAAAGCTTTGAGAATGGAAAAGAACTCATGAAGCTACTAATACTGCAAATCTGACAGTGGATGTGCAGTGGAGGGAATGTCAAAACACTAGTCTGTGATGGGAGAGGTTGTAACGGAAGGGTTTCTGGACACGGGTTCGAACCCCGTCAGGTCCACTTTATCAAAGATCTTAAGCCTGTTTCTTTAACAGGCTTTTTTTCTTGCTTTTCGGAAAGAATCTAGAGGTACAAAACAATGTTAGTCAAAAATGAGAGCCGCGCTAATCTTTTCGGCTCTGCTAAGTTTTATAAAGGGGCACTGGCGATAGCGGTGCCTATAATGGTACAGCAGCTCATTCAGAGCATGGTGTCACTAGTAGACAACTTCATGGTTTCCGGACTCGGAGATATCTGTATGTCCGGTGTTAATGTGGCCGGACAGATACTGTTTATTTTCATGGTATATGTAAATACAATCTGCACGTCGGGCGGTATATTTCTGACGCAGTTCTTCGGTGCAAAGGATAAGAACGGAATGCAGCAAGCCTTCAGGTTTAAGCTTGTAATGGGACTTGCGGCGGCTATTCCATATTTTCTTGTGTGCGTTGTATTTCCGAATCAGGTGCTGTCGCTGATGCTGATCGGAAATAGCGATAAAGCGATGATACTTGTGGAGGGGGTTAAATACATCCGCATAATGTTTTTCGTGGGTATACCGATGACTATTTCAGTATGTATAGCAAGCTCGCTTCGTGATATGGGCGAGGTTAAAATACCACTTGTTGTAACGATAATTGCAACGCTTACAAATACAGCCTGCAATTACTTACTTATCTATGGCAATCTTGGCTTCCCAAAGCTTGGTGTTGAGGGTGCGGCGATTGCGACGGTTATCGCAAGAACTCTGGAACTGGTGATATTTATAATTGTATATTTGAAGAAGAAACCGGACTTTGCGGTGAAACTGAAGGACTTCTTCAGAATAAACGGAAAGCTCTTTAAGGAGATGCTGAAGAAGTGCGCGATGGTACTTTTCTGCGAGATGGTATGGATATTCTCTGAAACCATAATGACTGCACTCTATAACGGACGTGGCGGTGCAGATGTTGTTTCAGGTATGTCCTCAAGCTTTGCAATAGCAAACCTGTTCTTCGTAGCCTTTGGAGGAATCTATTCGGCAACCGGAGTTATAATCGGAAAGTCCCTTGGAGAAGGTGACCTGGAAAGGGCGAAGAAGGAGAAAACCTGGCTTCTGGCGGGAGCTGCAGTGATGGGGCTTGTCATGGTAGGTGTAGGATTCTCAACAACTCTCATAGTACCGGTTGTATTTGGCAAGCTCAGCGCCAGTGCGATAGATATATGCCGCTGGATGGTAATCCTTATGTCATTCTTTATGCCGGTCTGGGTTTACATGAATGCCCAGCAGGCCATAGCTCGTGCGGGCGGCGATACCGGAATGGGTGTATATACGGACGCAATACTAACTATATTTGTCATGATCCCGATGGTATTTTCGCTGGCAATCTTTACGAAGATCGGGCCGGTTATGATGTATCTTGTCATCAAGCTCCTTGATATTGTCAAAATTATAATATTCCATTTCTGGCTTAAGAGGGAAATATGGCTGAAAAACCTCACCAAGGAGCATGAGGAGGCAAATAAGCATATCACTGAAGAAATTGGTGATGTTGCTGATTAAAAAATATTGATAATTGGTTGCTACGGGAGTATCATCAAATACAGGAGTTTTATGCTCTGATAATGTGTTTTTTAGGCGAGATGTCTATGATGTCTACCTATGGGAGGAAAGTTACATGGATAATAATGAGATGAAGGATAATATGGATTCTCCGGTTGGTGAGAATATGCCGTTGAATGGCTTCGAACAGTCACAGATGAGTCAGGGAATGCCACAGCAGTTCGAACAGAGTATGATGCCGATGGGAGGCTTTGGACAACCACAGTTTGGACAAGGGATGATGCCGCAGGGACAGTTCAATCAGATGCCAATGGGACAAGGAATGCCGCAGGGACAGTTCGGGCAGATGCCAATGGGACAAGGAATGCCGCAGGGTCAGTTCGGGCAGATGCCGATGGGCCAGGGAATGCCGCAGGGACAGTTCGGGCAGATGCCGATGGGACAAGGAATGCCACAAGGTCAGTTTGGTCAGATGCCGATGAGTCAGGGAATGCCACAGCAGTTCGAACAGATGCCGATGAATGGTTTCGGCCAGCCACAGTTTGGTCAGGGAATGCCGCAGGGGCAGTTTGTCCAGGGTATGATGCCACAAGGTCAGTTCGGTCAGCCAAATAGCATGATGCAGCCGGAGTATAGTCAGCAGTTCACTCCTCAGGGATTTGGTCAGCAGATGCCTCCGCAGGGTAAGACACCGGGAAAGGGCAAGAAGATTGCGATTATTGCATCCATATCAGCTCTTGTGGTTGCAGGAATTGTTATAGCACTTATCATGATACTTGGAAAATCAGGTAAGGGTGCAAGCTCACCTGAAGCAGCAGCAAAGGCTTTCCTTGAAGCTTGGGCTGATAACGATGTTGATAAGATGATTCAGTATTCAATACCTGACGACTTGAAGGATGCGGCTGAGAAATACGTCAGATCTGAAGAGTATTCTTACTATAACAGACGATTTAACAGTCTTAAAGAAGCCTATGAATATGGATATATAAGACATTTGAATGATGGCACAAAAGTACGTAATCTAGCAGCAGAGCTGGGTGATAAAGCTACTGAAAAAGATATTAAAGAGTCTGAGGCCTATATTAAGGAATGTTATGGCGCTGACATAGATATCCAGGAAATGGTCAGAGTAAAACTTGAATTTGAAGTTAGAGATGACGGATATTATGAAGGTGAGTGGGAAAAAGAACGTATCAGATTTGATGTTTATAAAACCGGTGGAAAATGGTACGTTTTTCCGGACAGAGTACTTGACTGATAATTCTGATAATGAAAAAAGTATTTAGAATCCTTGGGAATTTAATAGCTTTTATAATTCTGCTTGCAGGAGTATTTGTTATGTTCACCGCACTTTGGGTGCGGCGGACATGGCCGAAGCTCTCTGCGAGCAGTATTATTTTCCAGCTTCAGAATTCGTTGGAGGGAACCGGAAACGGAATGATAGGGACTTTTGTGCTAACAACAATAGTCCCAACCGTAATCCTAACGGCTGCAGTGGTTTTCCTGTTTTTCTTCTTCAGAAAGCATAGGAAGCTGATCACTCTTACGTCGGGCCTTATGGGTGTGGCTTTATTTGTGCTGGCTATTTGCCTGCTATGGAACAGAATAGGTCTCGGCGATTATCTGAAATACAGGAATAAGAAATCAACCTTTATTGAAGACAACTATGTTGATCCGGATAAGGTTGATATCAGGTTTCCTGATAAGAAAAGAAATATCATCTATATCTATCTTGAGTCCATGGAGCTTGCGTATGCAGATACAGAAAATGGCGGAAATATGGATGAAAACCTGATCCAAAACCTGACGAAGCTTGAAGAAGTCGGAGAGGACTTTGCGGGAAATGACAGTAAAATCTTAAATGGTGCTTATTCGATGTATGGTACTGACTGGACTATGGGGGCAATGTTTGCCGAAACCTCAGGCTTGCCGCTGATAATTCCTATTCAGAAGAATTCTATGTTCACCCAATCAAAGTTTTTCCCAACGGTCAAAACCTTTGGTGATATCCTGGAAGATCATGGATATAAGAATGTGTTCTTGATCGGTTCGGATGCAAGGTTTGGTGGGAGAGACTTGTATTTCTCATCGCATGGTAATTATGAGATTGAGGACTATGAATATGCCCGGAAGAATGGCTTGATACCTGAGGACTATATGGTCTTCTGGGGCTATGAAGATGAGAAGCTGTTTAGCTTTGCAAGAAGTCGCCTTGGGGAACTTGCCACATCAGAGCAGCCATTTAATATGACGATTCTCACGGTGGATACACATTTTGATGATGGATATACCTGCAGACTTTGCGAGGACAAATATAAGGACTCTTATATGAACGCGATAGCCTGCTCGGACAGACAGGTAGCGGACTTTGTTTCCTGGTGCAGGGGGCAGGATTTTTATGAAAATACAACCATAATCATCTCGGGGGACCATCCGACTATGGATATGGATATGTGCTACGTGATCGATAAATCCTATGACAGAAAGGTCTATGTATCGATAATAAATCCTGCTGAGGGGCTTGAAGCTTCTGATAAATCTCGTGCATATACGACCTTTGATCTCTTTCCAACCTCGCTGGCCGCTATAGGTGTAAAGATAGAAGGCGACAGACTTGGTCTCGGAACCAATCTATATTCGGATGAGCCAACGCTGCTTGAAAGTAAAGGCTACAAGGAGTTTAATACACAGCTGCAGATGAAATCTGTATTTATGGATAGGCTGGCTGAAGTTGATGAAGCTTCGGGCGAAAGCTTTCTGGATGAGGTTGATCGGATCCTTAAAGAAATGAATGTTAATATAAGCTGCGAAAAGAATGGCGGTAACGGAGAATATCTTGTAAGATGCATAATGCTCTCTGATAATCCGTCGAGCCTGAATTATATTAAGGACTCATATATTACTGTTTCGGACGGAACCTATGAATGTTCATACACCCTGGAATACGATAATGATTACAGCATTTCTGAAGGAAAGACAAGCTATACAGCTGTTATAAAACTGCCGCTTACGGAAAATATAGAACGAGAAGACGCAGAGGATGATCCATTCTTTAATAAAGATAAAAATGATGATTCCGAGAAGGATGTGGAAGATTATACAAATAAGGATGATGCGAAGAGTGATCCATATACTGAAAATGATCTGAATTCCATAGAAAATAATGATAATGAAACTGTAAAGAGTTATAAAATAACAGTCAGAGTCAATTTATATACAAATAATAAAACAACCATCTCCGAGTGGGAAGAGACGTTCATAATTAAATAATACGTAATTGAAATAGATATTTAAATAATGATTAAATTAAAAACGGAATCTGTCTTGCAACGGATTCCGTTAATCATCATTTATGGCAGGTGCCTGTAAGTATGTAAGAAACAAGATGCCTCAGATAGGCGTTTAGAAGCTCCGAATCTGACAGGAATTCATCAGACAACTCAATGTAGGCATCGGCTTTGCCGGGGCTTTCTGTGTCTTCAGGATAGAAGCTCTTGCCGTCTTTAAAGCCGTATTTTTTGATGAAGAAGCCTTCAAGTTTTGTATAACAGTTTGAAGCCTTGGCAGTGCATGAAGAATAATTTTTAAGGGTTGCAGCGAGATCTTTATGATAGGCTGCGTCAAGCTCAGGATAGTATAGATAATTCTTGTAGTCACTGAAGTAGTATTTGAAGATGCCACTGGAGACCGGGATTGAAATATATGCGTCGTTTGCTCTTCCGGATACGATCAGAAGAGGAGCGGTACTTTCTCTTTTATTTATGGAACCGGAATCCTTCAAGGATTTTGAAGAACTCAGCTCGTTACCAAGTGCGGCAAAGCTGATAGTCATAGGATGCTGCGGAGTGATAGCAAGCTTTAACCTTAAGCTGTTTGTGTTTGTCATCTCCATGCCGGAGAAGGACAGTTCACCCTCAGACAGCTTCTTGAGCGCAAATATATCTGTCAGATAAAACATTCCTTCCATATCATCGCGGTTATGCTGAAGGAGAAGAGAACGATCACGGCTGCTTCTGTCGGTCAGATAGTTGAAATAAACAAATATAAGCTGACCGCCGTTCATTTGGTCGATTCGATTAAGGCCGAGAAAACGTTCGATGGTTTTCTGTTTAAGATTGGCGAGACCGAGTGCCTTCTTGAAAGGACGGATCAGTTTGTACAGATCCACCTGATTTATATTCTCAAAATTGTCAGGGATATCGAGCCCCTGTCTGCGGTTGATCAGCTCGAGCCTCTTTTTGACAAATGGTACATCAAAACTGTCGCCGTTAAATTCAATCAGATAACTGTAGCAGGAAAGTACTTCCATAAAGTATCGTATCATTTCCGGCTCGCTTTCACCGTCGTCATTAAAAAGCTGGATGATATGCCAACCATCTTCACGTTTAATGTTATAGCCAATAATATAAATAAAAGAAGAGGAGGCACTGAGTCCGGTGGTTTCGATATCGAACATCAAAACCTTCTTCGGGTCGTAATACTCCTCTAATTTGTTATAGATTGTATTTTCGCTCGGTAAAAGCTCGTCTATGATCTGCATGGCTGATTATTTGGTGAAACTATTATCATTAAAGAATTTCTTGATAGCTGCAAAACTCTCAGGGCTGATGACATGCTCGATACGGCAGGCATCCTTGGCAGCTGTAACCTTGTCAACACCAAGCTTTTCAAGCAGTTCGGCGAAGAATCTGTGCCTTTCATAAACAGTTTCGGCAATCTTTTTACCTTCATCTGTAAGATAGATATAGCCGGATTCGGTCATGGTGATGAGATTCTTCTCGCGAAGATTCTTCATCGCAATACTGATACTTGATTTTTTATACCCAAGATCATTGGAAACATCAACAGAACGTACTACAGGAAGCTTTTCACTGAGTACAAGTATGGATTCGAGATAATCCTCAGCTGATTCGTTTGATTTCATTATAAATACCCCCATTACAGATGCTGTAACAATATGTGAAGATTATAGCATTTTGAATTAAGTATATCAATAAAAAATATAAAAAAGCTAACATTTGTTATTGACATCTAATAATAGTTAGTGTAAACTAACGCACGTAAGATAATTTACTCCCTAATTTGTTTTTTCTTACATTATACTTTTTTAGAGATCCGGTTCCCGCAGGCCGGGTCTCTTTTCTTTGTTTTCCTTGAAATAAAGCCGGTTCTGGTCTATAATATTTCTTGTTTTTTATATGAATGGGAATATTAAGTAATAATATGAAAAGTACACTCAGATATCTGAAAAACTACAAAGTGCAGACTGTGATGGCTCCGCTTTTCAAAATGCTGGAGGCTATCTTTGAATTGTTTGTTCCGCTTGTTGTGGCGAAAATGATTGATGTAGGTATAGCAGAGGGTGACAGAAATTACGTCTTTATGATGGGTGGAGTATTGCTGATACTTGCACTTGTTGGTCTGACATGCTCTATAACTGCCCAGTATTTTGCTGCAAAGGCTGCGATGGGCTTCGGAAGAGAACTGCGAAGAGACCTTTTTAGACATATCATGAGTATATCCTACAATGAGATAGATAAGAACGGAACATCATCGCTGATCACAAGAATGACCAGTGACGTTAATCAGATGCAGACCGGCGTAAATATGGTTCTGAGGCTTTTCCTCAGATCACCGTTTATCGTATTTGGTGCCGTGATAATGGCCTTAACAGTTGATGTAAAGACTGCAATGATTTTTCTGATCGTACTGCCGATACTTATCGCGATAGTGTTTGGAATAATATTCTCGACGATACCGCTTTACAAAAAGGTTCAGGGAAGGCTGGACAAGGTTACTCTTATAACAAGAGAGAATCTTATCGGCGCAAGAGTTGTAAGAGCCTTCAATCATCAGAATGAGGATATAAAGGATTTTGATGAGGCAACAACTTCACTGATGAAGAGCCAGCTTTTCGTCGGACATATATCGGCGCTACTTAATCCGGTGACCTTTGTAGTTGTTAATTTTGGTATTATGGCTCTTATTCATAAAGGTGCTATCAGGGTTGATGCTTTCGGGCTGACTCAGGGACAGGTTGTTGCACTGGTAAATTACATGTCCCAGATACTGATCGAGCTTGTAAAGCTTGCAAATCTTATCGTAACAACAACCAAGGCAGTTGCCTGCGGTCACAGAGTTGCGGCTGTATTTGCGGAGAAATCAACCATCAGCTTTGCTGATGAAATACGTTCGGTTAAGGAAGATGAGAAGGATATAAGAGTTCCACGCGTTTCCTTCAAAAATGTAAGCTTCAGGTATAACGGTTCGGGGGAAAACTCACTCGAAGGATTAAATATAGATATTTACAGTGGAGAGACGGTTGGTATCATCGGTGGTACAGGCGCCGGCAAATCCACTTTGGTCAATCTGATCCCGAGATTCTATGAAGCTACCGACGGAGAGGTTCTGGTAGATGGCAGAAATGTTAAGGAATACAGCAAGACCGGTCTCAGGAATAAAATAGGGATAGTTCCTCAAAAGGCCGTTCTCTTTAAGGGCAGTATTGCTGAAAATATAAAATACGGCAGAGAGAATGCCACAGATGAAGAAATAGATGAGGCTCTTAAAGCTGCTCAGGCTTATGACTTCGTTATGGAGAAGAATGGCGGAACAGCTTTCGGTCTGAATCAGGGAGCAACCAACCTTTCCGGCGGACAGAAGCAGCGACTTTGTATTGCAAGAGCGCTTGTAAGAAAGCCGGAGATACTGATACTTGATGACAGTTCATCCGCGCTCGACTACGCGACAGACGCAAAGCTCCGTGCGTCAATCAAGGATATTTCCAAGGGAATGACGACCTTTATAGTTTCACAGAGGACGTCTTCCATCAAATACGCAGATAAAATAATAGTTCTTGATGACGGCAGCGTTGCCGGAATCGGAACTCACGATGAACTGATGAGAAGTTGTGAGATTTATCAGGAAATATTTAACTCGCAGAATCATTCGGATGATATGATAAATAATACTGCCGGAAACAGTCAATCGGTAGAAAACAGCAGTGAGAATTCACATGCCGCTTATAGAAAGGCAGGTGAGTCTCATGAATAAAAAGACTTATGGCAGGATACTTAAATATCTGAAGCCGTACATGCCACTGATCGTATTATCACTTATCGCGGCGGCTGCAACGACACTGCTTTCGCTGTATGTGCCGATCCTGGCAGGAAGAGCGATAGACCATATCATAGGTCCGGGACAGGTTGGTTTTTCAAAGATATCAGACATACTTCTGCAGATGCTGATAGTTATCCTTCTGGCAGCAGTATTCCAGTGGATAATGAATGTTATAAATAACAAAATAACCTACAAGGTTGTTAAGGATATAAGAAAGAAAGCCTTTGATCATATTCAGAGCCTCCCGCTTTCATATCTGGACAGCAGGCAGTACGGAGAATTCGTTTCAAGGATAGTTGGTGATATCGACCAATTCAGTGACGGACTTCTGATGGGATTCTCCCAGCTTTTTACAGGCGTGGTGATGATAGTCGGGACCATAGTCTTCATGTTTACGCTTAATATAGCTATAACAATAGTTGTTGTTGTGCTTACGCCGCTTTCACTTTTCGTTGCAGCATTTATAGCGAAGAGGACATATAAGCTCTTCATCAGACAGTCTGAAATGAGGGCATCACTTACAGGACTTGTAGAAGAAATGGTCGGAAATGAAAAGGTCGTACAGGCATTTTCTTATGAGGACAGAGCTATAGAACGTTTTGATAAGATAAACGAAGAGCTTTCGGAGGCAAGTCTTAAGGCAACCTTCTTCTCGTCTCTTACGAATCCTTGTACGAGATTTGTGAATAACCTTGTATACGCATCGGTTGGAATAATCGGAGCAATGTTTGTCATAAAAGGAAGATTGACGGTAGGAGAGCTTACATGCTTCCTCAGCTATGCAACACAGTATACCAAGCCTTTCAATGAAATATCCGGAGTTGTGACAGAGCTGCAGAATGCGGTCGCCTGCGCTGCAAGGGTATTTGAACTTATCGACGCTGAGCCTGAAACGCCTGACAGACCGGATGCGGTTGTATTAAAGGATGTTAAGGGCGCGGTAGAGCTTAAGAATGTTAACTTCTCTTATGTGCCTGACAGAAAGCTGATCCAGAATCTGAATCTCCTTGTCAAGCCGGGCATGAGAGTTGCGATAGTCGGTCCGACCGGATGCGGCAAGAGCACCGTCATCAATCTTCTTATGAGATTCTATGACACGGACAGCGGCACCATTAAGGTTGAGGATAACGACATCAGAAATATCAGAAGAAACAGTCTCCGTGAGAATTACGGAATGGTTCTTCAGGAAACCTGGCTGAAGGCCGCAAGCATTAAGGAAAATATAGCTTATGGCCGCGAGGCAACTGACGAAGAGATAATAGCTGCTGCGAAGGCGACTCATGCACACAGCTTTATCAAGCGTCTGCCGCAGGGATATGATACAATACTTGGCGAGGACGGCGGAAGCCTGTCACAGGGACAGAAGCAGCTGCTCTGTATCACGAGAGTCATGCTTTCTCTGCCACCTATGCTTATACTTGATGAAGCAACCTCATCAATAGATACAAGAACAGAGCTTCGTGTCCAGAGGGCATTTGCGAAGCTGATGAAGGGCAGAACGAGTTTTATTGTTGCTCACAGACTTTCAACCATCATGGAAGCTGATATGATACTTGTCATGAAGGACGGAAATATCATAGAGCAGGGAAGCCACGAAAGCCTGATGAAGCTTGGCGGCTTCTACAGTGAGCTTTTCAACAGCCAGTATAAACAGGTTTAAAAAGGTCGTCGGCATTTACAGCCGACGATATCATAGATATATTTACACCGGAGGAAACAGTAGTGGATATTAATGCAGTAATAGCAAAGGAACTTAATGTTGAAAGATGGCGCGTTGACGCAGCCGTTACACTTCTCGATGAGGGAAATACAGTGCCATTCATCGCAAGATACCGAAAGGAGAAGACCGGTACACTTACCGACGAGCAGCTTCGTGATCTTGACGAGAGACTGAAATATCTCAGAAACCTTGAGGAGAGAAAGGCTACAGTCATCGCTTCTATAGAGGAGCAGGGTAAGCTTACAGAAGAGTTGAAGAAGAAGATAGAGGCGGCTGAGACACTTGTTGCCGTTGAAGACCTTTATGCTCCATATAAGCAGAAGAAGAGAACAAGAGCCATGATAGCCAAAGAGAAGGGCCTTGAGCCTCTTGCTCAGTCCATCATGATCGCAGGTGACAGCTTCAACCTTACAAAGGAAGCTGAAAAATACATATCCGAGGAAAAGGAGGTACTGACTGCCGATGATGCTCTCGCAGGTGCTTCGGACATAATCGCCGAAGATATTTCAGATACTGCAGAGTACAGGGCATACATCAGAAAACTGACCTTCGATAAAGGTGTAATGACCGCTGCGGCAAAGGATAAGGATACTGAATCGGTTTACGAGAATTATTATGAATATAGTGAGCCTGTAAGTAAGGTTGCGGGTTATAAGATACTTGCTCTTAACAGAGGTGAGAAGGAGAAGTTCCTCACAGTTAAGATTGATGCTCCGGTTGATGATATCACAGCATATCTCGAGAAGCAGATCATCTTATCAAAGAATGCTGAGGTTAATGAGTTCCTGAAGAAGGCTATCAGAGATAGCTACGACAGACTCCTTGCACCGGCTATCGAGAGAGATATCAGAAATGAGCTTTCTGAGAATGCTGAGGACAGCGCGATAACTGTATTTGGAAAGAACTTAGAGCAGCTTCTTATGCAGCCTCCGATTGCTGGAAGAAACGTTCTCGGCTGGGATCCGGCCTTCAGAACAGGCTGTAAGCTTGCTGTTGTTGATGCTACCGGAAAGGTTCTTGATACAGCGGTTGTTTATCCGACAGCTCCGACAAACGAGATGAAGATCAAGGCTGCTAAGGAAAAGGTTAAGCAGCTTATCAAGAAATACAATATTTCGCTTATTTCTATCGGAAACGGTACTGCAAGCCGTGAGTCTGAGCAGATCGTTGCGGAGATACTTTCAGAACTTGGTAACAAGAACATCAGCTATGCGATAACAAACGAGGCTGGTGCTTCGGTTTACTCAGCAAGTAAGCTTGCGACCGAGGAGTTCCCTGAGTTCGATGTTGGACAGAGAAGTGCCGCATCTATTGCAAGAAGACTTCAGGATCCGCTTGCTGAGCTTGTTAAGATCGATCCTAAGGCAATTGGTGTCGGACAGTATCAGCATGATATGAATCAGAAGAAGCTGGGTGAGAGACTCGGTTCGGTGGTTGAGGACTGTGTAAATAATGTCGGCGTAGACTTAAATACAGCTTCAGCACCGCTGATGGAATATATTTCCGGCATAAATAAGACGATAGCTAAAAATATAGTTGCATTCCGCGAGGAGAATGGTGCATTCAAGAATCGTAAGGAGCTTCTTAAGGTTCCGAAGCTCGGACCTAAGGCTTACGAGCAGTGTGCAGGTTTCATGAGAATTGCCGGCGGAACAGATCCTTTTGACAGTACAGGAGTACATCCTGAAAGCTACGAGGCAGCTGAGAAGCTTCTGAAGAAGTGCAGCATGACCAAGGCTGATATCGGACAGAAGGATAAGGTTATCTTCATCAATGATTATAAGAAGACAGCTGAAGAGATTGGCGTCGGCGAGCCTACCCTCAGGGATATCATTAAGGAGCTTCAGGCTCCGGGCAGAGACCCGCGTGCAGATATGCCGCCGGTTGTACTTCGTTCAGACGTCCTTGATATGAAGGATCTTAAGGAAGGCATGATCCTTAAAGGAACAGTCAGAAACGTTATTGATTTCGGCGCTTTCGTTGATATCGGAGTTCACCAGGACGGACTTGTACACGTATCCCAGCTTACAAACAAGAAGTTTGTAAAGCATCCGCTTGACGTTGTTAAGGTTGGTGATATCGTAGAAGTTAAAGTACTTTCGGTAGATATCCAAAAGAAGCGAATTGCACTGAGTATGATAATCTAGTATAATTATAGACTAATGTAGAAACCGAACAGAATCATAATGCAATTTGAGACCGACCGGCCTAATGGCGAGAATACCGCACGTTCGAGAGGGTGTCGAGAATGCATTGTGTTGAAGTGAGGTTAGTAAGATTTAGGATGGTGATAAATATGAACATTAAAGATACAGGAATGACAAAAGCACAGCTTGAAGCGACTGCCAAGAAGTATATGAACGAGCAGTTCCCGCGTTTTGATTTTATAGCTGAGAAGGCTAAGGGTATGTACATCTACGATGAAGAAGGTAACGCATATCTCGACTTCCTCGGCGGTATAGCTGTTAATGCGGCAGGACACTGCAACGAACGCGTTTCTGCCTATGTTAAGCAACAGGTGGATGAGATGGTGCATTCATCAAATTACTGCTATACAATACCGCAGATCATGCTTGCAAAGCTTATCTGCGAGACTATCGGTATGGAGAAGATCCAGTTCCAGAACAGTGGAGCTGAGGCAAATGAAGCTGCCATCAAGCTTGCTCGTAAATACGGTGTAGATAATTTTGGACCGGAAAGGTACAAGATCGTAACAGCACTTAACAGCTTTCACGGAAGGACTCTTGGAACACTTGCGGCAACAGGTCAGCCTGACAGTGCAATCCAGAAGGGCTTCGCACCATTTGTGGATGGCTTTAAATATGCAACACTTAATGATATTGAATCCTTCAAGGAAGCAGCAACAGATGATGTGATCGCTATTATGGTAGAGCCTGTTCAGGGCGAGGGCGGTGTATTTCCTGCTGACAAGAAGTTCCTGGAAGATCTCAGGGCTCTCTGCGATGAGAAGGGTATGCTTCTTATATTTGATGAGGTTCAGACCGGCTGGGGTCGTACAGGAGATATAATGGCTTATATGACCTACGGTGTTAAGCCGGATATTGTAACAATGGCTAAGGCTATGGGCGGTGGAATGCCTATTGGAGCTATGTGTTCTTCAGAAAGGATCATGAATACCTTCGGACCTGGAGCACACGGAACAACCTTCGGCGGAAATCCTGTATGCTGTGCAGCTGCTTATGCACAGATCGAGGAACTTCTGGAGAAGAAGCTTCCTGAGAATGCCAAGGTTGTAGGAGAATATCTGAGGGAGAAGGCTGCAGAGCTTCCGCACGTTAAGGAAGTTCGTGGTATCGGTCTTATCACAGGTATCGAGTTTGATATGCCTATTGCTAACGAGCTTAAATACACCTGCGCAGAGAAGAAATACCTTCTTATGACAGCCGTACGTCCTACAGTAGTACGTATGGTTCCTCCACTTATCGCTTCAAAGGAAGACTGCGATAAGGCGATTGCAATAATGAAGGAAACAATTAACGAAATAACATCAAAATAAACTGATCGTGACATAAGTGTCTTTAGATAGTTTTCGGACACAAATGTCGTTTTGATGATACGGCAGGGATTAATGATGTACAGAAGTAACAGATTAAAAAGGATAATTACATATATTATCGCCGGGGCATGTATCTTTGCATGCCTTTTTGAAGTGCGTCCGCTTTCTGAAAAGGAAGTTTATGCAGATATGGCCAATGATCCCGAGCTTGTGACGGATTATATTTCGACTATATTTTCGCAGGATAACGGACTGGGAAGTAACGAGGTTAACTGCGTTTATCAGTCGGCCTCAGGTTATATCTGGGTCGGTACTGACGGCGGTCTGTACAGATATGACGGTAATGAGTTCAAGGTTTTTAATCTGTGGGATACTGAGAAGGCCGACGTTTACTGCGTAAATGCGCTTTTCCAGGATTCTAAGGGAAGACTCTGGATAGCTACCGATAATTACGGACTTTTTTATAAAAAAGGCAACGAGATGCAGCATTTCTCCGCTGATTATTATAATGGCATCAAGTCAATTCATGATGTTAAGGAGTCAGAGGACGGAACCATCTATGTGGCCGGTTCGTCAGGACTTTTCACCGTTGATGAGGATACGCTGCTTCTGCGCGAGGAGAGTATGCTTTCCGGTAAGAATATTATCGATATTTGTTACTTCAATGACAGGATCTGGGGCATCGCTGAAGGCAACGAGGTATTTACCCTTAATTATTCAGCTGATGGAGAGAGTATTGTCAGAACCGTTGACGCAGAAAGACTTGAGACAGAAGATCTTTCGTGTATTGAAGCTGATTCAGAACATATTTATATCGGTTCAATTGCCGGAGATATTATAAAGATGTCCAGTCTTTCTGAGTTTGAGAAGCTTCAGCCGGGTAAATACGGTATCAACTCACTTTATAGTAATGACGATACTCTGTTTGTCTGCACCGATAACGGACTTGGATATATTGGTTCGGACGGTGTCTATTATAATGTACAGAATCTTTCGGTGGACAGCTATATATCATCGATGATCATCGATTATGAAGGAAATATCTGGCTTTCTTCAACAAGAAAGGGCCTTCTTATGATGGCCAGAAGCAAGTTCAAGGATATTTCTTCAAAATACAAGATTCCTGAAAGCTCTGTAAACAGCATAAAATACATCAATTCCTGCAGATATATCTGCACAGATGAGGGCCTTTATATCATAGACCCTCTTGATCGTATGGTCACAAACAATCTTACTGAGACCCTGAGTGGTGTCGGCGTCAATGATGTTACGACGGATAAGAAGGGGAATATCTGGGTAAGCACCTTCAGACGATTCGGCGTAGTGGTGCTTACGAAGAGCGGCACACTGAAGTATTTTGGACGTGCCTCACAGCTTCCTTCTAATCAGATCAACTGTGTTTATGAGCTGAGCTCCGGAAAGGTCGCAGTAGCAACCAGCGAAGGCATCGGTATCATCAGCGGCGATGAAGTTGTTGAGAAATACACTTCTGAGAACGGCCTCGAGAACGAAAATATCACTTCACTTATAGAAGATAGTAAGGGAAGGCTTCTTGCCGGTTCGGACGGTGGCGGGCTCTATGTCATTTCCGATAAAAGAGTAACCAACTTTACAACTGAGCAGGGTCTGACTTCAAATTATATTTCATGTATTGCGAAGGGCGAGAATGGTTACTATCTTGGAACCGATAACGGTATCACTTATTACAGCGATGCAGTAAGAGCGCTCAGCAGTATTGATTTCTCAAATAATGTTTATGATATTATAATAAAGAATGACGAAGTATGGGTTATAGGATCAAAGGGCGTACTCAGAACTACTGAGCCGGAGCTTCTCGGAGCTGTCGGTGTCAGCGGTAGATATCTTGCGAAGGGTGACGGACTTACCAGGTCTATTATGGACGGTTCAACATCACTTCTTGACAGGAAGGGCATCCTTTATATCTGCTGTGTTGACGGTATCGAAACTCTTGATACCTATGAGACAAGAGTTAATGACGCGCCTCCGAAGCTTACTGTTTCCGAAATCGATGTAGACGGCAAGACCTATTCCTTCGATGAGATCGGCGGAAATCTTACGATTCCTTCAAAGACCAACAGGATCACTATAACCTTCGGTGTTCTGACCTATGTGAACAGAGAAAACCTTAAGGTCAGCTATATGCTTGAGGGCTTTGACTCTGAGCCGGTAGTTATTACCGGAAACAACCCTATGCAGGCTGTTTATACAAACCTTGAGGGTGGAGAGTACAAGTTTGTCCTTTCGGCTGTCAATGCCGACGGAACCGAAAGTGACAGTACAATGACCTTCACCATAAATAAAAAACTGGGCTTCTTCGAGAAGAAGATAGTCAAGATTGCGATTATCGGGTCCGCTATACTTATTCTTCTTACCGTTCTGTTTGTTGTATGGAAGTTCAGAAAGGCTATCCTCGGCAAGAACCGAGAGCTTGAAAGACTTGCCAAGGAGCATGAGGATACCGTTAAGACAAGTACTGCCAAGAATGACTACCTGGCGAATATCAGTAATGAGATCAAAACGCCTATAAACGCTATTATCAGTCTTGCTGAAAATACAATGAACAGCGGGACTGTTCGTAGTGTTGAGGAGCAGGATAACCTGAAGAAGATTGTTTCTCAGAGTAATGATATTATCACGAAGGTTGATGGTATCATCAGACTTGCGCGTCTTGAATCAGGCCGTGAGACAGCGGTTAACGCAGCATATTCAATCACAACACTTGTTTGTGATATTTCCGACAAGATGCTGAATCTTGTAAGCGACAGGCCGGTCAAGTTCTTCGTTGAGCTGGGTAATGAGATACCTGACGTCGTGATCGGTGATTACGATAAGATCAGATCCGTCCTTATGTATATTCTGGACAATGCCCAGAAATACACAAGAGAGGGTTCTATAACTCTGACCGTTGACTGCTACGACTATAATGACGCTAAGAATGGAAATAAGGTAAATATAGTATTTGGCGTAACAGACACAGGTGTCGGAATCCGTAAGGAGAAGCTTGATCACCTGTTTGAGGTCTATAATATCAATAGCAATAAGAAGGAAGCTGGCTATTCAGGTACAGGAATTGGACTTGCTATTGCCAAGAGGCTTTGTGATGTTATGGGCGGTGATATAGATGTTGAAAGTACTTATGGAGAGGGCTCAACCTTCACATTCTCCATACTTCAGACGAGACCTGAGGGAAGTATTTACCAGACTCAGGTTGATGCCGACGTAATCGAAATGGTTTCTATGGAGGAGGCACAGCAGATGTGGACTCCGGATGTAAGTGTGCTTTTCGTTGATGATACGGAGATCAATGCTACGGTTGCCACCGGTGTTATGAACCAGATGGAGATCAAGTGTGACGTTGCTACCTCCGGTATAAATGCCATCGATATGGTCATGAATAAGGAATATGATCTTGTATTTATGGATATGATCATGCCGGTTATGAACGGCATAGATACCATGAAAGAGATCAGAGAGCTTGGTGGCGAGAAGTATACAGAGCTGCCGATTATCGCCATGACAGAGAATGCTGTTAATGAGGACAGGGAAAGTCTGCTTGAGGAAGGCTTTACGGATATGATCCTTAAGCCGCTTGACAGAAGAGCGCTTGCGACCATCATCATGAACTACGTTGACAGAAGCAAGATCAAATACAGAACCTCGGATATGAATCAGTATATAAGAGAATCAAGGTTCAGTGAAGGTCTTGAGAGGCTTTCTGAGAAGCTTGAGGTCAGCCGCGTTCTTGAAAAGATCGGAGGAAATATCGACGTTTATAATAAGATAGTATCAAGCTTCTACAGCAGAAATAAGGATGCCGAGGAAGAACTTATGGTTAAGTTTGATTCGGATTACAGAGGCTTCAGAAACCGTATTCACGGTATAAGGACCAGCAGCGGAAATATAGGCGCTGAGGATATACTTCAGATGTCTTCAACCATCGAGGCAGCTGTGAATATCGGAAATAAGGTTTACGTACGCGACAATCTGAAGAAGTTCCTTGATAAACTGAAGGAGACGGTTCAGGCCATCGGCGAATATCTTGAGTTTATTGATGCAAATAAAGGTATGACCGATACAGAGTTTGCCGAGAAGGCAAGCGAAGAGGCTGAGAACCTCAGAAATGCTGCCATGACTGCGGCTGAAGAGGTTGATGAGTTTGATAAAGCTGATGTAACTTTGAAAGAAGAGTTCGAGAACGAAGATGAAATAGCTGAAGAGTTTGCTGCTGAAGAAGCTGTAGCCTCGCAGATAGATCTTTCTGTGCTGAAAGAGATCAGTGAAAAGGTTAAGGTGGGCGACTACGCTGCAGCAGCTGCTGATTATGATATGCTCTGCGAAGGAAGCTTTGCAGGTGAGGATATTGATTTCATGAATGCCCTTAGAGAAGGTATCGAGGGACAGGACAGCGCAGCAGTGGAAGAGATGATCGTGACGTATATTAATTTGAAGAGCTGAGAAGCAACTTTAACCGTCGAACCAGTCGACAAAGTCGTCTGCAGATTCAGCTGGAAGAATAGAATAAGAGAAACAGCAACAGCAACCGCCGAACCTGCCGACTGCGTCGTCAGTCGCTCCTGCGGAGCTCATGTTCGGCGATAGATTGCTGCGCAATCTATAACAAAAAACAGACGCATATCTTGGCCTGCAAGCAGTCCGGCTATGCGTCTGTTTTTTTGTTGCAGTTGCTTATTGTA
Organism: Lachnospiraceae bacterium C6A11; assembly: GCA_000702245.1. Classification (GTDB taxonomy): domain Bacteria; phylum Bacillota; class Clostridia; order Lachnospirales; family Lachnospiraceae; genus Eubacterium_Q. The sequence goes on along the minus strand of KL370879.1, from coordinate 43,201 downwards.
CTAAATTTTATACAATCTAATATCTTGACGAATTGTATAAAATATAATATATTCAAGCTGCAAAGGATGGTATTCGAAAGAAACTGTACCTTAGAATTTAATAGCTGACATATTAAGGCATGCTTTCATTTAACTTTAGTTTAGGACCAAAGCAAAAATGAAAGGTGGTGATGGTATGAGGATTGGATTTATCGGAGCCGGCAGAGTCGGATGCACGTTCGGTAAATACTTCAGGGAACACGGTATAGAGGTTTCCGGGTATTACAACAGAACTGCTGAAAAGGCGAAGGAAGCGGCTGAATTTACTAATACTTTGTACTATGAAGATGTTGATGACCTTATCAGTGAAAGCGATGCGATATTTATCACTGTCAGCGACAACAGTATTTCAAAGGTTTTTTCTTCTCTCGATAAGAAAAAGCTGAGTGGCAAGCTGATCATTCATACCAGCGGTGCCATGTCCTCGTCAGTATTTACTGAACAGGACGTCTATAAATTCTATGGTTTTTCAATCCATCCTATATACGCGGTAAACGACCGGTTTACATCGTATAAGAATTTCCAGAATGCATTTATTACAATTGAAGGAAACAGCGAAAAGATCGACCTATTCCGTGAACTATTCAGTTCAATTGGAATGAAAACGGCAGTGATCAGTGGTGAAAATAAGACCAGATATCATGCGGCGGCTGTATTTGCAAGTAATATGGTATGCGGGCTTATGAATGAAGCCGAAAACCTGCTGATTAGCTGTGGTTTTTCAGAAATTGAGGCAGGGGATGCGCTTAAGGGTATTTTCCTGGATAACGCGAAGTCGGTTGCAGAAAAAGGACCAATGGACGCGCTTACCGGGCCGATAGAAAGAAACGACACTGGAACCATAAGAAAGCACATGTCGTCGCTGTCTCCTGAAGAAAAAGAAATATATACCGGAGCATCACTCGCAGTACTGAGACTGGCTGAGAAAAAGCATCCGGACAGAGATTATTCGGAAATTGCAGAACTCTTAAAGAGTGGAAAGGAGTAAGGGTATGAAAAATACAGTTGTTACATTTAAGGAAATGAAGATAAAAGGCGAGAAGATCTCAATGCTCACAGGCTATGATTATTCTACAGCAAAACTTCTTGATGAAGGCGGAATTAATGGTATACTTGTAGGAGATTCACTTGGCAATGTAATGCTCGGTTATGAGGATACAGTTTCCGTTACGATGGAGGATATGATCCATCACGGCGCTGCTGTTGCCAGAGGAGCAAAGAATGCACTCGTTGTAATAGATATGCCGTTCATGTCTTATCAGACAAGCGTTTATGACGCAGTTGTAAATGCAGGACGCCTTATGAAGGAAGGCCGCGCAAATGCAGTCAAGCTTGAGGGCGGCGAGGAAGTTGCAGATGTGATCAAGGGCATCACAAGAGCAGGTATCCCGGTTATGGCTCATATCGGACTTACACCACAGCATGTAAATGAATTTGGTGGATACAAGGTACAGGGCAAGGATACAGCTACTGCAAAGAAACTTCTCAGAGATGCCAAGGCAGTAGAGGAAGCCGGAGCATTTTCAGTAGTTCTTGAATGCGTTCCTGCAAAGCTTGCTGAGATGGTAACAAAGGAGCTTTCAATTCCAACCATCGGAATCGGTGCAGGAGAGGGTTGTGACGGACAGATCCTCGTATATGCAGATATGCTTGCAATGTTCAGCGATTACAAGCCTAAGTTCGTTAAGCAGTTCGCAAATGTAAGAGAAATCATGGTTCAGGCCTTCAAGGATTACGATGCTGAGGTCAAGGCCGGTACATATCCGGCTCCAGAGCACGGATATGCAATAGATGAAGAAGTTTTGAAGAATATAAGCGAAAGCTAATGACTTTTTGCTAAATAGTTTTGTTAAATAAACAGGAGATGATGAAATGTGTCCTCGAAGGCGTATTTTATCTACAACTGAGAGGATACATTTCAATCAACTCCGTACGTATAAATTAAGAGGAAGGAAAAAAGGATATGTACGTAGTTAAGACAATCGAAGAAGTAAGAGCACACGTTTCAGCTTGGAGAAAGCAGGATAAGACAGTAGGACTTGTAACAACAATGGGATATCTTCATGACGGCCACAAGTCACTTATTGAGAAATCAGTTTCAGAGAACAGAAGAACAGTTGTAACAATATTTGTTAACCCAATGCAGTTTGGTCCGACAGAGGACCTTGACAGCTATCCAAGAGACCTTAAGAGAGATCTTAAGATCTGCGAGGAGGCAGGCGCAAGACTTGTATTTATCCCTGAACCGGAAGAAATGTACAAGGACGGCTTCGTAACATATGTTGATATGAATGGACTCACAAATCATCTCTGCGGACTTTCAAGACCTATTCATTTCAGAGGTGTCTGCACAGTTGTAAATAAGTTCTTCAACATCGTTCAGCCTGACCGTGCATATTTCGGACAGAAGGATGCGCAACAGCTGGCAGTAATCAAGAGAATGGTTAAGGATCTCAACATGAATATCGAGATCGTTGGCTGTCCGATCGTTCGTGAAGAGGACGGACTTGCGATGAGCAGCAGAAATACATATATGGACGAGAAAGAGCGTAAGGCAGCCCTTATTCTGAGCCGTTCCCTCCTGCTTGGTAAGAAGATTATCAATGACGGCGAAAGAGATGCAAAGGTTGTTGTTGAGAAGATGAAAGAGCTCATCAACTCAGAGCCGATGGCTGACATCGATTACGTAGAAATAGTTGACAACGAAACAATGGAATCTGTAGAAAAGATCGAAGGCGAAATTCTCTGCGCAGTAGCAGTAAAGATCAACAATAAGGTTAGACTGATTGATAACTTCATAATGAAAGTTAGATAAAACATTAGATGAGTTCATGGTAAAATATGTTCCTGAAGGCGTATTTTGCTACAACTGAAGGTATATATTTTGTCATGAACAGAGTGAATTATTATAAGAAAGGGTATACAATATGCTTTTAAATGTTCTTAAGGGAAAAATTCATAGAGCAACAGTAGTACAGGCTGAACTCAACTATGTAGGAAGTATCACCATCGACGAAGAGCTCATGGAAGCTGCCGGAATCATGGAATACGAGAAGGTTCAGGTTGTTGATGTTGATAATGGCAACAGACTGGAAACCTATGTTATCGCCGGAGACAGAGGAAGCGGTATGATATGCCTCAATGGTGCGGCTGCCCGCTGTGTTTCAACAGGTGATAAGGTGATCATCATGTGCTATGCAATCATGGAACCGCAGGAGCTGAAGGAGAATCCTCCTAAGGTTGTATTTGTAGATGATGACAATCATATTGTCAGAGTTACAAGATATGAGAAGCATGGCCTGCTTACAGATGAGATGATCGAAGACTAACTGCTGATCAGTATGACAGAATAGTCGACGTGTGGAAGAATCTGACTATACGATATTGAAGAATGATAAAGCGGAATTTGCACGATTTATATACGAGGGAGAGACTATATGATTAAGGGTAAGAGGATAATACTTGGCATTTCCGGAGGGATTGCAGCATATAAGATGACAAATGTGGCAAGCATGCTTTACAAGATGGGTGCGGATGTTCATGTTCTTATGACTAAGAATGCCACCCAGTTCATCACTCCGAAGACCTTTGAGGTACTTACAAAGAATAAGGTTTATATTGATACATTTGATGAGACTCCGGATGATCCGGTTAATGTGCCGCACATCACGCTGGGACAGTCCGCTGACTGCTTCCTTATCGCGCCGGCAACAGCAAATATTATCGGCAAGCTTGCTCACGGAATAGCGGATGATATGGTTACAACAACTGTTCTTCCTGCAAGATGCCCGATTCTGATCTGCCCTTCAATGAACGGATATATGCTTGATAATCCGGTTGTTCAGGAAAATATTGAAATACTCCGTAAGAGAGGCTATAAGATAATCGATTCTGAGTTTGGAAATCTTGCCTGCGGTTATGAAGGAAAGGGTAAGCTTCCTAAGGAAGAGCTGCTTGTTGAGCATATTTTAAATGCGGTTGAATATGAGCATGACCTCGTCGGTAAGAAGATCATGATATCTGCAGGTCCGACAGAGGAGCCTCTTGATCCTGTACGTATTATCACCAATCATTCATCAGGAAAGATGGGCTTTGCACTTGCAAGAGTTGCAGCCAAGAGAGGTGCTGAGGTAACTTTGGTTTCAGGACCGGTAAATCTCGAAACACCGCTTAATGTTAACAGGGTAAATATTACTACAGCTGAAGATATGTTTAAGGAAATAACCGAAAGATCGGCTGATATGGATATCATCATAATGGCGGCAGCGGTGGCTGATTATACACCTGAAACCGTTGCTGATAATAAGATCAAGAAGAAGGATGGCGAGATGAGCATCCCTCTTAAGAGGACAAAGGATATCCTGAAATACCTTGGCGAGAATAAGAAACCTGGTCAGTTCCTCTGCGGCTTCTCAATGGAAACCGAAAACCTTCTTGAAAACTCAACCGCAAAGCTTGAGAAGAAGAATGCGGACATGATCTGCGCAAACAATCTCAAGGTACCTGGCGCCGGCTACAAGGTTGATACAAATATTATAACGATCATCAAGAAGGGCTCGGCAGTAGAGCTTCCTCTCATGAGCAAAGACGAAGCAGCTTACGAAATTCTTTCTGAAATTCTTAGTGATCTTTAATCAATTTATTGCGAAACAGTCGTCTCTGTGATAAAATATACATCGGTTTTATTAATAGACAGGAGATTTTAAACTATGGAAGCATATAAGCAGGAATTTGTAGATTTTATGTTGGATAGTAAGGTTCTGAAGTTCGGAGATTTTACTCTGAAGAGTGGTAGAAAATCACCATTTTTCATGAATGCCGGACTTTATATCACTGGCACTCAGCTGATGAAGCTTGGTGAGTTTTACGCCAGAGCAATTCATGAGACCTATGGCGATGATTTTGATGTGATATTTGGACCTGCATATAAGGGTATCCCTATCAGTGTTGCCACAACCATCGCATACAGTAAACTGTATGGCAAGGAAGTTAGATACTGCTCAAATCGAAAGGAAGCAAAGGATCACGGTGATGTTGGTATCCTTCTCGGAAGCCCGATAAAGGATGGTGACAGAGTTGTTGTAGTTGAGGATGTTACAACCTCAGGCAAGTCAATGGAAGAGACTATTCCGATCGTTAAGGCTCAGGGCGATGTTAAGATCGTCGGACTTATGGTTTCTCTTAACAGATGTGAGAAGGGTAAGAGCGATGACAAGACAGCTCTCGACGAGATCAAGGAGCTTTACGGTTTTGATGCTCACGCGATCGTATCAATGAAAGAAGTCATCGACTACCTCACCTCAAAAGGCATGCTCGACGACGAGCTTATGGCTAGAATAAACGATTACTACGCACAGTATGGTGTAAATTAATTTGAACTTTAAATGAGTATTTGAAAAATATGTCTGCGAAGGCGTATTTTGTTACAACTGAGCGGATATATTTTTCAAATATGGGGTAAATTACTAAATATAGTTAGGAGTAAGGGTATGGAAAGAGTATATAAAGTTCTTAAAAAGGGTGGAGCAAGAAGTATCGTAACAGGCATACTTCTTATCGTAGCAGGAATTGTATTTGGCGTACTTAACATTGTTACAGGTGCGTCTCTTCTCAGAAACAGAAGAAATATTCTTTTCTAAAGGAGAGTAGCAGAAATGTCCAGGATAATGAACAATTTATCCGGAAGTCGTCTGGGAAATATTATTGAAGCACTAGGGAAGGCAGCAAAGTCACTTGAGTGTTACTTTGCTGTGCTTCTTATTTTTTATGAAACGGTATTTCACTGGCTTATCACAGGAAAATACGGCGAATATCTGATGCTGAAGATGATCTTCGGCCTGCTGTTTGGTTATCTTGTCGGTATGCTTGTGAGCCTGATTGGTGGACTTCCGGCAAAAATCACAGGACTCGTTCTAACGATAGTAGTGATGGCATTCTTTATTGCACATACTGTTTATTATGGAGTATTTGCAACACATTTGTCACTAACCGGATCCATAGGAACGGCGGACCAGGCACTGGATTTCACAGATGTTATCGCAAGTGAGCTGAAGGCTGACTGGTGGAAGCTGCTAATTATGATCTTGCCACTGGTTTTCTATATCGTATTTGTCTGGAAAAAGTGGAACTTCAAGAGGCATAACGTTAAGGGGTATTTGTTTAATGCCGCCGGACTTGTAGCTGTATTTATTGTTATGAAGATTTCGGTTTCTGCAAGTGACGACGGACTTTATAGCCCGGCAAAGCTTGTAGACAATTATCAGTCCGTTGATATGTCGGTCAGAAAGCTCGGTGTTTTGGAAACACTGTATCTCGAACTTTTCAACAGTGATAATAAGGGCAAGGTCAGCTTCCATGATGAAGGCAATCCGCTCTATATCGATGACATGACAGAGGATACTACAGAGGTATCAACTGAGGTTACCACAGAGAATGGCACGACGGAAGTGACCACGACTGAGGAACCGACAACAGAGGTTGTGATCGATACCTCGCCGAATGTGCTTGATATTGATTTTGATAAGCTTATTGCAGAAGAGGATGATCCGGATATCATCGCGCTTCATGAATATATCAGTTCGGTTACACCGACAAATAAAAACGAATATACCGGAATGTTTGAAGGCTACAATCTTATATTTGTTGTTGCCGAGGGCTTTGACGGTTATGTTGTAGATAAACAGAGAACACCAACGCTGTACAAGATGATACATCAAGGCTTCTATTTCAAGAATTTCTACACACCGCTCTGGTATGGCTCGACGCTTGGAGGAGAATACGCTGACCTGACAGGTCTAATGCCTATGAACGGAGGCTATCTTTCAATGGCACGCTGCGGCGACAGGCAGAACGACATGCTCTTCACGCTGTCTCAGCAGCTTCTGAAGAAGGGCTATAAGGTTACAGGATATCATAATAATGACTATACCTATTATGACAGAGATATCTCACATCCGAATATGGGATATTCCTGGTATGGAGTAGGTAATGGCTGGGAACCTGAAAGATATGAGAGTGGTGGACAGCTCTGGCCACAGTCGGATCTTAGAATGATCGACACCACCTTTGATGAATATGCGAAGGATCAGCCATTCCACACGTATTATTTAACAGTCAGCGGGCACGTTATGTACAACTTTGGTGGTAATGAGATGGCTTCAAGGCACCGTGATCTGGTAGAAAATCTTGACTATACAGAGACCACAAAGGCTTATATCGCCTGCCAGTACGAGCTTGAGCTTGCTATGGCATCACTTGAGAAGAAGCTGGAGGATGCCGGAATAGCCGACAATACACTTATTGTTCTTGTGGCAGATCACGTTCCATATGACAATAAGGAGGTTGTAGATGAGCTTGCAGGCAAAGAACTTGGAAATACCTTTGAATGGTACAAGAACTCACTTATCATCTACTCACCGTCTATGGACAAGTATGTTGAGATAGACAAATACTGCTCAACACTTGATATACTTCCGACGGTATCGAATCTGATGGGTCTTCCTTACGATTCGAGAATGATGGTAGGACAGGATATTTTATCCGACAGCCCGGCACTGGTTGTATTTAACGATAGAAGCTGGATCACCGACTACTGTATGTATGACGCAAATGACGGCGAGGTGACCAACCTTACGGTGAGACAGGTTTCGGACGATTATATCGACAGCATAAATAAACTGGTCAGCAACAAGTTTAATATGGCCAGCTCAATAGTGAATACGAATTATTACAGCGTTATCGACGAAGCTGTTTACGGAAACGGTGTTAACGAACATAACGAAAGATAAGGCAGGTGTTTTATAATGGATAATATGGATATCATGATACTTAAGAGCCTCAGAAAGAATGCAAGGCTTACCGCTTCAGCCATGAGCGAGGAGATAGGGCTTTCTGTTTCTGCAGTTATCGAGCGTATCAAGAAGCTTGAAAACTCAGGCATAATCAAGGGTTATACTATCGATGTTGACCAGGCAAAGATGGGAAATACAATGGTAGCTCTTATGGACGTCAGCCTTAAGCATCCGGATTATTATGACGGATTTGTTGAGCTTGTAAAGGAGAATGACAGCATCGAAGCCTGCTATTATCAGACCGGCGAGTTTGACTTTGTGCTGAGGATAGTTACAGACAATACAGAAGGTCTCGATAACGTATACAAGGTTATCAAGGGCTATGAGGGCGTTGCAAATACAGAAACGCATATAGTGCTTAGAACTATCAAGGAAGAGACTGCGATCGTTTAATTAGTAAGGTTTGTTTGCTACAGAAAGGCGGAAATATGGAAGAAAAGGAAAAAATAGGACTTGTTCTTGAAGGCGGTGGAATGAGAGGTATATATACTGCCGGCGTTCTTGACGAGTTTTTACTGAATGATATAACTGTTGACGGCCTTGTGGGCGTTTCTGCCGGAATACTTCATGGTATAAGTTATATTTCCGAGCAGCTTGGAAGAAATATCAGATATACTTTGAAGTATAGAAGTAATCCGAGATTCATGAGCATGAAGTCGTATTTTAAAACAGGTAATGTTTGTGAGACAGAGTTCTGCTATCATGAAATACCGGAGAAGCTTTATCCTTTTGATTATGATGTATTTGCTGAAACGGCTAAGAATATTCCGATATTTGCCGGCTGCAGTAATGTAGAAACCGGTAAAGCTGAGTATATCAGACTTTATGATCTGAGAGGCGATGATATTGATGCTGTACGAGCTTCTGCATCACTCCCTATGGTTTCTGAGATAGTTGAATATAGAGGGCTTAAGCTGCAGGACGGCGGAAATACAGACAGTATTCCGATCAATTTCATGCTCGAACAGGGCTTCAAGAAGAATATCATTGTTCTTACCAGACCTCTTGACTATGTTAAGAAGGACAGCAAGGCAATCAAGATAATGAAGCATATGTATAAGGATTATCCTGAGTATATTGAGGCTGCCGAAAACAGAAGCACTGTTTATAATGAGACTCTTGCGAAGGTTGCTGAGCTTGAGGCATCAGGTGACGCATTTGTCATCAGACCGAGCAGGGAGCTTAAGGTCGGCCGTGCAGAGAAGGATACGGATAAGATCAAGAAGATGTACAAGCTTGGCCGCTATGATGCAATGAATTGTATTGAGCAGCTGAAGAGCTTTATTAAGGATATAAAAGAATAATACCGGATAATGCATGTATCATAGCTGGTATATGCATTTTCTGTTTGGTGAAGTAATTATAATAAAGGACTGACTATGCTTAAAGATGACATCATAAGAGAATTGGAAGAAAATAAGGGAGTGCCGCTTTCGGGACAATATCTGGCTGACAAATACAGTGTTTCGAGAAATGCTGTGTGGAAGACGATAAATCAGCTGAAAAAGAGCGGCTATGATATTGTGTCCGGCCATAACAGCGGATATTATCTTGCGGAGGAGAATGATATTATCTCGGAGCAGGGGATATCAGTGGCTCTTCCTGAGAAGGATAAGGATCTTAGGGTCAAGGTTTATGATGTTATAGATTCGACAAATAATGAGGCGAAGAGGCTGATGATAAGCGAGGACATAGACCGTATGCTCCTTGTTGCCAATCAGCAGACCGGAGGAAGAGGAAGACTTGGAAGAAGCTTTTATTCGCCTGCGGACAGCGGCATATATATGTCGCTTATTTACAGGGTGCCGGGCGGTGTCAGGAATCCTATGATGATAACCATGGCGGCCGCAGTTGCGGTTGTGAGAGCCATAGAGAAGCTTACAGACATAAAGCCGGGCATTAAATGGGTCAATGATATATTTGTGGGCGACAAGAAGGTCTGTGGCATACTGACAGAGGCTGTGACGGATCTGGAGACAGGAATGGCCGAGAGGATAGTTGTCGGAATTGGAATCAATGTAAGAAAAGAGGATTTCCCTGCGGAACTGACAAATATTGCATCTTCACTTCGTGTTGAGGATGTTACCAGAAACCGTATCATAGCAGAAGTGACTCATAATCTTTTGGAGCTTTTTGATGCCTTTGATGCAGCTTCCTTTATGCCGGAATATATCAGCCATAATATAGTTGTGGGTAAGAGAGTAGGCTATGAAAGAACCGTTAAAAATGCCGGTATAGATGGTTCGGTAAAGACCGGCACTGAATATGAAAAGGCAGTAGGAGTAGTTAAAGAAGTCTGTGATGACGGTTCGCTTCTGGTCGCAGATGATGACGGCATCGAAGATAGAATATTTACAGGTGAGATAAAAATGGGAAGGAATGCTTAGATAGATGGAAAGAGAAGGCTTTAAGAGCAGGCTTGGTTTTATTCTTGTCAGTGCAGGATGCGCTATCGGAATAGGAAATGTATGGCGCTTTCCGTACATGGTGGGACAGAACGGCGGCGCTATCTTTGTAATCATATATTTGGTCTTTCTTGCTATTATGGGTATCCCTGTACTTACCATGGAGCTGGCGGTGGGAAGAGCCAGCAAGATGACAACCATGAAAGCTATGAAGAAGCTTGAGAAGGACAAGCATCATTGGCATATTTACGGCTGGGTGGCTTATGCGGGATCAGTGCTTCTTATGATGTATTACACGACAGTTTCCGGCTGGATGCTGGCTTATTTCTGGAAATACCTGAAGGGTGACTTTGACAGTATAAAGAAAGAAGAGACCGGAACGATTTTTAACAATCTGCTGGACAGTCCCGGTGTAATGATGTTGTTTATGGCTCTCATTGTTATATTTGGTTTTATCGTTATATGCTTTGGTGTTCAGAAAGGGCTTGAACGAGTTTCCAAATTCATGATGATAGGATTGCTGCTTCTAATTGTCGTGCTCGCAGTTAACAGCATTATGATCAAAGGTTCGGGTGAAGGAATAGAGTTTTATCTTCTTCCGGACATATCAAAAGCAAGTAAAGTGGGCTGGGACAATGTTATATCCGGTGCGATGAGTCAGGCTTTTTTCACCCTAAGCTTAGGAATAGGCTCCATGGAAATATTTGGCAGCTATATAAATAAAGAGAACACTCTTACAGGTGAATCTGTTAAGATAGTAGCGCTTGATACCTTTATAGCTATCATGGCAGGTCTTATCATCTTTCCTGCATGCTTTGCATTTGATGTTCAGCCTGACCAGGGACCGTCACTTATCTTTGTTACACTTCCGCAGATCTTTTCCGATATGAATGGCGGAAGAGTATGGGGAACCATGTTTTTTATATTTATGGTATTTGCAAGCTTTTCAACTGTGACCGCCGTATTTGAGAATCTGGTACGTAATCTGATGGATAATCTTGGCTGGACGAGACTTAAATCGATAGCTATCAATTGCGTGCTTGTTCTTGTGGGAAGTATTCCATGCGTGCTTGGCTTCAATGTGTGGAAGAATGTAAGTGTAATTGGTTCAAGAGGTATCCTCGATTCCGAGGACTTCCTGGTTGGAAATGTTATCCTTCCAGTAGGTTCAATCATTTATGTTATTTTCTGCACCTGGAAATTCGGCTGGGGCGCAGATAAATATCTTGAAGAGACAAATACAGGAAAAGGTATGCGTATGTCAAAACACCTTATTCCGTACTTTAAATACGTACTTCCGGTTCTGACGATCATCGTATTTATACGTGGTTTAATGTGATCAGGAAAAAATAAAAAAGTTTTTTAAAAAGTTGTTGACATTAGGTATACACCGTGATAATATAATCATCGTTGCAGGTGAAAAACCTAAAACAAAATGCGCGAGTGGCTCAGCGGTGGAGCACCTCCTTGCCAAGGAGGGGGTCGCGGGTTCGATTCCCGTCTCGCGCTTTTTTTGTACCCAAGAATCATGTGCGGTAAAACAAATGTAAACACCGTGGATGCTTGCATACCATAGAAAGACATACCATGAAATACGAAAAAGGTTTAAAAAAAGTTTCTGATTCACAGTCGGAATGGATGAAGTGCATACAGTACGAAGATATCAACGGAAGCGGCAGGCTTTTCGGTGGACGTCTTATGGAGTGGATGGACGAGGTCGCAGGAATTGCTGCACTCAGACATTCAGGACATCTGGTCACAACAGTTGCAGTTGATAACCTTAAGTTCAAGAAGGGTGCATTCATCAATGATGTAGTTGTTATAATCGCCAGGGTAACCTACGTTGGAAATACCTCCATGGAGGTCAGAGTCGATGTCTATTTTGAAGACAGAGAGACCGGCAGGAGGCATATGATCAATAGAGCGTATTTTACTGAAGTATGTATAGATGATAACGGTCGTCCGGTTCCGGTACCTTACGGAATAGAACCGGAGACTGAAGTTGAAAAAGCAGAATTTGAGGGTGCTCTCAAGAGGATCGAAATGAGAAAGATCAGGAGAGCTGAGGGATATTAATTGTATCAAGAAGATTTAGATGAAGCGGTTCTATGAACTGCTTCATTGCTTTTTCTACGGCTTCTTCACGCGTAACATCCTCGGTTGCATGGGCATCGACGCCGAAAATGGTGTCATTACCAACCTCTGAAACAATATTCCAGAAGCGGGCAGCAGGATAATAACGATCTGTAGCAATGCCGAGAAGATTGATCTCAAGAGGGATGGAGAGAGACTTTGCGTGTTCGCAGAGTCTTTTCATTTCTGTGTAATAGGTTTTGTCGTCACAGTTGGTCCTGAAGACATCAGGATGAGCAAAATACAGGAATCGACCGGTATTTAGAGCTTCGATACACTGATCAACATATTGTACAAGACCGGAGCGGCTGTCAGGAAATCTAAAGCCGTCGCGGATGGTTTCGTATTCGTTAAATATCAGATGCTGGCCGAGAAGATAATACTCGATAGGGTAATCAGCAAGAAATTCATTCAGTTTATCAAAAAGAAGTGGATAGTATTCAACCTCAAGACCGATGTGTATTTCGATATCTGATGCGTATTCCTTCTTAAGCGCAGTGATAGTATCACAGTAACCATCAATCTGATCCGGCTGCATGCGGAAGTTCGAAACATAACCCTCCGGGAAGATCTGAGGTGTATGATCCGAAAAACCAAAGACCTTGATACCGCCTTCAATTGCTTTCTCTATGTATTCTCTTTCTGTGCCTGCCGCATGATTGCAGCGCCAGGTATGATTGTGATAACTTGCTTTCATTTTCTTATTCTTTCTATTAATGATTATTCTATTTATTATTGTATATAGGACGAGATAACCTGAAACTGGTTTTTGTATTTCGGAAGAGTTGTGGCCTTGAGCAGTTCTTTCATGGCCTTCTGCGGGATGCCAAGTCCCTTTGAAAGATAAACCCAGAGTTCCTTCATCTTCTTAACAACCTGATCCTCGTAATTCATTTCTTCTATATAATTATTTAGAAGCTCCTCGTGGAAGAGCAGAAAACGCTTCTTAAAGTCATCTATATTTCGCCCATTCTTAAGACTGTACGCCAATGACGGGTTGGCAATCATGCCGCGTCCGATCATGATCCGTACGGCAGTATTATTTGAAATATTGCCAACGGATACTGTATTTGTCTTTATTAATGGAAAAGAAATGTTGGATATAATGTTTTTATAACTTTCTGGATCAGTAATATCTCCGTTATAGGTAAAAATAGTATCTTTCATTTTTGCCGAAAGATAATCAACCATCTCTTTATATATCTCAACGTGGGCGTGACCCTTATACAGTTCCTTACCGGCACGAGGATGAATGATCAGCTCCTTAACAGGGTATTTTTCATATACTTTAGCAATATCCTCCCATTCGGAGATGAACTCGGCTCCTATACGTGTTTTAATTGAAATATCGATAGGAGATTCGTCAAATATCTGATCAAGAAAACGGTCAAGCTCGCTTATTTTATCGAGAAAGCCTGCACCACGTCCTTTGGCAGTAACTGTTCCTGATGGACAGCCGAGATTAAGATTAACCTCATCGTAGCCAAGAGCTTCAAGCTGCCTGGTGATAGTTATGAAAAGGTCAGCGTCATTTACGAGAACCTGCGGAATGAGGCGTGGAACCGTATTGTTCTTTGGGTCAACATCACGCAGCTCACGTCCTTTGATATGGCTTGCAGTCAGAAACGGTGTATAGAAGTAGTCTATCTCACCAAAATGACGGTTGATCGCATTTCTGTAAATATATGTAGTTATCCCCTCCATGGGAGCAAGACTGATAAACATTATTTTTCTCTTTTCTGTAATTTCTTTATATGAATGACAATATACTGAATCACGTCATTCAATTGAAATTGATAATAACATATCATTAAACAAATATGCAATTATCATAATAACTGCAGCATGCGATTAATCAAAAAATATCATTTTACTAATCATGATAATGTATTTATAATATAAAGTTGCAATTGTTATCTATCGATTGCAGAAGTTTGTATAGCTATTAAGGAGCATTAAAAAATGGAAAACAGATTACCGCTTAGAAATGAAATACCTGAGGAAATGACCTGGAAGCTATCTGATATATATGAAACAACCGAGCTTTGGGAGAAAGATTATAGTGCAGCTATTGAAAAGGCTGATGAGCTTGCCGGTATGGCAGGAAGTCTTACAGAAAGTGCAGAGACGCTTCTTAAGGCGATGGATATTTATGAGGATGCTGTCATGAAGGTTTATCGCCTATATGGTTATGCAGAGATGCTTCACGATCAAGACACCTCAGAGCCGGAGAATCAGAAGCTTTTCCAGAGGGCACAGTCGCTGGATGTTAAGATAAATGAAAAGCTTTCTTTCCTTGAGCCGGAAATACTTGAGGCAGACCCGAAGGTGATAGAAGCTTATTACAAGGAACTTCCGGGATTACTTAAATATAAGAATGTTATCAGTGAGATTCAGAGAACAAGAGAACATACCCTCTCAAAGGAGATGGAGGAGCTTCTTGCATCAGCAGGCGATATGGCAGAGGCTGCTTCAAACGCACGCTCAATGCTTGCAAATGCTGATATAAGATTTCCGAATACTAAAGGTGAGGATGGAGAGGATATTCAGCTTTCAAACGGCAGATTTGTGCCACTTCAGATGTCTACTGACAGAGAGGTCAGGAAGGAATCCTTCGAGAAGTTTTATGAGGAATATAAAAATCTTGTAAATACCTGGGCGGCTCTCTACGATGGACAGGTGAAGAAGCAGATATTTTATGCCAGGGCAAGAAAATATCCTGATACCTTTACTGCAGCCGTTGATAAGAATAATGTTTCAACTAATGTATGTGATAACCTCATCAGCTGCGTTAACAAGAATCTTGACAAGTTCCATAGATATGTCAGACTCAGAAAGAAGCTTCTCAAGGTTGACGAGCTTCATATGTATGATGTTTATGCGCCGATGGTTGGCGACTATGAATATAAGGTAAGCTTTGAAGAAGCAAAGGAGATTTCACTCCGTGCCCTTCGCCCGCTTGGCGACGACTATATAGAGCTTCTGAAGACTGCCTATGATAACAGATGGATAGATGTTGTTGAAAACAAAGGAAAACGCGGCGGGGCTTATTCTTCGGGCGTTTACGGAGTTCATCCTTATGTGCTCCTTAACTTTAACAATACGCTTGATGATATATTTACACTTGTTCACGAGATGGGGCATTCCATCCATACATATTATTCGAATGAAAAGCAGAACTTCTTTGATTCGAATTACAAGATATTTGTAGCTGAGGTTGCTTCTACAACGAATGAAGTGCTTCTTCTTAAATATCTGCTTAGTAAAGCGGAGTCTGACAAGGAGAAGGCTTATCTTATCAATCATTTCCTTGAAAGCTTCAAGGGTACTCTCTACAGACAGACTATGTTTGCTGAATTCGAGAGAGAGAGCAACAAGCTTTCTGAGAGTGGAACACCGCTTACGGCAGAGACTCTATCTGAGCTGTATTTATCACTAAATAGGAAATACTTTGGCGAGGATATGGTTTCAGATCCGCTTATTGCCTATGAGTGGTGCAGAATACCGCATTTCTACTATAATTTTTATGTATATCAGTATGCTACAAGCTTTTCAGCTGCAGTAGCTGTTGCTGACAGGATTCTAACTGAAGGCGATAAGGCTGTGAAGGAGTATAAAAACTTCCTTTCCAGCGGCTGTACAGAGGATCCGGTAAGCCTTCTGAAGAAGGCCGGAGTTGATCTTTCGACCGAAAAACCTGTTCAGGATGCGCTTGATGTATTTGCTGATGTTATAAGTCAGATGGAATCACTTGCGGATATTTGTTGAAAAATCATTTTTTTTTGATATAATCGTTTAGCAGGATAAAAATACTATTGTCTTAAGAGGCTTATATGAGCAGTAAGAAGAATAGGAAACATCATAATAATTACAACAAAAACAGAATAGAGAAGACTAAAGCTCTTCCTGAAAAAACGGTTCTGAACGATCCGGCAGAAGAAGAGAAGAAGACTGAGGGCATTGAAGTACCTGAAGCTGTGGACGGATTCGTAAGCACAAAAGATCTTGATAAGGCGGCTGAGTCGGTTGAAAATAACGGCGAATCTAAAGAATCTGATAAAACCGGGGAAAATGACGAGGCTAAAGAATCTGAAAAATCCAAAGAGGATAAGAAACGTTCAAAGAAGAAATCTCGGAAAAAGAAAGAAGTCGATTCTGAGAATGAATCATCAGATGAAGAGTCGGAAGAAGATATAGAAGACGAGCTCCAGAATATCAAGGGACCTTTCAAGAAGCTGAAACTGAAGATATCAAAAATGTATGAAGCCAAGAACTATAAATGGATCCTTGGCTGTTTCATCCTTGCCATAGTTGAGGACTTTATCCTTGAAATTCTGGGAAGAAGATCCTTTACCGGCGCGATAAGCTTTATCTTCCATTCACCGCTTATCTTCTTTATTAATATACTTATCATATTTGCTACGCTTCTCCTGGGACTTATATTCAGGAAGAGGCTGTTTTTCGTGTTTATTTTCGGCTTCCTATGGTTTGTCATGGGATTCATAAACTTTATGGTCCTGGGCTACAGGATAACGCCGTTCTCGGCCATCGACTTCCTGATGGCGGTGGATGTCATGAGTATGCTGGATGTCTACTTTAATAAGTTCCAACAGATACTCTTATTTGCCGGAATAGGCGCGGTCATATTTTTGATCATCATGTTCTTTATTTGGACGCCGAAGGTTGTGGGTAAGGTCAACAGGCTTGTAAACTTCCTTGTTGCAGTGGGCGTATTTATGCTTATCTATGTTCTTACTACCACAGCTACGAGACTGGGCATCATATCCGATGACTTCTCAAATCTCGGAAATGCTTATAAGGAATACGGTTTTGTTTACTGTTTCTCAAACAGTATTATTGATATAGGAATAACAAAACCTGATGATTATTCGGAAGAAGCGGTTGACGGTCTTGTAGAACGTGTTGACGCTGATTATCAGGTTTACCTCGATGAGAGAGGAAGAAAGAAAACACCGAATATAATCATAATCCAACTTGAGTCCTTTATGGACATCGGCAGAATGGAAGGCATTCATACAGATATTGATTCGATACCGAACTTCCACAAGTTCAAGGAGGATTATCCTTCCGGATTCCTGACAGTTCCTTCTATCGGTGCGGGAACTGCAAATGTTGAGTGCGAAGTTATAACAGGTATGAGGACTTCTCTGTTTGGTGCCGGAGAGTATCCATACAAGACCGTTCTTACGGATACACCTTGCGAAAGCCTTGCACAGATACTTAAGAGACAGGGCTATACAACCTTTGCTATGCACAATAACAAGGCTTACTTCTATAGTAGAAATCAGGTTTATGATCAGCTTGGTTTTGATTACTTTGTGTCTCAGGAATATATGCCTACACTTCAGTATACAAGTGCCGGATGGGCAAAGGATTATAACCTTGTGGATGAGATAAAGAAGTGTCTCGACCACACTGAAAACGATAACGATTTCGTTCACTGCATATCGGTTCAAGGACATGGTAAATACCCTGAAGACGCAGTAAATACAGTTGAGCACGTTCATGTAACAAGAGACGACGGTGACACTGCGCTCACAAATCAGTATGGCTACTATGTTAATATGTGCTATGAGATGGACGATATGATCGGTCAGCTGAAGAGCATGCTTGATGCAAGAGGAGAGAATTATGTCCTTATAATCTACGGCGACCACCTTCCAAGTATTCCGTTTGACATGGATGATATTGTTGTGGGAAACGAATTCCAGTCAGAATACGTTATCGTAAATAATATCGCGCTTGATCTTCCTGACAGAGATATTGCAACTTATGAGATTTCGGATTATCTTCTGACATCGCTTAATCTTGACAAGGGTATTTATCAGAAAATACACTCTTCATTCTACAACGCTTATGATGACTCGAATTATTATGACGCACTGCATCTCATACAGTACGATATGCTTTACGGTGAGCAGTACATCTATGATTCGATGGAAGAGTATAAGGCGGCAGATATGATGATGGGTATCTATCCGGTGCTTCTTAAGGATGTTACGCTATCAAATAATCAGATCATTGTTCACGGTAACAACTTCACGCCGTTCTCGACAGTTCTCGTTAACGGAGAGCGTCTGGTTACAACCTACATGAATGAAAATACGATCATAGTCGCGAAGGAAGAGTATGATGAGCTGAATAAGGGCGATACGGTAACCGTTGCCCAGATAGACAACGATAAGCATATACTCAGTACATCTATAAATGAATTGATATATGATCCGGGTTATTAAATAGTTCGTGTATTTTCAAGGAAACAAATAATATAGTTAATATAAAAAGGAAAATCAGTATGAAAAGAGAAGACATCAGAAACATCGCCATAATCGCACACGTTGATCATGGCAAGACGACACTTGTAGACGAGCTCCTTAAGCAGAGTGGTGTATTCCGCGAGAACCAGGAGGTTGCCGAAAGAGTAATGGACTCGAACGATATCGAGAGAGAAAGAGGAATCACAATCCTTTCGAAGAATACTGCCGTTATGTACGACGGTGTTAAGATCAATATCATCGATACACCGGGCCATGCAGATTTCGGTGGCGAGGTAGAGCGAGTTCTTAAGATGGTTAACGGCGTAATCCTTGTGGTTGATGCATTTGAGGGTCCTATGCCTCAGACAAGATTCGTTCTTCAGAAGGCACTTGCACTTAACCTTTCGGTTATCGTCTGCGTAAATAAGATCGACAGACCTGACGCAAGACCTGACTCGGTTGAGGAAGAGGTTCTCGAGCTCCTTATGGATCTTGACGCATCAGATGAACAGCTTGACTGTCCATTTATCTATGCTTCTGCAAGAGAGGGTATTGCTTCTTACAAGGCTGACGAGCCGGGTACAGATATGAAGCCTCTGTTTGAGACTATCATAAAGCATATCCCAGCTCCGGAGGGTGATCCTGATGCCGGACTTCAGGTACTTATCAGTACTATAGATTATAATGAATATGTTGGACGTATTGGTGTAGGTAAGATCGACAACGGTACTATAAAGCTTAACCAGGATGCTATCCTTGTGAACCATCATGATCCGGATAAGCAGGTTAAGGTTAAGATCGGTAAGCTTTACGAATATGACGGACTTAAGAGAGTTGACGTTGATTCGGCTACAGTTGGTTCAATTGTTGCAATTTCAGGTATAGCTGATCTTAAGATTGGTGACACAATCTGTTCCGTTGACCAGCCAAACGCAATTCCTTTCCAGAAGATTACAGAACCAACAATCTCCATGGACTTTATGGTAAATGATTCGCCACTTGCAGGTAAGGAAGGCAAGTTCGTTACTTCAAGACAGATCAGAGACAGACTCTTCAGGGAGTTAAATACAGATGTCAGCCTCAGGGTTGAGGAAACAGAGACAACAGACTGCTTCAAGGTTTCAGGCCGTGGCGAACTTCATCTTTCAGTGCTCGTTGAAAATATGAGACGTGAGGGCTATGAATTCGCAGTAAGTAAGGCTGAGGTTATCTACAAATACGACGAGAGTAACAAGAAGCTTGAACCGTTCGAAATAGCAGTTATCGATGTTCCGGATGAGTTCTCGGGAACAATTATTAATATGCTCAGCATCCGTAAGGGTGAGCTTATCGGTATGGCTCCTGGAGACAACGGAATCACTCGTCTTGAGATAAGGATCCCTTCAAGAGGTCTTATCGGCTTCAGAGGAGATTTCCTTACAGCAACAAAGGGTAACGGCGTTATCAATACTGTATTTGACGGCTATGATCACTATAAGGGAGATATGAGCTATCGTCAGAGCGGTTCGCTTATCGCATTTGAGTCAGGAGTATCAATTACCTACGGACTTTTCAATGCACAGGAAAGAGGAACTATGTTCATAGGACCCGGCGTTGAGGTTTACGCAGGAATGGTTGTTGGTGAGACCGGTCGTGCAGAGGATATCGAAGTAAATGTCTGCAAGACTAAGCACCTTTCAAATACAAGAGCTTCAGGTTCGGATGAAGCACTTAAGCTTGTTCCGCCAAGAGTACTTTCACTTGAACAGGCGCTTGATTATCTCGACACAGACGAGCTTCTTGAGATAACACCAAAGTCACTCAGAATCAGAAAGAAGATACTTGATTCAAGACTCAGAATGAGAGCAAACAGAAACTCTCAGTAATTATATGATTTAAAAAGATAGTGTTTGGCGGCCTATGAGGCGCTATAGATGATAATAGGAGGTTAATATGAGAAATCTTACTATGCTCATGGACTTTTATGAGCTGACAATGGCAAACGGTTATTTTGTTAAGGGCTTTAAGGATACCTGGGCAGCATTTGATATGTTCTACAGGAAGAACCCTGACAACGGCGGATATGTTATAGCTGCAGGACTTGAACAGCTTATTGAATATGTTCAGAATATGAGATTTTCCGATGACGATATCAAATATCTAGAGAGTAAGAAGATATTTGATCCGGGATTCCTTGAGTATCTTCGTGATTTCAAATTCACAGGTACTATCGAGGCGGTTCCTGAAGGAACTATCGTATATCCAAACACACCGCTTGTAACAGTAACTGCGCCTGTTATCGAGGCTCAGCTTATGGAGACCATGCTACTTATCTGCATCAATTTCCAGTCGCTTATTGCTACAAAGGCAAGCAGGATCTGCAGAGCAGCAGGAACAAGTGTTATCATGGAGTTCGGTGCAAGACGTGCACAGGGCCCTGATGCAGCTATCTATGGTGCAAGAGCATGCTATATCGGCGGCGTAAATGCAACTGCAACAGCACTTGCTGATATCAATTACGGAGTACCTGCAATAGGTACAATGGCTCACAGCTGGATCCAGTTCTTCCCATCTGAATACGAGTCATTTAAGGCATATGCAGAGGTATTTCCAGATGCATGTACACTGCTTATCGATACATATGATATTCTTAACAGCGGACTTCCAAATGCTATCCGCGTTGCTCATGAGGTTCTTGAGCCGGCAGGCAAGAGACTCAAGGGCGTTCGTATAGACAGCGGAGACCTTGCTTACTTCTCTAAGAAGATCAGAAAGAGACTTGATGAGGAAGGCCTCAGAGACTGCAAGATCGTTGTTTCAAACAGCGTTGATGAGTACCTTATCGATTCGCTTCATAAGCAGGGCGCAAGGATCGATTCCTACGGTGTAGGCGAGAGAATGATCACTTCTAAGTCTGACCCTGTATTTGGCGGTGTTTATAAGCTTGTTGCCGTTGAAGACAAAACCAAGAAGGGCGAGAACGGAGAGAAGGTATTTATACCTAAGATCAAGATCTCTGAGAATATTGAGAAAATCACAAATCCTGGCAAGAAGAAGCTTTGGAGAATATTCAGTAAGGAGACCGGATTCGGACTTGCAGACCTTCTTACTATGGAGGATGAGGTTGTTGACGGAGATGGAATCACACCTTTCGTTGATGAGCTTAAGCCATGGAAGAAGATGAGCTTCAAGAATGTTACAGCTACACCTCTTCAGGTTAAGGTATTTGAGAACGGTATTCTTGTATACAAGAATCCACCACTCGACGAGATCAGAGAGTTTGTAAAATACCAGCTTCAGAATACGGTATGGCAGGAGGAACAGCGTTTTGCAAACCCTCACATCCACTACCTTGACCTTTCAAAGAAGCTTTATGATGTTAAGCAGGAGCTCCTTTCATTAGGCGACGGAAGCGACCAGAGCAGAGATTAATTTCTTGGCAATATTGGTTTTAATATTAACTTTTTTATGTTGATAAAATACACCGAAAATGCTAAAATAAATCGAGGTCGTATGATATGATATTGATTGTATGACTATAAAATTTGATATACTACCATATAAAGGATTTGGGGTCCTTTATGGGAGGGGGTTAACAGTATGGGGATGACAGATGAAAATGCAACAGATCAGCAGATAAGCTATGATGAGTTTACTCTCAACTTTAAGCTGCAGGAGGATGTTCCGGTAGAGCAGTTCGAGCTCAGTATGTTTAATTACGAGTTCGTAGGCAACAGGACAGTCTGCAATCTAAAGGTGGTTGACGGAGTCAGAGTACTTCAGTACAAGATTCCTGCAACACTTCCTTTGGAGCAGTTCCTCAGAAAACAGCTTTATAAGGGCGAGTTCTTATCAATACTTTCAAATATACTGAATCAGCTCATGTATTTTGAAGAGAATAAGATGCCGCTGAACAAGATACTTCTTAATGTGCATTATATGTATATCGAGCTTTCAACACTTGATATCCAGCTTATATATATGCCGGTTAATAAGAAGTTCCCGGACACAAACGTGACCAAGTTCATACAGACCTTCGTAAGTAAGGTTCGTTATGCAAATATGGAATGTGTCGAGACGGTTGAACAGATCCTTCATTATCTTGACAGCAAGCTGATGTTTAATCTGGCTGAGTTCTATCATTTCATTCTTTCACTCGAGGCTGAGACTATCCTTGAGGATGAGAAGATGGAGAACGAGAACGCAGATACAACAGTTCTTGTTAAGTCAGAGGATTATGAGAATCCTATCCCTTATCTTGTAAGAGTTAAGACAAATGAGCTTATTCCTCTTCTTAAGAAGGAATTCCTTGTAGGTAAGTCACCTGACGCTGATTATCAGGTTGTTGACAATAAGAGGATCAGTAGAAGACATGCAACCTTCACCATCAGTAACGGTGAGTGCTATGTCACAGATAACAATTCAACAAATCATACATTTGTAAACGGTAAGCTTCTTCAGCCGGGCATCGAGATCATGTTATCAAATGATGACTATATCCGTCTTGCGGATGAAGAGTTTAAATACTGGGTACGTTAAATATAATATTTACAAGAAAAAGCACTTCTCTCAGTTGTAGCAAAACACGCTTTCGAGAGGTGCTTTTTCTTGTTCGAAATTAATGGCATAAATCAAAATGACACTCTCTGAAGATGCATTTTACCGCATCTAAAGAAAGTGTCATTTTGTTATATTACTTATACATAATTACAACAGTATAGGACTTCCGGTCGATGAGAGTATATCTCATTGAACTGTAATGATAATCGTTGACGAAGCGGGTTACGTAGGATGCCGGATCGCCGCTCTGAACAGCAGTTTCGATGTATTTGTCCGAATTAAACATCTGAGTCTGAACGCTTAACTCAAAATCATCGATAGAGGTGCAGATCTTTGAGGATACTTTGAAGTAGCTTTGGTCGGTTACTGTAGCCTTCTCGGTGCGATCTCTGTTCCAGCTGTGATCAAAGGCTATCTCATCATCGCTTACATTAAAATATGCATGTGTTACGATGTTCAGTTCAACCGGATCATCCCAGGTTGGATCCAGATGATACCAGTCGCCGTTGATCTTCACAAGATTCCAGGCGTGATTTTCATTCTTAGAAGTACCGACAACGATTTTTGAATCGATACCTACGTAGGTGAGCAGAAGAGCCATGGCTTCTGCATAACCACTGCAGACAGCAACATTATCGATAAGTGCGCCATAAGCTCTGAATTCATTTTCATCATCAGGGCTGCCAAGACCGTAAACACAATGATTTAGAAGATAGTCATGGAGGCGAAGCTCCTTCATATAATCCGTCATGCCACCTTTTGTGCAGCTGTCAGCTATTTCTTTAACCTTTGCGTAGAGAACAGCGGCGTCCTTATCATTTTCGGGTATTGGCGTACCGTGCTTTAAAAAGTCGTAAACATGTGTTGTGGTATTCTTTTTGATACTGAAGGTGACTTTAGCCTTGCCGGTCTCACAGTTGCCTGCCGTTCTGTATGTATCAACCGAACCGCAGATAGTAGGGATGTATTCGTTGATCTGTTTAAGCTGTGAATCCGGTACATGGTCAACAAACATCGCAACACTGTCGATATCGCCTTTATCAAGCTCGGCGGTTATGATATCGGCTACTTCTTCAAGGCTGTGAGCTGTCTCCAGCTTACGGTCGTCCAGCTTACCTTTGATAAAACCGGTTATAAGTATAGTAAGGTAGATAGCGGCAGCGATTATTAAAGAAAAAAGAAAAAACTTCAGAACTGTTTCACCGACACTGCCTTTATTATTCTTTTTCATATTGAGCTCCGTGTTTTATATATTTCTAAATCTATATTGTATCAGTGATGGAAGGAAAAATACACCCTAAATTATAGCTGACATGCAAAAATATGTATATTTTTCACATAAAGAAAGCATGATGTTTAAAGAATTTATACTTGAAGTAAAAAATAACATGTTGTAAAATATTTTTTGCTTTGAAACTAAGCAGTAAATATCGGTTTCCGGCACCGCCGGAGCATAATCAGAGAGGACAAACGTATGGCACAGCTTTGGGGAGGACGTTTCTCTAAGGAAACAGACCAGCTTGTATATGATTTTAATGCTTCAATCACTTATGACAAGAGATTTCTGAAGCAGGATGTCAGAGGAAGTATAGCACATGTTACTATGCTTGCATCAGTTGACATTATTTCCAATGATGAGAAGGATCTGATCATTAAAACTTTAAATGAGATAGTAGAGGATGTTGAATCAGGAAAGCTTGAGATCACAACCACTTACGAGGATGTACACAGCTTTGTTGAGGCAAATCTTATTGACAGAATTGGCGACACCGGTAAGAAGCTTCATACAGGTAGAAGCAGAAATGATCAGGTTGCGCTTGATATGAGACTTTATATCCGTGACGAGATCACAGAGCTCCGCGATGACCTTAAGGAGCTTATGAAGGTCGTAAATAACCTGATGAAGGAAAATGTAGATACGGTTATGCCGGGCTTCACACATATGCAGAAGGCTCAGCCTGTTACCTTTGCTCATCATATGGGTGCATATTTTGAGATGTTCAAGAGGGACAGAGACCGACTTTCAGATATATTTGACAGAATGAATTATTGCCCGCTTGGTTCAGGAGCTCTTGCAGGAACAACATATCCGCTTGACAGAGAGCTTACAGCAAGACTTCTTTCCTTCAAGGGACCTACAATGAACAGTATGGATTCTGTTTCGGATAGAGATTATCTGATCGAGCTTCTTTCTGCGCTTTCAACAGTTATGATGCATCTTTCGAGATTCTCTGAGGAGATCATCACCTGGAATTCAAACGAATACCAGTTTATCGAGCTTGATGACAGCTATTCCACAGGAAGCTCAATCATGCCTCAGAAGAAGAATCCAGATATAGCAGAGCTTGTAAGAGGTAAGACCGGCCGCGTTTACGGTGCGCTTATGACTATGCTTACAGTTATGAAGGGCATCCCTCTTGCATATAATAAGGATATTCAGGAGGACAAGGAGATGACCTTTGATGCTATAGATACAGTCAAGGGCTGCATCGTTCTTTTCACCGGAATGATCTCAACAATGAAGATAAATAAGGTTCGTATGAAGGACAGTGCTGCAGGCGGCTTCACAAATGCAACTGACGCAGCTGATTATCTTGTTAATCACGGCGTTGCCTTCAGAGATGCTCACGGCATCATCGGACGCCTTGTACTTAGATGTATAGAGCTCGGAGTCAGCCTTGATAAGCTTCCTCTGGAGGAGTATAAGAGCATCAGCCCTGTATTTGAGGAGGATATCTACAAGGCCATCAGCATCGAGGAGTGCGTTGCCAGAAGAAATACGATCGGTGCACCGGGTCCTGAGAGTATGAAGGACATCATCGCTAAAAATGACGAATATCTTGCGGCTAACTAAGCACCGCATATCAATAAATTCATAGATCTTGCTTTACGAAAGGGTGATATTATGAATAACACAAATAAGCAGAAATACGATCTTGCAGAGCGTATGCTGAAGGGAAAGATACCTGCTGAAGAGGTTCAGGTTATGACCGGACTTGATCTTGAAGTGATCAAGAAGCTTGAGGAGGATATCTCGCCTATGGTAAGGGATGCAAAGATACTTCAGGGACTTGACAATAAGGACCTTGATATCGGGGAGATCCTTTACGATACAAATGGAAACGATGAAGAAGCCGATAAAGATTATTAATTTCTTAGGCTTATAATATTTGTCGGGTTACATGATACTATAAACTATATTTTTTAAGACATGAGGAGTTTAGAAAATGGGCGGATTTTTTGCTGCAGCATCAAAAGAGGATTGCGTATTCGATCTTTTCTTCGGAACAGATTATCATTCACATCTTGGAACAAGACGTGCCGGTATGGTCGTATATGGTAAGGATGGCTTCAACAGAGCTATCCACAATATAGAGAATTCTCCTTTCCGTACAAAGTTTGACAAGGAGATCAACCTGATGAGCGGTTATATGGGTATCGGATGTATTTCAGATTACGAACCACAGCCACTCATCGTTCGTTCACATCACGGAACATATTCAATTACAACTGTAGGAAAGATCAATAATACAGAAGAGATCGTTCAGAAGATATTCTCAAACGGCCAGACTCACTTCCTTGAAATGAGCGGCGGAGAGATCAATGCTACAGAGCTTGTTGCGGCAATAATCAACCAGAAGGATAATATCATCGAGGGTATCCAGTATGCACAGGAGCTTATCGACGGTTCTATGTCGATCATGCTTCTGACACCGAAGGGAGTTTATCTTGCAAGAGATAAGATGGGCAGAACACCTATCATCCTCGGTAAGAAGGAAGATGGTTATTGTGCAACCTTTGAATCATTTGCTTATCTTAATCTCGGATACAAGGACTACAAGGAACTTGGCCCGGGAGAGATTGATATCATGACACCGGACGGCGTAAGAATGCTTGCTAAGCCGGGCGAGGAGATGCGTATATGTACCTTCCTCTGGGTTTACTATGGTTATCCTTCATCAACCTACGAAGGCGTAAACGTTGAGGAGATGCGTTACAACTGCGGTAAGCACCTGGCTAAGCGTGATATGGAAAGCGGAAGAGATGCTGGAGTTGATATAGTTGCAGCTATCCCTGATTCTGGTACAGCACATGCAGTCGGCTATGCAAACGAATCAGGCATACCTTTCTCAAGACCTTTCGTAAAATACACTCCAACCTGGCCAAGAAGCTTTATGCCTACTGTTCAGTCTAAGAGAAACCTGATCGCTAAGATGAAGCTGATCCCTATCCATGAGCTTATCGATAATAAGAGCCTTCTTCTTATCGATGACTCAATCGTTAGAGGAACACAGCTTGGTGAGACTACCGAATTCCTGTATGAGAGCGGAGCTAAGGAGGTTCATATCAGACCTGCCTGCCCACCACTTCTTTTCGGCTGTAAATATATCAACTTCTCAAGATCTAACTCTGAGATGGAGCTTATCGCAAGACGAGTTATCTGTGAGGAAGAGGGTAATGATGTAGAGAGAACTATCCTCGAGGATTACGCAAATCCTGATTCAGACAGATATCATCTGATGCTTGATAAGATAAAGGAGAAGCTTGGCTTCACATCACTTGCATTTAACAGACTTGACGATATGATCGAGGCTGTAGGAATTGATAAGAGTAAGCTCTGCACCTACTGCTGGGACGGACGTGAATAAATAGAAGCGGTCTAATATCAGGTTGACAATTTTATAAATATGATGTATAACAGGTGTTAGCACTCGAGACAGTAGAGTGCTAACACTATTTTTGTGTAATATAAATATATGCGGTAAATATGCCTGTGAATAGTGCTATTTAGTAAATAAACATGCGTGTTTTATCGCGGATACATAATAAATCTTCAGAAAAGAGGTTGTATGAAATGGCTACAAAGCAGGGCAGTTTAACAATCAATAGCGAGAATATTTTCCCAATAATCAAGAAGTGGTTATATTCAGACCACGACATCTTTATAAGAGAGCTTATTTCAAACGGTGTAGATGCCATCACCAAGTTGAAGAGACTTTCTTCAATGGGTGAGGCTGATATACCTGAAGGTGAGAAGTACAAGGTAACTGTTTATGCAAGCCCTATGAAGAAGACACTTACCTTTGAGGATAACGGTATCGGTATGACCGCAGAAGAAGTTGAGAAATACATCAACCAGATCGCTTTCTCCGGTGCTGCTGATTTCCTTGAGAAGTACAAGGATAAGGATCAGAATGATCAGATAATAGGTCATTTTGGACTTGGTTTTTATTCTGCATTCATGGTAAGTGATAAGGTTACTATAGAGACTCTTTCTTATCAGAAGGATGCTGCACCTGTTTACTGGGAGTGTGACGGCGGAACTGATTTCTCCATGGGAGAGGGCGAGAAGGCTGAAAGAGGTACAAGGATCACACTTTACCTTTCAGATGACTGTCTTGAGTTTGCCAACGCTTACAGAGTTCGTGAGATAATCAATAAATACTGCTCATTCATGCCTGTAGAGATCTACTTTGTTGATACAGATGAGCAGGAGAAGAAGGCAGCAGAGAAGGCTAAGAAAGCTGCTGATAAGGCCGCAAAGAAGGCTGAGAAGGATTCCAAGAAGGAAGCAAAGAAGAAGGAAGAGGATGATTTCCTCGGCGGCTCATCAGATAAAAAGGATGAGAAAGCTGATGATGGCATAATCGATGCTGACTTTAAGGATGTTGACGAAGAAGAGGAAGAGGCTGAAAAGCCGGCAGTTCCTCTTAATGATACAAACCCGCTCTGGGTAAGAATGCCTGCAGACTGCAAGGATGAGGATTATAAGGAGTTCTATCAGAAGGTATTTCTTGACTTCAAGGAGCCTCTTTTCTGGATCCACCTCAACATGGATTATCCTTTCAACCTTAAGGGTATACTTTACTTCCCAAGAATCAACCCTACGGTTGATCAGTTGGACGGCAAGGTAAAGCTTTACAACAATCAGGTATTTGTTGCTGATAACATCAAGGAGGTTATTCCTGAATTCCTTCTTACACTTAAGGGCGTTATCGATTGCCCTGACCTTCCTCTGAACGTTTCAAGAAGTGCTCTGCAGAATGACGGCTTTGTCAGAAAGATTTCTGATTACATCACCAAGAAGGTAGCTGACAAGCTTATCGAGATGTACAAGAAGGATAAGGAAAAATACGAGTCACTTTGGGAAGACATTTCTCCATTCATCAAGTTTGGTGCTCTGAAGGACGACAAATTCCAGGAGAAGATGAAGGACTATATGATCTTCAAGAACATCGAGGGCAAATACATCACCCTTCCTGAATATCTTGAGGCTGCTAAGGAGAAGCATGAGAATAAGGTATTCTACATCACTGACGAGCGTGAGCAGGCTCAGTATATCGAGATGTTCAAGAATGCAGGAACCGACGCAATCTTCCTTACACATAATATAGACAATCCGTACATCACCAATATGGAGATGAAGAACGAAGGCGTTAAGTTCATGAGAATCGATGCTGATATCAACGAGGGAATAGTCGGCGAGGCACTTTCTGAGGAGACTGTTAAAGAGTATACAGATAAGCTTACAGAGAGCTTCAAGAAGGCTCTTGGCGTTGAGAAGATCAATATCAAGGTTGAGAATATCAAGGATGAAAATATCTCTTCAATGATCACACAGTCTGAGGAGCAGAGACGTATGGCTGAGATGATGAAGGCCTACAGCCTCGGAAATGGTATGGCAAATCCGTTTGGCGATGCAAAGTCCGGCGAGACACTTGTTCTTAATGCAAATAACAAGCTTGTAAAATACGTTCTCGAGAATCCTGAGGGAGAAAATACAGAAACAGTATGTGCTCAGCTTTACGACCTTGCAGCTCTCGCAAACAGACCGCTTGACGCAGATGAGCTTACTAAGTTTGTTGCAAGAAGTAATAAGATACTTACTATGATACTGGGTCAGTAATCATCAGTCTGCATAAGGAATCAGCGTAAAATATCATAAATTCACGTGATAAAATCAGTTTTACAATAACCCCATTATTTGATAAAATCAATATATGGGGTTATTTTTTCGTATTGGATCTTTCGGAGGTATTTTATGAAGCAATTCCAGTTTAATTACGAAAGTGAAGACAAGTTTATAAGCTCTTTGAAGAGGATTAAACAGTGGTGCAATTCCACTGTTGTTTCGAATGTGGTTTTCCAGATTTATACAGAAAGCCTGAATAAGAACCGCATCCAGAGTATTTGCAGCATGATTGAGAAGGAACTGCCGGATGCTCTGTATATAGGGTGCTCAACAAACGGTAATATCATCATGGGTGACAAGAGCGACTGGTCTATCAGCATCATCTGCACGATTTATGAATATCCGTCAACAAAGGTTACGGTGCTTCAATATCCTCTTAGCGAGAAGAATGCACGCTTTGTGGCAGATGACCTTTGCAAATATGTTGAAGAGAATAACTGGGTTAAGTCCATTCTAACAAATACCACTATGCGCGGCATGTCTATGACGAATTATTGCAATTACCTCAGCGCGCTTCCTGAAGAGATAGTATTCTGCGGAGGCGGAGTCTTTTCTGAAGATATAAATGAGAATGATGCATTTGTATTTTCATCAAGCGGTTCGATCTCTGATCATGCAGCAGTATTTCTCCTTACAGGCGGTGATGATTATTATGTCAAAGCCCTTCATGTTACAGGCTGGAAGCCTCTTGGAAGGAGTCTTATAGTTTCGAAGGCCAAAGGAAATATCCTCTATCAGCTTGACGGAAAGCCGGCTTATGATACCTATTACAAATACCTGAATATCAAAAATGATGATAACTTCTTTACGAATACACTTGAGTTTCCGTTCCTTTACGAGCTGAACGGACTCGACATACTTCGCGCACCGATAGCCTGCAATGATGATGGTTCAATCGTTATGACTGCCGATATCGCGGAAAATGTCAAAGCAAGAATAGCCTATGGCGATCCATGGACTATCCTTGAAAACGTTTATAATGCTGCAACTCAGTTCCAGGATTTTATCCCTGAGACCTTTAATATTTTCTCCTGCGCAGCAAGGAGAACCTTCTGGGGCGATGATGAGATAGGCACAGAAACCAAGCCTTTCCAGTCTCTGGCACCAACCTCAGGCTTCTATACCTCCGGCGAGTTCCTGCGTAACGGTGAACATGTTAATCAGCATAATGTTACACTTGTTATCGAGGCACAGAGAGAAGGGGATATCGAAGGTAAGGAGATACCTCAGATAGATATGGATACGGATGAATTCTCGGGCAAGGTTTCCATGATTAACCGACTTGCGACCTTTATACAGGCTGCAACAGAAGAACTTGAGGATGCCAATAAGAGACTTGAGATGCTTGCTATTTCAGACCGTATGACAGGACTTCTTAACAGATCCGAAATACAGCACAGGATCACGAGAAAGACCAAAGTGCTTGAAAAATACGCTGCAAACGGTTTTTCAAAGGCGGGTGCTTCTCTTATTATGATGGATATAGATAACTTCAAGTCTGTAAATGATACTTATGGACATAAGGAGGGTGACGCGGTACTAATCGGACTGTCGGATATGCTCAAGAAGACGGTTGAGGAACTTGCTCCTGATGCTCAGATCGGCAGATGGGGCGGAGAGGAGTTCATGGTACTCTGCCCAAGCTTCAACCAGAATCAGGCAATAGAACTTGCTGAAACCTTTAGGAGAAGATTCTCTATCATAAAGTTCAAGGAAGCAGGCTGCAGAACCATGAGTCTGGGCGTAACAGAGCTTATAACCGGTGAGAATTCCGATATCTGCTGCGTAAGAGTAGATGAGGCTCTGTATCAGGCAAAGAATACCGGAAAGAATAAAGTTGTAGTCATAGAATAACTTTTAAAAATAATAGTAGCTTTTTATTCAGATTCGTGTTTTAATGTAAGCAGAGATTTCCCACATATTGTTAATATACAGTATGTGGGAAATAAAAAGAAGTAAGTGTAAACGATTACAACATATTTACAATATACATGGAGGTAATATGGAAGATAAGAATTGGGACAAAACCTTCAAGGAAAGAATCGAGAGACATTATAACGAGATGAAATGGTTATATGCAGAGCTTTACAACAATGACCAGCAGGCCTTTGATTATTTCTGTGATATGCTCTATCACTTTTATGAAGAGAGAAGCGACAGGCTTAAGCTCTGGGATATGGGAAGAGAGGTTGTGCTTGATTGGTTTTCCGGAAATGACATGATCGGAATGCTGATGTATACCGATTGCTTTGCCGGAAATCTTAAGGGCGTAAAAAAGCATCTTGATTATATTGAAGAATGCAATGTCAATTATATTCATCTGATGCCGCTTCTTTGCAGTCCGGAAGGACGAAGTGACGGAGGCTATGCGGTATCGGACTTCAGAAAGGTTCAGCCGAATCTTGGTACCATGAAGGATCTTGCCGATCTTTCGGAAGCCTGCCATGAAAGGGGCATAAGTGTATGTCTGGATTTCGTAATGAATCACACCAGCGAAGATCATGAGTGGGCAGTCCGGGCAAGAAAAGGCGAGAAGGAATTTCAGGACAGATATTTCTTCTATGATAATTGGGATATTCCGAACGAATATGAGAAGACTGTTCCACAGGTATTTCCGACGACAGCTCCGGGAAACTTTACCTGGTGCGACGAGGCTAAGAAGGTTGTAATGACCTCTTTCTATCCGTATCAGTGGGATCTAAATTACAGGAATCCGGTTGTATTTAATGATATGACCGCAAATATGCTTTATCTCTGTAATCAGGGAGTGGATATAATCAGACTTGATGCAGTTCCATATATCTGGAAGACTCTGGGAACGGACTGCAGGAATCTTCCACAGGTTCATACACTTGTGCGTATCATGAGAATGGCTGCCGAGATAGTATGTCCGGGAACTCTTCTCCTGGGAGAAGTTGTTATGGAACCATCGAAGGTTGTTCCTTATTTCGGAACGGTGGATAAACCGGAATGCCATATGCTTTACAATGTTACAACAATGGCAAGCACCTGGCATACGGTTGCAACAAAGGATGTTAGGCTTCTGAAGCATCAGCTGGGCTTGGTTTTTGCGCTCCCGAAACAGTATGTGTTTCTTAATTATCTTAGGTGTCATGATGATATCGGCTGGGGACTTGATTATAACTACCTTAAGCAGTTCGGCATAGAGGAGGTGGCTCATAAGAAATACCTGAATGATTATCTGAAGGGTGCCTGGTACGGAAGTGATGCAAGAGGCGAGCTGTATAACGATGATCCAAGGCTTGGAGACGCAAGGCTCTGCGGAACAACAGCTTCTCTTTGTGGAATAGAGGCAGCTGAATATGAAGGTCGTGAGGATAAGCTTGATAAGGCTATCAAACTGGATATAATGCTTCATGCATTTCTCTTTACGCAAAGTGGAATACCGGTTCTTTACAGCGGTGATGAGATAGGTCAGAGGAATGATTACGGCTATCATAATGTTCCGGATAAGAGAGAAGACAGCAGATATCTTCACAGAGGTGCACTTGACTGGAAGAGCGCAGCAAATAGAAAGAAGAAGGGTACCAGGGAGCAGAGACTCTTTGATGCGATAGGTACTCTTGCGAAGCTGAGAGCTGATAATAAGGTATTTGAGAATGAAGCTGTAACATGGATAGTTGAAGCATATAATGATCATATACTTGGTATTGGAAGATACTACAGGGGTGAGAAGCTTATCGCATTGTTTAACTTTAATGACAGGGATGAAACTGCATGGATAAATGAGGAGGAAGAGTATACAAATCTCCTGACCGGTGAAAAGGTAATTGCCAAGGCGGTCGGAGTCCCAATGTATGATTTTGTATGGCTATATACCAAGTTCTGATTGAAGTGGTTTAGATTATAAATATAATATATTTGATTGTATTGAATAAAGGGAGTGCTCCATTATGACTATTAAAGAAGTAGCCGAGATGGCCGGAGTTTCGACAGCAGCCGTAAGCAGGTATTTTAACGGCGGTTCGCTGAGCGAGGAGAAAAGAAAGAAGATCAAGAAAACCATAGATAAAACCCAGTTTAGTCCTAATGCGCTTGCGCAGACTATGAGGACCGGTAAGAGCGGAAATATTGGTGTTATCATACCGGATATTAAATCACATTCAATGTCAAGAGTACTTACAGGACTTGTATCCAGTCTTGAAAATGATAATTATTATGCTTTTATTGGATGTACCTACGGAGAAAAGGAAAAAGAGGTTCAGTTTATAGAGACGATGCAGCGCGGAAGCCTGGATGGAATAGTTCTTATGGGAACGGTCATGACACCACATCTTAAGGAGACCATAAACGACTGCAAAATACCGGTTGTTATTACCGGACAGAACTTTAAGGGGCTTACCTGTGTATATCATGATGATGAAAATGCAATGCATGATATGGCTGAGCTTGTTCTAAAAAAAAGGAAGAAGGTTGCGTTTATCGGTGTGAATGAAGCTGATACAGCTACAGGAAAATCCAGAAGGAAGGGCGTTGAGAAGGCATTTACAAATAACGGCCTTGACTTCTCGAAGGCTCCACGTGAGACTGCAAGCTTTACCGCAGAAAGCGGTTATGAAGCCGGAAAAAGACTTGTTGCAGCTCATCCTGATATTGATGGCGTTATCTGTGCTTCAGATCATATAGCTCACGGCGTTATGAGAGCATTCAAGGAAGCAGGTAAGAAGATACCGGAGGATGTCAGCGTTACCGGAGTAGGCGACAGCTGGGCTGATATGATATCCGAGCCGCAGTTAACAACGGTAGGGCTTTACTATGAAGACTGTGGAAAGGTTGCGGGTGATCTTCTGCTTGAAATGATTAATGATCCTGACAGATCAGGCAGGATAAATCAGATCAAGCTCGGTTATACCATAATTGAAAGGGGGTCGATCTAGTAGATGAAGCTTATTTTCGTAGATATTGATGGTACGCTTACGAGACCGGGTGAGAATACCCCGCCCGAAAGTGCTCTAAAAGCAATAAAAGGAGCGCAGGAAAAGGGAAACAAAGTGTTTCTGTGCACCGGAAGAAATCTGGATATGCTGAGACCTCTTCTCAAATACGATTTTGACGGTGTGGTTGGCAGCAGCGGCGGTTATGTTACTGTCGGAGATGAAGTGCTTTATGATTGCCCGATGACAGATGAGCAGAGAGACACCGCGCTGAAAGCACTTCATGAATTCGGTGTATTTTGCACAATTGAAGCGAAGGACGGCTCCTGGGGTGACGAAAATATGGGAGACTTCCTATCACAGCAGGGTGAGGGAAACAGCGAGATAGAGCGCTGGAGGAAGGCGCTTTCCGAGAATCTGGGAATAAAGCCGATGCATGAATATGACGGCAGTCCGATATATAAAGTCGTTATCATGTGTACCGAAATGAAGCAGCTTGATAAAGCAAGAAGCCTGCTTGAGAAGGATTTTACTTTTGTACTGCAGGAGGTCAAAGCTCATAATTGCCTGAACGGAGAGCTTGTTAACAGAAAGTTTGATAAGGGTCTGGGAGTAAGACTTATAGCCGAACATTTTGGCGTAGGAATAGAAGACACCTATGGCTTCGGGGACAGTATGAATGATCTCGAAATGATCCAGACCGTAGGCAAGAGCGTTTGTATGGAGAATGGCGCAGAAGCCCTGAAGAAAGTTTCTGATATGGTATGTCCGTCGGTTGATGATGATGGGCTGCTGAAAGCATTTGAAATGCTTAATCTATGCTGAAATATTAATTAAATGTTTCTTGCAAAATATTATTTTATAAAATATAATGAAAGTGTATTGTAAACGATTACAATTGTTTTACAAAAGGAGGCGGAAAGATGGCACTAGATTACAGAAAATGTGCAGAAGAGATCGTTGCCAATATAGGCGGACGAGAAAATGTTGCTCAAGCAGCGCATTGCGCTACAAGACTCAGGCTTGTTATCAAGGATAACGGAAAAATAAAAAAGTCTGCTCTTGAAAATGTCGAAGGTGTTAAGGGAATGTTCGAGAATAACGGACAGCTCCAGCTTATCATCGGAACAGGAACTGTTAACAAGGTTTACGACGAATTCCTTGCTGTGACCGGAATGTCAGCTGCGACAAAGGATGATGTCAAGGCGGCAGCTGCTGCGCAGCAGCCAGTATGGAAGAGAGCGCTGAAGTCTATCGGTGATGTATTTGTACCTATCCTGCCTGCAATCGTTGCATCAGGTCTTATGATGGGACTTGTAGAGGCACTTGGTAAATTCATACCATCCTTCGAGGGGTCTGACTGGTACGGTTTCCTCGACATGGTAGCAAATACAGCTTTTGCATTCCTGCCGGTCATCGTTGCAGTCAGTGCGGCAAGAGTATTTGGAGGCAACCAGTTCCTCGGCGCCGTTATCGGTCTTCTTATGATCCATGGTGGACTTCTTAATGGTTGGAACGTTGGTAGTGAAGAGGCTATTAACAGCTTCTTCGGTATAACCACCGGTAAGATACCTACATGGAATCTCTTCGGTAATCTCAAAATTGGCGGATACACACTGGGTTCAATCTCAAGACACGGCTACCAAGGACACGTTATTCCGGTAGTTATAGCAGTATGGCTGATGTGTAAGATTGAAAAATGGCTGCATAAGCATACCCCTGAGATGCTCGACCTCTTTATAGTTCCGCTGGTAACTGTATTTGTTACAGCACTTGCAACCTTTATAGTTATCGGACCTATATTTGCACAGCTTGAGAACTGGGTTCTCGACGGAGCAAAGATTCTTGTTAAGAATGTATTCGGAGCAATGATCATGGGAGCTATTTATCCGCTCACGGTAGTCATGGGTCTCCATCATATGTATAACGTTATCGAGGCCGGAATGTTGTCGAGTGCGGCCAAGCTTAATACCTGGATGCCGATCGCATCAGCAGCAAACTTTGCACAGTTTGGTGCCTGCCTTGCAGTTGGTATCAAGGCAAGAAATATGAGAACAAAGTCTGTAGCGGTTCCTTCTTCGCTTTCAGCAGCACTCGGTATCACAGAGCCTGCAATATTCGGTGTTAACTTCAGATTCATGAAGCCTTTCCTTTGTGGTATGGCAGGTGGTGCAGCAGGTGCTGTATTCGGTGCCATAACCGGAATAGGTGCTAAATCATACGGTGTTACGGGTATCCCGGGATATCTGACGATTGACAATCAGCTTCTATATACGATACTTCTTCTGATCGCCGGCGGCGTTGCATTCATACTTACATGGTTCGTATGGAAGGAAGAACCGGCTGAAGGCGGAGGAGATGTTGCTGAGAAGGCTGCTGCAGGAGCCGGAGAGGCTTGTGAGCTTCCAGGTGCTGTAAAGGCATCCGGCGAAGAAGTCACAAAGAAGACTGTTATCAGCAGCTCAGCAGGAGAGATAGCACTTCCTACACCGGGCAAGGTTATTCCTTATACAGAAATACCGGATCCGACCTTCGCTTCAGGCGCTCTCGGACAAGGTATAGGAGTTGTGCCTTCGGAAGGTGTTGTATTTGCACCTTATGACGGTGAAATATCATCAGTTGCAGACAGTAAGCATGCAATCGGTATCACAGGTGCTGAGGATCAGGAGCTCCTGATCCATGTCGGAGTTGATACGGTTGAGATGAAGGGAGACGGCTTCAAGACCTTCGTTGAGGAAGGCGATAAGGTTACAAAGGGCCAAAAGCTTATGGAATTCGATATCGAGAAGATCAAAGCTGCAGGCCACCCTGATACAGTAGTTGTTCTTCTAACAAACAGCGACGATTATGATGATGTAAAGTTCGGAGATATTTAACAGTATAGTTTCCTGCCGGAGAGACGAATTAACTCCGGCAGGATGATATAAAAGTATCCGGAGTGAAGCCGGATGATAAATAATAAAAACAGGAGGAAAACACAATGAAAGAATTTAAGTATGTTATCACAGATGAAGTAGGTATCCACGCACGTCCGGCAGGTCTTCTGGTTAAGGAAGCTAAGCAGTATGCAAGTACTATAACAATCATTAAGGGCGATAAGAGCAGCAAGGCTACATCTCTTATGAAGCTTATGGGTATGGGTATCCTTAAGGGTGATGAGATCACTGTTCAGGTTGAAGGCGATGACGAAGAAGCAGCAGCTGCAGCTATCGAGAAATTCCTTGCAGAGAATCTCTAAAATACATACGTTCTTTAGGAAAGGAAATAGATTATGATATACGGAGCACTTGAAGCCGGCGGGACTAAGATGGTCTGTGCTATAGGTAATGAAGAGGGAAAGATACTTGAACAGATATCTGTTCCTACGATTACTCCGGAAGAGACTATGCCGGCTATAACTGATTATTTTAAGAGGAAGAATATTGCAGCACTGGGTGTTGCATGTTTCGGACCTATCTGTGTTGACAAGTCTTCGCCTGATTACGGTCATATATTGAAGACTCCTAAGCTTGCGTGGGCTGACTATGATATTGTCGGTGCTTTGAAGGAAGAACTGGGTGTACCGATAGGTTTTGATACAGACGTTAACGGTTCACTACTCGGCGAGGTTACCTGGGGCAGTGCCCAGGGACTTACCGATGTGGTTTATATAACTATTGGTACAGGCGTTGGCGGTGGTATCCTTTCGGGTGGTAATATAGTTCATGGCATGCTTCATCCTGAGATGGGCCATATGGGCCTTGTGCCTGCACCGGGTGATGATTATCCGGGCAAATGTCCTTTCCACGGTAATTGTCTGGAAGGAATGGCCGCAGGTCCTGCAATCAGCGACAGATGGGGCACTCCGGGCAAGGATCTTGTAGACAGGGACGAGGTTTGGGAGCTTGAGAGCGAGTATATAGCTCAGGCAATCACCAACCTTGTATTTATCCTAAGTCCGCAGAAGATAATTCTTGGCGGAGGAGTTATGCATCAGATGCAGCTTTTTCCACTCATCAGAGAGAAAGTTCTTGAGAAGATAAACGGCTACATCGTTACCAAGGAGCTTAAGGATATGGATTCCTATATCTGCCCGGCAGGCTTAAATGATGATCAGGGCATAATGGGTGCTGTGAAGCTTGCAATGAATGCTGAGCAGGAAACAAGATTTTTCTAAGAGAGTGTAGCGGGAATCGTTGGAGGTGTCAGCATATGAGAGAATGGACAAGAGAAGAAAAATACAGGTCTCTTCGTGATCCTCAGGAGCTTCTGCCTCTTTATGAGAAGATTAAGGAATCTGAATACAGGCAGACGTATCATAATCAGGCGGTAACCGGTCTTATGAATGACCCGAATGGCTTTGTCTGGCACGATAATAAGTGGCATCTCTTTTATCAGTGGTGTCCATGGGGTGCTGTTCACGGGCTGAAGCATTGGTATCATATCGTGTCGACAGATCTTGTTACCTGGAAGAATCTCGGGCTGTGCCTGATTCCTGACCAGGGAGACGGATATGATAATAAGGGCGTTTACTCAGGCTCGGCCATGCCGATAGATGATAAGATATATCTGTATTATACAGGAAATCACAGAGATGAGGACTGGACCAGACATGCATACACTTGCCTTGCAAGGCTTTCAAAGGATGGCTGGGTTGAGAAATATCCGCTTCCTCTATTCGGTGAGAACCCGAACTATACGGAGCATCAGAGAGATCCGAAGATAATCATCAGAGAAGGCAGTAATATTTATTATCTGATGATAGGAGCCAAGACGAAGGATAACAGAGGCTGTGCACTTATCTATAGCTCTGATGACCTGCAGCGCGGCTGGAATTTCCTGAGTGAACTGAAGGTACCGGGCTTTGAAAACTTTGGCGATATGTGGGAATGTCCGACCATAGAGCATATCGGCGGAAAGGATGTACTCCTTTTCTGTCCGCAGCATCTGACGATTCCGGGACGCGGGAACAGCCAGCATCATAATGGATATATTCTCGGCTTTATGGATTGGGACAAGCTGACCTTCTTCCCGGAAGGACAGTTTCATGTGCTTGATTTCGGCTTTGACTCTTATGCGGCA
Organism: Lachnospiraceae bacterium C6A11; assembly: GCA_000702245.1. GTDB lineage: Bacteria > Bacillota > Clostridia > Lachnospirales > Lachnospiraceae > Eubacterium_Q. Next base: position 3,028 of record KL370879.1, on the reverse strand, counting down.
GCCTGCGCAAATAATATCCAGGACAAGGATAAGGCGATACTTATCGCATGGATGGGGCTTCCGGATGCTGCTTATCCTACAGACGAAGAGGACTGGTCGGGGTGCCTGACTCTTCCGAGAGAGCTTACCGTGAGAGGAAGAAGGCTTATTCAGAAACCGCTTCCTGAAATACGAAAGCTCAGGGATGAAAGACTTGATACGGAGTGTAACATTAATGGCGCATTTAAGCTTCCGAGAGCGGCAGAGATCGAAATTGACTGCCGAAAGGGAGCGCATTCTGTAAATGTATTTGCTGATGAGAACGGAGAAGGCGGCATACATATCAGCTGTAATGAGGATCAGACTATGATCAGCGTTGACAGGAGCGGTATGAAGCAGAGGTTCAACTGTGATGACGGTGAGGTAAGGGAAAGGCCTTTGGAGAACGGGCTTTCGCATCTTAGGATATTTATCGACAGCAGTTCGATAGAGATTTTCGTGAACGACGGGGATGCTGTATTTACCAGCAGGGTATTTCCTCTGGAGAGTGAGCATTTCTGCAGCGTTACAGGTGATTCGTTTACTAAGATGTGGAGCATGAAGAGAGCTATTAAAGAGCAGTTCCTTGTGTAGCTTTTCTTAGAAGGAGAAGGAGGATTACGGAGAATGGTGATATATAGTGGCAAGGCGGTGTTCGGGGGCATAGCTATCGGACACATCAGCTTATATAAAAAGGACCAGCAGCAGGTTAAGAGAAATAAGATTGAGGACGCTTCAGCAGAGATCGCAAGATACCATGCTGCCAAGGAAGAAGCCATCGCACAGCTTCAGGCCCTCTATGAGAAGGCTTGCAAAGAGGTTGGCGAGGCAAGTGCCGAGATCTTCGAAGCTCACCAGATGATGCTCGAGGATGAGGATTACGTAGATTCGGTTGAAAATATCATTACAACGCAGATGGTGAATGCGGAATTCGCTGTTGCGCAGACCGGAGACAATTTCGCTGAGATGTTCTCAAATATGGAGGACGAGTATTTCAGAGGAAGAGCTGCGGATGTAAAGGATGTTTCAGAGAGACTTATCACCGTCCTTTCCGGAGGAGGCGCGGCTGAGATAGCTTCCGATGAAGCTGTTATCATAGTTGCCGACGATCTTGCACCTTCTGAGACGGTACAGCTTGATAAGGATAAGATACTTTCCTTCGTTACGGTTCATGGATCGGCAAACAGCCATACAGCAATCCTTGCCAAGACTATGAGCATACCTGCAATGATAGGGACAGATATCCCGCTGGATGATGAGATTAACGGCAGGATGGCGATAGTTGACGGCTTTGAAGGCAAGGTTTATGTTGATCCTGATGAAGAGACACTCGCAGTTAAAACAAAGCTTCTAAATGAGGAGCTTGAGAAGAAGGCGCTTCTTGAGCAGCTGAAGGGTAAAGAGAATATTACTCTCGACGGTCAGAGGATTAATATTTACGCAAACATCGGAAATACAAAGGATCTGGCACTCGTAATAAAGAATGACGCAGGCGGTATCGGACTTTTCAGATCCGAATTCATCTACCTCGGTTCGGAGGATTATCCGACAGAGGAAGAGCAGTTTGCGATATATAAGACCGTTGCAGAGACTATGGCTGGCAAGAAGGTCATCATACGTACACTTGATATCGGTGCTGATAAGCAGGCGGATTATTTCAAGCTTCCGGAGGAGGAGAATCCTGCTCTCGGACTTAGAGCTATAAGAATATGCCTGACCAGACCGGAAGTATTTAAGACGCAGCTCCGGGCAATACTCAGGGCTTCGGCTTATGGTAAGGTATCCATCATGTTTCCTATGATCATCTCGGTTAACGAGGTGCTCGAGATCAAAGAGATAGTTGCAGGCATCAAAGCTGAGCTTGACGACGAAGGCTTTGCATACGACAAGAATATTGAGATGGGTATCATGATAGAGACTCCGGCATCTGTAATCATTGCAGAGGAACTGGCGAAGGAGGTTGACTTCTTCAGTATCGGAACAAACGATCTGACCCAGTATACGCTGGCTATCGATCGTCAGAACCAGTCACTCGACAGGTTCTATGATCCGCATCATCCGGCTATTCTGAAGATGCTTCAGATGGTTGTTGATGCCGCACATAAATACGGCAAGTGGGCCGGTATTTGCGGCGAGCTCGGAGCAGATCTGTCACTTACTAAGGAGTTCCTGGCAATGGGCTTCGACGAGCTGTCTGTATCACCGGGCAGAATTCTTCCAATCAGGAAGATAGTTCTCGAGACCGATGTGAAAGAGTACAAGAAAACTAAATAGCGGGACAACTGCATATACAACTGAATATGATAATTGAATACTACAATTGAATACTACAATTGAATATACACTGAATATTTGAAAAACTGAATACATGATAAAACTGAATAATATCGAATTAATATATTCGGCCCCATCCGGGTGAGCTTGGAACGCCACTCGGGTGGGGTTTTTTGTTGTGTATATTTTTTGTGTTTGTATGCACCGTGCATACCAAATCGAACAAAGCATATAGTAAAATAATAATCAGTAGTAATTTCAAAGACATATATTTACGTAGAGGGAGGAATGGAATTATGAAAAAGAAAAGTGGTAAAAAGGGAATGATCATACTGATTGTGATCATAATAATCGTAGCTGCAGCTATGAATTATGATAAAAAGAAAAATGAGGAAGAAGAACCTTCAACTGTTGTTTGGTCCTCTGTCAAGATTTAGTACAAATTAAAATGGGAGATTTCTCAAGTTAACTTGCTTTTTTCTGTATCCCATCATTTGCTACATACATATACAGTTTTTCAAAGTCATTTGGTGACATATAGTCGCAGTGACTATGAGACCTTACAGTGTTATAGAAAGTCTCAATGTACTCAAAAACAAGGCGATAAGCCTGATTATAGTCTGCAATTGCAAACCGATTAAGCCATTCCCTTTTTATGAGAGAATGAAATGATTCGATACAGGCATTATCATAAGGATAACCTGTATGACTATAACTAAGTTGATATTTTTCGGTA
>JNKY01000010.1 GCA_000702245.1 Lachnospiraceae bacterium C6A11 | reverse complement strand
TATAGTCATACAGGTTATCCTTATGATAATGCCTGTATCGAATCATTTCATTCTCTCATAAAAAGGGAATGGCTTAATCGGTTTGCAATTGCAGACTATAATCAGGCTTATCGCCTTGTTTTTGAGTACATTGAGACTTTCTATAACACTGTAAGGTCTCATAGTCACTGCGACTATATGTCACCAAATGACTTTGAAAAACTGTATATGTATGTAGCAAATGATGGGATACAGAAAAAAGCAAGTTAACTTGAGAAATCTCCCATTTTAATTTGTACTAAATCTTGACAGAGGACCATCCTTCTTTCTCAAGATGCTTCAACTTATTTACAAGAAGAGAGCAAACATATATCTGTTGATACTCATTTCCTCTCATACTTCCCATTACGCAGACAGACTCTTCACCGCTGCCGAAGGTATAACCCTTGATCCTGAAATCATCCCTGTAAATGGCATTAATTCTGAAAAGCTCTATTTCATGCATTTATCATACACCTCCCTTTTCAGAATACGTCCCATAAGGGAGCCTTCCTCAACCATAGGATATTCCCTGATTGTGAACAGCCAGCCCGCTGCCGGAGCCACTATATTTGAAAGCAGTTTTCCCGTGAGCGGATTCACTATTCTTCCGATATGGTCTCCCTCGCTGACAAGAGTACCGTGATCAATATCTTTTATAAATACTCCTGAAACAGGCGCATTCAGATAATAAACATCCATACCGTTAATATCATACGAAATGACCGGCTTTCTTACTTCAGGAACCGAAGCTGTCCAGATGCCCAGCTCATGCATCAGGTTTAATATACCGTCTACCATCTGGTCTCCGTAAGCCTTTGTGATACGCATTCCGACTCCCATCTCAACAACCAGAGTCGGTACACCCACACTGTTCATGCTATAGGCAAATGTGGATTCCAGCACAGTACTTGCTCCGTGAACCCAGATTAAATCAACATTAGCTTTCTCCGCTATCGGCACCAGATCATCTTTATGAAGCTCATTGATCCTGATCTGCGGAACCTCAGTAAGAAAAATATTACTTGCATGAATGTCAAGGCATAGTGCCGCACCTTTCATGTCCTCAACTATCTCCGAAGCAAGGTATTCATTCATATCACCCTGCCTGTTTCCGGGAAAGATACGGTTCATATCCAGATCAAAGGCCGGGATACCTCTTGTGACCGAATCTATTCCGAAGGGATTCATAGCCGGATAAATATCAACAACTCCCTTCAGAGCCTCCGTTTTTTCTTCTACCCGTCTTGCCAGCTCGTACGCAACATACTGTCCCTCAAGCTCATCTCCGTGTATTCCGGTCACGATGCATATTCTTTTAACTCTTTCCCCTGAGTGAACCGCTCCGATCATTCTATGCTTCTGTATTATCAGTTCCTCATTAACCGGAAGCGTCGCTGCCGCGACCTTAATGATCTCATTCTCCACTTATCCTATCTCCTCAACGTTAACATTTATTTCCTGCTGCTGAATAACATTTCCTGTAAATATGCCCTGATTCACCAGACAATCACTGTAATCCCTTCCGTGTGCGATCTTTATATAACTATCATCGACCAGCTGAGAATTCGTAGGGTCCATTCCTATCCATCCATCGCCGGAATATACCTCCACCCAGGCATGTGACTTTCCCTCGCCAAGCATCATTCCTGTCACATATCTGCATGGAATCCGCCTCATCCTGCAAAGTGAAAGCATGATGTGAGCATAGTCCTGACATACACCGCTCCGAAGCTTCATAGCATCCTCCGCCTTGGTCTGAATGTCCGTAACTCCTGAAGCATATTTGTAATCTGCACCAAGCCATTGCATCGTATAAAGTGCAAACTCCACCTGATCACTCGTTATTCTGCTTCCATAATCTTCTGACAACCTTTTAGCTTCCTCTTCAAAGTTTTTGGATAATTCCTCATAGTATTTACAAATAGAATCACCCGGACGGGTCACATCCGTCTGATATTTAAAAAGAGAATATCTGCCATCCTGTTGATCATGAAAATATAAGCCTGTTCCTTCTTCCGCGAACTCCGCTTCACCTTCGACATCAAAGAAAAAATACATATGATTTCTTTCTTCAAAGCCATATATTATCAGGTTTCCAAATGAATCATTATCTTCACTGATAAAGCTGTTTGGATATATCTCCCTTCGTGTGATAGTGATGTGCTGCCTCATATCAGACTTAGGGATACATTTAAGCGAAAATCTATGATTTGAAACAGAGTCTGAGAAAGAAAGTTTCATATAATACCTGAAACGCAGCCTTCTCACTGTATAAGCGCCTCCACTTCCTTAACTATTTCTGCATAGTCCGGTTCTTCCTCTTCGACAAGATAATTTAAATGCATAAGTCTCTTATGACTGTATCTGATATTCACGGTTTTGATCCTGGTATTAAGTCTTTTTATTTCTCTCCTGAGTTCACTGCCATCCATCTTAAACCTTGAATAAATATCAATTCTTTCGACTCTCTTCCCCAGCTTGATAAGGTCTCGGACATTTTCATTATCAATAGAGTCGTCCGCAATCCCCCAGAAGGCTACGATATTATCTGAAACCTTCTGCAGCTGTATGAGAGGTGCATCCGAAACAGCCGCCTTATTCATCGCATATACCGCAAGCTGAATATATGACAGTGTTTCACTTCCTATCTCCTCACGAAGAACTATTGCATTGTCATATGCTCTTATAAGGTTTGAATAGATTGAATTCGGATCACTTCCATCAAAGCAGTATCTGTTTGAGAAGTCTTCGATTGACGTATATATATTCGGAATATCCTGACTCTCGCATAGACTTATATATTCATCCTCTCGAAGCTCGATCAATGAATCAAAGTATTTTTCAAATATTTTCAGAGTTGTATATACTCTTTCACTGTATCTTCCAAGCCAGTACAGCCTGTCTGTGTGTTCTACCGAGATAATACCCATGTATCCTTGAAACCTCCTCCCTGCGAAGAATTAACAATAAACGAATCCGGATTTCTAGAGAATCTTGTCAGTCCGCTTTTCCAGACGAGCGGCTCATCCGCCATAAGAACGAACGCTCTAAGGTCTGCTTTTCTCGGAACTATCTTCCCTTCATCCCAGATGTCTATATCCATAAAATCAATTACTTCCTGTGCTATGAAGCGACGTGGTTCATTCTTAAGCATTGCGATGAACTTTTCCTTTTCTTCCCTAGTCAGCTTGCTTCCGAATACAACACCATAACCGCCGGCTTCTGCAACATCCTTAAGCACAAGATTATCAAAATTCTCCAGAACGTATTTCATATCCTCTTCATAGAACGGCAGATATGTAGGAGCATTCTGAAGGATAGCGTCCTCACCCAGATAGTATTTAACCATCTTTGGAACGAAATAATATATTCCCTTATCATCCGCCACTCCGTTACCCGGAGCATTGATGAGTGCAACATTGCCTTTCCTGTAAATATCATAGATGTGAGGGATACCGATCACCGACTCCTTATTGAAGGTCATCGGATCCAGATATTCATCTGATATCCTTCTGTAAACAGCGCCGACTCTTTCCTTATTGCCGGAATAATCCTGGAAGTAGAGGTGATCATTCTCTACAATCAGCTCAGTACCTGTAGCAAGATGTGCGCCTGTTTTCTCCGCCAGATAGGAATGTTCAAAATACGCTGCATTATATCTTCCCGGGCTGAGGATAACAGTGTGACCGCCTGTATTTACATAGTCCATAGTCCTGCGGAGCAGTTTTGCATAATTTCTGTTATCCTCTATCTGCGTTTCTGCATAAATCTTCGGATTACACTTTCTGCAAAGCTCCCTCGCGATCATCGGATATGAGGCTCCGGAAGGTATACGGAGATTATCCTCCAGAACATACCATTCACCGTTTTTGCCCTGAACAAGATCTATACCTGAAATATGCGAGTATATTCCCTTCGGAGGTGTTACACCGTCACATTCCACAAGAAATCCGCTGCCGGCATAAACAAACTCTTCCGGAATCACTCCATCCTTTATTATCTTCTTGTCCTCATATATATCCTTTATGAAAAGGTTCAGAGCCATTACTCTCTGCTTCAGTCCCTTTTCGAGCGTATCAAACTCTTCTCCACCAATTACTCTCGGGATCATATCAAATGGGAAAAGCTGTTCTTTAAACTCATTATTCTTGTAAATACCGAATTTCACGCCATATCTGGCAAGCAGTTCATTAATTTCTTCAGAATGTGTCATCAGATTTTCGTAATTCATATGTCACCCTCCTTTCCTTTATTCACATGATTGACTGTAACGGTTTTAAATCGAAAATGGCGCTTCTCCGATCAACGGAAAAGCGCCATTGCTTTCATTTAGTTTGTTCAGTTGTTTATTTTATAGCATTTAAAGTGTAAGCCTGTCAACACAAAATTGTTATAGACCTCGTTGATACAGCTTCTTGATCTTTTTGATTGTCGAGTTTCCTCCGCCATCATCAATATATATATCGTATTCCCCTTCGATGCTTCCGAAGGTAAGTACATGCTCAATACCTGTATGCTTTTTCAGCTTTTTTATCATTTCATGCTTGGATGCTGATAAAGAAAAAACTTTCAGGAATTTATATCCACTGTATTCGGAATCAGTAACAGTAATACGTATCCTACCATAAAGCTCGTTATTCAGCTTCTCAAATAGATCCATAATTCTGTCCTCAGTATCAAGAACCATCAAATATAAAACCTTCTCGCATTCATCATGGTGGCGGAAAGAATCCTTTATATAATTTCTGTAAGCAGAATGCCTGTATTTTTTAAAGAACATACTTTCTGATCCTTCACTAATATCGCTGTAGAAGATCAGAAGCGTTGTATCATACATGACGTTTACAAAGCAGTGCATATCATTTTCAGCAATTATTCTTTCGGCTGCTTCAGACAGCTCAGGTTGGAGATATTCAGTCTCGATGTATTCTTTTTTATCAATATCATACATGGCTGCTCCATCCATTACAATGATTGGATAATTAAACCTTACTCCATTCATCCTTAAAATCACCTCAGCCGGCGAATGAATCGTTGAAATCGTGAACCTGACTCCACTCTCTATCAGCCGGTTAAGCTCGACCAGAGTATTCTTTATGGACGAATGATCATCAGGGATTAGCACAGAATCAATTCCACTGACATAAAGTGTTTCCTTGTCATATTTATGCGGCAGACGAAAACTGTTAACACTTAGCCCTACACCTATACCTATCAGCGTATCCAGAACACGGTTAAATACAAACAGATACGGATCGTCATCAAACGAATGTGTAAGAGCTATACTTAAAAATACAACACATGAAAAGAACGCTGCATTTCTTTTATTCAGGATTATCGTCACGTAAATCACAGGAATGATCAGTAATGACGCCAGAAGATAAACAGGAATCTGCATTCTTAGATTGACCGCTCTTAGGAATATGATAAATCCTAATCCGAAAACCGCTCCCGTAAATGTTCCAAACGTCCTTTGCCCCGCATTGTTTTTTGATGCTTCCGAATACGGCTGCACACACCACAGGGCAGCAAGTGCACCATAAAACGGTATACCATTCCCGATTGGAAGCAGCGTGCGGAAATAGAATATTATTATACAGACAGCTACTGCCACTGATGATTTAATTATTCTGCCACCTATGGGCTGGATCTTGATCTTATTCTTCAATGTTCATGCCCTTTCTAACAAAGCTCCCTTTATTAACATAGTTCTTTGTAAAACATAGTTCCTCGAAAAAACATAGTTTCTCGAAAAAACATAGTTCCCTGTAAAACAACAAAATTCTCTGTAAAATAACAAAATTCTCTGTAAAATAACAAAAAAGGCGCCGAATAACTTCAGCGCCCTTGCCTAATAATATCATCTTTATAACACAACATATTTTTTCCTGTCAATATGCTTTAAGAGCAGATTAGCTTATCATATAGTTGATATACGACATGTCAGTTCTATACACTCTGCTCCGGCAGATTTTTCTTAATGCTCTACACATTCTGCTCAAGCAGGACATTCACTATATTCTGCACATTCAGCTCCAGCAGAACATTCACTATGTCCTACATATTCAGCTCCAGCATAACGTTCATTATATCTTCTCCGTCCTCGGAAATAATGTCTGCATATATCTCTCCGTCCATCAGATGCATCAGACGGCGGCAGATATAAAGTCCGAGTCCGCTACCCTCCTGCTTGCCGGTATTTGTGCCTCTGTAGAAGCTTTCAAATATATTTGCAAGCTCGCGTTTTTCGAGGGTGCAGCCGGTATTCTTGATACTGAAAACTATCCTTTTTCCATCCTCTTCATTAATATCCATACTGATCCGTCGGCCGTCACCGTATTTCAGCGCGTTCTCGATGATATTCTGAATGACCTCCACCAGCCTGTCCGGATCAACCTTGATCAGCTTATTATTATAGCTTCCGATCGTGAAATCAACGCTGCGGAGCTTCATCTTATCGCGGTAATAATTATCGATACTGTCCACTATATCCTTGATATAGGCCTCACGATTGTCGACACTGAACTCAATTATATCTTCATTCGAGGCATTCACGATCCTCTTCATGTAATCCTCAATCTCAAATACCTTTTCCTGGATGCTGTCAGCCGAGGTCTTCACCTTATCACCCTTATAAAGTCCTTTGCTGATAGCCTTCGAATAAAGCGAGATCGTACTGAGCGGAGTCTTGATATCATGTGAAAGTGACATCAGAAGCACCTTCTTATCTCTTTCAAGCTGAAGGTTCTTGGTCTTCGTATCCTCAAGCTGTTCACGAAGCATATTCATGCCCCAGGTGAACTTGCCGAAATATTTCTCCTCAGACTCAGGTATTTCCTTCGTGAGATTACCCTTAGCTATCTCTTCCGGAAGCGATGCAAGCTTAGTGAACGGTGTAATGATTTTCCTCTGATAGTAAATGATCATGGAAATACAGATGATCATCGCGAGTAACAGGATTCCGTTGATAATAATAAAAGTCCTGCTCCTATCCTTCATCAGTGAAGAATCCTTGGCTCTTTCATAATCAACCCTGTAGAGCTTTTTATCTGTCAGATAATACCACTCACTTATGTCTGAATCGACGTTTTTATCATTAATGATTCCGGTGATATCATCCTTGTCGGAAGTACTTAGCTTAAGCACATATTCAAACTCTTCAGTTTCTCCGCTGCTCTCCTTTGAAAACAAAACAAGTGCCGACAGATCTTCTGCCGCCACGCCTTTTTCTTTCTCATATTCATTTATCATCTGCTTCACTCTGTTTAACTCAATATTGTGGCTGTTGTCCTTTTTATCCTTATAAAGTACAACTATCAGAACATTGACAGCCGCAAAAAGAACGATAAAAAACAAAATTGGTTTAATAAATATTCTCATTATACCCCTTATATCGACTCAATTAATATTGGGTCAATATGTATATTGACTCACACAATGATTCTTCTCACACATTCAACAACAAATATCAGAGAATTACTCAAATCGATAGCCCACTCCCCAGACCGTAAGTATATGCTCCGGATTCTTAAGGTCCTTCTCCAGCTTCTCACGGAGCCACTTGATATGGACTGTAAGCGTCTGCGCTTCACTCTCACTGTCAGCTCCCCAGATATGGCTGAATATTTTTTCTTTACTGAGGACCTTGCCCTTATTCTCCATCAGATACAGCAGTAGCGAATACTCAGTTTTATTGAGCTGCTTCTCTTCCTTATCCACATAAACAACTCTCTTGATCTTGTCCAGGGCTATATTTCCGCACTTCAGTTCATCGTCGGAATAACGTCTCTTCATGATACCTGCAACCTTAGCTATGAGAATATCGATATCGTAAGGTTTCTCGATATAGTCGTCCGCACCGAGGATGAGCCCGTTAAGCTTGTCCTCCTTTGTGACCTTTGCACTTACTATGATGATCGGAACATCTTCCTTCTCACGTATAGTGCGGCACACCTCAAAGCCGTCCATTCCCGGAAGCATAATATCAAGAACAATGACCTTGGCGCCTTCATCCTGAAATACCTCCAGGCCTTCCTCGCCGGTCATTGCATGATATACATCGTACCCTTCTGCAAGAAAGAAATCCTGCAGAAGAGTACCTATTTCTTCGTTGTCTTCGATAATCAATACATCGATCATTCTTTGCTCCATCCCTTGACTCTGCTCCAACATCATGTTCCATGATGTTGCATGGTTGCCTCGCAACCATGGTCGTGTTTCACACGACGAGTCCTTCGGATCACGGGGCCCTCACTCACTTCGTTCGTGCAATCCCATGACTTTACCAACCTAAAGACTCCAACCAGTTTCCAACTTTTCGCTCGCGGGCGCGGATGTCATTTTCTGTGAATTCCTTGCCGTCTTCGGCGAGCTTTCCGAGCTGCAATTCTCCTTTTATATTACCATCAACTATGTATAAAATTCTACTGCATTTTGCGGCGCTTTTCATATCATGAGTTACAAGCATGATGGTCATTCCTTCGCCGTTCAGCTTTGCAAGCATCTTCATAACTTCCTCAGAAGAACTCTGGTTAAGAGCACCTGTCGGCTCGTCTGCGAAGAGTATTTCAGGACTGTTGATCAGGCTTCTGCAGATGCAGGCTCTCTGAAGCTGTCCGCCTGAAACCTCAGTGATATCATTGTCGCCGATCTCACTTATTTCCATCTTGTGCATCAGCTCTCTTGCCTTCTCATCGATCTCGGCTCTGCTCTTCCCTGTATGTGCCTCATAACCCGGAAGGATGATGTTATCGTATACCGTGAGATTCTTCAGCATATTCATCTGCTGGAAGATAAAGCCCATCTTCTTAAGTCTGTAATCAGCCATCTCCTTCTCGCTCATATCAGTGATCTCGGTACCGCAGAGCTTAACGCTTCCTGCGGTCGCCTTGTCCATACCTGAAACCGAATACAGAAGTGTTGATTTACCCGATCCGGATGGTCCCATGATAGCGACCATCTCACCTTCATCAACTGTGAACGATACGTTCTTAAGTATATTTAACTGTCTCTTATTAACTATATATGTTTTGCAAAGATCCTTTACCTCAAGTGCTGCCATTTTATTTTCCTCCATGTTCATCTATACCACTATACATACATAAACTGTTTATTATCTCCGGCCGGGGCAGACCCGGCCGGTTTAATCTTACATCTGTTATTATTCAACATTCATACTTCTTACATCGACTCTCTTAACTCTTCTTGATACGAAGTAGCAGGCGAGTATGCCGCATATGATAAGTGCTATCGGATAGATAACGTAAACTTCAACCGGATTGATCTTATAATCCACATCCTTTGCACCCATGATCTTAAATACCTGTCCGGATGTGATGTCCGTAAAGAATTCTGACGTAAGAGTTCCTATGATCGTTCCTATGATGATCGCTATACCCATTCTCTTGGTCTGCCAGATCCTAAGCTTCTTGTTGCTGTAACCAACAGACTTAAGTGATGCGATGCTGCTCTTCTCACGGATGATGAAGGTTCTCTGCATAAGAATGATGACCATAGCATTGATGAGCAGTACGACCAGAATGACAAGCACTTTATAATCCTGAAGGTTCTGGATGATACTTCCTATCATATCCTGTGCATATTTAAGGAAGGTTGATACTTCAATATCTCTTCCGAATTCCCTGGTAAGTATATCGGCGATTTCATCCTCTGTATGATTTCCTTCAACATCGATCTGGTAGGCAAATACAGCTGAGATATACTCCATGGAAATATCTGCATCCTCGTGGAATCTGATACCCTCGCCCATATTGTTCATTGACTGGTAGTAACCTGTGATTATATATTCTTCTTCATGATCACCATTCGATATATAGATTGTATCACCCATTACAGCATCAATTGATTCTGCAGTCTTCTTTGTAATTGCTATCTCATTGGCGTATTTTGGTGATTTTCCTTCAGTGAGGACATAATCCTTGACCTTAGTATTCATTCCCTGAACAGCTGTCGTTGTACTCTTAAGATCACCCTTTCGGATCTTCATTCTGAGCATTGTCTCAGTAAATATCTTCTCAACCTTAATGCCGTTCTTATCAAGTGTTTCCACCACATTATCCATTCCGTCATAGATGTACTGTCTGTCCTTATAATAAACTGCATTTGCCTGATATTTATCATCAATAATGCAGTATTCAGATTCCTGGAAACCGAAAAGTGGTGCAACCTTCTCTGAGGTAAGAGTATTTACGGATGTTGCCGGCATGATCATGAGCCATGCACCAACAACGCTTGTAAGAAGTGGGATGAGGAACTTCTTCCAGTTTACCGTCAGATCGTTAAATGCCAGGAAGGAGGTTGTTCCTATCTTCTTTTTCTTAAGTCTGATGAGACCCTTCTTCTTGAATCTCTGGCCGTCAGCGCCATTTCTTATGGCATCCATCGGTTTCATCTTCTTAACCTTCTTGGTACTTCTGTATGCCGCAAAGATTATAAGGAAAACCATGAGTGCTGATGCAAGGAACATTGCGATGATGCTGCTTCCGCCATTCTTAAGCACCATAGTTCTGAGTGATGACTTAACAAGGCTGCGGCTGATAAATATACTGAGGATGAAGCCCGCTGCCGCACCGGCTATTGTAAGGATTGCATATTTTACTATATACATCCTCCTGATCCTCTTGTCCTTGATACCGATTGCCTTCATGATACCGATCTCTTTGAAGGCGTCATTTATTGTAAATATGATCGTAAATCTGAGGATGAGTACTGATATTATTACAAGTCCGACACTGACCATGAGGAGCATAAGTGCCATTACGATGTCCATGATATATGCCGTTTTGAGGAGGCTTTTTGGTGCTGCAAATGCACAGTCAGCTGAAGCATTGTTCATATCAGTTAAAAGCTTTTTCTGATGATCTGTTGATACTCCGATCATTCCTGCATAAGCAAAATCGCCGCTGTCTGCTATCTTCTGGAGGTCATTTCCATTCATCAGAAGCCTTCCGTTGCCCATCAATTCGCCACCAAATACAGCATCCTTAACCATTCCCTTTACGGTAAATTCTATGCGGAGTCCGTTATCAGAGAATATAGTTAACTTGTCGCCCGTCTTTATCTTGATATTGTTTTTCAGAGTACTTCCTATGTAAATATAACCCTCAGGGACATCCGTTATCTCTTCATTATCTTCATCGAAGAATCTGGTCATCGGGTTGTCGGCTGTATTTGCCACTATGCTGCTTTTGAATTTGACTGCCTCGCCATTCTTCAGAAGGTCGGCACCGGTCATCCAGTAGCCCAGATCCATTCTGTAGGAATTGATGATGCCCTTTTCCTGCTCTTCATCAAGCACTTCCAGCAGATACTTATCAGCATCCGTAAGCTCGCTGCCAAGCTGACCGATCGTAAATATGTTATAGTCCTCAACCTCGGCAACCTTGAAGAAGTTGTCCAGTCCGTTGACAGTTACCATAAGCTGGTTTACGCTGGCCGATATAAAGAGCGTAGCCATGAAGACGAATATCACAATGATGATATTTATACTTTTCTTTTTTCTTAAGTCTTTTCTTAAAACTTTGAATAACATGTCTTATCCTCTCCTCTAGATTTATTATACTTTGTTTGGCATATTTCTCAACTCTGAGGTTACTATACAATCCTATTTATTAAAAAATCCTTAAACTACTAAATTAATGTTTATATAATTGAACGTACGACAGAAATACCGGATGTATTCACCCGGTATTTCTGTCTGTTTGTTGCAATTATAAAAGCATGAGCACACATATCTCGAAGTATTGCGGGATATGCGTCAAATCAAACAAATCATTGCTTGCTGTTTTTTCAAGATTGTTCCAATGTTTGAGCGAAGCGAGTTTTGGGACAATCTTAGAAAAAACCAAAGCTGATTTGTATTGATTTCGCATATCTTAGTCACACTGAGAGATATGTGCGCTCATGCTGTATTTATATTACGACAAACAATAATTTATAACATCGAAAGTATATGATATAATAAAGCGGCATACTACTATGGGAGGAAAAAGACTTGCTGGCACGGGAGAAGGGTTACAGTAACAAGTATATAATAAGCGATGTTATGGTCGGTGTGGTGATCGCTCTTGTGTCCATTCCGATCTCGATGGGTTATGCCCTTGTTGCCGGGCTTCCTGTTAAATACGGTCTATACGGTTCGATCCTTCCTATACTTCTGTTTGCTTTTATTTCGGGTTCGCCGAGATTTATTTTTGGCGTTGATGCGGCACCTGCAGCACTTGTCGGAGGAATGCTTGCAAGCCTCGGAATAACAGCTGAATCTGAGGAAGCAGTCAGTCTGGTCCCTGTTATTACTCTTATAACAGGTTTATGGCTTCTTTTCTTCTTTTTAATACGCGCGAGCAGAATACTTAAGTTTATATCACAGCCGGTTGTCGGCGGTTTTATCACCGGAATCGGCGTTACGATCATCTGTATGCAGATACCTAAGCTCTTCGGCGGCACCTCAGGCAGAGGTGAGATAATCGAGCTTTTCAAACATATTTATGATGAGGCGCGTGACGGCGTATCTGTAATTTCTCTTGTTCTTGGGATTTCTACAGTCGTGATAATACTTCTGTTCAAACGTTTTGCTCCGATGATACCAATGTCGGGAATATGTGTATTTATCGGCGCCTTATTGGAATACATCTTTAAACTGAGTGATAAGGGCGTTAAGCTCCTTCCTGTAGTAAAGAAGGGATTCCCTGAGATTAAAGCGCCGGACCTTACGCTTCTTTCGGGGCGTTTTACTGAGATTGTTGTTCCGAGCCTGACCATCGCTATGGTCATCCTTGCGGAGACACTTCTTGCAACAAGTAACCTTGCAAGGAAGCACGATGAAAGGCTTAGACCACGGCGTGAAAATCTCGCTTATGCTATTTGCAATCTTGCAGCTTCTTTTATCGGATGCTGTCCGGTGAACGGAAGTGTTTCACGTTCGGGTATTGCTGATCAGTACAAGGTACGTTCCCAGATCATGTCTGTTACAGCCGGTCTGGTAATGCTTCTGATAGTCCTCTTCGGCACAGGCTTTATCTCTTATCTGCCGGTTCCGATCCTTACCGGTATAGTTATCTCGGCACTTATCGGAACCTTTGAATTCGGCCTGGCTCATAAGCTTAGAAAGATTGACAAAACCGAGTTCCTGATCTTCTATGCCGCATTTTTCACAGTACTTATATTTGGAACGATCTACGGTGTATTTGTCGGGATCATACTTTCGGCTGTCACCTTTATCTCACGCGCTTCCAATCCGACGACCGCATTTCTGGGCGTTGTGCCTGATATCGAGGGTTTCCATTCTCTCAGCAGGATGAAGAACTCGCGTCCGATCAAGGGCGTCATTATTTACAGGTTTACAGGCGCTCTCTTCTACGCAAATATCGACAGATTCCAGCAGGATATCGAGGACGCTGTGAAGGATGATACGCGCATTATAATAATCGATGCAGGAACACTCGGAAGTATAGACCTTACGGCTGCCGAAAGAATTATGAGTATTTACAAAAAATACGAAGCTCGGAATATAGCCTTCTACATAGCCGGCCATGTTGATACGATAAATGATATGCTTCGTACCTACGGCGCTGAGGAGCTCATTAAGACCGGTCATGTTAAGCCGCGTATCATTCAGGTGCTTACTGAGAACGGAATCACTCCGCCATATGAATTTGAAGAGGATTATGCACCGGCTCCCGGCAAGGCCAGCCGACGTCTGGCAGAGTTTGAGTGGGCTTACGGTTCCGACGCTGATAAGATCATGCAGGGGCTTGCCTCTGAGATTGCCGCAAGGATCACGGAGGACCCTGATTTCGACATTGAGAGCGACGACTTCGATATTAAAAAATACATCCGCCAGGCTGAGGACACCTATGGCGGTCACTGGAATATAGTTGATGAGGAAGAACTTCTTGAACTGCTCGAAATACAGCTTGCCATCATGGTTGAGGAAGGAAAGACTATCTCGTCAAAAACAGAGATACTCACCTCATCAGCTATCGATAGGATTGACAGCAGGCTTCTTGAGCTTAAACAGAATCTTGAGATTAAGATCATGGAGAAGAATAAGCCTTCTATCGAACGTATTCTGAGAAGACGTCTGGAGAGAGAGGCCGCTATGAAGAAGGCTCACCCTAAGGCTTATAACAGGATCGTTGAAGAAAGAACCAAGGCACTCACAAAGCTGAAGCAGAACAACCCTGAGCTTGCCAAAGAGATAGAGACAATTCGTAATAGTCTATAAAAAACGGTGAAGAGATTATTCAAATATCTCTTCACCGTTTTTAATTCCATTCCTCTGATTTTTTGCGCAGACCATCAAGGTCAAGCACACTCTCCGCGAAGCCTTTTATAAGCAGCTTCTCCGGAAGGTATTCGTCGTATTTATCGAAAAGCGGAACTTCCTTCGGATAGATAAGTGTCCTTGCCTCAAAGTCTTTACTTAGCTCTTCTTTAAGGATACGGAAGAACTCATCTCTGCCTGCCCTCATTGTAAATACCATAAAATACGGTCTCGATGAATCGAAGTTCTTAAGTCCGAGTCTTGGGGCACATTTGATGCGCAGTACTCTTTCAAGCGCAAGAAAACCGTAGGTTCCTATCCATGGGAAGAAACACCATTTCGTTCCGCCAAGGTTCAGAAGAACATCCGAGCCTATTCCTGAAGCACTGACCGTTTCCCTTGCCTTTTCAAGTCGTGTGACGGCATTCTTCATAAGATAAGGATATCCCTTCTCTTCGTGAAGCACCTGCCTCATTCTTGTAAGCACCTTCGTGTGAAGGTCTCCCGGGCACTGTCCGAAATACGCCGGTACACTGCCCCTCACAAGCGTACAGTAAACCGTATGTCTCTTTTTATCAACATCAAGCACTGTCCATACACGTCCTGCAATCGCAATCTTCTCTCCAACAGGCGGCGGTGCAACTATCGTACCAAGCTCCTGATTTTCACTTCTTACAGTGAATTCCTCACTCTCCTGAAATACGCCATAGAACTTGAAGTTATTAACGACCTTCTCGCCTGCGAGTCCGACAATAAGTCCGCCCTCTGCAGTCTGCTGTATATGTCCGATCTTCAGGAGATGCTGAAGCAGAACCTTATAATCCTCCTGCGTCACTCTGTGGAAAAAGGTAAGCGGAAGAACTCTTGCAGCAAGCCCTGCAGGTGTCATCTCTCCACAGGACATAAGTGTGCTCATGGTCTGATGATAAAGCAGGCTGTATGGAAGCCTGTCAAGTCTCGGTGGTTCAACCCATCTTTCTTCAACATAGAGCTGCACAAGCGCTATTCCCTGGATAAGAGTCCACGGAATAGTGACCGGCAGCATAGCTCTCGCCTCAACCTCTTCCTCACGCATGACAAACCACATTTCCTGCGGGTCTCCGCGTCTTCCTGTACGTCCCATCCTCTGCAGGAATGCAGATACTGTCCACGGTGCATCTATCTGAAATGCTCTCTCAAGCCTTCCTATATCGATTCCCAGCTCAAGAGTTGCTGTTGTGACTGTCGTCTGATTCTCATAATCATCCTTCATCACGTCCTCCGCCGTCTCGCGCAGTGCTGCAGAAATATTTCCATGATGAATCTGAAACCTTTCATCCTCACCATAGAGCTCACTGTATCTTCGAAGTGTAGTTGTTACTGCCTCGCACTCCTCACGTGAATTCACAAATACAAGGCACTTTTTATTTCTTGTATTGTCGAATATGTATTTGAACGACGGATCGAATTCGTCTTTATTTTTCTCTGCACTAAATACATCAACTGAAGTCTTACCTATAATACGTTCTTCTGTACCTTTATCTATGCATTCTTCCTGATTGATGTCGCCCGAATTATCAGCTCCGGAATTACTCTCACCATCCCGACCGCTCTGTATGTAGAAGTGCTCCATGGAGAGTCTCCATGTCATGCCCTTCTGTTCAATCTTCGGGATTATGGTTCCTCTGCCGGTTCCACTAGCAAGGAAGCGTCCAACTGCCTCAGGCTCGCCTATTGTCGCAGAGAGTCCAATCCTTCTCGGCTTCACGCCTGCAAGCTTCGAAAGTCTCTCAATAAGACAAAGTGTCTGCCCGCCTCTGTCACCACGGAGCAGTGAATGCACCTCATCGATCACGATAAATCTCAGGTCACTGAACAGACTTCCGATGATCGAATGCTTATGGATGAGCATGGCCTCAAGAGATTCCGGCGTGATCTGCAGGATACCGGAAGGATTCTTCAAAAGCTTCTCCTTATGTGTCCTGGCTACATCTCCGTGCCAATGCCACACAGGAATATCAGCCTCCTCACAAAGCTCTGTCAACCTGTCGAACTGGTCATTTATGAGTGCCTTAAGCGGTCCGATATATATACAGCCCACTGACTTCGGCATATCTTCGGAGAAGAGAGTTATTATAGGGAAGAATACCGCCTCGGTCTTGCCCGAAGCTGTAGACGCAGTAAGAAGAAGGTTCTCGTCCGTATTAAATATTGCATCTCCGGCCGCAACCTGTATTCCTCTCAGATTCTCCCAATTATTCCTATAAATATATTCCTGCACAAAGGGTGCATACCTATCAAAAATGTCCATATCCTCTGATCCACTTCACCATCATATTCACCGATAATAATCCCTGATACACATTCACATCCATAAACTGCTATCAATACTTCAGCGTTTTCAAGTACTCCTTATGCTCCGGCGTTACACGGAAGCTCTCTATCGCCTTCTGTATCGTCTTATTATGAGTCCACTTATCAAGCTTTCTCTCCTCGATATACGGCAAAACTGCATCATACTGCTTCGCAAGCGCAGTCGCAAAATACCACGCTATCATCATATTTACGTAGTATTCTTCCGAGCGAACCTTAGCAACCATCTTCGGATATTTAACATCAAATTCATCATTCAGGAAGTATCTCATCAAAGTACCGATAGCATATCGCACTGTATAAGTTTTATCCGAAGCTATCCAGACCATTATATGCTGGAGGAGTTCGCTGTGATGCTTCGCAAATACCTTCGGAATCAGCGTATCGCAGGTTGCCCAGTTGTCCACATACGGCAGAAACTTCTCAATCTCCGCCATGCATTTGTCATAATCCTTTATACTTGAGATGATAAATGCATGCAGCTGATACTCATCAAAATACTGATGTGGAAGGATATCCAGAAACTCACCGATATCTTCTCGCTTAAGCAGCTCCTTAGCGTATTTCTTAAGCTCAGGCGTACGAACTCCTATCATATCATCTACCGTTTTGGGCGGAATCAGATTCCCCTGAAAATCCCTGTATTTTTTATCCTGGAGCCTGAACAGCTCCTCTATTATCTCATCACGTATCATACCTTTCCCTTTCACTTTTTTATATCTTGAATTCAGCGTACTGAGAATCGACTGTTTCTTCATCGACAGCCTCTGACTTTGTAAACTCAAACCTGTCCGACCCCAGCAGATCCTTCAGTCCAAGCTCCGGCTCCTGATAGAGAATATCCAGCACTTCTATATAATCTCTGATAACCTCTCGAGGTGTGATCAGCTGACTTGCACCGATACGCTCATATTCAGCCTTCAGGAAAAATATCATATCCTCATCTGTAAGCCTAAGCTTATAGTTATAGAGATCCGCATGAAGCGCGGACAGCTTTTCTGTCAGGACCAGCATTTCCTCGTAGCTGAGCGCCTTAAGCTTAATGACCGGCGCCATAAGATCTGCATGCTCTCCCGCAAATCTTCCGCTGCCGAGCCTTGACCGGAGTGCTTCATAGCTGTAAACGCCTCTCCTCTTGTCCTCCATACATTCCGGTGTACCGCACATTATGATGCCAAGATAATGTGCCTTTCCCTGCATCGCATCATTATACATCGCAAGCATCTTCTCATAATTATTCTGTCTTGTGATCGAGTTTGTGATCTTGTAGATGTTTACAAGCTCATCGATCAAAATATACATACCGCTGTAGCCTGCCTTATTCAGGAACGCCGCAAATATCTTGATATATTCATACCAGTCATCGTCGGTAATTATGATATTTACGCCAAGTTCCTTCTTTGCATCAGTTTTAGTCGTATATTCGCCTCTGAACCATTTGATGACCTTGGCCTTGGCCTCATCATCACCCTTCACATACGCTTCGTAATAAATACTGAGCAGCCTCGCAAAATCGAAGCCATGCACCATGTCATTCAGCGAAAATACAGTATCCCTGATCTCCTTCTCAACCAGAAGCTCTATCTGTGACGACGAAGTCTCTTTCTGTGAAGTTTGTTCGGATACATGATTCGAACCCTCCTGCATATCTCCGGATGATACTCCGCCTCCGAGAGAAGTTCTGTCCATCACATCCTTCTGCACCTCATTGATCCATCTGTCAAGGATCAGGCTGAGGGCACCACCCTCCGGTCTGGTCTTTGTGGACATATTTCTGATAAGCTCCTTGTAGGTTGCAAGCCCCTGGCCATGTGTGCCCTGCAGTCTTCTCTCCGGAGTCAGGTCTGCATCAACCACAACAAAATTCTTATCAAGCGCATAGTTTCTTATAGTCTGCAGGAGAAAGCTCTTGCCGCTGCCGTATTTTCCAACTATGAATCTGAAGGAGGCTCCGCCCTCTGCAATTATCTCCTCATCATTCAGGAACGCCTCTATTTCCTTCTCTCTGCCAACAGTTATATACGGAAGCCCGACTCTCGGTACAACTCCGCCCTTAAGGGATGATATTATCGCCTGCGCTATCCTCCGCGGCGCCTTTCTGTTAATATCTATACTCATGCTCTGTTCCTCTAAAATAATCCTAAACTCTACTCATTATTTATCACAATCATGTTTGATTCTTCTTTTCTAACATATTTATTCTCAGCAGCATAACACGTGATAATCTTCAGATACTATATGTTTTATCAAATACCGATCATGGTTCTGACTTCTTCGATATAGTCCTCATATATCTGCAGTGTTCCGTCGTCAAAAAGAATGCTGTCCCCGAAATAGTCATAAAGCTTCTCATTGATGCTGTCGACCACAATCGAAAGCATCTGACCTTCTTCCCTCACAAAGCCTGTATCCTCGCCTTCAAGAACTGCTTTTACGACACGTCTTTCAAGTTCTGTAAGAGTTGATATTATTCCCAAATCATTATTATCTACAACATCGTCACAGGATACACTCTCTACTGCTTCAGAAGAAATATGTTCATCCTCATCAACGATCAGTCTGTCACGAATAGCTGCTGACTTTTCTCGGATTGTATCCAGTCTTGAGAAGTCAATCTTAACCCTTCTCTCTTCTCGAAGCTTTATCTCCTGGATATAATTCCGGCAGGTTTCTTCGATCACCTTTTTCATCCAACTGCTAACCGTCTTATTATTCTTTTCGTCAATATATCCAGCCGCATCTTCAGCCACATTCATGAAAGACAAATACACCGCCTGTACGAAGCCCTTCATCAGCTCTCCGGCTTTCTCCGTGAGGCTCATCCTTCTGACCGACCAGTTTTCACCTCCATAGAAGGTTCTTACAGGATTCACCTCATATATGTATCCGTGGCCTTTTTGCTCTGCGTCTACAACCGCCCCACCAAGCATTGCATAAGGCCACACTGAAGGCTTGCCGCAGACCTCCTCCAGAAAGCTTTTCTTCCTTTTTTCCAGTGAATACGCCTGCACTTTGTCGAGGCATCTGCACATCAGCTCTGCAAGCTTATCTATGTGTTCCGGATACGGAGCCCCCTCCGCTAACTCTTGCACTTTCGAAACCTCAAGCATCGCCTTAAATCTTGCTGTAAGCTTATCACAGTCATCATACCCACAGCCGCAGTCCTGTAATAAAATGATATTTCTATCATCATGGAACATCTCGCTGCCACTGATAAGCTCCTTCGGAAGCTCATAACAGACTGCGTAATCTATGATCATCTTCTCTATGGTAGGAAGCTCGCTGCCCTGCCTCCTCTGAAGCTCTCGAAGCTTCTCATAGCCATCCATGGCATTTACAACGCCTATCCCGCATAGAAGCTCATTCATATAAACCTCAGCGTATGAACCGCCGGGCACATCCTCTCCATTTTTATATCCGGTCCTCCATCCAAAATACCCCCTCAGCTCAATATCGCTGAAGCTGTCATAGGCCGGTTTATGCCTGCTGACTCTTCTGTCATATCGGAAATCATCCTCATAATCCGCCATCAGCCTTGCAGCCTTAACAAAGCTCTGATTCCTTGTGATACCAAGCCTGATATCCTGTCTCTGCAGATTCCTTATAGCCTTTATCTGCTCAGGAATAGGATAACCATAGCGCGGCTTTATCGGCTGGTCATGATATACTTCATTATATACTTTTCCTCTTTGATAAAGAAACCTCATAGCCGCACTCCTGTATTTACTATCAGACACCTGAATACCGGGCTTTCAATCCATTCGAATCATAATATTTACGATTCCAATAATATCAGCCAAATAATATGATACCATAAACCGAACACCTGTTCAATATAATATTGAAGAAATCAGCAGCTTAATTACAGCTGACAGAATGCATGACTCTGACGTGAGCAAAAAAATACCCCGGCAGCCGAAACTGTCGGGGTATGAAAGAATCTGTTTAACAAAATCTTACAGCTGAGGACCTGCAGCAACAAGTGCCTTACCAGCTTCATTTGTCTCATACTTCTTGAAGTTCTTGATGAATCTCTCTGAAAGATCCTTAGCCTTAGCTTCCCACTCAGAAGCATCAGCGTATGTATCTCTAGGATCAAGAATGTTTGTATCAACTCCAGGAAGCTCTGTTGGAACCTCGAAGTTGAAGTATGGGATTGTCTTTGTAGGAGCATTCTTGATGTCACCGTTAAGGATAGCATCGATGATTCCACGTGTATCCTTGATTGTGATTCTCTTTCCTGTTCCGTTCCAACCTGTATTTACGAGGTAAGCCTTAGCTCCGCTCTTCTCCATCTTCTTAACGAGCTCCTCACCGTACTTTGTTGGGTGAAGCTCAAGGAATGCCTGACCGAAGCAAGCTGAGAATGTAGGTGTTGGCTCTGTGATTCCTCTCTCTGTACCTGCAAGCTTAGCTGTGAAGCCTGAAAGGAAGTAGTACTGTGTCTGCTCAGGTGTAAGGATTGATACAGGAGGAAGTACTCCGAATGCATCAGCTGAAAGGAAGATTACGTTCTCTGCAGCAGGACCTGAAGAAACCTTGTTTACGTTCTTAGCAATCTTCTCGATGTGCTCGATTGGATAAGAAACACGTGTATTCTCTGTAACTGACTTATCATCGAAATCAATCTTTCCGTCAGCTGCTACTGTTACGTTCTCAAGAAGAGCGTTTCTCTTGATTGCGTTGTAGATATCAGGCTCTGACTCCTTATCAAGACCGATAACCTTAGCATAGCATCCGCCCTCAAGGTTAAATACGCCGTTATCATCCCAGCCGTGCTCATCATCACCGATGAGGAGTCTCTTAGGATCTGTTGAAAGTGTTGTCTTACCTGTTCCTGAAAGACCGAAGAAGATAGCTGTGTGCTTTCCTTCCATATCTGTATTTGCAGAGCAGTGCATTGAAGCCATACCCTGAAGTGGAAGGAAGTAGTTCTGCATAGAGAACATACCCTTCTTCATCTCTCCGCCATACCATGTGTTAAGGATAACCTGCTCACGGCTTGAAACGTTGAAGAGAACTGCTGTCTCAGAGTTAAGGCCAAGCTCCTTGTAATTCTCAACCTTAGCCTTTGAAGCTGTATATACGATAAAGTTTGGCTCGAAGTTTGCCTCTTCCTCAGCTGTTGGAACGATGAACATATTCTTTACGAAATGTGCCTGCCAAGCAACTTCCATGATGAAACGAACTGCCATGCGTGTATCCTTGTTAGCGCCGCAGAATGCATCTACAACATAAAGCTTCTTGCCGGAAAGCTGCTTGATAGCAAGATCCTTACATGCTGCCCAAGCCTCCTCTGAAGCAGGATGGTTGTCATTTGGATACTCAGGTGTTGTCCACCAAACTGTGTCCTTTGACTTCTCATCCATAACGATGAACTTATCTTTTGGAGAACGTCCTGTATAAATTCCTGTCATAACATTTACAGCGCCAAGCTCTGTAAGAACACCCTTGTCAAAACCTTCAAGTGATGGATCCATCTCATCCTCAAAAAGCTTCTCGTAAGAAGGGTTGTAAATGATCTCCTGTACATCAGTGATGCCATACTTTGTTAAATCGATTGCTGCCATTTTCTGTACCTCTTTCTTAAATATTTATTATCAGCCTTATCATTAGTAAATAATACAACAAAAGGCTATGTTTCCAGCTAAAGATTATAGCTGATAGATATAGCCTTGTCAAATTATATTTGTTAGTCCATACTAACGATTTTTGATGAAAAACCGTATGTGTCGGTTAAGATTATTTCTTCGGTCCGGCAGCCCTGTATTTTTCAGACAGTCCTTTTGTAGTTTCAACGCTCTTACTTATATCATTTCTGTATTTTTTATTTTGTATTATATAGTTTTTTGCTGCAATATAAGAGTGCAAATCAAAGGCAATAAAGCAATTAAAAAGGCAGCAGCTTACATTCTTTCGAATAATAAACTACCACCTTTGTTGGGGGGGCTATAAAGCTTCACCCAGGATCTCGTCTTTGACACCGGTATTTCATATAAACCCTTTTATTCTTCTCCCTGTACCACCACAAGGATCAGAATCGTCATCCCGGCAGGTCCCTAATCCGCCATGGATGTCTTTAACCTTCAACATTTTCTTTACAGTTTATTTTGGTGTCACTATAAAGAGATCCTGGTTGCTTTTGCTTTTATTATTATGCCCAAGGGTTTGCGCTTTCAGGCTGTCTTATATCAGACAGGATGAACTGCTCCCACAGGCACCACTTGCCATCCTTAAGCTGTCTAAGCTGGATAGCTCTCGGGCTGTCTGCGCCGCCTGACTGAACGAAAAGCTTTGCGTAGCCCTGATCCTGATATGAGTAAGGATTCTCGCTGATCGTTATCACATAAGGAACTGCCGGAGTATAATCATTCTGCGGTACCGCTCCTTTAAAATACGAACGTGGAACATAATCCTTTCCATCCATAAAACGATCATTTATAAACTGCTTGTCCATTCCGCTGAGTGGTCTCGGACCTCTCAGAAGATCAAGCATAGCAAGTGCCATCTCTTTATTTCTCGGATAGCACGAAAGTGCAACGATGGTAAGCGCAGCCGCATCAAAAGGTGTTGTGCATGCTGCCTGCGGAAGTGCCTTAAACTCCTCAATGCTGTCCGGCAGCTTTGCGAATGTAACATCAACAGATTTGTTGCCTGCAATATTTCTTATTCCATTTGACAGATTCTGTGCGCCCTGAACCATATTTCCGGCATTACCCGGTCTTCCCTGATTAAGGATTCCGCCTGCACCTCTTTTAAGATCATCAAAGAATCCCATATAAATACCTCCGATTACCCGTTCAGCTTATTTCTGCTCCTCTGCAGGAATTGTTGTCTCGATGCTGTTGATGATGAACTGAACGTCCTCGTCATCAAAGTTGATTGTCTGCTCACCGGCATTCTTAAGAACTGCAACCTGAAGCTGCTCCTCGCCCTTCTTGCCTTCGATGATCGTGTACTTGTAGCCCATGCTCTCGCACTCATAACCTGTCCATGAGTAACCAGCTGCCTCAAATGGAGCGATATCAACAGGATTGTCATAGTAAGACTTTGCTGATGCCATTATTGTTCCAGGAGCTGAGTAGTTGATCTGGATGTAGCAATGACCCCAAAGATCATCCTTTGATGTAGCACCCTTAGCAATCTGAAGCTGCTCCTTGTCGATCGCATTTGGATCATCACTCCACATATCATGAACATCGATTGCAAGCCATCCATCAGGAACGCTTACCTTAATAACGCCTGTATCATGAGGTGTACCTGTCATTTCCTTTGGTGCCTCTGTCTTGCTTCCAGAACCGGAATCAGACTTCTTGTCATCATCCTTACCACATGCTGTTAAGCAACATGCACCAAGTGCAACGGTTAATACTACAGCTAATGCCTTTTTAAACTTCTTCATCTTCCATTCCTCCACTATGAATAAGATTGATTTGTGCCGAATCCCCCGCTCACTCCACGGTTAAAATACAGCCGCAAAAGCCCGCAGGTTTTTCACTGTCTGCATACTAACACATATGAAAATAGTACGATACGTCCAAATGGACATATTTTGGCTTTAATTTTGATTTTTTTGCGAGAAAAGGAAAAAGCGCAGGAATTTTTATTGTAATCCTGCGCTTTTTGTATATTAATCACCTTCACAATCGTTTTTTATCAATCAGATGATCTTCTACATATCAATATTTCGATACACCCTCGGGCATAACTCGTTATCGGCATTCCAATACATATTTCTGTATGGTTCCTTATCCTCTCGGAACAGCCTCAAGAACCTCCATGATATCAGCTATAACTGCTGCCTCAGCCTCGGCCCTTGCTCTGTCGGTCGGATAATCGATTGCATGTGTTATATCTGCATCAAAGGTATCCTTAACAGTCGGGATTGCCGCAAATAATCTGTCACCCTCGAAATTGAGTATGATGTAACCGTATTTGCCCTTAAGATAAAGTATCCTCTCCATCATCTTCGGAGTGATAACATAGAATGCATAATGCGGATCGGATGCATAAACGTTGTACTGTTTATTAAAATTGATATTCTCCATATCAAGCTTGTCCTTACGATGATCGATCGTCGGACGATATAAAAACGCATCCGGTGTCACTCTGATACTTGCCTGGATAACCTTCGGCATATAGAACACAAACATTCTACCTTTGAAATACGTCGTTGTATGGCTGCTCTTTCCGCTGCTTGTATGCTGCTGAACAGTAACATCCGACGTTTCAAACTTCACGCCCTTATAGGTCGCGCAGATGTAATCCTCGCTATGGAAACGGTTACCCATTCTGACAAGATTAAAGCTTCTTACAGCATCAGCCGGAAAACCTGCCTTCCACGAATAGAAAAGATTATCATATTTCTTTCCAAGCACATCCTCTACAAATACATTTTTATAGAGCGCCTTGAACTTGTCATTCGAACCAAAACCGCCTTCCTTAGTTGCCTGAACAAGTACAAATCCGATCAGGAACATGATAACAAACGGAACTATACTGAAAAGCGCACTATGTGTCGAACCTGCAACAAGCATTGATATGATAAGAAACGCCACGAAAAAGATCAGTAAGGCAAAACCAAGACTGGCTTTTTTTCTCATACGTTCAAGCTCAGCCAGTTTCTCTGAAAGGCTCATGCCGGACATATAATCCAGCTTCTTATCAACAAACTGTCCCCTGTTCGGATAGTTGAAGCCGCCGTTGTTGAAACCGTTGTAGCCACCGTTCATATTGCCGTTATAGCCGCCGTTCACGCTACCATTATAACCACCGTTCAGGTTAATGTTCACGTTACCATTCATAGCACCCGATCCGCCTGTTATTCCGGGGCCACCGGTTCCGTTTGGCATCATTCCGCCATATCCAGGTCCGCCGGTAATTCCAGGTCCACCGGTACCATTCGGCATCGCTCCACCATATCCAGGACCACCGGTTCCGTTCATGCCGACTGATCTGTTGTTACTGTAGTAGCCGTAATTATTTGACGTGCCGCCAAAGTATCCGTTCTTTCTGCTGTTTCTCGCATTAATATTCAGACCGAAATTACTGCCGTAGCCTCCGAAACCGCCGAAACCGCCCATTCCGGAAATCCGGCCGTTGTTATACGGCCGGACCTCTATTTTTCTATTAAGTTCGTCAAATAAATTATTGAATGCCATATGCTTTAATTAGTGGAACTTCATTTCCACATCATTTCTCTTATGAGCTTCTGCAACAAAGAGTTCCTTTGAAACTGCACCGATATTTCCTGCAACGATTGATGCAGGGAACATAACGATCTTTGTGTTGTAACTGTTAACGTTAGCATTGTAGAGACGTCTTGCTGCCTGAAGGTGCTCTTCGCAATCAGCGATTGATACCATAAGCATCTTGTAGGTCTCACTTGAAAGAAGATTTGGATATGCTTCAGCAGTAAGTCTGAACTGATTTGAAGCATTGTTCATCTGCTCATACACTTCCTGCTTCTCTCTGATAGACATTCCCGAACGAAGTCTGATGGTCTCATAAAGAACCTTTGCCTCGTGTGAGGTGTATTCCTTTACAACCTCCAGCTGCTTTGTCAGAACATCATATCGCTTGGTAAGTGCAACATCGATTCCTGATGAAGCTTCGTCACACTTGAGTGCAAGCCTCCTGATGCTGTTCATTGACGAAACATACCAAATAATCATTATCAGTACTATAAGTAATACAATTCCGATAATAGCTCCAATTGCTCCCATATTTAGTCCTTTCCTCTGCCCTCAGCAGAAAAATGATATTTTATCTGCAGCGATTTATTGATCACTGCATTTCTTCCTCATGTGACACATTCTATACTATATGGTATTTATTTACAACCATTCATGATATGCTTTTCCCGCAACCTCGAGTTGCAGGAATTATCCCGAGTTGACAATCAGATGTGTCAATACATGTTAAGCATGGTTCCAAACTGCTTGAGTTGTCATATTATGGTACGTGAAGTGTTACATTTTTCCCAGTACAGTACGTGAAGCGTTACAGTTTCTTCAGATATGTTATCAGAAAATACACTATCACGAAATGTATGATCACCGTCAGCGGTATGATCAGCTGAAACTTAATATGTCTTGTTTTATGTCTGAAAATATGCATTCCGAGGAGTGCTCCGAAGGCTCCTCCCGCCACTGAAACAAGTATCAGTGACTTTTCGCTTATTCGCCATTCCTTCTTGATGGCCCTGCTTTTATCGATACCATACATTATAAATGCGACCAGATTCATGACCACATAATAAAATATGATTGATTTGATTACTGTATCCAATTTTCTGTTCCTGATTTTCTATAATTATATTTTTGATGTACCCTGTTTTCGTATCATTAGCAGGATACATCATCCCTGCAAATCTGTATTAATCTACTTTCATATGCCGCGGCGCTGTCTAAGTACTTCATAGGAAACAACAGATGCACTGATTGCGGCGTTTAGCGACTCTACTTTGCCAAGCATAGGTATACGCATTTTTTCATCTGCCACGCTACTAAGTTCGTCCGAAAGGCCGTTTCCTTCATTACCGATCAGAAATGCCGACGGCTTTCTGAAGTCCTTATCATAAAACTCCTCGCCGTCAAGATGCATCGCGTAAATAACGATGCCCTTCTTCTTAAGCTCTGCCATATCCCGAACCAGATCATCCGATATGTAAATACGCATTCTGAAGAGTGCGCCCATGGTAGACCTTATCGTCTTCGGATTGTAAATATCAGCACTGTCCCTGCTGATCATTATCCCTGTAACACCGGCAGCCTCAGCAGTTCTGATGATGGTTCCGAGATTGCCCGGATCCTGAAGCTTTTCGAGTACTAATAAAAATGGTGTACTATATGCGTTTTCTTTCTGAGTTACCGCTGCTGTCACAGATTTATCATTCTTTGTTTTGTCCGATAAATTGGTCTTTCTGGTAAGAATATCATCAAGTGAATAATCGACTGTTCTCACAGCAGCAAGAACGCCCTGTGGCGTGTCGGTATCTGACATTTTCTTCATGCATGCGTCGGATACGAGTTCTATCTCACATCCTTCAGCACCGTATTTCTCGTAGGCCTTCTCAGTGTAATAAAGTGCTGCAAGCCTGTCCTTCGGGATCTCTCTGACCATTCTGATCCCTTCCACAGGAAAAAGCCCCTCTTCCCTTCGGAAGGAGGCGCTCTTTCTCAGCTTTTCCATGTATTTAATCTTTTCGTTTGATGTTGATGTTATCATTATTCTTCTCGCAACTCATTTTCTGTTTTTACGTATCACGTTACGGCGCATGTTGCTTCACCGTTTTGTTTCTCTCGTGATCACTCTGTCGATACCGTATTCAAGCTTCAGCGCATCGATGACTCCGGACTCCGGATCAACCTTATATACCAGCTTCATGCCCTTCTTCTCCTGCCTCAGCTGGACAAATACAGGCGCAAAGCCTCTGTAATCCATCAAAAGCTGACTGAGATTCTGCTCGTTCTTCTTATAATCATTACTGTCCTCAAAGAGTATCCAGACCTCTGTATGCTTCTGCTTTTCAGACAAAAGCGCTTCATCAAGCGAGATGATATCCGAAGCGATAAGCTTACCTTCGTCCTCCGAAACCTGCGCGCGTCCCTTGATAAGAATCTTGCTTCCGGCAAATATCAAACGCCTGTACTTCTCAAAGGTTTTCGGAAATACGATAACCTCCAAAGTACCAAGTGTATCAAGCAGTGTGATAAAAGCCATATTTTCGTTGTTCTTGGTAATCTTCATATTGACGCCGTCGATAATACCGCCAAGGCTGTATTCGCGATTGTCCATAACACCTGTTTTACCGGTTTCTTCATCCATGAAGAAATCAAGCGTTACTGCATCGGTGCACTTCTCAAGAAGTTCTCTGTAATCATCAAGCGGATGGCCGCTGACGTAGATACCGAGTATTTCCTTCTCTCCGGAAAGCATCTCTTCCTTCGAGAATTCAGGGATGTCAGGGTAGCTTACACTGAACGCATCGCCGAACTCTCCGTTTTCCCCGGATGCTTCGTCGGAACCAAACATTCCGCCACCGGACATTCCGCCCAGGAAATCCATCAGGTTCATCTGGCCTGTGATCCTGCTCTTTCTCTCGCGTGCAGCCGTATCCATAAGTCCCGGATAAACAGCCATCATCTGGCTTCTCTTAATACCAAATCCATCGAAGGCGCCGGCCATGATAAAGTTTTCCACAGCCTTCTTATTTACTTCCTTACCGGACATTCTCTCGATAAAATCACGAAGATCCTTGAACTGCCCGTTTTCCTCACGTTCATTAAGGATGGAGTTGACCACAGTTGTACCGATAGACTTGATAGCCGAAAGTCCGTATCTTACAGCATTGTCCGATACAGAGAAATCGCCCTCCCCCTTATTTACATCAGGTGGGAGCAGCTTCACGCCCGCCTTCCTGCAGGCGTCGATGTAAGTTGCAAGCTTCTTGGCATTGTCCTTGACGCTGGTCATAAGTGCAGCCATGAAGTCGTACGGATAATGGCATTTGAGATAGGCCGTCTGGTAGGCAACCACCGCATAAGCAGCCGCATGAGACTTGTTGAAGGCGTATTTTGCAAAGTCCGTCATCTCATCGAATATCTTATTTGCAACGCCCTCGGAAATACCATTCTCGATACACCCCGGCACGCCCATCTCCTTATTTCCATGGATAAAATACTCGCGTTCCTTCAGCATGACGTCAGCCTTCTTCTTGGACATGGCACGACGCACGAGGTCGCTTCGTCCGAGCGAATAGCCCGCCAGCTCCATAACGATCTGCATAACCTGCTCCTGGTAAACGATACAGCCATAGGTCGGACTGAGTATTTTCTCAAGCGCAGGGTGATCGTAGGTGACATCCTCAGGATGCTGCTTTCCGGCGATATACTGTGGAATGAAATCCATCGGTCCCGGACGATAAAGTGAGATTCCGGCAATGATATCTTCCATCGAATGAGGTTTCAGCTCCTTCATGAAATTCCTCATGCCTGAAGACTCAAGCTGAAATACGCCTTCGCATTTTCCGGCGGAGATCATATCATAAACCTGCATATCGTCCTGCGGAATATTGTCTATATCTATCTTCTTCCCGGTTCTTCTCTCGATACTGCGAAGTGCATCACGGATAACCGTCAGCGTTCTGAGACCCAGGAAGTCCATCTTCAGGAGGCCAAGCTCCTCGATGGTAGTCATATTGTACTGAGTCGTTACCGCATCACCGTTCTTACAGAGCGGAACAAACTCCTCGATAGGTTCACGGCCGATAACGACACCCGCCGCGTGCATCGACGCATGACGAGGAAGGCCTTCAAGCTTCTTCGCCATCTCGACCATGAAATGAACCTCTTCATTTGTATCATAAAACTTCTTGAAATCCGGACTTGCAACGAGAGCTTTGTCAATATTCATACCTATTTCCATAGGGATGGACTTGGCAACGCTGTCGCAGAGATTGTACGGAAGATCAAGCACGCGTCCGATATCTCTGATGCAGTTGCGCGCCGCAAGTGTACCGAAGGTAACGATCTGAACAACCTTCTCCGGACCGTATTTTCTGGAAACGTAGTCAATGACCTCCTGCCTTCTTTCGTAGCAGAAGTCAATATCTATATCGGGCATGGTAACTCGCTCAGGATTAAGAAAACGCTCAAAGATGAGGCTGTACCTGATCGGATCTATGTTTGTTATCTTAAGGCAGTAGGAAACGATGGAACCGGCCGCCGAACCTCGTCCCGGGCCAACTGCGATACCGTTCTCCTTGGCATAATTGATGAAGTCCCAGACTATGAGGAAATAATCAACGTAGCCCATGTTGTTGATGACGTTAAGCTCGTATTTCAGGCGCTCGTAAAGCTCGTCCGTAACCGGCCTGTATCTCTCCTTGATGCCGTCCATACAAAGCTTTTCAAGATATGTAAAGGCGGTGTAGCCCTCCGGAACATCGTATTTTGGGATCTTCTGGTCGCCAAATACTATCTCAACGTTGCAGCGTTCCGCGATCTTATGTGTATTTTCCAGTGCCTCCTTCGCATAAGGAAACTTCTCAAGCATCTCTTCAGGAGATTTGAGATAATACTGCCCCTCGCCGTAGCGCATTCTGTCCTTGTCAGCGACCTTCTTGCCGGTCTGGATGCAGAGAAGGATGTCGTGAGCCTTCCAGTCATCCCTGTAAATATAGTGCGAATCATTCGTGCAGATGAGAGGAATGTCGATCTCCTTCGACAGTCTCATAAGGCCGGAGTTGACGATCTGGTCCTCCTCCATGTCATGATCCTGAAGCTCAAGGAAGAAGTTGTCCCTGCCAAATATTTCCACGTAAGAAAGTGCAGCCTCGCGAGCCTTGTCGTAGAAGCCCTTCCTCAGATAAAATGCGACCTCACCCTGCAGACATGCCGATGTACAGATGATGCCCTCGTGGAACTCCCTGAGGACCTCCTTATCGACACGTGGCTTATAATAATAGCCCTCGGTAAAGCCTCTGGTTACGATCTTTGAGAGGTTGCTGTAGCCCTGATCAGTCTCGGCAAGCAAAATAAGGTGATAATACCTCTCATCCTCGGTGCCGGTCTCGCGGTCAAATCTGGAATTTGGCGCAACGTAAACCTCACAGCCAATAATAGGTTTTATCCCCTGCTTCTTGCATTCCTTATAAAAATCTATTGCGCCATACATGACACCGTGGTCAGTAATGGCAAGTGAGTCCATGCCAAGCTCCTTCGCCCTCTTAACCAGCTCGGGAATACGCGCCGAACCGTCGAGGAGGCTATAGCCTGTATGGACATGTAAATGTGTGAACTGCATCTGCTCGTCCTATCTATTTTCAATCACTTCAAATAATTCTCTATTTACTAGCTTTTACAGCCACAACCGCCGCATGTACAGCACTTACAGCAGCATGACTTTTTCTGACGTTTCTTATACTCTTTAACCCATTTATGTGCATAGGCGAATGTATATTTTTCGCCCTTCTCTGCAAGCATGGTAAGTAGCAACTCGAGTTTCTTCTTAACGTAAGGATGAAGGATGTATTTCCCTTTGCCTTTTTCGTAATACTGCAGTGGCGACGCGTCGGTGTATTTGTCGCCCTGATATATCTTGCTGGCGGCAACCCTGTCGCAGAACATCTCGATGATATAGTTGTCCGGCATTTTCATGCCGACCATACCTGCCGCACTCTTTTTCACATCATAATCAACCCAGTACTCCAGGTGATGTTTGTTGCGTCCCTTGTGATGAAGCCACGCTGAGGTGTAGCCCTTAGCCTCCCTCTCAGCATCGTTAGGACTCCTGTCCCCCTGGAAATATATGACTCCCTTGGAGAACTCCGTCCACGAGTATTTTGAAAGGTCGTGCAGAAGCCCCTGCTTATAAAGTCCGCACCTGAAGCAGTTCCTCCTGACCTCTTTCCTATGACGATTTATAACTGATAAATGCTTCTTCGCATTGCTGAAATAATCCTTTATTTTCATCTTGCCCGCTCCTCAGATCTGTTAACGAAACATACATGGTTATTTTATCACTAATAGCCTTTTCATGCCACAGAAAAATAAAACGTATACCCTCTTATCAAGCACTGCATTTTAAATATTCTATTGCTTTTAATCAGCTACTATGATACAATTCTACACGGTTTTGATACAAGCTTCTGTGGCTCAGTTGGTAGAGCGATTGATTCGTAATCAATAGGTCGTGGGTTCGAGTCCCATCAGAAGCTCACACAATATAAAAAGGTCTGAACAACACCAAATGCATTGTTCAGACCTTTTTTATATACTATATTCTATACCTCGCGATAGATAATATCATGTCTGCTTGGACCGTTCGAGATCATTGTGATTGGGAAGCCGATCTGCTTCTCAATAAACTCGATATATTTACGACAATTCTCCGGAAGGTCCTCGTAATTCTTGATACCTCTGATTTCCTGCTTCCAGCCCGGAAGAACCGTATAAACCGGCTTAGCCTTCTTAAGGTTTACAGTTGCAGGGAAATCGGTTGTAACCTTTCCGTCTATCTCATAGCCTGTACAAACAGGTATCTCATCAAGATAACCAAGAACATCAAGTACTGTAAATGCAACATCTGTTGCACCCTGGATACGGCAGCCGTATTTTGAAGCAACGCAGTCGAACCAGCCCATTCTACGTGGACGTCCTGTTGTTGCGCCATACTCTCCGCCATCACCGCCGCGACGTCTGAGCTCATCTGCTTCGTCGCCGAAGATTTCGCTTACGAACTCGCCTGCGCCAACCGCACTTGAGTAAGCCTTACAGACAACAACGATCTTCTTGATCTCATATGGTGGAATGCCTGCGCCAATTGCGCCGTATGCAGCAAGTGTTGATGAAGAAGTAACCATCGGATAGATACCGTGATCAGGATCCTTCATAGAACCAAGCTGACCCTCGAGAAGAATGTTCTTGCCTGACTTAATAGCCTCATAAAGGAATGCCGAGGTATCACATACATAAGGCTCAACCATCTTCTTATATTCCATAAGAGTTGCGTAAATATCTTCAACTGTAAGGAGTGGCTGATGATAGAGGTGCTCGAGAAGAACATTCTTCTGAGCGATTACTCTCTCGATCTTATCCTTAAGAGAAGCCTCGTCATCGAAAAGCTCACTTACCTGGAAGCCGATCTTAGCGTATTTATCAGAATAGAAAGGAGCTATACCCGACTTTGTCGAACCGAATGACTTGCCGGCAAGTCTGGCCTCCTCGTATGTATCGAAAAGGACGTGGTAAGGCATAACCATCTGAGCCCTGTCAGAAACAAGAAGCTTTGGTGCCGGAACGCCCTTAGAAACCACATCGTTGTATTCCTTGAAAAGCTTAGGGATATCAAGAGCAACACCATTTCCGATGATGCTTACGGTATGATCATAAAATACACCTGATGGAAGTGTGTGCAGTGCAAACTTGCCATAGTCATTAACTATGGTGTGTCCTGCATTTGCTCCTCCCTGGAATCTTATGATGATATCAGAAGTTTCAGCAAGCATATCTGTGATCTTGCCTTTTCCTTCATCTCCCCAATTGGCTCCGACTATCGCTGTTACCATTATATAATAACCACCTTTCCTGTAATAACTCCCAAAATATTTATTCCGTTTTATTAAACGGACCCATAGCTGTCCCGATAAAAAGTCACGTCCACAAAGCCTTCTTCGTGGCACAAAGTGTAGTATATCCTAATATTCTGTAAATGTAAACATATATTTTTCTATCATTTTTCAGTAAAATACAACGTTTTCTCTACAGATAAGAGGACCCGGAATCATCAGTATGTTCTCTTGAATGATGCGATGTCATGCTCAAAAGCAGTTATCGAGTCCAGATATTCAAAGTATTTATCATCCTTAAGCAGACCTTCCTTGCGTTTAGTATCCACTATGCCCTTCAGCCTCTTCAGGACGACAACCGCGCTGTCCTTGTAATTGTTGCTGAGATCGACCTTGATGCTCTCAATAAGGCCTTCAATCTCACTATCACCGGATACCTTTTTCTTCTTACCAAATAACCCCATAGGTAAGCCTCCTTTCGATGTTGCTGAAACAAAAGCTTTCACCGGTGCTCTCACACCATAATAAATACTGATCTATCTGTCCATTCCCATCTTCTCTTTGATGTCTCTGATGATCCTTGTGATGGAATCAAGCGTTGTATTGATCTCCTGCAGCCTGATAAGCTCTTCATCATCAATCTTTCCGTCCATAGCTATTGCAACAAGCTCCTCGGAGATCTGGTTCATCTGTCTGGCAGAGCCCATGAATTTGATGATAGCGCGGTCCATGTTGTCGTCCGGCTGTATTTCTGAAACATTCTCCCTGTCTTTAAGAAGATAGTCCATCGATACGCCGAAGAAGTCGCTAATCAGCATGACCTTGTCGATGTCCGGAAGAGACTCTCCTGTCTCCCACTTCGATATAGCCTGACGGCTCACCATCAGCTTCTCCGCAAGCTGCTCCTGCGAATACCTGTTATTTGTTCTAAGTTCCCTCAATCTGTCTGCAAAACTCATTTGACATTTCCCCCATAACCGTTACGTTACGTCTTTATACCAGTGCTTTAAAGTCAGGGTTCTTAAGTAACCTGGTCATATCCTCAAAATCAACCGGTTTGCCGTAATAATAACCCTGTGCATTGTCACAGCCGAGCTTCATCAGCATCTTGCCTTCTTCTGTATTTTCCACGCCCTCGGCGATTATCTGCATGTTAAGTCTGTTTGCGATACTTACTATACTCTCAATGAGGATGAGTGACTTCTCGTCACGTCCGAGCTTTCTGATGAAGCTCTGATCGATCTTAACCTCATCGGCATTGATGTTGTGGATCAGCGAAAGTGATGAATAACCAGTTCCGAAATCGTCGATACTTATCTTGAAGCCGTTCTCCTTGAGAATACGGACGAAGTCGATCAATCGTCCGATTTCTGACTCCTTCGCAGTCTCTGTGATCTCTATCTCAAACATGGATGTATTTACATTGTTATCTCTTATCGCTGTGATGATCTTCTTCTCTATCTCAGGGATAAATATATTCTTCTTCGAGAAGTTCACCGAAACGATCGGAACCTTGAGTCCCATCTTCTGCCACTTATTGATGCACTTGCAGGTTTCTACCAGCATGACCATATCAAGGTCATGGATCATACCCTTCCTGTCAAGGAGCGGAATGAACTCAGACGGTGCGATGATGCTGTCATTGTGGAGCCATCTGCAGAGAGCTTCAATTCCAAGAAGCTCACCGGTATGCATATTTACCTTCGGCTGGAAGAACGGAACGAACTCGCCGGCAGCAAGCGCATCCGGAAATGCCGCAATAATCTGGTTGTTATGGCTGATTATCTCTGACAGTTCCATGTTAAATACAACAAGGTCCTTCTTCAGGATCGTCTTGCCGACTATGCAGGCAGTACTTGCTTCCTCAAGCTTGGTTCCGAATTCACGAATGTCGGTATCGGATACACCGACGCGGAAAGAGAACCTGTGACTGTTATTTCTGAGTCCCATAAGCCCATCAACCTGAACGATCTTCAGTCTGTTAAGTATGACATCAAGGTTATCTCTTCTGACATACATAGCGAAATTGTCTCCGCCGACACGGCAGACTCCCTCATCCTCGCGGATAAACTCCTGAAGCTTCTGCGCGAGCTTTGCTATCGCAAGGTCGCCGAGATGAACGCCGCCTCTGTCATTGATAAACTTGAAGTTCTTAACATTTGCATAGAGTACAACATACTCAACTTCCGGGTAATGGGCGATGCTCTGCATGTATTTTGCTCCCAGCGACTTAAGGTTCATGATGCCTGTCTGGGCATCGTGAGTCTCAGAAAAATCAAGCATTGTTCTCATATTCTGGCGACTGATCAGAATATATATCACGTCTGCAAGGAAGCTGCAAAGCTCCTCATCTATCTCATCTTCTTTTACGTCCTTTCGGAATTCGATCCATGCGTGAACGTATTCATTCGTTTCAAAATAGAAGGTGTACTTCTTGATGATACCGCTTTCCACGCCCTCTTCTGAATACAGCTCGAACAGGCGGTATTTCGACGGATCCTCATCACCATCGCTGAGACCTCTGTAACCATCCGAATCAAACTCAAGGTCATAATACATCTTAACGACATTCATTTCCTTACAGATGCCCTCAAAGTCATTCGGAGTAAAAGCCCCCTTAACCGCATTATGTGTAAGCTTATAAAGCTCTTTTTCAATCTCTTTCTTCATTCTGTGCAGCTCCAGTTTATTTTTTTCTCAAAATATCAACCGTGTGCGAGGATGCCCCTATAAGGTCCTGCCTCTCACAGGTTGCCATATGGAATCTGATGAATTCCTCGAAGGTCTCATCATCCATACTGTTAAGTACCGGTCTCATATAATCCGCCGGACCATCTGCGGCGATAAGCTTTAGTCTCTTTAATCCGGTCAGTTCATTCAGTCTTTCAATATTTTCTGTCCTCATGTAGTGATAGAGGTCCTTTTCGTCTGTCAGCGTCTGATAATCCGGCGACAGACTATTTTTCTCCAGGCACTCCTTGATGTGGTTTTCCTTAAATGCGTATGTGATGACAGCGTATTCATTCATCACATATGCTACCATAATGATTCCATTCTTCTTTGTAACTCTTTTGGCTTCGCTGAGAGCCTTCAACTGATCCTCTTCAGTGTAGAGGTGATACATCGGCCCAAATATGAGTGTCAGATCAAAGCTCTCATCCTCAAATCTCGTAAGCTTTGTGGCGTTACCCTGATAGGCTTCCACAAGGCTGCTTTTCTTCTTTAGGATGCCAAGGTTGTATTTTACCAGCTCGACCGCAGTAACGCTGTAGCCTTCCTCTGCAAGAGGGATGCTGTACGCGCCAGTGCCCGCACCGATATCGAGGATGCGGATGTGTTTTCTGATATCACCATCTGCGCAGATATCTTTATCATCTGAACCGACTAACTTATTACCATATCCAATTTCTGCTGTCTCTTTATCATCCTTCGAATCAGTCGAATCGTTTTGATGCCTTTCGCACAGCACATCCAGATACTCGTGAATGTATTTCATGGTAGTTCTGAATTCGACCTGCCCGTGCCGCGACCTGAGGCGTTTATCCTCATTGAATTTGTTATAATACTTTTCTATCTCTGTCTGAGTTTTCATTTCAAATCAATCATCCCGGCCGAACCACTCCGTATGTAAGATGCCGGATGTTCTATTCTATACGTTGATCTCAGCTGTAAGTCCGAGCACATCTTTATTCTCATCAAGAACAGGCTGGATAACCTCTGTGATGAACTCCTCTGTCTGCTGAGGAGCGCGGCCTACGTATCTTTCAGGCTGCATAAGTGCCTTCAACTCATCGAGTGTCATGTTGAATGCCGGATCTGCGGCGATAAGCTCAAGGAGGTTGTTCTCCTTACCTTCACGCTTAACATTTGCGCCTGCTTCCATCGAATAGGTTCTGATCTTCTCGTGAAGCTCCTGTCTGTTTCCGCCGGCTTTAACTGCGTCCATCATTATATTTTCGGTTGCCATGAAAGGTATTTCCTCCATGAACTTCTTGTAAATAACCTTTTCGTAAACAACGAGTCCGTCAACAACGTTGAGGCAGAGGTCAAGGATTCCGTCAACCGCGAGGAAACCTTCCGGAACAGAAAGTCTCTTGTTTGCAGAATCGTCAAGTGTTCTCTCAAACCACTGTGTCGAAGCAACGATTGCCGGGTTAAGCGCGTCGCACATAACATAGTCAGCAAGTGATGCAATTCTCTCACTTCTCATCGGATTTCTCTTATATGCCATAGCTGATGAACCGATCTGATTCTTCTCGAACGGCTCCTCAACCTGCTTTAAATGCTGAAGAAGTCTGATATCATTTGAGAACTTATGTGCAGTCTGAGCGATGCCTGAAAGCACATTCAGAACTCTTGAATCAACCTTACGTGTATAGGTCTGACCTGAAACAGGGAAGCAGTCATCAAAGCCCATCTTCTCTGCTATCATCTTGTCAGCCTTGCGGCATGCCTCGTGGTCGCCGTCAAAAAGCTCAAAGAAACTTGCCTGAGTACCGGTAGTACCCTTTGAACCAAGGAGCTTCAGCTGACTGATCATATAGTCAGTATCCTGAAGGTCCATATAAAAATCATGCAGCCAGAGTGTTGCTCTCTTACCAACAGTTGTTGGCTGAGCCGGCTGAAAATGAGTAAACGCGATAGTCGGAAGATCCTTATACTGAAGTGCAAACTTTGTAAGCTCATTGATAACATTAAGGAGCTTCTTTCTTACGAGATAGAGAGCTTCTCTCATGATGATGATATCTGTATTATCGCCTACGTAGCAGCTTGTTGCACCAAGGTGGATGATGCCTGCAGCCTTAGGACACTGCTGGCCGTATGCGTAAACATGGCTCATTACATCATGTCTCACAAGCTTTTCACGTTCCTTTGCAACCTCATAGTTAATATCGTCAACGTGGCTCTTCAGTTCCTCTATCATCTCCTCCGTAATACGCGGATTGCCTTCTGTATCTTTAAGTCCCAATTCCTTCTCTGTTTCAGCAAGAGCTATCCAGAGCTTTCTCCAGGTTGTAAATTTCATGTCCGGTGAAAATATAAACTGCATTTCCTTTGATGCATATCTCTCCGAAAGTGGGCTGACGTATCTGTCGTTGTTCATTTGTTTCTCCTCTTTTCTATAATACCGGCGAAACTGTTCTCACCGGATGTTGTTTTGATTTATCTGCAGATCAGGCACTCTGAACTGCCGACTGTTTATGTGCCGTACTGCAAATTTTATACTTACCGTATCCTCCGCACATACATAATCATTTTACTACATAAAAAAAACATACGCAAATACATTTGATGTATCTGCGCATGTTTTTTTACAAATCCGAAATACCGATTATAAACCCTTTAGTAAAAGGTTGTTTTAGTCATCATAGAATCTCTTGTCAGTATCAGGATATAG
This sequence comes from Lachnospiraceae bacterium C6A11, assembly GCA_000702245.1. Taxonomy (GTDB): domain Bacteria; phylum Bacillota; class Clostridia; order Lachnospirales; family Lachnospiraceae; genus Eubacterium_Q. The sequence goes on along the minus strand of JNKY01000010.1, from coordinate 448,716 downwards.
TCTGTAGAATGGTAAAACAGTATTTGTCCCATAACCATCTGCTGTATTTCGTTTATATCCTATCCAAACCTCTACAGCATAATCATCTCCCTTTTTATTCCTATTATCTGCTACCCTTCTGAAGATCATCCATGAATCAGCATATTGAGTAACTCTTCCATACGGATCCTTTGTTTTTCTGTACTTAAACGGAAGAACCTCATATGGTGTATTATAGTTCTTTCCACCCAGCTGTATAAGATTTGCTTTTAATTCCAAAACCCAAGGCCACTGTGAATCAAGGCCATCCCATCCATGCTTAAACTCACCGTTACGATTATCATAATCAAATGAACCTCTGGCCCATGCTATTATCTCCATCTGATAGGTTTCTCCATTAGCTGTAACTGTATATTTTGTTCTGCCCGTATTCTGCTCCCAAGCCTGCTGAACTTCCTCATCTGTAGATGCCATTGCCAGCTCCGCTGCCTTGTAGATAGTTTCAGCAGTTTCTACATCAACCTGCTTTCTGGCCTTATTAATAAATCTGATAATAGCAATACCAATAACCGCGGCCAAAATAACCATAATCGTGATTACAATTATAAGCTCAACCAGGGAGAAACCTTTATTCTTTTTACTCAAACCTTTTCTGTCTTTTCCCATATACCATACCCCAAACAATTCTATTAAAACATCAAAAGGATGCCACCTACATGACACCCTTATCAGTTTCCATATACTATATTAAATATCAATTATAATATATTGCAGCTGGCTGTCATGTTAAAGACCCTGTAGCTTTGCGTCACAGAGTTTCCTCTGCTTTGCCACTATCAAACAGATAATACTACCTATTCAACTAGTATTATATCTCAAAACAATACAAAATACAACAAGAATTTACAGTTTGTTCATATTTTTTGTAAATTACTGCTAAAATTGCATACCAAAATTCTAACACTAATAAATCAGTCACTTACACTGTCATAAGTACTCTTATCCCTCAGCATAAGCGTTACCGCCTTGTTGATATTCTTTGCAGTAACTTCCTTGAAGATGCCGCCTTCCTCACCGTCAACAGTCCACGAGATTGGCTTCTCTCCGATTATCTTAATATTCTTCGCCTTAGTATGATAGATCAGCTTGTGATCCATCTTATTTGTTGCGATGGACTTAAGTATCTTGGCAAGCTCAAACGGACTCCTCGGCTTCTTGATAAATAGGCACTCAAACTCACCATCGCAGAAGGAAACATCCCTCGGCCCGATAAGCTTAAAGCCACCAACCGAAAGCGAATTCGTTATCTGACCGTAAAGGAACTCGCCCTTGATCACCTTATTATCAAGCCTTGCAACAAGCTTAACCGGCTCAATTCTTGAAAGCTCCTTAAACGCCTCAATAATATAAGCGCTGTGACCAAGTCTGTTCTTCAGCTTCTGAGGAGTTGAATACGAAATATCAGTAAAGATTCCAAATGCCGCAACATATATGAAGTTCTGTCCGCCCAGCACTCCCACATCGATAGGGCACTCTGTTCCTCTTACGATGTCTCTTGCAGCCTTAACCGGATCCATCTTAAGCTTCAGACTCTTTCCGAAATCATTTGTCGATCCGCATGGAATATAACCAAGCGGCACGGTGATGCCCTTCTCCTTCAGCTTCATCAGACCCGTAACAGTATTATCAAGAGTACCATCACCGCCTGCGCAGACGATCATATCGTAATTAGCCCCCAGTCTTTCAGTGCAGAGAGCCGCATCATTTGCATCAAGAGTCGGATGAAATTCCACATGATAACCGGCCTTCGTAAATATGGTTATCATCTCAAATATCTTATTCTTTACTACCTTCTTTCCGGCCTTCGGATTGACCAGAAACAGCATCTTCTTCATACTTTTTCTCCCTAAAAAACCACCTGTTCATTTTGATACATACCGGTGTTTCCGTACTACTGTCAATTCTCTTACTTACCGGTTTCGCATCCATCTTCCCTAACGATCATAAAAAAGCTTTCAGTCAGATGACCTGCGTGCCATATACCTCTCATATCCCCTTTTACGAAGCTTGCACGCCGGACAATTACCACATCCTTCTCCCATTATACCATTATAACAGGTCAGTGTCATGTCCTTTATTACAGAAAGCCCGCCGAGACTGTCAGCCAGCTCCCAGGTTTCTTCCTTATCTATCCACATCAGCGGAGTAATGATCTCAAACTCATAATCCATAGCCAGATTAAGTGTAGCATTTAGTGACTTGATAAATACATTTCTGCAATCCGGATATCCCGAAAAATCGCTCTGTGAAACGCCCGTAATGATATCATTTATTCCCAGCCCCTTTGCATAGATTGCCGCATAGGTGAGGAAAAGCAGATTTCTTCCCTCAACAAATGAATTCGGCGTTCCACTCTCCGGCGCTTCCTCATCAACCTTTATCTCTGCTCTTGTAAGCGAATTCGGTGCAAGCTCCGACAGAAGTGACATATCCATTATCTTCTGTCTCACACCGAACTTTTCACATATTTTAGCTGCACACTCAAGTTCCTTCTTATGTCTCTGATTATAATCAAATGAAAACGCTTCAACAGTCTTATACTTCTTTAAAGCCCACAGCAGGCAGGTTGTACTGTCCTGACCACCGCTGAGCACTACAAGAGCCGCATCCTTATTCTTCATATCTTTCCTCCTTATTCATGACCACCACACACGAACCACAAATCACATTCATATATCAAACATAAACAACTCATCATCCATCCGCATAAATACAGCCGGATGTCCGTTTGTTTATGTGCATCAGTCCGGACTATCTCATCATCATAAGCAGTCGGTCTCTGACCTCAGGTTCCTCATCAAATACACCTCTCATCGTTGTTGTGTATGTACCTGACGCCCTGTTTTTGATACCTCTTGCCGTTACGCAGCTGTGCTTTGCCTCGATGATGACCGCAACGTCCGGTGACCCCGTCGCCTTCTCCATAACCTCGGCGATATCCGAACCTATCCTCTCCTGGAGCTGAAGGCGTCTTGTGACCATATCAACTATCCTTACTATCTTGCTGAGTCCGATAACCCTGTCACGTGGGATATATGCCACCGAAATCTTCATATCATACATAAGCGCGATATGATGTTCGCAGTAGCTGAAGGCCTCTATATCCTTTAACAACACTATATCATTTCTGCTTCTTGTCGTCGGAGCCTCGAAGGTTTTGCTGAACATTTCCGCAATCTCATCATTTGTATATGAAATACCCGCAAATACCTCTTCATACATCCTTGCAACCCTGTCCGGCGTCTCGCGAAGTCCATCCCTGTCCGGATCTTCTCCGATCGCAAGAAGTATTCCTCTAACATGCTCTTTTATCTTTTCCTTATCTACTGCCATTTTTTATTTTCTCCTGCCTTTTTCTATTATTCTGACCTGTCAGAATATATCTCTTTTTTATATTACAAGCCCAGCTTATTATTTAGGCTCATTCGATTTTCCCAATTGTTAATATGTCTTACGCCCCTGATCAACTGATTTCAAACATGCCTATACATCACACACCCCTGGCCTGTGGATCCCAGACATATTTATGGATCTGCAGCTGAAGCCTGACGTCATTTAGCTTGTTTTCTATCATATAGTCCACGATCTCCCGCGGCTCTATCCTTCCAAATACAGCACTTACATAAACCGTACATTTCTCTGTCAGTCCGTATTCACTTATTACCTCGCACATCTTCTCAAGATCAGCTCTGTCTGATACAACGAACTTCACTGTATCACAGCTTCTGATCTTCTCAAAGTTCTGAAGGTGCATCGCCTTTTCCATCCCGCTGCCCGGACATTTATAGTCCACAGTAAAACTGATGTTATCCGGCATTTTCTCGTAATACTCTTCCAGCGTGACCGCACCGTTTGTCTCAATCTCCGTCCGTAAGTTTTTATCTTCTGAAAGCAGTTCGAGAAGCTCTGCAATATTCTTCTGTATCATCGGTTCGCCACCGGTCAGCGTTACATTCTTCACGCCGGATGACTTGATATATCCGTATATCTCCTCCGCTGTCATGTACTCCGTGTTCATATCATGCGTTGTTTTTCCATCACCGCACATATCACCCGTATCACGTGCTGTATTCTCATCACGTACACAACTCATTTTTTGTGCCGTTCTTCCATCACCGCACTCAGCACCCGTATTCGTACAGTTTTCTTCCTGCTTCACCTCATCACACGCCCAAAGCGTATCGCAGTAATTGCATCTGAGATTACAGCCTCTGAAGCGGATAAATACACTCAGTTCTCCGGCACGCCTCGCCTCGCCATTAATACTTATGAACTTTTCCGCTACTGCAAATCGTAGTTTATCCATTCCCATCCTTTTATCACACCACAGCCAAATCATCGATTCAGCTGTTTTATTCCATCAACCCTTACTACAGATGATTTTGCCCCAACTTATGTATTCCATATCTATATATTACATCATATAGGTCGCCGCGTTATTTGGTGTCTCGTAAACCGTTGTCTTGACCACGCTGTAACCTTCCTCAGTCATATTATCATAAAAATACTTTGCCAGGTTTTCCGCCGTTGGTCTGAACGGAAACTCCATTATTCTGAAGCCTTCTTCTCTCATAGCCTCCATAGTCGCAGGTTTAAGGCTTCCCTCCTCGATGAGAAGGCTGTGATCGAGCATCTTTGTAAGCTTCTTCAGACTCTTCTTAAGCTCTGAGAAATCTGTGACCATTCCTCTCTCAGAACCTGTCTCTTTAAGCTTCTCGCCCTTAGCCTCGATCGCAACTGTCCATCTGTGTCCATGTATATTTGCGCATTTTCCGTCATAGTCCTTAAGAAAATGTGCACTGTCAAAATCAGATTTTGTTGAAAGTATGTACATATCTTTTCCTTTCTGTATTTTCGCATCTATACTACGTAGATTGACACCATCATAGCCTATCGGCTCGTTATCTACGCAAAAAAGGGGGTACAGTTTCCTGCACCCCTTTAATCTCAAAAAAGCCAAATAACGAAATATATCCGTTATCGTCACTCACGCAGATGTATCACAAAAAACTGCGTAAGCCTCTGAGCCCTAGTTTTGATAAAGCAGGATGGTGCAAATGAACTGCTTATTCTGTTAAATATCAAGCCGTGCGGCATGTTATGAACAAATCGCCGCCACAACCTGTAAACTTCTATTAAACTCCGAGGAAGCCCCTTACGACCTTCTCCATATCTTCCTTATCACATACTGTCTTGTGAAGGATCTCAGCGCTTCTGATCTCCTCAACTGCATTTGGAACCTTAACGCCTGAAAGCTTCTCAAGCTCATCAACAAGCTCGAAGTCACCCTTCTCGTCGTATGCAGGATCTATAGCTGTAAGTACGCTTCTTGTAAACTTATAAGGGCTTGCTGTTGAAGCAATAAGAGTTACGGTATTGTCGCCAGTCTCCTCCTTATATTTATCATATACCCTTGATGCAACTGCTGTGTGGGTATCCATGATATAGCCGTCCTCATTATAGACAAGTCTGATCTGATCAGCAACCTCATCCTCAGTAGCATATCCGCCATAGAACTTGTCAAGCTTAGCCTTCATATCATCAGTGATGTCATATCTTCCGGTCTCATTAAGTGACTTCATGAGTGCTGCATTCTTTGCAGAATCATCGCCGGCAATATGATAGATAAGTCTCTCAAGATTACTTGAAATAAGAATATCCATAGAAGGCGAGCTTGTAAGGATAAACTCTCTGTTCTTATCATAAACGCCTGTCTTAAAGAAATCGTAAAGAACCTTGTTGTCATTTGAAGCACAGATGAACTTATTTACAGGAAGTCCCATAAGGCTTGCATAATAAGCCGCAAGGATATTTCCGAAGTTACCTGTCGGAACTACAACATTCACCTTGTCGCCCGCAGTGATCACGCCGTCCTTAACAAGTCTTGTGTACGAATATACATAATAAACGATCTGTGGAACAAGACGTCCGATATTTATCGAATTGGCAGATGAGAACTGGAAGCCCTTCTCGTCGAGATAAGCTGCAAGCTCCTTGTCCTGGAAAATATTCTTAACGCCTGTCTGTGCGTCATCGAAGTTGCCTGTTATACCGGCAACAAATGTATTCTTGCCCTTCTCGGTAACCATCTGCTTCTCCTGAACAGGACTTACACCGTTCTTAGGGTAAAATACAGCTATCCTTGTTCCCGGAACATCAGCGAAGCCTGCAAGAGCAGCCTTTCCTGTGTCTCCTGAGGTTGCTGTAAGAATAACGATATCATTCTTGATATTATTCTTCTTAGCGGATGTTGTAAGAAGATATGGAAGGATTGAAAGTGCCATATCCTTAAATGCTATAGTCTTGCCATGGAAAAGCTCGATATAATGAGCATCATGATGCTTTACTACCGGAACTATATCCGGAACATCAAACTTGCTGTCATATGCGCTGTTGATGCAGTACTTCAGCTCTTCCTCTGTAAAATCAGTAAGCATGAGCTTCATTACGCTGTATGCAACCTCACGATAATCCATCTTCGCAAGATCCTCAAGGCTTACATCAAGTGCAGGGATCTCATCCGGAACAAAAAGTCCGCCATTCTCTGCAAGGCCTCTGAGTATTGCCTGTGAAGCTTCTGCTGTTTCTTCTCTGTTTCTTGTACTTCTGTATATCATAACATCAGTCCTTTCATGTTACTGTTTTTTATTCTTCTTACCACCGGAATTCTTCTTATCTGACTTGTCTTTATCGGATTTCTCCTTAACCTGCTTGTCAGTCTTGTCGATCTTTTCAGACTTGTCTTTCTTTTCTTTTTCAGCCTTGTCGGTCTTTTCCTTATCGGTCTTGTCCTTGTCGGTCTTTTCCTTATCGGTCTTGTCCTTGTCGGTCTTTTCTTTAGCTGTCTTATCCTTCTCAGCCTTCTTGTCCTTTACAGCCTTACCCTTCTCAGCCTTTGCCTTCTCAGCCTTAGCAGCTTTCTCTGTTCTATCTTCTGTCTCAGCAGCACTGACAAGAGCCTCATCCTTCTTCCTGAAGGCATTCTCTCTTTCCTCGCCCTCTCTGAGCAGTCTCTCACGCTCTTCAGGTGAAAGAGGAACAAGTATAGGGTCGATATATCTCGACTCATAGTATCTGTAGAGTGCCTTATATTCCTCACTGAAGCTATCGGTTGCATGGCCGTGCATCTCATCGAAGTCACGGTCACCCCTGATCCTCTTAGCGATATGGAGTGAAATATTTGACGAATGAGAAGCAATTCTCTCAAAGCAGTTCAGCAGATCGAAGAGATAAACGCCACCCTCGATACTACAGTTGCCATCCTGAAGTCTCTCAACATGATGAGACTTGATGATCTCAACAAGCTTCTTAACAGACTCCGAAAGCGGCTCAACTCTGACCGCCTGGCTCATATCATTATCAACGAAGGAGTTATATACCATTTCCAATGCGTACTGAACCGACGCGATCATGGTATCAACCTCTCTATGTCCCTCAGGTGAAAAATGGAATCCACCCTCGTTCTTATCCTTTGCGACATAGGCAATACTCATACAGTAGTCGCCCATTCTCTCAAAGTCACTTATCGAATTAAGTATTTCCGAAACGACCAGCTTGTCATCATCCGGCAGTCTCTTGCGATCGATCCTGATGATGTATGACGAAAGTGCTGTCTCGCATTTATCTATAAAGTCCTCGTTCTGTTCAAGAAGCGGGAACTTCTCTGCATCGTACGAATAGATCATACTTGTTGCAGTCTTGTAATTCCAGTTAATGGCTTCTGCCATCTTGGTGATGAGGTTCTTACACTGTTCAAGAGCGATGGTCGGTGTCTTAAGGAGCATCTCATCAAGCTTTGCAAGTTCCATATCCTGCTCTGCTACTTCTTCGGCTCCGATAATCTTGTCAGCCACCTTTATAACTCCCTCTGTAAGGAACAGAAGAAATACACTTGTCAATACATTGAACAGCAGGTGAATCGTCGCAATATCACCTCTGTTAACTGTATTTTCGAAGAACGGAAATCCCACGGTATAATACAGCAGATAGGTGATTCCCATCAACACTATCGCACCGGACAGATTAAATAAAATATATCCGAGGGAAACCTTCTTAGCTTTCTTATTTGAGCCGAGCATACTGAGTGCGACAGGCATACACTTTCCTATATTGATACCGATTATAAGAGGTATTGATATCGCATATGTTATGGTACCTGTTGCAGACAGAGCCTGAAGGATACCGACAGCTGCGCTCGAGCTCTGGATAACTGCTGTAATAAGGAGTCCGGCCAGAAGTCCGAGGAGCGGATTACTGAAGCTTGAGAAGAAGCTTTGGAATTTAGCCGATTCACGGAGTGGCTCAAATACTTCCTCCATAAGTGTCATACCATAAAAGAGTAATCCGAGTCCGACGATGACGCCTGCAATCTGCTTCGGTTTTTTCTTCTTACCGAAAAGCATGACGAAGGCTCCGATGCCCACCAGCATAGGTGCGAATGACGACGGCTTTATAAATTCTAGAACCGTATTGTCAGAGCTGACATCACCAAGCCTGAGGATCTGTGCGGTAACTGTACTACCGACATTCGATCCAAATACTACAGGCAACGCCTGTGCAAGTTTCATGATACCGGCATTTACAAAACCGCTTATCATAATGGTAACAGCAGCCGAGCTCTGAATAACACCTGTTACTCCGGTACCAAAGATCCAGCCTTTGATCCTTCCGCCCGCCTTGCTTCTGCCTGTCGTAACCTTCTCGAGTACCCTCTCAAGGCCAGATCCGGCAATCTTTTCTATCGATGAACACATAAGGCTCATTCCGTAGAGGAAGAGACCTAGTCCGCCAAAAAGTTGTAATACTGACATTACGTTCATGAATGTTTCCCTTCTTTATAAAAGAATCAAATTTCTGCGCAATCAGATGTACTATATCATACTTATTTCTGAAAAACAAGAGAGAGGCTTTGAATGCGAACATTCAGCCTCTCTCTTATTTTATGTTGCATAGCTTGTTATATACGCTTTGTGAAAAACCTTACTTAGAGTATACCTGAACGGTTCTTCTGCCGTAGTTAAGTGCTTCCTGATGTGAATCGAAATAGATATCAATTCTATGTCCGCCGATTGCTCCGCCGACATCCTCAACAACATATGTATGTCCGTCGATAACGAGCTCAGTACCAAATGGGAAGATGCTTGTATCAGCAGCAATCGTTCTTCCTGCTGTACAATGTGTTCCGCTGGCTGTAATACCATCAGTCTTTCCACAGCAGTAAGCGCATGAACAATAAGCTGTTGCGACGAACTCACCGAGGTAGGTTCCTGAAGGTGCTCCTGAATCAACAGTAACAGTCTCAGTCTTTGTATCCTCTTTCTTGCTGTCATCAGGCTTTGCATCAAGATTCTGCTTTGCCTTCTCCTCAGCCTCTGCCTTGGCCTTAGCTTCCGCTTCAGCCTTTGCCTTAGCTTCTGCTTCCTTACGAGCTTCCTCTTCCTTCTCAGCCTTCAGCTTCTGAAGAGCGATCTTGTTCTTCTCGTCATTGTCCTTGGCAAGAAGTACAGCTTCGTAATTCTTCTCAGAAACCTCGATCTTGGCATACTGATCAGATTCAAATCTCTGAGCAACCATCTCATCGTAGGATATCTTGTCTGTTATATTTTCTGTAGAAGCTTCCACCTTGATATCAGAAATAGAAAGCATCCTGCCATCTGAAGGTACATCATTTGTCTTAGCTGCGGTAACCGAGCTGAAGCAGATGATTCCAAGTGCTGAAATAACTGCTGCACTCTGAATCTTCTTTGAACACTTCCTGACAGTTCTCTTAATATCATGCTTTTCCGCAAAGCTCTTTACAGATCTTACGGCTTTAATATCGCTGATATCAAAATCCTTATCAAACTTCATATAAATCTCCTTTTTGAGTCTAATTGTTTAATCTCCATTAAATAAATGTTACAAAACAATTAATTTTTAGGTAATGCCCATTATATTCTCAAAAAGGTATTTGGTCAAGTGTTTTCGGCTCTTTTTGTTAAATATGTACAATTAAGTCCCTATTTTTGTACTCTTAATAGCGTTTTTTCAGCCTTCTTTTGGGTACTTTTGCTCAAATTCATCAACAGGAATAGGTTTTGCAAAATGATAACCCTGGAAAAGCTGGCATCCCATTTTTGAAAGAGTCCTGTACTGTTCCTCTGTTTCAACGCCCTCGGTAAGGGATTCAATCTTCAGATCCTTCGACATATGGATGATATTTTCCACTATCGTAAGCGCCTTCGCGTGTGTTTCTTCATTATTACCTGTCTCTCTAAGGAACATCATGTCTATCTTCAGAACGTCAACAGGTATTTCCTTAAGCATATTCAAGGATGAATAGCCGCTGCCGAAATCGTCCATCTCAACCACAAAGCCTGCATCCTTAAGCACATTCAGTGTTCTCTTACTCTTCTCAATATCATTGATAAGCAGTGTTTCCGTCACTTCAACCCTGAGCCTTGCCGGATTTACGCCGTAATCCTTGACGTATTTCTTAAGAGTCGCCGGAACATCCATAAAATAGAAGTCCTTCGGAGAAATATTAACGGATATGAACGTATCCCTTCCGCTTCTCCTCCACCTTGAAAGGATCTCGCAGGCCGAACGCCACATATATTTATCAACCTCAGCGATAAGTCCGTTCTTCTCAAAAGCCGGAACAAACTTTCCGGGTGACAGGAAGCCATGCTCAGGATGCAGCCATCTTACGAGAGCCTCAGCTCCCACCACCTTACCGTTTCTGTCAACAATTGGCTGAAGATACGGTATGATCTGCTTCTCCTCGATGGCACCAAGCGCCTGCTGGGTGATCTGCTGTTCCCACAGAACCATGCTTCGCATATTGTCATCATAGTAAGCCAGATGCTTTCGAACATCTTCTTTAATAGTAGTTATAGCCATCCTGGCCCTGTCAAACATCACCGAAACATCCACTGAAGGATCTATGACCTCGTACACACCTATGTGTATCATCAGCTTATAGGACTTATCCTTGTCCTTTACCACGAAATTGTCGAGATCGTTCTCCACCTTCTTTTTATCAAAATAATTGGCCGGCACCATGAAACCGAAGGTATCGCCGCCGAGACGTCCGTGCAGGCATTTGCCGGAGAAGGTCGTCCTCAGCCATTTCGCTATAGTCTTTATCGCAAGATCTCCGAACTGGTTGCCGAAAACATCATTCACTATTTTAAAACCCTTAACGTCAAGGAACGCCACACGGTACCTGACATTTGGATTCTCTTCTATCTGCTTTCTCACTCTCTCATAGAGGTATTCACGATTGTAAAGGCCGGTCAGAATATCATGCGTCGCATTGTATATCTCGGCTCTGATATTTCTCTGCTCCTCCGTATTGTCCCTGACGCTGATAAACGAGCCCGATACTCTGTTCTTAGCATCGTAAACCGTACGCTTCTCTATCGAATAATATCTGACGCCATCCTCGCTGACGAGAGCCTTATTCATATTCCAGTCCACATCCCGGTCTTCCACCGCCCCGAACTTCTCTATAAGCCCCTTCGAAGCCATCTCAAAGTGGTTGCCCTGTATGCCCGTCAGCTGCTTGCCCGGTTCATTCGCCCAGATACATCTGTAGGACCCGTCATAGAAGAACATGGCGTCCGGCATCTCCGAAACGATACCGCTCAGCATACGGTCGAGAAGCCTCCTCGGTTTGTAAAACAGCGAGAAGTAAAATACAAGTATGCAGAATATTCCAAAGCCGATCATTGATCTGTCGATCGGTGTCCTTGAAAATATCATTATGGTCTGCCAGAGTATTCCTATAATGAAAGAAACAAATATAACTATGTACTTTTCAGCGTAAATCTTTGGAGTACGCAGGATCTTCATGAGGTAAAGAGCAACAAGGCTTATGATGATCCCGTAGCATACGACTCTGTGATAGGTCTGCCCCATATAAGGCACCAGTCTGTAGTAAGGTGCACCCGCAACCATGATCTTTTCAGTTTCGAAGGCCTGCCTAAAGAAAGGATTGAAGCCGAACTGAACAACATCGATCACGAGAAGCGCATAGGTGAAATACTTAGCAAGCTTGGAAGGCCACGTAATATCGCAGTATTCAAAGGTGAAACGTATAAGCCCGTACATCAGGATATCCATACCGATATAATATATGTAACAGCCCGTTTCAGAGAGGATCTTGTTATCAGACACAACAAGAATAAGATTACCGGTTATCGGGAATAAAAATGTGCATATTAAAACACATACCGTCTTACCGATACTCTTAGAAGAATGTCTTGCAAATATAGCAGCGACAGTAAGTATTAAGATTAAAACCAGAAATACAATTCCAAAAAAAACTCTCATCAGTAACCCCTCTTAATTAAATAGAATGGTATTTCAATTAATTAATACTTATGCTCAACACTACTTACCGGATAGTTTAATATCATCCGGATGTTATTTCAGATCATATTTGATGACAAGGCTGTTATCCTCTGCCACAACCTCTGCCAAAGCACCGCTTATTATCGGCATCTGCGGTGGAAGGTGGCCTATGTCAGTATCCATGATTATCGGAACTCCCAGCTCGCCGAGAATACCGGTCACGGCATTGTACTGGTCAACACCGAACATCTCCTCACCGTAATGAAGAGGTCTTCCGATAAGGAAGCCCTTAACATATTTGAACCAGTCCGCTTCTCTCAGATGGAAGAAGGCTCTTCTCATATCCATAGGATTATGGTCGCAGCATTCAAGGAACCAGATGAACCCGTCATCCTTATATCTTTCAAGGAATTCGGCAGTTTTGTCATAACGTGTGCCGCAGAGATTCACGAGGCAGTCAACACAGCCGCCGATCAGACGTCCACTGAAGCTTACTTTATTCCCTGCACCGGATTCGGTCTGAGCTATCTCCTTCACAGGGTTATTCACTGCCATGTCTGCCGAACCGGTTTCAGGAACAAATACTCTCTGCCTGTAATCCTCTGTAAGATTATATGGTTCAAGAGGATGCTCTTCATCCTTGAAGCCTTCCTTCTCCCATTTCGGATAATTATGCACCTCTGTCAGTTTTCCACTAAGGAGGCTGAAGGCGTCCTCAAGAGACTCAGATAAAGGTTCCATTCCGAAGGACGATGCACACGGTCCGTAAACCGCTGCAGTGTCAAGGATCGTAGTTGAAAGATAAGTGAAGTTGGTAATATCCGAATAGCCCATAACCCACTTCGGATCAGCCTGCTTCAGCTTCTCCCAATCCATAAAAGGAAGTATCTCACACATCAGCTCTCCGCCGCCGCAGGTTATAAGCACGTCATTATCAGCCGACGCGTACATCTCACTGAGTTCTGCTGCACATTTCTCAGGTGTATTACTGATTCCGAGACCTTCGCCCGCATAGCAGTTCGGTCCAAGCTCTGTTTTGTAGCCCCACTCCTTAAAACGCTTCAGAGCATTGTCAAATGCACTTTTATAAGGATCTATATTGCATCCAAAGGACGGTGCCGCAAAGCCTATCGTTCCGCCTTCCTTTAAAAAATCAGGATATCTCATCTTACTCTCCTAACATGACAGAGTTTCATCCACCCTGCACTATTATTTATATATAAACAACAGGTTACAAAAACCCATAAAAATATATTTTTATTATACTTGATTTCAGCTTTTTAAACAAGAAATTACGCATTATTTTACTATGTATTTACAGTAATTCCCGTGAAGCCGTATATCGAGCGTTATGTAAACCAAAAAGGACTGTCCGGATTCTTTCCGAACAGTCCTTTTCGCTAATAAAAATATCTGTTTAATTACACAAATATTACCAACTTGCCAGTACCTTAAAGCTTCTCTCGCCCTCTTCGATTGGCACCTTACGGCGCTCGATATCCATGATATCAATGAATCGTCCGCCGTAGATCTCTGCCAGAACCTTTCCGATAGATGTCTCATCGCCCTGCAGCTCCATCTCCACAGAGCCGTCGTAATTGTTACGCACCCAGCCGGTCAGCCCGTAAGCCCTTGCAGCGTATTTTGCTGTATAGCGGAAGCCCACGCCCTGGACATTCCCGCGGAATATGAAGTGTTCTCTAACTATATTCATTCTATTCTTATCCTTTTCAAACCCAAACATATTCCCTAACTCCATACAAAGAATCGTTAATCCTACAAGTCTCCGGTGGCGCTCTTGTTTTGCATTATGTCAACCTCACACGCGAAGCTTTGTGCCCTTATTACCCGGTTTACATAACTTAATCCTAGAGAAGGAAACCTCGCCGATTGAAGCATCAGTCGTTGCACCAACCTCAGCCTCTGTCAGCTTATCGTCGTCAGCAAGCTTGATGAGCTTCACACCGCCGGCTCCCTTGCCTTGTATGCTAATATCGCCAACCTTAACTCTGACGAAGAAGCCCTTGTCAGACCTTGCAGCCACAAAATCGTTCTCCTCAGCCGGCTTCACCATTACAGGCACATCGCCAACCTTAACAGCTGCAACCTTCTTTCTGGTCACGTCGAACTGAGCCCCCTCAGTTCTCTTAGCACGTCCATTGTCCGTAACAAACAGCAGATTGCTCTTTATGATACAGCTCAGCGCATCGATGAATATGACATTTTCGTCAGCCTCCATCTCGCAGAACTCAAATATCTGTATACCCTTGTCGGACAGCTTTCCGAAGATGCTGCTGCCCTTTCCGCCGGTCTGCTTCTTCGCCTGCTTCTTCACAAGATCAGAAATCTTGATCACGTAAGCAAAGCCCTTATCCGTAAATGCGATCAGCCTGTCATCGGTCATGGTATTTACAGAGAAGCGGTAATCCTTCTGGATCTGCTCAGCGTTCTTATCATAGATGTTTCTGTCGATGCACTTAAGATAATAGAATCTGTCAAGAAGCACTGATATCTCAACCGGCTTCTCCTCAGCCTTCTTCACCTTGATCTCTCCGAGATCCTCGATGACAGTCATTCTCGGCTTAGCAAACTTCTTAAGCTCCTCCATATCTGCGATCATCTGACGACGCATCTCAGCCTTTGAACCAAGCAGCTTGGTGTATTTCTTGATAAGTCTCTCAGCCTCAGCCAGTTCCTTCTTCAGAGCTTCGATCTCGAGACCGATCAGCTTTGAGAGACGCATCGCAAGGATG
The DNA here is from genome assembly GCA_000702245.1 of Lachnospiraceae bacterium C6A11. Lineage (GTDB taxonomy): Bacteria > Bacillota > Clostridia > Lachnospirales > Lachnospiraceae > Eubacterium_Q. Next base: position 433,588 of record JNKY01000010.1, on the reverse strand, counting down.
GCATCGGTCTGCTTCTCGGTAAATCTAAGCTCCTTCGCATCCATCTCAGAGCCCTTGAATCTGAACTTGATGCCCTCGGTCTCACCGGTCATAAGACACTTCTTCGCCATAGCGATAGTCTTTGAGCCGCGGAGTATCTCGATGATAAGGTCGATCACATCAACCGCCTCAAGAAGTCCTTCCTTGATCTCCTTCACATCCTGCTGCTCTGCAAGAAGCTTGGTGTATTTCTTATTATAGATATCTGTCTTGAAGTCGGTGTAGAGCTTAAGGATCTTTCTCAGACCCATAACCTCCGGCTTGCGGTTATTGATACAGTTAATATTTACACCGTAGGTATCCTCAAGTCCCGCCTTCTTATATAAAATATTGATGATATTCTCTATTTCTTCGTCGGTGGTGCCCTTCTTCACATCGATTGCGAGGCACTCACCATCCTTGTCGCCTCTGTCGGCGATGTCGACAACCTGCGGAAGCTCTCTGTTACGAACCAGATCGGCAACAGTGTTGAGGAACTTCTCGGTTCCGTTGATCATCGTGAAAGGAAGCTCAGTCACACAGATTGACTTTCTTCCGTGACCGATATCTCTTATCTCAACCTTACCTCTTACACGAAGCCTGCCAAGGCCGGTCTCGTAGATGGAGAGAAGGTTCTCCCTTGACGTATTTATGATGCCTCCTGTAGCGAAATCAGGTCCCTTGATGATGTCCAGAAGCTCTTCTGTCGTAATATCCGGATTCTCAAGATAAGCAATGGTTCCGTCGATAACCTCACCGAGGTTGTGAGTCGGTATATTTGTCGCCATACCAACGGCGATACCCATCGAACCGCTTACGAGAAGGTTTGGAACCTGGAACGGAAGGTAGGTTGGCTCCATCTCGGTTCCGTCGAAGTTAGGTATGAAATCCTCCTTGCAGAACTTCAGGTCCTTCATGCACGCTTCTTCCGTATACTTGGAAATACGTGCTTCCGTGTAACGCATAGCTGCTGCGCCCGAACCTGAAACATCACCGAAGTTTCCATGAGGATCCACGAGAGGAATCGGAAGCTTCCAGTTCTGCGCAAGATTTACCAGACCCTCATAGATTGAGCTGTCGCCGTGAGGGTGGTATTTACCCATTGTATCACCTACGATACGGGCACATTTTCTGTGTGGTGTATCTGAGGAAGTGAGCTCCGATAAAGAATACAGGATTCTTCTCTGAACCGGCTTCAGACCGTCCCTGACATCAGGAAGAGCTCGCTCCGTTATAACTGACATTGCATAGTCGACATAGGACTGGCCCATTTCGGACTCGTAGTCGACCGCAGATATTTTCTCCGCCATATTTTCTCCTTAATCCTACATATCAATATTAGCTTCTCTGCTATGTTTTTCTATGTAACTACGTCTCGGGGCGACGTCGTTGCCCATAAGGGTGTGTGTGATAGCTGTCGCCTCAGCCATGGAATCGATTGAAACCTGCTTCAGAAGCCTATTATTTACGTCCATCGTTGTTTCAAAGAGCTGATCTGCATCCATCTCACCAAGACCCTTGTATCTCTGGATAGTGAACTTCCTGGTGTGTGTCGCACGGTATTTCTCAAGCTCGTTGTCCGAATAGAGGTATTTGATATTCTTGCCCTCACCGACTCTGTAGAGTGGCGGGATGGCTATATATATATGGCCCTCGTTGATGAGGTCCGGATAGAATCTGTAGAAGAATGTGAGGAGGAGGGTCGCAATATGTGCACCGTCCACGTCGGCATCCGTCATGATTATTATCTTGTTGTAATTCAGCTTCTCGATGTCGAAATCGTTGCCGTAGCCCTGCATGAAGCCGCAGCCGAAAGCATTGATGAGAGCCTTGATCTCGGCGTTCTCGAGCACCTTGCTGACAGGAACCTTCTCAACATTAAGGATCTTACCGCGAAGAGGAAGTATCGCCTGATACTGTCTGTTTCTGGCTGACTTTGCTGAGCCGCCTGCGGAATCACCCTCGACTATGAAGAGCTCGCATTTTGATGCGTCATTACTCTCCTGGCGCACCAGCTTGCCGTTTCCTTCGAAGGAGAACTTGCTGAGGTTGATCTTCGACTTCTCGTTTGCTCTCTTCTTAGAAAGTGCCAGTGCCCTGTCGGAGATATCTTTCAGAACCTCATAATTTCTGTCAAAATACACTGTAAGCTGCTCCTTGACGATATCGTCAACCGCCTTCAGAACATCTGTATTTGAAAGCTTGGTCTTGGTCTGACCTTCGAACTGCGGATCCGGATGTCTGATGGAGATGACTGCCGTCATTCCGCTTCTGATATCCGCACCAGACAGGTTCGCGTCCTTATCCTTCAGGAGTCCAAGCTCATTTCTCGCATACTGGTTGATCACCTTTGCGAAGGAAGACTTGAAGGCACTTACGTGCGTACCGCCCTCCGGGTTAGTGATATTATTTGTGAAACCGATGATATTTTCGTCACCGTCCTCAGTCATGACAAATACGATCTCAGCCGAGATACCATCCTTCTCGCCGCTTATGGAAACAACCGGTGAAGTATGTGTAAGTCCCTCGGAAACATCCTCAACAAAAGCCGAAAGTCCGCCCGGCTGATGAAATACCTCAGGCTCCTCGCCGTCCCTCTTATTGTGAAAGGTGATCGTCAGCTCAGGATTCAGATATGCCGTCTCCTTGATACGCTGTTTGATCGCACTGCACTTAAACTTAACCGTTTCAAATATTGTATCGTCCGGATAGAGAGTTACCGTCGTACCGGTCCTCTTCCTTGCAAGCTTCTCCTTCGGAAGCTCGCCGTCCACAAGCTCGGTCGTCGGACTGCCGTAAGCATAGGTATCGTGGTAAACGTAGCCGTTTCTGTAAACATCCACGATAAGCTTCTTGCTGAGCGCATTAACAACCGCCGAACCAACGCCGTGGAGACCACCGCTTATCTTATAAGTACTGCTGTTAAACTTGCCGCCCGCATGAAGGACCGTATAAACAACTCTCTCTGCCGGCTGCTTCTCGGTCGGATGCATATCTACCGGCACGCCTCTTCCGTCATCCGAAACAGTTGCCGAACCATCCTCATTGACCGTTACGGAAATATTGTTGCAATAGCCCGCCAGATGCTCATCCACCGAGTTGTCGATGATCTCCTGAACCAGATGGTTGAGACCGCTCCTGCCCGTATTTCCGATATACATTCCGGGACGCAGCCTGACCGGCTCAAGTCCCTTTAAAACCTTGATCTTCTCTGCATTATATGCCATGATCGTCTCACTTTCCCCTAATATGATTTCTTTAAACCGGCTGTTACTTTCCTCAAACAAATACAAATAAAACCGCCCAAACAGCCATCTTTGCTATTTTACCATACAAAAACCAATGTTTCCATATCAAAAACGCAAAATATTGTTATTTCACAGGCAACAAGTACAATTTATTGTTCCATGGATTCCCATCATATATGCAAGCATAATGTTACATATACTCAGCTCATTATCTATACAGAAAGGGCAGCGGAACAAGTCCACTGCCCAAAGTATTTAAAAACTATTTAATTCTCAGCATAGTATCCTTCGGTCTCGTATGTATTTCCGTATACATCCACGATAGTATACCATACAGCTACCGTATAACCTGAAAGATCGATTGACTCATATGTAAGGCTGAGATCTGCGTATGTGAACGGTTTATTATTATCAACATACGTTGCGTTTCCGGTTCCGTCAAATACAGGATAAACCAGATCTATAGTATCTGTATCCTGGAACTGATAGAAATCAGAAGTCGTTTCGGATATCTTATCGTAATCAACGAGCGCATAACCCTGAACTACACCACTCGGATAATCATTGCTGTAGTAAACAAGGATAAGCGCTGTCTGTCCGTTGACCTTTGCAAATATCGTGCCGTACATTTCCCACTTATTCTGATCCGTCGGATCATCATAAGCTTCGAGACATACATATGAACAAACACTTCCGTTCAGGAACGCCCACGAATCCGGCTTCGCAAGAAGAAGATTTCCTTCATCATCATAGGTATCAAGGTAATCCGTACCAAGCATAAGTCCCTGGTTGCCGTCTTCCGACATAAGGATAACACCAAGCTCGATGTGCTGATATGTATCCCAGAGATCATCCGGAACATCAACGATCGGCTGTCCGCTCGAGTTGCTTGAAACAGAAAGCGTATAATTCTGAGCAACATTTGAAGGATCGACATTTTCATTTACAGTGTCGTCATCATACCACTCCTCAGTGCTTGATTCACTGCCGCCCTGATATGCGCTCTTCATCGAACAATATGCATCGTAGAAGCTGAGTATCTCCTGATCATAGTTCAGCTGAACCATCATGTTTCTTGCGCCCGAATAGAATTCAATATATTCAAACGGAGAATAAACCGCTATACCATGTCCTGCAGCGAAATCACTTTCTGTGTAGGAAACGCTGTTAACGATAGAGTTTATAAGCTTTGTCGAATAATCGTTATTATACTGGCTCGCCAGAGTGATAATGTCGATAGTATCGGTATATTCGTATGAAATACAGTTGGATCTTGCCTGCGAATATGCAACATAATCATTTCCGTTGATAACTGTTTTGTTCAGATCGGCGATATAATTCTTATATGCGTCATAAACCTCAGGCACCTTATCCATTTCAAGGACTGAGATAGAACCTGTCATATCATACTGGTGAATAACCTTCATGTAGTCCCTGCATATCTGCTCGGTATAATCGAGATCTCCGATAGCGCAGTCCTGATATATCTTCAGCCAGTCTGTATAATAATAACCCGTACCGTTTACGTAGCTTTCTGCCGCAACCATATAGTCTGTGTACTTGTGAACAGACATTGCTACCTCAAGGGTACATACATTACATGCATCAAAGAGAAGGCTTTCGAAATGAACTCCCGAATTGCCAACAGCCATTCCTATTTCAGCAGCTGTCATCATCTTGCCAGGGAACATCTCATCCACACCGTAGGAAATAGGTATGTCTCCGCCGTGATCCCAGAGAACAAGCATATATGAATCTGCCGGGAAGGTATTCTTGCAGTAATTGATGAAATCGGTAAGGCTGTTGTAATCAGCCATATTCATCTTGCCAAGCTTCTGAAGCTCTACAAGCTTATTTCCCTGAACCTCGAAACGCTGGCACTCGCCATCGATCATAAGGTCGTTCTGCCACTGTTGTGCACCACCGGTCTGAATGATGAAGTTTACATTGCTGCCAAGGTTTGCATCCAGGATCTCCTGGATATCCATACTGGCCTCGCCCCACTTGGTCTCAAGATCTGAACCGATGATATACATCATTACAGTCTTGCTTCCGTTTGCCTGCTGAGTAGTTGTAGGCTCGGTTGAAAGTTCTGTTGTAAGATTGGTCGTGTATTCCGTGGTAGTCGGGCTGCTGGTTGTTTCGGTTGTTACAACACCTGTTGTGACGGTTGTATTATCAACTCTGCCGCCTCTGTTTGTATCTTTATCTTTGTCTTTATTCTTAAGTATAAGTATCGTTGCGACCACACCGCCAACTACAAGGACGATCGCAGCGATTATAAGAGCTATCATCTTGCCCTTGCCGCCACCCGACGGTTTCTGCGGGCCTTTATTCTGTGGCGGGACAGGTGGACGTCCTCCACCATATGCCGGCTGCTGTGGTTTCATGGTCATTGCCGGCTGTCCTGCAGGTCTTGCTCCACCCTGTGGCGCATATGGACTCTGCGTTGTCCCTGTTGTCGGTCTTGCTGCTGCTCCCTGTGGCGCATATGGACTCTGCGTTGCCCCTGTTGTCGGTCTTGCTGCACCTTGTGGTGCATATGGACTCTGTGCCGGTCCTGCTGCCGGTCTTGCCGCTGTACCCTGTGGTGCGTAATTGCCAGGCTGTGGCGCCCCCTGTGGTGTTCCTACTGTAGGTTGTGAAGCTGCTCTAACTGCTGCCCCCACTTGTGGCTGCTGTACACCTGCCTGCAACTGTACATTAGGCTGTGCCAGTCTTGCTCCCTGTGGTGCATAGTTGCCAGATTGCACACCTGCCTGCAACTGTACATTAGGCTGTGCCAGTCTTGCTCCCTGTGGTGCATAGTTGCCAGATTGCACACCTGCCTGCAACTGTACATTAGGCTGTGCCGGTCTTGCTCCCTGTGGTGCATAGTTGCCCGATTGCACACCTGCCTGCGACTGTACATTAGGCTGTGCCGGTCTCGCTCCCTGTGGTGCATAGTTACCAGATTGCACACCTGCCTGCGACTGTACATTAGGCTGTGCCGGTCTCGCTCCCTGCGGTGCATAGTTGCCCGATTGCACACCTGCCTGCGACTGTACGTTTGCCTGCGCTCCTCCCGTTAGATTTGATCCCGCTGCTCCCCGTGGTGTCTGCATTGTATTAACAAATCGACCGCAATTCCTACACTGGCTCTCGCCCGGAATAAGCGGCTGTCCGCATAAAATACAATTCATCTCTTCGCTCCTTCCATCTATAAATACTTTTAAAACTCTTCAGGCCTGATCGTAATATTTCTCTTTATAATCTCGCCATTTATCATGAACTGAGGACGTCCGTTGACAAGCTCGAAATTCTCCTCCGTGGCAAAGGTATCCCTTCGCAGCTCGGAAACCAGATTCGTCATGACATCCGCATTCTTTATTGAAATCTTATTATCATCGCTTAAGCCGCCAAATATCAGCGCATTCCTGCCGCTGCTGTCAGCAACCAGCTTTGCTCTCTGCATACTGAACCTTGTACTGCCGTTAAGCGCGCCAACAACCGTTGATTTCTCGGCATTCAGTGAAGCGTGCATCGTTCCTTCGCTCATATCGATCACTGCTGACTTGCCCTTCATGGTACCGCAGATGACAGCCTCGGTTCCGCCCGCAACTAAGTTGTAGGAAGAACGACTGAGAGTGATATTTACCGAACCGTTCATTGATCCGATGCATACACTCCTGGTCGAGCTTACATCCACCGACATATCGCAGAAATCAACAACAAGCTCAGCATCCGTATCCATGGTTCCGATGCCTATACCAACCTCGCCCGCAAGCATGAGCTCGTATTTACCTCTGCATACGTGTATGCCACCGCCCATTCCGGCACCGATTCCGATTCCTTCGCGCCCCTTCGCATGTATCTTAATCTCGCCGTCCTGGTGGAAATACAGGTCTCCGCATTCATTCTTAACAGTATTTCCTATGCCGAAATAGCTGCTTGCCGATATGTTTATGCTGAGATTTCCATCGCCTCTTACAGTCAGCTTCGAGCCCTTCGGAACAAGTATTCCACCGCCCCTGAAGCTGTTGTCGCCCTTCAGGATGACCGTCACATCGGCATTCTTTCCTATGTTGAGGCAAGGCATATTTTTCACGCTGAAAAGCGATATATTTTCAAAGGTGAGTGTACCCGAATAACCGTCAACAACATTGATGCTTATCTCGTTCTTAAGCCCCGGCGCACCCGCTATGGTAAGATCCTTGTAGGTAACATTCTCGCCGCGAACCTCGATACTGTTATAATTCTCCTTGATGAGCGTACCCAGATTGATCCTTCCGGATCTTCCTGATATGTAGACGCTCTTGGCATTCTTATCCTCGAACTCCTGACGATTATGGATGATCTCGTTTCTGATCACCTGCGGGATTGAATCGATGACCTCAGGAGCCGGTCTGGCTGTGTAATAACCCTGGATCAGATCAACGCCCAGACTCATGACCGTACTCAGCTCCTCAGAGGTTTCAACGCCCTCTGCAAGCGCCTTGATATTACAGTCATGACAGAACTTGATGATCTCTCTCATGAAATGCTGCTTATTCAGATCATTCTGGACATTCGTGATAAGCGCCCTGTCTATCTTTACATATTCAGGCATATACCTGAGAAGATTTGAGATATTCGAATATCCGGTCCCGTAATCATCGACCGCGATACCGACTCCGTTATCTCGCGTAAAATGCTTGAATCTGCTGTAATCCTCATCCTCCATCTCGGCGGACTCGGTTATCTCCACAACTATCCTGTCGTGATTTCTGGAAATACCGTCGTTTATGACGACCATATCCTCGTCCGGAAGCTTGATGCCCGGAATACTGTTAATAAATACCTTCTTACCGGTAAACACATCCCTCTCAGCATCGATTATCTTCAGGACATTTATAAATGTGTATTTTTCAACCTCGTCGAGACGTCCTGTTGTCTCGGCGAACTTAAGTATCTTAAGCGGTGAAAGCTTAGGGATGCCCGATCTCATAAGAGCTTCGTATGCAAATATGCTTCCGTCTATCGTATCAACTATCGGCTGGAAGTAGTAGATGAGGCTGTTATCGTCGAGTATCTTCTCGACCATCTCCATCTCCTTAAGCTCCTCTTCCGTAAGCTTGCCTTTATCGATTTCCTCAGCTCCGAAGCGGTGACCACCAACATTTGAATTGGTAAGTATCGACTTCAGCTGCATAAGCTCTATATTTCTGATGACCGTCTCAAAGCCTCTGGCAACAGCATTTATCCAAAGTCTGTATTCCGGATCATAGCTTCTCGGCTCTGTTCCGTAGCTGATGACCGCATAGCCGTGAGTCTTCTCCTCAAAATAGAAAGGCGTGAAAATATAACCCTTCGGCATAATATGCTGCTCATAAAGCTCCTCAAGCATAAGGCTCCTGTCCATAAAATCAGAAACACTTATCTCATCCTGGCTGTCAGCGTCGCTGTGATAGCTTATAGCCTTCAGCATCCTGTCCGAATAACCTACCTCATCACTGTTTTCATTCAAAAACAGATGGAAGCTTTCAGCGCCGTTCAGCTGGAAAATATTTGTATATACAACATCGAAGAATCCCTTAACAGAGGTTTCCTTCATCATATCCTCCTGCATGAGGTTATGGATGGAATAGAAACTGTCTGTCGAATCAGCAGTCTCCCAGCTTTCGCGATTCTTTACCGCACACCTTACAGGATCATACGCACAACCGCAGCTCTCTCCTATGTAAAGCTCAGGCTTAAGCTCTATCTCAGGAAGCTCCTCACCCTTCAGTAATGCAAGCACGCACTGAACAGAATACTCGCCGTAATTCTCTGAAGGAATATAAGAAGAGGTTAGTGGTTTTGGACTGGTACGTCCTTCCTCAGTGGTTCCGTAGCCTGTTACCGCAATATCCTTAGGAACGTGTATTCCTCTCTTCTCGAAGGCATTGGCAAGACCGATGGCCATACAGTCATTCGCGCAGGCAACAGCCTCCGGCAGCTCAGTGCCATAGCTGAGCAGAGCATCAGCGCAGCCGTCACCGCTGGTGTACCAGAAGTCGCCATAGAAGATCCTGCCCTCCCTGATAGGAAGGTTATGATCCCTCATGCAATCCTTAAATGCCTCAAGCCTTCTCTGTGAATGGCGGTGCCATCTCTTACCTGTAAGGAAGGCTATATCCTTCTTGTTATGAACTTCTATAAGATGTGAAACGAGTTCGTAGATAGGCTCATATCCGTCGGTCCAGAAGCTTTTAAAATACTTCGACTCAGCATCGACACAGATGACCGGTCCACTGAACTTTCTGTGGACATCATCCTCGAGCTTCTCAAGAAAGCCCGGTGTCTGAATTGTATCAGACATAATGATAACCGCATCAAACTTAGAATAATTGATCATATCAAATATAGCACTGTCACCTTTTTCTCTCTCAGGAGTGCTCTGATATTTGATATACATAGAAAATACGCAGACATCGTAACCCTCACGAAAGGCCTGCTTCATCGCACCGGTTATAAACTTTTCCTGATGATCTTCTTCTGCCTGTCCCAGTAGGACAGCAATTCTGCCTTTAACCATACTTCTCCGTAAAAAATTAACCCATAAAAAACCAGCTTCAAAACGTAATATCTTTTAGGACACAATATTACTAGGATATTATATCACTTTGAACGGTCATCGGCAACGAAAAAACAGTTAAATATACTGCAATTGAACGCTTTACAATAAGCTGTATTTATCATAAACTATATGAAGATGGGTACGTATGCCCGTGCGCCGTTTTTACGGTGAAATGATATGTTAAAATGTATTTTCAAGAGGGGATAAAAACATGGATACACTGACGTTTCTATATACGACAAAGGTCGGCAGACTGATACTTAAACCGCTTACTTCAAGAACGGTTTCCAAGGCAGCCGGCCGTTTTCTTGACTCAAAATATTCGAAGTTTCTCGTTTCGGGATTCATCCAAAATAACGACCTGGATACAAGTGAATTCGAGAAGACCGAGTTCGACAGTTTCAATGACTGTTTCAGCAGGAAGCTTAAGGACAACGCACGCAAGGTTGAAACTGATGAGAATGTGATGATCTCGCCTTGTGACGGAAAGCTTACCGTTGTTCCTATCAGAAAGGGTACTGCCCTTCCTGTTAAGCAGAGCATCTATTCCATCCACAGTCTGCTGCGTGATAAGAAGCTTGCCGAACGCTACGAAGGCGGCTACGCACTCGTCTACAGACTCTGCGTGGATAACTACCACCGCTACTGCTACGCCGAGAGTGGTATGAAGAGCCGCAACAGATTTATTCCGGGCGTGCTCCATACAGTCCGTCCGATAGCACTTGAGAACAGACCTGTATTTATCGAAAACTGCAGGGAATACACCTGTATCAAGACCGATCGTTTCGGCATCCTGACACAGATGGAGGTCGGTGCTATGCTGGTGGGCAGGATCAAGAATCACCTTGCAGCCAAGGGTCCTGTAAAACGCGGTTCAGAGAAGGGAACCTTCCTCTACGGAGGTTCAACCATAATCGTTCTTGTCGAGCCGGGCAAACTTACGGTTGACGATCATATTCTTGAGTCCTCAAAGGTTGGCAGAGAATATCCTGTTCTTTTCGGACAGAGGATCGGAACCGCAAAATAACAGTGAAGAAGTATTTATAGTTATAAATATATGATTTGGGAGGTTGATCATGCATTACAATGCATTTATCTCATACAAACATGCAGAGCATGATATAAAGATTGCAGAAACTGTTCAGCACAGTCTCGAGCATTTCCATATTCCGCGCAAGCTTCAGAAAAAATACGGTATGAAGCGTATCCAGCGTGTATTCAGAGACAAGGACGAGCTTCCTATAACAAGCGACCTCAGCGACGAGATCGCCACCGCACTGGAAAATGCAGACCGACTGATAGTCATCTGCTCTCCTGCTGCCAAGGAGTCCATCTGGGTTCAGCGTGAGATTGAGTTTTTCCTCAGGAACCACTCCAAGAGGGAGATATTTACAGTGCTTGCAGAAGGCGAGCCTGTTGAGGTTATCCCTGAAATACTCCTTACCGGAGAACGCGTGATAAAGGATGAATACGGCCGTGAAAAGATCGTTGATGTCAACGTAGAGCCGCTTTCCTGCGACTTCCGCGGTTCCCTTAAGCGTGCGAAGAAGGAAGAACTCCCGAGACTTGCTTCAGGAATCATCGGCTGCAGCTATGACGAACTCATGAACAGACGTCGTCAGTATAAGATGCGCAGGATGTCGATCATATTTGCCGGCGTCATGCTTCTTGCTCTCGCTTTCGGTGCATATATGTATCTGAGTAAGAAGGAAATCCACAAAAACTTCCTCAATTCTCTCAGAAACCAGTCGCGCTATCTGGCCAACGAGTCACAGCGAGTACTGGACAAGGAGCAGCGTATCCTTGCGCTTCAACTGGCTCTTGAAGCCCTGCCCGACAAAGGCAGCGAACGTCCGGTAACAGCCGAGGCTGTACGTGCACTGACAGACGCCTCTCTCGCCTATGTCTCACTTCAGGGATCAAATATCGATTCAGTCTGGAACTACAGACTTCCGAACATGATAAAGGACTTCCTGCTTTCTCCGGAGGGCACAACTCTCGCTGCAAGAGACAACGGAAATACGCTTATCATCTGGGATACAAGAACCCACGAAAAGATTATCGAGGTTTCGGATCCATCAACCAATATTATAGGCATGATCTACGCTGACGACAGCACCTTCCTCGTATGGAGCAGGGAGAAGATCACAGCCTACAACCTGACCAAGCGTGAATCAAAATGGACCTATACTGCAAGTCCTGAACAGTTTGTTCAGAAGGAGTCGATCCTTACCGATGACAACTGTGTTCTTCTGGCTATGACCAATCAGTCTGTCGGACGCTTCAACTATGAAACCGGCGGACTTGTTGAAAAATACAGTATTCCAAAGGAAGATAATAACAATACTATCAACCCTATCGAATATAAGCTGTCTCCTGACGGGAAGAGACTCGCATATTATGCATATTGCAATGATATGGACTATATCGTTTGCATATATGACATCGCCACCGGACAGACAAGCTACAGCACAGTAATAACAGGCAGACGTATCAGAGACCTCTGCTGGGGCGACGATGACCACATAGTTATCGCAACAGTAACCGACGACTTCAACTCAAGCGCGCTGCAGTCCGGAACCTATTATCTCAATGAGGACCACACCTACATCATCTGCCTTGATGCGAAGACACTGGCCAAGAAATGGGAGCATGATCTCGTCAGTACCGAGGTAGTGCTTAAAAGTATATTTCTCCCTATCCCACAGGATAAGCAGGTTGCTTACGCATGTGGAAATATAGCCGAGATCTACGACATCGAGACCGGTTACTGCTACTACAGCCACAACGTGAACTCAACGATAATCGATATGAGTGACCGTGACGGAGACGGCTGGCCGCTTTATATCACAAATGACGGCAAACTTGCGGTTCCTTCTCCAAACAGAGGTGAGCACGCAGTTTCTGCTCAGCAGGAATTCACTGACAACATAGACAAGGTAATGATCAAAAACGGCGTTTATGTCCATCAGAGCACTTCCAGCGAGATAATCTTCTACGGTCTCTATGTGTATGATGAGGAATGGCAGGAAGTCGATGAAAAAGCAGGCATAAGAGTTGAAACGATCTATCGTGATTATTATATCAACGACGAGGTTCTTGCGATCTTTTCGAACGGTTCTACAAAGAAGGAGCTGTTCCTCATAGATCCGAATACAAACAAACTGATGCAGCAGATAGAGCTTCAGAGCGACCAGCTTTCAGCTCTGTTCAAAATACTTGGATGTTACGACGGTTACCTGTATATCGTGCAGACCCAGTCACTGGACATGATCCTGACTAAGATCAATATCCACACCGGTGAGTTTGAAAATACAACTATTTCCGGCAAGACCTATCTTGCCGAAAATCTCTGCTCTTTCTATGACAACAAGATATTCTATATCAGGGATGACGGAGATAAGAAATACTCTATTGTAATATATGATCTGGCAACCGGAAAATCAAAGGATTATCCGATAGATATTCCGGCAGCTCTTACTCCTACCGCTCCGATCTATCTGCCTGAGTGCGGAAGCATCTATTATACCAGCAGCGACAAGGATATATTTGTCGATGAGAAGACCGGCAAGGTAACGGATGCCGAGCGTCCTTACGGCTATACATATTCCACCTATGCTGACTACAGCGTTGATGCGGGACTGTATATAATAACCGATACAACTCAGATCGCTGCTGTAGATAAGAACGGAACTTTAAAATACAGTTTTACCTGCCCGGGTACCACCCCTCTCGGCATCTACTGCTTCGAGGATATGTTCCTGGTGCCTTACACAAACGGTAATCTGTACAGATACAAGGCATCAACCGGCGAGTTTATTGGTAAGTCCGATCTTACGACCTACTCGACAATGTCATATCCTGTCACCTTCCAGTATGACAAAAAGAGCAAGAATCTTTATATCCAGCATATAGATATGCTTGATATCATCGATACCGAAAGCTGGTACGAAATAGCAAATATAAATAACTGTATGGGACGTCATGCACCGACGGATCACTTCTTCACTTATACGAGTGGGGAGACCGGAGGACACCGCGTAGGATACTTTAAGCACTATACGGTGGTTGAGCTTATCGAAAAAGGAAATAAGCTGCTCGGCGGACTTGAAATGACCGACGAAGAAAAGTCTCAGTATGGAATTGATGATTAATTAAATAACGGACGGAGCCCCATATAAGTATATCCTCTCAGTTGTAACAAAATACGCCTTCGAGGACACTCTTATATGGGGCTCCTGTTTTGTTTCAATATGGAATTGATCAGTTCTACTGAGACGCCTTAGCAACGTGAATGACATTTCAAGTCCGCTGAGATAAAGCGTAAACTACTCTGGGATTTCTACGTATAATTGAGAAAAGAGGCGGCCACGGATTACATATATGTCGTGCGGATCGTCTTCTCGGACGGCGATGATGTCATCCGGATCACCGGAGTAATATTTTTCTTCGTCCCAGGCGGTGAAAAGCTTCACCTTGCGGGTAAGCGGTCTTGCGTAGATACGCGAGATACCGGTACTGATGCAGGCGTGCGAGTATTCAAGGACCTTCTTCACCTCACCGGTGAGACTGTTGCGGATACTTGGTGAGTATTCGAACTTTCTGTCGTATTTCTTATCAAGCAGCTTGTAGCTCTTCGTGAGCTTCGCCTCGGTGATCGGATAGACCTCGCCCTCGATTCCTATCATTAGATAGATGTCATCGGATACGACCAGGTCGATGTCGCCCTCGAGTGTTCTGATGCCGGCCATACTTCCCGCCGGGAAGATGTCCGTAAGCTTCACAACTCCAAGCTCCTGCGGAAGCTTCTCGTAAAGCTTCATGCCGGTCCTGTCTATCTCTGCAGTTCTCGCATAAATTATCTCATAGCTTTCATAATACAGCTTCATCTTCGATTTGAAATGTTCAGCCGTAACCTTCGTGAGCTGCTTTTCGTTTATATCATTTTCGTCCAACTTACCGCCTATGCTTTCCATAAGCTTATCCGGCTTTATGGTTCCGCCGGCCTTGGTCAGATGGCCTCCGCCACCGCCAACTCCTTCGGCAAGAAAGCCTGCGAGTTCATCGGCATGGACTTCCTTAACGCAGCTCCTTACAGAGAATTTAATCTCGGATGGTGAACTATAATATGCGATACATACATTTACACCGGCTGTTTCCATCGCAAAATCGCTGATAACACCGAGTATGTTCGGATCGCATTTTTCAGCGCTGATAAGCATATATCTGTCATCGTAGAAATACTCATAGCCCATGATCGCTCTGCCGGTTATCTTCAGCTCGCGCAGGGTGATATTTGAATTGGACATCTCGGTGATCATACTCTTATAGATGACCAGGTTGTCGACCATATCGCGGTCCAGTGGATGCGACATCTCGGAAAGCCTGTTAGTATCTGTAAAAAGGCCGTAATACATGGCAGTCGCAAGCTTCCTGTCATCATTCACGTCAAGGCCTTCTTCACGTATCATATCCCATATGATGGTCGAGCAGCTTCCAATATTTCCCCTTATCTCGGCCATCTCGCCGCTTGCAAGAGGCGACTGATGGTGGTCGATCATGGCAACAAACTCAGCTGCGGTCTTCGTCACATTCTTCTCGCCGTACTGGCAGTCCACCGTAACAAGAAGCTCCGGCTTCTCATCAAAATCCGGCTCATAGCTGACCGGCACAGAGAGGCTGTCGATCATGATCATGAGGTTGCTCTTCTGCACCTGACTGTGGCCGCGGTAGATAAATCTCGGACTCTTGCCCTTCTGCACTAAATACCAGTACAGAGCATAGCCCGACGCCAGCGCATCCGCATCCGGATTGTCGTGGCACTGGATAACTATATCATTATATTTTAATAAGGTGCTAAGCTTCATACACCTGTTCCTCCTGCATATTACGCCCTGTGTCTGCTACCCCGGGCAGAAGTCCATCTCAAGCTTTCAACAGGTTACCCTACAAATCTCAATGTACTACAAACTTTCAATTCATTTCACTACAAATCTCAATGTACTACAAACTTTCAATTCATTTCACTACAAATCTCATTGTACTACAAACTGTACTAAATATCATTAGATAATATTTCTTTCTTGCATATTGCCTCTGCAGGCCTTAGAATTACTATTGCACATATTGATCACGGACGGTGTTCTAACGGCTCCTGTGAGTAAATTATGTATCTGAATCTATTCGTGGAAGGTAAAAAGTATGAGCTATAATTTTTTTGCAACAATATCAAGAATGAAATATATCGAACGCTGGGCACTGATGAGAAACTCACGCGCTGAGAATCTGTCCGAGCACAGTCTGGAGGTTGCGATGATCGCACACGCACTCTGCGTCATCGGAAATGTGCGTCACGGCAAAAACCTCGACGCTGACAAGGCAGCTCTTATCGGGCTCTATCATGACTCATCTGAGATCATCACAGGCGACATGCCAACCCCTGTAAAATACTACAACGAAGGCATTCAGTCAGCCTACAAGGAGGTTGAATCGATAGCCGAGAAAAAGCTTCTGAACGAGCTTCCAAACGACCTTAGGCCGGAATTCGAGAAGCTCTATCGCGCTGAGCCAACTGAGGATGACCGCTATATGCGTCGTCTCGTTAAAGCTGCCGATAAGCTCTCCGCTTACATCAAATGTATCGAAGAGGAAAACTCCGGAAACAGAGAGTTCCGCAGTGCCAAGAAGAGCATCGAAAATAAGCTCGGCTCAATGTCCGCAGAGCTTCCTGAAATAGTTGATTTCATGAATGATTTCATACCATCTTACGGCAAGACACTGGACGAACTGTCAGGGAAATAAAAGTAATGGGGCTGCTCAAATCGAGCAGCCCCTTGTTTTTGAGGAATAACGTACGAAACTATCTTTCGTCTCTTTCTTTATTCACTTTCTTTATTTCATTCTTTCTTACTGTTCTCTACCGTCTTCCTTACTCTTCTTCCTCAGCAGGATGATCATGCCTGCCGAAGCTATAAGAAGCATAAACATAAGTGCAGGATCACTGCTGTCACCGGTCGCCGGTGATGTGTCAGCATTCTTTGCCGGCTCAATGTCAGCTTCCTGAGCAGCCTTCTTCTCGATACCGAGGATAACGAACGTTCCGCCAATCTCAGCCTCAAATACAGCCATTCCATCCTTAATCGTCGGAGTAATGAATTCATAATCAAAACCTAAGCCATCTTCATCGATAGCACCGTTATCATAAACAGCAAGAACCGTAAAGTTCTCGTATTTATCCGTAAGATCACTTATCGGAATACTTATGATCGGTTTTCTGCCGTAGAATTCTCCCACAACATCAGGATCTGAAGAAACAACTGTTACAGAGTAACCTCTCAGAACCTCATATTCATCAGGTATTCCCATAGCCTTCTTTACAGCTGCAATTTCCTCAGGGCTATCACCCTCCAGCTCATCCTTAACAACAAGCTTATAATTATCAGCCGAATCAGGTGCAAGGATTGAAGCTGAAACTCCGGTATTCTTGTCCTTTACATCTACTCTGTCCCAATCGTCGCTCGACTCTTCAAAAGCATCCTCAACAGCAAGCGCATAATTAGAGAAACCTCTTGTCTCAAAGACAACCAAACCATCTACTATTCCGAGCGGTTCGATTACCTCAAATTCTTCACCATCATCAATATTATGAATAATAGCCACGCCGTCTTCTTCTGTCATGCCTTCAGGCATTTCAAGACCAACGAGAATGCTTTCATCATCATCCATCTTCGTAAGGTCGATATCATTCTCCCAAACCTGGGTATCATCGCCCATTCCTTTGAAATAAACCTGCTTCAGATTAAGATCAACGATTGCCTTAATATCAAGTCCCTCATCGAAAGCTACATCAAGGAATTCGTCCTTCTTCTCCTCTGAAAGCTCCGGATCGGTGATATTGATTCTCGCACTACCGGAATTGATAAGTCCTTCAGGAACCACAACTCCGCCGCCGGTAATAAATGATGACTCACTTACAACATCATCCGCCTGTTCTTCAACCTTTGCGCCGATATGGAAGTTGCCTCTTCCAACAATAAAGGTAAATTCGCACTGTCCACCCTGCAGCTTGACATTTCCTTCATCGAAGTCAACGCCTGTGAAATACTTAACCTGATAGCCGTATTCCGGAACTATCTTCATGGTTACTTCAGCGCCCTCAGGGATAACCATCTCACCCATCGAACAGTCATCTGGAGGATATTTCATAGAGAAATGCGCATAGTCGTATTTAACTCCATCCTTCTCATATGCATATTCCTGATCGGTTCCATCGTCCTCTACGTCTATCTGCCAATGAATATTCTCTTTACCGTTATTAAAGTCAACAGACTCAAGAATAAGTGATGAATGGCCTATGTAAAGGTCACTCGGATCAGGTCCATCCGGAGCAAAATGCTCATCCTTAGACCAGAGGAAGTTACCGATGAAGCATTCCTTCTCTGTAATAGGTCTGACCTTCAGCTGTACATCAAAGTTGTATTTTCCATCCTTATCAGGCTGTGGAAGGTCAACATCGATGTCGAAGCTGATATTCTGACCGTTAAAAGCTACCAACCAGTCATATCTATTGTCATAATTAAGCGGTATGTTGTACTTCTTATTATTGATGATAATCTCTTCGATCCTGTCGCCCCAGTTTGTTGCAAAAGTGAAGCTTGCGGTTGTGTCGTTATCTCCCTTGTTAAAGGTGATCTCCTGTTTAGCAAGACCTTTTACATCGCTCTTTTTATCATAATGTCCGATACCTTCGGTTCTTTCTCCTTTGTTTATGGAGAGATCAGCAACAAAGGCATATCTTGCATAAGGAGCACTCCAGGTGCCATCAGAGTTTTCTACATCATATGGTTCATAAACAATCGGAGACAGGTTCCAGCTGCCTTCTGGTCCGCTCAAGTTTATTACGGCTGTTGCATTGCCCGGAGCAGGTCCCTGATTGCCCTGTCCGTTATTACTCCTTTTAACAAATGTGAGTTTCATCGTATCCTGGAGATGATAGCTTTCGTTAAATACCAGCGCCTCATTATCTCCGGTCATCTTCAGCGGTGCAGCAAAGTCATCTGTAGTAGATAAAAGCTTAACCTCATACCTGTCACGGTCAAACGTATCACTAAATGAAATCTTGCAGCTATAATCACCGTCCGTTACAGTCCATGTATCCTTCGCATCATTCACTTTTCCTCCAACGAATGTTGCTGTAAATACAATATCGTCAACTGTAAATTCAAACTTGCCTTCACCCTTATCCTTGCCGGTGAACTGTATCTGGATCTGTCTGGCATTGTTCTGATTGTTTTGTCCATCATTCTGACCATCATTTGGGTCGCCATGCTGGCCGTCATTCGGTTCCTTGATCTGCTCGCCGTCCTGCTCATCGGCCTGTCCTTTTATCTGCAAGCTGTCCTGCTCATTGCCCGGTTCACCCTTAACGGTCTCTTCATCCTGACCGGCCGGATCTCCCGGCGTAGCAACCTCTTCCTGCCCCTCGGAATCCGCAAAGATTTCCTTTGATGGTATACCACCCAGGCAGAATCCTACGCAGAGTATAAAACTCATCAATAGGCTTAACCCCCTGATTTTTTTCTTCTTTTTTGCCATTTTCACTCCTCCTTTAAACCCTTCCCGATTTTGCGAAATATAGTTTCTTTCATGACATGATCCAAATGAAGCATATCAATTCACGATAATCATAACATAACCCCTTCAAAAAATCTTGTTTGATTAGTAACAGGGCACGCAAATACGTGGTTTTTCGAACTATTTATTACTAAATTGCCTAAAACATTGTTCAAAATCCGTAATTATGGTAAAATCTTTTATGTGTCAGACTCGTGCTGACACAACAGAAATACAAGCTATGAAAAGGATATACCATGGATAAGATCAGAGGAATGAAAAACAATAAGGCGATACTGTACACGATGCTTGTAGCATTCTGCTTTTTCTATACAGGCTCGGCCTATATGTCGCAGATGTACCTGCTCACGGATTATTACAGCGACGAGATGGTGGACCTCATCACGTCAGGACTGAATTATTTTCTGCAGGCCGCCGGCATCCTTCTCTTTATCTTTGGAATCCGCAAATCCTCAAGATTCTTCAGAAAGAAAAACACATTCATTCTTCTGCTTCTCATCGGCATCCCAATTATGGCATGTATGCTTCTCATCAAAAACGGACCGGCCATAGTTATCTTCGGAAGCCTCTTCAATCTTCTTGTTGGACTGTATTTTGGCTACTACCTTTGCATGCTCTCAGCTTTCGTGAAGCCGGGAGACATCGGTAAATCCTACGGCTTC
This sequence comes from Lachnospiraceae bacterium C6A11, assembly GCA_000702245.1. Classification (GTDB taxonomy): domain Bacteria; phylum Bacillota; class Clostridia; order Lachnospirales; family Lachnospiraceae; genus Eubacterium_Q. The sequence continues at coordinate 413,450 of JNKY01000010.1, read as the reverse complement.
AGCTATGCTGTTGCTTCGGTCGGAACTTACTTCCTGACTCTTATCGACGGCTCAAGGTTTCTGACATCTGATTCAGCAGTTTTTGTTTACATAATGTTCGCACTATTTACGATCATGACGGTTTATTACGGCGAGGATATTCCCATTCTTCCTCCGGACGAGATATTTACTTCAAATAAAGGGGTCGAAAGCAGCACTGATACGGTTCCTGCTGAAATCGACCCATCAAGCAGCCCTGAACATATTGCCACTGTCAAGCGCACCTTCCGCTGGCTCACTATCTTCATACTCATCATGTCATTCGTGAGCTCGGTCGGTTCAGGACTCTACCTTTCCCTTCCGGGAACCTCAAACGTCAACTTCACGCTGGCGAGAGCATTTTATGCAGTCGGACTCATCTGTGCCGGCTTCATCATCGATAAATCAAGGCAGCTCGGCGAGCTTATCACACTTGCCAGCCTGACTTACCCGCTGATTGCGACAACCATTCTATTCCACAGCAAGAACGGCACCCTGGCGGTCTGCCTAAGCTACCTGTTCATAGGGTTTGTTGCTGTCTACAGAGTCGTTGCATTTTCGGATCTGAAGAAGGATTCAGCGTGCCTGCTGCCCTTCGCAGCCTTCGGTCTTATGCTTTCAAGAATCGTTGACGTGGTCGTCATGGTCGTTTTTTACTTTGTGACCGTTCCGCTGATCGCGCAGCTCCTTGTTTCAACCGCTGTTTATTCTATCCTGCTCGTACTCTTCGTCTACTATATGCTTAATAAATTACCGAAGGCAGAGCCGGTCGTTGAGGAATCCGAAGAGTCCATACTTGCACGTTTCGCTAAAAAATACAATCTCACTGCCAGAGAAGCCGAGATCCTTGGATGTATCAAGGACGGCCTCAGTGACAATGAGATTTCCGAAAAATATTTTATTTCGAAGAGCACTGTGCGCTTCCACATCTCCAATCTTCTGAAGAAGACCGAGTGTTCATCCCGTGTCGACGCCGTCCGCAAGATGCAAACTGAAAAGTGATATTGCATACTATTTCACCTTGTATTCCTCAAGAGATATTTTTACAGTTATTCCCTCCGGAATACTATAATTCAGATAATACACGCAAAAAAAGAGGCAGGTTATACCAATGTATAACTCTTGCCTCTCCTTTTTGTTAGTTTTATGGTTGTCTACAACGTTCTAAAAGAACAAACTGCCAGCTTTAATGTTGTCCGCCAACGATTACGCCATTATTCTTCCTCGGAATCATTACCCTCTGAGTTTTCCTCAGCTTCAGATCTCTTATCTTCAGCTGTTGGGTAATTCTCCCAAGGCATAGCAACCTTTTCGGAATCCTTTGAAGCGTCAGATGACTGTGAATCTACTGATCCAGCTTCAACACCCTCGTTTAAAACTGTTTCATTTGTTTCATCAGCTTCATCCTCAACTGCAGCCGGCTCATAATCCTCAGGTTTTCTTTCCCTGTATGAACCTGTGACTGTTTCAGGATTCGAAATATAAGTACTATTCTTCTCAAATATCGCCTTATCTTCCGGTCTATCCGAAGCAGTTGGTGCAACAGGTGTTACTCTTTCAGAAGATGCTTCTGTATTTCCGCCAACGATGATATCATCGTCGTCATCGTCATCATCGTCGCCCATCGAGAACTTACCGTAGTACTCGTCACTAGCTTCGTATTCCTTGTAAGCCTTGTATTTATCCTTGCCTTTAACGCCCTTCAGGATTGTCTTCAGCTTGGCTTCTTTTTTTTCCTTCTTGGCTTTCTTTTCAGCCTTCTTCTCGGCCTTCTTATCAGCCTTTTCAGCCTTTTCAAGCTTCTTTAAAGCCTTGGCATCCTTAGCGTCAACAGCATCGGAAACCTTAACAGAGAATGATGAACTGCCTCTAACAGGGTATTTCATAGATGGCTCTTCAACCTCATAGACCGCCTTCTGATTCTTGGTGATCTGGTTGAAGATGTCCATGAACTCCTCACCGGTTATGGTCTCGTGCTCAACGAGGAAGGATGCAACCGCATCAAGTATCTTCTCATTCTTCTTGAGGAGCATGATAGCCTTGTCATAGCATCTCTTGATGATGAGTCTGATCTCTTCATCAACCATAGCCGCTGTTCTGTCTGAGCAGTTATAGTAAGACCTGTTGTCGAGGTACTGTCCGGTAGTTTCCTCCATCTGCACCATACCGAAACGGTCTGACATACCGTACATGGTAACCATCGCCTTAGCGATCTTGGTTGCCTGCTCGATATCATTTGCGGCACCTGTCGTAACAGAATTGAACTTCAGCTCTTCTGCTGCACGACCGCCCATCGTAACTACTATACGAGCCTCGAGCTCAGCCTTGGTCTCGAGGTATTTTTCCTCTTCAGGAACCTGCCATACATAACCGAGTGAACCCATGGTTCTCGGAATGATGGTGATCCTCTGAACAGGCATCGAATGCTTCTGAAGCGTTGTGAGAAGCGCGTGACCGGTCTCGTGGTAAGCAACGATCGACTTCTCTTCCTTGCTGAGAATCCTGTCCTTCTTCTCCTTACCCGCAAATACAACCTCGACCGACTCGATCAGGTCCTTCTGGGATACGAGACTTCTGCCCTTACGAACCGCAAGGAGGGCAGCCTCATTTACAATATTTGCAAGGTCTGCACCAACCGCACCACTTGTGGCAAGTGCAAGCTCATGTATATTTACTGTCTCATCAAGCTTAACATTCTTCGCATGAACCCTGATGATGTCTTCACGGCCCTTCATATCAGGCTTCTCAACGATGACACGTCTGTCGAAACGTCCCGGACGAAGGAGAGCCTTATCAAGAACCTCAGGTCTGTTGGTAGCCGCAAGGACTATCAGACCCTTTGAAGTATCGAAACCATCCATCTCAGAAAGCAGCTGGTTAAGAGTCTGCTCGCGCTCGGAATCACCGCCCATATGTCTGGTATCACGGCTGCGTCCGATCGCATCGATCTCGTCGATGAAGATGATACATGGTGCCATCTGGTTAGCCTGTTTGAAAAGATCTCTTACACGGCTGGCACCTACACCGACATACATCTCAACGAATTCCGAACCGGAAATAGAGAAGAACGGCACGTTTGCCTCGCCCGCAACAGCCTTCGCAAGAAGCGTTTTACCTGTACCCGGAGGGCCTACAAGCAGGGCACCTCTCGGCAGCTTCGCACCGATAGCAGTGTATTTTTCAGGCTGGTGAAGGAAATCAACCAGCTCGACCAGTGACTCCTTAGCCTCTTCCTCGCCGGCAACATCCCTGAAGGTGATACCGGTCTTCTTCTGCACATACATCTTGGCATTTGACTTGCCGACGCCGCCCATGATGCCGCCGCCCTTGGTGGCGCTTCTCATGATGAGCATCATAAAGATGTAAAATACAGCTATCATGATGACGTAGGACAGGATCGTACGGATCATCGCATTTCCGCCCTCGTCAATCTGCGAGAACTTAACATCTGCCGCTGCAAGACGGTCAACCAGACCGTAGTCGTCGGTCCTGACAACATAATAGGTAACGTCCTTGGTTATGTCGCTCTGCTCCTTCGGGGTGAAATATATCTTTTCGTCGTATATTTCAACCTTCTCGACTTCCTTCTGGTCTACCATCGTAATAAATTTGTCATATGAAACCTCTTCCTCACCGGATGTTTTGTAGGCATTGTACTGCTGCCAGAAAACAAGGGTAAGGACGATTGAAATAATGAGTATGATCAGCGTCGCCGAAGGTCCCTTCTTTGGTGGCTGCCCATTATTCCTGTTATTTGGATTATTGTCCATTTTGTCTCCTTATTTAGCCTGTGATACCATAACCTGCTCCGCAGATTATGCATGTGCTCCGCACATGGCGCACTTCGTGTCGCGTATCCTCGCTCCGTTCGGATCTCACAGGCTGAATTACATAGCCTGGCCTCCATACAGTGGATACTTATCTGTAATACTCTTTACAAGAGCCTCTGCTGCTGCGTTGTCCTTATCGATGATAGCAGCCTTGAATGCATCAGCTATTACATACATATCTTCCTTAACTGCGCCTCTTGTTGTAACTGCAGGAGTACCAACTCTTACACCGCTTGTTACGAATGGAGAACGTGGGTCATTTGGAACTGTATTCTTGTTAACTGTAATGTGAACTTCATCAAGAAGCTTCTCAACTTCCTTACCTGAGATGTCGAGACGTCTAAGGTCTACGAGCATAAGGTGATTGTCTGTACCGCCTGAAACGATATCAAAGCCTCTGTCGATAAGAGCGCTTGCAAGTGTTGAAGCGTTCTCAACAACTCTTCCCATGTACTCCTTGTACTCCTGTGAGAGAGCCTCCTTGAAGCAGACAGCCTTACCTGCGATAACATGCATAAGAGGACCGCCCTGGATTCCAGGGAAAATAGCCTTGTTGAAGTTGTATTTTGCATTAACCTCTTCGCTGCAGAGGATAAGTCCGCCTCTTGGTCCACGAAGAGTCTTGTGTGTTGTAGTTGTTGTAACGTGAGCATATGGGATCGGACTCATGTGCTTACCTGCTGCGATAAGACCTGCGATGTGAGCCATATCTACCATAAGAACTGCGCCAACTTCGTCAGCGATCTCACGGAACTTCTTGAAATCGATAGCTCTTGCGTATGCAGAAGCACCTGCGATGATCATCTTAGGCTTGCACTCCTTGGCAATTCTGAGAACCTCATCATAGTCGATACGTCCCTCGTCATTTACGCCATAAGGAACACAGTTGAAATACTTTCCTGACATATTTACAGGTGAACCGTGTGACAGGTGTCCGCCGTGGTCAAGTGACATACCCATATATGTGTCGCCAGGATTCATGATTGCAAAAAATACAGCCATATTTGCCTGTGCGCCTGAGTGAGGCTGAACGTTTGCATACTCAGCTCCGAAAAGCTCCTTTGCACGCTCTCTTGCGAGATCCTCTACAACGTCAACATACTGGCATCCGCCGTAGTATCTCTTTCCAGGATAACCCTCTGCGTACTTGTTTGTGAGCGGGCTGCCCATAGCTGCCATAACTGCCTTGGAAGCGATGTTCTCTGAGGCAATAAGCTCTAAGTTTACGTTCTGTCTTGTTATCTCATCGGTCATAGCCGCTGCAACTTCAGGGTCAACCTTTAAGATTTCGTCAAAGCTATACATATTTTGTCCTCCATTTTTATTTAATAAAATGCTAATTATGTTTGCATTAATGGTTGTTCCACACATTTCCTCTTTATGCAATCACAAATATTGCAAAAGAAAACAGAGCGGAACGCACTCCACTCTGCATTATATCATAATATTAATTCAATATCCATGAAAATTATGTGTATTTTTGTTCACACATTTTACTCTGCGTACTCATAGTCCTTGCCCTTCAGCACGGCGTTCAGCACGATACCCACGATCGATCCGACTGCAAGTCCGGAAAGGGAAATCTTTACGCTGCCAATCTCAAAAGCGATGGCCTTCGCTTTGCTGTAGGTGATACCGATAGAAAGCACGAGGATCAGCGCCGCGATGATAACGTTTCTTGTCTTGCCGAAATCAACATGATTCTCTACAAGATTACGCACACCGATAGCCGAGATCATTCCGTAAAGCACCAGCGAGATGCCGCCGAGCACAGGCACCGGCATGGCCGATATACACGCAGCAAACTTCGGACAGAACGAAAATACCATTGCAAATCCTGCCGCGATCCTGATAACACGTGGATCATACACCTTCGAAAGCGTGAGGACGCCTGTATTTTCGCCGTAGGTTGTATTTGCAGGCGCGCCGAACAATGAAGCCAGGATCGTTGCAAGTCCGTCGCCGAGAATCGTTCTGTGAAGTCCCGGATCCTTGATGAAATTCTTGCCAACCGTCGATGAGATGGCCGAGATGTCGCCGATATGCTCAACTATCGTTGCAAGGGCGATAGGTACGATCGTTGCGATTGAGGTAACGACCAGCTTATAATCCGCATACTTAAATACAGCGAATGCCGTGTTGTTAAACTCCACCGGAAGGCCAACCCAGGCAGCGCTCTTTATTGCATCCAAACTGTCCTTCTTGAAGAGCAGAAAGTGCTTCAGGCCGCCCATAGATATGTATTCTGTGCCGTCCGAAAGAGTCACCGAGCTGCCACAGATAAGCGCAAATATAACCGCCACAAGGCAGGCGCCAAGCACTCCACAGAGTATCGGGATGATCCTGATCATACCTCTTCCGTAAATATTACAGATGACTACTATAAGTATCGCGATGACTGCCACAAGCCAGTTTGTCGTGCAGTTGTCGATTGCTGATTTTGAAAGCGAAAGACCGATTGCTATTATGATCGGGCCGGTTACTATCGGTGGAAAGAAACGCATAACTTTATTTACGCCGAAGGCTCTGATGAGTCCCGCAAGTATGACGTATACAAGTCCGGCTGTTGCTACTCCCAGGCAAGCGTACGGCAGGAGCTCCTTCTCTCCTTTCGGAGCTATCGCATAATATCCTGCAAGGAACGCAAATGATGATCCCAGAAATGCAGGTACCTTTCCTCTCGATATCAGATGGAACAACAGCGTTCCGAGTCCCGCGAACAGAAGTGTCGCCGAAACCGAAAGGCCGGTCAGCGCCGGCACCAGCACCGTCGAGCCAAACATCGCAAACATATGCTGGAATCCCAGTACTGTCATCTTCGGAACGCCCAGTGTTCTCGCATCGTATATCGCATCCTGGTTTTCAATATCTATTATAGCCTTATCCTCCGGCATAGTTTTATTGTCAGACATGATCATCCCTCCTGCATCATCTGATGATTCCGTATCAACTCTAATCAAATTTAATACCATGTATCATATAAAATACTCTGTATCATCCTACCACCATCATCGGAATTAATCAAGAACCCCGCGTTCATCAGAGCAGAGCATGGTTGACATTTCATAGATAACGTTGTATCATATTCCTCAAAGAAGCGAAGTTTACAACCGTACAGTCTATGACTCAAGCGGCTTGCTCGTTTCTTTTTTTATTGTCACAACATCATACAAATATAACTTCCCATCTTTATCTCTGCGAACTATTATTCTCGCTCTAAATATGTTGTATCTCTCCAGTACACCATCTTCACTATAAACAGGTATCCCAAACCGTGTGTTATAACGATACCAGCCGTATTTTGCCTTATTTCCATGTTTCATATTGTAATCAGGAGACTCTGTTTTATCCGATGCAATTTCGATCAATTCACCAATAACCGAAATCGCATTTGCCTTGGCTTTTTCATTAGCACCTTTTACAGATTTAGTATCTTTTGAATGAGCATATTCATCCGGAAAATCTGTTCCTATATATATCTCTTCAGATGTTTGAATTATTTCATAACATTTTCCTATATATTGTTTCAAATACTGTTCTATTTCATTCCAATCAATTCCTCTTCTTGACTTAAAACGAACATCATTAATCAATACAATCTTTTTTCCATCAGGATCAGTAACAATACTGACTCGATCTGCAAGATTCTCGCTTATATTATATGTTATTTCTAAATTCAACTGACACCCAACATCCCTGCGCTTTCCTTTACACTTTTTCCCCTCATCGGAAATATCTTCAGGAATAGGTCCATGATACGGGTATTCTCTGTCGTCCGCCACATAACATTCTCTTTCACTCTTATTATTAACATATAGGTTGATTCTTGGATTAAGTTTATCAATATCATATTCTTCTAGCATTTATATCACCGCCCTCTGATTTTAAAATACAATCTATTTATCGCATCATAGCATATCGTTCTTTAATATTCAATATATAAAGAACGTTATTTACAACCATGATATTTGCGTGGTATAATGTCACTGTATAAGGCGGTGATAATTATGGATTATATAATCGAAAAACTAAATATTCTGGCAGAAACCGGTAGCGGTATCATCACTGGAAAGGCTCTTGAAGAATCAGGCATTAATCGTTTACAGTTATACAATCTACTGCTTAGTGGCATACTGATCAAAGAGTCACACGGTCACTATACTCTGTCCGCGAATCAACCGGATATCTTCACCATTATCCAGAGCAGATCAAATAAGCTGATTTTTTCACACTCTTCCGCTTTATATCTACATGGTATTTCAAAGCAGCTTCAGAAGTTTATAGATATTACTATTCCTCAAGGAGATAATATTTCAAGGATTAAAAAAGATTATCAGAATGTTATATTTCACTATTGCAAGAAAGAAACCTGGGAAATGGGTATTGAGAACATTACAACACCATCCGGCTATATTGTGAAAGCCTATGATACCGAGCGAAGCATCTGCGATCTGATAAAGAATAAAGCAAATACAGATACAAAAATATATTCTCAGTCAATTCGGGAATATTTTACCGGAGATAAATATAATCCAGAAAGGTTAATCAAATACGCGACCGCCTTAAAACTGGAAGATAAAGTTCGAAACTACATGGAGATCTTAACATGACAACGATAACAAGAATACTATTTAAGAACCGGAAGATCGGATAAACATAAAAAAAGAAGTGAGTAACCCGCGATAATCATCATAGATGAGGCACACGACAAAAAACCACTTCTTTGAATACAATTTTATACGTATACTCAATTATATGTAAAGAAAAGAGTAATAAACTTTGAAACAACTATTTCTGGTTGCATTCCAGACATATCCTAAATACAGATGTATTTATCATAGGACAAATGGCTATTTCCTTATATAATCGGTACTGTAAATAGCAAGCGCTCGATCCACACAAGCAATAAAAGAATACCGCAGACCATATGGTCTGCGGTATATATTATATCATGCTTGTTATTATCAACAACGGATATTAGTTTCCACCGTTTCCACCGTTTCCACCGTTTCCACCGTTTCCACTATTGTTATTACTTGATGTATTTGAATAAACAAGTGTCCATGAACTTCCACTTGGTGCTGTAGGTGCTGTCTGTGTTGTTGTCCATGTCTTTCCGTTATATGTGCAATAATAACCCTCCTCATAATAATAAGCATTAGTAACTGTATAATGATCATGGTTCTTAGCAACAGCGCCCGAATTTGCATCAGCCTTAGCATTGATTGCGATATAGAAAGATGATCCCTTTGGTGTATCAGCTGTATTCTTGATGACAGTAGCTCTACCTGAAAGCGCTGTTGCGTCAATTGTTGCAACTCCCTCACCATACATAGATGACAACTCTGCCTGTGTAGCTGTTAAAGCTGACTTAGCATTAAGTACATACTGTTTCTCTTTTGCTCTGTCGATGTATCCCAGTAATGCAGGAACAAGAATTGCTGCAAGGATTGCAAGGATAACCAGAACAACGATCAGCTCAACAAGTGTAAAACCTTTATCTTTGTTTGTCTTTCTCTTCATACGTTTATTCCTCCTTTTCATGATATCTCTCACGTATTAGATGACTTAATTATATCAGTGATTTTTCTCATTTTCAAGAATTATTAACCACTGCTAGTGCATTTCGTATCGTCGCACTATTTTTCACAATTTTGTTTGTGCACATTGTATAGTTTGTGCTATTTTTGTGACTGTAATCAGCCATATTCAGTCGTATTCAATCACTTCCCTTCACTATTTGTGGAAATATTATACCTAAATCCAACAATTTACGTACTGAATCTCACTCTGAACGTCCCCTCTTTTGTAACCCGTTCATCTGTGATTATTATATCACCAAAATAGCAACAAAAGCGCAACAAATCAGCTACCAAGCCACCCATTAAATGAAATTTTAAACGCAAACTCACCCCATTTTTACCGAACCCTTTAATCGAAACGTTCCGGAAGATAAATATGTCTCGGCAGACCGCTTACATATACAGGCGTGAGTTCGGCCTGGATCAGTGGCTTCGCATAATCTATAAATTCCTGTTTCATCTGAGTATGATCATCATTCACCCAGCTGAGCGGAATCTTTTTCTCAAGGTTTGCGACCTCAATTATATCATGAATCTCTGTCGTGCACTGATAAGGTGCATTTGATATTCGCTTGAGTGTGATAACTTTTCCTGTATTTCCTTCATAAGCCGCCTTCACTGCTGCCCCGCCAACCTGGTAAGCCTCGGTGATGTCAGTTCTTGAGCTGACATGCCCCGCGCAGCGCTGCAGTGTTGAAAGCTCGATGCTCCTGGTCTTGGTATCCATCGATCTCGCGATAACATTTGCAAGATACCTGGCCGTTCCGGTAAGTGCCTTATGGCCAAATGCATCCACTGCATGGACATCATCCGCCAGCTCGCACACATATCTTCCGTCAGCAAGCTTGACGCCTTCCGATACCGCAATGACCACGCTCGGTTTTTCTTCCTGCATCCGCTTAACCTTCTCTACAAATCTGTCAACATTAAATACAACCTCAGGCAGAGCTATCATATCCACGCCTTCCGAATCCTCTTCCTTCGCCAGAGCCGCAGCTGCTGTAAGCCATCCTGCATTTCTACCCATAATCTCCACGATGGTAACGTATTTTGTACCGTAAACCGTTGCATCGCGTATTATTTCCTTCATTACTACACCGATATATTTGGCAGCGCTTCCATATCCGGGAGTATGGTCCGTGACCATCAGATCATTGTCGATAGTCTTCGGGACCCCCATAAAACGTATAACACTTCCGATCCTCCTGCCGTATTCAGCAAGCTTGCATATGGTATCCATGCTGTCATTTCCTCCGATATAGAAGAAATACCCTATATCAAGCTTCTTCAGGATTGCAAATATCTGCAAATATATCTTCTCGCCTTCTTTATCGTCCAGCTCCGGCAGCTTATACCTGCAGCTTCCGAGATAACTTGACGGAGTTCTCTTCAAAAGTTCGATATCAAGCGCCGATTTAAACCTGTCCGAAAGGTTGACGTACTTTTCCTCCAACAGCCCGCGAATACCGTGCAGCATCCCAAATACCTTATCAGCTCCTCTTTGTACGGCAGCCTCATAAACCCCTGCAAGACTTGAATTGATAACCGCAGTCGGTCCGCCGGACTGACCAACAATAACATTACTCATAAACTCCTCCTTGATACATACTCACCATTATCTCCACTACCTTCCAAAATGTAAGCGCTTACATTTTCAGATTATACCTTTTTCTTTATAAATATTCAAGCACTAAAAAAGGCCGTCACACAAATGTTTTGCGTGACAGCCCGTTTAGTCCATTACATCATTTAATTATTAATCGTAGTAAGCAACCTTAGCCAGCTCTTCGACGGTCGTTACACCCTCTTCGATGTATCTGATAGCGCCACTCTTCAATGGCTCCATACCGAGCTCCTTGATACCGTATTCCTTGATCTCCTCAGCAGTTCTGTTCTCCGAGATCATCTTTCTAACGGTCTTGTCGATCGGAAGGATCTCATGAAGTGATATTCTTCCTCTGTAGCCTGTATTGTTGCACTGCTTGCAGCCAACGATATGCTTAACTCGTGGAAGCTTGTGACCAACTATCCTCTCCTCCTCCGGTGTCATCTCAGCCCAGACTGAACATGCCGGACAGACCTTACGAACAAGTCTCTGAGCGATGATGCCGACCAGCGAGTTGGCAAGCATGTATGGCTCGATGCCCATATCAATTAGTCGTGTTACCGAAGAAGCCGCATCATTTGTATGAAGGGTTGAAAGAACCAGGTGACCGGTGATAGCCGCTCTTACGGATATGGAAGCTGTCTCGGCATCACGTGTCTCACCAAGCATGATGATGTCCGGATCCTGACGGAGCAGGGCTCTCAGACCAACTTCAAATGTAAGTCCGGCAGTAACATTAACCTGCGTCTGATTCAACTTCGGAAGGTTCTTCTCAACAGGGTCCTCGATTGTCATTATGTTAACCGCCCTCTGAGCAAGCTCCTGAAGTATCATATAAAGTGTCGTCGACTTACCTGAACCTGTAGGTCCGGTAACATAAACGATACCGTTTGGAGAATTAAGCATTCCCTTAACTATCTCGTAATTCTTGTCGCTCATACCGAAGGTTCCGGAATGATCGATCGTAGCCGAGCTTGCAAGAAGTCTAAGAACCGCCTTCTCACCAAATACGGTCGGCAGAACCGAAACTCTGACATTGACAGGCGTACCATCGATGGTCGTCTTGAAATGTCCGTCCTGCGGAATACGGCGCTCTGCAATATCCAGATCACCGAGGATCTTGATACGCGCGATGAGCGAGTTATGTATATTTTTCTGAAGCGTCATGAAGTCGACGATAACGCCATCCATACGCATTCTTACTGAAGTAAACTTCTCGAAAGGCTCGATATGAATATCGGAAACGTTTGAATTGTAGGCTCTGACAACGAGTGAATTGAGAAGGTTGATGATAGGCGTATCATCGTCTGCATCCTCAACGTTAACCTCGATCTCATCAGCCTCAGCGAAGTTCGACTTGGCAGCCTTATCAGCAGCCTTCTTTGCGGAAACCTCTGAATAATAATACTGGATAGCATTCTCGAGAGGCTTCTTCTCGCAGAGCTCTATGTGAAGGTCCTCGCCGGCAACCTGCCTAACATCCTCAATTCCGTAGAAGTTCAGCGGATCGTTGGTCAGGATGTACAGCACGCCATCCTCGTTCTTATACGCAAGTATGCAGTATTTCTCAGAAAGCGGACGCGGAATGACCTCGACTGCATTTATGTCGAAGGTAACATCGGAGATATTTACCACTCTGTACTGAAGTCTCTGACCCAGAGCTTCGAGCATCTGCCTTTCAGTAATGATATTCAGTTCGATGAGGGCGCCGCCGAGACGCACTCCTTCGTGAGATTTCTGATATGCTATAGCTTCCTCGATCTGCTCGTCGGTAACATATCCGAACTCCTTTAAAACATCACCTATTCGTATGTTTCTGTTATTTTTTATCTCCATATTCTGCCCCTTCGCTACTGTTTCCCCTATTAATCTGTCTAGTACCTCATGTTGCCGCCTGCGCGGTTCGTTCAAAATACAACCGCCTCAACGGCTCGCATAGTTATCAGCCGCTTACTCAACCTTGTCACACATATAGATCTCCATAGTGATCGTAAGTGACTTTACTGTAACCAGCTCGTATTTTGTCTCTGTCTTCTTAGTTGTAGTTGTAGTCGTTGTGTCGCCCTCTGCCTCGGCCTTCTCTTCAGCCTGGATGATCTCCTCAACCGGAACCTCGATAGCCTGCTGAGTTCTGTACTCGCCCCATGAGAACGATGTGATAAGTATCTTCTTCTCTGAAGCCATGATCTCATCAAGGAAAGCCTTCAGCTGCGCTTCGTCGCCACCAAGAGAGATGGTAACCTTTGCAACGTAAATATCTGTATTTTCGCCGACCATATCTGTATTTCCCCAGATATCGACTGTCTCGTCCTCGGTCGTCTCTTTCTTGTCATCGTCCTTGTCGTCGCCTGTTCCAAGGAGGTCGTCTTCATCCTCATCAACATCCATGTAGAGGAGCTCGCGCTGAGACTCCCACTCAAGCTGCTGCTTGTAAAGCTCTGAATAGATGTACGCATTTCGGTCTGACGGACTGCTCGGAATATCGATACTCAGGCTGTACGCCTCAAGATCATGCTGAACCGCCCTGGTCGTAAGCAGGAAGTCGATCTCAGCCTCGCTCATCATGTCGTAGAACTTCGCCTTGTTCTCGGCCATGGTCTCCTCGTATTCCTCGCACATCGACTCAACGAAGATAAGGTTTGAAACCTTCTGCTCATTGACGCTCTTTGTAACCTCTTCCTTGTCTATCTTGGTGCCAAGCTTGTTGTACGCCTTGATCTGCGGGATGATGCCCCAGTAGCCGATCGCAACAATAATGACAAATATAAACATTCCGACAAGAAGTTTTTTATCTCTTTCTGTCATCTGAGTCTTCATGCTATTTGTCCCCCCTTCCGACACCTTCGGCAAAGGTGCAAATAACGTTTATTGTCCAAGTGCCGTCCTGATTCATAACGTATCCGGAATATTTAACGCTATTGAATATCTCCTTCTCCTCAAGACGCTTGATGTATTCATTTATCTTCTCAACGTCCTTAGCCTTGGCTGAAACATTTACGATACCACTGTCTGCGTTGAAGTTACCGATCTCGATCTGGGCGTAACCCTGCGCTGTATCCTGAAGGACGCTGATAACCTGATCGTTAAGGATCGGATAGGTCTCGATGGTATTTAACATATTATCGATCGAGTTGGACTGAGCTGCGAGCCTGTCCCTCTTATCCGAAAATGTATCAAACAGCATCGCCTGCGAAACGATTGCCGGATTCTCGTTGTATTCCTTCAGCTCGTCGTATTTCTTCTGGCGCTTGATCTTTAAGAAGAGCGCTGTCAAAAATCCGATCGCCATAACTGCAAATACAACCGCGATCTTGATGATATTCTTCTTCAGCTCCGGATTGACAGTTTGCTTCTTCTCCTTCGCACTGTAATTGGTCAGGAAATTCTCTTCCCTGCCCGAATCAAAAAGTCCGCCCAGTGCAAATATAGCCTTCTGCGCCTCGAACTGCATCTGTGGAGTCGTACCGAGGCCGTAGTTCATTATTTCTACAGGAGCTTCGATACCGAAGTTCTCTACCATATTTCCGTAGAAGGAAACATCCGTCCTCTCCGTACCTGCGATAACGATCCTCTCGATCTTCGACTCAAGCTTATTTGCGGCCATGAACTGCTTCAGGTTACTGAGAGATCTCGCGCAATCCTCGTAGTAGCCCTCTGTGCCCGGCTCGTTGAAGAGTCTAACCGAGTTGAAGTAGTTAAATACACCGTCAACCCACAGGATATTTGAAACGATATTTTCGTCTGTGATCTGCATAACGAAGGTCTTGTACTGCTTTGCAGTTGCCTCCTCAAGAAGACCGATGATACTGCCTTCAGCCGACTGGACAGCCTTCAGCGTGATGCCTGCAGCTCCAAAGATATCGATGTAGTCCTTGATCTGCTCGCGGCTTGCAAGCTCGACATACATCTTGTTCATCTTCTTACTCTTGTTGGCTGCGACACAGGTGTAAGCAAGGAGCATCTCCTCGCCCTCACGCATCATGTCGGCCAGCTCGCGTCTCATGTATTCCTTGGACTTCTGCTTAGACATGATCGGCATATCGACCATACGTCCCGGAATCTTGTTGCTGTTAACAACAAGGATGACATCCTTCTTAGGGAGATTATTTGCGGTCCAGACCTGGTTCAGGAACTCAGAGAAGCGCTCAGGATCCATAACGATACCGTTGATGATGCTGCCTTCCGGAGCATCAACCTTGATGGCACGCTCAAATATGCCCTTCTTTCCCTTTTTTCCTGTAACTATCTGAACTTTTGTATTATTTAAAAATATACTTACGCTCAACTTTTTTACCTCCCTTACTTGGCCGTATCAGCGATTGACTGATAAGAACCATAGATAGGCTGTATGATGGCTATCAGGATGAAACCAACCATGACTGCCATGACCACTATCATAAGCGGCTCTATCATCGCTACCATCTTCTCGGTTGCGATCTCGGAATCGTAATCCATCTGATCTGCTATCGAAACAAGCATGTGATCCAGAGCACCGGTTTCCTCACCGACATTTACGGATGAAGGAAGCTTCTTTACGAAACCGTCTATATGATCGATGCCGTCGCTCAGTGTTCCGCCGGAACGGATGTGTGCGATCAGGTCATCAAACTGACTTTCTATATATGAGTTGCCGATCGTCGACTTTGCTATCTGCAGGCAGTTTATGATGGAAATACCTGCTGAATAAAGGCTTGCAAGTGTTCTTGCAAATCTTGCTGTGTAGATGATCTTTCTCAGCTTGCCGATCTTCGGAATCCTCAGCTCCATCTTGTCCTTCCAGAGCTTAACCTTCGGGAAGGAGAAAATGATCTTCAGAGCCATGATTGTGATAACCACGAAGAAGATGATGAGGTACCATTTATGTGCAACGAAATCGGAGATGCCCATCAGGATCCTTGTCGCAAGCGGCAGTGATTCCATCTGTGAAAACAGCGAATCGAACTGCGGAAGTACGAAGCCCATAATTATAATAAGTACAATGACTATAAGGACTCCGAGGATCTTCGGGTAGGTCATCGAGCTGGAAATCTTCTGGCGCATCCTGTGTTCCTTGCTGTAATACTCAGCCATGTTCATACAGGTTGTATCCATATTTCCGCCCGTTTCCGAAGAACGGATCATGTTTACGAAGAGTGGAGGGAAGGTGTCTCCCTGTTCCTCGAGCGCATCTGAAAGCGTCATACCTGCTCGAACCTGCTTCAATACGTCATTGTAGATCTCCCTCTCCTTCTCAGGAATGGACTCATCGTCTGCAATGATGCGGAGCGCCTTGACCAGCGTAACGCCCGCTGAAAGAAGCTTTGCGAGACTTCGCGAGAAATCAGACAGCCTGTCGTATTTCAGCTTCTTCGTGCGCTTCTTCGTCTCAACCTTTTCTCTGGCGTCCATCAGAAGCAACTTCTCAAGCTTCAACTTCTCGTGAAGTTCGTTTTCGTCCGCCGCCATCATCTCGCCGGAGGTAATACGCCCTTCTTCATCCTTAGCCTTGTACTTGTAAGTAGCCATAGTTTGTCCCCTTTTGCAACCTTACTAATGTTTCAAATAATCTTTCTATACTATCAGTCTCCATCAAGAGGCTGAAATACTATCTTAATTATGTTTTGCTTTTGCAGCGTCATAGGCGATACATACAACAACGGTAAATACGCCCGCGATCAGGAATGCCAGCAGCGCCCAAAGGTTGATCCCCAGGATCAATGTTGCTGCGACCGCTGCCGCTCCACCGAGCAGCTCAACAATCGTGTATCTCACCGATATTTTAGCCCCGCAGTATCTGCAGCGCCCCTTCAGCTTCACCCAGGAAATGATCGGTACAAGATCCTTCCTGTAAAGCGTATGGCCGCAGGTCGTGCACATTGACTTTCCCTTAACATAGCCCTTGTGCCGCGGAAGCCTGTAAATAACAACGTTCAGGAACGAGAAGATTGTCGCCCCTATCGTAAAAAATATTATTTCTATAAGAGTGCGTGCCGCAATGATTGTAAACTCAAGCCAGAACATGTTAGTTTCTCCGGTTATTCATCAGTCAGGCGGTACAGCCTCATCGAGTAGTCGACCGTCCATATCTCGTGGCCATCCTTCTTCGTGTAGGTCACAAGGTAATGACCGTTTCTGTACTGCATGCCCGTCACCTCGCGCTTACGTGCGTTGTAAGACGTAACAATGTATTTACCCTCAGCATCCGCAAGCCTGTCGACATCTTCCTTAACCCCGTCGGCAAGTCCGTCACCCTTGGAGTGATCGTAGATTGTCTTGCCCTGGGCATAATATTCAACATCGATCGTATATAATGCACGATAAATGTTTTTTGCTTCACGAAGCGCATCCTTCGCCCTCGCACGAGTTCTGAAGAACATAAATACAGCTATGCCGATAATAAATATACCGACAGCCACCAAAATGAACTTAATTATCTTCCCTAAATTGATTCTGTCCCTCAACTTCTGCTTCCCCCAAATATCTTTGCTGTTTTAACCCCATTTTTTACCTTGGAAAACAATCTATGCATAAACCATTTCCCAAGTTTATATTATACACTCTTTATGCCTGTATCGGCAATGTTTTTTGTAATATTATGTAAATTAAAATACTATATCGAAGCCAGCTGTTTCAGCCATGTTATCTGCTAATTGATGTATCGTTCTGATTGTGATATTAATTGCCCGATGTATCTGTAATTGTAGCGCCGGTCTCCGGTGCATTGTACATCTTTACGTATCTGACGATCGTGAATCTGCCGTATTTTGGACTCGACAGCTTCATGTAGACAACGATTACATTTGTAGGATAATCGGTCGTCGCAGTCACATCATATTTTGTCGCAAGAGCCGTATTCTTTGATGAACAAGCCTGTGCAAAATCAAGCGAATCTATCTGATAGCCGTTATACATCTTCTTGTCGAAGGTCCAGATGACCGGTTCACGATTATTATCGCTGTCATTCTCATCCGTTATCTTGTGATAATAAATCTTGAGGATACCGTCCTGCGCGTACATACTGATCTTTGTATCCGTGCTGTCAACAACCGTAATAACATTACCGTCTACGGTCTCATCATTTGGGTTTTTCTTTTCGATTATCGGATCAATCGAGCTGTCATTTGCATACTCAGCGCCCGAAAGCTCAGAAGTGATCTTCTTCGCTACGATGTCACCAACCTGCCTTGCATAGCTCTCGCCGCGCACCCGATAATAGAGCGTGATAACATTGGATATAACCAGTGTTGAAACTGTAACAAATATACTGAGCAACGCAAAGCATACTATCATTTCAACAAGAGTCATACCCTTATTCTTATTTGTATTTAGTTTTCTTTTTCTAAGAAACTTCATACGAATCACCTGTTATCTATTATTATCAATACTATATTCATAATCCACTCTTGCGGACTTTTCGTTATCTACATTATCCGCCCTTACGGTGTTGTCGGTGCATCCCACCAGAAATGTAGAATCTTCGGACGGATCAGCTCTTCATCAATTGCATCCTGATCGATGCATACAAAGCTTGTGATGCCCATCTTGCTGAGGTTGATGTATGTATCGCTGATCGTAGAATCACTGTTATAATTAACAGCCGCCGTCTTATCCTTATCAAGCATCAGGCCAAGCGAAGCATAATCATTTGTGTCATCCTCTGATGAAGCACTGCCCGGCAAATACGCTGTTGCCTCAAGGAAGCTTGTATCATAGTTTACAGAGTCCACAGAAACATTTCCTGAAGGGAACTTGTAAACCTCCTGGTAGAACTTCTGATGCATACGGTTCGTATCAACCGATTTCATGTAAAGTTCTGAAGAAAAGCTTACTATTCCGTAGAGTCCGGCAAGCACGATAAAGAGCACCACAAAGGAAACCAGAGTTTCCACCATGGTTGAACCCGCGTTCTTATTCAATTCTCTTTTCTTCTTAAACATCATACCGCGTCCTCTTTATCATCCGTCATATCATTCCGGTTTCATTAGTTTTTGTCCGTCGCTCGTTTCCGGCCCGGTCATCTATATTACTCAGTCACGTATTTCCATATCCAGTCTTCATTCTTATCAATAATATGATTTGAATTCTTTGGCTTTGAAAGATTTATCGCAGTTGAAAGCTCGGTATTGTCTCCAACATCTGCAACAGTCAGCTTGTAGGTATCAGAGGTCTTGTAGATCTGTCCGCCTGTCTTGCAGGTTATCTCGACATGAAGAATGATACCATTCCTGCTGTTTTCCGGATCATACTCGGTCACGCCATCCGGAAGCTCCCAATAAACGCAGACGCTTACGTCCGCAGGCATGCCTTCCATATCCGTATTTCTGTCCAGCTTGAAATACCTCTTCGCGTACTCCTCTGTATGCTTCGCCTTGTTCGGCGCATAATACGGCCAGTCCTTGCAGTCATCATCAGCATTCTTGTAAGCTATATTCCATCTGATGTATTTCCAGAGGTTGCTGTTATAAACTGCATCCTCATCCGTCAGCTCATCCTTAAGCGCCCTGCTCAGACTGTTTGCAGCCTCCGAATTCCTGTCGCTTGAAAGGTTCTTGTTCTGCGAAGCGTAGAGGTTATACGAAATGAGTATCAGCGAAAATGTAAACACAATAAGCACAGCAATGATGATTATAGTAAGCATCATCGCTGCGCCATCGTTATTCTTCTTTTTGCCTGATCTAATAGTCATCAAACAATACCTCGTCAACATAGTTACCGCTCTATTTTACTGCCATTTTGATAAAAAGTACACATCAAAGCAATACATTCTATCAATTCCTGTAACAGATACATCGTAAGGGTCGTCAAAGCCATCCCATGACATATCTGTTGCAATATTTCCACTGCCCGAACCATCTTCATAGGTCAGCCACTTAGTGTTGTCACTGTCCTTATAAATAGATAAATGAAGCGGCCAAGCAACATTGTCAGTCGGAAATTCATTCGAACCGGCCACATCCTGAGAAGTTCCCTTAATATAGTAGTTCATCGAACCAGTAGGAATACTATCTGTACCGTTTGCTACAAGGCACTTCGTAACGGAGTTTGGAGTTCCTGCTACTATTCCGGATGTCGATACCCCGTAATTTCTACAACGTGTAAAATTGCCTGTACCATTTGTAATTGCGGCAATACCTGCGCTGGAGCCTTCTGACGAAATCGCTCCTAGATTAATACAGTCATCTATTGAAGGGATTGTATCTCCATTCTTGGTTATTTCTGCCACTATTCCTGCAGCCGATACTTTTCCCTTTACAGCACCATAATTATCGCAAAGGTTGATGACACTGTCACCTGAATAGAAATCAATCTTTCCTACTATTCCTCCAGCATTATTGATCTTATAGTTGTCATCACCGATATTCATAAAGTTCATGCAGTGTGAGACAATTCCACCATCTCCATCATTAAGTACTTCTCCGCTAATAGCGCCAAAGTAATCACAATTTCCGCCGATACTACTGTATTCTGAAATGATCACATCCTTTACGGCACCATTATTCCAACCGCAGATCATACCAACCTTATTACAATCAGATACTGTCATTGTAGGACTGATACTTAATTTTTTTGTGGCATCATAGATATCATTATACATTACACTCGTGCGGTAGCTCTGTGGCTTACCATCTGTTTCATCGTGTAAATATGTATAAACCCTGCTGTCTGATATCTCGTTATAATTCTTGCCAAAATATACTCCTGCATATTCTGCCCCGGAAACAGTTCCTCCGGATATTGCAGAATCGGTAACATCTATCTTTCCACTATTGATGCCTGCGATGAAACCTGCAGCACTGTCATCCGCATCAGACACACTTAAAGTCACCGTAGATGCATCGATATCCCAGCCGTCAAGACTCATGTCAGAATAGTTTTCGCCAATGAAGCCACCGAGATTAGATTTACCTGAAAGAGATAAATCATCAGCAAATTCATTATCCTTCTCGATAGTACCGAAATTAGCTCCGACAAGACCACCCATGATATTACGCTTACTGCTTCCGTCAGCAAAAGGCATTACCTTTGATGATTTTATAGTTCCTGCGTTGATCTCTGTGAGCTGTCCAAGGCAGTATGCACCATCATAGTTTTTAATAACGCCCGAATATGCAGCATTTTTGATCGTAAGCTTATTAGGATTTCTGCCTATAATACCACCTGCGTATGACAGGACTCTATCAGACGCATAAGTCTGCCCTATTGCTTCATTTTCTGGCATATAATCTTCATTTGAGAGAGCCCAGTGTTGAACAGCATTAAATGTTGTTACAGGTGTAGTAATTGGACTTTTCATTGTATTAAGGTCAATCGTAATCTCAAGATTATTAGGAATATACCCAAATACCCCGCCCGCGAACATTCCTGCAGATACCGATGCTTGCGTTCTCGGAAGCACATTATTATTAAATGTCAATTCACTATATGTAAGTTTTTTATCCTGTGGAATACACGTATTCAATACACCATTATATGTATCGTCACATTCATAGTAATCCAGTACATATAAATAATATTCACTACTAGCTCTAAAACTTTCTATTATCAAGATTAGAGCACTATCCCTGTTTGGAGATCTGTTAATGCTTAAGCCATGTGTATTATTATATACAACATCATACCTGAAATAATCATTATAATTAGTAGTTGTATATCTATAAGAATAGAGTCCTGCAAATCCTCCAGCAAAGGCTCCTCGATTCTGATTGTCAGATCCAGATCCTGCTTGAACGGATACATTATTACTAATTACATTGATATTACTAAACCTGATATTCTTATAGTCTTTATTCTCATTATAAATCGCACCTGCGAAACCGCCTGCAAAAAACTCAGACTTAACAGATATCCCTTCTACTCTTCCGGTAATTTTCTGCTCAGTGCAATAAAGCCCTGTAACACCGCCAACATAGGCTAATCCTTCAACTTTTCCACCATTTATATAGACAGTCGAATCGTTAGAATAGCTAAGTCCGGAAAATCCACCGACAGCTAATTCGCCATAAACCCTAAATGCGCCCATGGTATATGTATCTTTCATATTTATCCTGCAGGCATCCTTTCCAACATAACCACCAACCATATTACGTCCCATTACGAGAGCATTATCGAGATATCCACGATTGATAGTTGGTATATTCTCCGTAATCGAACCGCCTAGAATTCCGCCAACAACATCTTCGCCGTAAACAACAGCATCCACCTTAGAATAGGCATCATTATTGGCATTAAGAATTGTAATATTATTTCCGTTATAAGCTTGGGCATACCCAAATATTCCACCTACACCATTACCACCATAAAGTGTATTTCCGAGGCCCTTATAATCACTGTATACAAAACTGTCAAAATCTTTCTCATCCGAAACAAACCCAAGAAGCATAAGAGCATAATTCTTAGTATCTGAAGTCTGAATATTATCACAGTTTTCGACTTCCATTCTTGTGCATCCGGCAATACCACCTATTCCTGCATCATAATTAGAGAATGTTAAATTTACATAGTAACTTTGGAATCCCTTTTCTGTAAACGCTTTAGTGTCTTGGAGTTTAATAAGTGAATTGCCATCATATCCCAGCGCTTCTCTTTTGGCACCAAGCACAACCGCCGTATTCTTTATGCCCGATAATCTCCATCCAGACATATATCCTGCAATCTGTGATGCAACAGAACCAAGATTCGTTGACGGATGTTTATATGATAAGTGCTGCTGAGAAGCTTCGCCTATACCCAAACCACCGGCAAAACCACCGGAGTACATTACGCCTATAACATTTGTATTGTTTACAGCATTATATCTGCCCTCAATAAGCTCATCGCTGGATATCTTAGACAGGTCAAAACATCCGAATAAGCCTCCGGCATAACTTCTTCCGAAGACAAATGCTTTATAATATCCACTATCGCCACTTTTAACGGTATCATTTGCGTCAACCGCATTACCACAATTATTAAACTCCGTAAGTCTTGCATATCCAACAAGACCACCAACATAAAAATCATGTATCAACTTATCATAGATATCACTGCTTGCATCAAAGCTATTATACTGTGATGACTTAAGTACATTAAGCTCAGCATCACTAACTGCATCATTACCATAATAAAGTCTGTATGAATTACAGTTCTGAACCTTGACTCTCATGTTATTATTATAATTCTCCGCAAAAGTACTATCCTGCCCTATCCAGTTAGTCTGTCCAGCATTGAAATCATAGTAATAACCGTCCATTGTTATACCAGCTATACCGCCTATAAATGCACATCTCTGGCATTCATTGGAAAGATTCTTGTTAGCTTCCAGAACATAATGTCTATTACTATCTTCATTTTGCCATTTAGTTCTTAGAATATCCTCGTATAGATAAACAGTTTTTCCGGCATGGATCAGAGCATCACCCGAAACCTCGCCACGGTTTTTGCAATCCTTAATCGTGATGTAATCGAGCCTGTTTACAACTTGGTTGCGTATACCCTTGCTGGATCCATTCTGATATTTTCCGTCATCACTATATTTACCAAATATATCATAACCATCTACATAGTAGCTGTGTCTCTCAACATAATGATCAAGATATTTTTCTTCTGTTGTATTTCCTGCATAATCTCTAAGCACATAAGCTCTTCCTACGATACCGCCGACATTCTCCATACCGGTGACCTTACCATAGTTTTCAAGATAAGCGAGCGGGTTATTCTCTTCCTTAAGATCATTTGCACCGTAAGCTGTCCAAGAAACACGGCCGAAAATACCGCCGACATCAGTCTTACCATTTACAAATGTTACACCTGCCTCGTTCTTTCTGAGGTCTTCCTTCGCAAGGTCGTCAACATCACGAAGCTTAAGATGGTTCAGTCTGCCGAGGTTGTCACCGGCGAAACCGCCAACCATATTAGTATATACAAGAGTCAGTACGTTACTATTCTTGTAATCCTTAAGAAGCTCCATGCCGATGACCTTATGGGCATTCAAAGCAAGGTACTCGATGGTACCTGAATTCTCTGCGAAAAGTCCAAGTGGATAGAGACCCTTGTTAGCGTTCTTGTGAGCTGTATGAAGCTCTGATCCGGTCGTCGGATTCTCTGATGGATATTTACCAAAATCAGAAATTGATGATGTATTCCAAATATTAAGAGCCGAATAACCATAAACACCGTAAGCCATATTTGCACTGTAGGTAATGGTCAGTCCGCTGATCGTATATGTATCTTCCGAATCATCCTTCTTGCCCGTAAATACATCATTTACGCCCAATGACCTGAAGCCAGGGAACGCATAGTTTGATGTATCAAGCTTATTTGAATTTGTTATCGCAGCGGCATTTCCTTCTTCATCCTTCGGCCTGTTGATTGAATAATCATATCCGTCATAATTGATACCAGATTTCTTAGTCGCGTCATTTGTATTGTAAGATGTGAGGTAATAATTCGTTCCATCCGAAGTATCGTTGGTCTTATTGCCAACGAATACCTGCCAGTCAATATCAGCTGCAAGCTTGAAGATTCTATTTTCATCATCTTCCTTGTAGTCAGTCTCAAATCTGACATTATACAGATGTCTCGCATTCTTGATCACATAGGTTTTGGTTCCCGCTTCCTTAGAAACACTTGCAAATACTGTTGATTCAATATTCGAGATACCCTCTGCCGATCCGCTCTTCTCCTTTACGCCGCAGGCCATCTCGGTCAAGTCGTCAGTCGTGAATCCGAATCTGTAGAAACTGAATGTATTAATAAAGTCTTCTCCGGAAGCCTGTCCATTCATGAAGTCTTCGTACATATATGACTGAGCCTGAGCATCAGCTGCATCAAGAACGATATGAATCTCGTTTCCACTCTTCCAAATAGGGATACGGACGTTCTCCATCTCAAGATCCTTGGTAAATACAACATCTGCCGGAGCCTTAGCTGCAGCATCAAGGCTGTCCTTTATGCTGCTTGCCTTAAATGAGAAATACCCGAGTGGGTTGTCCTTCATAACTCCACCGCTGCTTGAAGCCTTATAGAATCTTACAACATACTCTGCACTACCACTAGGATTTTCCGGAGTTATAACAAGCTCAAGCACATTTCCGTTGATGAGTTTAGCCTGAATAGCCTTGCCCTTGCTTCTTCCAACGATAGGAACAGACATAGATTCAGTCGCATAATAACCCATCATAAGATCGTGTCTTGTAGCCTCATCTCTCACAAGAACGCTTATGATACTGCCCGAACCGCTTGCGTATGTGAAGCTCTTCGCCTTGTCGCTATAGCATACCGAAAAGACCTGTCTTGCCTCAGGTGAGAACTCGACAAGTATCGCTCCATTAAGAACAGACTTCTCAGAAATATAAGGTGTAATAATATCAAAGAGAAGCTTAGTGTCAGCCTTATCCGAACCAAGAGAACCGGAAATATACTTATCATAATCGCCCTTCTCAGCAGCCATGAAATAGATGCTTCCCTGATAGTTCTTCTTCTCATCATTTGTGATGCTTCCGCCTGTCGGTGTATTTGCCCAGATAGCTATACCGTTCGTGCTTCCGTCCGGCTGCCACTTGTAGTAATCTGTACTGCCCTCACCGTACGAAATCTTGCTTCCGTTAAAATAGTTCTGATTATCCGGATCACCGATCTTATGACCGTCCAGCGTCTTCATAACATCGGTTACTTTCTCGTCAAATACACCACTGGCACCGTACTCCGTAAACTGGTTCTGCACCGCATAAAATATGGTCTCCGCATTTGTATTCTCCTGCTTAAACTTCGAGTAATCCTGCCATGACAGCAGTCCCGAAATACCCAGGGAGATAAGTATCGTCAGAAGAACAAGCACCACAATAAGCTCCACCAACGTGAAGCCTTTGTTTTTATGAAGTTTTAGCCTGTTTTTCATCATAGTTATCTCCTAAATTATTAGTCTCTTATTACAATAACATCGTCTTTAAAACCACTACAATAGCTGATTACTTAGCTGTAAAGTAACCTGGTACACTTGGATCCTCGTTCTTTCTATCTACGCGAGCGTACGTTTTATCAACCTTGCCGCCATTAAATGTTGTACCAGCTCCTCCAACAATTTTCGAGCATCCGCTAAACATCTGAGAACTTGCAGTTATATTATCAGTTACGAAGCCTTTACCCGCAGGAGTATTATTTCCTAACGGATCAGTCACATAGACAGTAACCAATTTACTACAATTCTTAAACATAGATCCCGTATCCGTAACGTTTGACGTATTAAACGTTGAGAGATCAATAGTAGTCAACCCAGCACATCCTCTAAACATATTGTGCAAGCTCTGAACATTATCCGTTGTAAAGCTACTAAGATCAATAGATGAAATCGTTGTACAGTTATGGAACATGTACATCATGTTTGTTGCTGCTCTTGTATCAAACTTATAATTTTCATTAGTAGGTGTAGATCCATCATATATTCTTTGAAGCGCTTTACAATCAGCAAACATAGCTGTAAAGAAGTTTACTGTAGAGAAATCAAATCCCTGGAGATCTATATCTGTAACTGCTTCCCAGCCACTAAACATACCATAATTTTTAACTATATTATTTGCATCTCCACCATCATCAAATCCCGAATCCAGTGTTGCAACATAAACATAATCAGCCGCAGACCACCAATATATAACCGTACCCTCTACCCATACATAGACATTATAATGCTTATTTGAAGCATCCATATATGTTGAATCACTAATCTCAGCATATTTTTTACCGCTAACATGTGTAAGAAGCTGTTCCTCTGTAGAAATTGAAGTATATCTTTCAAAATTTGTTATAGAGGTTTTCTTAGTACCACCAAGTTTTGATGAAACCCAGTTTGCATCAAGAGGCACAATCTTTGTATATGTTGTTCTACTAGCCGCAGTAAAATAACCCGGCTGACCATCCTTGTCTACACGTGCGTACTCTGCATTTTTAACCTGCGCTGTCTGATATTTCGTAGGATTATCAGCATTTCCACCTTCAAGAACAGTGCAGTCTTTAAACATATTATTACTCTTTGTGATATTAGCTCTGCTTTGACTAGCAACATTACTATAAAAGCCATATCCATCATAAACATCTGGATCAGCAACAAAAATCTTTTTTAGCTTTGTACACCCTTCAAACATGCCTTTACTAGCATTTGAAGGCGTTGTAGCAGTATTGTTCAGTTTCAAAGTATTAAAATGCACAAGATTCAATTCTATTAATTCTTTGCAATCGCCAAACATTCCCGCCATATTTGTAACTTTTTCGCATTTAAAATCCGGTCCAAATAATATCGTTTTAAGGTTTGAACAACTTATGAACATTGATGTCGCAATTTCCAGATTATCGGATCTGAAATTAGAAATATCAATTGACGTAAAAGCACAATGATCAAAAAGGTTTTCCATTGCAATAACGCTGCTTGTATCGATCTTATCCATTGTTATCGAACTAAGGTTATTGCATCTCTGGAACATATATCTTAAATACTTTGCGTTTGAAAGATCAAATGAATTAATGTTTATTGAAGTAAGATCCGCGCAATCACAAAACATGGATCTCATACTAATTATTCTTGACGTGTTAAATAAACTCAAATCAACTGATTTAAGTCTAAAACACTTATTAAACATATAATTCATGCCTTTATCATTCTTATTATCATCTCCTGCCCATGACGAGTCTAATCCAGCTGAAGCAGTATTAATTGCATAATCAGGAGCAATATCATCACTATCATTGCTATCCATTCCGCTTCTATCAATTATCCTTCCAAGCCACTGACACTCACGGAACATTGCTCCAAAATTAAGCTGTTTAGAAAAATCAAGCCCCTGAAGATCGACTATTCTGACGTTGCTCCACGAAGTAAACATATACATCGTATCAGGATTAACATAAACAATGCTAGCTTCTGACCACCATTTTACAACCTTATTATCAACCCAGAAGTATACCGGCACATCACTAAATGTTTGGTCATGAAGATCTTTTGCCGTTCCTGCATTATAAAGATCAAGAACTTCTGATTTTGTCAAAGTAGTATTTCTCTCAAATCTTGTAATATTACTTTTTGCTGTTATTGTTGTAACACTTAATAACCAGTTTGCATCCATCTTAACAAGCTGTGCAGGCATTCTTCCACCCTTGAAGTAGCCTTCCTGACCGGTCTTATCAACGCAGGCATAGGTTGCATCATATTTCTTCTTAACTGCAACCGAAGTAACAATTCCGGACAGTTCTCCACAGTTTAAGAACATATTAGAGCTGGTTGAAATAGGTCTAGTAAGACCCGACGTAGTTTTATAGAAGAAGCCCTTGCCTTCATTATCATCAGGATCCGTAACATATATTCCTTCAAGGCCAAGGCAGTCTCTGAACATATCTGATGTATTTGTGAGGCTTACTGTATTAAAGTTTGTAAGCTCAAGATAAACCAAATGCTTACACTGCTGGAACATTTGAGACATATTGGTAACGTTCTCACATGTAAAGCTTTCTCCGAAAGTAATTGACTCAAGTGCATTATCTGTAATTTCAGGGTAATCCTTATCATACATACAGAACATCTTTGAACAAATTGTGAGACTTTCTGATGAGAAGTTTGAAATATCTATGTTCTTCAGACTAATACAAAGGAAGAACATATTTCCCATATGTCTGACATTTGATGTATCAAAACCACTTACATCAATAGACTTAATTGATCTGCACTGATCAAACATCTTATACATACTGTGAGCATTTGAAGTATTAAAACCACTTACATCAATACTCTCAAGTTTATGACAATGGAAGAACATAAACTCAAAGCTCTGAGCGTTAGCTTTATATCCGTCCAACTTTCCGATGTTAGAAATATTATCTTTAGTACCAACCTTTGATGTGTCAAAGTTATCCTTATTAATCTTAAGAGTTTCAAGGTTTTGACACCAACTGAACATAGCAGCTATCTTTGTTACATTTGCAGTATTAAATGTACTAAGATCTAGGGATCTCAGTCCTTCGCACCCTGCAAACATATAGCTCATATCAGTAACAGAAGCTGTATCGAATTTACTGAAATCAAGATTATCAATTACGGTACAATTCTTGAACATACCATACATATCAGTAACCGAACCTGTACTAAATCCGGACAAATCAATGGTCAGCAACGAATTACACTCAACAAACATCTGATTTAATGATTTAGCGTTTGATGCAGTAAATTTAGTCTTATCAACGTTGATTGTTGTCAAAACTTTACAATTATTAAACATGTTCATGAAGCTTTGAACTTTCGATGTGTTAAAGCTTGTCAGATCAAGTGAAGAAAGCTTCTTGCAACCACTAAACATTGATTCCATGGTTGTAACTTCGCTTGTGTTTAACGAACCGAGGTTAATCTCAGAAAGCTCAGCGCAGCCTCCGAACATATTCTTTGTATTCGTTAATGTATTGCCATTATTTAGTTTTGAAAGATCAACTGCCTTAAGCTTATAGCAGTTAAGGAACATATTCTCCGTAGTGGTAATAACATTATTGTCGTGGAAAGCATCTCTTAAACCGTTAACAGCTGTGAGATTGCTGCAGCCTGAGAAAACCTTCGACAGATCAATAACCTTAGAGAAATCCAGTCCATCCAGATTAATCGTATCAATATTATTCCAGTTCATGAACATTTTCTGAGATGTTCCCTTTTTACCCGGATTAATATATACGTACCTAGCGTCAGACCACCACTTTATGATTCCACCTTCTGCCCAGAAATAAACCTGATATGGCTTAGCTTCTCCGGATTCAGAATCAACATTAGTCATGTTGTAATAAGCAGGATTCGTCTTTGTACTATCCATAGACGGGGCAAAACTGTTATCTGTCGCCTTAAAAATGTTCTTTCCTGTCAAATATGTAGTCAGCTCGTCCACTGTCTCTGCTCCGGTATATCTTTCAAAACCGGTAATGTTGGCCTTTGAAGAAATAATGCCATATTTGGTTGTTGGCCAATGCTCTTCCAGGGCAACGATCTGAGCATAACTATCAATATCATTCCTATCGATAAAGTATCCCTTAGCGTCGCCACGGCCGTCTCTTCTGTCGAGCCATGCCTTCTTTGCGCTGTTGTCCTGCTCGGTCGCCCAGCTTGTACCATGTCCGCCAACGAGAACTGTATTTCCGCCAAACATAACTGCACTATAGCAAGATTCAGGCACCACAAAATCTACAGTCGCATAAATATCCTTAAGCAGACTGCAGTCTATGAATGTTCCTGTGAAACCGTCTGTAGTTGTAATTCCGCTTGTATTCCAGCCTTCGAGGTTGAGGCCCCTAAGTGATGTACAGCCGTCAAATGTATTCTTGATGCTTGCGAGGCTGTTTGTTGTCTTAAGCTCGGCAAAGGTCTGGTCAAGACTTGTGCAACCCTGGAATGCCGACTCAAGTGTTGTGCAGGCTGTAAGCTCGCACTCAGCAGGAAGAGTAACCTTTGTAAGCGATGTAGCACCTGCAAACGAATATGCAAGTGTTGTAACCTTGCTCAGATTCCATCCGGAAATATCAATTGTCTCAAGAGCAGTACAACTTCTGAAGATAGATGACATATCTGTGAGGCTGCCTGTGTTCCAACCATCAGTATTAACTGATGTAAGTGACGAAGAGCCGATTGCATCATAAGGGTTGTACATCGAGAACATTTCCGACATGGTCGTAACCTTTGATACGTTCCAGCCTGAAAGATCAACAGATGAAAGTGTAAAGCAGTTTCTGAAAGCACAGCTCATATCTGTAAGTGAACTGCCTGTAACCTTGAATTTACTGAAATCGTTGCTCAGCAGTATACATCCGTCAAATGCAGAAGCCATTGTAGTAACCTTTGTCAGGTTGCTCCAGTTGCTGCCGAAATCAATATTTACCAGTGCATTCATGTTGCAGAAGGCGTGGTCAAGTGTTGTGAAGTTTGCCGGATTCCAACCTGACAGATTAAGTCCCGTCACCGCCTCACAGCCGTTAAACATATAGCTGATATCTGTAACATTAGCCGTATTGAAATTAGTAACGTCAATAGTCGTCGCGTTCTTACAGCCATCAAACATGCTCATAAATCCATCAGATGAAGAACTTATATTCTGCGTATTGAAGTTCTCGCCGAAGCTGAGTTCTGTAACCTCTGTACAGCCGTTAAACATGTATGCAACATCTTCGAGCTTACCATCTGCCGCATTGAAGTTTCCGATGTCGATCGTTGTGAGAGAGCTGCAGTTTTTGAACATGGAATTAGCACTCGTTACAAGGTTCGCATTGAAACTTGTTCCAAGTGTGATATCTGTAATAGCCCCACAGCCTTCAAACATTGAAGACATGTTGTCGACCTTTATTGTATTAAAATCGCTGAAATCAAATGATGTAAGACCGGTCTTGTCTTTGAAGAAACCGGAACAGTCAGAAGGCAGATAAACAACCGAAGCATCTGACCACCACTTTAAGGTGTCGCCCTCAACCCACGAATACATCTGAGGTGAAGCCGCTCCCTCAACGTCAGTTCTTGCGCCGTTATTAGCAGCTGCAAGTGCCATAACCTGCTCAAGTGTGTAATCATCTGTAGGAACCTTAGTAATATATTTCACGCCCGAAGTGATAAGTCCGGAGAATTCTTCCTTATCAACAGTAAGTTCATCGAAGAAGTTATCATCCTTGCCGATCATCATCGTGAAGCTGAAGTTCTTTTTGCTTTCGTTTCCGGCCGCAAAAATGATATTTTCAATGTGAGTCTTGCCATCTATCGGCTTAACGGTTCCTGTAAGAGCTACACCTGTAGCATCAAATATTATCTCGCCTGCTTCATTCTTCCAGCCCGCGAAATAATATCCTTTGTCCATATGAAGCTTATATGTATAATACTCGTCAACCTTAAAACGGTCTCTCTCATCAAGAGCATCAATATACCAATAGCTTTCTACTGTATCTCCATCCTTCCAGAAGACGATACTTACATATTCCTTGCCAGCGCTTCCAGGTCTGCCTTCACGCTCATAATAAACGTGTCCCTTATTGTCAGGATCAAGCTTAAGATCAACAACCTTGATGTTCGGGCTGTCATCATCCGGTGATACAGTCTGTCCACTTCCGTTGCCGCCATTGATGTAAGCAAAATCCTGCTTACTGCCATCATAAGGCCAAACATAGATAACATTATTCTTATTTGCTGTCAGCGCAGCGGCAGCCTCATTATAGCTCTCATAAGTCTTCCAATTCTTTCCATCATAAAGGAAATACATCTTATCGGTTGCCTTGTAGATAGCTTCCTTAACTGTATAAGATCCGATATTTTCTGTTGTTGCTGTTGTAAAGCCGTCCTTAAGTGTAGCTTCAGTCCATACCGTAAATTCAGTATTATCACCTGCTCCTGCAAGCTTCTTGATCTTCTGACGCTTTTCAGGATTCAACTGATTCCCCGCATCGTTATAGATGTCCGACAGTGCTGTCTGGGTTGCCGCCAGAGCCTTCTGAGCCTCCATCTTGTAGGTTGCTTCCTTGCCCTTATCGTTGAAGCCGAGCAGTGCCGGAACAACGATTGCAGCCACGATTGCGAGAACTATAAGCACGACAATAAGCTCCACCAGAGTGAAGCCCTTATTACAGCGACCAACTAAACTCCTGCCTGTCTCGGACGGAGTATTTTTGCGCGCACCAAATATACGATTACAAGTAGTTTTTTTCCTATTCTCTTCCATACGCAAATACCTCGTGAAACGCATCCAAAATCCACAAACTGATGCATCTCAATGTCTATTCCACAGTCCCCTCTAAAACCTAAAATAACATCGGGTACAGTTTACGCATTTATACACTATAAGTATACTATTTCAAGCCCCAAAGGTCAAATGTTTTCTAAAGCCATGAGCCACCGCCACCGACCCACTTCTTCACAACATTCCATTGCATATCTCAGCTTTCGGTTGTACAATGTTAGAAGAGTTATTTAACGCTAAATTTTAGGAAAAGCGAGGGGTTAAATATGTATTACAAAGGCAATAAACACGTTGAAATAATGGAGCATCCTCTGATCAAACACAAAATCTCGATGCTCAGAAATGCAGAAACAGGTACCTACGAATTCCGAAGCCTTATCGAGGAAATAGCAATGCTTGAAGCTTACGAGGCACTTCGCGACCTGCCGCTTGTGGACGTCGAGGTAAAAACTCCTATCGAAACCTGCATGACTCCTACCATCGACGGTAAGAAGCTCGCCATAGTTCCGATACTCCGTGCCGGACTCGGAATGGTAAACGGTATCCACGCTCTCGTACCGTCTGCAAAGGTTGGTCACATCGGTCTCTACAGAGATCCTGAAACCCACCTTCCTCACGAATACTACTGCAAGCTTCCTGATCCGATCGACCAGAGACTTATCGTCGTTCTCGATCCGATGCTTGCAACCGGCGGCTCTGCTGTTGAAGCAGTAAATTTCATCAAGCAGCACGGCGGAAAGCATATAAAATTCATGTGCGTTATCGCAGCTCCCGAGGGACTCGAGAACCTCATGAATGCTCACCCTGACATCGATATCTACGTCGGTAACCTCGACAGAGGACTCAACGACAACGCGTACATCATGCCCGGCCTTGGAGATGCCGGTGACCGTATTTTCGGCACAAAATAAAAAAACGCCCCGCGGGGCGTTTTTTTTATACAGTAATCTGCGAGAAAACCTCTCCTATCTTCTCGGTCACAAGTATATCAGCCGATACATCTCTCGCCGTCGGTGACATATTGATCACCGCGAGATGCTTTCCTCTGAAATAATCTATGAATCCTGCTGCCGGATAAACAACAAGGCTTGTGCCACCGATGATAAGCATATCAGCCTTCGCGATGTGCTTTATCGATCTTGAGATAACATCCGAATCAAGTCCCTCCTCATAGAGGACAACGTCCGGTCTTATCACTCCGCCGCACTTATCGCACTTCGGAACCCCAGGCGAATTAAGGATGTATTTTAC
Source organism: Lachnospiraceae bacterium C6A11 (assembly GCA_000702245.1). Classification (GTDB taxonomy): domain Bacteria; phylum Bacillota; class Clostridia; order Lachnospirales; family Lachnospiraceae; genus Eubacterium_Q. Next base: position 379,480 of record JNKY01000010.1, on the reverse strand, counting down.
ACCTGCATGCACATCCTCGTCGGTGCTGCTGAACTTCTTGCCGCACTTCATACAGTAATTGCGGAGCGTCGAGCCGTGAAGCTCAAGAACCTCCTTACTGCCTGCTGCCTGGTGAAGTCCGTCGATATTCTGCGTAATGACAGCCTTCAGCTTTCCGGCCGCCTCCATCTCGGCAAGCTTCTTATGCGCAGCATTCGGCTTCGCATCGGTTATCAGCATTTTATCCTTGTAAAACTCGTAAAAGTCCTCGGTATAATGCATAAAGAACGTATGACTTACTATCGTCTCAGGCGGGTATTTGTATTTCTGGCTGTAGAGACCGTCCTGACTTCTGAAATCAGGTATGCCGCTCTCAGTAGAAACGCCTGCGCCTCCGAAAAATACGATATAATTCGATTCGTTTATCGCATCCTGCAGCTTCTGAATACTTTCATTCATCGTAACACCCCTCCTAACACTGTGCACCCTCTGCACATTCTCCGGACAACCACACCCCTATGGTTGTTCCGCTATCATTAACTCTATTCCTCCGTTGTTAGAGCACTCTGAGTATCATTGGCATATCCGGTATTTCCATCAAAGCCGCCGTTTCCGTTTCTGGCCTCAGTTGTTCCTTCAGGCTTGTCAGCTCCACCGGATTCTGTCGTAGCGCCGCCTGTCTGTCCATCCTCTGTCGTTTCCTCAGGCTTCTCAACCACATTCAGAAGAACTGTTCCGTTCTTATCAACTCTGTAGCGGCTGCTCAGCTTCACGGAAACCTCAGCAGGAGTCGTTCCCGGCTCGATATCCTTACAGTCGATCAGCGGATTTAGATCATTTACATCAATGCCGCTGACATTTCTCTCCAGACCTGTAACACTCACAACAAATGCGCCCTGTATCTGAATCGAATAAACATACAGGTCATCATCCTTATTGATCAGCTCGATATCCTCAGCCGTAACTGTGATATTCTTCGTGATCAATCCTTCCACGTTTACGGTGATTACTATCGTATCAACCGAATCAGCCAGATAGATGCCATCAGGCAGGAAGTTCGAGATAGACCTTTCAAAAGTCGTATTTTCTGTAATATCTGTTACATCAAGATCATTTATCGAAATGTAAGCAAGCTTCTCGATGTCCTCAGCCTTGCCCGCAACGATTATCTCATTGATACTTGCTGTGATATCAGTAAGCTCATAACCACTCGCAACGCCGCCCTTAGTGTAGAACCTTATCGGTACAGACTTCGTCTCGTAGATCGGCACGAAAACCTTAACCTCTTCTACATTCATCGAAAGCTTTGACGATGTCATGATCTCATCATTTCCGTCGTAGATCACCGGCTTCACCGTAACTTCAAAATCCTCGTACCTGTTGGTAACCTCAACTGTTACCTTTACACTTCTGATCTTATTTATCAGAGATTCCGGACCTGTAACATTTACAACTGCAGGTGCCGTGAATGCCTTGCCCAGAGCATAGCCGTCAGCAACATTTCCCTTGGTTGCAACAACAATCTCGAACTGCTTTGACTTCTTCTCCTCGATGGAGAGAGTCATCGCATCATCCACAACCGTTATCGTCAGCTTATCCTCGTAAGAAGAATTGTTCGGCTCGACAACGATATTTGCTGTATTTGTGTAAGAAAGCTTTGAAAGATCCGCAGTCGCAGTGAAATCCTTGGCTGTGAGCTGATTAACGATCGAACGCCTGCCCTCAACAACGATGTTTACGGTTTCACCCGAGGTAACGTCAAATACGAGTCCGCCCTCTTCGATCTGCTCACCGTTTATCTGCTCTACAGGTATACCGTAGATTTCCTTAACAATCTTATAATCATCAACATTTACAACGATCAGCCATATTACGAAGGCGATCACGATTGAAAGGAGCTTCAGCCAGATTGACTTAAAGAAGCCTTTTTCAGACTTGTTCTTCATTCTTCACGCCTCCTTTTTTATGTTTTCTATGGACTCTGATCTCATCAGATCTGTCCTGGAGACTCTGAAGATGACGCCTGAGGCTGTCCTCATCAAGATCCTTGTAAAGCGATCCCATATATGCAACTGATATATTTCCGGTCTCCTCGGAAATAATAATGGTCAGGCTGTCCGTAACCTCACTTATGCCAAGGCCCGCTCTGTGCCTTGTTCCCAGCTTCTTGTTGACATCACTTCTTTCTGTCAACGGCAGATAGCAGGTTGCCGCAACAACACGGTTATTTCTGATGATGACCGCGCCGTCGTGAAGAGGTGTATTTTTCTCAAATATATTTACGAGGAGCTGCTCCGTAACAAGCGCATCTATGCTGATACCGGTCTGCTCGTACTCACCGAGCGGCGTATCGTGTTCAAGCACAATAAGAGCGCCTGTCTTATCCTTTGAAAGTTCAACAGACGTCTTAACGAGCTCATAGATGGTCTTATCACTGACCTTCTGCTCTCCGCTTTTCTTGTCATCAAATGTGAAGATGTGTTTGAGAATCTTCTTCCTTCCGAGCTCATCGAGCGCATGTCTCAGCTCCGGCTGGAAGAGAACGATAACCGCGATAATACCGACATTTATCATGTTTTTCGCAAGGAACAGCAGCGTGTTCAGTCTGAATATCGCCGCAAGTCCGATAAAAAACGCGATAAGAACCATACCACGAAGCAGTGTCCACGCGCGGCTTTGCTTTATCCATGACAAAATGTGATAGATGATATATGCAATTATGATGATGTCAAGGACATCCTGCCAGCCTATATGTGGAATATAGAACCAGTCAAAATACTCCTTGATCTGTAACCAGAAACCATACACTATGCACACCCCATTTGCATCCCGGACGGTCAGGTTCTAACCCAAGTCCATTGTCCGTTAATCTTCTACATCCATATCCTGAGTCCTGTTAGGATTCCTGTTTGGATTCCTGTTAGGGTTTCTGTTAGGATTTCTATTTGGATTTCTGTTAGGATTCTTTGCTGCTGCCGGTTTAGTGGCACTCTTCGCCTGTGCAGGCTTTCTTGCTGCCGTCTCCGACGTAAGCTTATCGGTTGCTGAATAAACAGCCGGTGTTGTCTGTCTCTCAACGTCTATGAAGCCGCCCGGCTGAACCGTGCTTCTTGTAAGAGCGTCTTCTATAGTCTTATTAAGATCCTTCTCTGCCTGCCTTACAGCCTGCTGAGTTGGACTTGTACTTTCCATTACTGTTTTTTCTGCCGGCTTCTGTGCTGTCTGAGGAGCTGCCGCCGGTTTCTGAGCTGCCTGTGGAGCTGCCGCCGGTCTCTGAGCTGCCTGTGGAGCTGCCGCCGGTCTCTGAGCTTTATCCATATCCTGTGGTTGCGCTGCGCTCATCGACTTACGAACAACCGGTGCCTGAACCTCGCCCGCTGCCTTAGCTGCTGCTGTTGTTCCTGCCGCAGCCGTTGCTGTCTTTGCTGCACCCTGAGCTGCTGCACCAGCTGCCTTAGATGCCCCGCCAGGTAATGCCGGTGCCTGGAGCTCTCCGGTCTCGCCCTGAGCTGCCTGCTGCTTAGCCTGTGCCGCCATAGCTGCCTGCTTTCTTCTCTCAGCTTCCATCCTTCTCTGCCTTGCCTCTTCAGGAGTAAGACTCTTACCGAGTGGAGGATTCTTAGCTATTGCCGCAGCCTGCTTTCTCATACGTGCTGCCTTCTCAAGGTCCTCGCCGAACTTCGGAACCGCCTTGACATAGTAATAATATTCATCATCCTCGAACTGTACTCTCTCAGTCTTCCTGTAATCGATAAGTCCCTTGCAGAACTGGAAGAAGAGAACAATTATAAGTCCGAAGATCGTAGCCATTGTGATGCTGCCCATATCGAACTTGAAGCCGACCTTGTTGCCTGCAACCGCGAAAGCGATAATATTTGTCAGAGCGCCGACTCCGATGGCAATATACTGTGAAAACTTGAATGAAAGTCTGTAGATGATGCCTGTAACGATGATAGTAACCGCGAAAGCAGCGATCATACCGATCATTTCCTTGTTGTGCTGGAAATTATCCTTCAGTTTATTGAAAACCTCAACCTTGTCAGGGTCTGCTGCAAATCTGAGTGCAACATCGATGTCCTTCAGGTTCTGTCCGTAATAATAGATGATGATACCGAAAGCCGCCGGAGCTGCGCCGCCGACACCGGCAATAACTCCTATGAAAAGCGGAAGTATTCCCGAGAAAGACATATATGTAAATACAAACGAAAGAAGCAGGATATAACAATGCTTCGGGAAAAATCTCAGATATACGCAGTACATCGCAACGAAGATGAGCACAAAGAAGAGGCCCGACTCAAGCGATACCGCGAATGAGTTGACACTTATTACGGCGCCGACAACGAAGAGCATGAATGCATCCGGCATCAGCGCGCATAAGATTGAAATAAGGAGAACAAATATTTCCTTACTGAAAAGTGACGAATATGTAAATACTTTATTTATCGATGTAAATACTACAAATGCCCAGATAAGACGTATGACAGGAATAAGTATGTCATCGAAATTTCTTATAAAATTTCTGATCCTATTTTTGATCTTTACTAGATCCTTCATTTATCTTTCTCTCCTTTGTCCCGTTTGAATGTACTCAGATCAAGGTCATCTATGTCTCCCCCGATGCTGCTGCTAACCTTGTACTTCTTCGTATCGGTGGTCTCAAGTCTGTCGTAGTACTCGATCAGTCTTCTGAGATTTCCGTTATACTCAACAAGTCCGGGCTTCGCCTTGTAATACCTGTAAGAATATGCCACGAAAGCAACAATCTCAAATATCAGCAGGAAGATACAGTAGTCTCGCATAAGCTTACTGACAACCTTAAAGTAATTTGCCGATCCAAATTCAGAAAGATATTTTTCAAAATCAACAAGTACAGATGCCGCTACAAACGTCCAGAAGCAGAAGGTGGATGTGACAAGTGTCTTCAGAAGATTGTACTTTATATAGTCCTCTCTGAAAAACTTAGCCAGCGCAAGTCCCTCATGCTCATTGTTCTTCTCGTAAATAGCGATCCTGGTCATTATCCTGACCTTTTCATTATCTACCATTTTACATTTGCCTGCCTAACAGTTATTTTGCCCACAAAAATTAAGGGCACAGTTAATCAACTATACCCTTTATCTTATGTTATCTGACCGAAAAAATCAAGTGTTAAGTTAACCTCAAAGTCTTAAAAAGCATTAATAAATATTAACAGCCGGCTTACAGATTAAACCTTCTCTGAATCTCTCCAAATACGGCTCTCCCCCTGAAAATAATGGCCGCAACAAGCAGTATCGTACCCACCATACTGCATACCAGCCATGTTACAGACATCTTACCCTCGGCAGCAAAACGTATGATACAAGGCAGGAGCCCGAATAGAGACCCCGACAGGAGATACGCCATAGTATTTCCACGCTTATCAATCATCGCGAGAACAAAATTCGTGATCATCATTGCCGCCAGAACGATCGGAACCACCCAGTCGAGGGCAAGCCACATGAAATCAAGATAATGAGCCGTTACCAGCAGCATTATGAGCATGACGATCAGGATCAGCGTCACCTTCCTTGCAGAACCCGTATCCGGCCTGAACTGTCTCATGATAAAAAACTCGAAAGCAAGGAGCCACATGGCAACCAGAAGGCTCCAGTGCAGCTTCGGATATCCGGGTATACGTACTTTATAAAAGAAATCAAGACCGAGTCCGATAATTACGGTACTCAGAATTATCAGCATTTGCAATTTATAAATAAAGGAGCGGACCTTTAAAGCATCCACCGCCGGGAAGTGCATCTCTTCGCCTTCACCGCTGAGCCTGCTCTGGCACAGTGGACACTTAGACGGATTTCCGCCAACCTCGATCTTACAATATGGACATTTTTTCATTATTTCAAAACCTCCGTTGCGTAGACCTTTATATCTATTCCGGATTCAGAAAGTCTTCTGACCATATTTTTAACAACGCCTGTGTTCATGTACGGGGAAGCTACACCCAGAGACATATCCTCCTTACAGCTGAATATGGTTGAAAATATATTATTCGAGCTACAGAAACCCGTAAAGGTTTCAACCATATCATTAAGCTCTCCCGGCATGCTCTGCTTACCCATGTTTGACAGGACCATGGATACCTTTTTATTTGACCTGTGGGTAAAATACTTCACAACCTTTTGCTTTATAAATAAAGGCACTGCACGGACCGGAGCAACGGATTCCATGGTCTCAAAGCTGTCCATCTGCGCCTTGATATTATCTTCGGTTAGCAGGCTCTTAAACTTCACATCGAATTCGGCCGCCAGCTCCTCGATGCTTATTTCCTTATCAAATACATGTGAGACCGCAACATTATTGAAGAAATTCCTTGAGGTCTGCGACGGATAATAGTTTCTGAGGTTAACAGGCAGTGAGATCGTCACCGGCATATTACGGCGAAGCGGAGGCATATCCCCATAAATGGAAAGCATCCACGCAGCAGCAATATAGCTTGTAAGCGATACGTTAATCTCCTTCGCCTTCGCCAGTATCTGCTTGGCCGGCATATGTATTTCAAAAAACTGCAGCTGATTATAAGGAAGCTTTATCCCTCTCGGATGATATGCTTTTCCGTATGATTCCGACTTAACAAGTCCCTTATTTTCGAAAAACTGCTTATAACTGTCCTGACCGAGATCATCCTCCGAAGCGCCGGAAAGTATATTTGTGTCCTGATATTTACCCGGATGCTTAAGCTGCAGATAATGCAGAATAATGATCTTCAGGAATTCCATGGCACCGGTTCCGTCAGCCAGCGCGTGAAACATATCAAGATTAATACGTTTATCGAAATATGTAACCTGGTAATGCAGCATAGCCTTCGCCGGCACATACAGGACCGGGCATATCCTGTCATGTTCCTCAGCAACCACAGGCTCGATGTCGGTTTCCTCAAGATAATGCCAAAATACACCCCTGCGGATACGGACCTGAAACTGCGGCCTGTCGTAGATTGCCAGATTCACCGCCTTCTGAAGTATCTCAGGATCGACCGTTTCCTTCAGAGTGCAGCTCAGTCTAAGAGTTCTTGTGTCCCTTTTCGAGCATGTCGCCAGGAAAACCTTCGCAACATTATCTATTTTATACCAGTTAACACTTTCCATTACTAACCTCTTGTCTATTGACGGATCACATAATTATCGGCCGAAACACTGTTTGTTTTACAGACCGATCACATTGCTCACGAATTCAGCGGCCCTCTTTATAGCCTTCTTAGCTATCGGAAGTGGTGCCAGCTGATACACATGCCATCCGTCCTTCTCAATATCCAGCTCGGCTCTCACGCCATCGCGGATCATATTTTCCTGCAGCTTAATGCTGTCATCCAGTAATATCTCATTATTTCCCACCATTATAAGTGTCGGCGGAAAGCCCTCAAAGCTGCCAAATACCGGACTAAACTTTGGATCCGCTGCTTCACCGGACAAGGCAATATACGCATCAGCAGCCTCCTTCACGAATTGCTTCGTAAGAATAGGATCAACACTCTCCTTCTCCTCGTAGCTGCCGCCGCTTAAAGTCATATCAGTCCATGGACTGAAAAGAACAAGTCCGCCCGGCATAGCCTCGCCGTTTTGTTTAAGTTTCTGCGTTATGACCAAAGCCAGGTTTCCACCGGCAGAATCTCCGGCTATCATCACCCTCTCCGGCTTAAATCTGCTCTTTGTGAGGAATTTCCAGACTGCCATACCGTCATCAAATGCCGCAGGGTACGGATTCTCCGGCGCCAGTCTGTATTCAAATGTAAATACAGTACATCCCATCGCGACAGCCATTTTGGACGCTAGAACCCTGGAGTAACAAAGCCCTCCACTGATGTATGCGCCTCCATGTGCATAAAGAACGGTAGTTTTACGATCATACTTATCCTTCGGTCTGATCATCTCACAGCGGATATCGCCTATCTTAAAACGCTTTATAGTGATCTTCTTCCGGGACGTGACCAGCTTTCCTGCCCGCTCGACCTTCTTACGGTGTTTCTCCAAAACCTTCGGGTCAAGGCTCTTCTCAAACAGCGAATTGGAAGCCTTCACTGCTTTCATCAAACGTTTATTCAGATTTTTGCTCTTTTCTTGTTTTTTATCGCCCATACCGTTTTCCTTACATAGTCATCCTTGTAATTCTATCACAATTTCCGGTTAAAATGAACCTCTTTTAAAACACTCGAAACAAAGCACAATACCAAGCACATATCATAACACATTATTAATCGCAAATTATGGCGTAGTATAGATAGCAAAATCAGACAGTTGCTCTCAAAAAAACCGGATCACAGGTTTAATCCTGCGACCCGGCACTGTATTTTATATTCCGCTTCAAACATCAGAACATAATATCAGATTATTTAGCTTCCTCCTCAAGGGATGTCTTGCTGTGTACAACGACTGTTCTGTCATAGCACTTGAAGAGCTCTTCCATCTTCTCCTTCGAAGGCTTTGGTGTAACGATACTTACGATAGGAACTATGATAAGTCCTGCGATCATTGTAATAGCACCTGCGTTGATAGGTGACGCGATGATCGGATGTCCTGCCTGAGATGCAAATATATTTGCAAGTGTGAAGCCTACACCTACGATGTAGCTTGCCCAAACTGAAGCCTTGGTGATCTTCTTTGAGTAGAGACCGTACATGAACGGTGCCAGGAAAGCTCCGGCAAGCGCACCCCATGAAACACCCATCAGCTGTGCGATGAATGTAGGTGGGTTGAATGCGATAACAACTGAAAGTGCAACGAATACAACTACAAATACCTGCATAAGTCTTACCTGAGTCTTATCCTTCATCTCCTTACCTACGGTTGGCTTGATGAGGTCAAGTGTCAGTGTTGAGCTTGATGTAAGAACCAGTGATGAAAGTGTTGACATTGATGCTGAAAATACAAGTACAACTACGATACCGATAAGGATATCAGGGAGTGTTGAAAGCATTGTAGGTACAACGTTATCATATGCAACCGAACCGTCTGCGTTGATGATTCCCGGTTCAGAACCGAAGAGACGTCCGAAACCTCCGAGGAAGTAGCATCCGCCTGCTACGACGATTGCGAAAAATGTAGAAACGATGGTACCTGTCTTGATAGACTTCTCGTCCTTAATAGCATAGAATTTGTGAACCATCTGAGGAAGTCCCCATGTTCCGAGGGATGTAAGAACTACAACGCCAAGGAGGTTGAGTGGATCCGGTCCGAAGAAGCTCGCGAAGAGTCCCTGGCTTCCCTGAAGAGGTCCTGTTGTAACTGCTGATTCTACAGGGATATTTGAGAGGTCCTTCAGTGCCTGGAGGAAGCCGCCCTTGCCTGCAAGTACTGCACCGATTACTGCGCAGATACCGATCAGCATGATGATACCCTGAATAAAGTCATTGAGGGCTGTTGCCATGTAACCACCGACAACAACGTAAACTCCTGTAAGAAGTGCCATTACGATTATGCAGATCTTGTAATCTACATCGAAGGCCATTCCGAAGAGTCTTGAGAGGCCGTTATAAACGCCTGCTGTATATGGTACAAGGAATACGAAAGCAATGATTGAGCCTGTTATTCTAAGCGCCTTGGAATCGAATCTCTTACCGAAATACTCCGGCATGGTTCTTGCATCCAGAGCCTGTGTCATGATCCTTGTTCTTCTACCGAGAACAAGCCATGCAAGAAGGCTTCCGATAAATGCATTTCCAAGTCCTATCCAGGTTGATGAAAGACCGTATTTCCAACCAAACTGTCCTGCATATCCGATAAATACAACTGATGAGAAATAAGATGTACCGAACGCAAATGCCGATATCCACGGTCCTACCGTACGTCCGCCGAGAACGTAGTCGTTAACGCTCTTGGCTTTCTTTCTTGAATAGAATCCAACGCCTATCATGACGCTGAAAAATACTACGAGTAACAAGATCTTTACTGCCATTTTTTCATACTCCCTTACATTATATTTTGTGGGCGCGAAGACGCTTTACTGCGTTAACGTGCCAAAGCATATGATATCGACTTACGATGATTTTGTCAATATACAATTAGTATTTGTTATATAAAAATAAAGCATGGACATATATCTCTCTCAGCGTGACTAAGATATGCTAAATCAATAGAAATCAGCTTTGGATTTTTCTAGGATTGTCCCAAAACTCGCTTCGCTCAAACATTGGAACAATCCTGAAAAATCAGCAAGCAATGATTTCTTTGATTTTACGCATATCCCGCGATACTTCGAGATATATATGCCCATGCTGTTTTATGTATTAACAAATACTAATTATTTTTCGGAAGAAAGCAGCGTACATCATCTTCAGTGATATCATCACCTCTAAATCTAACTTGATAATAGGTATCAAGAAGGTTCTTCAAGTCTTCTTCCTCATATTTCCCGGAGGTATATTTTAGATAATTGTATAGCGACGAAGAATTAGCTCTTAAAGCTTTCAACTCCTCTTCATTATCAATCCTCTTCTCGATATTTTTCAGCTTGCGATGCACGATCTCCTGCAGTTTGCGGGCGGGCGGGAGGTGATGGAAGATGATCTTCTTAATGGCGATCGTGATCAGAATGAAGAGGATCGTGGCTGCGAGAATGACGCCAAGGTAGAGAAGGATAAGTCTGAGGACGCGGACGAACTCAGAGCTCTTCTTTTTACCGGAAAGCTCTTCTTCTGTTGTTTCTGTGATCAAGGCCCCGCCCGGATTCATCTCATCCGGTTCGTAGGTCGACTGATTCATCTCTATACTTACACCTGTCGGCTCGAACGGAACCCATCCGACTCCTCTGATGTACGCTTCGACCCAGGCGTGAGCGTCGCTGCTCATTACTGAGTTGGTTCTGTAATTGAAATGATATCCGCTGACGTATCTTGAAGGCACGCCTGCAATACGAAGCATTACAGCCATTGCCGAAGCAAAGTGAACGCAGTAGCCCTTCTTCACCTCAAACAAAAATGCATCAACGAAATTATCATAGCCTCGAAGGTCAACTTTCTTATTGTATTTTAAACTGTTTCTCAGATACTCTTCTATGGCAAGAGCCTTGTCATAATCGTTTTCCAGCCCTTCTGTGATGCTCTTAACGAGCTCCTCCATCCTCTCGGTCGCCATGAGTGTGTCAAGGTAGGTCTCGATATCATATTCGCCGCTAAGCAGATAGCTTATATCATATCTCTGCTTATCCGGAAGTGGACCTGACGAATTAACAGCCTCGATATATTCATCCCAATACTCGGTGCGTTCTGCCAGCATCCAGTATCTGAACGATGAGGAAATACCGGACATATCCGATCCATAATCTGCCCATATGTCCATATCCGATCCATAATCCGTCCCGGCTTCTGTTGTTCCTATTTCCGTTGTATCTTTTTCAGACGTATCATTCTCAGTTGAATCATTCCCGGATGTATCTTTCTCCGTTGGATCATTCACAGTTTTATCAGAATCTATTCCTTGAGCATCCACGTCATTCGGATCAGTTTCCAACACATCTGATCCATACAGCTTCCAGGCGTATTCCAAAAGCTCTTCCTGCGAATGTATTTTCGTCTTTTTCACTCCATCAGCGGACCGTATCATCTTCTCATAAAGCGGATCAGTACAATCCACATTCAGATATTTGACCTTATATTTAAAGCCTCTGGTCTTTTTCCCTTCGGATTCAACCCGGAGTATCACATCTATATCGATCACATAAGGTGGGCAGATTATATCCTCCGTCTTTAGATAGGTGTATTCTACCTCAGCCGTTTCAACCTTTATGAAGCTGCTTGCCTCCTCCGGAGTGATGCCGGCGTTGATCAGACTGTTGATGAAATAAAAGGTCCAGTCATAGGTATAGATTGCCTGCCTCTCCTTGTGCATCTGCCCCTTCGGAATGATAGTGGCAAAGTGCGAGCCCTCCAGATACATCGGACCGCGGCCATTCTCCCTCTTAAAAGTGATCTCTTCTCTGTATTTGGTGCTGAGCGCGCCCTCGAGCGAACCGGAGCCCGAGTAGCCTGTATAAATAATACCGCCTGCCTTATTCTCCCTCTCTAAAAACTTCTCCTTATCCACCTCCACAACGGACGTGATCTTATCTATGAAGCGCGTCACGAAGGTCCATTTGATAGGCGTCTTCCTGATCGGGAAAAATACGACCAGAAGGAGACATATTGCAGTAAATACATATACATCGCTGTCCTTTCCCACAAGTCTTCCCAGCGCGTAAATACTGCCGACCACAAGCAGTACGATCAGAAACTTGTCATCCGTATTTTTTATTATCCAGAAGACAATATTCCCCAGCATTAAGATGAGGAAACCGATTCTCGGCAGAAGCCTGCTGAGCAGATAAAATACGATGATGCACGCGAGTGGCACTGCCATACACAGTGTCAGCACTTTGTCTCTGTAGATCACCATAAGAAGAACAGCTGCAGACATGCAGATAATCGGCGCCATACCGGTTTTCCTGTAATACGCCAGTATCAGGATGATGCCGCAGAAAAAGAAGAGATAACAGCACACGAAGAAGAGCTCAAGGTGTTTAACCCCCAGCTCTTTAAGCATAAAAAAGCCCAGGAAGAATGTTATGACCCCTCCCGGTATCAGAAGCGCCGCTTTGTCCGCCGCCCTGTCCTCTTCTGTTTTGTTGCTGTCAATTATCATCAAACGCCCTCTTCAGTACGCATCCATCCTCATTATATACAAGGATGCTCATAAAACTCTCTGCTGCAGTCGCAAGTATTTCTTCCCTGTGTCCGGCCGCCGTTTTCAGTCCGATCCTGTCCGCAGCATCTCTGTAGAAATTATTGAAGCTTGCAGGACTGTCAACAACGTAGGACTGAACGCCGCTATTGTAATAAAAGAAGATGACAGGCTTTTTATTCATTCCAAAATATCTTCCGACTGAAACTATATATTCAAGGAACTTGTCTCTTTGTTCAAGTTCCTCGATCGTTCCTTCAATTGCCTCGGTTATCAAAGCTATACAAAGTATATCTATCTCCTGCTTATCAGGCAGCCTGACATACATTTCTCCGGTTCTCGCATAGTTCTTCCAGTGAACATCCGCCAGTCTGTCACCCGGAATATATTTTCTGATATCATTTCCGAGCGTTCCTTCAGACATATCGATATTGTAGAGGTTTCCGCCCTCTCTCAGCTCGTTTATCTGTCTGATATCCTCTGTGGTAAGCTCCCTGATCGTAGGGATAACGCTGACTCTGACCGGCAATTTGATCTTCCTGCGCAGCCTGATGATGCCAAACATATCACGCATAGAATAGTGTGTAAGGCCGACGTCATAGCTTCCGGCATATTTTACCTTAAGTCCGGTTTCAAGCTCCTCCCTCTCCTTATGCAGCAAACTGAAGCTTTCCTTCGTGAAATCATCCGTGAAGTTCATCAGCCTTTCATCATAATCGAAGGACAGGCCGCCTATCGGAAGCAGGCTTGTATCCTCCATCGTAAAGCGGTATTTCTCTACGGCGTTCTTGCTAAGGAACTTACTTCCCGTCTCCTGGTAGTAATTGAACATGCAGGAAGCGTAAAACATGAACAGAAAGGACACCGGCAGGTACAACAAAAAGACATAAAATACAACATAGGAAAAGGCACCTCCGCGCAGGCTTACATTTACCGTCGCTGCTATAAGGAGCAGCAGGTAAATATAAAGCGGCAGCCTCTTCCTATGAAATATCTTATGTCCTGTATTATTAAGTATATTATTCTTCATGAAAATACGTTAGATCAGGGCTTCTGATCAGATGTACAGCCTATTTTGGCCTCTTAACCTTTTCAACTATATCGGTTATTATCTGGTCCGCAGTGTAACGGTTCATCTTGGACTGTGTCGTAAGAACAAGTCTGTGAGGAAGCGTAACCTTGGCCATCGTGATGACATCCTCCGGAATGACAAAGTCTCTGCCGGCAACAAATGCCGCTGAACGGGCAGCCGCCAGAAGATCAAGTCCGGCTCTTGGCGAGAGACCGTATTCGAGGTTATCATTTTTGCGTGAACTGTCCACTATGTTCAGCGCATATCGGATGACCTCATCGGTCATGGTGACCTTTTTAACCTCTTCCCGGAGCATCAGAATGTCAGCAGCTGCAGCCACCGGTGAAAGCTCCTCAAGGTATACTCCGTCAAGGAATCCCTTGGCCATCTCCATCTGCATCTCGTCATTCGGATATCCGATGGACAGCTTCATCATGAAGCGGTCCAGCTCAGCCTCAGGAAGCGTATAGGTACCTATATGCTCGACCGGGTTCTGAGTCGCAATGACCATAAAGAGCTCCGGAAGCGGATACGTCGTTCCGTCAATGGTAACCTGCTTCTCCTCCATCGCCTCAAGCAGAGCCGACTGCGTTTTCGGAGGCGTACGATTGATCTCATCTGCAAGGATGATCTCATTATGGACAGGTCCCTTAACAACTCTGAATTCGGCCTTGCCGGCGTCATAAATAGTGGTTCCCGTAATATCTGTCGGAAGGGTATCCGGTGTAAACTGTATTCTCGAGAAACCCGCGTCAACCGATCTTGCAAGTGCCTTCGCAAATGTAGTCTTGCCGACGCCCGGAACATCCTCGATCAGAACGTGTCCGCCCGCGAGAAGCGCGATCAGAACGTTATTTATCACCGAATCCTTACCAACGAAACGCTTTTTGATGTTATTCTTTATATCTGTTATTTTATTATTGCTCATATATTTCTTATCATTTTTACTAATATCTCGCGATGCCGACCCGCTCCTCTCGCGGTGCTTCCTCGCTCCTCTCGCGGTGCTTCCTCGCTCCTCTCGCGGTGCCGACTCGCTCCTCTCGTGGTGCTTCCTCGCTCCTCTCGCGGTGCCGACTCGCAATCCGCTCCGCGTCTTGCTCGTGGTCGCGCTGTCGCGCCAAAAAACCAGTCTGTAATCTGTTTGCCCGTGAGCAAGCTCCCGGCAAACAATTCCATCCTGGTTTTGCACCGCTCGTAGAAACGCGCCTACTGGTGGTACATCTTATTGGTCTGGTACTTTGGTTCGCAGGTGAGGTTAACTCCCAGCTTTGAAAATACATTTTCATCTATTCCCGAAAGAATAACCGATGAATGAGCCTCGCAGCCACGGAGCTTGTCCAACTGTGCAAGCGCAAGCTTTGCATTCTCGTCATTCTCTGCGCACATTGTAAGCGCTATCAGCACCTCGTTGATATGCATAAGCGGATTGTGGTCACCCAGATGCTTAACCTTAAGATGCTGAATAGGCTCGATAACCGATGGTGCAAGCAGTATCACCTCATCTGCAAGTCCTGCAAGATGCTTAAGTGCATTCAGGAGCATAGCCGATGAAGCGCCGAGAAGGTTTGTGGTCTTACCACTTATCACAGTACCGTCCTCAAGCTCGATAGCTGCTGCCGGAAGGCCTGTAAGCTCAGCCTTGACATTTGCGGCTGTAGCGCATTTTCTGCTCTCAAGACCTATACCTGCCTGCTGCATGATGGTCTCGATCCTGCTTACTATCTCAGGACGTCCCGCACCCTTTCTCAGAGCACAGCTCTCCTTATAATATCTTCTGATTATCTCCTGGTTTCCTGCTTCCTTGGTCGCCTCGTCATCAGAGATACAGTTACCGGCCATATTTACGCCCATATCTGTCGGTGACTTGTAAGGCGAATCGCCGTAGATCTTCTTAAACATTGCGTTCAGAACAGGAAATACCTCTATGTCTCTGTTGTAATTAACTGTTGTCACTCCGTAAGCCTCAAGGTGGTACGGATCGATCTCATTAATATCGCTGAGGTCGGCTGTTGCTGCCTCGTAAGCGAGATTTACAGGATGATTGAGCGGGATGTTCCAGATAGGGAAGGTCTCGAACTTCGCATAACCGGCCTTAACGCCCAGCTGGTTCTCCTTGTAGAGCTGTGACAGACATACTGCCATCTTTCCACTTCCCGGTCCCGGAGCAGTTACGACTACCAGCGGCTTCTCTGTCTCGATATAATCATTCTTGCCAAAGCCGTCATCGCTGATAATGTGCTGGATATTGTTTGGATATCCGTTGATCGGATAATGTCTGTAAACCTTCATGCCAAGGCTCTCAAGTCTCTTCTGATACTTAATAGCTCTCTCCTGGCCGTTGAAACGTGTAAGAACAACGCTTCCAACGAAGAGTCCGTAGCCTCTGAAGGCATCGATCAGACGAAGCACGTCAATATCGTAGGTTATTCCGAGGTCGCCTCTGACCTTGTTCTTTTCTATATCATTTGCATTTATGACAATAACTATCTCTGCATCGTCCTTAAGCTGGGTAAGCATTCTGATCTTACTGTCCGGTGCAAAGCCCGGGAGAACTCTTGACGCATGGTAATCGTCAAACAGCTTTCCGCCGAATTCCATGTACAGCTTTCCACCAAAATTCGAGATCCTTTCCCTAATCTTCTCCGACTGCATTGAGAGATATTTGTCATTGTCAAATCCTATCCTGCTCATTTTTCCTTTTCGCTCCTGTATTTTACAATTACTTATTCAAACGTTTTTAATTTACTTGTAAATATCGCTGTTATCCACACGACTTTGCTACGATTCAATCATTACACAACAACTCTCGCCGCGATATTTCTCATGCTCTCCGATGCCGCTAAATCGGTAACCCTCAGCGCATCATAATTCTTGAAATGTTCAACGCTGACTGCGATCTCAATTCCTCCGAAGGCTCCATCGTCAGCTATCGCATCATATTCATACTCTATCCTGTCGTTGCAGATGTAAGTGCATTTATTTCCAACGATGACTGTCGCAAGCTCGGCAAACTGCTTGGTCGCGCCGTACGCACGCTTATCCTGCTTGGTCACAACCAGTAGCTGGTCACAGTGCTCGATGAGCCATTTGTTGAGGCTATCGATGGACGGTGCCGTATCAACTATTACGATATCGTATCTGTCAGAAACCATCGCCTGGCTGATGATCTCAATGTATTTGTCACCGGTCAGTCCCACGCCTCCGGAAATACTGGTTCGTTTGATCTCCGGAAGGAATTCAAAGCCTTCTCTCTTGATGTAACGGCGAAGCTCTCTATATTCTTTAACTTCCGCAATCTTGTCATCCTCTATGTAGCCGTCATAGCCAAGGAGATTTCCGAAGGTCTGGTAGGCGGTCGTATTTATGTAGAGAACTCTCTTTGCTGCCTCTGCAAGAAGTCTGCTGACCGAAAGTGCTACTGTGGTCTTGCCTGTTCCACCCGAAGCCGAATATACGACAAGAAGTCTGGCCGGACTGCCCGCAGCAAGGATTGCATCCGCTACCTCCTCGGTGCTTGCTTTATTTACCGCTGTTATACCGTAGGACATTGCATCCATGCTGCTTCCAGGTATATTTATCGCTGCAGCATTCGGTACGGATGCGCCAACACCCGGAGTGCTGACAACAGGATCATGCCTGTTTACTGTCGGTCTTTCACTATCCTTATCGGAATGCCCGCGGAGTTTTTTCAGAAGTCCGCTTTCCTTTACGCGGTCCACAGCTTCCTTAACCTGAGCCCTGGCAGCCGCCTCCTCAAGAACAACGTCCGTCGGGAACTTTATTATAAAATCACATTTACCTATTCTGACTGTATCATTATCGGAGATGAATCTTGCCTCGCCGCCGCCCAGCCTTGCGCCATTTACGAAGGTTCCGTTGGCACTGCCGAGGTCGATCATCGCAATCTTATTTCCGACCTGCGAGATCTTGCAGTGAATACGGCTTACAGACGGATCCGGAACAACGCCGTCAACAACGTCGCTGCTTCGTCCGATGACGAAATTGTCATTACTTACAACGATCTCACCTATCCTGCCGTTCAGATTAGTAAGTGTTATGGCCGGCATAGACCTTGCCGCAAGATATCCGGTGTGGCCCGGAGTATCCTTCTTACTCTGCATCATAAGGTGACCTGTATCTCTTATTTCGGAGATTGAAACCCTGCCCTTCGCCTCCTCATCCTCCTGAACGGAAGCGCTGAGTTTTTCATAGATCTCATCAATAGTTCTGTCATCATCGGAAAGTATCTCAACAATACGACCGGTCTTGTCCGACTGCAGATTCGGAAGATTCTTGAAGAGATTTGTAAATACATCCCTGACCTCTTTCTCATATCTTCTCTCATCAACCGGAATCTTATTTATTACCGGCGCATAAACAGCCTTGATCTTTCTGGTCTGCGGATCGATAAATATCTTGGTAGGCGCTGAAATGATGTTTTCCTCCTTCAGAACCTCATCCTTCTTCACCGCGATCAGTATTCCGAAGAACTCCTTTACCATCTCGGTAAAGCGCTCAAAGCTGAGCTCCTGAAGTATCGAAGCTATATTTTTATGGTCCGCCGTAACATAATAAAGAGCATTGTGCCCATTGAAGTTTCCATACATAGTCTTGACGAAGGACTCATCGTTTTTCTCCGTCAGATAGTTATATTCATCGGCCGCAATATCGTTCGGATCGTTTAGAATGTACACAAAATCCTTGCCCGCAGCCTGTTCGGTCAGTGTTCCGTCCGTCAAAAATTTGTTCACCGCAGTCCTTCCTTTCTCAAAAAATCTATGTCTTAGCCGCTCTGTTTTCGAGGGGCATAATCCGCAAAACTATAATGTTAAAATTATAGCATTTATCGTACATGAATACAAGCATTGTTGCGAACCCAAGAAACAATCATCCAACCCGTTGCTTCGCAACTTTACGTTTTCTGACGAAAACCGTTGTGTGCATTACCGCAGTGTCACCCTCGATTCCGCTCCGCTTCATCTCGGGCGCGGCTGTCGCCGCATAAACGCAAAAAAAAAATCGCATCCATGCAAGAAAACTTGCGGATGCGATTTTTTTGCGTTTGCACTGCTCGTAGCAATCGCGACTAACGCTTTGAGAACTGAGGTGCTCTTCTCGCAGCTTTGAGACCGTACTTCTTTCTCTCCTTCATACGAGGATCTCTTGTAAGATATCCTGCAGACTTGAGAACTGGTCTGTAATCAGCTGAAACTGTAAGGAGCGCTCTTGAGATACCATGTCTGATGGCACCTGCCTGGCCTGTGAAGCCGCCGCCGTATACGTTTACGAGCACATCATACTTTCCTTCTGCGCCTGTAGCAACGAGTGGCTGCTTAACGATAACCTTAAGTGTCTCTAATCCAAAATACTCATCGAGTGATTTCTTATTTACTGTTATATTTCCTGAACCAGGTACGAGGTAAACACGTGCAACACTGCTCTTTCTTCTTCCTGTACCATAGAATCTAGCTGCCTTTGCCATTTACTTCTTCCTCCTTTATTAATACTTGATCTCAAGCTCTTCAGGCTTCTGTGCCTGCTGCTTGTGATCCGGACCTGCATAAACAAAAAGCTTTGTAAACATGCTTCTTCCAAGAGGTCCCTTAGGAAGCATACCCTTAACAGCGTGCTTGATAACTTCTGTACTGTCCTTAGCAAGCAGATCCTTAAGGGTGATTGACTTGAGACCGCCAACGTGGTCTGAGTGGCTGTAGTAGATCTTATCGTTCAGCTTGTTTCCTGAAACCTTGATCTTATCTGCATTAACAACGATTACATAATCGCCTGTATCAATGCTTGGTGTGTAAGTAGGCTTATTCTTGCCTCTTAAAATCTTTGCGACCTCTGATGAGAGACGTCCTAATGTATGTCCTGTGGCATCAACAACGTACCACTTTCTTTCAATAGTTGATGGGCTTGCAACAAAGCTCTTCATCGTGAAAGTTCCTCCTTGATATACTATTAAATTACCTGTTCATGTTACGAATGGCGAATTCTCTATTCCGGGGCATGGTTAGAGCCGTTCACTACTCGTCACAGAATGGTATTATATGCTATAAATCCCCCAGTGTCAAATACAAATTTGCAAATACACTGATTTTTTTATACGTACTTTATTTCTACCAGAGTCAGTCCTCTTGCCGGCGCTGTATCTCCGGCTCTGCTTCTGTCCTTACTATCAATGATATCCCTGACATCCTCCGGCGTAAGTCTTCCGCTTCCGACCTCCTTCAGAGTTCCGGCGATTATACGGACCATATTATATAGGAAGCCGTTTCCGGTTATCCTGATCGTTATCTCCCGGCCGCGCCACGAAGAGTCATTTTTTCTATCAGTAACAAGTATGTCACATGAATAAACAGTTCTGGTCTTGTCAAGAACGCTGCTTCCTGCCGAGCAGAACGCAGTGAAATCATGCTCGCCGACTATATAGTCAGCTGCCTGCTGCATCTTCTCTGGATCAAGCGGAATATAGCAGAAATCGCAGTATTGCCTGCGAAGCGGATCCTCTATGATATCGTTGTAAATATTATATTCATAGGTCTTCACGGTGTCCGCATGCCTCGGATGAAAATCCTCCGCCACCTCGCAGGACTCCCAAACGCGTATATCCTCCGGCAGCCTCTGATTGAGTGCCATCTTTATCTTATCGGCCGGTATCCTTGTATCCGCATCAAATACGCATACATTTCCCATAGCATGCACGCCCGAATCCGTACGACTTGCACCGATAACCTCAATCTCCTGACCCAGAAGCTCCGAAAGCGCTGCATTTAGCTTGCCCTCTATCGTCGGTCCGTTCGGCTGTACCTGCCATCCGCAGTACACCGTACCATCATATGCAACTTTCAGCATGTATCTCTTACTCATATTATTCATGCCTCATCTATATCGCCTGCTGCAGAACATTTTTATCACAGCCCATATTATCGTCATTGTTTCATCACTAGCCAAATTATATCATCTTTAGACCATATTATCGTTATCACAGGAACCGTATCAGCAGTATCACCGCAAGTCCGATTGCCACCGCAAATAAAAATAGCGCATCATAACCATTCATAGAAAGCTTCTCAACCTCTGTTCGCGGTTCTGAGCTGTCGTAGCATCTGACATCCATGGCATTTGCCATCTTCTCAGCCTTGTCGATGGTCCGTCTGAAAAGCGGCAGTATTATCGTCACACTGTTCTTAATGCGCTTTCCAAGGCTTCCCTCAGTAATATCTGCGCCTCGCGACGCCTGAGCAACTCTGATCTCATTCATGTCGCTTCCAAGTATCGGCAGGAACATGAAGGCTATCGCCATTGTCATCGCCGTTCCCTCACTCACGTGGAAGCCCTTCTTTATTCCTCTAAGCAGCTCTCTTGCCGTCGTCGTCTTGATCATTATCATACAGAAGAACGCTGTCAGTACGAACCTCAGGAATAGCAAAAATGCGTCCTCAAACGACACAAAGATAAGGTTGATCAGCAGTCCGCCCGTAAGCATGATAAGAACCGCCCTCATCGACCTTAAATAAGATAGCACCTTAACTCCCGAAAGGAACACACATGTTACGAGTATCGCCCCCGGGATCAGAAGCAGTATGTATTTTTTGATAAATATACACATAAGGGCGTAGAACAGGCACGCGTACAGCTTGACTCTCGGATCAAGGCTGTGCACCGGTGACTGTTTATCCTCATATCTCCCTTTATTTACGTCGTATACATACATTATTTCTTACCTGCAATCAGTTCATGATCATCCCTTCTCAGCTATTATAAAATACGCCTTAAAACGTCCGACCATTCACATTCCACACATCAATCATTATGACTGACGATTATCACACACTTCCCTGCCTCAAGATAGCTCTTTATAACGCCTGAAAGCGCGTCTACGCCGTTATCATCAAGCCCCGCGTCAGATTCATCAAGTACAAGGTATTCCGGCGTATTTGCGATAATACCGGCGATACCGACCCTTCTCTTCTCTCCACCGGAGATCTGATCCACCGGCCTCTTCCAGACCGCCTCATCAACATTCATATATGTCAGGGCATTTCTGGCCATCTTTACCGCTCCGTTATTGTCAAAGCCCAGATTCCTCGGCCCAAACATAACATCCTTTATGACCGTATCTGCAAACAGCTGCTTCTCCGGATTCTGGTTTACATAACCCACTTTTCTCCTAAGCTGGTTGATGTCATGTATCATACCGTCATCCGCATCAATATCCTGACGCGCAGGATTAACTCTCTTCCTAGTCAGCGGAAGCTGTCTGCCTTCATAGAATATCCTGCCCTTCTTGGCAAGAAGCAGCCCGTTAAGCAGCATAGCAAGGGTTGACTTACCCGATCCGCTCTCACCACGCACGATATAAGCCCTGCCTTTTCCAAATGCATAGAAAATATCGCTGAGCACCGGTTCCCTGCCGTAGGAGAAACCTACGTGATCGAGGTAGATGGCTTTTGCAGCATCCACCGGACCTGCGTCTACCCTCACATCTTCGTTGCGATCATCTTCTCTATATCCGTCCTGCTCCTCCGGCTCATCAACCGCAGCTTTATCTCTAAGCAGAACTCTTTCTTCTATCGTAAAACTCTTAATTTCCTGATTTAATTCCGAGAGACTAACAACTCTCGTATATTTATCAAGCCTCTCGACAAGGCTTTCTCTTCCAAAACCATTCTCACGTCCAAAACCATGCACTTGTCCGGTGCCATTCTCTTGTCCGGTACCATTCTCTGCTTCAGTACCACTCTCTCTTCCGGTTTTGCACTCACCCTTTTCGAGATAAATAGTTCTGTCGCAGCGCCTTGCAACCTCCGGATCTTGAGTTATCATGATGACCGTCTGACCGTTCTTACGCGCCGAACTAATGATATAATCCAGCATCTTGTCGCGCACCGCACTGCTCTGCATCGAAAAGGATTCATCAAGTATAAGTATATGCGGCTCCATGGCAAGGATAGCCGCAACCGCAGCCCTCTGCCTCTCTCCGCCGCTGAGAGTTCTGATATTTCTGTCAGCCTTCTTCAGGAGGCCGTATTTCTTCAGATAGTATTTTGTCTTCTTCAGTGTCTCCTCGGCAGGAAGATTCAGATTCTCAAGTCCGAACATTGTATCCGCCGATACCATATCAAATACATGATTGTCATCCGGATTCTGAAATACTATCCCGCATTTCCTGTGAAGACGCGCCGAATTATTCGGAAAGCTCGTATCGAATCCGCCGACAACGACCTTATCCGGCTCTTCAGGAAGATATATGCCGGAAATATAAGCCGCCAGGGTAGACTTACCGGAGCCGTTCGGCCCGGTCAGAGCGACTATCTCGCCCTCATCAATATCAAGACTGATACTGCTGCCCTCTATATATTCAATTTTGAGATTGCGGATCTTAATGATACTTTCCATAAACGATAATATAACAAAAGGCTGTCGGAAAAACCGACAGCCTTTTAAAAACTGATTAAACTAACTCTAAGATAACCTCAAGAGCTCCGTCGCCCTTTCTCTGTCCGATCTTAACGATTCTTGTATATCCGCCTTCGCGTCCGGCATACTTAACTGCTAAATCATTGAAGAGCTTATCTGTAAGATCAACCTTCTTTGTAGCTGCCTTCTTGCCTGCCTGCTCTGTTGGAACTTCTGTTACAGGATAGAGAACCTTAAGCATCTCACGTCTAACATGAAGTCTTGATGGGAGATCCTTCTTGATCTTCTTCTCAACTTCATCAAAAACAGTAACCTTCTTACCGTCAACAACGTTCTTGATTCTCTTGCCGTCCTTATCTTTTCTAGCAACTTTAGTCTTAACTGTAACCTCTTCGAAGTTATCCTTTTCCTTGATTGCCATCTTGATAAGCTTTTCAGCGATCTGACGAACTTCCTTTGCTCTGGCATCAGTTGTCTTGATCTTGCCATAGTTGAGAAGCATTGTTACCTGGTTACGAAGAAGAGCCTTTCTCTGATCAGCCTTCTTACCGAGTTTTCTATACATTGCCATGATTATTTTTCCTCCTTACCCCTGGCAGGGTCTTCACTGTGCTTACTAATTCCGGACGCCTCAGACTTGTCGAAAATACATCCGACAGCACCTCAGCCCTTCCGACTTCAGCCTAAGTGGTGATATATCTTACTCCTCAGCTTCCTGTGTTCCGTCGTTGAGTGTAAGACCAAGCTCTTTGAGCTTTGCGAGAACTTCTTCAAGTGACTTACGTCCGAGGTTACGAACCTTCATCATCTCCTCAGGTGTCTTCTTGCAGAGTTCCTTAACTGTATTTATGCCTGCTCTCTTAAGGCAGTTATATGAACGTACTGAGAGCTCAAGCTCGTCAATAGACATATCTGTCTTGCTTACAGGCTCCTCTGTCTTCTTCTCAGCAATGATGCTTGCTGACTGTGCAGCCTCTGAAAGATTGATGAAGAGATTCAGATGCTCGCTGAGAACCTTCGCTGCAAGGCTGACAGCCTCATCAGGTGGAAGGGATCCATTTGTAAATACATCAAGTGTAAGCTTGTCATAGTCTGTGATCTGACCTACACGAGTATCCTCAACTGTGAGGTTAACTCTTTCAACAGGTGTGTAGATAGAATCAATAGCTATAGTATCGATAGTCATGTCAAGTTCCTTGTTTTTGTCGGCACTTACATAACCACGACCGTTTGTGATCATAAGCTCCATCTCAAGTCTTGCCTCAGGACCACTGAGGTTTGCAATAACAAGATCAGGATTGAGGATCTCGATATCAGAGTCAACCTTGATATCTCCTGCAGTAACAACTGTTGTTCCAGATGCCTCAATGTAGGCAGTCTTAGGATCATTTGATGTTGAGTTGTTCTTGATCACGATGTCTTTGATATTTAATACTATCTCTGTTACGTCTTCCTTAACTCCCGGAATAGAACTGAACTCATGTAGAACGTCCTTGATCTTAATAGCACTTACTGCTGTTCCCGGAAGAGATGAAAGCATAATTCTTCTGAGAGAATTACCCAGTGTTGTTCCATAGCCTCTTTCAAGTGGCTCAACTACAAATCTGCCGTACTTATTGTCATCTGACTTTTCAGCGATCTCAATTCTTGGCTTCTCAAATTCAAACACTATGTTACCCTCCTTCTCACTTCGAAATTATAATCTATACTGCGAATCCCCATGATCCGCAGAAACAGGACCGGTGCGGTCCTGCCGCGTGATTCATTATTTTTCCTGTAATCTTACTTAGAATATAACTCGACGATAAGAGTCTCGTTAACAGGTACATCGATCTGGTCTCTCTCAGGCTTAGATACTACTGTACCGCTAAGTGTTTCTGAATTTGACTCAAGCCATGCAGGAACAAGTACACCACCGTTTGCTTCAACGATATCCTTAAATCTCTGAAGAGACTTGCTCTTCTCTCTGATTTCGATCTTGTCGCCTACACTTACCTTATATGAAGGGATATTTACGCACTTTCCGTTTACAAGAACGAACTTGTGGCCAACAACCTGTCTAGCCTCTCTTCTTGTTCTTGCAAATCCCATACGATAGATAACATTGTCAAGACGAAGCTCAAGAAGTGTCATGAGGTTAGGACCTGCTGTACCCTGCATCTTCTCTGCCTTAGCGAAAAGATTGCGGAAAGGCTTCTCCTGTACACCATATATGAACTTTGCCTTCTGCTTCTCACGAAGCTGAAGTCCGTACTCGCTGATCTTTCTGCCAGCGTTCTTAGACTTTCTGTTTGATTTCTTATTAACTCCGAGATACATTGGCTCCATGCCGAGTGATCTGCATCTCTTAAGAACCGGGGTTCTATCAATTGCCATTTTCTATGTACCTCCTCTATCAGACTCTTCTTCTCTTTGGTGGACGACATCCGTTGTGCGGAACCGGAGTAACATCCTTGATTGTTAATACTTCAAGACCACATGCATTAAGAGCTCTGATAGCAGCTTCTCTTCCTGAACCTGGTCCCTTAACCATAACATCAATAGTCTTAAGTCCGTAAGGAGCAGCTGCCTTAGCTGCAGTCTCAGCTGCCATCTGTGCAGCATAAGGTGTAGACTTCTTAGATCCTCTGAATCCAAGTCCGCCTGCACTTGCCCATGAAAGAGCATTTCCTTCAGCATCTGTTAATGTAACTATTGTATTATTGAAAGAAGACTGAATGTGAGCCTGTCCATGCTCAACTACTTTTCTATTACGCTTCTTGGTAGCTTTTTTAGTAACTTTACCAGCCATTATTTATCTTTCCTCCTACATTACTTCTTCTTGTTAGCAACCGTCTTCTTAGGTCCCTTACGTGTACGTGCGTTGTTCTTTGTGTTCTGACCACGAACAGGAAGTCCCTTTCTGTGACGGATACCACGATAGCATCCTATCTCCTGAAGACGCTTAATATTGAGAGCTGTCTCTCTTCTTAAATCACCTTCTACTGTAAGAGTCTCATTGATTGTCTCGCTGATCTTTCTAACTTCGTCATCTGTAAGATCACGAACTCTTGTGTCAGGGTTTACGCCTGTCTGAGCGAGAATCTTCTTTGAAGTAGGAAGACCGATACCATAGATATAAGTAAGACCTACTTCGACACGTTTTTCTCTTGGTAAATCTACACCTGAAATACGAGCCATATTTCTTATTTCCTCCGTAAAATCATTTTTTAAAACCGTGAGCCTGCTGCTCACTCTGTAACTATCTGATCATTCCTCTCAGTAACTTCTGTATGGAGTCAGAAGGTGAAATGTATACCGGATGAAAGATCCTCCATATTTATAGAATATAATATATCCCATTCACTGAAACGCTTTGCTTCGTGAAAATGACGTTCGGAATATATTACAGCCGCTTCTATTTTTTTGCCTTGCCTGCCGTCTTTACAGGCAACCGCCGTGCATGACGAACACGGTAGTTCATCTCCTCCAGAATCCCTCTGCAGTATATGTTGTGCAGCGTTCCGGAACGCACAAAGACAAGTTATAAAGCCTTTAAAACCGTTCTTCATAACTTGTTTTCAAAACCTCAGGATTAACCCTGACGCTGCTTGTGCTTTGGATTTTCGCAGATTATTAAGATTCTGCCTTTTCTTTTAATGACTTTGCATTTGTCGCAAATCGGTTTTACTGATGCACGAACCTTCATTAAAATCTCTCCTTTCACAACCTCATTTTGGGCGCAAAAAGCCCGCTACGGAAAAATATGATAACATTTAAGATAACAAAATGCAAGTGGTATTTTAAAGAATTTTTAAGATATTACGAATAACCGCCTCCATAATTGACCGCCCGACTTCGTCGGCCGTCGCACTACGTGCTTATGTCAATTATGTGATTGCTTCGCAATCTATATGAAAACACAAAAACAGCCCTATCCATGCAAGCATGTCTATGGCTGCTTCTGTATTTTCATGCAGTTGTTCTGCTTTCCTTTACTTTGCTCTCCAGGTGATACGTCCCTTGGAAAGATCATAAGGAGAAAGTACAACCGTTACTTTATCTCCCGGAAGTATCTTGATGTAATTCATTCTAAGCTTGCCGCTGATGTGGGCAAGGATCTGATGACCATTCTCAAGCTCTACCTGAAACATGGCATTTGGAAGCTTTTCAATTACTACTCCTTCGCATTCGATCTCATCAACCTTTGACATAAATCCTACTTTCTCCTCTTTAAAAATATATTACTCACCGAGTATCTCAACGATTGCGTTTAATACATCGTTCATATCTACTGTTCCGTCAACCTCTTTAACGATTCCTGCTTTTCCGTAGTAATCGATAAGTGGCTGTGTCTGATCATGATAAACCTTAAGTCTGTTAAGAACTGTCTCAGGCTTGTCATCATCACGAAGTATAAGCTCCTTGCCGCATACATCGCAGATACCCTCAACCTTTGTTGGGTTATACTTGATGTGATATGTAGCGCCGCAGCCTACACATGCTCTTCTTCCTGACATTCTGTTTACGATATTCTCGTCAGGAACTTCAACATTTATTGCATAGTCCATCTTGTCTCCCTGAGCTGCAAGTGCTGCATCCAGCGCCTCAGCCTGTGGGATGGTTCTAGGGAAACCGTCAAGTATGTAACCATTCTTGCAGTCATCTGCCTTGAATCTGTCGATTACAAGATCAACAACAAGCTCATCAGGAACAAGAAGTCCCTTGTCCATATATTCCTTGGCTTTCTTACCAAGCTCAGTACCTTCTTTGATATTAGCTCTGAAAATATCTCCTGTAGAGATGTGTGGGATAGAGTATTTCTCTGCAAGCATCTTAGCCTGTGTTCCCTTACCGGCACCAGGTGCCCCAAGCATTATAATCTTCATAGTTCTTCTCCTTTTCATCCTGCAGGCGCCATTAAGCTCTGCGTTATCTTCCGCTACATTAAATCAGATTTAGGGATTACAGAATAAGCATCCTGTAATCCCTTAAATGCTATAAATAAAACTGATAATTGCATTATAATATCAAATATTATTTTTGCAAATATATTTTTAATTATTCGCTAAGAAATCCGTTGTAGTTTCTTACGATCATCTTAGACTCGATCTGCTTGATCGTCTCGATGATAACACCAACTATAATGATGAGTGATGTTCCACCGAAGGAAACGTCAGCTGAGAATCTACCGTTAAAGAAGATCGGGATAAGTGCTATTATGATAAGTCCTATAACACCGATAACTACGATATAGTTAAGCACCTTGTTGAGGTAATCCTGAGTTGGCTTACCAGGTCTGATACCAGGTATGAAGCCGCCGCCCTTCTTCAGGTTATTTGCAACTTCCATCGGATTGAATGTGATGGATGTATAGAAATAAGCGAAGAAGATTACCAGCAGGATGTAGAACGCAAGTCCGAAGTAAGCATGTGGGAATCCCGGTCTGAACCAGTAGTTAGAACTGAGACCCTGCAGGAACTTAGCCCAGAATGTGCTCTTAACCTGAACATTGAAAAGGTTGATAACTATAGTTGGTATAGAAAGAAGTGTTGAAGCGAAGATGATCGGCATAACGCCGCCGGTGTTAACCTTGAGCGGAATGTATGAGCTTCTTCCTCCTACGGATCTTCTTCCCTGGATCTTCTGTGCATACGATACAGGTATCCTTCGTTCAGCATCCTGAAGAAGTACAACGAGTACCGTTGTTAGAATAACTATCGCAGCTATTATAGCAAGTGCGAAGATCATGTGAACGATATCCTTGCCCTTTGCGAACATATCGTAGAGGTTCTTGAAATCGTTAGGCATTCTTGAAACGATATTTACAAGAAGTATGATTGAAATACCGTTGCCCACGCCCTTCTCGGAGATTCTCTCACCGAGCCACATAACAAGTGCACTACCTGCTGTAAGTGTGATAACGATCACTAATACTGCCTTGAAACCTGACTCCATGAGAAGACCTTCTCTGTTGAAGCCGATTGTAAGGCCAACGCTTTCGATAACAGCAAGAAGGATTGAAACCACTCTTGTGATAGCTGTTATCTTCTTACGTCCATCATCGCCATCCTTCTGCATTTCCTCAAGAGCCGGAATAGCTATTGTGAGGAGCTGCATGATGATCGATGATGTAATGTATGGTGTTACGCTCAGTGCAAATATTGACATCTGAGTGAAAGAGCCGCCTGTAAATGCATTTATGAAGTTGAATGCGTCACTGTTGAAGTAAGACTTAACCGCCTCAGTATCAATATAAGGCGATGGGATAAGAGAACCCAGTCTTACGACAATAACGATGAATAATGTAAATAGTATCCCGTTTCTAATCTCCTTGACTTTCAGAGCATTTGCAAGGGTTTTAAACATATTACATCACCTCAACTTTTCCGCCGAGTGCTTCAATCTTCTCGACAGCAGCCTGGCTTACTGCGTTAACCTTAACAGTAAGCTTCTTTGTGAGCTCTCCATTTCCTAAAATCTTAACACCATCTCTTGGGTTCTTAACTACACCTGCCTCAATAAGAGTAGCAACTGTAACTTCTGAACCATCTTCAAATCTATTGAGTACATCTACATTGATTGCAACGATCTCCTTAGAGTTTCTGCACTTGAAACCTCTCTTAGGAATACGTCTGTAGAGTGGCATCTGACCACCTTCGAAGCCGAGTCTAGGAGCTCCGGAACGTGCCTTCTGACCCTTGTGACCCTTACCGGCAGTCTTGCCGTTGCCTGAACCATGTCCACGGCCGCGTCTGAAATCATCTCTTGTTACTGAGCCCTCTGCTGGCTTTAATGATGATAAATCCATGAATCTGTCCTCCCTTTCGACTATGCTTCCTCAACCTTAACCAGGTAATTAACCTGAGCGATCATTCCCTTAGTAGCAGCATTGTTAGGAAGTTCAACTGTTCTGTGCATCTTTGTAAGACCAAGAGCCTCAACAGTCTTTCTATGCTTTGGAATTGCACCGATAGGTGACTTTACAAGTGTTACCTTAATTGTATCTGCCATTTCGATTACCTCCTACTAGTTAAGGATCTCATCAACAGACTTGCCACGAAGCTTTGCAATATACTCAGGGCTCTGGATTGCCTTAAGTCCCTCAAGTGTTGCAAGAACAACGTTACGCTTGTTGTTTGATCCCAGTGACTTTGTACGGATGTTCTTATAACCGGCAAGCTCGAGTACACGACGTGCAGGACCACCGGCGATGATACCTGTACCTGCAGGAGCTGTCTTAAGGAGAACCTTTGAGCTTCCAAACTCTCCTGTATAGCCGTAAGGAATACTTCCGTTTTCATTTATAGGAGCTTCGATAAGATTCTTAGTTGCATCTTCCTTACCCTTACGGATAGCTTCTGGAATTTCAACAGCCTTACCGATACCAACACCAACATGTCCGTTACGATCTCCTACTACAACGAGTGCAGAGAATCTCATATTACGTCCACCCTTAACAGTCTTGGTAACTCTCTTGATTGTTACTACACTGTCTTCAAGTTCCAATGAACTTGGATCGATTAATGTACGCTTCATGTATCAATTTCCTCCTTCATTAGAATTCAAGACCAGCTTCTCTTGCTGCATCTGCTAAAGCCTTAATCTTACCCTGATATATAAATCCGCCTCTGTCAAATACAACCTGCTTGATTCCTGCAGCAACAGCCTTCTCAGCGATAGCCTTACCGATGAATGCAGCAGCAGCTATATCATTTGTCTTCTCAAGTTCTGACTTAGCGCTCTTCTCAAGTGTTGAAGCGGATACTAAGGTCTTACCAACCGAGTCGTCAATAATCTGAGCGTAGATGTGATTATTACTTCTGTAAACAGCAAGTCTTGGTCTTTCAGTTGTTCCGCTAAAACGGTTGCGAATCTTTAAATGTTTCTTTTCACGGATAACTTCTCTTGATTCCTTTTTAATCATCTCTTATTCACTCCTTTAATTATTTCTTACCGGTCTTACCAACCTTACGTCTGATAACTTCGTAATCATACTTGATACCCTTGCCCTTATATGGCTCTGGAGCACGTGTAGATCTGATCTCTGCAGCATACTGACCAACCTTTTCCTTGTCGATTCCGCTAACTTTGATCTTGTTATCTTCAACAGTAGTTGTAAGTCCTTCCGGGTCCTCGATCTCAACAGGATGTGAATATCCAAGTGAAAGCACAAGCTTGTTGCCCTGCTTCTGAGCTCTATAACCAACACCGTTTACTTCAAGTGTCTTAGTATAACCATCTGTTACACCAACAACCATGTTATGAATAAGTGTTCTTGTAAGTCCGTGTAATGACTTATTCTTCTTAAGGTCATTTGGTCTCTTAACAAGAATCTCTGTTCCTTCAACTGTGATCTCCATCTCAGCTGGGAGAACTCTCTCAAGGGTACCCTTTGGTCCCTTAACTGTCACCTTGTTATTTTCTGCTATATCTACAGTAACTCCGGCAGGTATAGCGATAGGCATTCTTCCGATACGTGACATTGCCTTTACCTCCTATTATTCGTATGACGGTATCACCCGTCCGATCAATATTTTCTAATGATTAATTACCAGATAAATGCAAGAACTTCGCCACCAACGTTCTCTTTTCTTGCTTCCTTATCTGTCAGCACACCCTTGTTTGTTGAAATGATGGCTGTTCCGAGTCCGCCAAGAACCTTTGGAAGATTCTCTACATCAGCGTAAACGCGGAGACCCGGCTTTGAAATTCTCTTAAGTCCCTTGATAACCTTTTCGTTCTTATCAGCGCCGTACTTAAGTGTTATTCTAATAGTATTGAAATTACCATCTGCTACAACGTCAACTGCCTGAACATATCCTTCCTTGAGAAGAATATCAGCAATCGCCTGCTTCATCTTGGAAGCCGGTATATCTACTGTATCATGCTTTGCAGTATTTGCATTACGGATTCTTGTAAGCATATCTGCAATTGGATCGCTTATTGACATTTCTTTTGCCTCCTTATGTAAATCTTACCAAGAGCTCTTTCTAACGCCCGGTATCTCGCCCTTATATGCTAACTCACGGAAGCAGACTCTGCAGATTCCGTATTTTCTTAAAACAGAATGTGGTCTTCCACAAATCTTGCAGCGAGTATATTCTCTTGTAGAGAACTTCTGCTTTCTCTGCTGCTTAACCTTCATTGCAGTCTTAGCCATGTTTCTCCTCCTTACTTGCTGTACGGCATACCGAAGAGTCTGAGGAGCTCTCTAGCCTCTTCATCTGTCTTAGCTGTTGTGACGAAAATGATATCCATTCCTCTTACCTTGTCAACCTTATCGTACTCGATCTCAGGGAAGATGATCTGCTCCTTGATGCCAAGTGCATAGTTGCCTCTGCCATCAAATGCATCACCGTTTACACCTCTGAAGTCACGAACACGTGGAAGTGCAAGATTGATAAGTCTGTCTGCGAACTCATACATTCTCTCACCACGAAGAGTTACCTTACAACCGATAGGCATACCCTCTCTAAGCTTGAAGTTAGCAACTGACTTCTTAGCACGTGTGATAACTGCCTTCTGACCTGTGATGGTCTCAAGATCCTTTACTGCACTGTCAAGGATCTTAGCATTTTCCTTAGCTTCACCAACGCCCATATTAACAACGATCTTGTCAAGCTTTGGAATCTGCATAACGTTCTTGTAACCAAATTTATTTACCATAGCGTCTTTGATCTCGCTATTGTACTTATCTCTTAATCTGCTCAAAGTATTAAGCCTCCTTCCTACGATTAATCAATAACCTCGGTCTTACCATTAACCTTGGCTACTCTCTTCTTGTCCTTCTTCTCGCCCTGGAAACCAACTCTTACTGTCTTTCCCTTGTAAAGGTACATAACATTTGAAATATCGATAGGAGCTTCCTTCTCGATGATTCCGCCTGCTGTATTTGCAGCAGTTGGCTTGCTGTGCTTAAATACCTTGTTGACGCCCTCAACAAGAACCTTGTTGTTCTTAACGTCTACAGATAAAACCTTACCTTCTTTACCTTTATCCTTGCCGGCTATAACCCTAACAAGGTCGTCCTTTTTAATCTTACTTGTTGCCACGGTTACACCTCCTACAGAACTTCCGGTGCAAGTGAGATGATCTTCATGAACTTCTTATCACGAAGCTCTCTTGCTACTGGTCCAAAAATACGAGTTCCTTTTGGGTTCAGATCGTCCTTGATGATAACTGCTGCGTTCTCATCAAACTTGATGTAAGAACCATCCTTACGACGTGCACCCTTCTTTGTACGAACAACAACGGCCTTAACAACGTCACCCTTCTTGACAACGCCGCCCGGTGTTGCGTCTTTAACAGAAGCAACAATGATGTCACCAATGTTTGCATATCTTCTTGTAGAACCGCCTAAAACTCTGATGCAAAGAAGCTCTTTTGCGCCTGTGTTGTCAGCAACTCTAAGTCTTGTTTCCTGCTGTACCATTTCTTTGCCTCCTTATTTAGCCTTTTCAACGATCTCAACAAGTCTCCATCTCTTATCCTTAGAGAGAGGTCTTGTCTCCATAACCTTTACTCTATCACCAATCTTGCATTCATTATTTTCGTCATGAGCCTTAAGCTTGTATGTTCTCTTTACGATCTTGCCGTAGAGTGGATGCTTAACATTATCGATGATTGAGACTACGATTGTCTTGTCCATCTTGTCACTTGTAACGATACCTACACGTGTTTTTCTAAGATTTCTTTCCACTGTCTTTACTCCTTTCGATAATTATGCTCTGGCCTTAGCGGCAATAACTGTCTCTATTCTGGCAATATTCTTCTTTACTTCCTTGATCCTGCTTGTATTCTCAAGCTGGTTGGTAGCATTCTGGAACTTAAGATTGAAAAGTTCCTTCTTTGCAGCCTCAAGATCTGTTGCGAGCTCTGATGCTGACTTTGCGTTTAATTCTTTAAGAAAGTCTTTAGTTTTCACTGCTGCTACCTCCTTCTAAATCTGCTTTAGAAACGATCTTGCACTTAATAGGAAGCTTGTGTGTTGCAAGACGGAGTGCTTCTCTTGCTGTTGCTTCTGGAACGCCGGCAACCTCGAAAAGAACTCTGCCCGGCTTAACAACTGCTACCCAGTACTCAAGAGAGCCTTTTCCTGAACCCATTCGAGTTTCAGCTGGCTTAGCTGTTACCGGCTTGTCTGGGAAGATCTTGATCCAAACCTTTCCCTGACGCTTAAGGTAACGGTTAATGGCAACTCTGGCTGCCTCTATCTGATTAGATTTGATCCATGCTGGTTCTGTTGCAACGATACCGTACTCACCATCAGTGATGCGGTTTCCTCTCATTGCCTTTCCTGCCATAGATCCTCTGAACTGCTTACGATGTTTTACTCTCTTAGGCATTAACATAATTATTTATCGCTCCCTTCCTTGTTTCCCTTAGTAGGAAGTACTTCGCCATGGTAGATCCATGTCTTAACACCAACTTTACCATATGTTGTATCTGCTTCAGCGAATCCGTAATCAATATCAGCACGAAGTGTCTGAAGAGGAATTGTTCCCTCGCTGTAGAACTCTGTTCTGGCCATATCAGCACCGCCGAGACGTCCTGAACAAGCAGCCTTGATACCAAGTGCTCCTGCCTTCATTGTTCTACCCATGCATGACTTCATTGCTCTTCTGAATGAAATACGGTTCTCAAGCTGCTGAGCGATGTTCTCAGCTACGAGCTGTGCATCGAGGTCAGGCTTCTTGATCTCCTTGATGTCGATGATGAGCTTCTTAGCTGTAAGCTTCTGAACCTCAGCCTTGATCTTCTCGATTCCTGCGCCGCCCTTACCGATAACAACACCAGGCTTTGCTGTATATACGCTAACCTTTACTCTGTCTCTTGTTCTCTCTATATCGATCTTAGAAACATTTGAATCATAAAGCTTCTTCTTAAGGAACTCTCTGATCTTGTGGTCCTCTACAAGGTTGTTGGCAAACTCACCGTTCTTTGTATCAGCATACCACTTAGAATCCCAATCTTTAATAATACCGACTCTTAAACCGTGTGGATTAACTTTCTGTCCCATCGTCTGCCTCCTTACTTCTTCTCATCAAGCACTACAGTAATGTGGCTTGTTCTCTTCTCGATCCTGTAAGCTCTGCCCTGTGCTCTTGGGTGGATCCTCTTCATTGTAGGTCCCTTGTTTGCGAAGCACTCTGCAACGTAAAGGTCTTCAGCCTTCATACCGTTGTTGTTCTCTGCATTTGCTACTGCAGACTTGAGCAGCTTATAGATTACGCTTGAAGCATATCTGTTATTGTAAGCAAGGATGCCGAGAGCTGTTGTTACGTCCTTACCTCTTATAGCATCAAGTACAAAGCAAGCCTTTGTAACAGATACTCTTGCGTAAGAAACCTTAGCTGACGGTCTTGTATCTTTATTCTCATTTCTCAGTCTTGTGATCTGAGATCTATGTCCTCTAGCCATTTAAGAATTTCCTCCTTACCTCTTCTTCTCGTCTTTGCCGTGTCCTCTGTATGTTCTGGTTGCAACAAACTCACCGAGCTTGTGGCCTACCATATCCTCTGTAACATATACAGGAACGTGCTTTCTACCATCATATACTGCTATTGTATGACCAACAAATGAAGGGAAGATTGTTGAACGACGTGACCATGTCTTTACGACCTCATGATCGTTCTTGGCATTAAGAGCATCAATCTTCTTTAATAAGCTTTCATCTGCGAATGGTCCTTTTTTAAGTGAACGTGCCATGAACTTTCCTCCTTAATTACTTAACGTTTTTACCGCTTCTTGTTCTTACGATGTACTTGTTAGAGAGCTTATTCTTCTTCCTTGTCTTAAGACCAAGTGCTGGCTTACCCCAAGGAGTAGAAGGACCCGGACGTCCGATAGGTGCTCTACCTTCTCCACCACCGTGTGGATGGTC
Source organism: Lachnospiraceae bacterium C6A11 (assembly GCA_000702245.1). Taxonomy (GTDB): domain Bacteria; phylum Bacillota; class Clostridia; order Lachnospirales; family Lachnospiraceae; genus Eubacterium_Q. The sequence continues at coordinate 343,458 of JNKY01000010.1, read as the reverse complement.
ATTAGGGTTCATTACGGAACCTCTGACTGTAGGTCTGATGCCCATGTGACGCTTACGTCCAGCCTTACCGATATTAACAAGGCCATGCTCTATATTTCCAACAGTACCGACCGTAGCACGTGCTTCGATAGGAACCATTCTCATTTCGCCTGAAGGAAGACGGAGTGTTGCATACTTTCCTTCCTTAGCCATAAGCTGTGCTGTGTTACCTGCTGAACGAACAAGCTGTCCGCCCTTACCAGGAACGAGCTCAACGTTATGTACTTCTGTACCAACCGGGATAGCTGAAAGTGGAAGTGCGTTACCAACCTTTACATCAGCCTCAGGTCCGTTCATAAGCTTGTCGCCAACCTTAAGTCCATTTGGTGCAAGGATGTATGTCTTAGTACCATCTGCATAAGCTATAAGTGCGATGTTTGCTGTTCTGTTTGGATCGTACTCGATAGTCTTAACTACTGCAGGGATGTTATCCTTATTTCTCTTAAAATCGATGATTCTGTATTTCTGTCTGTTTCCGCCGCCGTGATGACGAACAGTGATCTTGCCCTGATTGTTACGTCCTGCTGTCTTCTTCTTTGATACAAGAAGTGACTTCTCAGGAGTTGATGTTGTGATTACATCGAAATCAAGACCTGTCATATTTCTTCTTGAAGGTGTATATGGGGTATATGTCTTAATTCCCATTTCTGGTTTCTCCTTTCGAATATAAATTCGTTTCTCTGGTCGCTCTCTTTCGCAACCAATAATCATGATCTGCTTTTCTCTTCCGGCCTATGTGCCGTACTCATTTTATCTTGTCTGTTCTATGCCGAAGCTATCTTCGATTTACAGACCCTCGAAAAGCTCGATATCAGCACTCTCAGCTGTAAGCTGAACATATGCCTTCTTAAACTTAGCTGTTCTACCGTATGTAGCGCCACGTCTCTTAACCTTGCCATCATAGTTTGCTGTGTTAACCTTAGCAACCTTTGCGCCGTCGAACATCTTCTCAACAGCTTCCTTGATCTGGCTCTTTGTAGCGTCCGGATGAACGATGAATGTATATTTCTTCTCAGCCATTACGTTCATACTCTTTTCTGTAACGACTGGCTTCTTGATAATGTCATAATACTTTAAGTTTGCCATTATGCGTACACCTCCTCGATTGCGAGTGCAGCATCCTTGGTCATAACAAGTGCGTCGTGCTTAAGGATGTCGTATACGTTGATAGTGCTGCTCATTATAGTATCTACATCAGGAATATTTCTTGATGAAAGGATTACGTTGTCGTTCTTCTCCTTTGTTACTACGAGAGCCTTGTCTGCCTTGAGGTTCTTAAGGATCTCAGCGAACTTTGCTGTCTTTACTTCCTCAAGTGCAAGCTCGTCAACAACGATAAGCTTTGAATCCTGAACCTTTGATGAAAGTGCAGAGAACAGAGCGATCTGCTTCTCTCTCTTGTTCATCTTTACTGAGTAATCTCTTGGCTTTGGAGCAAATACAACGCCGCCGCCTGTCCACTGTGGTGATCTTGTTGATCCCTGTCTAGCGTGGCCTGTACCCTTCTGTCTCCAAGGCTTTCTTCCGCCGCCTGAAACCTCTGAACGTGTCTTAGCGCTCTGTGTTCCCTGACGCTGATTTGCAAGGTATGTTACTACAGCCTTGTGTACGATATTTTCATTTATTTCAACACCGTAGATGTTGTCGTTAAGATCGATCTTATCAACTTCCTTACCTTCGATGTTATAAACAGCTACTGTTGCCATCTAATGTTCCTCCTTCCATAAAGTCCTATTAGTTACCCTTTACGGTTTCTTTTATTACAACCAATGACTTCTTAGGTCCCGGAACAGATCCCTTGATCAGGAGTACGCCGTTCTCAGCGTCAACCTTAACAACCTCAAGATTCTGAACTGTAACCTGCTCACAGCCCATATGTCCAGGCATCTTCTTGCCCTTCATTACGCGGCCAGGAGTTGTTGCTGAACCATTAGAACCTGCATGACGGTGATATTTTGAACCATGTCCTGAAGGACCAGACTTAAGTCCGTGTCTCTTAAGACCGCCGGCATATCCCTTACCCTTTGAAGTAGCTGTTACGTCTACCTTATCTCCTTCAGCGAAGATATCTGCGCTAATTACGCTCTCTCCTACGGTGTAATCTGCTACATTCTCGAATCTGAACTCTCTTAAAAACTGCTTTGGTGTTGTGCCTGCCTTCTTAACATGGCCAACCTCAGCTGATGTAGCACCGTGTGGGTTTCTGATAACCTTTCTTCCTGAACCGTCCTTGGTTACGACCTTTTCCTTCTTCTCGCCGAAACCAACCTGAACAGCATCATAGCCATCGTTTTCTACTGTCTTGATCTGTGTTACAGTACATGGACCAGCCTTAAGAACTGTAACAGGAATGAGAACACCGTTCTCGCCGAAGATTTGAGTCATTCCGACTTTCTCTGCTAAAATAGCTTTCTTCATCTTGTTTTTCCTCCTAAACAATTTACAGCGGATTGCACTTGGCAATCATACTAAATCTGCATCATTCCTTATTATTCCTTATTATTAGGAACTGCACATTTTTCTTCCATCCGGTTCGTGAGTTTGACCGGAGGTTTATCCTTTAAACATCTTCTTATCAGGAAATACTGATCTTTAAGTCCGACGTTCAGTGGGTGAACAGGACATTTTCCTTATTTATAGAAGACGAAAGAATTCGCATCTTACTTCATTCTCATGTCGATGTATACACCAGCTGAGATATCCATCTTACGAAGAACATCTATTGTCTTGTTGTTTGGTGCAATGATGTCGATGAGTCTCTTGTGAGTTCTCTGCTCGAACTGCTCTCTAGAGTCCTTATACTTATGAACTGCACGAAGGATTGTAACCTTCTCAACCTTTGTTGGCATTGGAACAGGTCCTGATACCTTAGCGCCTGTACTCTTAACTGCCTCGATGATTTCCTTTGCTGCCTGATCGATCAGCTTGTGATCGTACGCCTTAAGCGTGATTCTCATTACTTGATTTGCCATAAAAAAAGCAACCTCCTTAGTTTTTTTGAACAAGTGGTTACTGTACAACTAACCCGTGTGTGTCCATATTTTTCCGGACATCAAAACACGTCATTTCTGATCTCTATATCAGATGATTTTCGTACAGTGACTTGTCGCCAGTTTCTTGAACTTGACATTCGCTCCGCGAAGTTACCTGCCACATAGCAGCAATCTCCGTTTCACAGCTATCATGTCACAGCGAAAATCATTATATATCAACGTTTTTTATAATGCAAGTACTTTTTTTAATAATTTTTATCATCCCCAAAGCCGGCGTTTAGGACCTCGTTATATCTGGCGTTTGCTTCGAGACTGTCCTTCTTAGTACGCCACGCTTCTATATCAGTAAGGATAGCAAGCATCTCGTCCACGATAAGCTCAGCACTGTCCGGCTGAACGTTATACAGGTAAGCCTCCATCCTTCTCATAGCCTTCGGGCTGCCCAGCTGCTTTGCTATCTCAAGCCCCAGCTCCTCAGGGAAACCAAGCCGTTTAATTGTCCTCACCAAAGAGTCCCTGCTCTCCAGCCATTCTGTTCTGTCTACCATCTTACACCATCATTATTTCTTATTATAATACCGACGTCATTATCTATTTATTATTCTATATTCTTTAATATCTGACGTCATCTTTCATTTTCATCGATCACACCGATGTGTTATCTGTTTTTAATCTCGATGCGATCGAGTATCCCCTGCACACCCACATTACGGTGCGTGAGGTACATTCTGTTCACGTCCTCAATAAATACACTGTCCGCCCCGGTCTTCTCCTCGATCTTATCAAGCGAGTAACCTTTATCAATGTACTTCATGATCTTGGAAACCAGTCTGTACATATCAGCATTTGCCGAAGCCTGAGCCGCATCTATAGATGCATCCTTCAATGCACCGGGACTCATTGTCGCCCCATCCTCGTAACCGCCAACATCTCTCGACCTTTCGACAGCATCGTCATAATCTGCCAGTCTACCGTCCTTATTATCTTCATAAAATACATACGACTTCGCATGCCCGTAGTAAACCACCCTCGGCGAAAGCATAAGAAGCTTCTTCCAGCTCCTGCCAATTTCAGTCCCCTCATGCAGCTGCAGCTCATACAGCGGATTCAGATCCCCGACGAAAAGTTCTCCGTCATGCAGCCACAGAGTTATACTGTCATCGCTATGCCCCGGCGTATAGATGATAGATCCGTGCAGACCAACCGACTCGAATATCTTAGAACTCTCGTTGCTCGTCACTACCTTGACCTTCTCATCATCGATCGGAATAAAACTCGTTTCCCTATTTCTAATAAAGAAGCTATCCGCCGAATGAATATAATCCTTCTGAACATCCGCCACGACTATCACCGGCCCGTGGTTCGCTATCTCCTGCGCAATCCCCATGTGATCCGGATGAAAATGCGATATAAATATGTAGGAAATATCCTGCAGCTTCTTCCCAGCCTCACCAAGCGCCCTGCAGAATTCATTAAACGTTCCTGCCCAGCCTGTGTCGAAAAGTATCGCACCGTGACTTCCTTCTATTAAATATGTATTTGTATTCGAATACTTCAGTAATGTTACCTTACCCATATTTATTCCATCTGCGCTCCGTCTGTCAGAAAACCTCCGCTCCGTCGACATGAAAACCTCCGCTCCGTCGACATGAAAACCTCCGCTCCGGCGTACCTTTTCCTACCGTAGTATCATCAGATTATCTCCGACTCTATCAGCTCGCCCGCTTCATTATAAATAAGCTTGAGTGAGAAATAGTCCTCCCTCTCCTCCAGCAGCCTGAAAAATATCTTGTCGCCCTCCCAGACCGGAAGGTTGTAAACCTCGCTCTTATCTATCCAGACAAGCTCACCTTCGCTGCATTCGATCAGCTCGCCGCTCGTTTCATCAGCTGTATAGAGATGCATGTATTCGACCACCCTGTCCTCCGGCGTAGTTTCATCGCCGTATATAAAGGTAACGATTCCTCGCGGTTTATAAGAGAGCAGGGTCAGACCGGTCTCCTCCATAACCTCTCGCTTAAGGCACCCGTCCGGACTCTCGCCATATTCAAAATGCCCGCCGACGCCGATGTATTTGTCCTTATTAATATCATGCTCCTTCTTAACCCTGTGAAGCATGAGATATTTATTGTCCTTCTCTATGTAACACAGAGTTGTCAGTTCCGGTTGTTTCATTAGTCCTCCGGCATCTCCCTTCCGAAGAATCCGGTGATATTATCCATAAAGCCCGGACTCGTAAATATAGAAGTGATCAGATCGCCGGTATCCTGCTTCTTGCCGCGAAGTATAGCGACCGCTGCCTTCTTACTGTCCGAATCAGCCTTCCTGTAAAGCTCCACAAGGCGCTTCTCCGTCGCAGTAACCTTCATGCTTGAGGTTGCCGCTGCAGGCTTCTTAGCCGAGCTGCTTGACGCCGGCTTCTTACCGGTACTTCCCGAAGAACTGCCTGATGCCGCATCCAGAAGCGACTTCTGTGTAACTCCCGTAGCCTTCGCAATATCCTTAAGCTGAGCCTGTGTCAATGCCAGCCCTCCTCTTTCCGCCTTGCTGATATCCTGTGCCGAAATGCCCTTCACCTTCCTCGCAAGCTGCTCCTGTGTCATACCTGCTCCGGTACGCGCTTCCTTTATCAATTCCCCTACCTTTTTCCTTGCCATAACATAACCTCCTCGCCAAAATTCTCCGTTCTTCCCGGCAGCTGTAATCCTTTTTCAACTAATCTGAATTATAACAAATACAGCCATATTTTTGAAGTCATATTTATGAACTTACGCCCCTCCATAGCGGCACCTTATGTCGCCTTAAGTTTTTATTAAAAAGCAGGATTTTTGTCACATTTTTCCTGATTTTGTCGTATTATATAAATATAAGAGTTTACGAAGAATACAACTAAAAAGGGAGTGATGCGAATGCAAACAAAAGGACTTTTCAGAAGATCCATTATTGCAGCTGCTCTGGCACTGTCAGTCGCATCCTTCGCCTTTCCAGCAGTTTCGGAAACGCGTGAGGTTTATGCTGCGGAGGCGGCGACAACCGGAGGAACAGATATAGTTAAGCAGGCTGACGGCGGCTGGTATTATACCGTTAACGGTAAGATTGACCGTAGCTACACCGGCTTTGCCAAGAATAAAAACGGCTGGTGGTATATCATAAACGGCAAGGTTGACTTCACCGTAAGCGGAGTCATCAAAGGCACAGTGAAAGGTGATTCAGGCTGGTGGTATGTGAGCGGTGGCAAGGTCCAGTTCACCGATTCCATCGAACAGAACCGCTACGGATGGTGGAAGATAAAAAACGGCAAAGTTGATTTCAACTTCACAGGCCTGGCAAAGAACCGCCACGGATGGTGGTATTGCAAAGGTGGCAAGGTTGACTTCAACAAGAAGGACGTGCTGAAGGGAACCGTCAACGGTCAGACCGGCTGGTGGTTCGTAAGCGGCGGCAAGGTTCAGTTCATTGATACCGTAGAGAAGAACGTGAATGGCTGGTGGTACATTGATGACGGCAAGGTTGACTTCAACTACACCGGTCTCGCCAAAAATTGCAACGGCTGGTGGTATATAAAGAACGGCAAGGTCGACTTCAACAAGACAACCGTCCTCAAGGGAACCGTCAACGGCCAGACCGGCTGGTACAACGTCAAGGGTGGCAAGGTTACCCTCGATAAAAAATACAGCATCGGCACTAACGAGAACGGAACCTGGTGCTGCGACAACGGCAAGGTCACCTTCAAGAGCAGTGGGTATTATGTAAACAACAATAAGACCTACATATTTAAAGGCAGCAAGCTTGCTTCTGTTACGAGCGAGCCGACGACACTGACAACCATTCCGGGCTATTATGTCAGCCCGATGTATGCCGGCAACTACAACAGCAGTTCCGAGAGGATTGAGGCGATGATCAGGCGAGCCTATGACTATCTGAACGTAGGCACCCAGTATATCATCTGCACCTCAAAGCAGCCGGGCGAATCGGTTGACTGCAGCGGACTTGTTATGCAGTGTCTGTATGCAGCAGGTTTTGATCCTTATCCAGCAACTCCTGCACACCATGCTCTTCCCGAGAACGAATACGATTCAAGGACTCTGTGGAGCTCCGTAAAGATGAAGCACGTAAACGTCACAAAGGATGGTTCAAAATACGCCACAGAGAAAAATATAGATATGAGCAAGCTGAAACGCGGCGACCTCATATTCTACAAGAGTGACAAGGGCGACAGGATAAACCACGTTGCGATCTATGTCGGCGACGGCAAGGTCATCGAAGCCGTAAGACCATTTGTACTTGATTACCTCGGAGTCTTCCATGAGGTTCACCCGATCATCTACGGCGTAGCAAGGCCTTTCGAGTAAAGCTACAATAAACTAATAATATGGTTGCAATATATTCCCGAATAAAACTGCAACATAATCAAAAAAAGAGTGCTGATTCCGGCATGAAAAATACCGGTTCGGCACTCTTTTTCTTATTGTATTATCATAACACTAACAGTCTTCGCAAAAGAGATAGGACACCCACATATTAAATAACATTTGTCAGTCTCAGGATTACCGCAAGTATAAAAATGATGCACATGAAAAGCGGTATTCCCTTCACGTAAACCTTGATGTCAGCAACGCTCATCGTCATGTGGAAGAACATTGAAACGCCGATGTACGCGACCACTATCTTCAGCCACAGCAGGCTTGCCGGCAGCACGAATAGCGTGCAGTAGCAACCGTAAACCACGATCGTACCGATGAGAAGCGGTGCACTGGAAATAAATATATTCTGCAGTGCCACTACCAGCTTATTTCCCCTGTTCCTGAAATACACGTGCCCAAGCGAATTCTGATCCTTCTTGAACGGTGCGACTTCGATAACCTTCGCTCCGGTCACATAAGCAAAGAATGCATGTGACAGCTCGTGCAGTACGACTCCCGGTATCGTCAGATAATTGATGAGCCCGTGAGCCATCCACGGATCCACAACTATTCCGAACAGAGTCGCTATCGCCTCGCCCAGCAGCTGTATCATGTATCCCACAACAATTATCGCAAAGGGCAGCAGGATCGCCACAGCAAATGCGAAAAGCAGCGGAATCGAATGTATTTTATTATAAACCTCAATAATACTGTCCATGTTTATTTCCTCAAAAAAATCACTGTCCGCGAAAAGAATTTATGCCGTCTCTTTCCCCCTCAAAAAATCACTGTCCGTGAAAAGAATTTATGCCGTCTCTTTCCCCCTCTAAAAATCACTGTCCGTGAAAAGAATTTATGCCGTCTCTTTCCCCCTCTAAAAATCACTGTCCGTGAAAAGAATTTATGCCGTCTCTTTCCCTCTCAAAAGATTGCTATCTGTGAAAGAGATTATACCATATACCCCAAGAATATGGTATCATAATTACATAGGAAAAACGTACCGGGGAGCAGCATATGATCGATTTTATCACAGGGATAGTAACCCTCGCAGTCGACGAGATAAAAAACTGGATACATAACAATCAGGGCTCCATCACGAGCTATCTCTTGAAGTTCCTTCTGGCGATGTTCGTATTTGTCATGGTCAGGGATCTTCTCACAACAGCCATCACGAAAGTGATCACCAACCAGACACTGGTTCCGATCACCTTCAAGGACCTGCGCGGCCGAAATACGCAGATGGCTTTCATTGTCATGTCCATCACAAAGTATCTCATCCTCACCTTCCTTCTGTACGAAATAATACTGCAGCTGAACGTCGTGGAGGTTGATCCGCTCGCGACGATAACCATATCCTCCGGCATCATACTCATCCTTGTCATTCAGGGGTATTTTACCAAGAAAATACGCCGCGTGGTTCAGCTTGTCAAAAGCCTGATCAAAGGCCGGGAGATTATCCTTCCGGACTCGAAGAACATCCCTCTTCCTGACCTTTCAAAGAGCAGCGACACCGGCAAGATGATCCGCAAAATCTTCTCACTCTTCGGCAAGCTGATAGGGCTTCTGGTGGCGATCGTGATCGTATTTCTCATCAACCAGGGCATCGCATACGTTATCGATTCTAAGGGCGAGGACATCACGCACCTCCTCCGCCTTCCGGAATATAAAATACACGCAGAAACACATACCGTGTTCAGCTTCGGCGACGAGGCTTCCACACCGCTCCCATTCGATCTGGGCGGCGGCGTCAAGGTCAGGACCGACGGCAGACTGAACATCATCTACATCAACAACCGCCAGGTGGGCATCAATACCTCCGACCGCAAATACAAGTTCTACGGCGTTTCGATCAATCAGGCCGAGATAACCGCATCCCGCGTCACAGATTACAAATACGACGACCGCGCGAAGATCAATCAGACCTTTTTAGACGTTCATTCGGATTCATACATTTATTACAACGTCGAGCAAAACGACTGCCTGATCCTCACGGTCAACAAAACCTCGAACCGAGTTGCGAGCATGACCTACTTCACAGACTTCAATCTGATCTCGGAGCTGCTGAATATCACATACTAAGATAGGCGAATCTGCAAACCAGCTGATCATTACAAAAACCCGCAGATTATTTAATTGGTATAATTGTTTGGAATCGTTGGTTTCGCATATTGTATTAAAACAGATTTATTGTATAATGAAGGATGTTACAAACCGGCTATGCTCCGGAGACGATACTTTATTTTGAAAACAAAACATCTACACGAAAGGAAATACCATGTGGATTGCATCTAACTGGAAAGATTATGAAATACTTGACTGCTCCCGCGGCGAGAAGCTTGAGCGCTGGGCAGATCAGATACTCCTCAGACCTGACCCGCAGGTTCTGTGGAATACACCAAGAAAAATCAAAGAATGGAAGAAGCTGAACGCCCACTATCACAGAAGCGATAAGGGCGGCGGAAGCTGGGAATTCTTCGATCTCCCTGAGGAATGGACGATCAACTATACGCTTCCTGATGTAACCGAATCGGATAACACAGCATCCGATGATCCGGGCAACAAAACATCCGGCAATTCAGGGCGTTATACCCTCACCTTCCACCTGAAGCCATTCTCCTTTAAGCATACAGGACTCTTCCCGGAGCAGGCAGTTAACTGGGACTGGACCTATTCGCTGATACGCAATCGCATCCTTCAGAACAGCGGATCAGCAAACGGCAGCGGAAACAATACTTCAGCCGGCAGCAATAATTCAGCCGCCAACAATTCTAACACTACCGGTGAGAAAAAGGTCAAGGTACTCAATCTCTTCGCCTACACAGGTGGTGCAACCCTTGCCGCTGCAGCTGCAGGAGCCGCTGTAACCCACGTTGATGCATCAAAGGGTATGGTAAGCTGGGCAAAGGAAAACGCAGCCTCCTCAGGCCTTTCAGATGCACCTATCAGATGGCTCGTTGACGACTGCAAGAAATTCGTCGAGCGTGAGATACGTCGCGGCAATCATTATGACGGAATCATCATGGACCCTCCTTCCTACGGAAGAGGCCCTAAGGGTGAAATATGGAAGATGGAGGACAGCATCTACGAGCTTGTTGAGCTGACCGCTCAGCTGCTTTCAGATGATCCACTTTTCTTCCTCATAAACTCGTATACAACAGGACTTGCACCTGCAGTCCTTACATACATTATGTCAACCATAATAATTCCTGAACACGGCGGCTCAGTCGAGAGCTCCGAAATCGGACTCCCGGTAACCGCAAGCAAGCTTGTTCTACCATGCGGAGCTTCAGGTAGATGGCACCTCTAAATTATTGTTTGTCGTAATATAAATACAGCATGAGCGCACATATCTCTCAGTGTGACTAAGATATGCGAAATCAATACAAATCAGCTTTGGTTTTTTCTAAGATTGTCCCAAAACTCGCTTCGCTCAAACATTGGAACAATCTTGAAAAAACAGCAAGCAATGATTTGTTTGATTTGACGCATATCCCGCAATACTTCGAGATATGTGTGCTCATGCTTTTATAATTGCAACAAACAGACAGAAATACCGGGTGAATACATCCGGTATTTATGTCGTACGTTCAATTATATAAACAATAATTTAGTAATTCTCCTCATGTACCTCGAAGAAGCTCTGTGGATGATTACATACAGGGCAAACCTCAGGAGCAGCGGTTCCGACTACGATATGTCCGCAGTTACGGCACTCCCAAACCTTTACTGTACTCTTCTCAAATACCTGAGCTGTCTCGATATTCTTAAGAAGTGCACGATATCTCTCCTCATGATGCTTCTCTATCTCACCAACTCCTCTGAACTTTGCTGCAAGCTCTGGGAAGCCCTCTTCCTCAGCAGTCTTTGCAAAGCCTTCATACATATCTGTCCACTCATAATTCTCGCCGTCAGCAGCTGCAGCAAGGTTAGCCTTAGTATCACCGATACCACCCAGCTCCTTGAACCACATCTTTGCGTGCTCCTTCTCGTTGTCTGCTGTCTTAAGGAAAAGTGCTGAGATCTGCTCATAGCCTTCCTTCTTAGCTACTGATGCGAAATATGTGTATTTATTTCTTGCCTGTGACTCTCCCGCAAATGCTGCCTGAAGATTCTTCTCTGTCTGTGTTCCTGCGTATTTATTTGCCACTACTTTTCCCTCCTCTACAAGTTCAAGATTATCCCCTCTTGCTTTACATACCGGACATACCGGTTCTTCTCCATCCGGAACCTCAAATACAGCCCCGCAAATCTTACACCTGTACTTTGCCATAATGTAATCCTCCTTCATCATACTATGTCATATAACTCTCCAACCATAGTGATACTTAAAAAACAAAAATGGTAGAAGCCCTTACTACTGACTTCTACCATTTTATCATATTTTGGTCGATTCATAAACTGTTTTTTTACTGAAACATCGTTTCAAATATCAACAGCTTTCATCTTTATCATCTGTCTGCCCGACAGAATCATTGATCATTATTTGTCATCCTTCTTGTCATCAGATGAATCACCGCCAAGCGTGCCGCCCTTCTTCTTAGCCTTTGTGATTATCGCAACAAGCACTCCGAGAACAACAACTCCACCGCCGACAAATGCAGCTATCATAGCAGCCGGAGAAAGATGCTTCTTCTTTTTAGGCTTAACCGAACCGGTGTCTTTATCATCCTTCTTGTTATCATCAGCCGGCTCAACCGTATCCTCTGTAGTCTTATTCTCCATACCCGGCATGATTCCGCCGCCCTCTGATGTGCTGTAGAGATAGAAATCATCCCATGCTCCCCAGGCGCCCTTAGCAGCCTTAACGGAGATGCCGATCGTAAGAGCCATTCCATCCTCCTCGATCACGATATCATCGATCTCAGGATTCTGGTACTGCTGCCATGAGGTAACTCCCGTAAGAACCTCATAGGTATTTGTATCTGTCTTCGCATAAAGCTTGAACTCAGGGTCAGCTCCTGCGTCGCCGCCTTCTATCCATGTACCAAGCTTGTAGGTACCCTTCTTCAGGTAAACAGTCTGCTCAACCTTGTAGTTGATGTCTTCATCATCCCAGAAGTGGAGACAATACTCGCCTGTTCTTACATTGCTGCTGTCCTTCTTTCTGTCAACGCAAGGCTTGTTTCCGTTCACATCATCTGTGATCTTCCATGCTCCCATCGAAGCATCCTCAAAGCCCGGATTCGTAAGAAGGTTATCAGAGTTAAGTCTCAGTTCACAGGTGATCTCATAGAACTCACCATCTCCGATAATAATATCTCCTCTGATCTCATAAACGCCTGCGCCTGTGTTCTTTGCATCTTCAATATCATTGATAGCCCAGGCAACAGGAATCTCCTCTGTTGAACCATCCGTGTAGTAAAGGATAGCATTCTCAGGCATCTTAATCTCTTCTGTAAGACCGTAGGTAACCGGGTCAACCTTTATATCTGTGATACCGAACGGTGCATTTGTACCTGTTCTGATATAGTTAAATACCTTAAGTGTTTCAAGCGGATGTCCTGAGAAATCGAAGAACGCCTGGTTATCTACTGCAGAACCGCCGAACCATGTTGCTGCATCCTCATCGTATTCGCCGCTGGCTGAAGTAGCCCAGCCTGAACCGTATTTCTCCCAGAGAGCCATATTTGTCTCGTAGCTTCCTGTGCCGCCTGCATCCTTAACAACCTCTACAGGTATCCATGCCGGCTCCCACCAGAATACGCCGATACCCAGCTCGCCGAAGCTTGTAACGACTTCAGTAACATCATGAACAAGGTTTACCTGGCCCTGCTCTGAAACGGTGTATCTCATATCTACGCCTGAGGTGCCTTCGCCTATTGTATTTCCTGTACCGTCGCCGTCATCAAGTGTATATGCATAAGAGGTTTCAACAACCATGACCTTTTTATTGAAGTTGTCAGCCACGTTGTGAAGCTGCGTTGCAAGATTGTCGTAATCTCCGTGCCAGTATGGATAATATGAAGAAGCAAATACTTCATAGTCTACCGAATTGTTATCAAGGTATCTTGCGTATGCGTAATACTTGTTGTCCTCAGCATCTGTAAAATGCACTGCTCTCAGGATGCTTGGATCAACCTCGTGAACCGCGTCACAGCCGGCCTTGATGAGCGTACATACGCTTGTCCAGTCTGTCTCGCCGCACATACCGGTGGTTGTCTCGTTACCAACCTGAACCATAGTAACGTTAACACCTGCATCCTTAAGCTTCTTCACTGAATCGTAGGTATAATCGTGAAGCGCCTTGGTCTTGGTTGTAAGATCCATATCAGCCCATGCCTTAGGAGCATTCTGCTTTGAAGGATCTGCCCAGAAGTCTGAATAGTGGAAATCGATGAGCACTCTGAGGCCTGCCTCTGTGGCGTATTTGCCCATAGTGATAACTCTGTCGATATCGCAGTTTCCGCCGCCATAGCCCTTTCCTGCTGCATCATAAGGATCGTTCCATACTCTGAGACGAACCGAATTAATGCCGTTATCAGCAAGAAGCTTGAAGAAGCCTACCTCATCAAGAAGGTTTCCTTCGAAATCATAATACTTAACGCCGCTTTCGATCTCTGAAAGGTAAGATGAAACATCAACACCTGTGTAAAAATCATCAGAAAGCGCGATCTTCTTTACATATACGCCTGCGTCAACCGCTGTGCCTTCACCGGCATCACCGCTTGTTGCAATGAGAAGTCCCTCTGTGTTGTCCTGAGTAGCTATGAGAAGCGGTGTGTCGCCATCTGTAGTGCCGTCCGCAGCCTCCGTAGCATCATCACCATCCGACACTTCTTCGGTAATCTCTGTATCCTGTGTGCTTTCCTCGGTATCTGCATGTATTACTCTTGCGGTGCCCATAGAAAGTATGAGTGCTGCCGCAACAACTGCGGCTGAAGTTTTCTTTAAATAATATTTGAACATATAGCTTATTTTCCTTTTCAATTCTGAACAGTAGTGCCTATTTTTATCTTCCCTCGTCGGTGATTATTTACCGTTTTTATCACCGCATCAGTGATGCTTCATTTTGTACTATCCTTAAGTATCACCTCATAGGAGGTTTCAATTCTGTTCTTCACCGTCTTGCCCTCTATCTTGTCGATCAGGGTCCTTGCCGCAACCGCGCCGAGGTTCTCGTCGTCGAAGTTCAGCGATGTCACCGACGGTACCATATTTTTCAGTATCGAGCTGTTGTAGAAGGATGCGACACGTATATCGTCCGGTATGCGGATATCCTCGTTCCTGCATTTGGTTATAACCTGTCCGGCTATCGCGTCGTCCATACAGATGACTCCGTCAACCTTCCTTCTTATAAGCTCATCAATTATCGCCATAATCTTTATCGGATCGCTGGAATTAAGAAATACCAGTGACTGATCCACTTCAATTTCTTTATCTTCGAACGCCTGGAGGAATCCGTTATATCTCGTTCTGGTGATCACATGATTTATGTCACCACCGATTATCGCAAGTTTCCTCATACCCTTCGAGAGGAGTATTCCGGTAAGCTCTCTGCAGGCTCCGAAATTGTTATTATCTATCTGGATTATCTCTTTATCATCGCTGCTTCCTATGGCAACGAAAGGTATTCCCGATACCTTAAGATATTCAGCCGGCCGATCGTTGATCAGTGTTCTCGTGAGTATTACTCCATCCACCTTCTGATTCTCTACGATACGCCGCAGGTTATGGAACTTCTCATTATCAACGAAGCTGATGAGAATATCATAACCGTTCTCGGTCGTAACTTTATTTACGCCGAGTACGCATTTCTGGAAAAACGGAAGATCAACGGCCTCATAATCCTCAGGCCAGACAACCGCGATATTATAGGTTTTCTTTTGTGCGAGACCCTTAGCCATCGGATTAGGTCTGTAGTTGTGTGCTTCTATATAATTGAGCACCCTAGTCCTTGTTTCATCGCTTATCCTGCCCTTCCCCGAAACCGCGCGGGAGACAGTCGTCTTCGAAACCCCTAATTCTCTTGCTATGTCATCAATAGTTATCTTATCTTCCATAAGCTTTGCCTTCTTAAACAATCGGGACCGGCCAGTCACTTATATAACTGAACCGGTCCCGAACATTAAACCTGTTAAACTATGAACGCTACGATATTAACCCTTAACGGCACCGCCTGTAACACCTTCAACATAGTACTTCTGTAAGCACATGAAGAGAATTGTTACCGGTATTGCTACCAGGATACCACCGGCACAGAACCTGGTGAAATATCCCTGATAATCATTTGTCCAAACCCATCGTTGGAGACCTACAGCAACGTTGTAGCTGTCACTCTTACCGAATGCTACGTATGATGCGAAGATGTAATCACACCATGGAGCCATGAATGCTACTAAGAGCTGATAGATAATGATAGGTTTTGAAAGTGGTGCGATCAGAATGTGTAAGATCTGGAATCTTGTAGCACCATCAATTCTTGCCGCTTCATCAAGCGACCTAGGGATAGTATCAAAGTATCCCTTACATACATAGTATCCCATACCTGAACCGGCTACTGAGATAAGAATGAGTCCCGGAATAGCACCTTCCTGTGTAAGGCCGATTTCCTTAAGAAGGAAATACAGACAGATCATTGTAAGGAATCCAGGGAACATTCCGAGCACGAGCCAGATGTTCATGAGGAGTTTTCTACCTGCGAATCTCATTCTTGAAAGTGCGTAACTTACGCAAACAACAACGAAACTCTGTACGATTGTTACAACAGCTGCGATTATGAAGGTATTGAGATACCACTTCATAAACTTACTGTCTTTGTTGAAGAGGAACTTGTATGAATCAAGTGTCCATCTCTTAGGAAGCAGGTAGTTAACCATACCGCCGCCGCCATCAGCTGCTGAATAGCCTCTGAAGCTCTGAAGTACAAGGCATACGAATGGGAATAACCAAATAATACTTATAATAACGAGTATCAGGTAGGATACCGCAAGATTTGCTTTTCTTTTTGCTTTCATTACTGGAATCCCTCCTCATCCTTTACTGACGGCATCAGGTTGTAAACTATGAGTGAGATCACTGCAACGACTACGAATACCATGATACCGATAACTGCTGCCATCCTGTAGTTTGAGTCATTAACCGTCATCTTATAGAGCCATGTAACAAGGAGGTCGGTGTAACCTGCGTTGTCCGACAGCTTCATCGATAGCGGCTGCCCTCGGTTGAGGAGGTAAATGACGTTAAAGTTATTAATATTTCCGATAAACTGTGTAAGAAGGAATGGTCCTGTTACGAACAGCATGTACGGAAGTGTAATCTTAAAGAACATCTGGATGTTGCTGGCACCGTCGATTCTTGCAGACTCGTACAGGTCAGCCGGAATATTCATGAGAAGTCCTGTAGCGATAAGTACGAGATACGGAATACCAATCCAGAGATTTATAACGATAATAAGTATTCTTGCGTAGGTTGGATTCGTCCAGAACGGTATGGCTTTACTGATCCACCCCCATTTGAGGAGATAAGTATTTACAAGTCCGTCTGCTGCGAACATCTTACCTACATAAAGAAGCGATACGAACTGTGGAACAGCTATCGTAACGATAAGGATAGTTCTCCACATTTTCTTAAGCTTGATACCCTTCTTGTTGATAAGCATAGCAACTGCAAGTCCAAGGAAGTAGTTAAGGAATGTTGCAAAGAACGCCCAAATAAGTGTCCAAGCAAGTACCTTAAAGAAGGTTGTACCGAAGCCTGTGCTTCCGAATGAGAAAATCTGTTTAAAGTTGTCAAAGCCAACCCATGTGAAAAGCTTTCCAGGTGGCTGATGTGTCTTGTCATAATTTGTGAATGCAATACAGATCATGAAAATGATAGGTATTACTGTGAAAACGAATATTCCGATAACTGGAAGTGCAAGGAGTGTCTTATCGAAGTTGCTATCGACAAGTGAGTGCAGATCCTGTTTATTTGTCGGAACAACTCTGCCTTCTCTGATAAGCTTATCGGTTTTCATATTCTGCTTAAGGTTGATTCTCCACACAAGAATTACGAGAAATACAGCTGTAATAGCTAAAAGTCCGTAAAGAAGTATGAAGAAGCTGTTATCACCATAGGTCATAACACCATAATCATTGTATCCACTCTTCTTTGTACCAAGAGTAGAGAAATCAGCAAGATATGGTGCGCCGACAGCAAAGATATAGAATAAAAGTCCGCCTTCAATAAGAAGGAACATGAGACCTCTTGCTATCTGACCTCTGAGGATCTGGCCAAGACCTGGTACAACATATGATACTCTGGTCTGCCAGCTGCCCTGTGAAAATGTGGTGCCTATTTCCTTAAATTCAGAACCGACAGTCTTAAAGAAGGACCCTATTTTGCTTTTGCGCTTCTTCGTTGAAGTTGATGCGATCATGTTGTTCATAGTCCCCTCCGGTTTAATCTGTTAATCCTTTTTCGTAGAACAGGGCGGGTAAAGTTTCCCCGCCCTGTTCACTTTAAATCCATCCCGCAGCTGTAAAAGCTGCATATTTCTATGTGTCAGAAATTATTTTGCGTAGCTCTCACATGTTGACTGGAAGTCCTGAAGAACCTTCATAAGGTCATCATCTGAAGACTTATCATAGTCGCCTGAAATGATTGAATCGCCAAGTGCCTGTGCAAGTGACCAGTAATCTCCAGGATACTGTCCCTGAGGAATTGTGAATGCGAGCTGCTCTGCAAGTGCTGAAAGAGCCGGGTCAGTCTTGATCTTATCGTTCTGCTGAGCTGCCTTGTTAGATGGGCCCCAACCTACAGCATCATATCTTGCAAGCTGTGTTTCTTCGTTTGAAAGGAACTTAGCAAGATCCTGGCAAACGATATACTTCTTAGAATCTGTCTGTGGCTTGATACCGAGGAGCTTGAATCCACCGAAACCGCTCATCTGGTAATCCTTACCGTCTACGTTGAATGTAGGAAGCTTAGCACATGCATAGTTTGCACCGAACATATCCTGAGCTGCACCTGAATCCCAAGTACCTGAAACTACTGCTGCTGCGTTAGCTGCATTTGCAACTGCTGAACCATTGTAGAATGCCTTTGACTTATGAAGATTGATCATAGCCTTAAGAGCCTTAACACCATCTTCTGTAGCATATGTGATGCTTGATGAATTGAAGTTACCTTCTTTGTCAAGACCATACTCAAGCTTACAACCTGTAGCAAAGAAGAAAGCTGTGTCATACCAACCTGAGTTGATCTCCATGTAGAAGCCCTTTCCGGCCTTCTCACAATCAGCGATGATGCCTTCAAGTGTTGAAGGATCAGAGATAACGCTCTTATCATAGTATAAGAAATATCCGTTATCAGATGTAATTGGGAATGCGTAAACTGTATCTGAAACTGTAGCTGCTCCTACTGCACCGGCATCGTTCTGAGCTGTGATCCACTCAGCTGATGCTGCTGAAACAGGTGCGATAGCTCCTGCAGAAACAAGTCTAGCAAGCTGATCCTGTGCGAAACCGTAGATATCAGCACCACCCTCAACGTCTGTGATCATGTTTGTAGCTGCATCACCCTCACCTACAGGCTCGATAGATACTGTGTAGCCCTTGTAGTTAGGATTAGCTTCCATAAACTTGTCAACCTGCTGCTTTGTGAAATCAACTGTGTTATCAGCAACCCAAACCTTGATCTCACCCTTGTCATCGGCTGTTACTTCAACCTTGTCCTTAGACTCTTCCTTCTTGTCGTCATCCTTCTTACCGCATCCTGTTAATGCAGTTGCTACCATTGCTGTAGCAAGAAATCCCGCAACTAATTTCTTCTTCATGTTTTTCCTCCTCTTTCGATCCGTTTTTGGACCTTGATTCGTTTTTTTGGATCCTGACGGATCTGTTTCTGTGTTACACATAATAAAAATTTGGGGTTTTTTAACCGGTCAAATATTCTCTCTTGCGCAACCGGTTGTCCATGCTCTTACTATACAACCGAAACCCTCTCTTGTCAATATTTTTTTAAGAATTTCTTAAACATTTACTGAACCATATTTCACGGCTCCTTAGCATTATTTCGGAGGTCGTGTGATCGGTTGAAAAAGCACGGTTTTGTTTAGGCTTTAAGCCTGTCATAAATCTCTGTCAGTTTCCTGATCTTACCGGAAAGGCAGGCATTTATGTCTTTTTTATCTATGCGCCATACCCAGTTATTGCCAAGGGTTGATGGTGCATTTATCCTGGCCGAATTATCAAGATACAGATAATCCTGGACAGGTAAGATACAATAGTCAGCGACCGAACCGTGTGCGGCTCTGATCAACTTGTCCGCAAGACTGTGAAGCTCCGCCTCACCTCTTACGAATCTGCTTTCTTCTGCTATAACCTCAGGAGTTCTTTCAACCTCCTCCTTCACACACTTAGCAGCTTTCTTGCATTTTGATACAGGCTTAAGCTCAGGCTCATATCCAACGTAGTCGGCCATTCTCTTGTAAACATCATCCTCGATGCCCTTGAGCCAGCCCATCAATGTCTCGTTGTCATGAGTACCGGTGTATACCACACAATTTGCATAATGATTACAAGGGAGAAAATCATGTTCTCCATCATCATCTTCATCTCTATAGAACGCAAACTCAAGTATTTTCATGTTCGGGAAGCCCGAATCCTTAACAAGTTTTTTAACCGTATCAGTGGTATATCCCAGGTCCTCAGCTATGATCCTTATCTCGCCGAGGCTCTTCTTTATTGCCCTGAAGAGCTTCATTCCCGGCCCCTTCACCCAGTGACCGCCTCTTGCGTCTGTATCGCCGGCCGGTACTGAATAATACTCATCGAAACCTCTGAAATGATCTATCCTGATTATGTCGTAAAGTCTTCTGCATTTATCTATTCTGCTTATCCACCATGCATAACCGGTCTTGTTGTGGTAGCCCCAGTCATAAAGCGGATTGCCCCAGAGCTGTCCGAGCGGTGTGAAGCCATCCGGCGGACATCCTGCAACAGCCTTAGGTCTTGCATTCTTATCAAGCTGGAAGAGCTCCGGATGTGCCCAGACATCTGCACTGTCCGGTGAAACATAGATCGGAAGGTCGCCGATGATGTCGATGCCATTGTCGTTGGCGTATTTCTTAACTATATCCCACTGCTCATAGAACTTAAACTGTAGGAACTTGTAGAAGCCTATCTCGTCAGCCAGTCTCTTTGATGCCTGCTTAAGAGCCTTTTCATCTCTGACTCTCAGCTCCTCCGGCCACTCCGTGAAGCTTATGCCGCCCATCTCATCCTTCAGTGACATGAAGAGCGCATAATCTGTAAGCCACTCGGTGTTATCCTCTTCAAAGCTCTTATATGCTTTAAGTCTCTTAAAGTTCTTCGCCTTTGCACCTTCATAGGCATCGTGCAAAATCGTGAAGCGTGTGTTGTAAAGCATCTCATAATCTACTCTGTCGTCGCCGCAGTTTTTGTAGATCTTATCAACCTTCTTCTTGTCCAGAAGACCTTCCTCGATAAGTCCTTCAAGACTTATGAAGTAAGGGTTGCCCGCGAAGGAGCAGAAGGTCTGGTATGGCGAATCTCCGTAGCCGGTTGGACCCAGTGGAAGTATCTGCCAGTATTTCTGACCTGACTTCTTTAAGAAGTCGATAAAGTCAAATGCGTTTTTCGAGAAACAGCCGATGCCGTATTTTCCCGGAAGACTGAATATCGGAAGTAATATTCCTGCCTGTCGCATATCTTTCTCTCCTTTATTTTAACTAGCCTGTATCATGATTCTGATTCATAGAATCCTGCCCGGATGCTTTACATCCGTGGGCGTGTTTCACACACCACTAACATTTAAAATTCTTATATTCCAGCAGGCTGATCAGTATTCCGTTTGGCTCAAGCACCCCTGTCGAATACTTCCTGCTGTAGAGAACGTTCTTGTAGGTTATTTCCGGCGGTATCTCTATCGCCTCGGTTCCGCAGTTCAGGACTATGCTGATGCAGCCTTCATCACAGAGCTTTATGTATTCAACCGTTCTCTTATCCTTTATGCTGTTCGGGAAGTGGAAGTTCCTGCTTCTTGCGGCCGGATGTTCCTTCCTCAGCCTGATCAGCTGTTTGATCTCATTTATCTCTTCGTCGTATTTGCCCGCATCGATCTCGTCCCACGGCATACATCTGCGGCAGTCCGGATCGAAGCCTCCCGGCATGACGATCTCAGTTCCGTAATAGATGCACGGGCTTCCCGGCATGGTGTAGAGCACTGCAAGCTGCTGGTAAAATATATCTTTATCCTTTACCTTGTCAATAAGTCTGTTGGTATCGTGTGAATCCAACAGATTGAACATCACATCGTTGGCCTGCTGCATATACATCGTGAAGCTTCTGTTCACTCCGTACTCAAACTCTGTGCTGTCCCATTCAGGATAGATCCAATAGTTTGCGATGGCTGTTGCCAGCGGATAATTCATGACCGCATCGTATTCGTTGCCCAGGAGCCACGGTGTCGCATCGTGCCATATCTCTCCGAGAAGGTAGAAGTCCGGCTTCAGTTCCTTGGTCATCGTCCTCATCTCCTGAAGGAAGCGGTGCGAAATCTCGTTTCCTACATCGAACCTGAGTCCGTCAATATCAAACTCCTTCATCCAGAAGCTCACTATATCCAGAAGATACTCTCTCACCTCAGGATTGTTGGTGTTCAGCTTCGGCATGTACTGCGCGAAGGCGAAGGAATAATATCTTCCGTCCTTCGTGTCGCCCTTCTTGTCCACCGGCCACTCATTAATCATGTACCAGTCCTTGTACTTCGACATCTTGCCGTTGGTCAGGATGTCCTGCCACATCGAGATGTCCGTACCGGTATGATTAAATACCGCATCCAGCATGACTCTCACGCCGTTTCTGTGGGCCAGGTCAACCAGCTCGCGGAGCTTTGCATTCGTTCCGAAGTGCGGATCGACCTTCTTGTAATTCGTTGTATTGTATTTATGATTTGATTCAGCCTCAAATACCGGTGTCAGGTAGATGCCCGTTATTCCGAGGTTCTTTATGTGGTCAAACCTGTCGATGATGCCCTGCAGGTCGCCGCCGTAGTAATCGTTATAGCCATGTATCTCTTCGCATTTCCAAGGTCTTGTGCCCGGATTGTCGTTCGACTTGTCACCGTTGCAGAAGCGCTCCGGGAATATCTGATACCATACCGTATCGTTAACCCAGTCCGGGGTTTTGAAGGTGTCCACCGGATTCATCCACGGGTAGATAAAGTACGAAAGCATCTTGCCCGGTCTGTGCATCTCCTCTTCGGTATAAAAGCCATCCTCAAAGAGAAATACTCTTTCCTCGCCGCTCACTATCTCGAAATAGTATTTGCAGCGTTTATACTCAGGGAACAGTGTTGTGGTCCACCAGATATGCTCCTTCTTTCTCTTCTTGTAGCATATCTCTTCGCGTCTGCCCTGCCATGCTTCCTTTCCTCCCATGATACCTGCGAGGTATGGGTCACCCTGGTAGATGAAGACCTGATCCACGTCATAGCCTGTCTCGATGTTAATGATCAGCTCCGTATCGGATAGCTGGTATGCATATTTATCGGTGGTTCTGTGATAAATAGCTGATAGATTCATATTTCCTCCGATCATCCTCCGAGCGGACTGTCTGCCCATTCCTTAGACAATTTATAATCAAATTCTTTGTTATTCTTCTTGTAGACGGTTACCGAAACCGGATCAACCTTCCTTACTCTCTCGCTGAAGCTGTCCGTGCTCACGCGGTCGGATGTATTTCCGTAGATCACTTCCCAGTTTCCCTTCGGAATACTGATGTAGGAGTTGATCTCGTTACTGTTGAGTATTACGAAAAGGTCATCAGCCTCGAAGGCAACCACGCCGTCCTCGGCTTTCTCTATCCTGATCCTTTCAGCAGCCTTCTCGCTCATATCCGAAAGCGCCGTACTGCTCTTTCTTATCTCAATCAGTCGTCTGTAGCTTTCAACAATATCTTTATTCTTAAAGGCCATCGCCCAATCCAGCTTGTTCAGCGTTATCGGAAGATTGTAGGAATTTGATTCACCGTTCTTGGTCCTCAGGAATTCCTCGCCCGAAAGCATAAATACGTGTCCCTGTCCTAAGATGTAGGTTGCTGCCGCAAGCACGTTCTGCTTTTTACGGATGTCCTCATCCCAGGTTGTGATGGTCAGCTTGTCCCAGAGTGTGAGGTCGTCATGTGAGCTGACGTATCTTATCATCTGCATCGGTGAAAGGCCGCTGTCGCTATAGGCTGTAACTGCCTTCGCTACATTCTCCTCAATCTTCGGTTCGTGCTTTATATCCTCTGCCTTAAGCTCTCCGGTCTCAAGCAGCTGTGCTTCCCTGAGTTCCTTCAGCTTTCTGTCCATACAGCCGCCGTTTACGAAGCCCTTACTTTTCTCATCACAGAAGATGCCTTTGATCTGGTCTCGCAGGTCATCATTGAAGAATCCGATACTCTTATCGAGAGGCTTGACACCCGGCATATTTCCGAAGGAAGCATCTCTTCCGACGTTTGCCTTAAGTGACTGTGTGAAGCCTTCCTCAATGGCTGTCTCACCTGCTGCCCACGGCTCTCCGTAGATCAGCTTCTCGCCCTTACCGAATCTCTCATCAAGTGCTTCCCTCACCGCATTCATCAGGTCGGTATCAAGAAGTCCCATCAGATCGAATCTGAAACCATCTATATGATATTCCTCAGCCCAGTAAAGAACTGAGTTTATGATATATCTTCCTGTCATGAACCTTTCGGATGCTACATCATTTCCGCATCTCGAACCGTTCGATGCCGTTCCGTCTTCGTTTACTCTGTAGTAATACCACGGAGCTGTTTTCTGAAGACTGCTCTCTAAGTTGTAGGTGTGATTGTAAACCACATCCATGACTACTCTGAAGCCTGCGTCGTGAAGTGCCTTGACCATCTCCTTATATTCACGGACTCTTGTCTCGCCGGAAGCCGGATCTGTCGAGAAGCTTCCCTCCGGAACATTGTAGTTCACCGGATCGTAGCCCCAGTTAAAGGCTTCATCATTCTTTCTCTCATCAACCGAACCGAAATCATAACTCGGCATCAGCTGAACATGGGTAACGCCCAGGTCCTTCATGTATTTGAGAGGATTTATCTTCTTGTCTGTTCCCTTGACCTTAAACTCTTCGCCGGTGGACATTTTCTTGAAGGCAGTGTATTTTCCACTGTCGTCGCCCATCTCAAGATCATATGAGAACTCTCTGATATTCACCTCGTAAATAATATCTGTGCTCTGCTTCTCCGGAGCCTTGTCTTCCTTCCAGCCCTCAGGATTCGAAACCTCTCTTGGGAGGATCATGGACCGGAGTCCGTTCACTCCTGCAGCCACTGCGTATGGATCAGCTGTCTTCTTCGTTACGCCCTCGATGGTGATATCGAAATCGTAGTAAGCACCTGCAAGATTGTTTTCCGTTGCAAATACCCAGACGCCGTCTCTCTTGTCATATTCCATCGGAGCCGTCATCACAAGTCCGTCGTTGTTATCTGCCTCGTAATCCTGTCTGAAGCTGCCGGATTCATCCGTCTTTAGGCTTCCGCTGCCGCCGTGCTCGTAAAGGTTAAGTCTTACGCTCTCCGCAACAGGGCTCCACAGTCTGACAAGTGTTCCGTTTTCCGTTACTATCGCACCAAGTGGTCCGTGGTAATTGAAGTCGGATCTGTCTTTATTTTCTTTATAGAATTTCTTCCAGAGAAGAGGTGTTCGTTTCATTATCTTATTCTTTCTTTATGCTCTGTTAATTATGTCTGTTTTGTTTCTTTGTTTTGTTCCGGTCTTTATCCCGGTACGCTGTTCTGTTGTTTTCCTCATTCTACTTTGTAAGTATCGCGATACCGTAGCCCGGCAGGGTGAGTTTTCCACTCTTCAGCTTTGGTGCATCCTTCGCTACCGTAAGGAAAGCTGCAAGCTTCTTATATTCTGAAGCGTCTGCCATATCCAGTTTAACTTCATCCTCGCCTGTATTTATTACGATGAGAACATCCTCCCCGTCGATTCCTTCGATCTTTCTTGTGAAGCCGCAGGTCTTGTCGCCTGTCAGGCTGTCAATGATCTCGGTTCTGCCCTTTGAGATGGCCGGGAATGCATTCCTGATTCTTATCGCATTTTTATAGTAGTTATATATCGAATACTCGTCCTTTTCCTGTTCCTCGAAGCTGCCGTATTTCTGCTCGACCTTGTCGGCATCGGCCGGTCCTCTGCAGACCAGACTACTCAGCTCAGATGAGGAATCGGTTGTCCAAGGAAAAGCAAGACGCTTATTCTCGTCCTTTCCGGAGCCCCTCATGCCAAGCTCCTCGCCGTAGTAGATGAAGGCGTTTCCGGTTGCCAGAAGGTTCATCGCGCCTGCAAGTTTAGCCTTGCTGCCATCATCGTAAGCATAGTAGCCTGCGCTTCTTGCCATATCGTGGTTTGTATAAAACGGTGCATTTATCGCCGTGTCCGGTGCTATTTCGTAGTAGAGCTCTTCTTCCTTAACAAGCTGCTCTGCGTAGTAGGAAGCCTTCTTAGCGCCTCTAACAACTGAAGCTATGACACCGTCCTGACCCGAGAAGCCGAAATCAAAGAATGAGTCAGCACCGCTTCTGTAATATTCGCTGTAGATTGACTGATCCGCCCAGGCCTCACCGACTATGTATGCGTCAGGATTCTTCGCCTTGACTGTGTCATTCACCCAGCCTGTAAAGTCGATACTCTTGTCCTTCTCTTCTGTATAATAAGAGGTGACTGCATCCAGTCTGAAACCATCAACTCCCTTATCCATCCAGAAGTAAAGTATTTCCTTTATCTCTTCCTTAACCTGTGGCTCGTCTAAGTTGAGGTCCGGCATTCCCGACCAGAACCTTGCTTCGTAGTACCAGTCACCTGAGAGGTGCTCATAACCCGAATGTGCCTGCTCCTGGAAGTTGTAGTAATCAACGTATTTGCACTTGGAAGAGTCAGGCTTCTCTCCTTCTTTTAAAGAAGAGATATATGTGGCAGCCTCCGTGAACCATGGATGAGAGTTTGACGTATGATTAAGCGGAAGATCAATTATCAGTTTGATACCTCTCTTGTGGCACTCGGAAAGAAGCGCCTCGAAATCCTCCATGGTCCCGTACTGACTGTCTATGTCCATAAAATCTGTTGCATCGTATTTGTGATAGGTTGGTGATGGAAATACAGGCATGGTCCATATTTCGGTACAGCCAAGATCGCTTGTCGTCTTCGGATCACCGTCATTGATGTAGTCAAGCTTCTTCGTAAGTCCCTTAAGATCACCTATCCCGTCACCGTCACTGTCCGCAAAAGAATAAACAAATACCTCGTAGCAGGTCCTCTCCTTATTATCCTCTGCCGTCAGCCCGCCATATTCAGTAAGGGAAGCGTTCTGCGTTTTCATGGTCTTCGTCTTGTCCTTGCCGCAGCCGGCCAGAACGAAAGTCGAAGCAAGAAATAAGGCCATAGCGGATCTCATTTTAGCTTTTTTAAAGCCGGATCCTGCAGAATGGCCAATCTTTCTATCATTCATTTTGTGTATGTTTTTTATCATATTTACGCCCCAATACCGAATATTTATTCTTATATCTGAAAATCTATTTCACGATTCTTTTGCAACGAAACTTTCGTAAACTTTCGTGAGTTGAGTATAAAATAATCCATTTGACCCCTTTTGTCAATATTAAATATGGATATTTTTTAATAATTTTGAATTTTGCAAAATCATTTTTCGTATTCTTTCGTTTTGTGCTTGAATTTTGAAATTTAAGGGTATATACTAAATAACTGTAAAGAACAGACGGGCAAGAATACCTTGCCGTGATCATGGCTATTTTCATCATATTATTATAGAAGGAAAGGAGGGAAACGGTCATGGCAACCATGAAGGATATTGCCGATAAGCTTGGCATATCACTCGGAACAGTATCAAAGGGACTTAATAATGGCAAGGACATCAGTGACGAGCTCAGGAAGACCATCCTTGATACCGCTGTTGAGATGGGCTACACCAACCGCAAAGCCCTCAGAGAGGATCTCCGCAGGATAGCCCTATTCGTTGAAAATATGGATTATGAGGAAGAGACCTCCTTCGGCTACGACATCATCATGGGCTTCCAGAAGGCTTCCTTCAGCGAGAATTGGAACTTTTCGATTATCCCTCTCACTCATTCCTTCCAGGCAGAAAACAGATATGAAAGCTTCATGCTTCAGGAAAAATACAGCGGCGCCTTCTTTATCGGCCTCTCACTTGACGATCCGTGGACGGAACAGATAAGGACTACTACTATTCCGACCGTACTTCTTGACAATTCCATGGAAGGCAACCCGGTTGTCAGCTCCGTAGGTACCGATTCAACCGAAGGAATAGATGCCGCCATCACCTATCTCGTTGAGAACGGACACGAGAAGATAGCCTTTCTCAACGGTTCTGCCGGTTCGGTCATATCAGATGACAGAATGACCGCATATCTTAGCAGCATGAGCCGCAATGGTCTGATGGTCGATCCAAACCTTGCCGTATATGGTTATTTTGTTGCCGACTGTGCACCTTACCACGTTCCGGGCTTTATCGACCGTGGCGCAACCGCTATTCTCTGCGGAAACGATCTTATTGCGCAGGGCGTTATCAAATGCGTCAAAGAGCTTGGATTTGATGTTCCGAACGATATCAGCGTTATAGGCTTTGATGATATTCCCCTTGCCTCTACACTCTCTCCGCCGCTAACAACCGTAAGGCAGAGTCGTATAGGTCTCGGCAAGTGCGCGTATTTTACACTGTATTCTCTTATCAACGGCGTTCCGATCAGCCGAAGCCTTCTTCGTCCGGAGCTGATCAAGCGTTATTCCGTTGCCGTCGCAAAGCCGCGTCTGGCCAAGAAGAGAGAAAACGATCCGGACTCAGTAATGTTCGTGAACCCGGACCTTTACAGTCATTTCTCGAGAATTAATACATTGTAATAATTAATACGAATGAAGCAGCCGTTCTGATTTGAATCCGGAATCCCGGACACACTTCAGTCGGGCTGCTTTTTTATTCTTTATTTTATGCTCTATTTTATGTTTATATTCCTGTTCTCATATATAAGCCCTATATGGTATAATGTTATTGGGTGTTTTTGTTTTGTATTATGGGAGGGACCAGACAATGAAAAAAGGAATGACTCTTGCTCTTGCAGCAGCCATGCTTATCTGTCTTACGGCATGCGGCGGCAAGGATAGCGATAACAAGAAAACAACAGCTTCCAGGACAACAGCTGTCGCAACTGAAAGCAGCACTGTGAAAACTACCACGGAAGCTACTACTGAAGCAACCGCAGAAACCACTACAGAAACCACAACTGAAGCGACCACAGAAACAACAACCGAGACTACGACCGAAGCAACCACAGAGGTCACCACCGAGGAACGTGAGCAGCAGGACACCTCTATGCTTCGCGCGCACTTCATGTCCTGCTTCAAGAAGATAACCGATGTATCTCCTTACAATTTTATTGCCGAGGATCCGCAGCCATATACCATTTATATGATTGCTACAGGCGATGGCTACGTTAAAAAGAATAAGCTTTACACCTTCGAGGAAGGCGACGAGAAGGACTATTCAGACTGGAATTCAGATTCCTTCGACGGTCTGAAACAAAAGATCAAGGATCATGGAGGAAATATACGATATACCTCCGATCCGAATCGTGCGTCTGTCATAATCCTGGTTGAGCGCTGCTATTATGAAAGCAGTAAAAAGTATTCATCAGGAGTTACCGCCTACGAACTGGATTACACCGTAACACTCATCAACACAAAAACAGGCGCCTCTGATTCATTCAACGTATATATTTATCCAAAATCAGTTCTCCAGAATGTGCCTGTCGGTGGAAAATACTACTGCTCGCCTACCTTTGATGCAACGGAATACAGCAGTTTTCTGAACAGTCATTTGGACTGGTTTGAATAAACCGGAAACTGAGTTTACAACTATCAATTCAACCGGAAACTGAGTTTACAACGATCAATTCAACCAGAAATACAGTTATGCAGGCCACCGCTGCAACCACAACAAGTGACTTACACTTCAGCGACACAAGCGCCGCCACAACTATTCCCACCACCGCACTTATCACGCTTCTTGTTGCATAGAAGGCTGCCGGAACGGTCATCGCCGCAAGCACTGCGTATGGTATATAATATAAAAACGATCTTACATATTTATTTGTAACTTTTTTGTTTACGAGCACGAAGGGAATGACTCTTATCAGATAAGTCGATCCCGCAATTACCGCAAGATATATAAAAAACGTACCTGTTTCCATCTTAATCCATCACCATTCTGAGTTATTATACCGCTTAGCCGTTATTCATATTTTCTACTGCCTCTGCATCAGCAATATCAGGAAGCGGTCTTGCAAACGCCATAATAATAGCTGCTACAACAGCCGAAATACTGATCGCTATACCGATCGACACTTCATTCAGTACCGGCACATAGTAGAAAATACAGCTTATAGCCATAGCTATCACTGCCGTCATGAAGACATTTCTGTTCTTCATCTCCGGCACGACTATCGCTACAAACATTCCATAGATAGCAAGGCCCATAGCGCTCATGACTGCTGCATTCAGGATATTTCCAAGGAGCGCTCCTGCAAGTGTTCCAAGGGTCCACCCTATATAAGGCATCACAGACAGCCCCGCAAAGAAGGCCGTTGTAACATTATCTCTCGTACTTGCCACCGCAAATATCTCATCGGTCATAAAAAAGCCAAGTACCGCTTTACGCGGCACTGTAAATCTCTTATCAAGTTTTTGTGAAAGGGATATCGACATAAACGAATATCTGATATTTATCGTCAGCTGCGAAATCAAGGTCGATATATATGACCCTCCCGCCGACATGATCCTGACACCTGCAAGCTGTCCCGCAGAGGTCACGCAAAGCATCGATATCACCACGGCCTGCCACCAATAAAGTCCTCCGGCTACCGCAAATATTCCAAAACCGACAGATACCGACAGATAACCAAGTCCTATCGGTATTCCGGCTTTTACTCCACTGGTAAAATTATTCATTTTAAAGCATTCCTGCTTTCTTCAGATTTTTATAGTTTGATCAATAATCTATAAACGGATTCACAAGTCGTCCTAATAACTCAGGGTAAACATACCATTTTCCTTCCGTCTTATATAAGACCAGATTGTAGACATTACTGTCATGATAATTGATCACAGAATCATAATCGGTAAGGTCCAGTTTCACCGCTCCCCCTTTACCTAAAGGAATTGCATCATACGGCCTGCCATTCTGTGCTTCATCCATTTTCTTAATGAAGTCATCATTCTCCCACCACGATTTATCGTATCCGTATTTTTTGCCATTATAACTCCATTCAATCTTCAACAGAACAGCCTTTACCTCTTCAACCTTCAGGTAATCCGGATCTTTACTGTCTATAAATTGTCCGTCCCCATATCTGTTCAGATTCTCTTCCATCCATTCAACCGGCGCGGTCTTGATCACCTTATCGGACTGTAATATAACTCCATTAAACTCATCAGCATCCAGAGTATCAATGATCTCATACTTAATAACCGGATTTCCATAAACAGTTTTAAAGGAATCAATACTATTAAATGCTTCCCGCATCTGCTCCATTCCACCTTTAGCGTACGGGGCCATTCCGTAGGATTCACAAAACAGATCCATCACTTTGATATCTCTGACTCTGTCACTTGACCGTACCCACTGTGCAACAGTGAAAGCCGGCGAATTACTCAACGCAAGCGAGACCCAATGACCATCATTATCAGGATATTTATATGTCATTCCCAGCTTTTCAATGATAAAAGAGTTTTCCGGGTAACAAGCCTTATCCAAAGCACGAAAATCCAGATTTTCAACCGCCTTGAAATAATTGTCCAATGCTGCTTTGAGCGGATCATTTTTCCCGGAAGATTTCCTGAAAATAAGAACCGCTGCAACACCAAGCGCCAGAACTAACACTATAATTCCTACGATTATACATTTCTTTTTGTTCCTGCTACCGTTCTTTTCGCTAATGTCCGCAGGCTGCACATATCCCTGTACATTATTCCCCGGCTGTACAAATCCCTGAGGATTGTTTATCGGTTGTGCATAACTCTGCATATCATTTATATACTGAGGGTGCATCTCAGAATCATTGTCCTGCGCACCACTTTCAGCTTCCTTCACGTTACGCTTTCCACAACTGCCGCAGAATATAGCTTCATCATCCAGCTGACTTCCACAAAAAATACAGTATTTCATCAATATCCCTCCGTAAAGAAATGCCTTACTCCATCCTTCTTATAACCCACAACAGTATTCAGATTGACATTTTCCACACTTTTGAAAATATTACCCTCAACAAAAGGATTAACCTTCTTCATCTCGGCTATAAGTTGTTTGATTTCCTGCCTCTTTGAGTAGTGCGGATCATTCTCATTCTGATTCTTACTGATCTCAGTAAACCTGCAGGCACACTGCAGAAAATGCAGCTTGTTATAATCTCGCCACCACTTAACATTCTCTTCCCTGATCAGGTACATCGGCCTTATCAGCTCCATCCCCGGGAAATTCGTGCTGTGAAGCTTCGGCATCATCGTCTGAACCTGCCCACCGTACAGCATTCCCATCAGTATAGTCTCGATAACATCATCATAGTGGTGTCCAAGCGCGATCTTATTGCACCCAAGCTCCTTTGCATTGCTGTAGAGATAGCCTCTCCTCATCCTCGCACAGAGATAGCATGGCGACTTTTCTATAGAATATACACTGTCAAATATTTCCGAACCGAATACTCTGATCGGTATTCCAAGCAGTCTGGCATTTGCTTCGATAAGTTTTCTGTTCACCTCGGAATAGCCCGGATCCATAACAAGGAAGGTCAACTCAAACGGAAACTTATCATGTCTCTTCAGCTCCTGGAAAAGCTTCGCCATCAGCATCGAATCCTTACCGCCTGATATGCAGACCGCAACATGGTCTCCCGGCTGCAGCAGTTCATAAGTATTTATCGCCTTTGCGAACGGTGTAAAAAGCTGCTTATGGAACTTCTTCCTGATGCTCTGCTCGATCTGCTCCTGTCGTTCCTTAAGGTCAATACTCTGCTCCTCCTGAACCACAGAATTCACAAGCCAGTTATGATAGCCGCCCTCGAGATAGTAAGCATCGTAGCCACGTTCCCTCATGGCAGCCGCTGCCTCAGGGCTGTCAACACCTCTGGTGCAGTAAAGCACCTGCTTCTTAGTTCTGTCGAGATGTATGCCACGAATAGTCATATCGCAGCTTTCGGTGAGCATCATATCCCGGAGTATCTGCTCCTTCGGGATATTTACAGCTCCCGGTATCAGACCGTATTCGGCCGACTCCATCCCACGGATATCAATCAGCTGGACGCCGGATTTATCCAAGTTATTTAGTTCTGTTAATGTAATACTCTCAAGCATGTTATTCGTATTATTGTGATATCAATAAAATGTGATATCAGTATACCCTTTGTATATTCTCTGTTCAAAAATCCATACGTATGAACATGTCCAGAAGATTTTATCAAATAATACCAATCAATAATTATCCGCGCATGATCGTTCTGCAGATCTCATCGCCCATATGTGCGAAATAATAGCAGTCATCAAGCTCGCGGTCAACCTGTACTCTGTCGCGATAATTGATAGGTGGATAATAATCAAGGAATCGTGTCAGATCTTCAAGCGCGTCAAGTCTGTAGCTTCTACTCATCTTCGGTCCTGCAGTATGAACCTTGAGACTTCTCGCATGAAGCGGACATCTGTGCTCATGAGCATATGGATGATCTGTAACGATCTTCACATAGAAATTAAACGTATGCTCATATCTCGGAGGATTGTAGGAAACCCTCTGACCATCTCTCATTATCTTCTCTTCGACAGACGAATAAGACATATCCAGCTTCATCTCACGAACCTGATCAAACTCGATGATGTCAGGATTCACCTGATAAATATCAACGTTGCTTCTCGGAAGAACAACAAATCTTCTCTTCTGCTGATCTATAAGGAAAAGTGAGCTGTCCTCACCAAAGGAAACAGTCTCATGAAAATCCTTCAGAGCTTCTCTATTCTGTTCTCTGTATTCGATCTGCTCTATAATCTCTTCTACAGTGCTATGCTTTCTGTCCGTAAACCATGGTGAAAGCTTCTTCACGCACTCCTTGCAGCAATTACCGTTCTCAAGCTTCTTGTTGCCGAGCATACCGATCTCGCCGCCGCAGATATCACACTGCTTTTTTTCGAACGCCCCCGCGATCTTATCAAAAAGTCCCATAATACTTCATCTCCTTTTATTTCACTACTTCCCTCCTCAGATATACGTGTTTCTCGAAACACATATATCATCGTCGGTCACTTAATTGTCTAAAATTTCTGAAGAAACGCTCTGGTTCTGTCATTAGAAGGGTTGTCGATTACATCTTCAGGTTTACCTTCCTCGATGATGTACCCGCCGTCCATGAAGATAACTCTGTCGGATACGCTTCTTGCGAAAGCGATCTCGTGAGTTACGATGACCATGGTCATCTTCTCTTCTGCAAGCTGGCGGAGAACCTTGAGGATTCCTGCTGTAATCTCCGGATCAAGCGCTGAGGTTGGCTCATCGAAGAACAGAATCTTCGGCTTCATCGCAAGAGCTCTTGCAATCGCAACTCTCTGCTGCTGTCCACCCGAAAGCTGTCCCGGATAGCTGTTCTTCTTATCAGAAAGACCAACCTTCTCGAGAAGCTCGCCGGCTTCCTTTATAACCTCTTCCTTATCACGTTTCTGGATAGTGATCGGTGGATCGATAACATTCTTCAGAACCGTGTAATGCGGAAACAGGTTGAAATTCTGAAATACAAGTCCAAATGTATTTTTAAGTCTCTTTATCTCACTCTTCGGAGCATAAACGCTTCCCGCTCCTTCATCCTTGCAGACAAATCCGCCGTCGTAGGAGAGGCTTCCGCCGTCCATGGTCTCAAGCAGCGTCGCACATCTGAGAAGCGTCGACTTACCCGAGCCGGAAGGTCCGAGTATCGAAACCACTTCGCCCTCATCCACACTGAGGGATATATTGTGAAGAACATCCAGATTCCCGAAGCTCTTCTTCAAATTCTTTATTTCAAGAAGACTCATACCTAATTCTCCTTTCGCTTATGTCACAACTGCAACCACCAAATCAGCCGACTTCGTCGTCTGTCGCATCATAGATGCTCACATTCGGTGATCGTTTGCTTCGCAAACTATACCGAGAAACACATACATTCGCCGTCCTGTAAACAGTCCATCGATGTTTGTGTTTCTCATTGCAGTTGCTTAATAGTATCGCAGTTTCTTCTCGATGCCTTCCATAACCATTGCAACGATAAAGTTAAATACGTAATAAAATACACCCGCGATGAAAAGTGGAAGGATGCTTGCCTCGCTGGCAGTGATCTGCTTTGCGAGCGTAAACATCTCGGTGTAAGCAAGCGCAAATGCAAGCGATGTATCCTTGACAAGTGTGATAACTTCATTTGTTACAGGAGGGATGACTCTCTTACACATCTGTGGGAAGATGATCTTCCTGAAGGTCTGTCCCTTAGAATATCCGAGAACATCAGCCGCCTCTCTCTGTCCGGCCGGTATTCCTTCGATTCCTGCACGATATATTTCTGCAAAATATGCTGCATAATTAAGTGAGAAGCCTATGATCACCGCGATGAATCTGTAGCTCTGCGAGGTCTCTGCGCCAAACAGGAAATGCGGTCCGTAGAAAACAACCAGCAGCTGAAGCATAAGCGGTGTTCCTCGAAGTATCGAAATATATATCCTTGCTATCCACTGAAGGACTTTGAACCTTGACATTCTGACGAAGGTAACAAGAAGTCCCAGCGGCATAGAAAACAGCAGTGTCAGGAAGAATATTGAAAGTGTAGCAATTATGCCCTTTGCAAGCTGCTTTGAGATGCTTACAAACTTCTCTCCGAAAGGCTTGTCTGCCTTTGCAGTATCGTCTGTTCTGTAAGCAAAATCGGTTCCCTCATCCATGAAGCAGAGGCTTTCCTCGATGTAGAAATCCTTCCAGTGAGAAGCGATCTCCTGCAGGGTTCCGTCCTTATACATCTCCTCGAGAGTTTCCTGAACCTGGTCACGAAGAGTCATATTTCCGTATTTGAAAGCAACACCGTATTTCTCTGAGGAAACAGTTTCCTTAAGAAGCTTAAAATTAGGATTCTGATTCAGCTGGTAGTAAGCAACTCCGACATCGATAACAACAGCATCAACAGATCCGCTGTCAAGGTCAAGGAACGCACTTACATAGTTACCTATCTGCATAAGTTCCTTGAAGGTTTTCGCAAGCGCCTTGTTCTCCTCGGTCGCATCTTCAGAAGTAAATGCAGCCAGCGCAGCCGAATCGGACTGAACTGCAACAACCTTACCCTTAAGATCACTGAGGCTTTCGATATCAGAATCCTTCTTAACTACAACAACCTGTGAATTATCTACATAAGCTGTCGTCCAGGTATAATCCTCTTCACGGCCGTTAACCGTAAAACCGTTCCAAATACAGTCGATCGCACCGGAATTAAGCTCCATATTCTTCTGTTCCCAGTCGATAGGCTGCTTAACAAGCTCCCAGCCTCTTCTCCTGCAGACTTCCTCTGCAAGTTCAAGGTCAAAACCAACGTAATCGCCGTCTTCATCCTTATAACCGTACGGTGGGAATTCAGCATCAAAGCCCACCACGAAAGTTTCTCTATCGTCCTTCTTCTTGCCACAGGCCGTAAACAGCCCGGCTATCATAGACATGCAGAGAAGAAGCAGTATCATACGACTTTTATTTTTATTATATTTCATACCAATCCCTCTCGATCAACCGACTTACCCGGTCTTATCTATCCCACATCAACAATCACCCGCGCATGTGCCACAGTTTCTTATTTTATTGTTCAACACTCACCCGCAGCATGCACCACAGTTTTTCATGTTTCTGATTTATCACGTGTTTTTAGATCAGCAGTCACATGATGCACTGCCGGCGTATTCGTCCGACTTCAGTGCTTCCTCAAGTGTATGCCAGCCGAGAACAGCACATTTAACTCTTGCAGGCATATGTGATACATCCTTAAATACAGATGCCTCCTCAAGCGACTCTATCTCCTCCTCGGAAGCAGTTCCCTTGATCATTCCCAGAAACTTATCCTTAAGCTGCAGAGCCTCTTCCTTCTTCATGCCGATAACCATATCAAGCATGATGTCAACGCTCGCCTGTGATATGGTACAGCCGTCACCGATAAAGGCTCCGTCCGTGATCACTCCGTCATCATCCACATTAAGCTGCAGGAAGATGTCGTCACCGCAGGAAGGGTTAACGCCCCTATGCTTATTTGTCGGCTTTATCATCTTGAAACGATGACCCGGACTAACCTTATGATCCATCAGCACCTCTTCGAAGAGGCTTCTGTTGGCGTCGCTGTAATCCGGAACCGTATTTATGCTCTTTAATACATTTACGAATCTGTCGATATCCTCATCCGTATTGTAGAACATGATACTTGCTCTTACGGTTGAAGGTATTCCAAGGAAATGGTGAAGCGGCTCTGCGCAGTGATGTCCCGCACGGACTGCTACTCCCGCATCGGCGAACCTTGCCGCAATATCATGCGGATGCATATCCTTGATAGTAAAGGTTATGATACCGTGATGCTCCTTCGGATCGTCGCTACCCACAACATTCACATAAGGAAGCTTCTTTATCTCCTCCATAGCCTTGGTGGTCAGATAAAGCTCTCTCTTCTCGATCGAATCAAAGCCTATCTTCTCGATATATCTGATAGCCTCAGCCAGCGCGTAGGCACCTGCACCGTTAACTGTTCCCGCCTCAAACTTGTGCGGAAGCTTGGCATAGGTCACGCCCTCAAGGCTGACATTCTCTATCATTTCACCGCCGGTCATATATGGCGGCATCTTCTCAAGTATTTCTCTCTTTCCGTACAGAACGCCGATACCCATCGGTGCAAGCATCTTGTGTCCGGAAAATGCAAGGAAGTCGATTCCCAGCTTCTGAACATCCACCTTCATATGAGGCACGCTCTGAGCGCCGTCCGCAACAAAGAAAGCGCCGGCCTTGTGAGCGATCTCTGCAAAGGTCTTGATATCATTCACACGTCCAAATACATTTGAAACGTGAGTCATTGCAACGATCTTCGTTCTGTCGGTTATCAGCGCCTCCAGCGCCTCAGGGTAAAATACGCCCTCAGGACTGCACTCAAGGAACTTGACCTTCGCACCCTTCTTGGCAGCGATATGAGTCCACGGAAGCATATTGCTGTGATGCTCAACCACTGTTGTGATCACCTCATCGCCCTCACCCAGAACCATCTCTCCGAGACAGCAGGCTGCAAGGTTAAGGCTTTCAGAAGCGTTCCTTGTAAATACTATCTCACGCCTTGAAGACGCATTGATAAATCTCTGAACCGTTCTTCTTGCATCCTCATAAGCATCGGTAGCGTCGATAGAAAGCTGATACAGGCCTCTGAACGGATTCGCATTCAGGGTTTCATAAAATGCTGCCTCAGCCTTGATGACACTGTCCGGCTTCTGCGAGGTTGCCGAATTGTCCAGATATGCAAGTGTATTTCTACTGAAGAAAGGAAAATCCTTTCTGACTTCTTTAATATCGATACTCATTTAATTTCCTTACTTTCTGATAAATATCTATTTCTGACACGATAGATTAATATTTCTCTCAGTCATTCTTTATCCGTTCGGATTACTCTTCCTCGACCACTTCGCCCATGATAAGCTCTGTCGCCATCTTCTGGGTTACTTCGTCGCCAATCTCATTTACAACCGAGATCAGCTTTCCGCTTGCCATCAGGCTGTAGATAGCCTCATCACTGAGACCTCTCGCTCTGAGGTAGAAAAGAACCTCCTCAGAAAGCTTACCGATAGAAGCTCCGTGTGCGCCTTCAACATCCTCTTCGTCACAGAGGATAAGAGGTATGGTCTTGTTGACAAGCTCCTCATCCATAAGAAGAACCTCTTCTCTCTCAGCGCCCTTAGAACCTGCGCATCCACGGATGAAGTCTATGGTCTGTCTCATGGTCTTCTCAGCCTTCTCATGAAGCACTCCGCCCGCATGAACGTCCGATTCAGTCTCCTTACCAATATGTCTCGTGACATAATTGAAATCATATTTTGCACCGGCCTCAGCTTCGTAAGCGGTTTTCTCTTTATAGAGCGACTTATCGCCCTTAAGTGCAACCGCACATCCGGCACTTACCTTCTTACCACCGAGGAAAAGCTGTACGAGGCTGAACTCCGCCTCTTCACCAACAACGGCTCCGATATTGCTGAAATACTCGTCATCTTCCTCGCCCTTATATATCTCGACAAGCTTTACCTTAGCTCTGTCCTTCACAAGTACTCTTGTTTCGACACCGTTTCTGACATCACCCGCAGAAATACCGGTCATATCAGAGATGATCACCATCTCGCTGTCTTCTTCTGCCGATATCAGGACGCTGCTAATGCTGTTTTTTGTATTTATTATTCCTGCTGCTGAGCCGTTTATAGATGCATCCGATCCATCTGCAGCCTGTCCGGCGCCCGTGAATCTAAGCCTTGCCGGTGCCGATTCCTTAACACCCTTCGCTGCCGAAAGCTCTATCACGCCGTTTCCGGAAGCCTGTCCTGACTTCTCTATCACGCCGTTCCCGGAAGCCTGCTGCGACGTTGCTGCCGCCTGAACCAGCTCAGCCATTTCCTTACCCATACCGGTCTCAGCCTCAAGAAGTACCTGCTTATCCTCAGCAGAAATCCCGCCGAGCCTGATATCTGAAGGAATGTCTGTCTCTATATTTCCTGCACTGAGACCGCTGCCCTTCTCAAGCTGAAGGCTGTTCATCTTCAGCCAGTTCCAGGTCAGAGCCGGCAGGTTATTTACCTTAATAA
This sequence comes from Lachnospiraceae bacterium C6A11, assembly GCA_000702245.1. Classification (GTDB taxonomy): domain Bacteria; phylum Bacillota; class Clostridia; order Lachnospirales; family Lachnospiraceae; genus Eubacterium_Q. The sequence continues at coordinate 304,133 of JNKY01000010.1, read as the reverse complement.
CATTCTCTGTCATTTTATTTCCTTTCATCACTAACCGATGCTGCCCTTCATCTCAAGTCTGATAAGGTTATTCATCTCAACCGCGTATTCAAGAGGAAGCTCCTTACTTACGTTGTCTGCGAAGCCGCTAACGATCATGGCTCTCGCATCCTCCTCAGAGATACCTCTCGACATAAGATAAAATACAGCATCATCGCTGATACGTCCGATCTTCGCCTCATGTCCGATATCTGCATCGGATGTCCTGATATCCATAGCCGGAATAGTATCCGACCTTGAGATGTCATCAAGCATGAGTGATGAGCAGTCAACTGCCGACTTTGCGCCCTTGGCACTGCTCTGAACAACAACCGAACTTCTGAAGGTTGAGATTCCGCCGTCCTTACTGATAGACTTTGAGTTTACGGCCGAACTTGTATTTTTACCTATGTGGGTTACCTTGAAGCCTGTGTCCAGGTTTTGGGTGTGACCCGCAAAGGTGATTCCTGTGAATTCCATCTTCGAATTGTCACCCTTAAGGATGGTCATCGGATAGAGGTAGGAAACGTGCGAACCGAAGGAGCCTGAAACCCACTCCATCTTGCCGTTTTCCTCTATTATCGCCCTCTTGGTATTGAGGTTGTACATATTCTTGGACCAGTTCTCGATGGTCGAATATCTGAGCTTTGCGTTCTTTCCTACGAAAAGCTCAACCGCACCTGCGTGAAGGTTTGCGACGTTGTACTTAGGAGCCGAGCAGCCCTCGATGAAATGCAGGTCTGCGCCCTCATCTACGATTATAAGCGTATGCTCAAACTGTCCTGCGCCCGGCGCATTCAGTCTGAAATACGACTGCAGCGGTATTTCTACCTTTACTCCAGGTGGAACGTATACGAAGGATCCGCCTGACCATACTGCACCGTGAAGAGCCGCAAACTTATGGTCTGTCGGAGGGATGAGCTTCATGAAATGCTCTCTTATCATATCTCCGTATTCGCCGTGCATAGCTGACTCAAGGTCGGTATAAATAACACCCTGGGCAGCAACCTCCTCGCGGATATTGTGGTAAACAAGCTCTGAATCGTACTGTGCACCAACTCCGGCAAGAGACTCTCTCTCAGCCTTAGGGATCCCGAGTCTCTCGAAAGTATCCTTGATATCATCCGGAACCTCGTCCCAGGTTGCACTCATCTTATTATCCTTAGGCTTAACGTAGGTTACTATGTTGTCCATGTCCAGCCCGTCGATCGGAGGACCCCACTCAGGGATACCGATCTTATTATATAATTCCAGTGACTTCAATCTGAACTCAGCCATCCACTCCGGGTCATTCTTCTCCCTGGATATCTGCTTAACGATCTCAGGATCAAGGCCTTCCTTAACCCTGTAGAAGTCCTTCTCCTCATACTTGAAGTCATACATATTTCTGTTTATATCATCTACGTATGTTTTCTCTTTCATTTCGTCCTCATTTATGCAAGATACTTCTCGAAGCCGCCCTCGTTAATCTCGTTAACAAGTGAAGCGTCTCCGTCCTTAACGATATTTCCGTTTACAAGAACGTGTGTCTTATCAACCTTGAGTGCATCAAGTATCCTTGTACTGTGTGTGATTATGATAAGAGCGCCCTCGCCCTTCTCCTGGAAATCCTTAACACCCTCTGAAACTGTACGTACAGCATCAACATCAAGTCCGGAATCGGTCTCGTCAAGGATAGCAAGCTGAGGATTCAGCATAAGCATCTGAAGGATCTCCGACTTCTTCTTCTCACCGCCGGAGAAGCCTACATTCAGGTCTCTGTCAGCGTATGACTTGTCCATATTGAGGAGCTTCATCTTCTCCTCAAGTTCCTTACGGAAGGCCCAGATACGGTTCTTCTTACCGGTAACCTCGTCCTTCGCATTTCTGATGAAGTTTGAGAGTGTGATGCCCGGAACCTCGATCGGATTCTGGAATGAAAGGAAGATTCCCTTCTTTGCTCTCTCCGTAACGCTGTCGGTTACGATATTTTCACCATTATAGATGATCTCTCCGCCGGTTATCACGTAATTCTCATTACCCATTATCGCGTTGCCGAGGGTTGACTTACCCGCGCCGTTCGGTCCCATCAGGACATGAGTCTCACCCTTCTCAACCGTAAGATTGATCTTGTTAAGTATAGTTTTGTCTCCGACATTCACTGTCAGATCACGTATTTCAAGCAGTGCCATCTTGTTCCTCCTTATATGATAGCATTAAAGATATTTATCTAAACACCCTGTGCGGATAAATAATAATTTCCGGGACACCCGTCAAACGACAGCCATCCCGGAGATCCGCAGTTATTTATCTTTCTCAGGATCAAATATATTTCCTACAAATATTGCAGCCTTGCTCAGTACTTACATAGTCTATAACTGTGCAAATCCTTATCAGATCTCTGCATAGTTGAATGGCAGTCCCGAACCCTCAAGTATCTGGGCGATAGTGCTGTCAGCTGTGACGATTATCTGCTGTTCGCTCTTCAGGCCGCATATACAGCTGAGTATCCTTCCGAGGCTGTCGCTGTCCATGTCGTCCGCAAGATCAAGAAGCACGAGCGGCGCCTCCGATGTAACAAATGCGTCCGAAAGTCCAAACCTCACTGCAAGATAAACAAGCCTTACATCCTCATCCGAAAGCTCGGACATATCTCTTATCTCGCCGCCTCTGCTGACCGAGATGTTGTAATCCCTGTCAAGCCTGATGTCGTCGTATTTTCCGCCTGTGATCTCGCTGATGTAGTCTGAGATGTGAGCCGTAACCTTAGGCAGGTTCGCAGCCTTCATGTTGTCCCTCAGTGTGATCAGCTGATTCATCGCAGCTGTTATAGCGTAGCTTTCCTCTTCAAGTTCGCTCTTCTTCTTAAATACAGAATTGAACTCTGCCTGAAGCTTACTTCTCTCATTACGTTTTTCGAGAAGTGCGTTCTCCTTCTTTCTGAGTGCATCCTTATTTGCGGCGTACTCCTTGGCGAAGGTCATATCGAACTCGATTGCCTCACGTTCCTCCTTCTCGTCCTCGATCTCCTTAAGGACCATCTTGAAGTCCTCGTCGGTCGGCGTTATATCGCCCGCGTCGAAGAAGCCGTTAACTCTGAGTCCGTCAACTATCGTAAATATAACAAATATTACCGTAAATATAACGAACAGCTTTTTAACTGCGCTTTCAAATGGAATTATGTAAACCACAAGTGCGACAAGAAGTATAATGAGAAGTCCCATTCCGAAGATGACCGGAAGCCTGTCGGTGAACTTGACCTCGCCCTTCTCCTTCGGCTTACTCATCATATCCTGGCCGGTCTCCGTAAGGGTATCGATCTTCTTGTTCAGCTCCTTATCAACCTCGTAGGTTACAGTGCCGTCTTCATTCTGGATCATCCTTCTTGCAACTCTCTTACGCTTTGCAGCTTCGATCGCGAAGTCCTCATCCAGCTTCTTTATGTCAACCTCGATGTTCTCTATTTCCTTATCAACATATTCATAGCTGTCGATCTTCTGTGTGAGATCATTCAGCCTTCTTACCATCGGTTGGGAATTCTTGCTGTTCTTCTGTTCTCTCAGATATTCGATAGAAGCATCGAAGTTGATGTCCGAACAGCCGGTCTCTGTAACATTCTTCACGAAGGTCCTTGTCTTCTCAACAAGGTCTCTGTCGCTGACTACCGCCTCATCCGACTTTGCTTCATCATCTATCACAAGTCCGGTCTTGTAGGTACTCTTATCTATGGCGACCATATGCTCCGGAAGTGCATCCAGCCCCTTAAAATCTTCCTGCTTTCCTGATTTCAGATCAAGTATCGAGGTCTTCTTTGCACCTGCGAGGAAGGTCCTCTCCACAAGATAGGTCTTTCCATCCTCATTTACGTATACGGCGCCCTTATAATCATTTCCGGAAGGCTTTCTCTCGCTGTGAACGTCCTCACCTATTCCGAAAAGATTCCTGCCGTGGCTGCCGTAGAGCATGCTCACAATGAAATCCTTGAAGGAACGTCTCTTCGAACGATCATGGCTGTAAATAACATTTATGCCTTCCTTAAGCTCAACCTCTTTACTGTTAAACTGTCCATACGCTTTAAGCAGCAGTTTACTAAGAAACATTTATCTCTCTCCTGTCCTTGCCATGGCCTCGAGGCCATACATGGTCATTTTTTCTTTAACCTCATCAGATATATCAGGCAGCTCCCTGTTAGCTCTGCAGAAAGCGCCTGCCAGGTCACCGGTATGCTCGGCCTCTACATTTTCGAGGTCGCTGGCCGGAACCGTATTATCGATGATGTCGTAAATATTATATCTGTCCTTTATTCTCTTCAGGTCTATGGTCAGCTTGCTGTCCACGAGACCGGTGTAGCTTATGGTATAAATATTATCGAAGCCCAGCTTTCTTACTCTGTCAACTATCGCGTCCGAAAGCTGCTCGCCAGAAACATTGTAGCTGACATCGATGTTGAAGGTTACGTAGCTTCTCTTGCTGAACGGTGTCCAGTTGATGGTGGTCTTGCCATCTACGATCTCGCCCATGATGATACCGTGCTTTCCGGTATCGGACGGCATGATCGGTTCAGGCGAACCCGAGTAAGCCATTCTGTTCTTAAGGATGTGCATCGGCTTTCTGCTGCCGCCGAGTGCAACATAATCGAAGCCCTTCCTTGCTATGGCCTTCCTGTCGAAAGGCATATGCTTGCTGTCACCGCCGCAGGCAAGCAGGATGTTAACTGCGCCCTCGCGTCCCGGTGATATCTCATCTATAACATCCTCGTGTATTTCCGGCCTGTCGTAGCTGTAGCCGGTAACACAGGTATTTATTCCCTTCAGGTAAGCGTTCGCCGTTCTTCCCGACGGAAGCACAACTGTCTTCGATGTGAACTTGAAGCTCTGCATCGCGCAGCCCGCATCTATATAATCTCTGTATCCGCCGAGGATGACCGTCCTTGTTCCCTGCAGCTTCTGCAGTTTCTCATCAAGCGCCTGCAGATCCTCCAGCGACGGCTGTCTCACGAAGAGGTTTCCTGCTATCATAAGCAGATTGATCTTCTCATCTATACAAAGCTGAATAACCCTGTCAAAGGTTTCGTAAAGCTCCTTAGCTCTACTCTCACTCCATTCCTTCCCCTTGTCCGGCTCAGCCCCAAGATATACATCTGAAATATGAACAAACTTCATTTTTCCTTCTATCCTTTCGTAAAAAGTATGTCATTCAATCCATACTCTGCGCAAAGCGCATCCGCGGCGACCATTCCTCTGCCGCCAAATAAAAAATGTATCGGACATATTCCAATACATTTTAATACAAATACACGCTTTTTGTCTACTGTTTATTGCCTATAACACGTTACAAAAAGCCTTTTTATTCATCCAAACTCATCACCAGCTCGACCAGCTCCTCGTAGGAACCGACTGTATTTATCTCTCTTCGGATGCGTGAGGAGTTTCTGACGCCGGCCATATACCAGGCAACATGCTTTCGCATCTCATGGATGGCAGTGTATTCGCCCTTCTGTTCTCTCATCATATCGGCCTGGCGGATCATGGTCTTTTTTATCTCAAGCACCGTCGGCGGTGTGAAGTTTTCAGGATCCTTCAGTTCCGCAAATACCCATGGATTGCCCTTGGCTGCTCTTCCGACCATAACGCTGTCGCAGCCTGTTTCCTCCTTCATGCGCTTCATATCCGCAGAATTCCTTATATCACCATTTCCGATTACCGGAATACTTACCGCATCCTTAACCGCCTTGATAACGCTCCAGTCAGCCACTCCCTGGTAGAACTGTTCTCTTGTTCTTGCATGAACTGCGACAGCAGCCGCACCATTCTCCTCTGCAACACGAGCGATAATCGGCGCATTTATGCTCTCCTTATCGAAGCCCGCACGGATCTTCACCGTCACCGGTTTATCCACCGCAGAACTTACAGCCTTCACAATCCTTCCGACAAGCTCCGGATTCTTTAGGAGCGACGAACCTTCACCGTTATTTACGATCTTCGGCACCGGACAGCCCATATTTATGTCTATATAGGCGAACTCTCTTTCCGCAAGCACAGCTGCCTCCTTCGCCATAATATCCGGCTCACTGCCAAATATCTGCACGCCCACCGGCTGTTCTTCCTTTCTCGTAACAAGAAGCGGTTCTGAGCGGTCCATATTGTAGAGCATGCCCTTGGCGCTTACCATCTCGGTGCAGACCATATCGCACCCCTGCTCTCTGCATAAAACGCGAAAAGGCAGGTCTGTAATACCTGCCATTGGCGCCAAAATTATTTTATTCTGGAATAAACTACTGTTTATCATAGATAATTCTCAAACCGTGTAAAGTAAGCTCAGGGTTGTAAACATCGATCTGGTCGGTTGCCTCTGAAATAAGCTTTCCGAGACCGCCTGTCGCAACAACCTTGATATTATCAAGCTTCGAATCCTTCTTAAGCTTCTTGATGATATATTCAGTCTGGCCGATGTATCCGTAATAAATACCGGCCTGCATACTTGAAACCGTATCTCTTCCGAGAATAGTATCGACCTTCTTGATCTCAACCTCAGGCAGCTTTGCGGTTCCGCGCCAGAGGGCATTTGCCGCAAGTCGGATACCCGGTGAAGTAACTCCTGCATAGAAGGTTCCGTCCTCAAGAACAAGGTCGTGAGTCGTAGCTGTTCCGAAATCGATAACGATTATCGGTCCGCCGTAGATCTCATAAGCTGCAACCGCATCAACAAGTCTGTCAGCACCAAGCTCCTTCGGGTTTGGTATCGATACATTTATGCCTGTCTTGATGCCCGGAGCAACGATAACAGGTGTAACGTTAAAATACTTGATGATGCCGCTCGTAAGCGAGTGCATGATATTCGGAACAACCGAAGAAATGATAACGTCGGTTATGTCCTGTGGCTTCATGTGGTTCACGAAAAGCCACTCTCCTAAAAATACACCGTATTCATCGGAGGTTCTGTCGGTCTGGGTTATCATTCTGAACTGCTTGACAAGCTTCTTTCCATTGAACAGGCCGATGGTGATATTTGTATTTCCTACATCAATTGCAAAAAGCATTGCGTTTTTCCTCTTTTCATTCTAAGTAAAAAGCTTCATAGAACTGCTCCAGCTGGTAGAAGAGATCCTTCTTGTCCTCGCGGAGCTGGCGGATCTTCAGTTCACTTCCGATCTCGTCATACAGGATGTCGTCCTCTTCGGCCTCTGTGAGAAGTCTGAGGTTTCCGTCCTTGTCATACATAAGGAGTATAACGCCTCCGACCTCTTCTGTAAAGAGAACGCACATGATCTTCAGCTCGTCCTTCACTCCCTGTGGAAGCTTGTCGAATTTTGGATTGAAATAGTATTTTTTTGTATATCTGGAAGCGCTGCAGAGCACCTCACTGTCTTCGTACATATTTACTCCTCAGTCATAGCTGCGATAACATCGCTCATATCATACATTCCCGGCTTCTTTCCTGCAAGGAATTTTGCTGCGTTGATAGCACCGTTTCCAAAGATGCTTCTTGAGTATGCAAGGTGCTTGATCTCGATAAGCTCGTCCGGTCCTGCGAAGAAGATCTCGTGAGTACCCGGGATATTTCCGGCACGAACCGCAGAGATTCCGAGCTCCTTGCTGCCTCTCACCTGTCTAACCTGTGAGCGGTCGTAAACATATTCAAACTGTCCGCCCGCTGCTTCGTTGATAGCATCCGCAAGCGCAAGTGCTGTTCCGGACGGAGCGTCAAGCTTTGTGTGATGATGCTGCTCAACTATCTCTACATCATAGCCTGCAGGAACAAATACATTTGTAGCGTCCTTCAGAAGCTTGATGATAGCATTAATACCAAGACTCATGTTTGCAGACTTGAGGATAGCAACCTTAACTGAGGTTTCTCTTACTCTGTCAAGCTGCTCAGTCGAAAGACCTGTTGTGCAAAGAACAACCGGAAGGTTCTTAGCCACAGCAAAGTCAAGAAGTGCGTCAACAGCCTTAGCTGATGAAAAATCAATGATAACGTCAGCAGCTACGTCGCAGGCATTTATATCCGTAAATACAGGAAATGCAGCCTCGCTCTCCGCTATATCGATCCCGGCAACGATCTCTGCCTCAGGATCTGCTTTAACCAGATCAGCTATAACTCTGCCCATGCGGCCGTTACAGCCATGCATAATAATTTTCGTCATATTCCATCTCCTATAGTAATACGAATTAACAGTATACGCCTTCAGGGGCATACTGTTAATTCTCACGTATTTTCATAATTTAGAACTGGATTCCGTATTCTCTCATTGCCTTCTCGAGCTTCTCAGCGTTGGATGCTTCCATCTCTGAAAGAGGCATACGAACCTTGCCGTTTGAGAGACCCATAAACTCTGTAGCCTTCTTTACAGGGATAGGATTAACCTCGCAGAAGAGTGCCTTGCAGAGGTCGATACACTTAAGCTGGAGCTCTCTTGAACCTGCAACGTCGCCGTTAAGGAACTTGTGAACGAGCTGATGTGTATCCTGTGGAATGATATTTGATGTTACGGAAATAACACCGATTCCGCCAAGTGAAAGAAGCGGAAGGATCTGATCATCATTTCCTGAGTAAAGGTCGATGCAGCCGTCTGCAAGAGACATAAGCTTAGCAACCTGTGAGATATTTCCTGATGCTTCCTTGATAGCTACGATATTCTTAACGTTCTTAGCAAGGTAAACTGCTGTCTCAGGCTCGATGTTGCAGCCTGTACGGCTTGGTACGTTGTAGAGAATGATAGGGATATTTACAGCCTCAGCGATTGCTGTGTAGTGCTGGATAAGTCCCTTCTGTGTAGCCTTGTTGTAATATGGTGTAACGAGAAGGAGCGCATCAACGCCGTCCTTCTCAGCATCCTTTGAAAGCTTGATAGCTGTCATTGTATCATTTGAACCTGTACCTGCGATAACAGGAACACGGCCTGCTGTATGCTCTGCAACAACTCTGATAGCCTCGCTGTGCTCTTCCTCTGAAAGAGTTGAAGACTCACCTGTTGTACCACAAACGATGATAGCATCTGTTCCGTTCTCGATCTGGAAATCAACCAGCTTTCTGAGCTGATCATAATCAACTGTAAGATCATCCTTGAATGGTGTTATAAGTGCAACACCTGCTCCCTTGAAAATTGCCATTTTTCTTTTCCTCCTTATTAATGACAGTGATACTTTTCCGCCCGAAACTCATGCGCTTCTTACGTCTATCGACGCAACCTTCCCCTCGTCTGTCGACTCGGTGTCGGATATTCGCCAAATATCTGCATCCGCATGTAAAGCTGCGATGCAGCCACTCGGCTCATTATCAACGCAAAAATGAATCGGGCTGACAAAGTGCCAACCCGAAATAATCCTATAAAATATAAATATAGCATCATTTACCGATAGCGCTCCATCAAAAACCTTTGACGACAGTTCCGTGACTATTGATCACGATCCCAGCATGGAAGTTCCTTAAACTCTTCCAAACTTCGGCGGATCACCCTTTCACATACCCTCACACGAATTAAGGTTCATCAGGTGCGCTACTCTTGATCTCCGCGTCCTCTACCACATAATAATGATATAAAGTTAGGTGTATTTTATGACAAATGTCCTGTCATGTCAACACTCTAATTATTTATTTTTCAGCTGTTTATCTTGCAGTGCATCGGTTACGGTCACCCCGGGAGGCTACGCTCTCGCATCCTGCGGTATGCCGTTCCTCTTCTTAAACGCCAGCTTATATTCATACATGCTTTCATCAGCACGTTTAAATACCTCTTCGGCCTTGCTGTCGCCGACACGGAATTCAGACATTCCGATAGATGCCGAATACCTCTCCCACGGTTCAGCCTCCGTATTTGCATACGTTTCCTCAAAGGTCTCACAAAGCTTCTTCAGCTTATCATTCCTCATTCTGAAATCTTCGCCTGTGAGCACGGCAACAAACTCATCGCCACCGATTCTGAATACCGGTGAATGCTTGAATACTTCGCACACGATATGGCAGCAGCCCTTCAGATAATCATCACCCGCGCCGTGTCCAAACTTATCATTTATCATCTTAAGGTTATTTGCATCAGTCATGACGATGGCGAAATCCTTCCTGCCACGGTCTATGCTCTGATTAAGCTCCTTCAGCTTTCTCTCGTAGGCGCTCTTATTTCCGATGCCTGTGAGTGCATCCTTATAGGCTTCCTTACTCATATTTCCGATAACCTGATCTCTGGCCCTGATATTGTCCTCAGCCTTCTTCTTGTCACGCTCTATCTCATCTATATTTCCGATGTAATCGATTATTCTCGTCTGCATCGACTGTATTTCATGGTAAATATCGCCGATCTCGTCATTGCTCTTTATATCAAGGTCGATAACACCGGCTTCCTTATAGTCCTTATCGACATTCGGCGAAAACTTCTTCATTCCCTTTGTTATGGAATCAAGTGGCTTTACAACCAGCTTCTTTGCGAAGATTATCGCACCGATAAATATAAGTATAAGTATCGCTGCGGCGCTGATGATAAGATATATCAGATTCACTCTTCTTTCTCTGATCATCTCCGCCATGCCGATATCGCAGCCTACGCTGCATACAAGGTTTCCTTCGGCATCATACACAGGCGCATAGCCTGAACACAGCCAGCCCCAGTCACCGTTACTGATAACAGGATCAACGAGATAATGTGGGTCAGCGTCACCAAACTCCTCCTCGCGTTCCTCATAATATCCGGTCTCATAAAGCGGAACGTCATCAGCATCGACAAGATACATATCAAACGGTTCCTCGCCCTTATCAGCCCACACTATGAGGTAGAGGTATTTTACATCATCCATAAATCCGACATACTGGATCAGGTACTCTCTCTGAGTGACGTAACGCTCCCAGAGTCCCTTCTCCCTGAGGTACTCCTCGATAAGCGATTCGTCATCCTCTTCCTCGGCCCTGTCACGAAGCGCCTGATATTCATCGGCAGCCACGACCGCCTTCAGCTCCTTCAGGAATTCCACATCTACGAAGGAAGCAACATTCTCCGCGGTATTCAGGGTCAGCCTCTTGAAATAGCTGTCTATCTGTCTTACGTTGATGATATAAGCAAGCGCAGCAACAGCAGCCACAGCAACAAATACTGTGACAAGAACGAAGAGATACATCTTCTTTCCTATGCCGAATCTACGCTTTTTTGCGTCCTTCTTAGTGTTTTGCTCCATATTCACCCCTATTTAGAGTTTAAATGCGGTTCCCACAAACTGCATAACATCCCTTCCTGTGTCGTCCGTGACATCAACATTTATGATACTTGTTGTTCGGCCGCTCTTTCTGCACTTTGCAGTTGCGATAAGTCTCTCGCCCTTCGGTGCCGAAAGATAATTCACCGAAACCTGCTGTGCAACCGACAGGCTGTGGATATTATTTGATGTGATTGCCAGTGCAAAGTCAGCCAGCGTAAATATCACACCGCCCATAACTCCGCCGTAGGCATTCTTGTGGTCATCCCTTATGGTCATGCTGCACACACAGCCATCCTCATACAGTTCATCAAGCTGCATCCCGTTATAGGTTGCAAACCTGTCCTTCTTAAAATACTCTCTTGCCTCTTCTACGCTGCTGAATGTTGACATCTAATATTTCCTCCGTGTCATCTGTTATCTGTTTCCGGTTCATGTAGTTCGTGCAATGAACCGACTTATGTTTTAACTACTTAGTTCGAGCAGTTAATTCTTCTTCATGTAAATACTGCTTACGATGCTCTCACGAAGTCTGTCCGGAAGAAGCTTGACTGCCGTACAGAGCAGCTTGTATTTGATACCTACCGCTCTTCTTGAAGGTGGATTCTTACTGCCTGCAAGCCTTGTCACAACGCTTGCAACCTTATTTGGCGAAACGCCGCCTCTTTCGTCCTTCTCCATCTGACCGACAGCATCTCTGACTGCCGCTTCGTAAACCGAATCCTCCTTAACGAAGGTTTTTCTCTTATCTGTAAAGCCTGTCTTCGTGTCTCCCGGCTCCACTACGACTACCTTAATGCCAAAGGATCTCAGCTCCATTCTTAGCGCATCCGAAAGAGCCTCAAGAGCGTATTTGCTTGATGAATAATGACTCTGCATAGGGATGGAAATCCTTCCGGCAACCGAACCGATGATAACGATCAGGCCCTTACCCTGCTCTCTCATCTTCGGGATGATCGCCTGGAGCATATTCAGAACGCCGAAATAATTAACCTCCATCTGCTCTCTTGCATAAGACATAGGCAGCTCCTCCACAGGACCTGCGACACCGCTGCCCGCAGCAAGCACAGCAATATTTATCTCATCGCATTCATCGATAACTCTCTTGATCGAAGCCTCGTCTGTAACATCCATCCTCTTCATCGTAAGAGAGCCGCCGCACGAATGCTTCTTCACTATCTCCTCACAGCTTCTCGAAACGCCTGTTACCTTGCAGCCGGCCTTCGCAAATCTCTTCGCGCATGCCTTGCCGATACCGCTTGACGCCCCTGTGATAAATACATTTTTACCGTATTTGTTCCTCATTCTTGTCCCCTGCCTTTTACCTTTCTCAATCTTTTTTCTGAACATCCACAACTACGATCTCTGAGATGCAGCCGGTCTTAAAATCAATTGCCCAGTCTGATATTCCTGAGCATACGATAAAGGTCGTATCCTTCCTCTTCTCTATTCCATAGGTTCTGTTATTCGCCCTGATGATATACTGTCCGATAAACTGGAGCGGTATAAGCTGTCCGCCGTGGCTGTGGCCGCTGAGCACGAGATCCGCTCCCGAAGCTGCCTCATTATCATAATCTGTCGGCTGATGGTCAAGCATCAGGATGAACTTACTCTTATCAAGCTCCTCCGTCAGCTTCTGCGCAGACAGTCTGCCGCCTTTATCCGGTCCTCTTCCACGTTCTGCACTTGCATCCTTCCTGCCGACAACATAAATTGAGTCATCGACCAGAACGCTCTCATCCTGAAGTACCACAACATTATTTTTCATAAGTTCAGCTTCCATATCATCCGCGCTGAAATCTCTCGAAGAATAATACCCTCTGTCATGATTACCATATACATAATAAATACCGTAGGTGGTCTCCAGCTCTCCAAGTGCCTCGCAGCTTCGGACCATATCTTCCTTGGTAGTCGAATCATCAACATAGTCGCCCGTGATAACAACTATATCCGGATGCAGATCCTGAACAGTCTTCATATGCTCTGCAAAGCCTTCTCCGTCGAAGGTTGTTCCGACATGAGAATCCGTTATCTGGACTATCCTTATCGTATCTTTGCCTATATTTTTCTCTGTATTAACCTTGTATTTTGTGATAGCAACATGGTGTGCATTGTACCAGCCGATTGCGAGATAAACTGTCGTGAAGATTAATACCGCAGCGCCGAGCCAGTATTTCTTACCGTCGTCCTCTGACTCATTCTGCTTCTTATCGTCATCTCTACTCACGGCATCTGCAGCAGTGTCACCGTCCTCAGATTCACCTCTCACCACAGCCTCAGTGCTAACCGCAGAATCAACTTCAGCCTCAGTATCCGCACCAACCTCATAAGGAAGATCGATCTTCAGCCTCGCTCTCCTGCGCTTCTTCAGCTTTCTGTGAAGCGACGCAAACGTCTCAAATATCAGCCAGAATACCGAAAGATGAAACATTATGATGATCGCATTTACCAGATCGAAGACGCCGTAAACGATCAGCGGAAGCAGGCACAGAAACCCAAAGAGCTTTAACCTCTTCTTGCTGCCCCGCGCCAGTCTTCTGACAAAATAAAACTTCTTGAATCTGCCGATCAGATAAAATATACTCGCGATCGTCGCCGCAAGCGCCATGAATAGAATTGCTATCCACATATCCGTACTACCTTCCGGTCATAACTACCATCTTCTCCGGGAGAACTTCAAAGCTTACATGCTTCGATTCTCCGCCGTATTCTCCATCAATATGTACGACCATCTCCTTGTTGGAGAACAGTTCAACCTTTTTATCATTGAAGAGCTTGAAGCACTTCACCTTCTCATGCTTTGCCATAACAAGTATCGGCAGGATGAAGAAGGATTTCCATCTCGGAACACCGTGTGCAAGCGTGCACGAAAGCTCTCCGTCACTGTAATCGGCCTTCGGAGCCATCGGAACTCCACCGCCCTCGCACCTCATATTCATTGCCGCGAAGAAGATGAGCTTATCTATCTTCTGCTCACAGCGCGCATCCACACAGTCTTCCGCAGAATAAACCAGCTTAACATCATTCTGCTCCATAGTGAAAAGCGAGATCACAGTCATCACTATATATGACAGGCCGCCGAACCCTAAACGATTCATAAAGCCCTTTATCCTCGAATTATCAACCTTCTTACATACAAGCGCATCAAGGCCTATTCCCGAGCTTATGCCGTAACGTCTCTGAAGTGATGTAACTCCCACAGCCTTTCCAAGCTGAAGCGCAACATTCTCATCTCCGTAAACCGTTGTAAGCCCAACATCCACATGTCTTACAACGTTAGTCTCACCGTTCTGGGTAAACTCCTCGCCTGATATAAGCTTATCAGCCGCCAGACACTTCAGTATCCTTCCGACCGCCTTGTCGGTGTCCTTCGGAAGTCCAAGACCTCTTGCAAAATCATTCCCGGAACCTGTAGGAATAACGCCCACTCTGGTCCTGCTGAAATCCTTTATTCCGTTTATCACTTCATTTATGGTTCCGTCTCCGCCAACAACCGCTAGATTAATGACTCCGTCAACCCTGTCGGTCAGCTTTTCGACGAAAAGCTTTACATCTCCGGGATATCTCGACGCAAATGTCTTAAAATCCACTCCGTTCTTCAGGAGTATTTCCCTTACACGTGCGTAGGTCCTTTTTGCCCTTCCACCGCCGCCGGTAAGATTCACGATAACATACAGATCGCTCTTATAGCTTTTCATTATTTTATAGACCCCTCCGTCCAAAATATTACTATTTATTTTATCATAAAAACGGCCGAAAATATATAAAAAACTTTTAGGAAATACCCCTTCCTTTGTTACGCTTTTGTTGCACTTTGCGTGCTATAATCTGAATCACGATAAATAGAAAGGCGGTGCCCATATGAAGGAAACTGAATTCATAAACAGTAATGAACCTGATGATATTAAAGATTTTTTTTCTGAGGATATAGAAGAGATCAAGCCTCTTGAGGATGCTGTCGATGCTGTAGATGACAGCGAGCTCGGCGCGCTTTCTGACGATATAAAGATTAATAACCCTTACAATGTTGAATTCACTGTCAACGAAAAAAACGCGAAAATGAGGATTCTTTCCGAGGATTCAAATATAATCCCCGACATAAAGGATGTTGAAAACATCCTCGAGAACAACGCTCTTAATGATACAATGAGCGTCGACATGGATATGAACAAATCTGACGATCCCGCAGAGGTTGGCTTCGAAAACACCGAGAACGAGCGTGTTGACGACGTCGCCAGATTGAACAGTCTTGCCGAAGAACTGGATAAATACTTCAGAAACAAGCGTCGTAAGCATGAAGAAGCTGTTTATGACAGTGCTCTTCTAGACAAGATGGCAGAAATCTTCGCAACCTATGACAAAATAGAAGAAGAATCAAAAAGCCCTGAAAAAATATTCTATTCACCCGAAGAGTATAATAAAGAGATCAACGCGAGGAAGAAGGAATTCCTTAACGATCCTTTCTTCTCCCTCTACCTGAAGACAGAGGTATCTGCCGAAAGAATCGGATACCAGTCTTTACGTGATGTTCATAACAAATACAATACCATGAGCACGATCGTCCGGGAGGCAGTTGATAATGTAGATGCCCCTTTCCTTGGCGACGCCCTTATGCGCGGAATTATCGAATATGATACTCTTAAGGAATACTGCCAGAATAAGCTGACTGATTTAAAGAAGTCCGGAGTCGAGGATGGCAGATTCTATGCAAGCCAGTATACTGATGCCGTTGATCTGGTCATTGCCGGAACACTTACTACCAAAGCTGCCAAAAACTCTGTTCTTGCAAAGTGCATAGACAAAACTACCGGACATATTAACCTTGAGAAATTCAACGCACAGGTTACTGAAATGCGTAAAGAAATACGCAGGGATCCAAGACTTCTGAAGCTTATTGAGAATCACACACCTGCGGCTGTATTTTTAGATGAATATCGCAGCGCTGTTAAGTCCGATATCAATAAAAATATCAAAGAGAATTCAGAGAAGAGTAACAGGATAAAAAAGAACAGAAGGCTTAAGGTTTTTGCCGAGAAGTTTCTTGACAATACAACCTATAATATCCCCGCAGACAAGATGGAAGCGATTCAGACAACCTACGCTGATCTGGTTGCTCTCAACAAAGGTAAAAAGCCGAGCGAGTACATGGAAAAGCTTATGGCTTCATATGAGGATTTCTTCAAGGAATACGGAATGAACGGCGGTTTCGTTAAAGGCTCGACTATTAACTCTCTTCATAAAAGAGCCCTTAAGTATTATGATAAAAGGCAGGGCATCATAGCCGGTCCACAGTCCGGTAAAGGTGCAGCCAGACTTGATACTGTAGGAAAGCTTATCAAATCCGCCGAACCTCTTATGAAGGTTGTTGATAAAGATTTCAACAAGAACTACAAGAAGTTCCTCGCCGATGAAAAAAAAGCCCAGGCTGTCAATAATCCTGACAAGAATAAGGCGAAGAAAGATTCGGAAAAGAAAGCTTCAGTCAGGAAACGATCATAAAACATAAAGAAATACCGGATTGTGTTTATCTTGCAATCCGGTATTTCTTTCTATCTGTTATTTGTATCAAAATCATCAGGAAGATCATCCGGGTTAAAGTCACCGGGTCTCATTCCACCTCCCGGAAATTGTCCGTTTTCACCGTCAAAATCTTCCGGTCTTTGTCCGTTTCCTCCGTTAAAGTCGTTCGGGAACTGTCCGTTTCCTCCTTCAACGCCGTTAGGGATGTTCTCCGGGACGTCCTCCGCCCATACCACCGCCCATGAACTGGTTGGTTATCTGATCTGTTTCTTCTCCGTTGACTATTATCGTACCTCCGTTATGTTCTGCCGTGCCATCGTAGTCGAAAGGTGACTGCGCTGTTACATCTATAGTTCCTCCGTTTATGTAAATATTACCGTTTGCGTCGAAGCCGTCTGTATCTCCCTGGCCCATCACTACTGTGATATATCCGCCATTAACCTCGATAGTCGGTGTGTAGGTAGTTGACTTCTTGGCTGCGTTAATTCCATCATCGCTTGCATTTATACTTACAGTTCCGTCATTTATCTGTACGTAGGTTCCTTCGATACACTCAGATGCTGTTATATCTATATTTCCACCATCTATCTGAACCACTGTGGTTGCGTGGATACCGTCATCTCCTGCTGTAAGATTCAGTGTTCCGCCACAGATATATATGTAGCCCTTTGAGTTATCGTCATCATTCTCCGCATGGAGGGCGTCATTTGTTGCATTCACTGTTACAACTCCATCTGCGATCCTGATCGAATCGTTTGCTTCTATCGCTGCATCGGCTGCTGTAATATTAAGTGTACCGCCTGTGATCTTCAGGTCATCCTTGCCGCTGATACCATTGTCGGAAGAGTTGATCGTAAGTGTTCCGGTACCGTTCAATGTGATATCGTCCTTAGAGAAGATAACTGCGTCTGTCTTCGTATCGCCGTCGGTTGTGAAGCTTCCTGTAACTGCGAGACTATTCGTTCCCGATGTTGTTACAAATACCTTATCTGCGTTCTTAACATAGATACAAGGGAAGTCTGTGTTCGTGATGGATACGCCGTCCAGAACTATCTGAACCTTGTCATCGTCTGCTGCATCAACCGTGATCGTAACCTCTGATGCACTTCCACTGATCACATAAACTCCTGCTGCCTTGATGCTGATATCCTGTCCGTCACTTACTGTGAAATACTGTGCTTCAGATGTGTCGGCTGTCATCGTAAGATCTCTCTCTGTGAAGAGTTCTGCTGTATCAAGTATTCCTGTTGAGCTTATATTTGCTACTGTTGTTACCGCTTCCGTGCTTATACTGTTTCCTGAAGCCGTTGTGCTTTCACTTGTTGCTGCAGTCGTGTCACCACTTGTTGCTGCAGTCGTGTCACCACTTGTTGCCTCAGTCGTGTCACCACTTGTTGCCTCAGTCGTGTTCTCGCTGGTCGTTCCGTCGATCGTAGCTATGACGGTTGTAGTTCCTGCTGACTGACTTGAACTGTTTGCACTGTCCTTTGATGATGACCCGCAAGCTGCGAGTGATATTATAAGCATCGCTGAGACGATTCCTGCTGTTATTTTCTTATACATGGTTTTTCCTCCTTTTAACCCTTATCGTATTCTCTTTCACGACCGGTTTACTTTTTTATTTTCTGTCTATTTTCCGGCCCTTTCTGTTCCTTATGGCTGTATCTTATAATGTCAATCTGAAATGAAACTGAAAAAAATTATTTTTTTAAAAAATATCTCCGGTAACAGATCTCCATTATCCGTGTATCGAAAAAACCATATTTAGTAGGCAAAAAAAGGCAGATGCTCTATAGCATCCGCCCATTGATGTAATCATTAATAAATTATAATTTACAGATCATTCTTTTTCTTACTTTCATGAAGCTTCTTATCTGCTTCAAGGAAGAGTCTGTCGATATCCATGAAATCAGAGTATTTTGCATATCCGAAAACAAAGCTTATCAGTGTATTGTAGCCGTCAACCTTTCTGATCTCTCTGACAGCGTGGCTCATTCTCTTCATCAGAGCCTTGATCTCACTCTCCTCATCGAATCTGACAAGAACGATAAATACATCGCTTCCAAGTCTCGCCAGCGCACACTCATCATCAAGAGTATTTTCGATGGTCCTTGCGATCTTAACAAGAAGATCATCACCAAACTGATAACCATAGCTCTCGTTGAAATCCCTGAAGTCGTCTATATCAAGATAAACCGCTGCAAAATCCTTCTGCTCCTCAAGGAACTTCTCCTCAAAATCCTCAGCAACCTCATAAACGCCGCTTCGGTTAAGAACATTTGTCAGCTGATCGTAGAACTCAAAGTTTTTGATCTTATCTCTCACTCTGTTAAGCTCATCGATAACCTCCTTGAAGGAACGGTTCGTATCGGTCACATCACGGAAGTTTCCTACAAGCCCGACAACCTCGCCATCCTCATATAAAGGAACCTTGCTCGAGACCACGTCTCTTTCCTGGCCTCTCGCCAAGCATTTGCCCTCAGAGCGGATAACTGACTTGCCCTCATAAAGGACAACCTCCTCATCATTCATATACTGAATCGGATCACTGTGCCAGCCCATATCCTGATCGGTTTTTCCAACGATCGCATCCTCGGACTCAAGCCCAAAATAATCAAGGAAAGCTTTATTTGCGCCTACAAAACGTCTGTCCTTATCCTTCCAGAAAACCATAGCATGGGTATTGTCAAGGATAGCCTTATAAAGCCTGTTTTCATATTCAAGCTTTTTTATTTCTTCTTCTGAAAATACTCTTCCGTTTTCTTCCATATTTTGCACCCTTATATGAAATAATAAACAATATCAAATACGCAAATTATTCTTAAGCCTTAACAAATCTATTATACTTCAAAACCGTTCTTTTTCCAACTAGGTACTTTATTTATTTTTTTCTTCGTATTCCTTCTTGGCCTTATATCTTGAAACAGCTCTTGCACGGCTCATTTCGGCAAGACGATATTCACGCTGATCCTTATTTGCAAACATAGCCGCAAGTGCTTTCTCCTCGGTCTTCTGCGCACGGGTAAGGTCTATCTCCTCAGGACTTTCAAGTGAATCCACCAGGATGAGGACTCTTCCGTCCTCTACCTTAAGAAAGCCCGAACCGATCGATGCGATATTCATCTCACCGTCCACAGTTTCATAATGCATAACCCCCGGAACAACAGGAGCTATCATATCCCTGTGACCGGCAAGTATTCCGTAATCGCCGTCCGAGATAGGAACTCTGAGACTCTTCAATTCTCCGCTGAAGAAAGGGTTATCAGCTTCAAGTATTTCTGCATAAAAAAGATTCATGATTCTTCCTTAGCCTTTGCATATACATCATCTATAGTTCCAACATTGTAGAAGGCATTCTCAGGAACATTATCCACTTCGCCGCCGATTATGACCTCGAAGCCCTTGATAGTTTCCTCAACAGGAACATAAACGCCCTTATTTCCGGTAAACTTCTCTGCCACGAACATCGGCTGTGACAGGAATCTGATTATCCTTCTGGCTCTTGCAACTACAGTCTTATCCTCATCGGAAAGCTCGTCGATACCAAGGATTGCGATGATATCCTGCAGCTCACTGTATTTCTGAAGTATTTCCTGCGACTTTCTTGCGATATCATAATGTCTGCTGCCAACCACATCCGGTTCAAGGATTCTTGAGGTTGATGCAAGCGGATCAACAGCCGGGTAGATACCCTGCTCAGCGATCTTTCTTGAAAGTACAGTCGTCGCATCCAGGTGTGAGAAGGTTGTAGCCGGAGCCGGATCCGTAAGGTCGTCCGCCGGTACGTAAACCGCCTGAACCGAGGTTACAGAACCGTTCTTGGTAGAAGTGATCCTCTCCTCAAGCGCACCCATCTCTGTGGCAAGTGTCGGCTGGTAACCAACCGCTGAAGGCATACGTCCGAGAAGTGTTGAAACCTCCGAACCCGCCTGTACAAATCTGAAAATATTATCTATAAAAAGGAGCACGTCCTTATTCTGCTCATCTCTGAAATACTCTGCCATCGTAAGTCCCGTAAGCGCAACTCTCATACGCACGCCCGGTGACTCGTTCATCTGCCCGAATACCATGGCAGTCTTCTCGATAGTGCCGCTTTCCTGCATCTCTCTCCAGAGATCGTTTCCTTCACGGCTTCTCTCTCCAACACCGGTAAAGATCGAATATCCTCCGTGAGCCATCGCAACATTGTGGATAAGCTCCTGAATAAGAACCGTCTTACCAACTCCGGCACCTCCGAAGAGACCTATCTTACCGCCCTTTGCATAAGGCTCAAGCAGGTCAACAACCTTGATGCCTGTCTCAAGTATCTCGATATTTACGCTCTGCTCCTCGAAGGATGGAGCCTTTCTGTGGATAGAGCGTCTTGGCTCGCTATCTGCTATTACCTCGCCGCCGTCTATAGGATCTCCAAGTACATTGAACATCCTGCCGAGAGTTGCGTTTCCGACCGGAACCTTGATTCCGCCGCCCTCACACACAGCTTCATCGCCTCTTGCAAGGCCTTCGCTCTGTGAAAGCATGATACACCTGACCGTACGGTCCGGCATGATCTGCGAAACCTCCATAACTCTCTTCTCACCGTTCACGGTTACCGTGATGGCATCGCGGAGCTTAGGTATTTTCCCTGTTTCAAATTCTATATCTATTACAGGTCCCGAAACCTGAACTATCTTACCTGTATTCAACCTTCATCCACCTCTGGTTTCTTTTTCTTCTTGTTTCTGATGGCCTTCGCGCCTGCAGCAACCTCTGTTATCTCCTGGGTTATCGCTGCCTGTCTGACGCGGTTATATTCTACCGAAAGATTCGCAAGTATATCCTCGGCATTCTCATTCGCGTTATTCATGGCCGTCATCCTGGCATTCTGCTCGGACGAATAACTGTCGACCATGGCACCGTATAGGAAGCCCGAAAGATAAACCGGAACCACATTATCTATAACGTCATTAAATGACGGATAAAACTCAATCCTGTCAAGCTGCTTTCCAATCTTACTGTCCATCTCAAGGAAACGTCTCCTGTTAAGCGGAAGTATCCTCTTCCTCTGGACCACCTCTGAAAGCCCGCTTAAGTTTGTATATACGATAAATACATCCCTGTACTGATCAGCATCATAACCCTTGAGGAGCGCAGTCGCAGTTTTTCTCGCAATATGCAACGACGGCTGAAGCGCCGGATAGTTGTATTCCTCAACAATAGGTATCTTATGCTTATGGAAATAGTTGCGCCCGTATTCTCCCATAACGAAGAGATGAACCTTCTTATATCTGCTCATCAGATGCTCTGTTTCCTTGATGACGTTCGAGTTGTAGGAACCCGCAAGTCCCTTGTCCGCAGTAATGGTAAATATCGCACAGGACTCTCTGCCTGCACCGCCGGTCAGCTCTTTCTCCTCACGGGTGTAAAAATACCGGTTATCCACGTCATCCACATATCTGAGCATACGGCTGAACTCACTATTAAGTCTGTCGAAGAAGGGCTTGGTCCTCTCATACTCCAGCTTTGCCTTACGCATCTTGGTCGTGGAGATAAGGTACATGGCGTTCGTGATCTTCTGTGTATTTTTTATGCTGTTTATCCTGTTCTTTATCTCCTTGGTCGATGACATTTCCTCACCCTGTTCCAATCATTTATATCGAATTCTGCCACGTATCAATTATGTATTATACTTACTCACGCGATTCCACAAATGCTCTGGCTTCAGTCTTGATCGTCTCTATATCTTCATCACTTATCACGCCCTCGCGGTCGATCCTGCTGCAGAGCTCCGGATACATATCTTCAAAGTACGCAAGGATTTCCCTGTTTACTGAAGGTATCTTCTCCAGCCCCACATTCTGCATACCGTGATCTATCGCAAATACAAGTGTGATAACCTGTTCGTGCTGACTGAGCGGTGAATTGGTCGGCTGACGAAGTATTCTCATCAGGCCCTGACCATAGCTGAGCTGACGCTTAGTCGTATCATCGAGGTCGCTGGCAAACTGTGTGAAGACCTCCATCTCTCTGTACTGTGCAAGTCCGAGTCTCAATCCTCCCGAAGCCTTCTTCATAGCCTTGGTCTGTGCTGCTCCACCAACTCGTGAAACTGAAAGGCCTACGTTTACGGCCGGTCTCTGACCCGCAAAGAAGAGGTCGCTCTCAAGGAATATCTGACCGTCTGTAATTGAAATGATATTTGTCGGAATATAAGCCGAAACATCACCTGCCTGCGTTTCAACTATCGGAAGCGCTGTCATTGAACCGCCGCCCTTCTCGTCAGAGAGGTGAGCCGAACGCTCCAACAAACGTGAGTGAAGATAGAATACATCACCCGGATATGCCTCACGTCCCGGAGATCTCTCAAGCAGAAGGCTGAGTGCTCTGTAAGCTATCGCATGCTTTGACAGATCATCATAAACTATCAGTACATCCTTACCGTTGTTCATAAAATACTCGCCGAGAGCAGTTCCCGAATAAGGCGCGATATACTGAATAGGCGCAGTTTCACTGGCCGAAGCATTTACTACTATTGTGTAATCCATAGCGCCCTTATTTGTCAGATTCTGAACAAGCTGGGCAACACTGCTGGACTTCTGTCCTATCGCAACATATATACAGATAACATTCTTACCCTTCTGGTTAAGAATAGTATCAATGGCTATCGATGTTTTTCCGGTCTGTCTGTCACCTATGATAAGCTCTCTCTGACCACGTCCGATAGGGAACATGGAATCGATTGTGAGAAGGCCTGTTTCCATAGGCTTATCAACCGGCTGTCTGTCTACGATGCCCGGTGCAGGTGACTCTATTGCACGGTAGCCGTCTGTAAGGATGTCTCCTTTGCCGTCAAGAGGCTCACCAAGTGCATTTACAACTCTTCCTACAAAGGCATCACCAACCGGGATGCCTGCTGTCTTACCGGTCCTGTAAACAAGGCTGTAGTCCTCGATCTCGCTATCATCACCGAACAGGATGACACCGGTCTCACCTCTTCTGAGGTCCTGAACCATACCCTTAACGCCACATTCAAACTGAACGATCTCGCCGTAGGTAACCCTATCGAGCCCGGATACAACAGCTATACCATCACCCGCAAAAAGCACGGTACCTACTTCATCTGCTCTGACCTCAGGTTTCCAGTTTTTTATATTTTCTCTGACAAGAGTTATTATCTCTTCGTTCTCACCGGCCTTGACAGAATCGAGCATATTTGAAAACTGCCTGAGCAATCCCTCAGGCGTCCAGTCATATATCTCGCTGCCGAAAGCAAGCTTGAAACCGTTTCCGAGACTGTCGTCCTTCTCCCATTCAAGCTCAACCGGCTCATTCTTTTTATCGGAAAGAAAGCGGATAAAACGCGCCTTCTGCTCCGGTGAAGGAGCTTCGGCCGCATAAAGAACCGCTTTATTTACTGCAGGCTTTTCACTCATAACTATTTACCCCCTTCGGCGGTATCAAGAAATGCGTCGAAGTTTTCGCTGAGGCTTGCGTTCACAAGCTTATCAGCAGCATCAGCTATGATATCCTTAGCCTCTTTATCTGCACTTTCGATTATTCTCTTCTTCTCTCTCTCGGCAGTCTCTCTGGCATCTCCTATGATCTTCTCAGCCTCGGCCTCAGCCTTGCCGATACGATCCTTTCTGATATTTCCAAGCTCTGCCTCATATTTATTCTTCTTATCCTGAATCTCGGCGTCAGCCTTCGCAAGCCTCTCTTCGTATTCCTTCTTCAGCTTCTCGGCGTCCTCGACGTCCTTCTTAGCCTTCTCATCCATCTCTTCGTAATGATCCTGCCTCTTCTTCATGAAGTCCTTAACAGGCTTATAAAGAATGATGTATAGTCCCGTGAAAAGGATCGCAAAATTCAGAAAATGAAGTAATATCTGTTGAATATCAATGTTAAGTGGCATCTTGTGCCTCCTTTTATTTTAATATACCTGCAAGCAGTCGTTGTCTCTATTTTTCCAGTAACTGCTAACCATCAGACCAGCCGGCTTCGCCGTCTGTCGCCCTAACAGGCTTATGTCTGATGATAGATTGCTTCGCAATCTATACAATAATTCAGATATAGCCAACCGCCTGCAAGCAGTCGTTGTCTTTATCTGAATTATTATGCAGTTACTCAGGGTAACTACATGACGAATATGATCAGAATTGCAACGATAAGTGCGTAGATGATAGCTGTCTCGATAAATACAAGTCCGAGCATGAGTGAAGTTCTGATATTTCCGGCTGCCTCAGGCTGTCTTGAAATACCCTCTGCAGACTTTGAGATGGCCATACCCATCCCGATGGCACCTGCTGCTGCAGCGATACCAACAACGATTGCTGCTGCAAGAGCCTTCATACCTGTTGATGAAGAATCAGCTGCTTCCTCTTCTACAGCTGCCTCAGTATCCTTAACTACGGTTGTATTTACGCTGGCTGCACTGTCATCTAACTGGGCGCTCTCTGTCTTAACAACTGTCTTCGTATTCTTATCATCCTTAGTAGTCATTGCCATTACCGGTATTGATACCAGAAGAAGCACGATCACTGCTGCAAGTACAAATGGCATAACCTTCAATGTTTTATTCATTATATTTTCCTCCCTTATGGGTTTCTTTTTTGTTTCAATTTTTTACTCTTCCGGCACAAATCTGCTGATTGCACGTACCGTTCCTTCACAGATTTGCTGATAATTTACGCCGTTTCGGTCTGCGTTTTCTTGGCCGCTTTTGATTTCTTAGGTTTCTTCTCACTCGGTTCGGAAACCTCTCCGTAGAACAGTGCCGTAAGCATCGTCAAAACGTAGGCCTGGATAAGCGCGTGGATCAAGGTGAACAGTATTCCTACGATCACAGGAAGCACGAAGCTCAGTGTGATGTAGTAGTAAACCATTTCTGTTACCAGAAGTCCACTGAGCAGTGCTCCGAAGAGTCGGAAGCTCATTGATATCGGAAGTGAGAAGTCCTTCAAGGTCTTCAGCACGCCCTTACCTTTATTTTCGGCTATTCCTCCGGACATTATCGCGAGATACGACATAACGCCCATGGCGATTGCCGCGTTAATGTCGGCAAGCGGTGCCGGCAGTGCCATCGACATCCCCTTCGTCGTTACGGCCTGGAAGCCGAAAAGCTCGAAGCATGTTCCGATAAATATGTACGATCCCGCCGTAAAGATGTAGATTCCGAGGAATCTGTTTCTATGTGGGCTGTTTGTCTTCGCCATACCACTGAAAAGTCCGACCCACTCTTCTATGACAGTCTGGAATTTTCCCGGAACGTATTTGAACTTCGGTATCGCAAATATCCTTATCAGCAGTGCCGCAAGAAGTATTATCGCGGTCACCACATACGCTGATATCAGCGATGGATTGACGTCGATGATGCCAAATAAGCTCATCTTATTTTCATCATGCAGAACGGCGTCCTTCATGGTCTCTCTGATGGTCTCTTCCTTACCTCCACCATCCCCTATCAGGAGCGAAATGACAGCGAGAATTACCACCACAATAAGCATGATGACTATCGTCCTTATTCTCTTCTTTTTACTCATTTATCTTTAGCTCATCTCCTCCCTGAAATTACCTTCTCTATTATAGTTTTTTAGATTTTCAATGTCAATTTGAATATTGCTTTCAAAAGTCCTTCAAGACGGCATCTTCACTTAAATTTCTTTAGTACAAATATGTACTATTTTCAATGGGTGCGATATGTACTATGATAGTATCACTGCATAGTTTTTACTAAGTTACACAAAAAACAAAGCAGTCGCATTTTTATGTGACCGGCTTAAGTAATATCATGTCAGGTTATAAAAATGCGAAAAGAAAAAGATATCTTCAAAATCGATTATATCCGAAGAATGTCCGATCTTCGCGAGGATTCGGACTATTCGCAGAATGTTGTAGCTTCTAAGCTGGGTATATCTCAGACTATGTATTCGCGTTATGAACGCGGAGCAACCGAGCTGCCTGTTCGCCATCTTCTCGCATTATGTAAGTTATATAAGGTTTCAGCCGATTATCTCTTAGGTCTTGATGATGTCAAGGACCGAAAGAACAAAAAAGACGGATCTTCAAAATAAAGCAGCTGTCGATCACTACCGATCAAACAGCTGCTTATTTTTTACTCTTTCATTCCGCAGTACACATCCTAATTCTCGATACGTATCACGCAGAACTCTGTCTTTATTTAATTTGTAACTCTATCGGAACCTCTCCAATCTCGAGCGAGTAAATGATCAGTTCCTTCACTTCAAGACCGCGTATACCCGACAATGCTTCAGCGTAAAGTTTAAGCTGTGGGCCGTGTCTTCTGACCAGCTCCTCCTTATCGTGAGTCCTGTCGGTCTTATAATCCATAATGACCGCCTTACCGTCATCATCTATAAAATATCCGTCAATGATACCCTGGACTATTACAACGCTTTCAGTCCTGCCCATCGTAAATTCAGCCTCTTTATAGAGCTGTCCACGACTGTCTGCAGCCTTCATCCTCTTAAAGAGTCCTGTATCAGCTAGGCGGCTCATAAGATGGATATCATAGCTTTCCATGATACTGCACCTCTCTTCATCAGAGAAGAACGGATCATCAAGCTTCTCACGTATCTCCTTCTCCATATCCGCACGACTGCTGATTTTCTTAAAATCGATCAGCTCATACAGCTTATGCACAAGAGTTCCGCGCCTTGCAGCTTTCTCACCTATCTCCGCGAGTTCCTTCTCACTGAGTACAGTATCACCCTGTTCTTTCTCACCGCTCACATCGCCGATTGATATTTCCTCGTTACCGGCTTCCATCTTACTTCCGTTTTCAGTTTCATCCTCCGGTCCGAAATAAGCCTTCGCTCCACTGTATCTCTCGGTCTCTTCGTCTTCCTGCTCATGAAGCGCCTTCTTGATCTCAGAAACAGACATCTTAGCTCTGGTGGTCACCTCCTGCTTGAAGAGGTAATTCTTATCAAGCGAATATATCTCTTCAACCTCGTCGACCTTCTTCCTTACAGAATCAGACCCCGACTCGCTTTCAAGCTTGTCCATAAGCATCAGATAATCGCTGTTTTTATCCTCTGCAGCCTCACGCGCCACACCCTCTATCTGGTCAAATGCAACAGTCTCACAGATGATCTCATTCGTCCTGTCAGCACTCACCACCGGCTCTATCCACGAAAGATAGGTATTAAGTGAACTCCTCGTTTTATAGTCCATGACCGCCGTCTCACTGTTAAGGTATTTCCTGTCAACGCCGGTCATATAAAGCCTCTCTCTGGCTCTCGTCATACCAACATACAGAAGTCTCTGCTCCTCCTCAACTCTTCCAAGTCTCGAGAGACTTATAAAGGAATTCATCATAAAGCTCTTACCGAAAAGCTTCTTCTTCGGATCAAGGAAATCGACTGCGATATGGTTGTCACCATCAACAAAGTATTTTGCACTGTCGTCTGTCTTATTGAACTCGTGACCGAGCCCAACTAGAAATACAACCGAGAACTCAAGGCCCTTACTCTTATGAATACTCATGATAGTAACCTTGTCGCTGTCAGCCGTATCATCCTCCGCCTCACCAAAATCAATATCGTGGATGCGGCATTTATCTATATATCTCAGGAAGTTGAAAAGTCCTGTGAAGCTGCTCTTCTCAAACTCGTCAGCCTTCTGCATGAGCATATTGAGATTGGCAAGTCTCCTCTGCCCAAGCGGCAGTGCTGAAGCATAAATATCATAATCCGTCAGCTCAAGTATCCTTCTAATCAGCATGGAAATACTCATGAAGCGCTGCTTCTCCGAAAGCTCGTCGACCATATCGAAGAACCTCTTAAGGCGTGCCGCGATAACCTTGAGATTCTCATCACCCTCAGGGCTGTATTTGTCCAGAAAGGACATGCATGCATCATAAAAGCTCCTATGATCACCGTCTCCGGCTATCATCATAAGGTCACTGTTGCTTAGTCCCCCGATCGGTGAATTAAGCACTGCGGCAAGCGGAATATCCTGCCTTCTGTTATCTATAACTCGCAGCATCGAAAGCATGGTCACGGTTTCAGCCGCGTCAAAATAGCCACTGCTGTTGTCAAGGCTGACTCCTATATTTCTCCTGCTGAGGGCATCAACAAAATAATCAGCCCTGCGCACTATACTTCTCATAAGGATGACAATGTCCGAAGGTCTGACTCTGCGCATACCCTCATCCTTCGAGTAGACCATGTAATTCTCGTCACTAAGTATCTTTTCTATCTTGTCGGCAACATATGCCGCCTCGTATTCATCGTTTGAAAAATCATTTTCTCCGGTGTCATATTCCTTATCCTCGGCCGCCGGATCCTTCTTCTCCTGCGCACCATCCTCGCCGGCATCTTCCTTTAGAGGCTTCGCGATAATAGTGAGCGACACCTTCGCATCGTCCTTTTCATCATAAACGCCGACACTGCCTGCGCCGTATTTCAGAGCCGCATTGTCGTCGTAATCTATACCGCCGATATCCCTCTTCATGAGCTGTTCAAATATTATGTTGACTGCATCAAGCACAGGTTTGCGGGATCTGTAGTTGGTGCTGAGGTTGATGACCATACCACCCTTCTCTTCTATGGACCCAAGCTCGTCTGCTGTAATATCCCGGAAGGCATTGTATTTATCTACAAAAAGCTTCGGGCTGGCCTGCCTGAACTTGTAAATACTCTGCTTAACATCTCCAACCATGAAGATGTTTGAAGGAATACCGTCTCTGTAGGTTGCGATAGCATTGATCATATCCTCCTGGATATAGCTGCTGTCCTGATATTCGTCGATATAGATGTATTTGTATCTGTTGGAGAGAGCTTTTGCCGCCTTTGAAGGAATAACATATCCACGCTCGTCTCTCTTGATTCTTCCTACAGCTTTTCTGCTTATCTTTTCACCAGCATTTCCACTGACACCGGCATCTCCGTTGTTACTGCCTTTCTCCGAATCCGCAGAATCTTCTCTCTCAGTAAGGATCTGCAGTGCAAAGTGAGATATATCTCCGAATTCATACTGCTTGCGACGATGCTTCTCAGCCATCACTCTTTCGCTGAATTCAAGGCAGAAATCAACCATGATGTCTATCCATTTTGCTGCATTATCAAAGACATCGCTAAGTATGCTTTCAAACTTCGGAAGCTTCTTTTTGCCAAAGATACTGTTGATGAAGCCCGCCAGCTCACCGCTGCTCATCGAGTATTTTGACCTTAAACAAATGATGTCCTCGTCGTCATTCTTTTTATCATTATTTACGAATTTCTTCTCTTCGCAGGCCTGCATGAAGAGTCTTAAGTTTCCACCCTTCTTTCTATCCGAAGCATCGTACAGCCTTTGCAGAACCTCTCTGTCCACTGTCAGTCTGGAGAGCTGCTTCGAAAGCCTGGTGATCTCGTTATCAAGCTCCTTCTCCTCGGCAATACTGATACGCTCTTCAGTCAGAGAAACCGCCTTCTCATTGATGGCAAGCACACTGCTCATCCTGCCCCTGATATAATCCATCAGCTTTTCGACCCACAGCAGACTATTGAAACGCTTTTCTCTCTCCGCCAGTGTTTTTCCTTCAGCATCTCCGACATCACCGATTTCGCCCGCTACATCCACTGAACTCTTCACCCTGCTCTCTTCAAGCCAAACCGTAGGCTCAGGCATGGTATCAGCCACAGAAGTGATCTTATAAAACAGCTTCTTAAGCTCTTCATCATCTGTCTTCGTGAAAAATACCCTTGCCAGAAGCGAAAAGTCCGCTGCCTTAACGTATTTTCCATCATTTCCGGTAAAAAGGCTGTCAAACATATCATCAAGGATGTCATCCTTTACAAGCTTCATCATATTTCCTTCAACCGTCGAGAAACCCGGATCGATATTTATCACATTGAAGTTTTCTCTTACGACCTTCGCCGAGAAGCTGTCAAGTGTGCAGATGTCAGCCCTTCCGACTGCTATCTGCTGTCTCATCAGATGCTCCATCTTCTTCACGTCAGGGTGCTCCTTAGAGCTCTCCTCGTCGAGGTATCTGCCGATCTCTTTGGTGATCTTGTCCTTCATCTGGGCTGCAGCCGCTCTGGTGAAGGTCACGACCAGAAAATCATCTATATCATTTACATATTCTCCGTCAACAGTATCAAGAAGGCTCATGATTATACGCTCAACAAGAACAGCAGTCTTACCCGATCCTGCTGCCGCGGAAACAAGTATCTGCCCCAAAAGCTTCCTGCTCTCTATGACTTTACTTTGTTCTTTGTTCCACTCCGTCATGTTTTTACAGTGTTCCTCCTTGATCATCCAGCTTTATCCCCAGATATGCCGCGCCTCTTGTTTTTATCATTTGATAGGCATCCTCATCTTTATCCTGAATTATCTTCTTAACCTTATTATCTCTGTTCACTGGATCAAAGCGGCAGGCATCCTTAAATGCGCAGTAATCGCAGGCCGAATAGCTTGAAGTCTTCGCCGGGTTCTTCAATATTTCCCCTCTGAACATCTCATCCGTCAGCTCCTTGGCCTTAAGGCGTGCATAACCCGTCACATAATCAAACTCATCCCGGCTGAGCGCAACATGGGTGCCCTTCAGATCTCCGGCAGCCTTATCCTTCGTTGCCCTGCTGTAATAGTCAAGCGGTATTATCTCCGCCGACGCATTCTTCTCTCTGTCCGGATCTGCCAGGCTGTTTTCCTGCATCTCCTGCAGCTGCGCCTCCTCAGACGTGATGCCCTTCAGCCTCAGCTCCATACGTATCTTTTTCTCAAGCTCCTCTTCAGAAAAGTCCTCATCCGACCTGGTAATGTACGGATCCTTCACCGGATAGTAATACATTCCGACCGGAATCACATTCACATCACGCCCGGCCATTTTATAATAATTCTTCACCTTTTCTATCATGACTGAAAGATACAGCGGAAGCTGGAGCTGCCTACCGTCACGCAGGCTTCCATAAGAGAAATCATTATTTCCTGTTTTGTAATCGATTATCCTGAGGTAAATATCGTCCCCATTCTCAAATATATCCGCGCGGTCTATCTTACCTGTCAGCTTGAGTCGGCCCATCTGACCCTCAATCTCAACACTCGAGCTGGTCAGTTTATCGCGGACATCAAACTTATCTTCATAATACTTTGGCGACATATCACCACCCCTGATATGGAAAGCAAGTGTCTTAATAGTCCTCTCGCCCAGCTCAAACAAGGTATCCATGACGAATCTGTCTTTTCCTTCGGCGATAAAGGCTCCGTCCGGACTTAGATAATCATCCGATTCATATCTGAGTTGTGCTTCTATCGCTCCTCGCATTTTATGTGAGAGCTCCTCATCACTTGTCTTAACCCAGTTCTTGTAGGTTTCCGGCGGAAGCTTTTTGTCCATATCACGGAAGAGTCTCTCAAGTGCTCCGTGGATGATATTTCCGAATGCAAGTGAATCGATTGAAGAGCCTTCCCTATCACGAAGCCTAAGCATGTAATTAAGGAAGAAGCGGTATTCGCACTCGGCATAGTTTTCAAGCTTTGAAACCGACTGAACCATGAGTCTGTTTTTCGCTGCCTCGACTGCTTCAGATGTAAGTGACGAATCATCCTTCCTGTAGCCTGCGGCCTTATCGATCACCGGCTTTTTATCTCTGAACAGAGCATAGAGAACTGCCTTCTCCTCTTCGGAAGGCATAGCTTCGCCGTTCTCGAAAATAGCATTTCTCACCATCTCCGAGAAGAAATACACATCCGTCTTGGCGGTTCCCCTGAAGCGCTCCGGTTTTCTCTTCTCAAACTTAAGATTCGGGAATATACTGAGCAGCCTTGAAAGAATATACGAACCCTCAAGCTCCTCTCCCGACATACTGGTCCTGCATTTACTGATTATCAGCTCCCGTGACGGCTTAGCCATGCACAAATACAAGTAAAACTGCTCTATATACAGACTCTTCTTTTCATCCGGTGCAAGCTCCTTACTGATACCGAGTCTTGCAAAAAGCTCCTCGATACTTCCCTTATCTCTGTCCGAAAGTATCTTCGCAGCCTTGCCCGGCTTCGGGATAATGCCGTCGTTTGCATTTATCAGGAAGATCACCTTGACATCAGCCACTCTGGTCCTCTCGATATCGCCGACCGTCACACTGTCAAGTACAGCCGGAATCGTTCCGACCTTTATCTCGTTTATTCCTGTTTTAAATATTTCCGCGAACTCCCTTATGCTGACCTTTTCCTCACCCAGCATATCGACCATCTTGTCCAAGAATTCATTTATCTTTCTGTAGAGAGACCTGTAAGCTCCGGCAAGAACATAGTCTTTATCTTCCTCGAAGCGCTTTACAGCCTCCTCAATTAATATTTCAAACTGATTCTCTGTCATGAAGAACCTTATGGCATCCACGTGGTCACGGACCGTTTTGTTCCTGCCGTATATCATTCCGTGAACCTCGGAGATGCACTGCATAGCCTTCTTTCTCGCAGCTTCCTCAGCCTCGTATTTATCAACATTATCGCGCACGTAGGAGAAGCTTCGGTTCCATCTGGCGAAGCCCTTAACATTTCTGCTGAGTGCATGGTTCTCAAGGATCGATATTTCAGACTGATCCAGTCCTTCGATGACGCCGGTCTTCAGAAGCGAGAACATCGAATCGTAATCATAATTCTTCTCCTCACAATTAAGCATCGACAGGATAGCTTCGGTGAAAGGACTCTTACTGAGCTCTCTTGTATAATCCGGGAAGAACGGGATATCGTACATTTCAAATACTTTGTCAAAGCTTCCCGACATCTCTGTAAGGTTTGGCGCAAGGACTGCAATATCTCTATAACGCAGACCATCTTCCTTAACCTTTCTCTTTATCTCCTGAGCTATGCACGAAAGCTGCTCCTCCGGATCATGGCACTCCCAGAGACGGATATAATTCTTACCTGCAACGTTCTCATCTGCGCCGCCATCATGTCCAACGCCGGCCGTTGATTTACCGCCATCACATCCACTGGATGTTGGATTACCGTCTACACTCTTTGTATAATAATATCCTTCATACGGTTTCACAGGTACGCGGAAAAGTTTCTTCTCGAGAGCATAAAGCATTCCGTCCCTGCCATGTCTCATATTATTATTAAGCAGTATTATGTTAGCCGAATCGTCAAGGGTAACATTCTTATCACTGCCCGAAATCTCAAATATTTTTTTGACAAACCTCGAACCGCTGACCTTCTCTGTCAGTGTGCAAAGCTTGATATATGTCTGATAACTGAGATAGAAAAGCTCATAATCCCTAACTTCTCTGCCGCTTTTTATGATCCCGGCATCCATGGTGATGGCGAAGCTCAGCCTCTCGGCTCTCTTCATCAGCTCTTCGATCAGGCTGTACTGCGAAGGCGTATAGCCTGTGAAGCCATCAAAAGCGATCACCGCATTATCAAGTGTATTGCAGCCCTTTCCCTCCAGCTTGCTGAGAAGATAGGCAACCATCCTTTCTGACGGAAGCGCCGTTCCCTTCTCCTTATCTATACGTTCCTCAAACCCCTTATAGATTGCAGCCATATCATGAAGCTTCTCGGACAGAACGAGATTCTCTCCCGTCTTATCAAGCTCAGCCATGACCTTCTCTATATCATCCAGCGTGATATCATACTGGAACAACTCAGAAAGAAGCGACTTTGTCTCAGCGATAAAGCCCTCCTTATCTATGCTCTTCTTGTAAACCTTAAGGTCCGTCCTGCCGGCAACCAGACGTATCAGCATACTCTTCCCGGCATCGGACATAAGAGAGCCCATATGCTCCCTCTCCTCATCAAGTATTTTGTAAGTCAGGCGGCTGATACCGATGATATCAATATTCATAAAACCGTATTTTCCATGGCGAAGAGACATGATCTTCACCATGTCTCTTTCTGTCATACTTGCCGCCTGCTCCGGCACTATCATTATGTATTTTTTTTCCGGGTTCTTTACCGCCTCGTCCGCTATCCTCTCCTTAAGATATGTGGACTTGCCCGATCCGGAACCCCCTATTATAAAATCAACCTTTGCTGACATTCTTAACCCCATTTTCCAAAAATAATAAACGTCTATAACATACATGAAACCGACGATTCCATGTCTATTCATCACTGTTTTATAAGCCCTTTGTGACAAATATTATTATAGACGTTTATTACTATTTATTCAATTATTTAGCACGTCAAATCACGTTGCGGTACTAAAAATCGTACTTAATTATCGCCTCTGACCTTCCGTTCATCTCATGTGTTAAGACTCGATCAGTCCTACAGCTGTCAGAACGTCCTTGATCTTCTTCACAGGAACGATGTTGAGCTCTGCCTTAACCTCCTCGGCTACGTCCTCAAGATCCTGAACATTCTTCTCAGGGATAAATACAGTCTTAACGCCTGCTCTCACAGCAGCCATCAGCTTCTCAGGAAGACCGCCGATCGGCATAACATAACCACGGAGTGAAACCTCACCGGTCATTGCAAATCTCGGATCAACCTTCTTACCTGTGAAGAGTGATGTCAGTGCAGTCACTATCGTGATTCCGGCTGAAGGACCATCCTTCGGAACAGCTCCCTCCGGAACATGGATGTGGAGGTCGTGGTCAGCAAGGTCTGCCGTTTCTTCAGGGTACATGCCCTTGACCAGGCTGATCGCAATCTCAACCGATTCCTTCATAACGTCACCAAGCTGGCCGGTTATCGTGATCTTGCCGCTTCCCTTAACCTTCTTGGTCTCGATGAAGAGTATTTCACCGCCCGCCATGGTCCATGCAAGTCCTGTAACGATGCCCGGAACCGCATGTTTATCAATCACATCGTGGCTCAGAACCTTACGTCCGAGGAACTCATGAAGCCTCTTTGGAGTTACGGAGATGCTGGTCTCCTCGCCCTTAACAAGCTTAACAGCCGCATATCTGCAGAGGTTGTCAATCTGCTTCTTCAGGCCTCTTACGCCGGCCTCAGCTGTGTAATCCTCTATTATCTTTTTAACCGCAGCATCGGTGATCCTGAGATTCTTCGACTTGATGCCCATCTGCTTCATGGCCTTAGGGATCAGATGCTTGCGCGCGATGTTGTATTTTTCTATAGCCGTGTATCCGTTGAAGCTTATAAGCTCCATCCTGTTGAGGAGCGGCTCAGGTATTGTATCTATCGAATTCGCAGTACATACGAAGAGTACATTTGAAAGGTCATACGGCACATTCATATAATGGTCGGTGAATGAGTTGTTCTGCTCCGGATCCAGCACCTCAAGAAGTGCCGATGCAGGGTCACCGCCAAAATCTCTCACCAGCTTATCAACCTCATCGAGGACCATGACCGGATTCGAGGTGCCGGCACGCTTCATGCCCTCCATAATTCTGCCCGGCATAGCTCCGATGTAGGTACGTCTGTGGCCTCTGATCTCTGCTTCATCTCTGACGCCGCCGAGACTGATCCTGACATATTTTCTGCCAAGTGCCTTGGCGATGCTCTGGCCGAGACTGGTCTTACCTGTACCCGGTGCACCTACGAAAAGTATGATGGAACCGGACTGTTTCTTATTTAGAGCCATGACAGCCATCTGCTGTATGATCCTCTCCTTAACCTTCTTCAGACCGTAATGATCTGCGTCAAGTATCTGCTCAGCCTTCACAAGGTCTATCTCACCCGGCTCGGCAGTCTTCCAATCAAGCGCAGTCACAAAATCAAGATAATCGTAAAGCATACCGTATTCGTGGCCGTCCTGACCCTCCTGCTTCATACGATTGAGAACCTTGTCAGCCTCCTTACGCGCAACATCGTTCATTCCGGACTCGTCGATTGCCTTGCGGAACTTTGCAAGATCCGACACATTCTCCGGATGCATCTCATCAAGCTCCTTCTGAAGGATATCGATCTGCTTCTTCAGCGCGTTCTCGCGATAGAGCTTCTCGTGCTCCTCCTTCTGAGTCTCCTCAGCACCGCTCTGAACCTTGGCCATTTCGATAAACTCATAAGCCATCTTCTCTATCAGAAGGTAACGCTCCTTCAGAGAATCCACGCCGATTATGGCGTATTTTTCCTCCCAGGTTACGCTGAAATACCCTGCCATGGCGCAGGCAAGCTCGTTCACATTCTTCCACTGGAGGATGAAGCCTCTCGCCCAGAGTCCCCACTGGAAATTCTGAACAAACCTCAGATAATCAGCCTTGATCGTTTCGAAGATCTCTCTTCTCTCATCAAGTGAAATATCTTCTATCTCAGGGCGCACGCTGATATCGGCGCTCACTTTACTCTTCTTAACCGTGATATTTTCAAGGTCAACCCTGTCCATGGTACGGATACGGATATTTCCTTCATTATCTATATTTTCAACCTTTGCGGCGATACCCACCGGATAGAAGTTATCCGGAGTCATCTCGCTGAGACTGATATCATCCTCGAGCATGGCAAATACTATCTCATCGCCTACTGCGAGCTTTACATTCCAGCCGTCGATTACGTCCTTCTTGAAATAAAATGTTACATCAGGAAGCAGAAGTGTGTCATATATTGGTACTATTGTCATATTATCAGCTCCTTACATTCAGCATTAGCACTCTAATGTGTAGAGTGCTAATTATATAATACTACAATTCACCGATTTTGCAACTTAATTAATGTTTATCGTGATTTAAAAAGCATGAGCGCACATATCTCGAAGTATTGCGGGATATGTGTGCTCATGCTGTATTATTACTATAAGTATTAACTCTTATAATCGTACTTAAGTATTATGGTCGACAGTGGTGGGATGTCCAGCACGAGGCTCTTATCCGATCTGTCGCAAGGTGCGTTCTCGGCAGTGAGTTTCCTTCCCTTATTTGTCCTACCAAGTCCTCCGAACTTCTCATCATCTGAGTTAAGGATTTCGGTATAATCGGTGAGGCAAGGAACACCAACGCGGTAATCCTTTCTCTCAACAGGTACGAAGTTGCAGATGACCATGATCTGGTTCTTCGAACTCTTACCTCTTCTGACAAAGGTTACGATTCCGGAATCGGCATCATCAACCTTGATCCACTCAAAGCCCATAACCTCATTGTCATTATAATAAAATGCGTCGTATTTTGTATAAAGATGGTTAAGCTCCTTAACATACTCCTGAACACCCTTGTGAAGAGGATTGTCCAAAAGCCACCAGTCAAGGCTTCTCGCCTCGCTCCACTCACGCTGCTGAGCGAACTCCTGACCCATGAAGAGGAGCTTCTTGCCCGGATGTCCAAGCATGAATCCGTAGGCTGTACGGAGGTTCGCAAACTTATCAAACTCAAGGCCCGGCATCTTTCCGAGCATAGAGCATTTCAGATGAACTACCTCATCATGGGAAATAACGAGGATGTAATTCTCTGCGTAAGCATATGAAAGCGAGAATGTAAGTCTGTTATGGTTGAACTTCTTGAAGTACGGATCAAGCTTCATGTACTCAAGGAAGTCATTCATCCAGCCCATGTTCCACTTGAAGAGGAAGCCAAGTCCCTGCATAGAGGCAGGCGCGGTAACTCCCGGCCATGCTGTTGATTCCTCAGCGATAAGGTATGCGCCAGGATTCCTCTGCTCAACAAGTGTATTTATATTCTGGAGAAGCTCGATTGCCTCAAGATTCTCCTTGCCGCCATTCTTATTTGCTACCCACTGGCCGTCCTGCTTACCATAGTCAAGATAAAGCATAGATGCAACAGCGTCCACGCGTAGACCGTCGATGTGGTATTTCTCAACCCAGAAAAGTGCGTTCGATGTGAGGAAGTTTGCAACCTCGTTGCGGCCGTAGTCGAAGATATATGTACCCCAGTCAGGATGCTCACCCTTTCTCGGATCGGCATTCTCGTAGAGAGGCATACCGTCGAAGCGTCCGAGGCCATGTGCGTCTCGTGGGAAATGTGCCGGTACCCAGTCAAGGATAACGCTTATTCCCTTGCTGTGCATATAATCCACAAAATACATGAAGTCGGCCGGCTCGCCGTATCTTGAGGTCGGTGCGTAATAATTTGTTACCTGATAGCCCCAGGAACCATCAAACGGATACTCTGCTATACCGATAAGCTCCAGATGTGTGTAGCCCATTTCTGTGAGGTAATCGCCCAGCATCTTGGCAAGCTCTCTGTAATTGAAGAAACCGAAATCAGAATCCTCAACCTTCTTCTTCCAAGAACCGAGGTGGCACTCGTAGATGGACATAGGCCTCTTGGTGCGGGCAACTCTGTCGATCTTTGCGCGGTCAGCCATCCACTTTTCATCAGTCCACTTGAAGGAGCTGATGTCTGCAACTATATTTGCATTGTCCGGACGAACCTGATCGTAGTTGCCGTATGGATCGGCCTTGTACAGGATATCGCCGTATCTTGTCAGTATCTGGTATTTGTAGATGGCGCCCGGCATAACATCAGGGATGAAGAGCTCATAAACGCCCGAAGCGCTGTGGATCTGCATCGGATTCAGCGCGCCATCCCACATATTAAAGTCGCCGACAACCGAAACACGTCTGGCATCAGGAGCCCAAACTGCAAAGTAGGTACCCTTAACGCCGTCGATCGTCATCGGATGTGCGCCCATCTTATCGTAAATATCGTAATTCTTGCCTTCGGCAAAAAGATATGCATCATAATCAGTGAACTGGCCGTCGAAGCTGTAGCAGTCTGCAGTCGTGACAGTCGTTCCGTCATAATACTCCGTCACAAGACGGTATTTGTTTCCCTTGAATTTCTTGGTTGGAAAATATATTCCGTAGAAGCCTTCCTCACTCACCTTCTCCAGAGGATAAGAGGTCTTACCGCTTGGTGATTTAATAGAAACTGCAGCTGAATGCGGTCTGAAGCAGGTAATAACCTGTCCGTTGCCATAATCATGATTACCCAGAAGATGCTTTGGTGCGTTGATCTTGCCGTCGATAAGCTCGTCGTAAAGCACCCAGTTTATCCAGTTGTTTAATTTCTCGTTCAAATCGCTACCTCCCCAATATATCTTTTAAGCAGACCCCCTCGGTACTGCTCTTATTTACCTCTTAATATTTTATCATTTACATAATGATAAGTAAAGTTTTACTTCTCCCAGTAGATATACCCGAACACTTCCTTTACCCTCTCTCCGAGATAGTCCAGCTTGGCCTTGATGTGAGGATGAGAGTAGGCGTATTCACGTGGATCCTCCTCTATGCCGTAGAACTCATCATAGAACAGGAATTCCACGGTTGTTGCCCTGTCCTCTCTCTCATTGATCGTAGAATATGTCATTATGAAATAAGGATCGTCAGCTTCCGGAATCACGTATTTCCTATACTCAGTATCGCCAAAGCTGTCCTTATCATTCTGATAGATAAAATCATCGGGAAGCAGTTCATCCCAACCATCAAAGGCATCCCTGTCTGTCATTATTATCCTGTTTTCAACTGCATGCCACAGCTCGTGATGGATAGTTTCTCCGGAAAGGAGACTGATATCCAGGAATATGTTGAACCACACTCCCGTACAGTTTTGAACGCCGCCGGGCGTAAAGCCTCCCTCTTCATTGATGAAGCTTCTGGCGAAGCAAAAACGCAGGCCGCCTCTATCTCCGTAGGATACGAACCTTTCAAAGAATGAATCCGGATAGTATGAAAGGGCACTGTCCAAAGTATCCAGCGCTGTATTTAATTCCGCGATCTGATCAGTACCCTCCGGGAGATACTCTTCATTCTCTGTGGATATGACAGTATATGTGAGAGGGCAGTTCAGCACCTCATCTCCCATCAGGATTCTTATGTTATATTTTTCTTCCATCGCAGCTGCTTTGGCGCGAACCTCTTCAACAGCAGCACCCGATCTGTATTTTTTCTCCGATTCTCCTGATATATACTCCGTACTGTCACTTAAAGGG
The DNA here is from genome assembly GCA_000702245.1 of Lachnospiraceae bacterium C6A11. Lineage (GTDB taxonomy): Bacteria > Bacillota > Clostridia > Lachnospirales > Lachnospiraceae > Eubacterium_Q. The sequence continues at coordinate 263,655 of JNKY01000010.1, read as the reverse complement.
ATATTTTCCGTAAAGGTCATGTTCTCGGGATGAAGCAAATACAGCTCTGCCGGCAGATCTCCGGTAAATGAAGAACGTGACAGCACCCAGCATCCTATCGAGTTTACATAAAACAGTTCTATCGCAAGATCATCCGAAAGAAGTGCACTCAGATTTCCGGTAAGCCCACTTACCGTATCAAGCATATAAAGCCCCTTTACGAAGCCTTCCGGACTGAAGGTTGAGATGACGGCATATTCCGAACCGTCTCCGCCGTAAAGCATAAAATCATCATCCGGAAGAAGTCTGAAGCTTCTTATCTGCCCTTCATCCTTTATGCAATCAATATACATAATAAAAGACTTATCATCCGCTTCACCTATGCTCCTGCTGTTTGCGTAGGTGAGGTAAGAATCCCTGCAAAGCATCGTTCTGCCGGAATAATTATCTTTTCCGGCAACGATCTCCTGTTCCGGTTCCTTATAAATAAAGCCCGTAGAAAGATCCTGATCATCCTCCGAAGGTTCGGACATAAGAAGGTTTCCGGTCGAGAAGCCGCAGTCATCTATCTCAACATTCAGCATATCATCCAGGATTATCTGAGGATCCCCTCCTGTCTTAACCTTGTACAGACGGCTACCTGACATATAATAAACCGAATCCGACGCCCTGCTGTAACAGACCTTCTCTGCTCCGGTCTCTTTACTGTCCATAAGCGACATATCCTTATCATAATATCTAAGCGTTGAAGTGGCAGAGTCAAAGGTGATGGTCACACCGTTTTCTCCCGAACCCACAAGCTTCTCATAATAATACTCCGGACTTCCCTCGGAAAGTATCTCTCCCGAAACCGCATCGATCCTGTAATATACTGTCGCCGACTCTCCTTCTCCGCCGTCAGGCGAGGCGCTGTATTTATTTACAGCAAGAAGGATGCTCCCTTCTCCTGCATCAGTGATACCTGTGACGCTTCCTTCTATCCCTGAAACAGGTACTCTTGTATATGCTTCTGAGATTTCCGGAAGTTTAATCGTATCTCCTCCTGTATTTCCGTCACCACCGCCGCTTTGCGAAGCTTCTGTCATGCTACTTCCGGTATTATTTCCGCTTTCAGATCTGCCACTCTCCTTCATTTTACTTCCGCAACCCGCAAGAGAAACGCAAAGTATAGCGGTCATTAAATATAATGCCGCACCTCGCGCTTTATTCTTCTTCTTATCATCCTGTCTGTTTGCCGGCCGGTCCGCTGCTCTGTTTTCCGATCTATTATCCGATATGTTTTCCGATATGTTTACTGTCATATTTTCTGTTCTTCTCACTGTTCTATTCATTATTTTCCCTTTCGCCATATCTTCTGTCAGCTTCTATGTAATAACAAATCAGCATGACACCCAAAACAGTTTAAAAACGATACATATTTTCTTCCATGTTACCATACAAGGGAAAACTTTACAAACCTGCTTGCGGTAAATCCTTATTGATATTATACTGATTATCAAGTCTGAAAAGATTTCTGCTATGCGTACATCAATCTGTGATCCGGCAGAACTATGTGCCGGATCAAGAGGAAGATAAGCTGAATTAGAAGGATCTTATAATATGGCCGGTAAAAAGGAAAACACTACACTTACAGCGATAAATACAATAAATGAACATATAAAGACCGGGAGCTTCAGCAGGCTTTATGTGCTTACGGGAACAGAGTCATACTTTATATCCCAGTATAAGCACGCTCTGATCGAAGCACTGGTCACTCCCGGTGATACGATGAATTACAACGTATTCTCCGGTGATAAGGTTAAGGCCGAAGAGCTGATCGAAGCTATAAATACACTGCCCTTCTTTTCGGAACACAGGACTATCCTGGCTGACGGAACGGGGCTTCTTAAAAAAGCACCCGACGAACTGACTGCTGCTCTTGAAAGCCTGCCGGATACAACCATACTGATATTTGCGGAAACCGAGGTTGACGCGAGAACAAGGATCTATAAGACTGCTTCCAAGGTCGGAACCGTTGCCAGATTCGATTCACCCGACGCAAATACACTCAGTCTCTGGGTGAAGAAACAGCTGGCTGCCGATGGTGCTACCGTTACGGATAAGGCTGTATTTTCGCTTATCAATTCGGTCGGTCAGGACATGAATCGTCTGTCGAATGAGGCAGCGAAGCTCCGCGCTTACTGTATAGATAAAAAACAGATCACAGAGGAGGACGTTGCTCTTATCTGCGAGAACGAGGCTGAGGATAAGGTATTTGCCATGCTTGATGCGATATCGCAGCACGACAGCAGGAAGGCGCTCACACTTTACAGCAACCTCGAACAGCTGAAGGTTCCGCCGATGATGACTCTTGCGCTTATCAGAAAGCGTTTTATCCAGCTTTCGCAGATCAAGATGATGCTGAAGGACCGCGAAGACACCTCAACCATCTCAAAGCTTACAGGCGTTATTCCTTTCTATGTGAAGGACTATATCAGGCAGGCTGAGAACTTCGACCAGCGAAGCCTGATCAAATACTGCGAGATGTGCGCCGACGTCAGCCTGGATATCACCTCAGGCCGCAGCACCGATAAGAATGCGCTTGAGATGCTGATACTGAAGCTGTGCCTGCGCTGAGTATTTTCCTCTTGACGTTTAGTCTTGAGTTTGTTATTATATCATTTGCGTGTTTGGTGCTCGCGGCAAAATAGCACCGGAATGCACATCATATGCCCGGTATACTAAGTATACTGAACCGTGTCTTGGCTAAGTGATCTGTATTTTATAACATGCGAAGCTGATCATGATAAAACCCTCATTATGACCGGCAGATTTGTTTAATATCGTAGTTCGGACTCAGGTCCGACGGTTCATCCCTTGGATGAAGGGAATGAATTAATATCAATCCGGAGGTAAAACGCTGTGGCAAACATTAAATCAGCAAAGAAGAGAATTCTTGTAAACAAGAAGAGAGAAGAAAGAAACAAGGCTGCAAAGTCTAAGGTTAAGACACTTGTAAAGAAGGTTGAAGCTGCTGCAAAGGCTGGCGACAAGGCAGAGGCTGCAAAGGCTCTCATCGCTGCTACATCAGCAATCGACAAGGCTGCTTCAAAGGGTATCTACCACAAGAATACAGCTGCAAGAAAGATCTCTCGTCTTAATCTTCTTGTAAATAAGATTGCTTAATTAAAAAGCAGTCACATAGAAAAGAGACATCGCATAATGTGATGTCTCTTTTCTTTTATTTAACACACATGTAAGCAGGTTCCTCTTTTGCATTGAATGTTCCCCACAAACAGATATATTTATATAATTGTCTTAGTGCTTCGGACTAAGAATGTCATCTGACATAACTCCGCTGCACTTTATTAATCGTTATGCTACCACCTTGCCTCCGCGGATCGTATAATAGCCGTAGTTTCCGTTTACCTTGCCGTAAACTGTTCCGTTATAGTTAAAATCAACCTTGCCTCCGCGACAGTACCACCAGCCGTACTGGTTCTGAGCGAGCCCTGTGTAGTCAAAATTGACCTTTCCGTCCTGAATACACCACCAACCGTACTGATTCTTTGCGACCGTATCTGTGAACTGGACCTTACCGCCCTTCACGTACCACCAGCCATTTTCATTCTTAACAACGCTGGTCATCGAAAAATCAACCTTGCCTCCACGGCAATACCACCAGCCGTTTTCGTTCTTGGCAAGTCCGTTGAAGGAGAAATCAACCTTGCCGTCCTTTATGCGCCACCAGCCGTTCTTGTTCCTGGCGATCGTGTCAGTGAACTGAACCTTACCGCCCTTCACATACCACCAGCCTGATGCCGATCCGAGGTTACCCTTAATAACGTCATTGACATTGAAGTCGACCTTGCCGTTCTTTACATACCACCAGCCGTTGCTGTTCTTTGCAAAGCCTGTGTAATTAGTAACAACCTTGCCGTTCTTTGTATAATACCATCCTGTAACTCCCTTAACGGTTGTCTTGATGATGTCTGAATTATCTATCTTCTTATAAGTATCTGCGTTTACATTCGACTTGATCGTTTCGTTCTCGCCAACAACCGACTTCATAGTCTTCTCTGAAACCGAGCCGGCATTCAGTCTGTAAATAGCGTAGCCTGTAGCATCTCCGCAGAAGAAATGTCCATCGATCGGTGTGTAGAACTCAACGCCGTATCTGTAGTTCATCGAATGAGCGACTGTAGGATGTCCGATGTAGCTGCTGCCCCATCTGTCCTCACCGCTATTCATTGTATTTGACACGCTGCCGTTGTATTTATCAGCAAGAATGATCGATGCGTGCTCTCTCCCGAGCTTGTTGTCGACTCTTCCGCTGTATCCGTAGTAAATAATGATGTCGCCGGCCTTAACCTCGCCTGCGTCGATCTGTGCAAGAAGTCTTGCTGCCGCATCAGACGGATTGCCATTGTTGAAGGTGGCAACCAGTGAAAAATGCGAATCATCCTTCATGAACTGCTCGAGTCCCGATGCAGAAGCATCAGCATATCCCGAGAAGTCCGGAACATATCCACCAAGCTCACCTGCAGTTCCTGCAGTGTAAAGAACTCTTGAAACCCAGCCTGCGCATGACCAGTAGTTTGATCCGAGATGGCCGTTAGCGCCGTAGCTTCCATATACCATATATGGTCTAATGAGTGAATACGAAGCTGCTGTAGCTGCCTCAGACTCTTTTTCTCCGCTTATAAAACCCGATACGCAAAGTGACAATGTCATAACAATTGCTATAAGGATTTTCCTTGTTTTATTGAACATAAATTCATCTCCATTTCATTTATGTTACCATTTATAGCATATTGTTACATAATTGTCAACTTAAATGTTACATAAATGTTACATTTATGAATTTTTAGTGTAACATTTTGATATTTATTCCTCGTAAATTATAGTTTCATCGGTAAGCTTCCTATCCATGTCATGCCTTATCTTTCTGTTCTTTACAGTATCAAATATGATTGAAAAGTCATAATCCTCCGGATAAAGTTCAGTCGCCCTGACCTGAAGCTTCACCCTCTTATAATTGATATATATCTTCTTATCCGGCAGCTGAACCCTGAGTATCCCTTTCTCGTTAACCGGCTCGCAAACTATACCGATCTTCTTATCCGGAAATACCATCACGCTGTCTCCGATACTGTATTTGTCTGAAAGATTTGTTGTCGGATGCGACTTTTTCTGTTTTGTGATGCGGCCGGAGCTGACAGCGCTTCTTTTATGATCACCATATTTTCCATCCGTACTGCTTTCCATCAGATCAGCATATTTCCCAACAGCATCTTGCCGGCCTTTACTCGTCGATTCCTTGCTCTTTCCATAGGCAGCCTCAACAGCAACCTTCAGCATCCTCTTCGGCATGCCAAGCCTCTCTGCGATATAAAATGCACAGCTTTCTCCAGCTTCACCGATCACCATCTTATAGGTCGGACGAAGCGTTTCCTTATCAAAGGTCATTCTGGCATTTTCGATATGCTCAGTCCTTGAGGCATATTCCTTGATCTCAGGATAGTGCGTCGTTACGAGGAAGTTAGCCTCACTCTCCCTAAGCTCCTCCAGAATAGCTTCTGCTATACCCATTCCTTCAAGCGGATCCGTTCCCGAACCCAGCTCATCCATGATGACAAGGCTGTCTCTATCAATCTTGCCCAGGATATCCAATACATTCTTGATGTGTGCCGAGAAGGTCGAAAGGTTCTCTGAAAGATTCTGACCATCACCGATATCAGAGAGGTAGCAGGAATTCATACATATATCTGCCTCCTCGCAGGCCACGTGCAGGCCGCACTGAGCCATATAACAATTCAGCATGACAGTCTTGATTGCTACTGTTTTGCCTCCTGTGTTCGGGCCTGTGATCACTATTCCTCTGATGATCTCACCATTTTCGTCCTTCTCACCAAGAGAGAAATCAAGAGGCACATTCACATCAATATCCATCAGCGGATGTCTGGCTTTCTTCAAGACGATACGTCTTTCAAGATTGATCGTCGGCTCGCTGCAGCTAAGCTCCAGGCTCAGCTTCCCCTTTGAGAAGATATAGTCCAGCTTCTCAATCATTCTGATATTTTCCTTTATTATCTCAGCGCTGTCCGCTACCATCGCAGTGAGAGTATAGAGAATCCGCCTCACTTCATTTTCTTCTTCTATAAGTAGGAGCTGAAGCTCATCATATATTTTCGCCACGCCCGTCGGCTCGATGAACAGCGTGCTGCCGGTCGCCGACCTGTCTATCAAACTGCCCGAAATCTTAAACTTGAACTCCTTCTTAACCGGCACACAGACTCTGCCGCTTCTCAAGGTATAATAAGAATCTGCCATACATTCCTTATTACTTCTGATGATCTGCTCAGCCTTCTGCTTCATCTCGTCCTCCAGAATGGCTATACGGTTTCTGATATCAAAAAGCTCCTTTGTAGCCCTGTCCACCACTTCCTCGCCGCTGATCTTCTCTGTTATCTCAGCCTTCAGGTCATTAAGTGGATTCAGATTCTCGTCATAATATGAAATCGGATTATTAAACTGCTTTCCACGATTCAGGTAATCTATCAGCCTCTCAACCGCCACCAGAACCTTCTCAACTCTTTCAAGCTGAAATGGTGCAAGACACTCGCCCTTCTCTGCCATAGTCAGTATTTCCTTAATCTCTGATACATTCTGAACCGGCGGATTCCCCAGCTTCTCTATCATTTCTCTGCTGTTCGTCGTATCCTGAAGAGCCTTTCGCAACGTCAGCTCGTCAAGTATTATCTCTGCCGTTTCAATCTTTTCCTTTGCAAATACAGTCACAGCCTGCTCTGCCCATATTTTCTTAATCTTGTCAAATTCTATCTGTTTTTCAGTATTCATTTCTAATCTCCGTTTCGATAATAAATAAAAAAACCATAATATCCGCTTAGATATTATGGTTTAAGAACAAAACAATATAACTAAACCCTCATCCCAAATGAATGAAAGCTCAGCGTCCATAATATTAAGCGTACTAAAACCGGGTTGGCATCATCTTCTTCCAACCCATAAGAATCAAAACCCATAGTTTCACCGTTCCATGGATCTCATCCTCTTATAACATCATTATTATGTTAGTTAACCACGCTTAACATAAACGCCCTCGTATTTTTTAATAGTCATCTAATGGACAACAACACTGTCCAAAGAAAATATATTACAACTCACCGCCGCCGTCAATCAGTTTTTAGCCGACATCTGCCCGGAGATGCATTTCTCCTCCTTAGCTATAATCATCTCTTTCTCATCCATGAGCTTACGTTCAACCTCTTCGACCCTTGTCATCCCCCTGCCAAATACATTGCGGAAAGCCTCAGGAATCAAATAGTATTTCCAAGGAAGACGAATCCGAAACAGATTATTAGTCTTTATCCAGGGTAAGCTACAAGCTTTCCCTTTTTTTTGTGGAATGATATGTATCCGACACAAAGCTCTCCTTGTATATATTTCGCGAAGGAATTATAATCAAGAAGTCAGTACGAAAGCTCGCAGTATCATGTTAGTCACTGATATAAACTATATGTATGTATCACCAGGGAGGGGAATAAATATGTTTTGTCCATTTTGTGGCACTCAATTGCCAGAGGGCGCTGCCTTCTGTTCGAGCTGCGGATCGCCCGTCGGAAACCTGCAGCAGATGACGAACCAGCAACAGGCGATGAATCAGCAACAAATAAATCTTCAGCCGATGATGAACCAACAGCAGACTATGAACCAGCAGCAGACTATGTACCAGCAGGCGATGAATCCTCAACAGATGATGAATCAGCAGGCAATGAATCAGCAGATGATGCCGGTTTATGATCAGTTTCAGAATAATACAACTCAGATGGCTCCGGCTCCCGAGCAATCCGGCAAGAGCAAGAAGAAAAAGGTATTGATTCTCGTCATTGCTCTGCTTATAGCAGCAGCCGGCGGTCTTACGGCGTATTTTCTCCTGAGAGACAAAAATGGCGGTGGCTCGTCCGATCCAAAAAGCGCCACTCAGCACTGTATTGATACAATGAAGAGCGACGATATAGAGCAGCTTATCAAACTGATTCCGGATGATGTGCTCAACATTTATATATCGATGCACCCGGACGACTTTCATATGATCAACGTTTACGATGCAGATGACTGGAACGAAATGCTACGGAAAATGTATAAAGAAAATGGCAATCATTTTCCGGAAGATTTCATTCCTGATTACCAAATAAAGGTAAATGATTATATCGAAGGAACTCTTGATAAGATATTGAATGAACTAACAAAGAGTGGCCTTGCATCAGACATGGTAGAGGTAATTCTCAAGGAAATGATTAGTTCCCTGGGCATTGAAGACAGATTCGCTTTGATAGATATTACAATAACAGAAAATGGTGAATCACATTCATCCAAGGACCTCTGTTATAAATACAAAGGTGACTGGTATTCATTCTCAGCACTATCCATTCCTGATTCTATATTAAGATACATAAAGGCTGGCCTTCGATTAGACGATGTGGCCGCAGCACAGACAATTGCCACAGCACTAAAGACCGCCTTAGCTGACGAAGACTGTTATGACGAGCTGTCAAAATACTTTAACGGAGACGTACTCTTCACAGCAAAACCTGGTGAAGAATTCAAGGCGGCCGAGGGCATCAGCGCTCCAAATGCATGCAGAGAACTCAATTTGAATCTCGGCGGCTCAGCTCCTAATATCAAGTTCACCGAATATAATCAGACCGGATGGGCAGTCGGTATCACTTCCGACGGCAAGGTAGTTGTATGGATCAGCACAACATATAATCCAACCAACTATGAACTCTATCCGGATATCAGCGGGTTATACCAATAATGCTATAATCTATTCGATCGATGCTAAAATCTATGTAATTAACGCTAAAACGGGTGCAGAACCTTCCGTCCTGCACCCGTTATTCATTTTTCTTCTCAATTCCTATCCGGAACAGACTGAGTTTCGGGTTATATCATTTATTTTAAATCAATCACTACTGCGCCATCTTGGTCGGTTCTTTTGATATCGACGCCCTCCGTTTCATATCTTTCTATGATTTCGGGGGCAGGGTGTCCATAAAGATTATTCCTACCGCAGGATATGATCACCGTTTTAGGTGATACTGTTCGGATAAATACATCTGATGATGAATACTTCGAACCATGATGCGGGCAGATTAAAATATCTGAATCAGTTAGAAGCGCTTCTTTTTTAACTATCTCTTCTTCAGATTCATTTCCAATATCGCCAGGAAATAGAATTGTCTTTTCATGGCAAGTTAATCTCATGACAAGTGATGATTCATTTTTATTTGTAGTTCTTTCACATATTTCACCACTGTTACTATTCAAAGCGCCTTCATCCTCAAACGGATAGAGCACCTCCATCTTCACATCTTCAGCTTCAATCACATCACCTGCAGACACATAAATAACCTCGCAACCGATTCTTTCCGCCGCAGCTATGAGCCTGTTCAGTCTTTCATCAGTCACCGTATTATTATCAGAATTAACTATATTATTCTCTGAGCCATCTAGGTTTATATCATTTAAACTCATCTGAGACACGCACAGCCTCTCTATCTCGAAGCCCTCCAGCTCAGACTCCTCAAACAGATATATCAACCCGTTAATATGATCCTCATCGCTGTGAGAGAGAAATACAACATCAATATCGGATATTCCAAAATACTTCAGCGCCGGTGCGATCTCCTTCCGTCCGTTCTCCTTCTTGCTGGACGAGCCGCCATCGTAGATTATATTCACGCCCTCCGCAGTATGCACGAAGGAAGCACTGCCCTGCCCGACATCAAGTATCACCGCAAATGACCTGCGACCATTCGTCAGACTGACACTTATGAGAAATACAGCCTCCAGCACAAAACACGCCAGGATATAGCCAATACAGTATTTTTTCTCTCTTTTCCGTATCTTATCGGCAGAACCGTTTTCCTTAGCCTTCCTCCTCCGCCTTTTTCCAAAAAACATAACCACGACCGCCAGTAGAATTATGTAAACCGAGTAGTGATATACTCTCCCTGCTCCTGTATTTATCCTCGCCAGAGGAAGTTTCATAAAAAGCCTGCATATCCATTCATAGAATCTAAGCACCATCTCTGCCGGGAAAGCCGCAATCCTTGCCGGAATCATAAACAACTCGTGCAGCCCAAGCACCACTGCCGCAAACCCGAAAGCCACCGCGATAAAAAGTAGCGGAATGATGATAAAGTTCACCGCCATGCTGTACAAAGGTACTTCGTAATACCCCCTGATAACCAGCGGCAGCAGGAATGCATTCAGCGTCACCGATGAAATAAGCCCCATCACAAAGACCTTGTACCGCTTCCTGATGAACTTCTTCATACTTCTGAAGCGTTCATTTTCATAAATCGCGCTATACACCAGTTCCGAACAGATAAGCCCGGCCGCAGCCGCGTAGCTCATCTGGAAGCCCGACGACACTACCGAATCCGGATTTACGATCATCATCACGAGGAGCGCCGTCACCATCGAAGTTGGCTTGTCGGCCGTTCTTCCAAAAAGCTCCGCCAGAAATACAGCCGTGATCATGATAAATGCCCTGACCGCCGCTTCCGAAAACCCTGTCATCATTCCATATAGAAATAGTCCCGCAATCGACAGCAGCGCCCTCACTCTTCCTTTCAGCCCCAGAAGCCTCAGTAAATACGTTATCACCGATGCAAAGAACGCCATATGTAGCGACGAAATTGCAAGGATATGCGCGATTCCGTTCACCTGGTAAAGCTTCCTCATATCATTGTCAAGTCCTGACCGGTCTCCCAGAAGCATCGCCGCAAGTATTCCTGCATATCTGTCAGGAAACAGTCTGTATATCGAATCGGAGAGCCTGTCCCTAATTCTCGCCAAACCTCTCCTTAACTTGCTGTCAAAGATCTTGTCTCTTGTCATGCTCTCAATTTTGAGGCTTCTTCTTATGCCACGTCCCAGGCAGTAACTTCTGAAATCAAACTCCCCCGGATTCGTCGGGCCGGCTATATCTCCTACAACTGCGTTGATGCGATACCCTTCACCAACATGGATATGTTTCTCACTGTCTTTCTCATATTTCGTCTCATAATATCCATCCTTATCCAATCCTCCTATTATATCTGCATCACCGGCATCTTCATAGAATACATCCCCACACTTCACATACGCATAGTACTTCTGCCCGCCGGCTTTTAATTCCAGCCCACAGCCGTCCTCGCCCTCCGAAACAGCCGTCACAACAAAGCTTCCGCATATCTCTGTGCCGGCAGGAAGCGGCGCTGAGAAGAGATAACTCAGCCAGCCCCAGAGCGCACCCATACCAAAGCTTCCTACGAAAACCGCTCCGGTGAACAACATCCTCCGCTGCCCCAATCCACCAAACAACATTCCACGCCGCCCGATAGCTGTATTTCCGCTTCCACCGTGCCGCCCCAAAGCATACAAAAAAACAGTTCTGCCCTGCAAAACTGTTTTATACGCACAAACCACCAGCACCGGCAAAAGGACCGCGCCCATCACCGCCGCTCTATGATATTCCGTATCCATGCAGGACCTTATCATCACCTCTCCAAGTGCAAAGACGATCCCTACAAAGAATAACGGTCTTTTCAATTATTCAAGAATTCCTCCTTCAAATACAAGTATTTCCGTGATATCTATATCTCCCCTGAAGGCCTTTTCATCCTTGCCTTCAATATATATCCTTACCGAGTTGATGCCTCGCAGGTTCGTGATGCTGTCAACTATCGAATAGATAACAACCTCGTTCGAATTCCTTCCGGTCTCCCTTAGAAACTCCTCTGAAAAATCAATATAACAGGTGCCGCTCCTTGTAAATACGCTCAGTATTTCCGTATCATCCGAGATGACATCATAATCGCGGAGCAGCTTGAGGATAGCCATTTCCACCGAATCATCGCCGGAAATATTAATGTCTGAAATAACTCTCTTCAGCTTCCTTCCCGAGCTGTTCGGCAGGTACAGTGTGATAGTATCCTTGTTCAGATATGCCTCATCATGGTCATAGAAGAAGAATGAATCCGGATCATAGGTTCTCGTATCCGTCATCTCTCCCTCTTCGGTAATAAATGTGATTGTGATCCTGCCCACGCCATTTATCTGTGCGAAAGTCCTAACAGTCGCCGCGCTGCACAGCAGTAGCTCTTCCGGCGTACGCTCCTTCTTGTCCGTAACGAAGAAGGTTATATTATTCTTCTCATCCGGTTCGTAGCTGACTATACTGATCCCACTACCTGCGTTCATCTCGACGATCAGCTCCTCGATAGACGCATTAAAGGAATCCGGCTGCTTAAGAAGGTAGTCCTTGTCCTTCTCGATGGTGCTGCCATTCACCTTATATAAAGTGATCTGGTTTGCCTTAATGGAAGCTGACTCTTCCTTGCCGCTATCCTTCTTGCTGCCGCACCCGGATAAAAGCATAGCAAATACAAGCATCAAAACAAGTGCCGCATATTTTCTATGATTATTCATTTTTCTAACTGCATCACTCATCATCTTCACTGTTTTCTTCATGCTTTATAGGAAGTCTGACCGTAAAGGTCGTACCCTTGCCCTGTTCACTGTACAGCTTGATATTTCCGTCGTGGGAAACGATAGCATTCCTTGCAATCGCAAGTCCAAGGCCCGTTCCTCCGGTGTCCCTGCTTCTCGCCTTATCAACTCTGTAGAACCTGTCAAATACTCTGTCCTTCGCATCATCCGGAATACCAACGCCCGAATCGGCAACCTTGATATAGAACGACTTCGGATCCGCATTCAGAGATACCTTGACCCAGCCGTTGTCAATATTGTATTTTACCGCATTTTCGATAAGGTTTGAAAGCGCCAGAGACAGCTTGACCTCATCGACCTCAGCTGTAACATCCCTGTAACTCTCGTAAGAAATCTTGATGCCTCTCTTGTCCGCGATAGGTGTTACGCGCTTGATTATTACGTCCAGAAGCTCATTGATGCTCTTCTCCTCGAAGTTCATCACCGCATTCTGCTTATCGGTCTTAACCAGCGTCAGAAGGTCGTTGATCATCTTGGTCTCGCGGTCCAGCTCGTCAACGATATCCGACATAAACTCCTTGTAAATAACAACGTCATCGCTGTCATTCTGCTGAATTGACTCAGCCAGCACCTTCATAGAAGTGATAGGCGTCTTAAGCTCGTGCGAGACATTTGAAACGAATTCCTGTCTGGTACTGTCCACGGAATCCAGCTTCTTAAGCACCGCATTGTAGTTCTCCGCAAGGTATCTTGTCTCCTTAAAGCCCCTAACCTTGAGTCGATTCTGGAAATCTCCCTCAGAGATCTCGTAGATCTTGGTGTTTATCCTGTTAAGCTCCTTCACCGACAGATAAGCCACAATAGCTATCGCAAGAATTCCGATGAAAAGAACTCCCGCAAGAACGAAGAGACTCTTGCTGTAGAGAAGTCTGTTCTCGATATTTATCTGTGTCGTGCTCGCCGTCGAGATCAGAACGCCGACAACATCCTCGCCCTTCATGATAGGGAGCATTATCTCAACATATCTTCCGTTTATCCTGCTGATCTCCGGAACCTTGCCGTTCATCACCGAAAATACATCGTCGCTTATAATGTATTTTTCATTCTTGAAATTATAGGAATCCTGGACGATCTTATAATTTCTGTCGATCAGAAGGACCCTGCCCTTCTGCATCTGTCCAAGTATCTCTATATCCGAATCGGTCATACCCTTGCCCTGATAGAGCGGCATACTCTCGCGGCTTATCTGGTCCGCCATGGACTGCGCGTTAATATATACATCCTTCTTCAGATTCTGGAGCTCAGACTTCTTCAGTGACCGGATGATACCCAGACTATAGACAGCCATGCAAAGAAGAAGAACGATGAGCATCCCGACAAATATAAACGATCTTATACTTACCTTCGGAAAATGCTTCTTCTTTCTTCTTCTCTCCACCTTTTCTTCAGTCAATATCTCTTCAGTTGATTCAGTTTTTTCACTCTCTTGCAGCGGTGCTGTTTCCTGCTTTTTCATATGCTATATCATAAAATCTTTCCTGAGAATTAATAACAGGTTCGCCTGCCGGTACTCTCACATAGCTTCCGTCCGGCTGCTGGATACGTGCCTTATAGTTATCGCTGAGCATGATCATGAATATCTCTCTGATCTTATCCTTAAGCTCCTTATCATTGATCGGAGTTGCAACCTCAACACGCCTTACTGTATTTCTCGTCATAAAATCAGCAGAGGAAATATACATCTCCTCGCGGTCGCCCTTGCCGAAAATGTAGATGCGCGCGTGCTCAAGGAATCGTCCGACTATGCTGACAACCTTGATATTGTCGGTCTTGCCTTCCACCCCGCTTCTCAGGCAGTTTATACCTCTTATTACCATTTCTATCTTAACGCCGGCCTGTGAAGCCTCGATAAGCTTATCGATAAGCTTTTTGTCAGTCAGCGAATTGAGCTTGAGTCCTATGTAACCCTCGCCGCCATCCTTTGCGATCTGAATTTCTCTCTCGATCTTGTCGATAACCTTGTTCTGCAGACACTTCGGAGCAACCAGGAGGCTCTCTGTGGTCTTCACAAGCTGATTAAGGGACAGCGCCTGAAATACCTTTGCAGCCTCTGTGCCTATCTTCTCATCTGCAGTCATGAGTGATAGGTCTGTATAAAGTCTTGAAGTCTTCTCGTTGTAGTTTCCGGTACCGATCTGGGTGATGTATTTTACTCCGTCGTCCTTTCTGAGGGTGATCAGACAGAGCTTTGAGTGCACCTTGATGCCTTCAAGTCCGTAAATAACGTGGCAGCCGGCCTTCTCAAGCATACGCGACCACTCGATATTGTTCTCCTCGTCGAATCTGGCCTTCAGCTCCACAAGAACGTCAACCTGCTTGCCATTCTCAGCTGCCTCAACAAGTGCCTCAACGACCTTGCTGTGTTTTGCGAGACGATAAAGTGTCATCTTGATCGATACGACATCCGGATCATTTGCAGCCTCGGTGAGCATATTAAGGAAAGGCCTGATGCTCTCGTAAGGATAATAAAGCAGCTTGTCGGCCTCCTCGATCTGAGGGAGCAGCGGCTTTGTTTCATCAAACTGAGCCGACCTCTGCGGTATCCTCTTCTCGAAGAAGAACTCCGGCTTATGTCTCAGTGTATCCTGAATATCAAACAGGAAGGAAAGCTCCAGCGGCGAACCCTTCTTGAACATCATATTTTCGCTGATGTTGAGGTGCTCACGTATTCTCTGAAGTACCTTCTTGTCCATATCTCTTGTATATTCCATGCGGACAGGGCAGAGCTTACGTCTCTGCTTGATAACCTCCGCCATATGGTCTCTGTAGTTAAGTTCCTCGTCGTAAACCTTGTCGGCGTCGATGTCGGCATTTCTCGTAACCCTTACCAGCGACTTACTTACAACTGTATAGCCTGAAAATACATCCGGCAGGAAGTGAAGGATCAGCTCCTCGGCAAGCATATAGTAGCCTGCGCTTCCCGGAATCTGGATGAGCCTTCTGAACATTCCGTCATTGCAAGGGATGATGCCCAGACGCTCTTTGTTGTTCTTACTTGCAAGTACAGATACAGCGTAGATCTCGTTATTCTTTATAAATGGGAACGGCTGCTTTTTGGAAACAGTCATCGGCGACAGGAGCGGAAGTATCTCATGGTCGAAATACATCTTCAGATATTCGCCCTGCTTGGCGTCAAGCTTTGCGAAGTTGATGATCTTGATATCGTATTTCTCAAGCTTGCTCATCTCCTCCCTGTAAGCCATATCATGCCTTGCCGCAAGAACCTTGACTCTGTCGGCTATCGCATCGATCTGCTCTTCGGCAGTCATATTTGTCTTATTTTCCTTAGGATTATTTTCAAGAAGCATCTGGTCATGGAGAGATCCGACTCTGACCATGAAGAATTCGTCCAGATTCGTCTGAAAGATTGACAGGAAGCTGAGCCTCTCACACAGTGGATTCCTCTCATCCTCTGCCTCCTCCAAAACTCTCTCGTTAAACCTCAGCCACGAAAGCTCTCTGTTCTCATATAATTCACTCATTTCACTGCACCCCTTATTATAAATATTCTCCCAAATACATCCCGGACAACCGCTTAAACCGCATCTCCGGGGCAGCTTCAGCCGCCGATAGTCTGCCTCCGGCGCGTCATCCGATAATTACAGAATAGTATACCACAATTTAAGAGCGTTATAAAGAACCAAAACATCGCAAATATAAAAACTAATCTTTGACATTACGTGACTTTTATTTTAAACTGTCTTTATTATGGATAATAAAACTAAGTTTCAAAAATATAAATATTGTCTATGGCTATTGTATATACCTGCCTACTTCATAAGCTTCTTCGCTTTGGAGAAGAGAAATGATGTGGCTTTCCACTATATTCATAGTTCAATCGATGACAGTATTCCTTTCTGCGAATACTTCATCATCCCTTACTATCTGTGGTTTGCCTTTATCTTCGTTTCGGTAGGTCTTTTTATAATTTATGATTTTGAAGGTTTTAAGAAGCTCGCGTGGTTCCTGGCTCTCGGAATGACAGCCTTCATCATTATCTGTTATTTCTGGCCGAACGCCCTTCAGCTTCGTCCGAGCGCAGCAGATCTTTCCAAGAATAATATCTGTGCGAAGATAGTAAGATACCTTTATAAAACCGACACGCCGACAAATGTATTTCCAAGTATCCACGTTTACAATACACTCTGTGTTGAGACAGCGATACTGAAGTCGAGACTCAGGAAGAAGCATCCGCTGGTAACTGTATTTGTTGTAATACTTTCAATACTTATCATTGCGGCGACCGTATTCCTGAAGCAGCATTCGATCATAGATGTTATCGGTGCTTTCGGAATGGCTTTCCTCTTCTATCTTCCGATATATCTTCCGGGCGACCTTAAGAAGATGCGCGAGAAGAAGGCAGCCAAGGCAGAAGCCGAGACAGCTACCGAAGCTGATGTGGAAAAATCTGAAGTATCCGAAACTGTTGCATAACCGGTCGAGGAATTAGATATTAAAAAATGGGGTTATGATATGAGCAAAGAAAAACTACTTACAATTGCAATACCTTGCTACAATTCGCAGGATTATCTTGCACGCGCAATGAAGTCGATCCTTATCGGCGACAACCGCATCGAGATAATCATCGTTGACGACGGTTCAACGGACAGTACTCCGGAATTAGCAGATAATTATGCAAAAAAATACCCTGACATCGTCAGAGTCATTCATAAAGAAAACGGCGGCCACGGTGATGCCGTTATGACCGGCCTTGCCGCTGCCCTGGGAAAATACTACAAGGTGCTTGACAGTGACGACTGGCTTAACCGCCGCGCACTTGCAGCAGTAATGAATTTCATCGCTGAGAATGAGGCTATCGACAATTCCTTCGATATGATCATCTCAGATTATGTTTATGAAAAGCTTGGCAAGAAGCATAAGAAGAGGATAGGCTACCGCGGGGTTATGCCGGTAAGGACGCCTTTCACCTGGGATAAGCTGGGCAAGTTCATGCCATGGCAAAATATCCTTATGCATTCGGTTATATACAGGACTCAGCTCCTCAGAAAGACCGGAATCAAGATGCCAAAGCACACCTTCTACGTTGATAACATTTATGTTTATCATCCGCTTCCATTCGTTAAGAAGGTTTATTATCTTGATGTAGATCTTTATCATTATGTTATCGGTCGTGCTGACCAGTCCGTAAATGAGAAGGTCATGATGGGCAGGATCGATCAGCAGGTTCTCGTAACCAAGCTTATGATCGATGACCACAGCCTCAGAAACGTGGACAACTGTATGCTGCGCCGCTATATGAGCCAGTACCTTGCAATGATGATGACGGTATCTACCGCCTTCCTTATCAAGATCGGAACTCCCGAGTCTCTCGCAAAACGCGACGACCTCTGGAATTACCTAAAGAAGCACGGCTCACAGTACAAATACGTTCACCGCAACATCCTCGGTAAGGTTATGCAGATGAAAACCCGCCCTGGTATGTTCATAATCAAGGTTGGTTATACTATTTCGCAGAAGTTAGTTGGATTCAACTAAAAAAATCCCCTTACGGGGATTTTTTTATATTACCAGCTCAGAACCTCATGGCCGTCCTCTGTCACGAGCACCTGTATCTCCCACTGTGCAGATTTTGATCCGTCATCGGTATATACAGTCCAGTCATTATCTTCATCAACGAAGATGTCCGGTCCACCCATATTTATCATAGGCTCGATCGTGAAGATCATACCCGGAACGAGAAGCATCTCTGTTCCCTTTTTACTTACATAGCTTACCCAAGGCTCCTCATGGAACTCGAGACCTACGCCGTGGCCGCCTATCTCACGCACAACCGAATAACCGTGCGCCTTTGCGTGATCATTAACTGCCTGGCCCATATCTCCAAGGAAGGTCCATGGTTTAACCTGCTCAAGTCCCTTCATCATAGCTTCCTTGGTAACCTCAACAAGCTTTCTGTCCTCGTCGGAAACATTTCCCATCATGAACATTCTTGAAGAGTCAGCAAAGTAGCCGTTAAGGATGGTTGAAACATCAACATTGATGATGTCGCCATCCATCAGTATCTCGTTCTCATCCGGAATACCATGGCATACAGCATCATTTATCGAAGTGCAGACACTCTTCGGAAAGCCTTCATAATTGAGCGGTGCAGGGATAGCATTATTCCTGTAGGTCACTTCATTTACGATTGTATTTATGTCTTCCGTGCTCATACCGATTGCGATCTTCTCGGCAACGGTATCAAGTATTTCCACATTGACCTTGCACGCTTCCTTGATCTTCTCGATCTGGAATGGTGTCTTGATCAGTTCATGTGACGGAACCTGATGTCCCAGATTCCTGTAGTATTCTATCTTTCTGTCAAATTCTTCATGGCATGCCTTGTATTTCTTGCCACTGCCGCACCAGCATGCATCATTTCTTCCTAATTTTGCCACTGTCGTTCTCCATTATTTGATTTATTTATACATTTCATCCGCTTATAAAAGCCTGATGATCTATTTATATATTTCATCCGCGTATGGGATGATCTCGAAGGTCGAGCCGTCATCATTACCCGGCCCCGCAAATACAGCCACATCGCCTAAATCTTCGCCAACCGCAAGAATAAACTTGTCTGCACCATATGCAAGGAGATTGATATGGATATTTCCAAGATTATTCTTAAGCTCTGTGCAGAAGGCACCGTCCTCTGTCAGACCATTCTGCATCTCGATCACAGTATTATCGCGGATATAGGCAACAACAAAATACTGCTTTTCATTGCCATCTTTGTCCTTACCGGTGATCCTTCCGTTAGATCCTGCATTCTCAAGCGCGTTTGACACATTATTAAATGCGTTCTCATTCGCAAGACTCGCTTCAGCAGAAGCCTTGATGCTCATCGCTACAGCAACATCATCCGAAGAAGCACATTTTGTCAGGTACCTCATCATGCCCGGCCCGAAGGAAAATATACCCAGGCAGGAATAAGCTTTGCCTTTATAGATACAGACAACGTCACAGCCTTCCATCTCTATGTTCTGTGAATAATACGTTGCCTCAATCTTGATCGGTACAAGATAAAGCTTCTCAGCACCGCTGAAATACTCATAAATATGATCCGTGGTACTGTCAGACACGCTTGCCAGCTCTGTAAGCTCACTATATGCCTCATCCACCGTTGCTTCTCTTGCGGCACCTGTAACCTGAACATTATATGTGATTTCAACATCAAAACTATCAGCAACGCTCTCAGCTATCCATGCCTCAAGAGATCTGGCATCCGTTATGCCTTCTTCATCCAATACATACTGTGAAACTCTTCTCTTAAGATTCGCCAGCATGACATTGAAATACTCATCCTGTGTAGCAGCGACCAGTTCTACAAACTTACTGCTGTTATAAATATCCGCCATATATTGTGTCGCACCGGCAGGATTGTCGGCACTTACAGTTTCAGTCGTTATCTCTGTAGCAGCTTCTGTTATCGTCGCTGTAGTCTGAGTCGATGATTCAGTTGTTGTCGCTGTCAGATCCTCAGTTGCTGTAATGGTTGTAGGCTCATTTGTTGCCTCAGTTGTCACCTGCTCTGTAGTCGCAGCTGTTGTGGTGACTGTAGACATATCATGTCTGACTCTCTGGTCATTTCCACCATCACTCTTACCGCTGTCCCCACAAGCTGTAAGAGATGTGGCTGCAAGTGCAAGCGCGATGGCTGCCGCCTTGTATTTGTTGCTTTTCCCCCTCTTAACCATATTTCCTCCTCCATATCCCGAACATCAAGGAAAATACTATCTATCCTTGTACATCTTATCGTAGTAATTCTGATATTCGCCGCTGATGATCTCTTCCCACCAGTCACGGTTATCAAGATACCACTGAATAGTCTTCTTGATTCCGTCAGCAAACTTAGTCTCAGGAAGCCAGCCAAGCTCGTTGTGGATCTTTGTCGGATCGATAGCATATCTCATATCATGGCCCTTGCGGTCTGTTACATATGTGATAAGGCTTTCCGGCTTACCAAGCTCTTTGCAGATAAGCTTAACGATATCGATGTTCTTCATCTCATTGTGACCGCCGACATTATAAACCTCGCCGACTGTTCCCTTGTGGATGATAAGGTCGATTGCCCTGCAGTGATCCTCTACATAGAGCCAGTCACGAACATTAAGTCCCTCGCCGTAAACAGGGAGCGGCTTGTCATTCAGACAGTTAGCGATCATAAGAGGGATCAGCTTCTCAGGGAAGTGATATGGTCCGTAATTATTTGAACATCTTGAAATTGTAACAGGAAGTCCGAAGGTTCTGTAATATGCCATTACAAGAAGATCTGCTCCGGCCTTGCTGCTGCTGTACGGACTGCTTGTATGAATAGGCGTCTCCTCCGTGAAGAAGAGGTCAGGTCTGTCAAGCGGCAGATCACCGTAAACCTCATCTGTAGACACCTGATGATAACGCTTAACATTGTATTTACGGCTTGCATCCATAAGAACGCTTGTACCGATGATATTCGTCTGAAGGAAGATGCCCGGATCCTCGATCGAACGGTCAACGTGCGACTCAGCCGCAAAGTTAACCACGATATCAGGCTGCTCCTCCTCAAAGAGCTTGTAAACGCCTTCTCTGTCGCAGATATCAAGCTTAACAAATCTGAAGTTCGGGTTACCCATAACACTCTTCAGTGTTGAAAGATTACCTGCGTAAGTAAGCTTGTCCAGACATACGATACGGTACTCCGGATGCTCCTTAAGCATATGAAATACAAAATTGGAACCGATAAAGCCGGCGCCGCCGGTAACGATTATTGTCATATTTTCCACCTTTTTTATTAGTTTTTATATATCTTCTATATACCACAAAATCATAATGACCATCTGATGATCATTATGATTCTGTGTTTTTTATGATCTGTTATTTTTCAACGATCTCCTTATGCCATTCCTGAAGTGACTTAACATCGCTGAACTTATGTTTCTTAAGATGACGGATACCGTCAGCTGCTGCAGTTGCTGCTGCAATAGTTGTGATGTAAGGGATCTTAGCCTTGATAGCTGCCTTTCTGAGATAGCTGTCATCCATAGCGCTGTCCTTACCAACCGGTGAGTTAACGATAAGCTGGATATTTCCGTTTGTGATAAGGTCAAGGATATTTGGTCTGCCCTCCTGAAGCTTCTTAACTCTCTCACACTCGATACCTGCTTCGTTGATAAGCTTGCATGTACCTTCTGTAGCGATAAGCTTGAAGCCATCATTTGCAAAGCTTCTTGCTATGTCAACAACCTCAGCCTTATCCTGCTTGTTAACCGAAATAAGTACTGTTCCTTCAAGTGGAAGATCAGCCTTTGCACCTTCCTCAGCCTTGAAGAATGCGCCACCCAGTGAACGTGAAAGTCCGAGAACCTCACCTGTAGAACGCATCTCAGGTCCGAGAAGAGGGTCAACCTCCTGGAACATATTGAATGGGAATACAGCCTCCTTAACGCCGAAGTAAGGGATCTCTCTCTCCTTAAGCTCAGGTACAGGTGACTTTCTTCCTGTAAGTTCTGATGTAATGATATCTGTTGCAAGAGGTACCATCCTGATACCGCAAACCTTTGAAACAAGTGGAACTGTACGTGATGCACGTGGGTTTGCCTCGAGAACAAATACCTTGCCGTCCTCGATCGCATACTGCATATTCATAAGTCCGACTACATGCATCTCCTCAGCGATCTTCCTTGTGTATTCCTTGATGGTCTCAAGGTTATCAGCAGGAATATGCTTTGAAGGAAGGATACAAGCTGAGTCTCCGGAATGAATACCGGCAAGCTCGATATGCTCCATAACCGCAGGAACATATGCATGTGTTCCATCGGAAATAGCATCTGCCTCGCACTCAAGTGCATGATGCAGGAATCTGTCAATAAGGATTGGTCTGTCAGGTGTTACACCAACAGCTGCTTCCATGTAGCCTGTCATAGCCTGATCGTCGTAAACAACTTCCATTCCACGTCCGCCAAGAACGTATGAAGGACGAACCATTACAGGGTAACCGATCTTATTTGCGATTGTCTTAGCTTCCTCAACTGTTGTAGCCATTCCTGACTCAGGCATTGGGATGCCAAGCTTATCCATCATAGCTCTGAACTGATCTCTGTCCTCTGCAAGATCGATAACTTCCGGAGAAGTACCAAGGATCTTAACGCCGTTCTTCTGAAGGTCTGAAGCAAGGTTAAGAGGTGTCTGTCCACCGAACTGTGCGATAACACCAACCGGCTTCTCCTTCTTGTAGATGCTGAGAACATCCTCAAGTGTAAGAGGCTCGAAATACAGCTTATCTGAGGTATCATAGTCTGTTGAAACTGTCTCCGGGTTGCAGTTTACGATGATAGTCTCGAAGCCGAGCTTCTTGAGTGACTGTGCTGCATGTACACAACAGTAGTCGAATTCGATACCCTGACCGATACGGTTAGGACCACCGCCGAGAATCATGATCTTTGGCTTGTCTTCCGAAACCGGATTGTTGTCAGGTGCATTGTATGTTGAATAGTAATAAGCGCTGTTCTCTGTACCGCTTACGTGAATGCCGTCCCAGGTCTCAACAACACCGAGTGCCTCACGTCTCTCTCTAACGCTGTCCTCTGATACTTCAAGGATCTCGCTGAGGTATTTATCTGAGAAGCCGTCCTTCTTAGCCTGTGTAAGAAGTTCATCTGATGGAAGGCTGCCCTTTGAAGCTGCGATAGCCTCTTCCTCTTCAACAAGCTCCTTCATCTGCTCGATGAAATATCTCTTAACATGTGTAAGCTCAAATATCTCATCAACTGTTGCACCCTTTCTGAGAGCTTCATACATCTGGAAATGTCTCTCACTTGAAGGTGTGATGAGCGCCTTGAGGAGGTCATCCTTAGACATCTCGTTGAAGTTCTTCACATATCCGAGACCATAGCGGCCCTTCTCAAGTGAACGGATAGCCTTCTGGAAAGCTTCCTTATATGTCTTACCGATACTCATAACCTCGCCTACTGCACGCATCTGAGTTCCGAGCTTATCTTCAACGCCCTTGAACTTTTCAAATGCCCAGCGAGCGAACTTGATTACGACATAATCGCCGTCCGGCTTATATTTATCAAGTGTACCGTATTTACCACATGGGATATCTTTAAGTGTAAGTCCTGAAGCAAGCTTTGCTGAAACAAGGGCTATAGGGAAACCTGTTGCCTTTGAAGCAAGTGCTGAAGAACGTGATGTACGTGGGTTGATCTCAATAACGATGATTCTGTCAGATACAGGATCATGTGCGAACTGTACATTTGTACCACCGATAACCTGGATGGCATCAACGATCTTGTATGCCTGCTCCTGAAGTCTGTCCATAACCTCCTGAGAGATTGTGAGCATTGGAGCTGCGCAGAAGCTGTCGCCTGTATGAACGCCCATCGGATCGATATTTTCGATGAAGCAGACAGTGATCATGTTGCCGTCCTTATCACGAACAACCTCGAGCTCGAGTTCTTCCCAGCCCATAACTGACTCTTCAACGAGAACCTGATGAACAAGTGAAGCCTGAAGACCTCTTGCGCAGACAGTCTTAAGCTCTTCCTTATTGTAAACAAGTCCGCCGCCGGCACCGCCCATTGTGTATGCAGGACGAAGAACAACCGGATAACCAAGCTTGTCAGCGATTGCAAGTGCCTCATCAACGCTGTATGCAACCTGGCTTCTTGCCATCTCGATGCCAAGTGAATCCATGGTCTGCTTGAACTCGATACGGTCCTCACCACGCTCGATGGCGTCAACCTGAACACCGATTACCTGAACGTTGTATTTGTCAAGTACGCCGGCATTGTAGAGCTCAGCACATAAATTAAGTCCTGACTGACCACCTAAATTAGGGAGCAATGCATCAGGACGTTCCTTTGCAATTATCTGCTCAAGACGATTAACATTAAGAGGCTCGATATATGTAACATCAGCCATCTCAGGATCTGTCATAATAGTAGCAGGATTTGAATTAACAAGAACTATCTCGTATCCAAGGCTTCTGAGCGCCTTACAAGCCTGAGTTCCGGAATAATCGAACTCACACGCCTGACCTATGATGATCGGGCCCGAACCAATAATAAGAATCTTATGGATGTCAGTTCTCTGTGACATGAAGTAATACCTCCTTTACTTCTCTCTTTATTATTCATGGCTTCTGTAAAATACAGGTCGCCATATCTCTTGTTTTACTGCATGGCTAATGGTTCCATGCCGCTATCTGCCATATTATAGCATTACAGTTATTAAAATGCCACATATTTTTTGCATTTTTTCTTAATTTTTTCAAGCAATAAAAAATGACGTAAATACGTCATTTTTTGAATGTTTTTATGTAAACACGATTCGTGTTAAAATGTATATTATGTGTATATTTTGCATATTATACAATTTTTATGCATATTATTCATTCATAATCAACCTTCATTAAAGTCAGGCCCTTCGCTTCAGCGGTAAAGCCCGCAAGCTGCCTGTCCTTTCCCTCTATGATAGTATCTATATCTTCCGGCTTTTTCTTACCGAACCCGACCTCCAGAAGAGTTCCCGTCATGATGCGCACCATATTCTGCAGAAAGCCGTTTCCGTGAAAATACAGCCTCAGATAATTTCCGCTCTCTTCAATCCTGATGCTGTCCACAACCCTGACCGTTGACTTCTTCATCTTCGGATTACCGCAGAAGCTCTTATAGTCATGCATACCGATCAGCTTCTCAGCAGCCTCCCTCATCTTTTCAACATCCGGCTGCTTATCCAGAACCGAAACGTATTTCCTGTCAAATACAGGTTTCACGTCTCCGACCCAGCAGGTATATCTGTAGGTCTTGCCCTTCGCATTGTAACGGCTGTGGAAATGATCCGACGCCTCGGTAACCTTATTCACGCTGATATCCTCCGGCAGATAGCGGTTCATGTAGATGCGTATCTCGTCGCAGGACATATCCGTATCAAGTATCACATTCGCAGTCATCGCTCTTGCGTGAACGCCTGCATCCGTACGCCCAGCCCCGATAACCGTAACGCCCTCACCAGCAATCATAATATTTAATACATTTTCCAGCTTCCCCTGAATGGTCATATCTGTATTTGGCTGATGCTCCCAGCCAAAATACCTCGTCCCATCATAACTTATTATCATTTTTATATTTTTCTTCATCTTTATACCCCTGACAATACTCACCTAACAACTATTGTCTTATTATACTAACGATTCCTACGATAGCGCAACCCCGCGTTTTTCTGTATTAAATACAAACATAAAGCAGCGGATTATCATCTCCGCTGCTTTAATCACAACTATCAATATCCTCTATCCTTTTCTATAACGCTTCCATCAAGTGCATTGATAACAATTAATGGCACTGAATAAGCGTATTGTCCCGTAGGGAAGTCTATATCATGATCAACATAATATGTCCATCCATAGAAAAGCCATGCCGGAACCAGATAATAAGTACCCTTATTATCCTTATCTTCAACTCTGACAAGCGCCTTTCTAACACCATCAAACTTTACATAGCAATGGGATGCAGCATAACTTGGGTCTTCAATGTCACTTACCCTTTCCTTGCTAAAATACGTCTGCGCCTGTTCCTTAAATATGTCATAAGCCTCATCAATATGTATTATTTCTGCATCATCTTCAAGAACCTTTTTTTTAAACATCGGTGTATACAGAGACACACCTAACACCTCACCATTTATTACCTGAATCTGAATTTCGCTATGATAAATCTTTCCCAGCCCCTCGTCATTAGTAAGGTACGAAAGCCACAAAGGCACGACAGGAGTACCGTCAACACAAAAGCAATATCTCAGATTGTGGACACATTGATCCTTCCCATCATCGTATGAATCAGACTCATAAAACATCCAATTATCTTGTATTCCAAGTTTATCTATGAGCTGATCACCAATTATTTTTGCTTCATCCAAAGTAATACTCTTATATGGATATTTCTGATATACCTTTTTGCTATCCAGATAATAGAAATACATTGAATGGACCTTAAAATCGGCCTCATCACGATTACATATACCAATCACTGCTTCAAGCCCATTCACACCATTCGCTGTATACTTACGCTCGTACTTCAAATTCCCTTCCTGCTCTGTAACTGCATTTTCGCCAAAAAAAACTTCTTCCCATTTTTTAATATCTTCATCTGATATCTCGCAGCATTCCACCTGAACAACCGGCATCTTAATATCTTCTTCCACAAGGTCGATATCCACACGAATCTTAACATCACCATTTACATCTGTAAACTCTTCATAGCGTCTGCTGCTTATTTCCTCCTGAACAGTTACATCCTCCTTCTCAAGTATCGTGGCATTCTGCACGTATTCTTCTTTTATGTTTTCATCTTTTTTCTCATTACCGAGTATCAGTGCAGTCGCTATTCCTCCACCCACCAATACGCATATTGCCGCTATGGCAGCTGCCTTAATATGTCTGTTTCCTTTAACCTTCTTCTCACCTGATGCTCCAATCTTCCTGTGAAGCCCTTCTTTAAGACGTTTCTTCTCATGCTCAGATAGATCATGCTCTTCATAAATACTTGTATCAGTCTCTATTTTATTTAGAAGCTTATAAATATTATCTTCCATATTCATTCTCCCTTCGGTCCTTCAAAAACATCCTTAGCTTCTTCCTGCCCCTGGAGGCTCTGCTGTATACATTTGACTCTGATATATCCAGTTTCTCTCCTACTTCTTTTGCAGATTCGCCTTCAACGTAAAGTCTTCTGAATATTTCCCTGTCATCCGGCGACAGGCATTCGATCATACTTCCGATCTCGTCGTCAATCGTTTCCTCTATCCTCCGAAATGCCTCCTCATCCTTCGACAAGCTTTCACTCATTTCATCAATGTCTTGAAGAACACTCCGTTCATTATCACGCTTAATCCTTCTCAGGCGGTCGATTGACTGATAACGCGCTATGGCCGCTGCCCATCCTCTGAATTCACACAGTTCCTCGTTATAATCCTCTGAATGCTCCCAGATCTTCATCAAAACATCATTAAAGCACTCCTCCTGTTCTTCCGGAAAGCCTCCTAACAAGCGCCTTATCACCGACATTATCAGTCCACCATACTCATCAATCACGAAATCCAGCGCTCTTTCATCCTTTTCTCGCAAAAGATTCATATAATTATCAAAACTAACGCCCCTTTTCTTCAAGACATCTTCCTCCTTAATCATGAATGACCATTCATAATATAATACGAATTCAATTTCCAAAACCTGACAAAATCAGCTACATTTTCATTAAAAAAGGAATCTTCAGTTTGTACCTCCGATTCCTTTTTTAATAAATTACATATCATTTAAGTGTAGTGTCTGTCACTATTTCTTTATCTGTAATCAATTATCCTGCTCCTCATTCCAATTCTTCAAAAACAGTTCAGCAGATTCTACATCCCTTATCAGAGCTTCTTCAAGCCATGTCTTATCAATAGCTTCTCTTCGCACTTTCAGTTTTTTAAACCCTTCAATATAATCAGCCTCTATACCCGGCTCTTCAGGATATGGTGAATTCTCATCATCCGGTGCAACCGTACCATCATCAAGCTCTTTCACAGCCCTTTCAAATCTGGTTTGCAAGATCTCTTTATATTCATCGGTCATTTTTTCGTCAGGCATGTTCTTTACAAAAAGACTATTGCAAAGATCATATCTCAGATAATCTTCACACTCCAAATATTCCAGCAAATATCCTTCTTCCAAGTACATTTCCGGACTGCCCGTCTGGAAAATACAGTATCCGCCCAGATTCTCTTCATCCGGATAGATCACGCCAAATTCCCCTCCGGGACTGTTAAATGCCGTCCAAAGAGTATAATATTGGTCGAAGTATAATCCATCCAGATTACCAAATATGAGCGTATTGCGTCTGTCCTCCCACTCTGTATATATTGGCGAATCCACATCATCCACCTCCGGTATATAGAGATCTCTGAAATCCATCCATTCAACTGTCATAAGCTGTCCACGATTATTTCTTATCCTTGAATTATCATGATAAAAAGTCAGCTTAAAACTTCCATCGTCAAATCTGTCAACCTTATAGCTTACAAGCCCGACTATTTCTTCATGAATATCAAGAGTAAACGCCTCATCGTCAATATGCGTGCCCTCTATCACATATGTATCAGAGCTGACAAGTTTCGGTTTTCTCTCTTCATTTTCAGCTTTAATCCTTGCCCACTCCGCCTCGTACTTAGCCTTTCTTTCCGCTTCTTCTTCCTGTTTTGCTTTTGCCTCAGCTTCAAGCCTTTCTTTCTCTTCAGCCTCGCGTTTTTTACGTTCCTCTTCTTCCTCTCTGGCTCTTTTTTCTTCCTCGCTCTCGGAAGTATTCTCGTCTGTAGTATCTTCTGTAGCAATAGTTGTATTTTCACTCTTCTTATTATCTTCAGACTCCTTGCTGTCCTTCCTGCTGCAAGCACAAAGCACTGTCATCGTCGCAAGCAGCATAATCATTACAGCCGTTCGTCCCTTATGGCTCTTATGCTCCTCACCGATATGAAGGATTCTTTCCTTAAGTTTTCCCTTCCCGAAAGAAACCGCCCTGAAAAGCTCCGTTCTTCTGCTAACGCCCAGGTAAAGAATCGTCCTTGCATATTCCTTTTTCTGCTCAACCGAAGCATTTAGTAATATACTCTCATCGCAGGCAAGCTCGATATCCTGCTGAACCATAGCAAATACCACCCACATAAGAGGGTTGAACCAGTTAAGCATAAGCGCGATAAAATACAGGAACAGCAGCACATTGTCATGTCTCCTGATGTGCATTCTCTCATGATTAAGAACCATTTCATATTTACTGCCCTTAAGATTCTCCGGCAGATATATCCTTGGCCTCACCAATCCCGTGACGCAAGCATCCTTTGCGTATTTCCACAAAAATACATTTTTCTCGCCTTCAGCCAAAGCAGCCTCGTCACACTTCTTTCTGAACTGCGACTGACGTCCCAGATAATAGAAGCCCATCATTGCAATACCTGCCAGCCAGAAGGAAGTTGCAAGTATCAAAACAATATCTGTAACACTATTTCCGGACATTACTGATACTTTACTATCATCAACTTGTTTATTACTGTTATTCTTACCAACCCGGTCTGTGGAATTTACAGCGGTTATCTCCGAATCACTGTTTCCAGCACTGTTATTTGGATTATCCACCTTATTAACAGCACTCGTGTCGTCCACCGGATTATCAGCCGTTTTATCAATCACCAAATTATCAGCTGTTTTATCACTCACCAAATTATCAGTTACTTTATCAGTCGAATTATTAAGAACATCGCTTCCATTCCGATCATAAACAGCAGTATTCCCGGAACTATCGCCTGACTCTACTGTATTCTCCACGCGGCCCGCTCTTCCGCCATTCACATATTCTTCTATGTCTTTATTCTGAGCCCCAATGTTATTCTCATCTATCCCCAGTATCTCGCTTGAATTCGGAATCACCGAAAAATCAGCCGGAAGTGAAAACGGAACCAGCAGTCTGACAAGAAGAAGTATCCATATGTAATTAAGTGTTCTCTTGGACTGTTTTCTGAAAATATAACGAAGCCCCAACACAACCAGTATCAGAAGTATCGTTAATGGCAGCCCGTTGAAATAGAAAAGAAAAATACTTTTCATCCTATCCCCCCTCACTCACAAAACACTATTTATCAATGTGTTATCTCTCACTCTCAATACTTAGTCTTGCAACTGTCAGCCCCTCTGGACTCCTTGTATGAGTTAATGATTTCCTCCAGTTCCTGTATATCCTTCTCACTAAGCTTCTCTTCTCTGATAAAGGCATTTACGAATTCCGGGAGCGATCCGCCAAAGTACTTTCTGATTGCACGTTTTTTCTGCATAGCCTCATATTCCTCTTCTGAAATGAGGCAGCATATCTTCGCATTCTCATTTTGTACCATGCCTTTCTCTATCAGCCTTTTCAGTATCGTGTACATTGTTGTCCTGCGCCAGTCGAGCCGTTCATCCGCCAGACTTACAAGCTCCTTTGCAGGCATTTCTCTCTTTTCCCATATTATTTCCATTAAGCTTTTTTCAGCTTCAGTAAGATGCATATATTTCACCTCTCAAGTATAGTTAATCCATTATTCTGACTTGTCCGGAATGTTAACATCACCAGACAGCGTTTATGTCTATGATTATTAGACAACTTTAGTCTAAGCTTTTTAGACACATTTGTCAACACTTTACCAAAAATATCTCCGTTTATAATTATTTACGAATCATCTTCAAGAATTATGACATGAAAAAACAGGGAGATAAAACTTCTCCCTGCTCTTCATTTCATTTATAATCTTATACCATATTTAAATAACCTGATCTACTGTAATGATGCTTTTCCTCCACCTTTCATCATTCTGTATCTCAACCACGGCTTTTACATCGCCTTAACTTTTTCAAACTCTTCAACGATCTCAGCTTCCGGCTTTGGAGTAAGAAGACTTACGATAACGATAAGGATGAGTCCTGTAAGGAAGGCCGGAAGGAGCTCGTAGAGATCCCATACACCGCCCATAGGTCTGACTGCGAACTTCCAGATAAAGATCATTCCGCCGCCACCAAGCATTCCGGCGAGCGCACCGTATTTATTTGCGCGCTTCCAGAAGAGTGCCATGATCATAACCGGTCCGAATACCGCACCAAAGCCAGCCCACGCAAAGGATACGATGTTAAATACAGAGCTGTCCGGATTCCATGCAAGCACGATACCAAGTACTGCAACTACGATAAGTGTAAGTCTTGCAGTAAGCATTGCCATCTTCTCATTCATCTTAACCTTAAATACGTCCTGAATGATATTTTCGGAAACCGCAGATGAAGCAGCGATCAGCTGTGAATCCGCAGTA
Source organism: Lachnospiraceae bacterium C6A11 (assembly GCA_000702245.1). GTDB lineage: Bacteria > Bacillota > Clostridia > Lachnospirales > Lachnospiraceae > Eubacterium_Q. The sequence continues at coordinate 232,269 of JNKY01000010.1, read as the reverse complement.
GACATTGTTGACGCAAGTATGCCCGCAATGATCAGACCGCCGATAAGCGCAAATGCAAAACCGTGCCTACTTATCATATTTGCGATCTCAACGATAAGTGTCTCAGCCTTTGATGAACTTGTAAGGTCGCTTTGATCAAGCATATCAGGAAGATCCTTCATAGCTCTTGCGATGATACCAAGAAATACAGCGATTCCAAGTGAAAATACAACCCAGATACTTGCGATCCTTCTTGAAAGCTTCAGCTGATTCGGATTCTTTATAGCCATAAATCTGAGAAGTACGTGAGGCATACCGAAATATCCAAGTCCCCAGGCCATTGTTGTAACTATATTAAACAACTTAAACGGACTTCCACCGCCGGTCACATTGCTGTGAGTCTGACTGAAGGTGAAATACCCCTTCAGGCTTTCTGCATTATCGATAACCGCACTGAGTCCGCCGGCATTTGAGATACCATAACCAAGTACGATAAGAAGCGCTATCGTCATGATGATAGACTGGATAAAGTCGGTCCTTGAAGCCGCAAGGAAACCACCCGTTGATGTATATCCAATGATTATGATCGCAGAAACAACCATTGCGAGCTGATAATCGACATTGAACAGTGTCTTAAAAAGCTTGCCGCAGGCAGAGAAGCCCGATGCAGTATAAGGCACGAAGAAGATTATGATAGCGATCGCACCGATAAGCAGAAGGATATTGCTGTTATCCTTGAATCTCTTCTTAAAGAATTCAGGAATGGTAATAGCCCGGATCTCTGCAGAATAGTTACGAAGACGTTTTGCAACGAACAGCCAGTTAAGGTAAGTACCTATAGCAAGTCCGATAGCTGTCCAGCCTGCATCCGCAAGTCCTGAAAAATAAGCAAGTCCCGGAACGCCCATAAGAAGGTAGGAGCTCATATCAGAAGCCTCCGCACTCATGGCAGTTACAAACGGTCCAAGCTTACGTCCGCCGAGATAAAAATCCCCGACATCGTTTGTGTTTCTGGAACTTAAGAATCCGACAATAAGCATAACAACAAGATATACGCCTATTGCAGTCACAATTCCAATCTGTGCTGTAGTCATGTTTATTCCCTCCACATTTTAAATATCTGCAGCCGTCCGTTTCATGCCACCAAACAACTGCAAAATTAATCCTACATAAATGTACACCACATATATTGCCTTGTAAAGCATTAGGGCGTAAAAATACCCGGAAGCGATCTTACTCACTCCCGGGCACTGTGTTTTAATATTTTTATTCCTCTGCAGCAACCTCACCGGTCTTGATGATGAACTTAACATTACCCTTCTTACCATCTGAAATACCTGCGAAGTTTTCATACTTTTTACCGGTCTCGATAACCGTCTTAACCTCATTTGCTATTACATCGAGATCCTTCTCAGCATCTCCGAGCTTTCCTACGATCAGGTCTGTTGCCTGCTTAAGCTTAGATGAACCTTCAACAAGCTCCTTGCCATGAGAATCAAGCTCTGCTGCTCCTGAAGCAAGTGTAGTAGCTCCGTTACTAAGCTGGTAAGCACCACTGCCGAGTGTTCCTGCACCACTATTGAGATCTTTCAGACCACCTGTAAGTGTAGGCACTGAAGCATATATCCTATCAAGTCCGTCATCCAGACTTGCAACGCCGTCATAAAGCTTGTTAAGACCCTGGTCAAGCTGATCAGCTCCTGAGGCAAGCTGTGCAACCCCTTCCTTAAGGGAAGTGATCTTCGGAGCGAAGCTGTTCATCTCTTCTCTGATCATTGTAAGTGCCTGGTCAAGACCATATTCAACGCCCTTATTTGTATATACGGAAATGATATACTCAAGCTTTCCGGCGATGTCCTGCATCTCCTTACCAAGCTCTGTATATGCATTGCCATAACCGGCTGCAAATGCATTTCCGATTATCTTAACGTAGCCTTCTGTAACCTGCTTTGTGATCTTTTCCTTATAGTTTGCCTCGATATTCGCCTTAACGCCTTCTTTTACAGCAGGTGTGAGCATAGCCTTTGTATCCTCTGCGCTTGCTGCAAACTGCTTCTGGAATTCAGCAAGAAGTGCATTATAGGTTTCTGTATCATATGCAAGTGCTGCAGGTGATATCTTAACATCTTCAGGTTTTGTATTTGGATCAGCCCCCAGCATAGCCTGGTAGGTTGCCTGGGTTACCGGATCAACCTTCGCACCGGCAACAGCTGCAACCGCAAGATCTGACGGTTTATCAGCAGTTCCCATAACAAGTGCGATCATTGTTGCACAGTATTCCTGAACCTTGCTGTCAACAAGAGCCTTGCCCTCATCGGAAGCCATATATTCCTCAACCTTTGAATCGATGATTCCGTCAACAGTACTTGCGATAAGTCCCTGAACAGCCTCATCCTTGATGATCTTCTGAACGTTTGGATCCTGCTTTGCAGCTGCTTCAGCCTTGGCTGTGATAGCCTTAACCTTCTCTTCATCACTCATAGCTGCGAGTGCCTGAAGATCAGACATATCGATCTTAACGCCTTTTTCTGCAAGCTCCTTCTCAGCAGCCTCGGAAATAGCCTTTGTTGCAGCAGCCTTCTGCTCGTCTGTGAAAGTAAGGCTTGATGCGTCCGGTATTTCCGGAAGATTTATTCCCTGAACAGCACTGTTAAGCTGATCAAGTCCGCCTGAAAGCTTTGCAGAACCTGCAAGGACTCCGTTATCACCTTCAAATGCTGCCTTAAGCTGACCTGCACCGATATCTGCGCTCTCAAGCGCATTTCCGAGTGTGATTCCGCCTGCATAAAGCTGGTCTGTACCCTCGCTCAGTCTGCTTGCACCGTCAGAAACCTGAGCCGCACCATCAGAAACCTGAGATGCACCGCTTGCGATCTGTGAAACGCCATTTGTATATGCAACGATACCTGAATTAAGCTGATTAATACCATTCTGGTATTCGCCCACAAGTCTGTTGAGTTCGTCCTCTATCTGAGAGAAATCAATATCCTCTATAGTCTCTCCAACAAGTCCTGTAGCAGCAACCGTAAGAGTCATATCAAGCTTGAAACCAGTTGTATCAGCCGTAACTTCAAAGTAATCCGGGATCTCAACTCCAACCTTCTCAGAGGTTTTCTCAAGATCATCTGCAAGTCCCGGAAGTCCAAATCCGAGGACAACGCTCTTACTTCCGTCTGAGATGTATTTACCATTGCTTACTTCGATATTTGTGAAGCATGAGTTGTCAAGGATGAAGCCTGTAGCCATGATGAACGGAACGCTCACGCCGTCCTGCTTAGCCTTGTTGATATAATCAAAACGGATCTTAACCTTTCCGCTCTTACCTGCGATCTGCTCAGGAGTAACCTCAGCTCCGTCAAGATAATAGGTAACCTTAACCTCAACAGGAACCTCCTTATCAGTCTTGCCCTGATAGTAGATAGGGTTGCCGTTAGCCTGCCAGGTAACCTTCTCACCGTTCTGAGTGAACTCCTCGTCGCCCTTTACATTCTCGATGTCTGTAAGGGAGCTGACATCCTCGATAACATCCTCATGATCTTTATTCTTAAGCCACTCACTTACTATAACATTCTGCTTATTTCCGTTTGCATCAGTGATGACATAGATTGTCTCATCCTTGTCTGAATCCTTAACCTCACCTGTCTTGATCACATCCTTGATCATACCACCGAGATCAACGCCATCGTCTGCAGCCTTATCTCCCGAAGCCTTATCATTTGCTGTATTTGTCTCTTCAACCGCCTCAACCGCAGGGGCATTCGCCTCAACGTTGTCTGTCTTAACCTTACTATTTCCACAGCCTGCAAGTCCGAGGACCATAGCCATTATTATAGCCAGTGAAGCAACTCTCTTCTTTCTCATCTCTTTCTCTCCTTTCGACTGTTACACAGCACTGCTGTTATTATCTTCCGCTGCCTTCTTTGTTTTGAAGCTGAGCGATGTTACCGTAATGAATCTGTTGAACAGACGTAAAAATGCAGGAAGTATAAATATGACAACCGCCATACTTATGATCGCGCCTCTCGCCATCAGCTTACAGAGTGCACTGATCATATCGATATTTGAATACATTCCTACTCCGAAGGTTGCTGCGAAGAAGGTCAGGGCACTTACGATTATCGAATTTATCGAACCTTTAAGTGCTGCCTCTGCTGCATCCTTGCCGTTCATTCCGGCCAGTCTTGCTTCCTTAAACTTATTCGACATAAGTATTCCGTAGTCGACTGTCGAACCAAGCTGTATTGTTCCGATTACTATCGATGCTACGAACGGAAGGATAGTTCCTGTATAACATGGAATACCAAGATTTATAAATATCGCAAACTCAATCGCACATACAAGTACGATTGGTACTGATATCGATTTAAATACACAAAGTATGATGATCGCAACAAGTCCTATCGAAACTGCATTTACTCTGTTGAAATCCTTATCCGTTATCTCGATCAGATCCTTGGTACAAGGTGCCTCACCGATCAGCATACCCTTGCTGTCGTATTTTTTGATTATCTTATCGATGCTGTCGCACTGAGCGTTAACCTCGTCTGAAGCCGTCTTATATTCCGACATGATAAGGAGCATCTCGTACTCGCCATTATCAAATATTTTCCTTATCCTGTCCGGAACAACCTCGTCCGGTATGCTTGGTCCTATGACTGACTCCATACCGAGAACACTCTTAACACCATCAACCTTCTTTATCTCATCTATTATCTCATTGACCGTACTCGACTTAAGATTGCTGTCAAGAAGTATCATGTGAGTTGAGTTCATCTCGAACTTCTCTTCCAGCTTTCTGTTTGCGACCATACTGTCGAGATCCTGAGGAATCGATCTGTCAAGGTTGTAATAAACCTTTGTATTCTTGTAGCCGTAATATGCAGGTCCGACAACGAGAAGGAATATAATTAGAAATATCCACGATCTCTTTACAACGAAGCTACAAAGCTTATTCAGATTCGGTATAAGCGGCTTGTGTGAGGTCTTCGTTATCGCCTTATCAAATATAAGTATCATCGACGGAAGGATCGTTACGCAGCTGATAACTCCAAGTACAACACCCTTCGCCATTACTACACCAAGGTCAAGGCCGAGTGTGAAGCTCATGAAGCAAAGTGCCACGAAACCAGCAACTGTTGTGATCGAACTTCCTACAACTGATGAAAGAGTCTTGCCGATAGCCTGTGCCATGGCTGTTTTCTTGTCATCCGGGTAGTTTTTCTTCTCGTCGCAGTAGCTGTGCCACAGGAAGATGGAGTAGTCCATCGTAACTGCCAGCTGAAGTACCGCTGCAAGAGCCTGTGTGATGTATGATATCTCGCCCTGGAAGATATTTGTTCCAAGGTTGTAGATGATCGCCATTCCGATACTCAGAAGGAAAAATACCGGTATCAGGAATGAATCCATCGTAAGTCCGAGAACTATCAGTGACAGGATGACTGCGATCAAAACGTATTTAGGGATCTGGTCATCCGAAAGAAGCTTCGTATCGGTTACCATTGCGGACATACCGCTGATGTATACCTGTTTGTCGGCTATCTTTCTTATTTCCTGTATCGCGTCCATGGTCTCGTCCGACGACATCGTCGTTGAGAAGAGGACAGCCATTAATGTGGCGTCGCCGTTTCTGAAGGCTTTAAGAATCTCATCCGGGATAAGTTCCTCCGGAATCGAGATATCCATCAGAGTGTCATACCAGATAACGGACTTGACGTTCTCCACCTGTTCTATCTTCTTTTTAAGCTTCACTACATCCTTATCCTTCATTCCCTCAACAACCACCAGAGAGAATGCTCCGGTACCGAAATCCTTCGACAGGATATCCTGACCCTTCATGGTCTCTATATCCTTCGGAAGATAAGTCAGTACATCGTAGTTGATCCTTGTATGAAAATACCCTATTGCTGACGGGATAAGAAGGATCACTGCAATGATAAGAATCGGAATACGTAAGTTTACAACTGTCTTTCCAAACCTGCTCATTTTTCTAACCTCCGTTTTTTTGTTCGCTCATAGAATAATCCCGCAGTACACATTTGTAATTATACAAAATATGACATTTGTCTAACTTTAGGACAGCTGTATAAAAATGTTCCCAAACTATATATCAATTAACTCCGACAGCGGTAATCCGGCGACTTAATTATTATCATCGCTCACACAGAAAAAGCCCTGCCGGATCAACCGACAGGGCCGTGTATTTGTTCTTATCAAATATATCTGCAACCGTTACAGCTATAGATAATTATGGACTTGTGTAAAGCAGAGGATCAACTCTTTCGTCTCCTACGATAACCTCATAGTGAAGGTGAGGTCCGGAAGCGTAGCCAGTCATTCCCGAATAAGCAATGACCTGTCCTCTCGAAACATAGTCACCGGAGCTTACTGCGAAATCAGACAGATGCTGATAAAGTGTACTGATTCCTTCACCGTGATAAATTACTATGTAATAACCTCTTGCTACATTGTAGCCGGTTGAGGTTACTGTTCCCGATTCCGAAGCAACGATAGATGAATACATATCGCAGCCAATATCGATAGCCTGATGGTAGGTTGAAGCACCTGCTACAGGAGCCGAACGTCCACCAAAGTAAGATGAAATGTATGAGCTTGATGGACATGGCCACAGGAGTGAACCACCTGTATAATATGTAGGCGCATCGTCATCATAATAGTCATCAGAGTAGCTGTCACTTCTTGAGGCATCGGAATCCGTTGCCGTATCGTCACTGCCGTTTTCCTCTTCCTGACGACGTCTCTCTTCTTCCTCCTGGCGACGTCTTTCCTCTTCCTCGCGGCGAAGTCTTGCAGCTTCCTCTCTCTGTCTCATCTCTTCCTGCCTGCGGGCTTCCTCAGCAGCAGCCGCTGCAGCAGTTATCTGAAGTATCTGAGCATCGAAGGCTTCTGTCTGTGCCTGAAGGTCTGAGATTTCGCCCTCTGTCTCATTTATCTGGATGTTATATGCTACAAGAAGTTCCTTCTTGCCGTCTACCATTACCTGAAGAGCTTCCTGCTCATTCTTTGCCTCTCCGGCAAGCTCGTCGACCTTCTCGATATTTCTCTCAAGAAGCTCCTTATAGATCTCAATACTTGATCTGATCTGGAAGAGCCTGTCGAGCTGCTTCTGGTCATATGCCGAAATCTGCGATGAATACTCCGACTCATTCAGCATATTCTTGAAGTCGTCAACATTCATCAGCGCATCGATGTATGCTGTATCGCCATTCTCATACGCATACTGGATACGATCCTTCATATTATTGTACTGAAGCTTCTCTTCGTAGAGAGCATTCTGTATTTTCAGCTGGGTAACCGCTATCTCTGTCTGAAGAGCTGACTTCTCGTTATTAAGCTCACTGATCTTTTCTGTATATTCGCCGATCTGTGTATCAAGCTGGGTAACGACATCCGAAACCTGATTTCTGTCATCCTCAAGTCCCGATAACTTCTCCTTGGCATCCTTTATCTTCTCTTCGGCTTCCTTCTTCTTCTGCTCAAGGTCCTCTATGGACTCATCCTGATCAGCATTTACATATCTGATATTGCTTACAGCAGGAGTAAAGGCAAATACGCCCGCAAGAGCCAGCGCAAATATCTTTTTTCTGAATCTCTTAACCATTATATCCTCCGTCGGCCTCTAAAAGCTCTGCCGATTCGTTGTTATCAATCATTATTTCACCCGTGAGCAAAGCCTCACATATAGCAGTATATATTATTGATAACATTATGTAAAGTGAATAAAATTAAACTTTTATTAAATTTGTTAAAAAAGTGTTACATTGGCAGTTCAAGCTTAAAAATATTAAACTCAATACCCTTATCATCCGACTCAGTCTCCACATAAAGCTTTCCTTTGTGAAGCTCAGCAAGCTGAATAGCTATGGAAAGTCCGAGACCGTAGCCCGCTGTGCTTTCTCTGCTTTCATCCGCCCTGTAGAATCTGTCGAAGATCTTTGTCTTCTCTTCCTCGGTGAGGGCCTTTCCGGCGTTCTTCACGTAAAGCACCGCCTTCTTGTCCTTCTTGCGGAGCTTTACAGCTATCTCAGAACCCTTATCACTGTATTTTATAGCATTATCTATCAGTATATCCGCGATCTGCTTAAGCTTATCTTTGTTACCCTTAACAAGGATATCTTCCTTAATGTCGTCCGAGAGAGTCCTTCCGGCATCGTAGGCAACCGGCTCCCAGGAAAGTATATCATCGGAAATAAGGCTGCTAAGATCAACCTCCTCGAAGCTTGTTCCTCCCTCTGCAGCATCACCTCTGGCAAGATCGATCAGTTCCTGAACAAGCTGCTTCATTCTTGCAGACTCTGCGCTGATATTATCAAGTCTTCTTTTGTTTTTACCGCTCAGTTCATCGGATTTTACGACCATATCCGTATTCGAAATGATTACTGCAAGCGGAGTCTTCAGCTCGTGGGAAGCGTCAGCTATGAATCTCTTCTGATCCTTAAGCGCTCTTTCGACCGGCCTTACTGCCCACTTTGACAGAAGGAGGCTCACAATGAAAAGCGCCGTTGCAACCGAAAGGCTGATCCAGATTGACTTGATAAGCTGCTTCTTTAGGAAGCTCTGGGAAGAGGAAATATCGGCGAAGGCGATCGCAACATTGCCGTTATCAAGGTTTTTCTTCATGAATCTAATGCTGTAATCATCAAGCACACCCTTATTTCTTCCATCCTCGATTGCCGCACTTACAAGGGTGTCGGCATCCTCATTCTCTATAAAGAAGATATCGTTTCGCACAACCGTGATCTCGTTTGAGCTGTCAAGAACAACGCACATTACAGGCGTAGTTGATATACCGTCCATTGCCTTCCTGTCCCTGAAGTCAGGTATATAGTCGCCGTCAAACATAACATCTCTGCCGTTTTTATCATTGTTTCTGCCGCCATCATTCCTGTCATTCTGACCGCCTTCTCCGTCACCATTCCAATCGTTCTGGCCGCCATCGTTATTCCAATCGCCTTCTCCCCCGTCACCGTCCGGTCTCATCATATTCTCCGGGCCGAAGAATCCGCCGCCCCTGCCGACACTCTCGATAGCCATATTCAGGGCATTGTTACTTTCAGTTTCAAAGGTCTTCTTATTTGATATGTACTGCACAGTATAGATAACAGCAAGAAATGCGATAACGATGGTCATCATTATCGCACAGAATTTAATACGCAGCCTGCGAATGATCTTCTTATCGCCGGCTGCCGCATATGGATCATTATTTCGTTTTGTATTTCTGCTTTTGCTCATCCCGTTACCCTATCTTCTCGAAAATATCACTCAAGATGGTAGCCAACCATCCTGACTGCCTTGATGGAAACTGTTGATTTCAGCGAATTAAGCTTCCTTCTGAGGAAGGAAACATAGGCCTCGACATTGTTGTCGCCGGCATCCGAATCATAACCCCAGATCTTATTTATAATAGTCTCCTTGGAGATTATCGACTTTCCGTTGATCATGAGATATCTCATAAGCTCAAATTCCTTGGCGTTGAGCTTTATCTCCTTGCCGTTACATACCAGCGTACACGAAGACGGATGAAGTGTAAGATCGCCGAAGCTTATATCTTCAGGAATATAGTCTGACTTTCTGCGCATGATAGCGTGCAGACTTGCAATAAGCTCTTCATTCTCAAAAGGCTTTGTCAGATAATAATCCGCACCCAGGTTCAGTCCGTTCACTCTGTCCCCGAGCTGTGTCCTTGCCGTAAGCATCAGAACAGGAGTCGAAACGCCCTCCTCCCTGATCTTCTTCAGGATATCAAAGCCGTTCATCTTCGGAAGCATGACATCAAGCACTATCGCATCATAAATACCCGATGCGGCATTGTAGTAGCCTTCCTCGCCGTCATTTGACACATCAACAGTATTGCCGCTGTCCGAAATGATATCCGCCAGTGTTTCTGCAAGTCTTTTTTCATCTTCTACAACAAGTACTCTCATAACCAACCTCCTCTGATTTATCATCTATGGTCATTATAAAAGTATCAACCTTAAAGGAACCTTAAATTCCATATGTATTTTTCATAGTATAGACAAATATACCCTTAGGCTCCTTCCTCTTTCTCTTTGCAACAAAGGAATACGGGAATGTGGCTATGCGTGAATTATACGCATTCACTGCCTTATTATGCTTAACTGATTCGCCGATAAGTTCTACACGAAGCGCCTCAAGCTCGCTGTCATATTTATCAAGCTCCTGCTTATCCTCTTCGGAGAAAGCTGTTCTGTCAACAGCCGCAAGATTCTCCATCTTTGTACTATACTCTGTGAACTTCATCATCTGAAGACTTACAGGCATACCGAGCCCCAGCTCCTGTGGATCCTTGATCTCAGATGTGTCCACGTTATATTTCTCAAGTACGGCTGCCGCCTTCTTCAGTCTATGCTGAATATCCCAGAGGTAGGTGTCGATGGCCGAGGATTCGTTTCTGAACTTGCTTTCCACCTTATCAAGTCCGCTCACACCTATAATATAGATAACAAGTACTACTATCAAAACAAGGCATGCTATGCCAATAAATGTTCCCATTATTTTCTCCTTCCGTTTAGAAAACGATTTCAACTATAATATTTTATCATGAAGCAGGTGTATTTTAAACAGTTTTTTCCCACTTAAGCGAATTTGGTCCTTTATTTCACCCTGTTAACGTGGTATTCTGTTGATGGCTGAAAAGTGTTTCCGGCCACAACAACATTAGAAGGTGTAAATATGGCAGAATCAATCCTAACAAAACAGGCAATTGCACATAGTCTTAAGGCTCTTTCACAGGACAAGCCTTTTGATAAGATATCAGTCGGTGAGATTGCAGACAACGCAAACATCAACCGCCAGACCTTTTATTATCATTTTCCGGACAAATTCTCCCTGCTCAAGTGGATCTACATGAACGACCTCCTGCTTCCTAACCTGAGCGACCTCAGCTTCGACAATTGGGACACAAAGTTCTACAACGTCATGAAGGCAATGGAAAATGACAAGCCATTTTACATCAACACCATCATGCATGCCGAGGATTATATCAGGCAGTATATGCTGTCCAACTCCGAATCCATCATCAACAGAGCGATAGACCTTCTTGACGACAACAGCCGTGTTTCAGCCGAGGAAAGGACCTTCATCTCCCGCTTCTTCTCTCATGGGATCTGCGGAATGATAATGGAATGGGCTACAGGCGGTATGCAGATTGACTGCGAGCTCATGTCGAAATACATGAAAAATATGCTTATAAGCTGTGAAAATGCAGCCTTCAGATACAAAAATGGTGAGCTGAACGTGTGATCGTCCGGCTCACCATTTTTTATACTTTCCATTATCCGTCCGGCCCCTTGATAACAACGCCACGGCAGGTGCAGACAGCGTAGCTTCCATCAACAGAAGCGCCCTTTAACCCCTCGCATAGCAGGCCGCTCCGCATACATATATTTTAACGAAACGAGGGCAGGAATACAACAATTATTTTGCCAATCATCGTATTCCTGCCCATATTTTAAGGGAATAGGTATAGCATTGTTATACGCTTTAAAACCTAGCGTGCGGTGTTAAACGGAGCCATCGGAATATCCGATTCGGCACTGTAAAGTGACACCGTTCCAAAGTTTGTCCACAGGTATCTTGCGAACCGCGGCTGAGGAACCTTGTCAGAGGAAAGAAGCAATTCATTATTTTCTATCGTTACTCTTTCAGACTTCTGTTCATCGGCATCTGTTCCGGTTATCGTATTCTTCATCTCAACGAATGCAGGGTAGAATTCTTTATCCTCTCCGGCGATCTCAAAGCCTATGATACCGTCATTATTTAAAATATCCGTCTCATGCGCTCCCGGGAGTTCTGAAGGATTGACATTCTTTATCACAAAGCCCTTCTCTGCGTGGTCAAAGCTGAGAACCAGCTTCTCTTTTCCTTCGCTGTCCTTTATAACGCTGCTGGAGCTTAGAATCGGTCCAAAGGCCTCTCCCTCCGGCATCGCATCATAGAGTTTACACATAACCTGCCTGTATAAGCGGTCTGCAACAACCCTCTTATCCTTCGGATGTATCTCATTAAACTCGCCGCAATCCGCAGCGACAGCTATTCCGTCAGTCAGTCCTTCCAGAAAGCTCTTCATCTGGGCATCCCTTATCGGACACCAGTTTTTCCAATCCGGATCAACACCGTATCTGTTCATCGGAAGCTGTACAAGGAAGAACGGAAGCTTCTCATCTTCAAAATACTCTCTCCACTTTCTTACAAGTATACTGAAAAGAGCATGGTAACTTTCAGGTCTATGATCGTCGCTCTCGCCCTGATAATACAGCACACCCTTCAGTGTATATGGCATGATGCGGCTGATCATACATTCATAAAGCCCCGCAGGTCTGAATGGTGTATAGATGCAGACCGGTCCCGGCCACTGATTAGGCCCAAGCTTTTCAATCAGCTCATCCCAGCTTGCATCCGGTCTCACAGCCCAGATCTTCTTCGCTTCAGCGTCCCACCAGGTAATATGTTCAACGTATTTATCGTACTCTATCTTCTGCTGCTCGGCACTCTTTCCTGCCGTCTTCTCATCAAATTCGTCGACATATATCCTTGTTGCTTCATCAGAAAGTATGCTCTCTCTGTCGATCCAGTGTGACGCTGAGGTTCCACCCCAGTTACAGCCGATTACTCCTACGATAACTCCAAGCTTTTCAGCAAGCTTTCTCGCAAAAAGGAAACCTACCGCTGACCAGAACTTCAATCCTTCATCAGTAAATACTTCCCATCTCGTCTCGCTCTCCGACTTTAGGAAATCCTCGTCAATAAAGCTTTTCTTCTGGGTATAGTAGAAGCGGACAAATGGCGAATAATTATCAATTGTATTCATTATCTCCTCGCCGCCGATCATGTTCTGCAGCTCGTATTCCATATTTGACTGTCCGCCGGCAAGCCAGACCTCACCGACAACGACATTTTTGAAAGTCTTTTTGATAATCCCGCCATCTACCACATCGTTTCCGGCACCATCACCACTACACCCAACACCTTTATCATTTTTCGGCAGCTTAGCAGATATGATCATATCACTTCCGCAATGCATTACATCAGTATCGCCGCAGGAATTATCACCGGAACCATCTGACGATTCAATCTCAGTCGCCGGCATCGGGTTAAGCCACAGCTTGAAACGTCCACCCTCGGCAGTTGTACTTACTTCCTGCCCGAGAAAGCTCACGGTAATAGCGGTTCCGTCCTCAGCTTCGCCGAAGACTGCAACCCTCTTATCCCTCTGCAGGACCATATTATCCGAAAAAATCGAAGCAACCCTGAAACTCATATTTCTCCACCAATCCATTATTTATCATGTGATAAACATCTCTTGTCCGACATGTATCACTCAATAATATATATCCAACCGACGCATATCTCCCAATAATGCTTATCCGTCCGGCCGTTGTGTATCACTCATTTTTATCTGTTCGGCTTACAAGCCTCGTAACGTATTCTGAACTTAGGCAGCACCTTCATCTCTGTGCGATAGTTGACTGCCCAGTCGTCCTTTCCGGTTTCCGGATTCTCACCGTCTGCAGGCGGCGCAAATATAACAACCGATATTTCCTCACCCGGTTTTACCGGAATACTGTCCTTACTAAAGAACGCCGACATAACATCAATTATCTGAACTCCCGGTTTCTTGTAGAACCATCTGCCGTTCACTTCTATCATAAGATTCATATCTACCGGCAGCTCCATATCAAAGAATACAGGCATCTTCTCAAGCTTCACCTTAAACTCTACGCCTTCAGAATCCTCGGCGCCGCCCCAGCGAAGCGGTATTTTCTTAACCTTTGAGATGTCCAGCGTCTCCACAACCTCGCGTCCCGGCTGGAAATACGGATCATTCAGAAGCACCTTATAATCATCCATAAGCGGCTGCTCAATTCCCACATTCGGATTGTTAGGATCCTCCATCTCAAGTCCAAGCCTGCCTCTGTCCCTGAACTGATACATAGACATACTGTAATTCCAGTCCGGCTGCTTTTCCTTTAAATACTCAGCAAACTTAAGCAGTCCGAGCCCCTGAAGCTTAGGTCCGGTAACGTCACCATCTGTATTAAATTCTGTAGCCGAAAAAGGCTTCTTCTTTCCATCACAGATCTCTCTGAGGCGCTTGATAGTACCATCGATTCCCTTGATATATCCATCAAGAGGATTTATCGCATAAGAAAGATCACCGTCATCACAGATATCGAAAGGCCATCCAAAATGAAGTGCAAGATATCTGTCAGAAGACCAGACATCAGCCTCCTTAAATGCCTCAAGGAAAGCATCCTCCTGCTCCATCCTTCCATCCTGATCAGCAAAGCCTGAGCAGAATACTGTCTCAACATTCGGAGCCTCTTTCTTTAATATCTTATGGAATCTCACAAAGAAAGCACCGATCTCTTCATAGCTGTATCTCTGATTATGTGTAAACCATCTTCCGGAACACTCGTGATTGATACGAAGTCTCATCCTTCCGAAGGTACGAAGATCCTTTGCGATCGCAGTAAGCTGCTCGTCCGTACAGCTGCAGTCGATTGTTAGTGTAAGAGTAACATCCTGTCCGTGGCGACGGATATCTCTCATCTCTTCAAACGGCTTCCCGGAAAGCTTGCCGCCAAGGCCTCCCTCGTAAACAAAATAATCATCGTAAGGGTATTCCCACTGACTGTGAACCTCCATGTCCGGATAAGCCTCGCTGCTTCTTACCGGCCACTCCTTATCATTCGGATAATAAGTATACATCAGCCCAATATTTCTGTGTGGCCTTCCAAGCCTGTTTATAATATAATCCTGATTGACGTATTCTCCTCTCTCACTTCCGTCTCCAAGGTCCAGCGCTACCTTTGCAGGTGTAAGCTTAACTCTGTTAATCTCTGTTATCTCATCTCGCCCGAAACGGCTTGTATCAACCTTTATTTTCTTTACATCCATAAAAATATCTCCTCATAGTGCTGCCGAGTTTGTAACCATCTTCTATCTCGTGTGACAGAAGCATATTATTCTATTATCATTCTATATGTAATCCCTTATACCGTCTATAATAATAATCAGAAATAAATACTGTTATTATTTGACATTTAGCCTCTCCGCTTGCAACAATCCCATTTCCACTAATACATAGCATTGACCGCGACAGCTAAAAACAAAAAAGAGACGACCGAAGCCGTCTCGAACTATCATTTATTCTTTTTCGCGATATATATCGATGACGCAATTGCATATACGAGGGCAATTCCCATCACAGCGAATTCTGCATAAAGAAAAACTCTGTTCTTTGTTGCACAGAACAGCCCTATCATTGCAAATGCGCTCCCTAACATCAGGAAAACAACTCCGGACTGAATATAATAAGGTTTCTTATTCATGGTCCTTCGGCGTTCTTCGTTCGCATACAGCCATGCATTATTGATCAGCGGCCCCTTCTGCATCAGCTGCATAACACCAATCAGGATCATTACAGCCGCTACGACAAACATAATTATCTCCGTTGCCAGCATACTTCAAACCTCCTAAACCACCTAGAACTCAATCTTAAATACAACCTTAACCGGTTCCTTAACACGTTTTGCAAACTCATCTCCGTCGGATATTTTGCCGACAGCTGTTCCGTAATGAACCGGAATAGCTACCTCCGGCTGAATCTCATTGATCAGCTCCGCCGCTTTCCTTGCATCCATCGTAAAGGTTCCTCCGATCGGAACCAGGGCGATATCGCATTTGACGTTCTTCGCTTCCTTTGTTGCATCAGTATCCCCCGCAACATATATTCTCTTTCCATCGATCAGGAAAATATATCCAACCCAGTTTGAGCTTTTTGGATGGAATGGTCTTATCAGGTTGTATGCCGGAACCGTCTCAAACTTAAGCCCGTCAACCTCCGTACTGATATCAGGCTTTACGGTAACCACCTTCTTAAACATGCCCGAAACCTCTGCAGCTCTTTTTTCAAGCTTCTCCGGAATAACCAGCACTGCATTTTTTCCGGCGACCTTTTTTATATCATCCGGAGAAAAATGATCGTAATGATCATGCGTCAAAAATACAAAAGCAGCATCGTTTGGCTCTTCCTTCATCTGAAACGGATCGATATAGATGAGTCCCTGCGGACTCTTGATCCTGATACTGTTCTGCACAAAAACCGTAATACTATCTAACATCATTCCCCTCCTTTACTTTATGTGAATAGCCTGATTGTTTTTATTATGCAGGTATTTATTATCTATTTCAATCTTGTTTTTTCAGATTTACACATTTTATCCGTACCAGTCAAAAACGACTCTCAGTATCATCACTAAGAGCCGTTTTTTCTATTTTGTTTTATTAAGTTGTTCTTGTAACTCTTGAAAACTCTCAAGCGCCGACTGTAGATTCTCAATAATATCATTTGCAAGCTCATCCGGTGCCGGAAGGTTATCCAAATCAGCAAGCGACTTATCCTTTATCCAGAATATATCCAGGCTTGTCTTATCTCGATTCAAAATCTGATCATCCTTGCTACCAACTACAAATTTACGCCAACGTCCATCTGGATTATCTTCTGACCAAGTTTCCTTACGAAGATGACGATTTTCAGGATTATAACAAGTAATGAAATCCACAATATCTGCATAAGTCATCGGATGCTGTTTCAGCGTAAAATGTACATTTGTCCTAAAATCATAAATCCATATTTCTTTTGTTTGTTTTTCAGGACTGGCTGGACGCTTATCAAAGAAAATTACATTAGCCTTTACACCAGGCTTATAGAATATGCCTGTCGGAAGTCTTAGAATTGTATGTAAATCTGTAGTTTCCAACAGTTTCTGTCTTACCGTTTCACCTGCTCCACCTTCAAACAGAACATTATCAGGAACAACTACTGCTGCTTTTCCAGTTGATTTCAATATCGTATTGATATGCTGAACAAAGTTTAATTGTTTGTTTGAACTAGTTGTCCAGAAATCCTGTCTATTGTAAACAAGATCCTCCTCTTCCTGTTCATCATCTTCATTTGTAAATGTAATAGATGATTTTTTACCAAAAGGTGGATTTGTAAGCACATAATCTACACGATATCCTGGATCAGAAAGCAAAGCGTCTCCAAGAGTAATCGGTATCTCTCCGTAAATATCTCCAATATGCAGCAGTAATTGCTGTAAAGGTTTTACCCGCACCTGTAGCCATTTGCACAAGCGCTTTTGGTCTATTCTCTGCAAATGATGTATCCAAGTTATTAATCGCTCTTATTTGACATTTTCTAAATCCGGTTCCATCAAGGGGCGGAAAATGCTTCATACAATTACGAATAGTATATGAATATATAAGAAGTCGTCTTAATGTTTCTGGCCTAAAAAACGAGAATACTGTTCTGGAACGATACTTAATATCTTTATAATCAGTAAAGCGAATCAACTTATCCGTTGCTTCGTATGCAAATCTAATCTCATATTCCTGCTGGATCCATTTAAATTTGCTGTTAGCATATCTTGACGACTGTTCTTCTACCGTCGTGATTTTCTCTCCTAATTCAGTTTTCTTTGCCTCAACCACTCCTACAGGCTTGCCCTCTACAAAAAGAGCATAATCAACAGGCCCAGTACTAGTAGGAAATTCGCGCACAGCAACACCAAGAGAAGCAGTAAGATTCAATTTATTCATGTCTTGAATAGTCCATCCAGACTGTTCAAGCTTTTGATCAATTACCAAACGAGATTGTTCTTCCGGTTGCATAAGCGACACTTCCTTTCATAATTTATAATTGAGATTCGTCTACACCCAAAGCTATCAGTTTCTGTTTTATCGTTTCCGCCAAATTATCTATCGCTATTTTTCTAGTAATCCCATCCTGTTTTATCACATTTTCATCTTTGATTTTTTCTCTTATTATTTTCAAATCCTCTATATCAGCCATATAGTAATCTCTTAGATTTCCCATAAAATAAATCTTTTGAAATGCTAGGCAAATTGTATACACATCCTCATTATTACTTGCATTAATCAAAGCATATAACTTTTCTAAGTCTAAATAATCCACAATAGAATAGTGTTTTCCCGATTACTTTTTCTTTTATATCCTTATATAGATAATTCTCTGAATATAATAATTCATTCAGTTTTTTGACTTCGTCTATAGTTATTTCACCATTTGAATCTTTTCCCAGTTCTTTTCTTTTTGTTCTTGTATTTTTCTCATCTTCGATATGTTCAACCACTTTTCGATTACCCGAAAGAACAGTAAGATATTTTCCTTCAATATTTGTATTTGCAAAGATTTTCCCGATATTGTTTTCATCTGCCAGAATAATAACTTTACAATTGCAATGTTCAACCAGATTATTGACAAAGCCAAAGAATTCATTAATAGGAATTGTACATCTTTCTAAATCATCAAAGCATATCACCATATCCTTGACTTTTAAGCTACCGGTTATTTTTTCATCCACTCCAGACAGATCTGCAGATACAGATCCAAGAGAAAAAGAGACCGCACAACTTGCCAAACCAATAATTCCAGCAACAGGTTTCAAAGCTTTTTTTAAAGTTTTATTTCCGTTTCCTTTAACATATATCAAATAATTAGTAAACAACTGTTTAGCAAGAGAATCAATGTTGGAAATACCATACAGCGAAATATAAACATTTTGCTTATGTTCATCACTTCCAATCCTGATTGACTCTATTGCATCAACCAAATAATTCTCATATAAGTAGGTTTTTCCGCTCCCCCACACTCCATCAATTAACAGAGCATACTTGGCATTTTCATCACGTATGTAATTCTCAACAGCTTTAGTGATCTGACTTGATGTCATATGTATTCCTCCAAACTCTTATTTCAAGTATCTGATCAGTCTCTCAGGCATCCCACAGGTATAACTTTGACACCATTTTCTGTTGTATATGCCATATCTGCATTCGCACATACAACTATGAGCAGCGATGGTTCTCTGTAAACCACTCCCGGATGTTCCTTATTGGAAAGCACCTTTTCGTTGTGTATCCTTATTACTTCCTTAAACTTGAGAAGCCCTTCCTCAGCCTTAGGTATAGCATTCATTCCTGTTTTTATCTCAATCAGAGCATATCTGCCATCTGCAAGCTGATATACTGCATCTGCTTCAAGACCGGTATCATCACTGTAATGCATAACTCTCGCATTCTGTGTTTCTGCATATGACAATAGATCTCGTAAAACCATATTTTCAAATGCATGCCCAAACATATCAAGATCATTATAAAAATACTCCGGCTTGATTCCGAGTGCAGCAAGGCCTATGGATGGATCAATAAATATATGCTTTGATGCTGATCTGATGGCAGTCTTCGATCTTATCTGTGGCGTCCATGCATCTATATCTTT
The DNA here is from genome assembly GCA_000702245.1 of Lachnospiraceae bacterium C6A11. Lineage (GTDB taxonomy): Bacteria > Bacillota > Clostridia > Lachnospirales > Lachnospiraceae > Eubacterium_Q. The sequence goes on along the minus strand of JNKY01000010.1, from coordinate 212,945 downwards.
TATAACGAAAAGATTTTCCAATGCTTCAATATATGATGAAATTGTTACATCAGATATATCATGCGTCGCCCTAACGTCCGAATTGATTACTGTTCTTTTTGATAATGTAGCCATATTTCTGGCATATGACCAAAGAATAGTTCGCGCCCATTCCTGATTTCTCTTTACGTTGTCAATCGCACTGATATCTTTTTTATATATCTGCTCAAAATAATCCACAGCTATCTGCAGTTTTGCCTCATCATCTTTTATTGCTAAACACCTTGGCCATCCTCCTCGACATATAATGTAAAAGAGTTTTTCTAATGTCAGATCACTCTTGATTCCATCAATGTCATATTCTTCATTGTTGAATAATTCTGACAAGGATATCGTTCCATTTGAATCGCCGCTTTCAAATAACGTCATAGGATACATTGTCACTTCAGATATTCTTCCTGTACCGGTATGAGGAGTATCCACCTTTTTACTAGTTGACCCTGTCAAATAAAACTCTCCTACAGCTTCGGGATTATCGTCACACTCTTTTCTGATAGTTCCCCATATTTTAGGAGCATCCTGCCATTCATCAAACAAAATAGGTCTCTCATTTTTCAAAAAAAGCCTAGGTGACGTCGCCGCGATATTCAAGTAACTGCTTCTTTTTTCTTCATCTTGGAATTCAATTACAGTTTTACACCTTTCTTTTGCAGTTCTTGTTTTTCCACACCCTTTTGGACCAACTATATTTAATGCATTAAACGCTTTGATTTTTTCATCTATATATTTATCTATTACTCTAGCAATATAATCCATTTAACATGCACCTCCAATTCCGATTATGCCCCTTTTTTTCATATATTTCAAGTCAATTTTGTATTTTTCGGCACTTTTGCTTTGTATTTTTCGGCACTTTTGCTTTGTGTTTTTCGGCACTTTTGCTTTGTGTTTTTCGGCACTTTTGCTTTGTGTTTTTCGGCACTTTTGCTTTGTGTTTTTCGGCACTTTTGTTTTGCGTTTTTCGGCACTTTTGTTTTGTGTTTTTCGGCACTTTTGTTTTGTGTTTTTCTGATTCATATGTTTTTTGTTGTACCATTCAAGAAAAATAGGCACAAAAAAGAGACAGATAACGATTCATCATCGCTATCTATCCCTTTATTCTTCATCTATCTAAGTTTTACTGCTCTATCGCTTCCTTCATGCTCTTTACACACTCATAAAGCTTCTCCGGCGCGTTTTCACCTTCTGCGGCAACGATACGGACCATAGCCGAACCTACGATAGCACCGTCAGCGACAGCAGCCATCTTCTTTGCCTGCTCAGGTGTGCTGATACCGAAACCGATGGCAGCAGGCACATCAGTAACCTCTCTGATATTACTGAGCATAGAGCCAAGATCAGTTTTGATCTCTGTTCTCACACCGGTTACACCGAGGGAAGATACAACGTAGATAAAGCCCTTTGCCTCTTTTGCTATCATCTTGATCCTGTCCTCAGAGGTCGGTGCGATCATCGAAATGATGTCAATACCGTATTTTGCAGCTGTGCTGTCCAGCTCGCCCTTCTCCTCGTATGGCATATCAGGAACTATTGCTCCGTCGATTCCAACCTCGGCAGCCTTCTTAAAGAATTCATCAGCACCGTAATGATAAATAGGATTGATGTATGACATGAAGACCATCGGTACATCGGTCTCTTTTCTAACTTCTCTTACAAGCTCAAATACCTTATCAGTCGTCATTCCCGAAGAAAGCGCGCGAAGATCAGCCTCCTGAATGACCGGTCCCTCTGCAATAGGATCCGAAAAAGGAATACCAACCTCGATCAGGTCAGCGCCCGCTCTTGCAACTGCCTTGAAGCATTCAACACTTGTCTCGAAGTCCGGATCGCCTGCTGTAAGGAATGCGATAAACGCTTTCTTATTTTCAAACGCTTTATATATATTACTCATTTCTCAGCCTCTTCTTTCATTTTATCTATGATCCTACACTTGCATCTTATTGCATTAACAGTCATATTTTTACAATCATCGATACATTTGGATCATACTATCTATATATAACACTACATATTCCGACGTTATGCACAGCCGGATATGCTTTTTATCTACTTATCCTTATTCATACAGCTCAACGCCGCGGTATCTTGCGATCGCAGCAACATCCTTATCACCACGTCCTGAGAGACACACGATGATGATATCGTCCTTACTCATAGTCGGCGCAATCTTCATAACGTGAGCTATGGCATGCGATGACTCAACTGCTGCGATGACACCTTCCTGCTTAGCGATGTATTCAAATGCATTTACAGCTTCTTCATCGGTTACCGGCACATACTCGGCACGTCCGATAGAGTTAAGATATGCGTGCTCAGGTCCGATTCCCGGATAATCCAGTCCGGCTGAGATTGAATAAACCGGTGCGATCTGACCGTATTTGTCCTGGCAGAAGAGAGACTTCATACCGTGGAAGATTCCCATGGTTCCTGTTGCAATCGTAGCAGCCGTCTCATAGGTATCAACGCCTCTTCCGGCAGCCTCACAACCAATCAGTCTTACATCCTTGTCATTTATAAAGTTATAGAACATACCCATAGCATTGCTGCCGCCGCCAACGCAGGCAACCACTGCTGTAGGAAGCTTGCCTTCCTTCTCGAGTATCTGCTCTCTTGCTTCCTTGGAAATAACCGACTGGAAATCACGAACGATCGTTGGGAAAGGATGTGGGCCCATAACCGAACCGAGAACATAAAGTGTATCATCAACTCTCTTGGTCCACTCGCGCATACACTCATTTACTGCATCCTTCAGTGTTCTTGTACCGGTCTTTACCGGGTGAACCTTAGCGCCGAGGAGCTCCATTCTGTACACATTAAGAGCCTGTCTCTTTGTATCCTCCTCGCCCATAAATATCTCACATTCCATTCCGAAGAGGGCTGCTCCTGTCGCGGTTGCAACACCGTGCTGGCCTGCACCTGTCTCAGCGATAACTCTGGTCTTGCCCATCTTCTTCGCAAGAAGTATCTGTCCGAGCACGTTATTGATCTTGTGTGCACCTGTATGATTCAGATCCTCGCGCTTAAGATAGATCTTCGCACCGCCGAGATCCTCGCTCATTCTCTTTGCATAGTAGAGCATCGAAGGTCTGCCGGCATAATTCTTATACAGATCATCAAGCTCAGCTATGAATTCAGGATCATTCTTATAATGCTCGTAAGCCTCTTCGAGCTTATGTATTTCATTCATCAGAGTTTCCGGAATGTACTGTCCGCCAAACTCTCCAAATCTTCCTTTATTGTCTGCCATTTTATTTCCTCTTTCTGTCTAATATCGATATATCCTCAATATCTGTCAATCACAACAACCGTATCGCAGTCTTAACCGCTGCGGTATTTCGGCGTTTCGCCATAATCATCTTACAGATGCTTCAGCCCCTTGATCATCCCTGCCTTGTCTTCAGTTCTCATAAGTGTCTCTCCGATAAGCACCGCATCGGTCTTATTTGCAAGGAGTATCTCAGTGTCTGCCGGTGTCTTGATACCGCTTTCAGAAACAAATACCTTGTCAGCCGGTACCATCTCACGAAGCCTTACACTATTCTCAATATCAACCGTAAAATCCTTCAGATTTCTGTTATTTACGCCTATGATATTCGGACCCTTGCCGTTATTTATAGCGAGCGCCCTTTCTATCTCTTTCTCATCGTGAGTTTCCACAAGCACCGAAAGTCCAAGCGACTTTGCGATATCATAATACTCATTTAGCTCGTCATCATCGAGAATCGCACATATCAGAAGGACTGCCGATGCCCCCATGATCTTTGCCTGATAGATCATATAAGGATCCACTGTGAAATCCTTGCGAAGAACAGGAATCTTTACCGTCTTCGCTATATCCTCAAGATACTGGTTGCTGCCCTTGAAGTAGAAGGGCTCTGTCAGGCAGGATATTGCATTTGCTCCGGCCCTTTCATATTCTCTCGCAATCTCAAGATAAGGAAAATCCTCTGCAATCACGCCCTTTGAAGGCGACGCTTTCTTAACCTCGGAAATGATTGAAAGTCCCTCAGCACGGAGCGCCTTCTCAAACGGATATGCAAAAGCGTATGCACCTGCTGCTTCGCTGCCTCCACCGGCCGCCTCCGCCGACGCAAGCCAGCTCTCACTTTCCTCGGATGCTATAAGCTCAGCAGCTTCCTGCATCTCCTCGTGGGATATGAGAGTCATTTCCGCATATACTCTCTCCCTCGCCTTCTCGGCTATCTCATCTAATATCATCACTATAACCTCATAACAATCTATTTACGATAACATCTCCGCCATCTCGCAATCTGTACATCGATGTTTTCACACACCTTTGAGCAGCCTAACGGTTAGAAACCTCGATCAGCTTCTCAAGTGTCTCAAGTGCCTTACCTGAATCAATAAGCTCTGCTGCAAGTTTGATACCATCTGCTATGCTGTCTGCCTTGCCGCCGATATAAAGTGAAGCACCCGCATTCATAAGTGTTGCATTTCTCTTAGCACCCTTCTCCTCACCGCTGAGTATTCTTCTTGTGATTGCTGCATTTTCCTCAGGAGAACCGCCTAAAAGCTCGTTTTTATCGCAGGTCTCGAAGCCGAAATCCTCAGGCTTAATAACGATTTTTCTGTACCATCCGTCCTTGATCTCGCAGACAGTTGTCGGTGAGCTGAGCGATATCTCATCAAGCTTGTCCTGTCCAAATACAACCATACCTCTCTTAACACCAAGGCTTACAAGAACCTGTGCAAGTGGCTCAACAAGGTATTCATCATATACACCGAGGAGCTGCATGGTTGGCTTTCCTGGATTGGTAAGAGGTCCGAGAATGTTAAATACAGTTCTGAAACCGAGCTCTTTTCTGATAGGTCCTACATATTTCATAGAGCTGTGATATTTCTGAGCGAAGAAGAAGCACATACCAACCTCCTTAAGAAGCTCGATACACTTCTCAGGATCCTGCTGGATATTTACGCCAAGTGCCTCAAGGCAGTCAGCTGTACCGCACTTTGAAGACGCAGCTCTGTTACCATGCTTTGCAACCTTCATGCCGCCTGCTGCAGCGATGATTGCTGATGTTGTGGAGATGTTGAAGCTGTGTGCATTATCTCCGCCTGTTCCAACGATCTCAAATATATCCATGCCTGTTTCAACCTGAGTTGCATGATCTCTCATTGCAGCTGCACAGCCTGCTATCTCATCCGTTGTCTCAGCCTTTGCACTCTTTGTTGAAAGAGCTGAAAGAAATGCTGCATTCTGTGTCGGGCTTGTCTCACCGCTCATTATCTCGTTCATTACTGTATAAGCCTCATCATATGTAAGGTCCTGCTTATTAACTATCTTCTCGATTGCTTCCTTGATCATTTTCTTATCCTCCATTTATTTTAATAAATTCGAAAGTATTGTCATTCCTTCAGGTGTAAGGATTGATTCCGGATGGAACTGCAGTCCGTAAACCTCGTATTCTCTATGTCTTACAGCCATTATCTCGCCGTCGTCGTCTGCCACAGCTATAACCTTAAGCTCCTTAGGGAAGCCTTCTTCCTTAGCCGCAAGTGAATGATATCTTGCAACCCTGAGCTTTCTACTGTCGACTCTGCCATCTGCATCCGCTGCCAGACTCTCGCCTCTGCCTACGCCACTGAAAAGCTTATCGTTCTCTATCGTGCATATTGACTGCTTGCCGTGCATCAGCCTCTTAGCGTAAGTTACCGTCGCACCGTAAACCTCGCAGATAGCCTGATGTCCGAGGCATACGCCAAGGATAGGTATCACACCCTGGAAGGCTCTTACCACATCCTCACATATTCCCGCATCGGACGGCTTTCCCGGTCCCGGCGAAAGAATGATATGTGAAGGGCTAAGCTTCTCTATCTCTTCTATAGTCATTTCATCATTTCTGATAACCTTTATATCAGGCTCTATGCTTCCGATCAGCTGGTAAAGATTATAAGAAAAGCTGTCATAATTATCAATAAGAAGTATCATTTATCTCACATCCTTCCTACATCTCATTAGCTTCGCGAAGAGCATTCATAACCGCCTTCGACTTGTTAATTGATTCCTGATATTCCGTTGCCGGCACGCTGTCTGCAACGATTCCAGCGCCTGCTCTGACAAATACCTTGTCGCCCTTCTTAAACGCAAGCCTTATGGCGATACAGGTGTCAAGATTTCCTGTGAAATCAATATATCCTACAGCCCCACCGTAAACGCCTCTCTTACTGTCCTCAAGCTCATTTATTATCTCGCAGGCTCTGATCTTTGGTGCTCCAGAAAGTGTTCCTGCCGGAAGGATTGCCGAAAGCGCTGAAAGCGCATCCTTATCAGCTCTAAGCTTTCCGTGAACCGTCGAACCAATATGCATTACATGCGAATACCTCTGAACATCCATATAATGCTCAACCTTCACGCTTCCGAACTCTGCAACTCTGCCGATATCATTTCTTCCGAGATCCACCAGCATGTTGTGCTCCGCAAGTTCCTTCTCGTCCTGAAGAAGCTCCTCTTCAAGGGCCTTGTCCTCTGCATCGTCCTTTCCTCTAGGTCTGGTTCCTGCAAGAGGGAAGGTGTAGGTATCACCGTCATCCACTTTGACCAATGTTTCAGGGGACGCTCCCGCAAGCTCCATATCATCGCTTCCGAAATAGAACATGTAAGGTGAAGGATTTGTTGCTCTTAATACTCTGTAAGTATCAAAGAGACTTCCTGTGAAATCAGCTTCAAACCTGTTTGAAAGAACAACCTGGAAGATATCACCTTCGTGGATGTAGTATTTGCCCTTCTCAACCATCTCTTCATATTCTTCTTTGCTGAAGAGGCCTCTGAAGTCTGAAAGGAGTCTGCCCTTCGGGATGTCCTCCTTCTGTCCGGCTGTTACTATCTCTTCCATCTCATTAAGTGTCTTTATAGCCTGCTCATAATTCTTCGCCAGATCATCGGTTGAAATATTCACGATCAGTATCATCTTCTGCATTATATTATCGAAGGCTATGACCTTATCGAAAAGCATGAGGTCCATATCCTTGAAGCCGTCCTCATCCTTTGCATCAAGCTTGAGACGAGGCTCTGCATATTTGATATAATCATATGCAAAATACCCTACCAGGCCGCCTGTGAAGGTTGGAAGTCCTTCTATCCTCGGGCTTCTGTTTTCCTCTATAAGATATCTCAGATAATCTTCAGGCTTCTCGTATTTCTCGCCCTTGCCGAGTACAATCTCATCATTCAAGGAATCACGTACACTCTTTATATTCATCTTATAATCACTGCAGCTTATCTCCAGTGCCGGATCATAACCGAGGAAGGTGTATCTGCCCCAGTATTTCTGACTCTCCACACTTTCAAGTATAAAGCAGTGTCTGCTGACCTTTTTCAGTCTCCTCATAACCTCGATCGGAGTTGCCGCATCAGACAGTATAGCCTTCGCTACGGGAACACGCTTATAATCCTTTGCGTATTTTTCCAGATCACTCATTTTTGTTATCATTTTCCTCGCTCCTTTCTCGTAAAACCTACTGCGTAGATGCGACTTCGTCGCCCCTCACCTCGCCTCTCGGCTCGGTGTCGGATATTCGCCGAATATCTGTCTTATCATGCAAGCATGATCGACAGCTACTCGGCTCATTATCTTTCTTGCGTAGATGCGACTTCGTCGCCCCTCACCTCGCCTCTCGGCTCGGTGTCGGATATTCGCCGAATATCTGTCTTATCATGCAAGCATGATCGACAGCTACTCGGCTCATTATCTACGCAAAAAAGTCCTTAGTCCGACGTTAAGTCAGACTAAGGACGAAAATACATATTCGCGGTGCCACCTTATTTCAGCTTATATCTACTACCTTTCCGAAAAGACATCTCGGATATTCTTATAGCTTCTGCTGCACTCTGTCGGGATACCATCATATCCCCAGCGATTAACGCTCGCTCACGTAACATGATACTCGCTAAAAAAGCTTTCCCTGTTCCCTCGGTGGTCCATTTGATGAACTGTTACAACGAACCTTACAGCCTCACATCCTGCGAAATATCTTCCGCATATGCTCCGGGTCCGATCTCTGGGTGCACATCTTTCACCGTTATCTCCACGTCATCGGTTTACTCTATTCAGATAAATCAAATTATACACATTTAATGAAATCTGTCAATTCATTATTTGAAAAATAGCCGCTTCAATACCGGCATTCTCATACACGTAAAAAGAACCACACATCACATGCGGTTCTTTTTGCTTATCTAAACTATGAAAACTATGAAAAGAAGCTTTTACTTATCTTCGTTGTGTTTATAATACAGCCCAAATATGAACAAAGTATGACCTTAAATATAAAAAACTGTAAAAAAACAGCCAAAAAATAGCAAATTTCAGCTATTTTCGGCTGTTTTTTATATTTCAACTTAAAATCATCTGTCTCTTATCTCTGAGGAATAAAAGGAATAATAGAACTTGCAAGATTTGAAACAGGCATAGACTGGATCCAAACCTTACCAGGTCCCGTAAGACGTGTATTGAAGAAGCCCTCACCGCCGAGAAGCTTATTCTTAAGTCCCGGAACTGTCTGGATATCCATAGTTACGGTTGATTCCATAGCTGCAAGATAACCTGTATTTATTACGATCTGCTGACCCTGAACAAGGTCATACTCCTTGATATATCCGTCAAGCTCTACAAATGCCATACCGGTTCCTGAAAGTCTCTGCATAATGAAGCCTTCACCGCCGAAGAAGCCTGAACCGACCTTCTTATTGAAGTGGATTGAAAGCTCAACTCCTGCTGTTGAAGCAAGGAATGCTGACTTCTGGCAGATGATCTCACGACCCGGTCCGATCTCAAAAGCTCTGATCTGTCCCGGCATGCTTGATGCAAAAGCGATCATACCGTTTCCACGTGCTGTATAGCGGTTCTGAAACATAGACTCGCCCGAAAATGCACGGCCGAACATCTTACCAACGCCACCTCCTACAGTCTCCATCTGCATATTTGGAGACATCCAGGCCATCCCGCCACTCTCCGTGATCATTACCTCTCCGCTTTCAAGATTACAGATTACTACCGGCAACGGTGTACCCTCAATTGAATAAGTCATAACAAAACCCTCCTTAGTTTATATTTAATACATTATTTGATAAGCTTCAGATCCGCCTTCTCTATGATGACCAGGAGCTCTGTATCATTCTCAAGAGGTCTCTTCGGATCTATGAAGGAACGCATCTCACTGTGATCCTTCACAGCTACAACATTCACCCTGTATTTTTCTCTGAGATTAAGCTCTATAAGATTCTTTCCTATCCATTCCGGCTTAGGCATGATCTCTACCAAACAGAGATTGTCATCTATATCGAAAAAGTCAAGGAAGGAATCCGATGCCAGCCTTCTCGCTGTTCTGAGTCCGGTCTCCTCCTCAGGAAATATTATCTTATCAGCTCCAACCTTCTTCAGTATCTCGCCCATTCTTTCATCTGCCGCCTTGGCTATGACGTGAGGAACGCCTTGCTCCTTAGAAACCATTACCGCCATAATACTTGCTGTCAGATCTGATCCCATTGCAACCACAACGGTATCCATATCTCCGATATTTACGCCCTTAAGTGCATCTGCATTTGAAACGTCCGCCTCGACTGCGTATGTTACGCCGCCCGAAACCGCTTCAACAAGTTCGGCATTCTTATCGATGGCCATTACCTCCTCACCCATATCATACAAACTGAGCGCCAGCTTCTTGCCGAAACGTCCAAGTCCGAGTACTGCTATAGATCTGCTCATTTTTCTGTCCTTTCTGTCAGCTAATCTTTCTGCCGTTTCTGTTTTTTATGATCCTGTTGTCCTTACTCTGCTTAGCGATATAAAGATCTCTGTCGGCTATAGACATTGCTTCCTCCAGAGTCATCTCCTTGTCTGCACCGGCAACCAGACAGAAGCCACAGGACACGGAAATATTGTACGGCTTCACGCTGTTTTTATTAAACTCTTCAAATGTTGCCTTTATCCTGTCGGCTATTTCCTTCCCTTGAAGTATTCCCGAATAAACGAAGGCGTATTCATCACCACCGATTCGTCCGACTATACCATTATCACCAACAACATCCATCAGTATACTACTAATTGTCTGAAGTGAAAAGTCTCCTTCTTCATGTCCGAAACGATCATTGATGATCTTCAGGTTATTCATATCAACATATGATATGAGAGTATCTCTGCCGGCCTGTTTATTCTCGGTAATTATTTCCTCAGCCGTTTCATTAAAGCCGCGCCTGTTGAGTATGCCCGTCAGAACATCGTTTCTCGAAAGCTTATCCAGCTCAATATTATGCTGCCTCATTACTGCAATACTGTCTTCAAGCTGCTTCTGCACCTCATTATTTACACGAAGGACCTCTATCATTCTGGCAGCCGTTCCAAGCTGATTGGTAAGGAATTCGCCATTTCGGAAGGTCATTTCCGTAAGGTCATGAAGTATGAGTCCATATACCGTATCCCCGAAATACAGCGGCATCATAACAAGTTCCTTTTTTTCATCGCCCATCTCGGCATTATTAAAAAGCTCTTCACAGGTAACAGGCTGTCTGTTGAAAGGCACACTTTCGGGAACGCCATTCTTGAGTGTTGCCTTAAGCCTGATCGGTATGGACGTATCCACCAGCTCCTGCTGCAGTCGCACGATAGGCTTCTCAAATATATACACATAAGCATTCCTGATATCCATCCAGTCAAGGTGCGACACCAGCTCCACATAGCTAAGATCGTTTGCATAGGAGAAGTTAAGGCTGTCCCTCACAAGCGTCTTCATGGAATAAAGAATATGATCAAGATGCTCCTTGTATTTAACATTTCTGTTGTTCTGTATCTTTATTATATATTTGTAGAGCACAGCAAGAACCTCGCTGGCCCTCTTTTTACGCATATCATCGGTAAAACACTTTGTCACCTCACTGTGAACCCTCTGCATATAAGGGATCAGTTCATCATAATCGGTATAATCCAACGCACCGTTTTTCAGGAAGGATTTTATCTTATCCGTAAGACGCCTGATGCCGGCATCGTCAACATCTATACGTCTTGTGATATCGATCATTTCCGACATAACCTCGATAAACCTGAGACGAAGCTGAGAACCGTCCTCCATCTCATGATTTCTGTAACGATAAAATACCTGATCGAAATAATGATCAAGGAAAAGCTTGGAGATCAGCTGGTCACCGCCACGATCCACTGCATCATTTGCGTTTCCGAAGGAATCACGGCAGATGAATCTTGTCGGTATTTTCTCCTCGCCCACCTCTTCACCGCAAAGCATGCGCATCAGCATCTTGTATGCATATCCCGCAAGCTCGGTTGTATTTGCATCGATGGTAGACAGCGATGGATTCATCATGGCTCCGCTGACCAGATTATCAAAACCGAAAACGCATATGTCACTTCCCGGTTCAAGTCCTCTGCGGCGCATCACATCATAGAGACCGATTGCCGTAGAATCATTTACGCAGAATATGGCCTGAAGCTCCGGCGCCATATCAAGAAGCTCACCTGCTTCCACGATCACCCGCTCTGTAAGGTCACCCTCTATATACCAGTTGTCCTTTATCTCTATACCATGCTCACGCAGGCATTCCTCGTAAGCCAGTCTTCTCTCATGGGCATCGTTGTTCCAATCAGGTCCGCCTATCATTCCAATATTTCTGATGCCCTTCTTCTCAATAAGGTAACTGAGCGCCTCCTTGATTCCCGTGACATTATCAAAGGTCACCCCCGGATATCCCTTAATACGTGAAGCCATAAGCACCATAGGAATATCGTCCAGTGACCTTATAAAATCCTCAAGAACCTCTCTGGTTGTCAGGCATCCGATATAATCAGCCGCAACAATAAGACCATCAATACTTTCCTTCTTCAGAAAGCTTGCTGTTACCTCATACTGATATTCATATCGATCAGGAAGCCCGTTCAGATCGCGGGCAATATATTTCAGTGGAACCGTAATAAGATTAACATCATCGTTTCTTGCTGCATTTTTGATACCGTTCCATGCGTCCGATGACAGATAATCCATGATTCCGCTGGTAAGAAATGCTATGTTTTTCATTCTCATGTTACCTCAAAAACAGCATTTCTCCCGACAGACGCCCGGGAGGAATAACCTGATTATCGCACTCAATTAATCTGTCGTAACAATATTATACAAAATACAGTATTGTCTGACAAGTCAAAGATTTCATCATTATAAGCTATATTCAAACGGTCTGACCGGCATCATAGCTTTGTTATAGAGATTCACTTTTCCGTAATCAAAGAAGCCATATCTGACGCCTTCAAGCTCTTCAGACGAGATGATCACAACCTTGTCTCCTTCGATACTGATATTAGAAGGAATGCTCCATTCATTGCTTCCTTTAAGACATATTTCAAAGCCAAAAATATGATCCGTCGAAGCAGTATCGTTACGGTTATCAGCTGATTCCGCCAGCTCTTTTCTTAGGTCGATCAGCTTGTTGTCAGCCGTTATAAGTCCGTCTTCGGCATTAAGGAAGCTCAGGATATATTTGAATCCCGAAGCTTCAGTAATCTCTGCCAGCTCAGGCTCTGCTTTTCCTGCTTCAAGCCCGTAAACATCCTTCATAATCCTTACAGCAGTTCTCTCACCCGGAGTTTTCTTATCCACCGGATGAACGTTATCATATTCACCGCAGTCGATGAGTGAAACTATCAGCGTACCCTCCGAAGCTTTTACAGCACTGTCCTGCGCCTTTCTGATGTAAGCCCACTCACGTTTATCCTCCGCACCTCTTCCTATGAACATCGGAAGCTGAAGTATAACAACAGGAAGCTCTATATCCAGGAAGGTCTCTCTAAATTCTGTGATAAGCTCCTTCAGGAGTATTTCATATCTATCGTATTTTACAGCATCTTCTTCGCCCTGGTAATAAATAAGTCCGCGGCTCTGGTATGGCGCAATTCTTTCAATCATCGTATGGAAGAGACCGCTCGGTCTGAAGGCTGACTTAAGTCCCATCGGAGGCGGCCACGGATAGTCACCTGCCACTGCAGAGAGCTCTTCCGGTGTTATATCCGGATTCTTCGCCTTCGCCTCGGCAGCCAGCGTAAGATGCTTCTCAACCATCTCGTTGTAGGTAAGGAGCAGTCTATTGTACTCCTCCTCAGTCTGGCCCTTTATACTCTCCTCAAATTCTTCCTGATATTTCCTGCCCTCATCATATTTCGCAAGTCTATCCTCAGTAAGCCAGCAGCTTATGGAGGTTCCGCCCTGATAGCAGTCCACTATTCCGATCGGTACATCAAGCTCTGCATGAAGCTTCTTTGCGAAGAAATATCCCACACCGGACATATCCCTGAAGTCTCCGTCTGTTAGTCTATGCCACGTCAGCTTCTCCTCTGCCTCCAGCAGTGCATCATCCACCACCGGAGTCTTGATCGATTTGAAATATCTTATCATAGGCAGATCCGCAGACTCCAGCTCCGCCTGTCCACCCTCTGCATTCTGTATTTCAAATTCTATATTTGACTGGCCGTTCTCTATCCAGACTTCGCCAAAATACACATCCCTGATTTCTTTTTCAAATACAGGTTCATTGTCCTTTTCCTGATAAGCCCTGACTGTCATTGTGTACGGTCCGCCTGCAGGATGCTTCGGAAGCCCTATGGTGAAAATACCGGCCTCTACAAAAACCTCCGCCTCAATATCATCTATTCTTACGCTCACATTTACAGCTTTTTCCGTTTCGCCGAAGACATAAACAGTCTTATCTCTCTGCAGAACCATATGATCAGAGAATATAGCCGCAAGCCTCATATTTTTTTCCTCCCTGTGATTTTTCCAACCTAGTCTAATCTGATCCATCGCCGGATCACCTTGGTTCCATCACTATCACGGCCTATCGTTAGACCAGTTTATTCTCCTTCATAAATGCCACTATCCTGTCAGCATCCTTCTCATGAGTTATCCTTGAAGGATGACCCGAAGCCATACCATCATGCTCTACATCATGCTCCGGAAGCTCCAATCCGTAGATTTTCGTGAAGCCGTCAGCCTTCACCTTGTCCAGAACCTGCTGAACGTATTTATAATATCCCGGTGCAAGCGTACCCAGAACACAGATGATATTTGCATCAGGATAAGCTATGCGAAGTGAATAAAGAAAACTCTCATACCTTGCCAGATAGCCTTTCTGTATCAGTATATTATCAGTCATCGGACCGGAATCATTTGTTCCGAGATTCACGATTATATTATCCGGAATGAAACGTGAAAGATCCGCTCTCTCCTCTTTGTCATAAAAGGCATTCTGATAATTAAATACTCTTGGAAGTATCCCTTCAGGATCGCCGGTGTATTCAACATACATACCGTAGCCCGAAACAGAAACCCACTCCGCATTAAGATCCAGCTTACGCGCAACCAATGCCGCATAACAAAGCTCGCCATCTTCATCTCTTACCGTATATTCCGCGTCCGGAGCGCCCAGGACTCCATAACCGCAGGTTATGGAATCACCGATGAAAAGTATCTTTCCTCTCTTATCCTCTTCTACCGGAAGCAGCTCGCCCTCTGCTGTCAGTTCACTCACAGCCGCCCACGACATACCTGCCTCAGTGATCTTCACAAGCCTTATCTCATGCAGTCCTTCCTCCGGAAATACCGCAATATCTATAACCTCTGCTTCACTGTTTCTAAGAACGATATCCTTATCCTTTTTGCCATCTATATATACTCTGAGTCCCGGCGCATTTATCTCCTCTGTGGTACTTGTTGTAAACTTTGCCGAAAGCTTCTTTCCTTTAAGCTTAAATGTCATGCTGCTGTTTGTATAGCCCAGCACGGCCGTGTCCTCTCTGAAGCATATTCTTCCCTGAAAGCGTATGTATTCTGTATCCTTATTTATCTTATAACTCATTATCTTTTCTCCTGAAATAATAGAGACTTGCGGCACCGTCGCCGTATATCTTATCCGTCACAAAGCCTATATTCATAAGCTCGTCGCCTCTAAAGCTTCTTCCGTCAGGAAGCTCATAATCCGAACCCGGACAGAGGCCTCTCAGCTTAACCTTTTCCGGCCTTGTATTTGCATTGCCTCTGGCCTGAACATAGGTCATAAGCGCCTCCGAACCATCCTTGGAAACAACCATCCACGAGTATGATGTATTATCGCGATTCTTCTTCACAAGCCTGTTGCTGCTTATCAGTCTGTAGTAGTCGCCCTCTCTTACAAGGTCGTTATATTTATGATACATCTTTATCTGACCGGCAATCTCTGAAAGCTCCTCATCGCTCAGTCTGTTGATATCCATCTCATAGCCGAAGGTCCCCGCAAGCGCAACATAGCCTCTTGTCTTAAGATCGGTAGTCCTTCCCACAATATGATTCGGGCAGATACTTACGTGAGCACCGATCACAGAAAGCGGATAAATAAGCGCTGTTCCCTCCTGGATCGCAAGCCTTTCAATAGCGTCCGTATCATCCGAGCACCAAATCTGAGGGCTGAAATACATCATTCCCGGATCGAATCTACCGCCGCCCGAGGTGCAGTTTTCCAGAAGAAGATCCGGATACTCTGAAAGCAGTCTTTCCTGCAGCTCATAAACCGCAAGCATATATCTGTGGTGGAATTCACCGCCTCCTGTGGTGATGCTTCCTACATCGGTAAGAGGCCTGTTCATATCCCATTTTATGTATTTAATATTAGCTGTTTTAAGTATGTCGGATATCTGCTCAAAGATGCAGTCTCTGACCTCTTTTCTGGTAATATCCAGAACGAACTGATTTCTGCATTCGGACGGAGCCCTGCCCGGTATCTGTATAGCATAATCCGGATGTGCTCTAAAGAGATCTGAGTCCGGCGAGATCATCTCAGGCTCGAACCAGATGCCCATCTCAAGTCCTATCTCATTTATCTTTTCAGCCAGACCATCCACACCGTTCGGAAGCTTTCTTCTGTCAACCTTCCAGTCTCCCAGAGAGCAGTTGTCACTGTCACGTTTTCCGAACCATCCGTCATCCATTACCAGCATTTCGATGCCGGCTTTTTTAGCTGTTTCAGCCAGTCTGAGGAGCTTTTCCTCCGTAAAATCAAAGTAGGTAGCCTCCCAGTTGTTCAGAAGCACCGGTCTCTTTTTGTGCAGGTACCTGCTTCTGATAAGGTGTTTTCTGATAATCTCATGGAAGCTGTTTGTCATGGCACTGAGACCCTCTGATGAATAAACCATTATCACCTCAGGCGCAGTGAAGCTGTCACCTTGACAAAGCTCCCATGAGAAGTTGTCCGGATTGATGCCCATATTTATACGGAGCATATCATGCTGTGTTCTCTCAGCCTCCGCAAGAAAGTTCCCTGAATAAACAAAACTCAGGGCAAGCGCCTCGCCGCCCTCTTCTGTGCAGTCAGGCGACACAAATGCTGCAAAAGGATGCTCCTGGTGCGAAGATATTCCGCGGCTCGATGAAATACTTGTGGTGCCGTGCCCAATAACTCTTCTGTCAGGTATCCTTTCTCTGGCCCACGATCCGTGAAGAGTTATTATCTCCTTATCATCACAAGGCATCTCAAGAGAAGCACTCATTATCTTTTCAATATATATTTTCGAATCACTTGACAGTTCTACCCTTACACTTCTAGTAACCGCATCGATTTCCTTATAAATACTGTAGGTCAGAATAACCTTCAGTCCCAGCACCTCATCGGTAAGTGTAATATCAAGGGACCTGGTGTCATCCTCCGTTCCAAAGGTTGCAGGAAGTCCCGGAAGAGGTTTCTTGCCCTTGTAAATACTGTGTGAACTGTATTTCAACTCGCCGCCATAGAAACCGTTTTCATTCTTAACAACAAGTGGACAAGCCCTGAAATCGCCGGTTCCGCTGATACTATATTCAAAAGGAAATCCATCCATAAAGGTGCATTTATCTCCCGGCTTACCCGCAAGATAAGTGTAATCACCCATCCTGAGGCTCGAAAGCCCCGGTGCACTTCCCAGTTTCTTTCCAAAGTAAACATGGCCGAGATAACCATTCACCACAGCCATTACATAAGACGCCTTCTCTGTCTGAATCAGGAAGGTCATGTTCTTTTCATCAAAAAATATTCCGAATTCTTTATTACCAGTCATATTAATTCCTCGTATAACAAACGGCCGGATATATTCCCAGATCCAAATATCGGAATATATCCGACCGCTATATCATTTATGATATCACCAGGGGTTAGTGATCATCATCTATCTTATACCGATCTCAGTATCATCAGAGCGCACAACGCTGTGTGACTTGATATAATCGACTATCTCATCGACCTTTGTAAATGCGAGGCCGACATAGCTGTCAGCACATCCGTAGTAAAGCGCTATCCTGCCTGTTGCCGAATCATGTATGGTTGCACATGGGAAGCATACATTCGGAACGAATCCTCTCTCCTCGTACCACTCTTCAGGAGTGAGGAGGAAGTTCTCGCAGCGGTATTTAACCACTGAAGGATTGTCTATATCCAGAATAGTTCCGCCTATTGAATAAACATAACCGTTGCAGGTTCCGCTTACACCGTGGTAGAAAAGGAGCCAGCCTTCTGTTGTTTCGATAGGAGCCGCACCGCCGCCTATCTTGAGAGACTCCCACCATTCCTGGCTTCTGCTCATAACGTGTCTGTGCTTGCCCCAGTAAGTCATGTCAGGGCTTTCTGAAAGGAAAATGTCACCGAATGGTGTATGTCCGCTGTCAGAAGGACGTGAAAGCATTACATAGTTTCCGTTGATCCTTCTTGGGAAAAGCACTGCATTTCTATTGAATGGGATAAATGGATTGTCAATTCTTGTAAAGGTCTTGAAATCCGTTGTCTTGGCAAGTCCGATAGCAGCGCCGTAGAAATCCTGGCACCACATCATGTAATAAGTATCCTCAACCTTAACAAGTCTCGGATCGTATGCGTAGATCGGCTGGAAAGGCTCTCCCGCCTCATTCACAAAATGAATCTTCTCTTCATCGATATTCCAATGAATACCGTCGTCACTTCTTCCGAAGTATATCATTGAGATGCCGTTTCTCTGCTCGCCTCTGAAAACTCCGACGAACTTACCTTCATAAGGTATAACGGCACTGTTAAATATTCTAGCAACACTTTCAACCGGGTTACGGTTGATAATAGGATTCTCCTTATATCTCCAGATCGGGGCACCCTTAAGTTTTCCTTCAGGCCTGTCCTGCCATGGCATATTTGGCACTTCAGGACTGATCATCTTAACATCACCCATTTTCATTCTCCTTATTTTTTATTTGTTTTACCATCCTTTTTATTGCTGAAGATACTGTCAGGCTTTCGGTTATACCATATTTCCTCCTCCGGACTTCCCTTTTCCGGCTTCTTCATGAAGGCAGACATGACATATTCCATAGGATATGTCAGATAAAACAGGAAGATTCCCGGAAGAAATACTATCATCCATGGCATAAGATATATGATTATCACTGCTCCTAACGTGGCAATTAATACAGCCACTGTTATCGGCAGAAATCTGAAAGCTGAAAACGCAGACAGTCTGAACAATTCGCGGTTTTTCTTGGTAAATCTGGAAAGGAACGGACAAAAATATACCGAACAGGAAAGGAATAAGAAAGCTATTCCAACAAGGATGACGAAAAGCGCATCGTTTGTTTTACTCCTGTGATTCCAAACATATATCACGTCCAGTACGATCACAATGACCACTGTCATAAATATGATCACCGGAAGTACAGACTGCTTCAGATTGGCCTTAAAGGACCGGAAATACTCTTTAACCACATAGCCGGTCTTATGTCTGACCACCTTTGACATCGCATAGTAAGCTGCTGTTGTGCTTGCAACGATAGTTACTATCAGCAGTGAGCTTAACAGCCACAGCAGGCCGATCACTATGATGTCCAGAAGCGTATTCATGAATCTTGAAAATAAACTGTCCGGTGAAAACAATTACCTATTCTCCCTACTTTTGATTTACCTAAACTTTTTTCCGGGCCAAAAATCCCCGGTTTCATATACACATATAGCCTACGCCATACAAATAGCGCAGGCTACATATGTTAGTTCTATAGTATTAAGTATGATCAGTCAAGATTATTTAAACAGATCATCAAGGAATGACTGAACAGTATTCTTATAACTCTCCTGGAACTGTGCTGCTGTCATAGTACCATCGAGAAGCTGTGGAACTGCACCATTGAGCTCTGAACTTGTATTCCAGAAGTCAAGAGTTACTGCTTCACCAACATAGCACATAACTTCGTAGTTCTCCTCTGTGAAAGAGTTATCATGCCACCACTCATTTACCCAGTCACGAAGATCGAAATCATCCTCATACCAGTTCTGATAATCAGAGAATGCTGAGTATACAAGATATGGATTATCAACACCAACAGGGATCATGTAGTAGTTAAGGTCGCCTGCGTTCTTACGTGGGTTTGTTGCCTCATTTCCTGAAGGTCCGATTGGGAATGGGCACCAGATCTGCTCAAATCCTACATCGTCATCACCATCAGCGATCCAAGCTGCTGTGATCCAGCAAGCTACAGAACCATCCTGATATGCAAGGTGGTTAGCATTGAAATCATCTGCATTCCAAGGCTTAGCAACATGATCAACATTGTACATCTTGTAGATGAAATCAAGAACTTCTCCAACTTCCTTACTTGAAAGGTTCTCAGTTGCTGTAGAAGCGATCTGTGTACCATTACTCATTGTAAGTCCGTTGATAAGGAAGTCATAACGTGCGCCGTAACCGTAAACATCTGTTACGCCATCACCGTCAGAATCCTTTGTAAGTGCGAGGAGATACTCTCTCCACTTATCCCAGGTCCACTCACCCTTTGCATAAAGGTCATTAGGATTCTCAAGGCCTGCATCCTCAAGCATCTGCTTATTGAAAGCGAGACAGTATGCACCTGCCGGAACATCCTCACCACCTACAACGCCCATCAGATAAGTTCCTTCGAAAGGAAGGTTAACAGGCTTAAGGTAATTCTGGTTTGTGAACAGATCACAATCTGCAGGAAGAACATCCTCAAGATTCTGAACATATCCGTTTGCTACTGCCGGAACACCGATTGATGAGTTTACAAGGTAAATATCACAATCCGGCTTACCTGCAAGGATTGAGTTGTTGATAGACTCCTGAATTCCGTCATATGTAAGGTTTACATACTCGATCTTAACATTGTATTTCTGCTCAACTCTCTTAAGAGCGTCGAAATGCTTCTGTGCAAGCTCTTCATCTGATACAGATGGGTCAGCGTAGATGTCTGCATCATTACTGCCGTAGTACATATCCCACCATGTACCGATCTTTATTGTTCTTCCGCCACCATCAAGGTTTGGCTCTCCTGTATTACCACCCTCTGTGGTACCTTCTGTTGTAGCTTTTGTATCGCTTGTTGTCTTATCATCTTTCTTGTCGTCTTTTCCGCAGCCGGCCATCGAAAATGTCATAGCAGCTGCAATACTTAAAGCGGCAAGTTTTTTAAGCTTTCTCATTAAATTCAAACCTCCTCATTATTTAACAGTCATGATAGCTGCTGATGTAACTTCCCATGCTGTAGATGCTTCGAACTGGATCACATTGCCCCACTTAGAAACGTCATCACCACAATACTGTGCGATCATCTCGTAAGGAATCTGGCATGAAGAACCATCAAAGAGTGCATAACCCTGTCCTGATCCATCATAATCACCAACACCGACTCTCATCCAGCCTGCTTCTGCGCCCGGCATAACGATCCAGATCTCTCCTGACTCAGACTTGTATGAGATGCTTATAACTGTACCAGGCTGAAGTGCTGCGATCTGCTCTTCTGTAAGCTCAACACCGTTCTGAGCCCATCCTGCACCGCTTACTGCTGCGCCAAGATCAACCTTAGAGTTAACAGGCTTAACCTCTGCTGCAGGTCCTACACGAACACCTGTAACTTCCCAAGCTCCGTCAGACTCGCACTGCATCATTGAACCCCACTTAGAAACGTCGTCTCCGCAGTACTCTGCGATCTGCTCAAATGTAATATAACACTTAGCACCATCCTGAACTGCATAGCCCTGTCCTGATCCGTCTGCATCACCGACACCGACTCTCATCCAGCCTGCTTCTGCTTCGTTCATAACTATCCACATGTTGCCTGTCTCTGACTTGTAAGAGATTTCTACAACTGAGCCGGGAACAAGTGCTGCTGTAACCTCAGGTGTGAATGCGACACCGTTCTGTGCCCATCCTGCTCCACTAACCTGGAAGCCTTCAAAGTTAACTGCACCCTGTGCAATTGCGTAATGAGGAGCTGCCTGTCCAACCTTAACTGATGTAACTTCCCAAGCTCCATCAGACTCACACTGCATTCTTGCGCCCCACTTAGAAACATCGTCACCAAGTACTGCTGCAAGCTGCTCATATGTAATCTGAACTGTATTTCCTGAATTGTTTGTGTATGCGTACTGCTGACCTGAACCATCATAGTCGCCAACGCCTACTCTCATCCATCCTGCCTCAGAATCAGGCATTACGATCCACATATGTCCTGTTTCTGACTTGTAAGAGATCTCAACTACCGAACCAGGAACAAGTGCGTCGAGGATATTCTGTGGCATCTCGAAACCGTCCTGAGCCCATCCTGCACCCTTAACCTGGAAGCCAGCGAAATCAACTGCCTTCTGAAGTCCGAAAAGGTTAGATCTGTCAATACCTGCGCCAAAGCCTGCAGGATTTCCGAATGCTGCTGATGAATCAGCTGTAAGTGTAGCTCCTGAAGCATCCAGGAAAGCTATGTTGTCAATATAGATATTCTGTGCTGTAGGTGCATTGTCTGTTTCCTTAGAGATAATGATGTAATTATCCTTACCTGCTACAAAGCCTGCACCGCTTACGTCAAAGGTTGCTGTCTTAGGGTTTGCTGTATCGAGATATACTGACCAAGCATTTCCCTTAACCTCATCGTTGCCCTCACCTGTATAAGAATAGATGAGACCGCTTGATGCGTAGAACTTGCCGCTTCCGTCTGTGTTCTCGGTTCCGATATCGAGAACGATACTTGAAAGCTTTTCTACATCATCTCCCAGAAGAGCGCTTACGTTTATTGCTATAAACATATTGCCGCCTTCTGTATTTGTAACCTTAAGTGCTTTTGATCCCGCGAAATCTGCGATAGAAAGCTCAGACTTGTCTCTTCCGCTTCCTGTGCTTATTGCAACGAAATCAAACTTTTCATCCTCGAAGTCTACACTAGCGAGAACCTTCTGTGGCTCCTCTGTAGTTGCTTCGGTCGTGTCATCGCCTGTTGTCGCCTCTGTTGTTGTATCATCTGGCTTGGCTGTAGTGTCTTCCTTCTTATCATCACTTTTTCCGCACGATGTAAGGGAAAGCGCCATAGCTGAAGCAAGAAGAACAGAAGCTGCCCTTGATCTTACTTTTTTCACTTAAAAACCTCCTTACTACACTCTTTAAGTTTAATTTAAGATTGTTTTTGGTTTAGCTAAATTTTAACTAAATTATCCTTAATTGTCAATCAAATTTTATAAAAAATCACTATATTTATCCAACAATACCACTTCGTTCAACACCCTCGATAAACTGCCTCTGCAGTATGACGTAAATTATTACTAAAGGCAGCATTATCAATACAATTCCGGCATCCATATAGAGCTCCAGGATGTTCGGATCATATATCTTGTAGGCGTTGCTGACCGTGCTCTGAAGCGATGCAATTCTTTTACTTAAAACAACCTTATCGCTTAAGTTAAAGAGCTTTGCATAGAAGGTATCGTTATACTGCCATACAAGCGAGAAAATAGAAACTGTTATCGCTGCTGGAGTTGCATTTCTGAGCATGATCCTGAAATACGTATACCATACACCTGCGCCGTCAACGAAGGCCGCTTCCTCAATCTCCTTAGGAAGTCCTCTGAAGAACTGGTTAAAGATATAGATGTACAGTCCGGATCTGAGTCCGCAGGCAAAAAATGTCAGTATGTACATCGGATATACTGTTGCGAGCATATTTACGCTCTTGCCTGTGATCAGGCTGATTATTCCGAAGATATCAAAGTTCGCGAAGGTCATATACATAGGAAGCATTATCGTATGTGCAGGAATTACGATCATAATTACCACACAGCCGAAGAGGAGCTTCTTAAGTGGAAAGTTGAACCTTGCGAAACCGTAGCCGACCATGGAGCACATAAGCACCTGGATAAGCATAAGACTTACGGAATAAAGCACGGTCTTGATCATGGTTGAACCGTATCTCAGAACATCCCATGCAACCTTGTATTTTTCCATCGTCGGAGTCTGCGGTATCATGTAGACCATCGTATTGTAGTGGTCCGCATCCGAGAAGAATGATCTGGAAATGATACCGAGCACCGGTCCGATTATTACGTAGGAAATACCAATAAGAACTATCCATCTGAAAAGTCCGAAGATAAAGCCCTTTACACCATCGGTGATCCTGCTTCTGGTATTTATGTCGATCTTTCTTGCCAGAAAACTTCTGGTGTCAACCTCTACCAGGTCATCATCCAAAGAAGCCTTCGGACGGATCTTTCTTTTTTCTTCAAACTCCGCTTCCATCGCTTCCTTGGTCTTAATCTTAGCCATGGCTTTACCTCCTTTCCTAGTTGTAGTAGAACGTTCGTTTTTGTATGAACCGGACGACGACTAAAAGTATCAGACACGTTATCACCGTGGAAATAATACTCATCGCCGAACTGAGTCCGTAGTTTTTGTAGCTGAAGGCTGTGTCGTATGCCAGATTGACAACCTCGGAATTGACGAAGCTGTCAACTACCGTATAGACAACTACCGTAATGATGTGCGGCATAACCATCGGGAAGGTTACCTTCCAGAAAGTCTCGTAGCTTGTTGCACCCTCAATCTTGGCAACCTCGTACATTGATCCCGGTATAGACTGCAAAGCAGCAATAAATATGATTATCTGTACGCCGGATGCACTTATGATGTCGCTTATTCTCGAAACAGCTCCCATAACGTACTCGATAAGACCCATAGGAAGTCCGAGCGAAGAGAACATCTGGATATAATACTCTATTCCGACTCCGCCGGACGAAGCCTCCATAAGCTCTGCGCTTCCGGAGTTGATTCCGCCCACCATAAGGCCTCTTGCCGACTCCATCGCTGCTATGATTGCTTCCGAATTAAGTATTACCGGAAGGAAGAATATAGCTCTGATAAGTGTTCTTCCCTTAAACTTCTTGTTCAGGAGCATTGCTATGAGCAAGCTGAAGAAGGTTATAAGCGGAACATCTATGAGCATATCTCCAACCGAAGTTGTGAGTATCTGTTTGAAGGTTCCATGTCCTCTGAAGGCGTAGGTAAAATTCTTGAGTCCCAGGAAATCCAGCGTATAGCCTCCGCCCGGCTTAACCGTCAGTTCCGAAAGAGAGAACTGTATGGTCATGAAGAACCCTCTCAGATAAAACGCGAGAAAGCCTATGAGCCACGGAAGTATGAAAAGATAACCGTTTATGGAACGTCTGCGGGTAAGTGTAAGTTTTCTTTTTCTTTTCTTCTTTTCCATACTTACCCTCCTATCACATAATTCTTAGGCTCAACTGTGATCCCATCCACAGTAACCGCTTTACTTCCGTAATTGATGTATATCTTTTTTCCATTGCTGTAGGTAACGACGGTGGCTCCGTCTCTTACCTCATGCTTTGTTATATATGCGCCGTTTACCTGTGACAGAGCTGCGTTCGTCTCGTTATAGATCTCAAGTGCATAATCCTTCCAGCTGTCATAGGTTGTAGAATACATACTGCTGACACCAGTAAGCTTAAGCTCGCTTGAACTCTGCTTAGAAAATACGAAATGAGGCGATGCTCCGTATTCGATAAGGTTAAGAACTATACTCTGCTTATCCGTTGTATCCGCCAGATTGATCAGATAACCCGAATAATCTATACAGCCGTGGATGAGCATCTCGTAAAAAGGAACTGACTCATCGATAACGTAGTAATCATTATCCGAAACCGGTGCATTGATGATGTCATCCGCATATGCGAAGGTGTAGATATTTCCATCATTTACCATCACATTCTTGCCGGTATCCTTCATAAGTCCCAGCTGACCTTCTACAACATCCAGTGCCTGTTCACGGTTTATAACATTACTTCTTCTCTTATCTGAGTGAAGCTCATTTCCGAGATCTCTGAGAGATATTCCCGAAACCTTAACATCCTCTATCTCCTCTGCGAAGTTCTCTGTATATCTGATAAGGAACTTCGGTGAGACAAGATAATAAATATTTTCAGCATAGCCGAGAGCTGCCGTTCTTCTGAGTGTAGCAGGACTTACAAGTCCAAACTCTGCCACATAGCTACTGCCGTAATATCTTGAAGATTCATTCGTCTTCGAATACCTGCTGCTCACATAGGAAACCTTCTGGAAAGCACAATCGATATAGAGCAGTCCACCGAGGGTCCTCATGGTCTTGTCAAGCTTCTCGAGATCGTCCTGACCGCCCAGCTTGCGCGGTACCTTGACTTTATTAAGCACATCGTGGTTATAACCGCCTGCGCTCCAGCCCTGGTAGTTCATAACCTGATTCTTGACGCCTGCTTCAGAAAGATCCTTTGCGATCTCTCCGGCTTCATCAAAGGTGGTCATCGGATAAAGCGAACGGTACTGTGTTCCGAGGAAATAATTGGTCCTCTCAACACCACCAAGGATATCGTAGTAAAGCTTGATATCACCGGACGCTTCAGTCGGTGTAAGCACACCTTCGTTAATAAGTCTCTCTCTGTAGTAATTCGCAGCGCCCGAATATCCCTTATATTCCTCAGAAAGGAAGGTGTATCTGATCTTAAGCTGCGAGTCGTAGTAATTTTTCTCAACTATAGGAAGATCCGCCTCGCTTCCGGTAGTACCGAACATTGCAAGCTTATCGTTTCCTCTCAGGACGAAGGTGGTAAATACATTATTGTATTCGTTAACTTCACCTGCCACGTTGGCAGTTACATTTGCAAGAGAAGCTCCGTCCTCTATAGTTGCAAGGATACTGCTCTTCTCACGGAAGATTCCGAAAAGCGAAAGCTTCGCATCCTCTGTAACCTCCATAACGGTATACTCTGCAGCCAGAGGATCTATTCCGTAGATGTACTCGGAATAATCATTTCCGACTCTCATCTTGGCCTTACCGTTATTGAAGTTGATGATCGATCCCGAACCGTTCGGAACCAGCATATAGCCTTCCTCATCTTTTCCGGCTGCTCCGAAGAAGCCGAGAAGCTGTATTTTATAAATAGCTCCGCCGCCATTCTCCTCAACGCCCTTCATAGGAACGCATACCTCAAGGTAATCATCCTTAAGTGTGTAATCAACAGGGATAACAAAGGTTATAGGAACTGCCCCTTCAACTCCGGAGCCCATCATCTCTCTTTCATAATCATCCTTTGTAAAGCCTGCCTGTTCAAAATACTGGTTCAGCTTTCTGATCTGCGAAGCACCGCTCGCAGCCGATTCAAGAAGCTCCATATAATCAGGAGCGATATCGCTCTTCTTGAACTTCTTCTTAGTATATGTTGCTCCCTCGTCATCCAGCTTACTGAGCACATCCTCAAGAGTATCTTTACTGATGTACATAGGAACGATACCGGTTTTAGCTGTTGTATCACCTATGGTGTATTTGATCCTGACACCGTCCGGTATAGCCTCTGCTTCAAGCTGATCAAAGGCAACCGACTGACTGTAGGAATCGAAAGAGCTTTCAAGTCTCTGTGTATTGAAATAGTCAACTATCAGCTGACTCTTCATATAGTTTTTATTTGTTCCGTTTGCTATGCCGTCTTCATCGGCTCCCGGAGGATTTGAGTAGGTGATCTCTCCGGTTCTCTTGTCGTAGACAGCTGTAACACCTGTTTTAACATCAACATAAAGCTTTAGCTTATCCGACTCCGCGGCAAGCGCCATATCAGGGACATTTTTATCCTTGTCGCTGAGGGCCTTGAACTCGGTTCCCGGAGTGTATTCGTAATCCGTCAGATAATCCTTATAACCATTATAGAAGGTATATCTGATAAGGTATCTGATACCGTAACCGGCAGCTATCAGGACGATAGCCAGAATAAAGAAAAGCACAGGTTTGCTCAGCTTCTTTTTCTTCTTTATGTTCAGATCCAGCTCCTTAAGAGCCTTCTTCTGTTCTTTTGTCTTCGCCATTCCCGTGCCTCCTTTAAGAACGGAATACAAGTTCCTGATATATACTGTACAGGAAACTGTATACCTGATTTATCAGATTTACGAGCAGCAGAACCACAAATATGATGAGCAGCATTGCGATCAGGGTAAGGAACAACGTAACAAGCGTCTTACCCAGTGTGAAATTATGTATCGTCATAACACCGATAAGCAGCATAAAGCAGGTATAAGCTATACCTATTCCAACGATCATATAGTAAAATGCAGCTTCATCAAGGGTAACAAACCAGCTCACAAAGGTTCCAAGGAAGAGACAGAAGGTTGCCGGGATAGTTGAATATCCAACCGCAATAACTATATCCTTCAGACGTCCTTTACCTTCCATAAGGCAGGTTATTGACCAGTTTCCTACACACAACAGGAACAGCAGGAGAAATACCGTGCAGAGTTCGTTGAAGGAATCAACGGCTCTCGGATCGGTATCATTTACGATAAAGCTTGCTGATATCCTGTTTACGGAAAAGCTTATTGAAAAAAGTGCCGTGAAGATGATCGCTACAAGAACGCTTCCTCTTCCTCTGTGACGTATCTCATAGAATCCGTCTGCAGGATGGCTGACTGTATGCAATGCATATTTCCATTTATCCTTGGATAATGCCTTGGTCATAGTAGTCCCTCCTCTCTCGGCGCATTCTTTTTCTTACGTCTGATCTTCTTAAATATCACCACAAAGGCGATAAATGCTATCACCACTGTCATGATCTTGCCAAGATTCTTCGCAAGTATTTCATTTCTGTATCTCTTAAAGGCGATCGAATAATATTTACGATTCATGCCATTCTTGAAATACTTCATAGCCTTCTTATTTTCACCGGCTGTGAGATATGCCTTGCCGATACCGTTATTTGCAAGCTCGTTATTCTCGTCAAGTCTGAGAACCTCCTGCCATTTATCTATGGCCTTGGTCTCATCACCATCGTATCTGAGTCCGACTGCTTCATTGATCAAAGAACCGTAATTGGTTGCCCTAAATTTCAGTATCGCATTGTGTCCGGAATCGAGGACAAGTATCTCATCATCCACCGCCTCAATTGCCACCGGTGTTAGGAAGGTTCCCTTCTGCTGGCCCTTTCCGCCAAAGATATAAAGAAGATTTCCTTCCTTATCGTAGGTAAATATTCTTCCTCTCTTTCTGTCCAGGAGGGAATATTTGCCCTGACCTCTGTAAACAACGTCCGTGATCTCGCTTGGTCCACTGTAATCACCGTACTCGGACCATCTGATATCACCGCCGACATTTCCGTTCTCACCCTTCTGGATAACATCCTTACCCTGAGGATTGAGACGTCTTACGGCCTGTATTCCTGCGGAATCGATATTTGACGCATAGATGAAACCGTCCGCATCAACGTCGATACCGGTAAACTCTGTAGGGATATAAAGCTGCTGGTTCGCTCTCTCCTCCTTGCTGGCGATACGTCTCCAGAACTTCTCCCAAAGTGTTATCTTAACCTCGATCGTTCCGAAGTATCCTGTGAAATCGCCTGTATTTTCAAATACAAGTATTCCTTCATAGGCCTTCTTGGCTATTACATAGACACGGTCAGCGTAATCTACCGTAACCTTAAGCGGAACAAAATCGAAATCATCTTCAAGTATTTCCGACTGAGGGTTATCAACGATCTTAACGAAATCACCCTCCGGCGTAAGCACTACTATTCTCTTATTGTTTGAATCAGCTACATAAAGCTCGTTATTCTCGGAAACGCAGAGTCCCATCGGAGCATTGAAAGTCTCGGCCTTGCCGTTCATGTCAAAGCCCTCGATGATACGATTGACCTTGTTCATCTCCCTGTCCATTACTACAATGCGGTTGTTTCCGGTGTCCGCAACGTATATCTCGCCATCATCTGATACGCAAATGTCCTGAGGCTCCTTGAAGTTTGTTATTCCAACATCAAGCCCGGTCACATTTCCGTCCGGAACATAAGGAGCAGGCGTAAATACTATATCCTTGCGGTAGTTGTAGTTATAGGAATCATATGGTATATCCCCCTCCGCAAAAGACAGGCCTGTAGTTGAAAGGAGCATGCCCACAGCCAGTACACCGGCCGTTATAAGCTTTATGATCTTGTTTTTCTTTCTCATAGGCTTACTCCTTCATACCAGAGGTTGTCATTGTTTCAAGGACATTGCTTTGACATGCCAGGAAGAATGTGATAGGCACTGCCGCAATGATAAAGGTTACTGCTGCCGATGCACCCGCTCTGGCGGTACCTCCTGCAGAGATCTGCTGAAGCGCAAACTGAAGAGGCTTGAGCTGCTCGTCTCTGAGGAACATCGATCCTGTATTTCCCCACATCTGCTGGAACTGGAATATGGCAAGTGTCAGCCATGCAGGCTTAACATTCGGCATAACTATCTTCCAGAAGATCTTGAATTCTGAAGCACCGTCGAGTCTCGCTGATTCCATAAGCGAGGTCGGAAGCTGCTCCATAAACTGCTTCATAAGGTAAAGTCCCATTCCGTACTGCCATGCAGGAAGGATAAGGGCTGCGTATGTATTGTTGATGTGCAGCCAGCTGATGATCATGTAATTCGGTATCTGTGTAACTGTCCACGAAAACATCATCGAAAGGATGACCATGTTGAACAGCAGCTTCTTGCCCGGAAATTCATGCTTGGCAAGAGGATATGCTGCAAGGCTGGCAACTATTACATGTCCGGCTGTACCGAGACCTGTGATTATTATCGTGTTAAGAATATATCTGGAGAAAGGAACCCAGGAATTATTCATAACCGAGAAAAGATCAGTGAAGTTCTCGAATGTCGGATTCTTAACAAATATCTTCGGAGGATACTGGAATATCTCGTCCAGCGGCTTAAGGCTGTTATTGATGATCATTACCAGCGGCAGTGACATAAATATGCCGCAGATGATCATAATCGCGAAGAGAATTCCGTTACCGGCTACCGAACGGTTGACCTTCTTCTCCTTGTAGGTTTTCTTCTGAAGTCTTGCAACCACCGCGTCCGGATCCTTATCAGGAACTGGAGGCGGAATAACTACTGCACCGTGGGTGAGAGGCTGAAGGACTTTATCTTTCTTTCTTCCAAACATCCTACTCACCTACCCTTCTCAGCAGCCTTTGAACAAGCTTATTCGTTCCGACCATCAGGAGGAACAACACTGTTGCGATCGCCG
This sequence comes from Lachnospiraceae bacterium C6A11, assembly GCA_000702245.1. Taxonomy (GTDB): domain Bacteria; phylum Bacillota; class Clostridia; order Lachnospirales; family Lachnospiraceae; genus Eubacterium_Q. The sequence continues at coordinate 182,576 of JNKY01000010.1, read as the reverse complement.
AGGCGTAGCCCATATCGAATCGGGTAGATCCGTAATCGAGAAGGTGCGTGACAACCGTTGAACCCGCGTAATTTACGGACGGATTGCCGGCCAGCTGTATCGAAATATCAGCCACCGCAAAGGACTGTGTTATCTGCATAACCGCACCAAACATAAGCTGAGGCTTCATTGCCGGAAGGGTTACATACCACAGCTCCTGCCAGCGGTTCTTTACACCGTCTATGGCTGCTGCTTCGTAAAGTGATTTATCTACTGTCTGAAGACCTGCTATGAATGACAGGAAGCCTGTACCAAGTGACAGCCAGAGCTGTACGACTATAAGGCAAGGAAGGATGTATTTTGTATCCTGCATCCAGAGTCTCTGCTCATCTATAAGTCCAAGCTTCATCAGAAGTCCGTTAAGATATCCGTATCTGTCGCTTGAAAGGATGAGCGACCATACCATATATGCATTTCCGCAGATGGAAGGCGCATAAAAGATAAGTGTCAGGAAGGTTCTGACCTTCGGGCGGAATTCGTTGATGATCCACGCAAACAGAAGGCAGAGTATGTAACTTATAGGGCCTGTAATGACCGCAAATATAAGTGTATTTTTCAGCGAAATGATAAATATATCATCATGCAGGAAGAGCTTGATGTAGTTAGCCCAACCATTGAACTTCGGCGCTTCGAGCATATTGAAATAGGTAAAACTGAGTCCGATGGACATGACAACCGGGAGCACCGTGAAGGTGAAGAAAAGGATGAAGTAAGGTGCCATCATGGCATAGCTTGCTTTACTTCTCTTCATTCTGTATCTGACAGAATTCTTTTTCTTCGCTACAATCTGGGCATTCTTTCTGCCCCTCTCGAATTCTTCTTCAAGCTCCGCATCTGTCTTGGTCTTCGCATAGCTGTATTTTGGATCAGTCTTCTCAGCTTCAAGGCGTTTCTCTTCCTCAATAGCTTCTCTGGCCTTATCCATTTCTTCTTTTTTATGCATCTGCATGGCCTTCTCGAAGAGCTTATCATCTTCAGCTCCTGACGCCGAAACCTCTCCGAAAAGTTCATCATCCTCGAGAGCTTCGGCTGTAACAGCCTCACCGAAAACAGCTTCATCTTCATCATCAGGAGAGATATCAAAATCGATATCAAGTTTGTCATCTGCCGCATCGTGCAGCATATTTAAAATATCTGACTTTTTCTTGTCGTCCACTTTTCCGATATCCCCCTTCCCTAGTCTTCAGTCGGCAAGCCGAATTCTTTTCGTTTATAGTTTATCTCTTCATTAATGTAGATTACCTTGTCCATCAGCTCCTCACGCGGCGAAGCCGTGTCTGTTTCGGTGGTAACCGTATAGAAGGCGTTATTTACATTTCTCCATGAATAATATCCGCCCGGAACCTGTGGGATACCCTTAACATAATCAAAGGCTGCGCTCAGGTTCTTGTAGGTGTCTACAGGCCATGGAAGGAGCTCGAAGGCTTCCTTATTCGCTGTTGCAACTCTGGCTGCAGAACCCATGAGACTTTCCATCTCTCTGTCGTAAAGAGCCTGAACCTCTGCACTGGTCCACCACTTAAGGAAGGTCCAGCAGGCATCAGGTTCATCGGTATCAGACATGATCATGCTCGCAAGGCCTGTACAGCCTACCGAATGATCAACTGTTCCGTCCTCCTTTACAGTTCCCGGAACCATTGTGAAGTCCCAGAGACCTGCGATATCAGGAGCAGAAACCTCAAGGTTGTTATATACGGTGTAGTCAGCGATTATGATCGGACACTCACCTGTACGGAATCTCTCCTCAACACTTGTTGTCTTGTCGAGACCGTAATCTGTATAGAATTCGCAGTACTGCTTAAAAGTATTTACTGCTATATCCGAATCAAGTGCAGATGAAATACCGCCCTCGTTGTAGTACTGTCCACCGTTCTGGTAAAGAAGCATCGCAAATACCTGTTCACTCGGCAGCATACCGAATTCCATCTGGTTCTTTGCAAGCACTGTCATGATGACATTCACATCATCCCAGGTCTCCGGAACCTCAAGTCCGAGATCATCCAGGATGTCCTTACGGTAAAACATAACCGGGAAGGTCATGGTCTCAGGAAGCGCGTAAAGAGCTCCGTCAAAGCTGAATGCTGTGAGTGCACTGTCGAAGAATCTCGACTTTACCTCATCCGCATCCTCAAACTGATTCAGGTCAAGAACCGCTTTTCTGATTCCGTAGTTAACCGGTGTATCGTTACCGGTATTAAGAACCGCACCGGCTATACCGTTCGTATTTGCAACCTGAATAGCTACATCAGGTCCTTCTCCGGCAAGCTCGGCACGAAGAAGTGTATTCATGTCTACAAGCTGAACATTTACATTTATTCCATACTGGCTTGTAAAGGACTCATCGATAAGTGCTCTGATAACATTTGCCTGATCACGGCCTGTTCCTATCCAGAGTGTTATCGTAGGGTTATCCTTTGAATCCCCTGTTGCACCCATTGAGTTGTAGTCGATCACGAAAGAATAACCGAGTCTCTTCAGCTCATTCCACGCCTTGCTCAGGAAGCCGTCATTATCTATGTCGATATCTTCCGAGCTTGATGTGATATAAATCCTGTCTATCTGGAGCGGCTGACTGATAACCTGTGTAAGCCAGGTACCGCAGGCACGCACATTTATCTTGTATGTAGAGATAACTCTTACAAAATGCTCAACATCATCGATGAGATAATCCAGCTGATCTCTCATTGTTATCAGAACTGTTTCCTTATCTGACGAGTGCCCTACCGCGGCTCGGAGGGTGTTAATGGCGTCATCGAGCTCGTATTTAACCTCCTTAAGGTCGTCTACGATATTTGGGATCGATGCTTCAATCTGGTAGTCGCGGTAGGTGTCAGGGTTTGTTCCGATTATTCGGATAACGCTTCTATAGATAGCATTGAGCTTATTTACAGAATCCTGTACCTCAGCTATAACGTCTGAGAACTCACCAAGAACAACCTCCATCCTCAAAGTGTGACGTCCTTCTGTGAGGTAGAACTTATAAGGCACCTCCGAATTATCCTGCAGAGTGTCAAGTCTCCAGCCTGATTCATAATAGAAGCCGTAGCTTTCCATCTCCTTGAAAGGAACCTCGCCGTCTATATATATCTTTCTTGAAACATAGATGCCTCGCATGAAATTCTGCTTATCATAAAGCGAGATCTCATAATATCCGTCCTGTGGGACATCAAATTCCCACTCTATCCACTGTCCCGACTTATCCCAGCTTTCACCACCTATAGTATTATTCAGGAGGTATCTTGCACTTGATGGGCTAAGAGCCGGTGATGACTGATCCTGCTTAGGATAAAGGGTCTGAGAAGAGGTCTTTCTTGCATCCTCACCCTCGATTACGATCTCAACATTATCAGCATAGCCTGCGCCGGCTTCATCCCACTTAGCCTTCTGCTGAGCATAGGTAAGTGGCTCATCACTGTTCGAGAATGTAAGCTTTCCTATAAGCATAGGCTCACGCTGTGACTCGATGGTAAGTGTATGTGTTCCGGCCTCAAGGTAGAAAGAAAGAGGCTCTGTGATGTATCCGTTATTATCATAGAGATATGAACTGATCCATTCCGGCTCCTCGATGGAGGTCGGCTTCATATCATTCCCCTGATTATCTTTGTTCCATTTAACAGTTGTAGCTCCGCTTTCGAAAGCAGCTTTGGAGATGTCTGTTGTCCAGACTCTTGTAAACTGAACGATATCCAGCTCCTTATATGGCATCTCGCCGTCAAGGTAGAAGCTTCTCTGTATTTCCGAGTTTTTTCCTTCAACCGGATAGTAATCGATGGAAAGCTCATAGATTCCGGCTGTCTTAACCTCAAAGGTGTATGTGATCTCGGCATCCTCTGCTGTAAGAACGCTGTCACCCTTGAAGCCTTCAAAATCCTTCTTTATCTCAGGCTTAACAACTTCACCTTCTTCTGTATATGAGGTGAAATCCGCGCCGCCGATCTCGATCTTCTCATCAGGTCTTGCAGCATCCGTGAAGGAAGACATGTATTTTCCATATTCCGTACTATAATCTACGCGTGAGTTTCCGCCTGTTACCGTGTCGTTATTCATCTTTGAACGTATGTAAAAGAACAGGATCACGCCCACGATCACTGCCAGGGTTATTATTCTGTTCCTTAATTTCTGCGACATAGATATCCCTCCATACTCAATCTGTCTTTACTCATAGAACCATTTCTCCTTATCTGCTTCTTTTGGAGGCGGCATGTATCTCCTCAGCGCCTTCTCCATAAGGAAGCTCATAAGATATACCCAGATGCCGGGTATAAAAGGAAGCGTGATGATCGGCAGTATGAACATCAACAGATAAACAACTCCCACGCTCGAAAGTATCATGGCCAGCGATGTCAGGAAGTGTTCTCCGCACATCACGAAGGCCATTGCGAAAGCATTTGCCAGCTTAATCCTGAATCTTGAAAGTATCGGGTAGAGATAGAAAAATACAGCCATCGATACCGTCAGGATCACTATAAAGCTCTTTCTGGCAAAGGAACCCGAAACCGTCTTTCCTACCGTCCTGTACATCAGGTAAAGTCCTGCGCACCACACCAGCATGATGAGGCCGGCGATAAAGGACTTCTTAAACCTTCTCCTGAAGGCTGAGAAGAATTCTCTCAGCGGATAGCCTCTGCCATGCTTGATATTCTTCACCACCGTACTGTACAGAGCCGTGCATGCCGGACCTATGGTCACCAGCGGCAGGCAGCACAGTGTAAATATGAAGCTCAGCAGAAGCAGCTCTCCGGCCTTCGTCAAAAAGCTGACCACCGGTCCTTCCACATCAAATATTATCCAGCCAAGGGATCTTTTTTCTCCTACGCCGCCCGGATCAACCGGTTCGGTCCTGAAATTTTCATCCATTATTTTCTCTCCGGTGCCATCTCGTATTCCGACAGAACAGGAAGTTCGTCACGAGTTATGACATTTTCATGGTTGTAAACCTTTTTAAGCATCTCTTTATCTGTATAAGTATCGTCATAGACGATCAGTGTACTGTCTTCGACTACAAATTCACCGCTCCAGGTGCCGAAATAACTCCACATTGCGTTATCTCTTACCGCAAGCTCCGGATCCACAAGGCATCCGTTTTCTGAAAGTGTAACTATCTTTCGTTCAGTCGGTATTTCAACATTCTCTATATATTTAGGATACTGTGAGGTATATACTCTCTGTCCCGGATAGATATCCGTTCCGACTATATCCACCACATCATCTCCCGGATACCAGTCAGCCGACTGTCCGTTCCATACCCAGATCAGGTTGTGAAGCCCGTGCTTTTCGGTAAATATCTCATACATCAGCTTGTACAGCTTTATGTATGACTCAGCACTGCAGTCTCCCCACCAGAACCATCCACCACTGGCTTCATGAAGTGGTCTCCAGAGTACCGGAATATCCTTTTCAGAAAGTATTTCCAGCTGTGTCGCAACCGATTCCATGTCTCTTACAAGGAGCTCGTAGCCCTTATCGTCCTGGCCGTTCATTATCCTGTCCAGATTGATATTTGTATGTTCCTTATAGAAGGAGCTGTACCAGGTTCCCGTAAGGTATTCGGAAGGTACCGTCCAGTGCCAGCACATCGTTATGATGCAGTTATTTGACCAGGCCATCTCTGCCATATCTATGGCATTCGGTACTATGCCGTTCTCCATGCTTGTGGTCGAATAGCCGGACATATCAAGTCCTACCATCGCCGGAAGCCTTCCTGCACCATCAGGAGAGCCTTCTTTAGTCTCCTTCTTTATGGCTGCCATTTCCTTGCCGAAAGGACCGTCGCAGTACTGGCCGCTTATTATATTTTTTCCGTAATTATCGTAAAGATATTTATAAACTCTTCTTGCGTTCGGTGAAGCCTGTTTATCCACCAGGCTTTCAGTCACCTTGTAGATGTCTTCATCAAAGGGAGCTCCGGTCACAACCTCAAGCTTATCGAGATTGATATAGCCCCAGTATTTTTCAACCTTAACCTCATGGTCACCCTTTGCAAGAAATACATGAGGGATGGTAATACAGCAAAATGAAGGTGAATCACCCGCTACTGTTCCAACAGATTCACCATCAACATATACATAGTTTTCTTTGTAGCCTCCCTGCATCGAACAGGTAAACTTCAGATCATAAAAGCCATCCTCCTCCACAGGAACCTTCATCACTGCCGCGTCACCGTCTGCAGTAAAACCACTAACGTAGCCTGTTCCCGAGTAACCTTCGTCTGAACTTTCTTTGTTTACTCCGATCAGCTGTCCGTCTTCTGCTTCGATGACCGCCACAGTCCTTGGTACAAATTCCTCTTTGGATTCTGATGGCTTTTCATCATTCTTTTTTTCACCTGACGCACATCCCGAAAGTAACAACATTGCAGCCATACATGAGGCCGTCATTCGTTTTCTTAGATATATATTCTTCAAAATTATCTCCTAACACACACTGAGCCTGATATATGCGTCGAATAGTGTGCGTAAAACCTAGTCACACTATCCCACACACATATCAGGCTCCAAATAGGAAGGTTTTTTTAATATGGATTTTAGCTAAATTAATTTCAAGGGTTTTTATGTAAAATGTATATTATAATTAATCCCTCTTTGTTCTTATATGGCAAATTATACCATAAACTAAAAACATTACAAGTGTTTTTTGCTAAATTATTGATTTTTTTAGCTAAATTTCATCCATTCCGGCTTCATGACCTCAACATTTTGCTCAAGCATCATGTCTATAAGCCTTTTATAATAGCCCGGAACGATCCTTTCTGTGTCATCATGTGAATGTAAAAGAACTATATTATATTCATTTTTATTAAAAATATTGGTGCCCATACCCGGATCCCCTTCAAGCAGACGCTTAACAACGTCCTCAAAAGTGAGGGTTCCCGGAGGGATATTGTATTCCTGGATATCAAAGGAACAGGTAACATCTATGTCCTTGTCCCAGCCGGCTGCTTTATAGCCTTTTGAATCGATCATACTGTCATCGATCTTTGAGAAACCATGTTCTTTTAAGTAAATCTGGAAGAGTTCTTTATTCCCTCCGCCTTTATTGAGGTAAGGGAAACGGAAGACCTTTACCGGCCGGTCTCTTCCGGCTCTCCTGTAGACCTCTTCTATAAGTCTCTCAGTCTTCTCTATCTCTTCAACGCCCTCTTCGTAAGTCAGATCCTCAAAAGCAGGATGTGAATAGGAATGGTTTCCGATAAGTATGCCGCTCTCTACTGCCTGAACGGCTATATCCATGTATTTTTCCAGGTTTTCTCCAACAGCAAACATGACTGCCGGGATATTCTTTTTAAAAAGATATCCCACAATATCAGGGGTTACCTGTTGTGGGATATCATCAATTGTTAAATATATAAAGGAACTCAAATCTTTGCACCCGTATCTCTTACTATCAGGTCTCCATAGGATATAGAAGTACCGTGTCTGTATTCAGGATTGATGCAATGCTGTTCAAGGATATTCATACACTGGCTTATCATCTCACCCGTATTTACACGGTATGTGGTAAGTCGTACATCCTTGATCTTATTATCAGCATAATCATCGTAACCGACAACCCTTACATCCTCAGGCACTCTGACACCCTTTTCTCTAAGCTTATTGATCAGTCTGTAGGCTGTGTGGTCACAGCTGCAGATAAAGCCGTCAGGAAGTTCATCCGGAATAACCAGCTCGATGTCCATACCATCTTCGCCACGGTCCGGAATCTGATACTTATCATAAAATGTTATCTCATTTGCTATAAGATATTTTCTGTAGCCAAGATATCTGTCAAGGTTACTCCTTGTACTGAGATAACTTCCGACAAAACCGAGAGTCTTGCAGCCATTCTGTACAAGATGACGTGTCAGCATATAGCCTCCGTTTACATTGTCACCAACAACACTGTCAAAATCAAAATCCTCATTGCTAAAGTCAAACAGAACACATATGATACCTGTGGATTCCACAGTCTTCAGAAATTCATTACTGACCTCACCTATAATGATCATCTGATCTATCGACTTAAGCGAAAGAAGCTTCGGCAGTTCGCCCTTTTCCTCTTCATCCTCTCTTACTGCAGCAAGTATAGCGGAAAACCCTCTCTGGGTCAGTTCAAGCAGGATATTCTGATAAATCTTCAGATAAAATGAGTTTTCGCCGATGAAGCGTTCTGAAATAACGATTGCAACATCGCGCCCCTCGCCTCTGTCAATTGACTTTCTGTAAATATACCCCAGCTCTCTGGCCTTATCCAGTATTTCACCTCTCAGTTTCTCGCTCACACCGTCCTTACCGGCCAGAGCCTTGGATACCGTCACTATACTGACATCCATCTCCTGAGCGATATCCTTCATGGTGATCTTTTTCTTTTCCGTCTGTTCCAACATTACCCCTCCCTTATCCTTTATACTTTTATATAAATGGTATAACTTACAAACTAATCGACGTATTTCATAAGTGCATCAACAATATCCTGATATATGAAATATCCGCCGTATCTGTAATAAAGACCGAAATTCTCGCCGTTGCCGGAGAATGCGTTATTATCCCACCACAGCGCTGTCATTCCTCTCGCCCTTGCCGAAGCAATATAGTAAGCTGAGAAGTCGACTCTTTCCTGAATATTCTTGTCTTTATCAAGTGCTCCGAATTCACCGATCACTACCGGAATTCCCTTCACAACGAACTTATTGTAAAGCTTATCCATGAAAGAATCAATATCCGATGTACCTTTCTTTTTCTCAACCGAGAAATACGAGGTGCCCGAAAGATTCAGAGCAAAGTCGTAAGGTGTATATGCATGTACCGAAACCAGTATATGATCTGCAGGTCCGTCCGGATCCTCCGGGAGTCTGAAACCGCTGTTCAACGCGCCGTCAGCCGAAGCATCATAGCCCGGACACATAAGATATCTGGTCGCATTGTTACCGCCGGAAGCCCTGACCGTATCAACAAATACCTGATTCAGCTGATTGATACACTCGATGGACTCCTTAACATCAGCGTCATTGCCCGGTATCCACCACTCATACTGATGTCCAACAAGGCGAGGCTCGTTCATGGACTCAAAAATAAGCTTATAATCATAATCCTTATATCTTTCCGAAAGCTGTGTCCAAATCCTTTCAATATAATGAACCGACTGATCCATATGCTCCTCATCAGGATAGAAGCCGTTTGCTTCAGGATGATTGTCATGATGGATATTTATTATGACGTACATATCGTCATTTATTGCCCAGTCCACAACCTCATTAACTCTGTTCATCCATTTTTCGGAGATGGTATAGTCATCATCCGTAAAATGATTGTGCCACGAAACCGGTATTCTCACCGTATCAAATCCGGCCGCATGATAGTCCTTGATAGTCTGCTCCGTAACAACAGCACTGTTCCACGCTGTTTCGGTATCCATCTCATCCTTCAGGCTGCCGTCTACATAGGCATCGAAGGTATTTCCAAGGCTGAAACCTATCCTCAGGTCATTAACAAATCTCATGCCTTCGTTATCCGGAATATCATACTTTTCTATATTAAGTTCAGGAATTGTTGTTTCAGGAAGGATAGAACCACCGCCTTCTGTTGTCGAACTGCCGGTGCTATCTTCCGTTTTATTGTCAGCGGCAGTATTATCTTCACTGCCGCCACCGGTTGTATCATCCGTCACAGCTCCGGTATCACTTGTCACAACCTCCGATGTCCCGGTATCATTATCCTTTTTATTGCCACCGCTGTTCCCGCAGCCCGCCAGGGAAAGCACCCCCGCCGCCGCAAGAAAAAGTGCTGCCAGCCTGTGTTTCAAGCTCTTCTTTCCTACCATATAGATCATCCTCTTCATCTTGAAGTATAAAAGCTCTTAAGTGTTTTCTCAGCAAGCTTTCCGTAAACAGTGAAGTCCCTGTTCTTTGAAGCCTCTTCCAAAGAAGGTATAGTTGCCTTCCAATCCCACCAGAAATATCCTGCAAACCACGGAATATCCCAGGTTGCTTCCATCGCGCTCTGATAAAAATCCGACTGTTCCTGTTCATCGACCGGAAGCTCAGGTCTATCCTTAAAGTCCCACGGATACATCGAGCATCCGGCTTCACTTCTTGCACCGATCTCTGCAAACATTACAGGGCGGTTGTATTTTTCATGACAGATCTCAAGACGTTTAACAACCTCTTTCCATCTTTCCCTCATGGTATCGATGCCCTTATTCTCCTTATCGGTCACCGGATAATAGCCGCTGATGCCTATTATATCAACTTTATCCAGCCATTCAAAGCGGTTTTCGTCACCATGATTGATATTATGCATCAGAAGTCCGCCATAAACCTTTCTGACCTCATCGATCATCCTGCTACAGCGTGCACTCTGCAGGTCCATACCGAACATCTCACAGCCGGTGCACAGCATCTCGCAGCCGGTTCTCTCAGCCATGCCTGCATAATATGTCATAAAGCCTGTATACGACTCAAACCATCTGTCCCAGTAACCGCAGCCATCCTCATTCGGGAAGTTGATACGCGCTCTCCAGGAATGATCAAGGCAGTTGACCATAGGCTTGAGACAAACCTTAAGGCCAAGCTCCTTCGCCATTTTTATTGCATGGATGACCTCCTCATCAGTCTGTGTTTTTCCGTAAAGGGAAAATATCCTCGTGCTATAGAAGGTTTCCTGCCATGCATTAACCGTAATGCATATCCAGTCAAGCCCGTTTGAAGCAAGCCTCTTCATTGACTGAGCCGCTTCTTCTGTCAGAAATTCTCCAGGTTTACTGAAGAATCCCCATGTATAACCTTTACAAAATACATCCTTATTCATTAGTAGTAATATCTCTTTCTGTTTATGTTCCTTATTCCCGCAGATGATCAAATACTTAAAACCTTATTTTTCTTTCTGTATCCGGCCTTATTCTGTAATAGAAACCGATGATTAAAGTATCATTCTTCAATAAAAACCGGCGATGAAAGTATCAATTCTGCCTCACCTTTAAATACAGCCTTACCCATTCCGGCAGGTATGATGAAGTGATCGCCCTTTTTTAGCTCCTCGCCGTTCAGCTCTGCTTCGCCGGAAATAACCGAGCAGATGATGAACGGATACTGCTCCATCTCCTGTGGAAGCTCGAAGCTGCTAGCAGACTTTGCATCATCTGAAACCCCCATTCCGTCAGATGCTTCTTCTGTACCCGAAGTATTTACAGCGCTCGTGAGTGCGCCCTTCCATACAGAATAATACTTACAGCTGTAAAGAAGCTTCAGCCAGCTGTCTGAATCGCCGTCCCCTAGAGCTCTTTTCTCTACAAACGGAACTTCTATAACATCCAGACTCTTCTCGATATGAAGCTCTCTCGGCTTACCATTCTGCAATCTTCCATAATCATAAAGTCTATAGGTAATATCGCTGCTCTGCTGCGTCTCAAGTATCAATGTTCCCGCCTTAATCGCATGAACCGTACCCGGATCGATCTGAAAGAAATCCCCCTTCTTAACTGAAACCCTCCTGATCAGCTCATCCCAGCGATCGTTATCGATCATCTCTTTTAATTCTTCTTTTGTTTTCGCATTATGGCCTATTATTATCGACGCATCTTCATCACAGTCGATGATATACCAGCACTCCATCTTGCCCAATGAGCCATTCTCATGAACCGCCGCATAGCTGTCATCAGGGTGCACCTGTATGCTAAGATCATCATTTGCATCTATTATCTTGGTAAGGAGCGGAAATCTGTCCGAATCATAACCACCGAACAGCTCCCTATGTTCATCCCAAAGCTTCGAAAGAAGCACCCCGTCATACTCACCGCCGTCGATCACGCACTCTCCGTCCGGATGCGCACTGACCGCCCAGCATTCTCCGGTATGATCACTTGGGATATCGTAGCCGAAATCAGTATGAAGACGGCTTCCGCCCCAGAGCACCTCTTTAAAAACAGGTTTTATTCTTAAGATGTCCATCTGTTTTTCCTCTTATGTTTCAACATATATTTCAACTGACGTTTTTGTTCATCAGCTTTCGCCGATCATCAGAAGCTATCAGTTATTTTTCATAAACTCCAGATTCTTCCTGATAAGCTCACATCTCTGCTTTACGCAGTCAACAGAACGAAGCTGATCCTCCGGTGTATTAAACACATAGTCCTTGAGTTTTTCCAGCGTGGTCGTTGCAACGTGAAGCCTTGTATCAGATGAAGCATAGTAGATAAATACCTCATCCCTGTCGTTTACGATGGCACCGTTTGTAAATACAACATTGCTTACATCGCCGACTCTTTCTCTTCCCAGCGGAGCGATAAGGAAACCGCCCGGCTCAGCGATAACCTTTGAAGGATCATCAAGAGCTGTTGCAAATGCATAAATAACATATCTAAGTCCGGCAGCTGTATTTCTTACGCCGTGAGCTATATGGATATAGCCCTTATCAGTCTTTATCGGAGTTGCGCCCGCGCCATTCTTTGCTTCTGTTATGGTGTGATATTTTCTCTTACTGGTGATGATCTCTTCATCGATCACAGCATGCTCGATATCGTCACAGAGTCCGAAGCCAACTCCACCGCCGCTTCCGGTATCGATAAAATCGTCCATCGGTCTGGTGTAGAAGGCGTATTTTCCATTAACAAATTCAGGATAAAGAACCACATTTCTCTGCTGAGGCGAACGTTTTGTAACAAGGTTCGGAAGCCTCTCCCAGGTCATCATATCCTTCGTTCTTACGATTCCGGCCGCCGCAACCGCTGCAGAAAGGTCTGCTGTTTTCGTATCCTTACTCTCAGAGCAGAAGACACCGTAGATATATCCGTCCTCATGCTTTGTAAGTCTCATATCATAAACATTTGTCTCTTCAGGACAGGTATCCGGAAGGATCACCGGCTCATCCATAAACTCAAAGCCATCCACACCGCTCTCGGAAACAGCAACTCCGAAGAAGCTCTTTCTGTCATTTCCCTCGATACGCGCTACGAGATAGTATTTTCCATCAAGATAGATTGCACCGGAATTAAATACAGCATTCACACCGAGCCTCTCCATAAAGTATGGATTGGTCTTTGGGTCAAGATCATATTTCCAGAAAAGCGGAATATGCTGCCTTGTCAGAACCGGATATCTCCATCTGTCATATATACCGTTATAAAACTCAGTCTTCTCATTTTTTCTATAGATCAGCGCCTTATATCTGCTAAGCTGTCTTTCGTACTCTTTGTTAAACATTCTCTATCTCCAATCGTCTCCTAATGACTTCAAAATACATCCTTCCGTTGTGGTAAGGGCAGGTCCACTCATCCGCTATAGGCTTCCTGCTTTCTGGAACGCCCTCTTTATTTACATCACTATACCACTCAGAACCCTCTCTTTTATCAACCAAATACTTCATGATAAAGCCCCAGGTCCTTTCAGCAGCCTCAAGGTATTTCCTGTCGCCGGTTTTCTGGTATCCGTTTATAAAGCCTACAACCGTTTCGCACTGAACCCACCATACATAGGTCTCATCAACCACGCCGTTTTCGCTTTCTGCAGGAAGGCTGTCAGTCCTGAAGCAGTCTCTATAGATCTTTTCCGTAAGTACGCCGGTGATGTCCGACATATCATATTCCGTTCCCTCAGCTCCCAGAACCTCAACAGTCCTGTCGATCAGCCATGCGGTTTCAATATCATGTCCGAAGGAATGAAGATCGATCAGCGTGTTATAATCCTTATCGAAGAAAACCTCCATCCTCTCTCTGTCCGGATTAAATATCTTATTTCTGAAGATGCTGAGTATCTCACAGATCTTACTCTTCACCTCTTCATCGCCATTTACGCGGTAAAGCTCGGTGTAAGCCTCCATAACATGAAGCAGCGTATTCATAGTACGTATCGCCATAACGCCGTTCTCGGAAAGTTTCTCGTTGGACATATTTCCGAAGCTTCTGGTAAAAGCCTCAAGATAGCCCTGCTCGTCTCTACATCTATCCTCGATAGTCCTGAAAATACGCATCGCAAGCCTCAGCACCTCTTCATCCTTCACAGCGTCGAAGTAAGATGCAAGTCCGTATATCGCAAAGGCAAGATTGTAGGTATGCTTCAGGTCCTCCTCCGGCTTACCGTCATAGGTAACCGACCAGAAAACCCCTCCGTTCTCCTCGTCATAAAAGGCTTTTTTCAAAAAATCATAAGCCTGCGCTGCATATTCAAGAAATCTGTCATCCTTCAGTGTCAAATATGCATTTGAGAAAAACCAAAGGATGCGGCTGTTAAGTATGCACCCCTTCTTGGCTTTTTTATCCAGTACAAGGTCATAGTCCAGCAGTCCATAATATCCGCCATATTCCCTGTCGATCATATTTTCCCAAAAGGGTATTACATGCCCTTCGAATTCCCTTTTCATTGTGTCCAGCATTTTTGTGGTACTCCTTATTCACCCATAAGATCTTTTTTGATCAGCTTCAGTCTCTCATCAGCTTTCTCGGTGCTGTCTTCCTTAACTCCGTAGTAGAACTTGATCTTAGGCTCAGTGCCTGATGGTCTGACGCAGCACCATGCATTTCCTTCCAGTTCAAAATACAGTACATTCGAACTCGGAAGTCCGGTTGAGCTCTTCTCACCGCTTTCCATATCCACTCTGACATCCGCCTTGTAATCACGGAAGGCCTTAACCTTAAGTCCGCCAAGCTCCTTCGGAGTATCATTTCTGTAGCTTTCCATACGAGCCTTTATCTGTTCGGCACCGTCTATTCCTTTGCAGGTCAGGGTATCAAGTCCTTCTCTGTAATAGCCGTATTTCTTATAAAGCTTCTGCATAGCGTCCCAGAGGGTCATTCCCTGTTTCTTATAGAATGCCGCAACCTCGCAGAGCATCATAACCGCAACTATTGCATCCTTATCACGCGCATAGGTCCCCGCAAGGCAGCCATAGCTCTCTTCAAGACCAAATACATAATTGTTGCAGCCAGTTTCATCAAATATCTTTATCTGCTCACCGATATACTTGAATCCGGTCAAAACCTCGATAAGCTTTACATCATAATCCTTCGCAAGCGCCTTCGCCATATCGGTTGTAACGATAGTCTCAACCAGCGCCGGATTCTCCGGCATCGAACCGACAGCCCTTCTTTCACGAAGTATGTATTCGGCAATAAGCATTCCGGACATATTTCCGGTGAAGCTGATATATCCACCGTTAACTGTGTCCCTGCAGTAAACGCCCAGTCTGTCGGCGTCAGGATCGGTCGCAAGAACTATGTCGGCCTTTACCTCCTCAGCGAGACTAAGCACTCTCTCCCAAGCTTTAGGATCCTCCGGATTCGGATAAGCAACCGTCGGGAAGGTTCCGTCAGCTATCTTCTGCTCAGGTTCAACATAAACCTTCTCGAAACCAAGCTCGCGAAGAACTCTTCTCACGCAGATATTTCCTGTTCCGTGAAGAGGTGTGTAGGCGATAACAAAATCCTTGGCCATCTCGGCAACTACGTCCGGATGAATACTCTGCGCCTTAACCTCTGCAATGTATTTATCATCAAAATCAGTGCCGATCACATTGAAGAGCCCGGCACATCTTGCATCATCCTCGTCCATGGTTCTGACCTGCGCAAAGTCAGTAACCTTTGCAACCTCGGAAAGTATTCCTTTATCATGCGGAGGAACTATCTGCCCGCCGTCCTCCCAGTAAACCTTGTAACCGTTGTATTCGCGCGGATTGTGGCTGGCAGTTATCATGATGCCGGCGATACATCCGAAGCTTCTTACAGCATATGAAAGATAAGGCGTCGGTCTGAGGGATTCTGTCAGATAAGTCTTAATACCGTTAGCATTCAGAACCCTTGCAGCTTCTCTTGCAAACTCAGGCGAAAAAAGCCTGCTATCATGAGAGATAGCCACGCCCTTATCCTGTCCGCCGCTCTTTATGATGTAGTTTGCAAGTCCCTGGGTAGCCTGCCTTACCGTATATATATTCATTCTGTTAGTGCCGGCACCTATAACACCGCGGAGACCTCCGGTACCAAATTCAAGACTTCTGTAAAAACGATCCTCAATTTCTTTTTCATCACCCTCGAGCCCGCTAAGCTCTTCCTTCGTCTTTTCGTCGAAATATGGGTCTTCAAGCCACTTCTTATACGCCTCTCTATAATCCAAGGTTAATGCCTCCTTATATTTTTACTTTACTTTTTAAGTAAATCTAATTATATTTTTAATACATTATAGCTATTTTGTCAATGAATTATTGATTTATCTCTGCATTTTTATAATAAATAGCCAATCCCGCAGGCATAGCAAAATGGCTCAAAATATTGTTTTTCACAATATTTTGAGCCTTAAAGTAAATATTTAACTAAATCGTCATCTATAAGCACCTTTCTTCGTTATCTATCCCACGAAGAAATTGCCCTTCGCGTAGCTTACCTGATTCTTGGCCTCGCTTCCGTAATTAAAGAAGAGAGCCATCGAAATAGGTCCTATTCGTCCCAGGTACATGGCGATTATTATTATCCATTTTCCGATCACATTCAGCGTCGGCGTGAGCGCCCTTGAAAGACCTACCGTAGCTGTAGCACTGAACATTTCATACATTCCGTCTACAAGGGATACCTCATTCGTTGCGATAAGAGCCAGCAAGAATGCAAACGTAACCATAAAGCTTACCGTAATGATCGCTGTAGCCTTATGGATCAGGTCAGAGGTGAATCTCCTGTTAAATACAGTATTTTCCTTTCTGTTTCTGATGAAGGACACTGTATTGAGGAGCAGTGCAAAGAAGGTTATCGTCTTAACACCACCTGCCGTACCAACCGGTGAACCTCCGATAAACATCAGAAGCGTACCCACCAAGCAGCTGCTTTCGGTGAGATTCTGCTGCGGCACCGCTGCAAAGCCTGCCGTTCTGAAGGTTACGGACTGGAAGATACTATTTAGTATCTTGTCGCCGAGCCCCATATTTCCGAGAGTTTCCGGATTGTCATATTCCATACAGAATATACAAATTGCGCCGAAAAGGATCAGGAAGCCCGTCACTGCAAGAACAAGCTTTGTATGCTCGCCAAGTCTCTTCATCATAACGCTGAGCTTAAAGCCCTTCTCTCTCTTCTCCCTAAGAGTCCTCTGGAAATCAAACCATACTACGTATCCGAGACCACCCATAATTATAAGGAACATCGTATTGACCATTATCAGCGTATTACTCTGATAGCCTATCAGACTGTCCGGACCGAGTATATCTATTCCCGCATTACAGAAAGCCGAGATTGCCGTAAATACCGAATACCATATACCCTTCGTAGCCCCGTATTCCGGAATAAAGACTATCGTATAGATGCACGCGCCGAACATCTCCACAGCTAAAGTCCCGAGAAATACCGCCTTAAGGAAGCGTCTCAGTCCCGTAAACGAATTGAGATTGAAAGCATCATGGATCATTACCGACTGGTAGATGGAGAATTTCTTGTGGATCATCAGCATAAGTACCGAGGTAACCGTGATGATACCCAAACCCCCGAGCTGGATGAGTATAAGAATGACTATCTTGCCAAAGAGGCTCCAATATGCAAATGTATCCTGGACAACCAGTCCCGTAACACATGTTGATGTTGTCGATGTAAAAAAAGCTGTTGTAAGGTCCGCGCTGCCACTGCCCGCCTTCGCTATCGGAAGCATCAGAAGAACAGTTCCGATAAGGATCGCTCCAAGGAAGCTGAGCGGGATAAGCTGTGCCGACCTGAGTCTTGTTTTTGAGTTATTGTTCATTGTAATTCTACCCTATACTCTGGTAAACCACCGTATCTGCGGCTTCTATCTTCACATTATCTTCAGGAAGGACCAGAATATCATTACGTATTATGATTGCAACAGAAACGTGGTATTTTTCCTCGAGATTTCTTACTGCCATGCCGATGTACGGAGAATCCTTCTCAACAATGATATTTTCAGTACTTCTCTTACGTCCCTTAAGTCCCTGCTTCTTGGCTTCGTTCTGAGCCTTCGTATACTGCTCAACGAAACCGGCAGAGATGATACCTGTAGGGATGGCAACCGCGCCAACACCGAGGAAGGTGATGATGACCGCCAGGATGCGTCCGATGATCGTTACCGGATAGATGTCGCCGTAGCCAACTGTAAATATGGTCGCAACTGTCCACCAGATACCTGAAAGTGCATTCTTGAAGGCCTCCGGCTGTGCATTCTGTTCAACACTGTAGATGCAAAGCGACGATGCAAGCATAAGCACAAGAATGATAAATACCGATGAAAATATCTGATTCTTTTTTTCCATAAGAACCTTTGTGATGACGCTGAAGGAGTCATCGTGGGCATTTATCCTGAAGAGGTGGAAAATCCTTACCACTCTGAGAAGTCTGAATGCCGCAAAACCCGACAGGAAGAAAAATGGAAGGATAGTCAGAAAATCAACTATACCATCGTAGCTTACAAGGAATCTCAGCCTAGCCTTACTCTTCGGAAGCTTCGGAAACAGATATTCCGCCGTCCAAATTCTAAGTATATATTCTACACAGAAGATAAACACCGTCACGGATTCGATCACCTTGAAAAGCGTTGTATAATCCTCAAGCTCATCAAAGGTTTCAAGGATGAGAGTCGTGATATTCAGAAGAATAGCCACAACAATAAAGATATCAAACACTCTGCTCGGAAGGTCTCCCCTCTGCCCGATCTGGATGATATCAAATATCCTCTTTTTTTTCATCAGCACACCGCTCTTTGCGGCAGCTGCAGATTCTTTTGTTTTAGCCTTTTTCTCTGACATGATAGTTCTATCTCCGACCTTATCACAGTTCTGACGTGACAATCCCCGGCTGTACCTTACTGAAGTCCTGTAGCAGTTATTACATGGTTAAAGGGAGAAGTGCATGCCGCGCCTCTCCCAGGTTCCTACTGTTATTCAAATTTTGCGATCACTTCAGCGTTTGCCTTCTCGGCAGCCTCCTCCATAGCCTTTCTGTCGGCACGGAGTCTGTCACGCAGTTCAGGATACTTCACTGCCATGATCTGAAGTGCAAGGTGAGCTGCATTCTTGCCGCCGTTGATCGCTACTGTAGCTACCGGTATTCCCGGTGGCATCTGAACGATTGAAAGGAGTGCATCCATACCCTCAAGATTCGATCCTGAAAGAGGAACACCGATAACAGGCAGAACTGTCTGTGATGCAACTACTCCAGGAAGAGCTGCTGCCATTCCTGCTGCTGCTATAACAACTTCTGTACCATCTTCATTGATCTCGTTCATGAAGTCAGCCAGTGCCGCATGCGCTCTGTGAGCAGAGAGGCATCTTACCTTAACCTCAACATTGTAACTCTTAAGTACTTCTACCGCAGGTTCAACCTTCGCAAGGTCGCTGGTCGAACCCATTATTATTGCTGCTTTCATCTTCTGTTTACCTTTCCAAGTGATTATTTATAATTCGTCATCGAAATCGATATCGCCCTCTGCATCTCCGTCAAACGGACTGTCGATCATCTCATTCACGCGCATTCTCTTCTTGTTCTTCATCTCTTCAACTCTGCCATGGATGATCTCCTTAACCTCCATGGTATTTTTGATGTTCCTAAGCTCAAGATAAGGATTAGACTTGTCGGAAGAAGTAACAACTATGCTTCCAACTCCAAATATCTTCTGCCACAGAGATCTTCTGAGGGACAGATCCCTGATCCTGTAAAGAAGAGTTTCCTCATATCTTGTTGTGAAAAATCCCTGCTGGAGGAAGAGTCTGTCTTCCTTAAGCTTATATACCGTAAATGATAACGGAAGTCCGAAATGTCTCTTACGATCTCTCCAAACTACACCTTCTTCTTCCTTCTTAGCCATCTTTTAACCTCCTTCTGGGGTAGACTTATTTGAAATAATATCTAATATTCTGCCTTCACATAAAATACTAAAAACCTACTCGTTAAATGTACCATATTTTGCTTGTAAATTCTATTATTTTATTCTTTTTTTATCTTATTTGGATTGATTTGTGCTTGTTCAGATATTTTTATCGCCACAAAGTACTCACAAACATAAAAAAGATCCCTGCAATAATGCAGGGACCTTTTTATAAATATAATCAATATATGATTAGTTGTTGATAAGCTTAGCCTCATCACTCCAAGCATACAGCTTTCTGATCTCTGTACCGATCTTCTCTGCCGGATGCTCAGCAGCCTTCTGACGAAGAGCCTTGAAGTGAGCCTGTCCACTTGCTGAAGACATGTCAAGAAGGAAGTCCTTAGCGAATGAACCATCCTGGATATCAGAAAGAACCTTCTTCATAGCCTTCTTTGTATCCTCTGTGATGATCTTAGGACCTGTGATGTAATCACCGTACTCAGCTGTATTTGAGATTGAGTATCTCATTCCTGCGAAACCACTCTGATAGATGAGGTCTACGATAAGCTTCATCTCGTGGATACACTCGAAGTATGCGTTTCTTGGATCGTAACCAGCCTCTGTAAGTGTCTCGAAACCAGCCTGCATAAGTGCGCAAACACCGCCGCAAAGAACTGCCTGCTCACCGAAGAGGTCTGTCTCTGTCTCTGTTCTGAAGGTTGTCTCAAGGATACCTGCTCTTGAACCACCGATACCAGCACCATAAGCAAGTGCCATATCAAGTGCCTTACCTGTTGCGTCCTGATGAACAGCAACGAGACAAGGTGTACCCTTACCAGCCTGGTACTCTGAACGTACTGTGTGTCCAGGTGCCTTTGGAGCGATCATTGTTACATCTACGTCTGCAGGTGGAACGATCTGTCCGAAATGAATATTGAAACCGTGAGCGAACATAAGCATATTACCAGCCTCAAGGTTTGGAGCGATGTCTTCCTTGTACATAGCTGCCTGCTTCTCATCGTTGATGAGGATCATGATGATATCAGCCTTCTTAGCTGCCTCAGCTGTTGTGTAAACCTCGAAGCCCTGCTCCTCAGCTCTCTTCCAGCTCTTTGATCCCTCATAAAGTCCGATGATTACGTGTGCACCTGACTCCTTAAGGTTAAGTGCGTGTGCATGTCCCTGGCTACCATAACCGATGATAGCGATTGTCTTGCCCTCAAGAAGAGCAAGGTTGCAGTCTTCATTGTAGAAGATTCTTGCCTGATCTGCCATTTTGTTTTTCCTCCTTGAAAATATATCTTTTTTGCTCTGCCGGTCGTCTTCACGCATACACGAAATATATGTATTCTGAAGTTGTATGTTAAGTTAGTCTGCGTTGTCTGACAACCCGAGCGATATGTCTGACATGTATATTACACCATTAATATGGCCGTGTCAACCCGTTATTAAATATCCAGCTTAAGATTCTCGTTAATTGCCGCGTGGTGCAGGTGGATAGTAACTGCGCTTTTAAGTGCCGCAGCATCCCTGAGCTCCAGGAAATGCATGATCATGATGTGATCCTTGTAGGCATCCTCAGCGATTATCTCCAGATTTTCATCAAGTGCAAAGGTCTTCTCGATGGTCTCGGTCAGAAGCGGAATAAACTGTGCAAGGAAATCATTATGCGCAGCCTTCATTATAGCTCCGTGGAACTCACTCTCCGACCTTACTCTGGCAGAGCCTCGCGGATTCCTCTTGATATTCTTCTGTACTATCTCGCCGAGTCGGAGTATCTCTTCGATCTCCTCATCTGTGGCACGGTTTGCTGCAAGAAATGCAGCCTCCGGTTCTATGATAAGTCTTGCTTCGTAAAGATCACGCAGCCTTACTCTCATATCAGAAGTATCAACATTACCGATCATCTGTGTTCCGGCAAACTGATCCGCCTTATCGCTAACATAAGTACCCTTACCTCTGTAAACCGTGAGAAGCCCGTCATTCACAAGTATCCTGATAGCCTCCCTGAGAGTCGCTCTTGAAACACCCAGTTCAGCCGAAAGCTCATTCTCGTTCGGAAGCTTCTCCCCCGGCAGCAGAGCCTTCTCAACCGTAATTCTGTTTTTAAGTATTTCCGCTGTCCTCTGGGACAGATTCGTTTTCTGCGTCATTCTAGATACCTGTTGTTTTTCTGAGATTTGACTCGAAGAACTTGTTATAACCCATCCAGTCTTCCTTCTCCTTAGCATATTTATCAAGATGCTCTGTGAAGGTCTGGAGCTTCGCATCCATATTGTCGGCAAGTGAAAGGGCCTCGGCCTCGATCAGAGCCGGCTTCTTAGGAGAGCCGTATTCAAGTTCACCATGATGAGCAAGGATACAGTGCATTACCATCTCTTCAAGCTTCTTAGGGAAGCCTTCGATCCCGGCGATCTTATCATGTACCATCATCGCACCTGTCACGATATGTCCCACAAGCTGTCCCTCGTCCGTATAATCATTGAGAGGGAAGTCCGAAAGCTCTCTGGTCTTACCGATATCATGAAGCAGCGCGCAGGTAACCAGCAGGTCCCTGTTCACCGACGCATAATTGTCAGCTATATAAATACAGATCCTTGCAACCGAAAGCGAATGCTGGAGCAGTCCTCCGATAAAGCTGTGATGAACAGACTTTGCAGCGCTATGCTTTCTGAAGCTCTTGATGAATTCACTGTCATTCGCAAAGAAGCTCTTAAGCAGCTCCTTCAGATACTTGTTCTCAATACTGTCAACGATAGCTGTAAGCTCGTCGTACATCTTATCGCTGTCATTCTTGGTAACAGGCATATAATCGGCAACGTCATATTCACGCTCGTCAGCCCTTCTGATCCTCTTGATGTTCAGCTGGAGTGAGCCGTTGAAGGAAGTGACTGTACCGTCAACCTTGATATAATCATTGGTCTCAAAATGCTCTATACCGTTATTTAAGTCCCAAACCTTTCCGTCCAGTATCCCTGTCTTGTCCTGGAGAAATACAGAATAATACGTCTTCCCAGCCTTGGTCTTGGCGTCAACCTTATTCTTGCAGAAATAAACTCCCGAAATCTGATCACCTTCAACCATTTCTTCAATATATTTCATAATATTTCCTTCCTAAGCGGTTCCCTTTTATTACTGTCTATATCTTTTTCTGTTGGAACCAGCCTTAATGATTATAACAAATACTGTCCGGATTGTCATCAGCATTTACACGCGGACAATACCGCCAAGCCACTCTCATCCACGCGGTTCATCGGCGGCCATCCATCATAAAGACAGTGGAGTGCCCTGTCCGGTGACACTCCACTGCTTTATTTTTAGAAGGTAATTATTATTAAATATTGTAATTGTCAGGATTCTCAGCAAATCCGTAATCGTAAAGGATCTCCTCGAGTCTGTCCTGAGTCATCGGTGTAGGGATGACGAAATTCTGATTATTGATAACTGCCTCTGCAAGGTTTCTGTATTCCTTAGCCTGATTAGACTTTGGATCAAACTGGATAACAGTCTTCTTGTTGATCTCAGCTCTCTGAACGATATTGTCACGAGGAACAAAGTAAAGCAGCTGGGTTCCGAGTTCCTTCGAGAAGGCTCTCAGAAGGTCGTGCTCATGGTCTACATTTCTGCTGTTGCAGATGATACCGCCGAGTCTTACTCCACCGGAACGTGCATAACGCTGAATACCTTTACTGATATTGTTTGCTGCGTAAAGAGCCATCATTTCTCCGGAAGCAACGATATATATCTCCTTTGCCTTACCCTCTCTGATAGGCATTGCGAAACCACCGCAGACAACGTCACCGAGAACGTCGTAGAAAACGAAATCAAGATCATCGGTGTAAGCGCCGAGATTCTCAAGTGTATTTATCGAAGTGATGATGCCTCGTCCGGCACAGCCGACACCCGGCTCAGGTCCGCCGGACTCTACGCATCTGACTCCCCCAAAGCCCTCCTTCATGATGTGATCAAGCTCGAAGCTTTCGCCCTCGTCACGAATTGTATCAAGAACAGTCTTCTGATGAAGACCTCCAAGCAGCAGTCTTGTGGAATCAGCCTTAGGGTCGCAGCCTACTACCATGACCTTCTTGCCGTGCTCAACAAGTCCCGCTGTAAGATTCTGTGTTGTGGTGGATTTTCCGATACCACCTTTACCATAAATTGCAATCTGTCTTATTTCTCCCATTTGTTTATGTCCTCTTTCCTGATGTTCTGTTTATCTCCGGCTCCGCGCCGAATGAAAGCGTTTGGCCGGAAGGTAATTATTTATTTTAGCCGTGCGAGAAGGTGTCCTCCATCGCTGTCTTCAGCAGATAAAGCTGTGCGCTTATATCCTTTCCACCCGGTATTCCTGCCGCATCCGCCCTGCAGTGCTGGCAGTGTGTATAGAGCTCGATGTATCTTCCTGCCGAAAGCTGAGCTGCAAATACCTCGCCTCTTGTCGGTGCCCTGAAGTCCTTCATTTCTGCCGCAGGGATGAGCGGGATGATGTTATAAAGCTCTGCTCCCAGCTCTGCAACCGTCATTGCGATCTCTTCTATATGATCCAGATTGACCTCCGGAACAAGAACTGTATTTATCTTTACCATGATACCTGCATCGCAGACCTTTTTAATTCCTTCAAGCTGCTTTTCGATAAGTATCCTGCAGCCTTCAACGCCGTCGTATTTTTTTCCATGGTAAACAACGAATTTGTTGATCTTTGAAAGTATTTCAGGGTCGACCGCATTGACTGTTACCGTCAGGCTGTCGATGCCAACCTCTATCACCTCATCCGCCTTCTCGCTGAGGAGAAGTCCGTTTGTGCTCATACACTTGATCAGCTCCGGAAATTCCTTCTTGATGAGTCTGAAGGTCTGAAGTGCAGTATCTGTCGCAAGCGTATCTCCCGGACCTGCTATTCCGGCAACCTTGATCTCCGGACAAAGCTCCAGGGCTCTTCTGATTATGTCTATAGACTCTTCAGGACTGATCACCTTTGAAGTGATGCCGGGTCTGTCTTCATAATCATTTCTGACCCTGTCGCAGAATCGGCAGCCGATGTTACATGCCGGGCTCACCGGAAGATGAATCCTTCCCATGTTGTCCTTATGTCCTCCGAAACATGGATGTTTTGCTCTAAGTTCTTCTAAGCCTGTCATGGGCTGCCTCCTTTCTAATGTTTGTTGCAGTGCTATTCGCATTTCGCGCATCTCGCAGTGCTATTCGCATTCCGCGCATCTCGCAGTGCTATTCGCATTCCGCTCGGCTTCTATAGGTTATCATATAAATCTTCTGTAAATGTTAAGCTTCCTCTGTAGCCTGCGATGGCTCTGTTGAAGAAGAGCCTTGTTGTTACCGGGAAGGTTGCTTCAAGGAACTGCGCCTCTGTATAAGATGCAGCCTCTCTGTCATTTGCCGAACCGACGATGAGGGTTACATCATCGTGTCCCTTTATCACTTCATTTATCTTATATTGGTCAAAGGCAAATATAACCTCAGGCGCCTTCGCATATTCAAGATTTGTGATCCTGTCCTTGATAAGCTGAACATCATGACCTCTGTAGATTGGCTCGGAAATGACTGTAAACTTCGGTGTGAAGCTATAATCATTCGCAAGATATCTTGTGATACCGATTGCTGAGTTAGCATCTGCGATAACACCGAATCTCTTCCATGAAAGTCTTCCGATCGCCTGCTCAAGGAAGCTGTAAACGTAATCCTCTTCCTCGTAGATCACCTTATCAACAAGCTCTTTATCAAGTGAAAGAGCCTCTGCAACCTGACGAACAAACTCTGTCGTATCCGTTGCACCTACCGGAAGTCCCGGATATTTGATCCAAGGGATTCCGAACTTCTCTTTATATTTATCCGCCGGCTTCTCAAAGAGCCATGGATTGATAACGATATTAAGCGCCGCTGCCGAGCTGCCCTTTACATCATCTATGGTCTGATGATTTGTATAGAAGGTATTTACCTTAAGGCCGAGTCTCTCAAGAATCCTCCTTATCTCCTCAAGATTTCCGTACCAGAACGGGTCGTGGTAAGGAACTATACCAAATATATTCACAAGCTTTTCATCCTTCTCTCTTGGCTGAAGCACCTGATCGATGATATTGTTCCAGGTCACCTCGTAGCCAAGGTTGCTGTCGCCGTGGAAGCCCGGTGTATCAATTGCATAAACCTCATGCCCCTTGTCACGAAACTCCTGAGCTATACTCTCGACATCGTCACCGATGATACCTGCCGTACAGCCCGTAAGTATGAAAAATATCTTTGCATCATAGATATCTATTGCACCCTGCACCGTTGTGCGAAGCTTATTTGTTCCGCCAAATACAACCTCCTTCTCAAGCATGTTCGTACAGGCGATCGAAGAACCTGATACATAACCTATACTCTTGCCGCCGGACTGACCCTGCTCTGCTGCAGATGTCTGAAGACAGCAGCCCGGACCCGAATGAAATATCGGACAGATACCTCCGATGGATGCAAGATTTGAATTTATTCCCGAAAGGACACAGCCTCCGCGCGGATTTTCAGTAATTGCTGACATATTTTAACCTCTTCTTAACACTATACTTAATTGGCTGATACTCTCTAAAACGTAATTCTCAATCATATAGTTTTATTTCTCAGCCTCATTATTTAATACTATCTTTCGGTGATGTACTTGAATGCATCTTCCTCAAACCAGCTTGCCTTGTATGGAAGCTTCCTGTGAGCCGCCAGCTTTTTGTTAAAGCCAGGATTCTCAAACTGGTCAGCGATCTTATTTCCGAGGAAGATAAGTCCGTCGTAACCCATGGTAGGTCTCTTTCCGTCTAAGACATGAGTTGTCGGAAGTCCCAGCTTAGCGGCCCAGTCCGCAACGCCAATGAAACAATCCGGCCTGAGCCTATTAAGCAGATTGACCTGCTCAAATGGGAGCATGTTTGCTATATCAACCACAAAATCACCATGGATCTTGTTGAGATACTCTATATCATCCTGTGCATCGCTGTCGTAAGTAGGTGTTTCAAGTCCTACCAGCTTCATACCGAAGTCATCGATCAGCGCTGCCGCAGCAAAGCTTCGTCCTGTTCCTCCGCAGATAAATACTCTCTTGCCCTGAAGCCTCTCTCTGATAGCTGCAACAAGTGGATCTATCCTTTCGTGTTCCTTTTTGATTATCTCCTCAGCCTCTGCCTCTTTGCCGATGATCTTCGCGATACCTCTGTACCACTTATCTGTATTTCTTATTCCTATCGGCATGACTGTGTGGCTGTATGGAATACCATAGTCGCTCTCCAGCTCCTTCATGAACTCATCCGCAAATACCTTGCAGATAGAGGTTGAAGCCTTCGCAGCGGTTATATTTCTCAGTTTGTCAAGGTTGCTGTAGAACGGAATGTAATTGGCTCTCATTCCGAGGTTCTCCAGCATTCGTTCCATCTCCTTCTGGTCAGCATAGCTGATGGAGGTCGGTGCGAAGAGGTTGATCAGATCATCCTCTGTAGGCTGCTTCTGGCCCTTTATGATGTATTTGTTTATTGCTATAAGCGCTGCGTCGAAGCCTGAAGCACATATTTTCGATTTAAAGCCCTCGCAGTGTACCGGAACCATCACAACTTCCGGATACTCATCCTGAAGATCACCACATATTGCATCGATATCATCACCTATGATACCTGATGCGCAGGAGGTAAATACGTAAACGATCCTCGGATTATATCTCTCGATACCGAGCTTTACCGTATCTCTCAGCTTCTTCTCACCACCGAAGATAACGCTCTTCTTATCAAGGTTCGTACAGAGAAGCCTTGCATTCTTAACATGCTTTACACCTCTGTGGATCTGGCCAACTCTGTAGAGGTCCTGCATGGCTGAGGCGCATCCCAGACAACCTTGTGGTGAATGTACGATCAGCAGAGAATCTTCTATTGATACAAGGGCCTGAAGACTGTTTATCTCCTGGCACTGAAGACCCTGCTCAAAGCTCCTTTCCGCCTTCTTTATACACTTTTTTTCAAACTTATCGGCCAGCTCTGTACTGCTGCCGCCCAGATCATTGTATCTGTTCTGTCTGGATTCTCTTACGCCTGAATATCTGACTGCCATTGCGTTACTCCCTTTTAAATATGTTTTCCTTTGGCCGCTTTGGTTATCCGGCCGATCCGGTTGATACTGCTCATTTGCCTATCAACCCCGTGTGTTAATGTCTTGTTCTATGATTAGCTATACTACCACGATTCCTCTGTTAATCGTTAATACGCAAAAATGATACGTTGCTATAGTTTCCGGCTATAGCAAAACCCACGTGATACATCAACACCAGCTGTCGAAACACCGGCTGTCCACCGGAGCTGTTAATACAAAAAGACCACGTTTTATTCCTAAAACGTGGTCTTTAAAATATTACACATTATATTCTTCCTTGAGTCTCAGCAGATTTCCCTCTACTCCGTCTCCAAGGAATACGCCCTCCTTCAGGGCCTTGTTGTATTTATCATTCTCTATCTCGCCCGGAAGGAATATCTTGTCGACGCCTTCTTTTCTTGGTGAGTTGACTATCCTTTCAGCAAAGAGCTTCTGGCCATCGAAATAGTCCTGAAGATCAGTAAACTTACTGATATCTATCGCGCAGAAATTGAAACCACAGTTGTGAATATCCTCTGACACGGTACCGTCGTCATTTCGAATGAGAGATGAACCACTGAGGATACCTGTAAGGATATTTACCATGAAGCCCAGTCCGTAGCCTTTGTAGCCTCCGAATGGAAGAAGCGCTCCGGCCATTCCGAGATTTGGGTCCGTGGTGTCATTTCCGTCAGGATCGATTGCCCAACCGAGTGGGATCGGTCTCTTCTCGACAGATGCGTGATATAGCTTATTGAAGGCCTGAACACTGGTGGCTGCGTCAAAGGTTATTTCACCGCCGTCGTCCGTCGGAGAAGTGATACATATCGGATTGGTTCCGATCTGCTTGGTTCTTCCGCCGAAAGGTGCAACCATATCGCCTGCATTTGTGAAGGCAAGACCTATCATATTTTCTTTCAGGGCTCTTCTTGCATAGAAGTAAGCCATTCCGAAGTGAGTACCATTCTTAACGGAAACTATTCCGACGCCGTATTTCTTGGCCTTCTCTATAGCAAGGTCCATTCCGATCTCGCCGCTTGGTGCTCCCGGTGCATGATGTGCATCCAGAAGCGCCGTTGCCGCATTGTCTCTGACCACCTCAACATCTGCATTTGTTATCATGCCCTTCTTGAAGAAGTCCACGTAATCTATCATATGCACAAGTCCGTGAGAATAAACTCCTCTGGCTTCTGCCGTTACCAGATTATCTGCAACTCTCGCCGCATAATCCTTTCTGAAGCCCGTTGCCTCAAATATAGCTGCAGCCAGCTTTTCTACTTCGTCTGTTTTATAAACACCTGACATCTCTGTCATCTCCTTATATCCCAGCCGTCATCTTTCAATCAACATGACGACAGGTCATTGTATATTTTTTACCATTGTCCCCATACTATCAAGCCGTCTTCAGCGCATATCCGCGTTTAGCAACTATCTTCTCAACTATGAAGGTTATTATCTCTACAGCTACGGTAAGCAGCCAGTAGATAAGTCCCGTTGCAAGATATGCTTCATAGTATTTCCAGTTATCCATCGCCATGATCCTGGCCGTACCTGTAACCTCAACAAGTGTTACATAGAACGCAAGTGATGTAGCCTGTATTATTCCGATCAGATGCGATGAGAAGTTAGGTATACTTATTACCAGCACCTGTGGAATGATTATCCTTCTGAGTATCTGTCCACCTGTCATGCCAATCGACATTGCGGCTTCTATCTCGCTGCGGCCGAGTGAATTGAGACCGCCTCGAATTGTCTCTGCCAGATAAGCTGACATATTTATCGAAAGTGTCAGCACGACCAGCTTCTTGATCTCCACCTGATTCATACGGAAGCTGAAGCCATGCTTTATCATGAAGTTATCAACTATCGCAGGAATGATGTAGTAAACCAGATAAAGCTGCAGGATAACCGGTGTTCCTCTTATGAAAGAAACGTAGAAATCGGCAAACTTATCAAGGATAAATACTTTTTTATATCTTAGTATCGCAATTACGAGCGCGATAAGCAGTCCGAAAAAGAAGGACCATAGTGAGAGGTAAAGTGTGAGCGGAACAGCCTTGCCGGCTCCCCTAAAAACCTCCCAGAAAAAATTCCAGTCAAAATCCATATAGTTTTCCTCCCGACCATTAATCCTTCTGATAAGAAGCCTTATGCTCTATCAGCCTGAATATGTTTCTGATGATCAGATAAAGCACATAATAAACTATAGCAACCGCTACATAGCTTTCCATTCTGTGCATCGTGAAGGTTCCGATCTGATTTGCGGTTGTCATAAGCTCGATAACTCCTACACTGAAAGCGAGTGAAGTATTTTTGAGTGATGCAACGCAAAGGTTACCAAAGCTTGGAAGTGCTACAACCAGTGCCTGCGGTATCATTATCCTGAAAAATGCCTTAGTACCCGTCATTCCGATACTGTAAGCAGCATCCTCCTGACCTTTACCAACACTTGCAAATGCAGCTCTTAAGTTTTCTGATATTACTGCTCCGTTGCTGAGCCCATATGCCAGGATAACAAACCACATACCATCGATTCTCGTCAGATCTATACCGATTTTGAGAAACAGCGCCGGCATACCAAAGTAGAATATAAAGAGCTGTGTGAGAGGCGGGATGCCTCTCACAACAGAAATGATCACTCTGACCAGCTGCTCCAGAACAGGTATATGTTTGGTCCTGATCACTGCAAACAGACTTCCTACAAATACTCCGCTTAAAATGATCGACGCCCATATAAGGAGGGTTATAGGTATGAAATGCAGTAATCTTGGCATAGCTTTAAATACGTATTTCCATTCAAATGCCTGTACCATCTTTTTCTCCTTTAAACTTCTGTATCTGAATCTATATTAAACAGTCCGTAAAACTATTTGATTCCGTACATCTCTTTTACTTCTTCTTCGCATTCTTCATCGATACCTGCTGTAAGATCCTTACCGTACCACTCATTTGAAAGCTCTGTAAGAACACCTTCCTGTCTAAGCTTGTAAAGTGCCTCACTGAGTGCATCTCTGAGTGCTATGCTTTCATCATCCTTTCTTACATACCAGTATGCATTTGAATCCTTCATGCATCCGTCCTTGCCTCTTACAGGATCGCCAACGATCTTGAACTTAAGGCCTTCGTATTTCTCATTGTAGATATCTAACTGTCTGCCAGGCATTACGATCGCATCGATTCTTCCTGCAGAAAGATCAGCTACAAGGTCTGTTGAATAAACTACTTCGATAGTAGAATTGTTTTCCTTGATGTAAGCATTAAGGATATCAGCCATGAGGCTTCCTTCACCTGTACCAACTTTCTTGCCTTCAAGATCCTCTAAGCTGTTGATTGTTGTATTATCATCAAATACGATGATGTTATATGGTGTAGAGATATAAGCTCTGTATGTGTGATAGTATTTTTCTTCTCTTGCATCACTTCTTCTGAAGTTACCTGAAATAAAGTCTACCTTCTTAGCATCAAGTGAAGAGAAAAGTGTAGGTCCTTCAAGCTGAACGAAATTGAACTTGTACTGAGGAAGCTCCTCATCGATCTTTCTCATAAGCTCGATCTCATAACCTGTAAGCTTACCCTTATCATCCACGAAGGATGTCTTGTCTCCGGCTGTAATAACGCCGACATTTATGGTTGTAACCTTCTCGCCACCTGCTTCCGCTTTATCATTCTTCTTACCGCATCCTGTAAGGCTTGTAACGAGTGTTGCACCTACAAGACCCGCTGCTACTACTCTCTTTAACTTTCGCTTAACTGTTGTAAAAATCTTCATTGTTATTTCCTCTTTTCTTTTTATTATTCCTTTTTTATTATTTGATTTGTAAAATACGTTTTTAAGTGTTTCGTATTTAGATCACATATGAGTATTCCGGCACTATCTTCTTAAGGAACTGTCTCGTTCTCTCTTCCTTTGCATTTGAGAATATCTGTTTTGGTGTTCCTGCTTCTATTACCGTGCCGCCGTCCATAACCACAACCTTGGTCGCTATATCCATAGCGAACTGTATCTCGTGTGTTACGACTATCATTGTTATTCCGGTCTTTGCGACCTTCTTCATTACTGAAAGCACATCTCCGACAAGCTCGGGATCCAGTGCCGATGTAGGCTCATCGAAAAGTATCACCTCAGGTCTGAGGGCAAGTGCCCTTGCGATTCCTACTCGCTGCTGCTGTCCACCCGACATATTAGCCGGATATGCATCGTATTTTTCCGACAATCCAACCTTGTCAAGGTGTTCCTTTGCTATCTTAATAGCCTCCTGTTTCGGAACCTTCTGTACCTGGATAAGTCCTTCGGTTATATTTTCTACGGAAGTCTTGTTCTTAAACAGGTTATACTGCTGAAAAACCATTGCGGTCTTTCTTCTCAGTGCCAGGATCTCCTTCTTGGATGCATGTGCCGCATCTACTGTGAGACCATCTATCGTCACTTCGCCTTTATTCGGTTTTTCAAGGAAGTTCAAACATCGAAGGAATGTGGTTTTTCCTGCCCCGGACGGTCCGAGTATGACTACTATGTCTCCCTTCTCAACTTCAAGATCAACTCCTTTAAGTATCTCGTTCTTTCCGAAGTTTTTCTTTATGCCGCTTGCTTTCAGTATGATGTTTTTCTCCCGGCTGTCCTTTTCTTCCTGCGAAATATTGTCAGCCATATCAATCACCTTCCTTTACCTTCGGAATATCATCTATAACGCTTCTAAAAGCCTCAACGACCTTTACGTTCTCTTCGTGTGTTCCGATTGAGATCCTCACATGGCCCGGGAATCCGAATTCAGCACCGTTTCTTATCATGATGCCCTTCTTCAGAAGCTCCCCTTCTATCCGTCCGCCGTCCCTGCCGGTATGGACAAATATGAAGTTGCCGTTGGAGTGGACTGTGGTAAATCCAAACTCCGTGAGTGCGTTATAGTAGTATTTCCTTTCTTCCCGGATGCGCTCCACTACGTAAGTCTTAAACTCATCATCCAGGAGAGCCGCCTCTGCCGCAACCTGCGATGCAAAGGTGGTATTTATCGGAAGCTTAACTTTTGTAAGCCCATCGATTATTGCTGTATCGGCTATTCCATAGCCTATTCTGAAGGATGCAAGACCATAGGACTTTGAAAATGTCCTGAGGATTATCAGGTTGTCGTACTCCTCGAGGAGCTTCACCGTGTCGATGTATGGTCCGCCATTTTCCTCTTCATCTATAAAATCAATATATGCTTCATCCAGAACTATCAGTATGTCTCTTCTGATCCTTGATATGAAACTCCTAAGCTCCGCACCTGGGATAACAGTTCCTGTCGGGTTGTTCGGATTGCAGAGCCAGACCACCTTGGTCTTATCTGTTATCGCTTTAAGCATTGCCTCGGTATCAACCGCGAAGTCCTTATTTACAGGAACCTTAACTACCTTTCCTCCGTTAAGTGTGGTCACATTTACGTACCAGCCGAAGGACGGATCTGCATATACTGCCTCGTCACCTTCATCTATATATGCTGCACCGATAAGTGAGATAAGCTCAAATGAACCGTTACCAAAGATGAACTTCTCCTTCGGCGCTCCCAGTCTTTCTGAAAGAGCTGTTCTGAGCGGTGTTGCATTAAAATCAGGATAGAATCCAAATTCGTTCTTTTTCCTGTCAAGTGCCTCGATCACCTTAGGTGAACACCCGAAACGGCTCTCATTTCCGGCAAGCTTTATCACGCTGCCGATGTCGATCCCGTACTCCCTACAGACTGACTCCTGAGTCCTCGCTGCCTTATATAATTTTAATGCCTCAACTGATCGTTTCTCTCGTACTCCCAAGGTTGTTCTCCTTTCATGCTGTAAGTTTCTTGTTAAGTGCTCCGGCCTTATCGAAAGCTTCAACTATTTCTTCGGCACTGTGTCCCTGTGCTACGCAGCCCTTCTGTTCATCAAGTATCCTTTTTGCAATCACCAGCTTATCCTCGTACTCTGTAAGTCCGATATCCTCCAGTGTGTGAAGTGAGTCAAGCTTTCCGAGTATGTCTGTAAGTCCGTCCAGCTCATCGTCTCTCTTCTCAAATATCAGCTGCGCCACCATTCCGAAAGCTACCAGCTCTCCATGAAGAGTCTTTCTTGTTGAAGGAATCCTGCGTGACGAATGATAAAATGGATGTGCGAAGCCTCCGAAGGCTCTCTCTCCTATGAAGCTTCCTACGAAGCCTGCGAGGTAGATGATTGCATCGATTATCTTTACCGTATCATCATCAGCGATTCCCTTGTCGAGATTCTCAAGAACCTTTACCGACTTCTCAACTATCACGTCATATGCAAGCTTTGCGCCGTGCTGTGAGATCTTTGTTGTGTAGCTCTCCTTTGATCCGTAAACCGGTTCGTACCACTTTGCAAGTGTGTCTGCGATACCGGCCTTGATATATCTTGAAGGCGCTGCTGCAATGATGTCTGTATCTGCTATGATACCCTTCGGTGAAACCGGATTCGGAAGCGGCTTATCGAAATCTCCTTCGTCTGTATAAAGGATTGAAACCGCTGCCCATGCAGCGCAGGTTGCTGCAATTGTTGGAACCGTTACTACCGGAAGTCCCGAGAAGGTTCCGGCTGCCTTTGTAACATCCATCGTCCTTCCGCCGCCGACTGCTATAAGTATCTCTGCGTCGTATTCGCCGGCTTCTGCAGCATATTCTCTTGCCTGTCTCTCTGAAGGGTAACCCTTAAACTCTGCTCTTCTATATTCAATCTCCTCTGCCTGAAGCTGGGTTAAAATACTATCGCCCGCCTTACTCCAGGCCGTTGGAGAAGCAACTATGAAGACCTTTTTTACTCTGTCTGCCGGAAGCTCTTTTCTTCCGACTCTGTTAAACTCGATTATCTCTTTTGTAACTCGTCCGAGGCTGTTGATCGCTCCCGGCTCACTTATGTAATACTTTGGTGTGCTTATATTTAACATGGTACTTTAATTCCTTTCTTAATCATTTGTTTATCATCCATCGTTATTATTCTGCCGGTTTGCTGTTTTTACGTTTTTCGTAAACCGCTATACTCTTTAGGGCTTCATCTATGGGAAGATCAACTGAGAAGCAGCTGATCTGTTTTGTTCTGAATATCCTTTCCATGACCCTGCCGACCTTAAGTGCAAGTATGTATTTACAGTCTGCAAAGGTTTCGATCATCTTATCTACATCTGTGTCCTTGAAATTCTCACCACAGCTGTGACCGTTTCCGCACCCGGCTCCGCTCTTCTCAAGTAACTCTTTTATGCTGCCCTGCTGTTGTGCTTTACCATTCGCAGTCTCCCGGTCGTCTGATATTATCTTCGAAACATCATTTGTTGTTTCTTCTGACTGATTGGTCTCTTTGCTCTCAGCAGGTGCCTCACATCGTTTCAGCTCCGGAACCACTCTCTCATCCACCAGGTTATAGGTGCCGTCCTCTTCGACCTTGTAGATCAGCAGCTCGTGCGCCCAACCGAAATGCATATTCACATTTATTCCATCGTCGCTTGCAACTGCTACAAGTACCGACATTACCTATCACCTCTTTGTCTGATGTCTTATTTATCAGTGACATCAATTTCTCTTGCTGGCGTAAATATATCACCCCAGTAGGTAAATGTGTTAATTCTTAAAAACTAGAAGCCGATATAGTTTCAGGCTATACCGGCTCCATTCATTAAAATTATTCATTTATAGCGTCGCGCAGTCTTGTCAGCGCCTCAGTAAGCGTGCTACGAGGACATGCGATATTTATCCTTTCAAAGCCCTCGCCCAGCGGGCCGAAGATATCTCCGCTGTCCAGCCAGAGCCCTGCCTTCTCAATTATCAGTTTCTTTCTCTCTTCCGGTGACAATCCCAAAGCTCTTAGATCAAGAAATACAAGATAGGTTGCTTCCGGAATTATGAGACTTACCGTTGGTATCTCTCTCTTTAGGAAATCGATCAGGTAGTTGAGGTTAGCTTCAATGTAACGCTTCATTGCCTCATACCATTCATCGCCGTGGGTATAAGCGGCGCGGCAGGCCGTGATTCCCGGTGCATTTGCCTGACTGTATCCCATGATGCCATTGACCGAATCCTTAAACCTCTTCGCGAGCTCCCTGTTCTTTATGATGATATTTCCTATCTGAAGCCCGGAGATGTTGAATGTCTTGCCCGGTGAAGTCGCAGTTATTGTTATATCAGCCGCCTCATCCGAAATATCTGCAAATACATTATGCTTAAATTTACTGTAAACGATATCTT
Source organism: Lachnospiraceae bacterium C6A11 (assembly GCA_000702245.1). Classification (GTDB taxonomy): domain Bacteria; phylum Bacillota; class Clostridia; order Lachnospirales; family Lachnospiraceae; genus Eubacterium_Q. The sequence goes on along the minus strand of JNKY01000010.1, from coordinate 146,483 downwards.
CATGAATCTCATCGCTGAAGACTATCACATTATGCTTTCTACAGATCTCGGCGATTTTGGTCAGCTCTTCCTTATTCCAGATACGTCCGCCCGGATTATGCGGATTGCAGAGGAGAAAGAGTTTTATCTTCTCATCGACTATCTTCTTCTCAAAGTCCTCGAAGTCGATGTAGTATCGTGGATATTTCGTAGTACCATCATCTTCTTCTGAGGCACCGTTTGCCGAAGCATTTTCATCGCTATATCTCAAGACCAGATCATTCGACACAACTCTTCTTCCGGAAAGCTCAATAACTTCATTGAAGCAGTAGTAAACCGGCTGTTGAATAAGTACCGCATCACCCTTTTCGGTAAAGGCATTAAGCGCCGCACCGATCGCAGGCACAACTCCCGGTGTTTTTATGATCTTGAAGCCGGTGATGTCCCAGTCATGATGACGCTTCATCCATCCGATCACAGCCTCATAGTAATCTCTCTTGGTCTCAGTATAGCCGTAAATACCATGCTCTGCCTGAAGCTTTATAGCATCCTGAATATAGCTTGAGGTCTGAAAATCCATATCTGCGACCCAGAGTGGAAGCACATCCTGTGGAAGTCCGCGCTCTGCCGCAAAATCGTATTTCAGAGAATCTGTCCCCCTCCTGTTATGAACTTTATCAAAATCAAGATTTCTCTCTGCCATTACTGTTTCTCCCAATTATCTTTCTCATGTAACCTTCGCTTTGCTCAGGTTACTGCTTAAAGACCCTCTCGAACTCGGCGATAAGATCATTTGCGCTCTCAACGCCAACTGAAAGTCTGAGTATCCTGTCGGTGATTCCGTTCTGTAGGCGGATCTCTTCAGGAACATCTGCATGTGTCTGCGTGACCGGATAAGTGATAAGCGTCTCGACTCCTCCCAGACTCTCCGCGAAGTGGATCAGCCTTACATTTTCCAATATGCTGAGGGCTGTTTCTACAGAATCAACCTCGAAGGTGATCATGCTTCCGAAGCCTCTTGCCTGCGACTTTATAACCTCATGTCCCGGACTGTCTTCAAAACCCGGATAATAAACCTTTGTCACCTTTGGATTATTTCTCAGCCACTCTGCGAGCCTCTTCGCATTCTCCTGCTGCCTCTCCATTCTGAGTGGAAGAGTCTTGATTCCTCTAAGAACAAGCCAGCTGTCGAAAGGTGCAAGCCCCGAACCGATGGTCTTGATGATAAAAGCCAGTTTCTCATCTATTTCCGGACTGGAGGTTACTACGAAGCCCGAAAGTGTATCATTATGTCCTGCAAGGAACTTTGTCCCACTGTGGACAACTACGTCCGCACCCAGAGTCAGTGGATTCTGGAAATACGGCGAAAGAAATGTATTGTCAACGATCAGCAGAAGATTATGCCTCTTAGCGATCTCGGCGTATTTTCTGATGTCGATCACATTCATCATTGGATTGGTAGGTGTTTCGAAGAAGATAGCCTTCGTGAAAGCTGTGATATCCTTCTCGATATCCTCGGCAAGGAAGTTCTTTCTTGTAAACTTTATTCCGTTTTTCTGACTGATATTGTCGAATAATCTGATGCTTCCGCCGTAGAGATCGGCGTCTGCGATGATATGGTCCCCCGGCTTAAATATTTCAAAGAGCGCCGTGATAGCGGCCATACCTGAAGAAAATGCATAGGCTGAAATGCCCTGCTCAAGTGATGCGACAACCTCCTCAAGATGCTCTCTTGTCGGATTCTGGAGCCTGCTGTAGTCATAGCCTGTGCTGCGACCAACTCCCTTATGCGCAAAGGTTGCCGTCTGATAGATAGGGAAGCTTATAGTCCCTGTAAGATCTTTTTCAAATATTTTCCCATCCCCGTACAAACATCGGGTCTCGATATCGTAACTCATAAAAAAACCTCCGTCACTAAATTCTTACTTTACTGTAAATCATTTTCGTGACGAAGGTGTATTACATATAAACTTTTGCTGGTTATAGGATTTATTTATTGTCTGCCTGTCTGTTATAGGCATACTTTTCATACTCGGCAAGCTTTTCGACATAGAGTTTGGCCAGCTTCGAAAGCGAAGCCCCCTTACGCTTGATATAGCCTATGGTCATCTTGTCGGATTCCTTGAGCGGAATAGCCTTATAAGCGTCACCGTTCAGGTCTTCACTGATAATACCCGAACAGAGTGTAAAGCCGTTCAGACCGATCATGAGATTGAGCATAGTCGCACGGTCATTTGCACGGATAAGCCTGTCATGCTCATAGGAACTGAACTGCTCCTCTGCAAGGAAAAGTGATCCATGCATACCCTGATCAAATGCCAGGCAAGGATAATCTTCAAGTTCCTCGATAGCAATCTCGTCCTTATCAGCCAATGGATGGCCGCCCCAGAGATAAACAAAGGTGTCGCAATCAAAGAGTGGAACAAACTCAAGACTGTTTTCGTGGAACAGTTTCTCGAGCACCTTACGGTTGAATTCGTTCTCATAAAGAACTCCTATCTCGCTCTTAAAATACCTGACATTCTCTATAACTTCCTGGGTACGTGTTTCGTGGATGGCAAACTCGTATTTGTCCATACCATATTCGTTAACAACATCTACGAAGGACTTAACCGCGAAGGAATAATGCTGCGTCGAAACGCCGAACTTCTTCCTCATGGTCTTATTCACAAATCTGTCCTGCAGAAGGTTGTACTGCTCAAGCACCTGGCGGGCATAGCTCATGAACTCCTCGCCCTCCGGAGTTATGACGATACCTCTGTTGGATCTGATATAGATCTCGAAACCTATCTCGTCCTCAAGCTCCTTAACGGAACCGGACAGACTCGGCTGCGATATAAAAAGCCTCTTGGCCGCCTCATTTATCGAACCACAATCTGCAATTGTAACTGCGTATTTTAACTGCTGAAGTGTCATGCCCTACCTCACTCTTAAAACCTATTGATAATATGCACGATGTTGCATTATGTAAACTAACATGTATTTTTACATATTTTTACTCTGTAAACAGTGCTGTTGAATAATATCTGTCTCCCGAATCAGGAAGCAATGCAACTATGGTTTTGCCCTTATTCTCAGGTCTCTTCGCAAGAACCTCTGCTGCGTAAAGAGCTGCACCTGAAGAAATACCAACGAGTATGCCCTCGTATTTTGCCAGCTTTCTGCCTGTTTCAAATGCATCAAAGTTGGAAACAGGGATAACCTCGTCATAAACTTTCGTATCAAGAACCTCCGGAACAAAACCTGCGCCGATACCCTGGATCTTATGAGCACCTGACTTACCTTCTGAAAGTACAGGGCTGTCTGCAGGCTCAACTGCTATTATCTTCACGTTCGGATTCTGCTCCTTCAGATACTGGCCAACGCCTGTGATTGTTCCGCCTGTACCAACACCTGCTACGAAGAAATCAACCTTTCCGTCTGTATCCTCCCAGATCTCAGGACCGGTTGTAGCCTTATGTGTTGCAGGGTTTGCAGGATTTACGAACTGACCAACGATGAGCGAGCCTTCAATCTCCTTATGAAGCTCTTCAGCCTTGGCGATAGCGCCCTTCATGCCCTTTGCGCCCTCTGTAAGTACAAGCTCTGCGCCGTAGATCTTCATAAGTGCTCTTCTCTCAACACTCATCGTCTCAGGAAGAGTGATGATAACTCTGTAGCCCTTTGCAGCTGCGATCGCAGCTATACCGATGCCTGTATTTCCTGATGTAGGCTCGATAAGTGTTGCGCCCGGCTTGATAAGTCCCTTCTTCTCTGCATCTTCGATCATTCCCAGTGCGATACGGTCCTTAACACTTCCTGCAGGGTTGAAAAGTTCAAGCTTTGCAAGAATCCTTGCATCCTCTGCTCCCTCGCCCTTCTGAAACTTCTTAACCTCAAGAAGAGGTGTCTTTCCTATAAGATCTGATGCGCTTTCATATATTTTTGCCATATTTTTGTCCTCCCATATTGAAATATTGTTTTTCTTTCGATTAATTAGATTATAACCAACTATCGTGAAACAGGGTAAACGTTTAATACTTTATCTTGTTATAGTTTTTTCCTATAACTAAAAAATACCCCCTCGATAAGCCTCATTATACTGAAAAACTAATGAAAAATCTATAATATTATGGTATATTAACTGTGTATGCGTGTTGGTCCGACATACAATAAAGAATATTAATAATAAAAGTACAGAAAACCATGAATAAACACACTTTAAGAATACTTGAATATGACAAAATACTAACGATGCTGAAGGAGTACGCCGCTTCACCGATGGCGAAGAAGCGCTGCGAGCGCCTGACTCCTTACAGGGAGCTGGCAAAAATACAGGTCCTTCAGGAGGAGACCCGCGACGCCTGCCTCAGACTTTCAAAATACGGCAGCGTGTCCTTTGCAGGCCTCACTGATGTCGGAGCATCCTTCAAGCTGCTCCAGATAGGTTCACCGCTCTCGGCCTCAGAGCTCCTTGGAATAGCATCACTCCTTGAAACAGTCGCAAACGTCAAGTCCTACGGGGATTCAAAGCTTGATGATGAGGATATCACAAGAGACTCTCTTGTACGTCTCTTTGAAGAGCTTATTCCTATACCGGACCTCTCCTCAGAGATCAGAAAATGTATCATTTCCGCTGACGAGATTGCTGACGATGCCTCACGAAAGCTGAAAGAAATAAGAAAAAATATAGAAATATCCTACAATCGTATCAGACAGAAGCTCGATAAGATCATTCATTCCGAGGCGAACAGGGATATGCTGCAGGAGGCCATCATCACAACAAGAAGCGGCCGCTACTGTATACCGGTCAAAGCAGCTTACCGTTCGAAGTTCCCGGGAATGCTGCACGATCAGTCCCAGACGGGTTCGACTGTATTTATCGAGCCGCTGGAGATAGTCAACCTCAATAACGACATCAGAGAGCTTGAGAATGAAGAGAAGCTCGAAATAGAAAGAATACTGATGGAGCTCTCGGAACGCTGCGGCGTCCACGTTGAAGAGCTCACCGAGGACATGAAGCTTCTGACCGACCTGGATTTTATATTTGCAAGGGCCAGATTCGCAGGCACCTACAACGGCTCAGAGCCTATTCTCAATGAAGAAGGACGTATCGACCTTAAGGGCGCTATCCATCCTCTTCTTGAAAGAAAGACCGCAGTTCCGATCGACCTCAGACTCGGCGGAGACTTCTCCCTGCTGATCATCACAGGTCCAAATACGGGCGGCAAGACCGTTTCGCTGAAGACTCTCGGACTTCTCACACTTATGGCGCAGTCCGGACTTCACATTCCGGCAAGGTACGGAACAGTCATTTCTATTTACAATGATATATTTGCAGATATTGGCGATGAACAGAGTATAGAGCAGAACCTATCAACCTTTTCTTCGCACATGAGTAATATAGTTTATATAGTTAAGCATGCGGACGAACGCTCGCTCTGCCTCTTCGATGAGCCGGGCGGAGGTACCGATCCGGTTGAAGGCGCCGCACTTGCGACAGCCATACTCTCCCACCTTAAGGACAGAGGCGCAACGGTCATGGCCACAACGCATTACAGCGAGCTTAAGAGCTTCGCGATAGCTGCTCCAGGGGTTGAAAACGCTTCCTGCGAGTTCGATATTGCAACCCTCAGACCGACCTATAAGCTGCTTATGGGCGTTCCGGGCAAGTCAAACGCCTTCGCTATCTCCAAGAAGCTCGGGCTTCCGGAAGAGATCATCGATACAGCGAAGAATGGCATAGACAGCGATGCAGTAAATGTGGAGGAGCTGATAGCCGATCTTGATAAAGCAAAACGCGAGGCCGAGGCTGACAAGGAAGAGATAGCTAAGAGCCGCCGCGAGATTGAAGAATTAAAGAAACGCATAAGCGATAAGGAAAAAGCTTCCGGCGATGAAAGGGCAAGAATACTTGAGAAGGCCCGCGCCGAAGCGAAGGAAATACTTGAAAATGCCAAGGAAGAGGCTGATGAGGCCATCCGCGATTACAATAAGTGGCTGAAGAACCCGACCTCCGCCGATCCGAAAAAGATGGAGGAACGCCGCAGGAACCTGCGTCAGAAGGCCGAGTCACTTGAATCAAGGAAGGCCGAGAAGAAGGCCCAGACCTCCGGTCACAAGGCCGGCGACTTCCATATCGGCGATACAGTCAAGGTGCTTAGCCTTGACACGGAAGGACACATCTTAGAGCTTCCGGACAGCAGCGGCACAGCCCTCGTCGGCATGGGAATCCTCAGTTCAAGACTTCCTATCAGCGACCTTCTTATCGTTGAAGATAAGAGCACACGCTCCACTGTAAAGAATCTTTCGGCAGTCAGCCAGAAGAGAACCGGAGCAGGCGGCTTCGGCAAGGCCTACAGCTTTAAACCTGAACTTAACGTTCTCGGCAAGACCGTAGACGAAGCCATAGCAGAGCTTGACAAATTCCTTGATGATGCAATGCTCTCCCACGCTGAAACCGTACGAGTTGTTCACGGCAAAGGCACCGGAGCCCTGCGTAAAGGAATCCACGACCACCTAAGGCACCTCTCCTACGTTAAATCCTTCCGCCTGGGAGAATTCGGAGAAGGAGATGCAGGAGTCACTATTGTGAGTTTTTAGTTAGTAGATGATCCGAGCAAATATAAGCTCACGAAGGCGTATTTGCGAGGATCGTGAACGATTTATAAATCAGGAGAAAACTATGAAAAAACAGCGTATTTTAATAGTAGATGACGACGAAAACATCGCAGAACTTATCTCCCTCTATCTTATGAAGGAGTGCTTTGAAACAGAGATCGCAAATGACGGCGAATCTGCCCTCATAAAGGTCAAGACCTTCATGCCTAACCTCATCCTGCTGGATCTGATGCTTCCGGGCATCGACGGCTACGAGGTTTGCCAGAGGATCAGAAAGACCCAGAACACACCTATCATCATGCTCTCGGCTAAGGGCGAGGTATTTGATAAGGTTCTCGGCCTCAAGATGGGTGCCGACGATTATATCATGAAACCATTTGATTCCAACGAGCTTGTGGCAAGAGTTAACGCCGTTCTCAGACGTTCTGCCGCTCCAACTCCGGATGACGATGATGACGATGAGGATAAGCCAATCGGCAAGGTCAACTATGACCGTGACGGTGAATTCGTCGAATACGACAACCTCATCGTGAACATATCACATTACACCGTAACCCTTGAAGGCCAGCACGTGGAGATGCCGCCGAAGGAGCTCGAACTTCTCTACTTCATGGCAAGCCGCCCTAACCAGGTATTTACACGTGAGCAGCTCCTCAATCAGCTCTGGGGCTACGAATTCATGGGTGACACAAGAACTGTCGACGTTCACGTAAAGCGTCTCCGCGAGAAGCTTTCGGATAAATATAACTGGACTATCGCAACTGTTTGGCGTATCGGATACAAATTCGAGGTGAGATAAATGCAGCATTCCATATTTGACAGGATCTACCTGGCCTTCCTTTTTACACTCATCGCGTCCTTCGCTATCATCATCGCATATACGACCTTCGCGTCGAAAAGCGCTCTGACGCAGGAAAAGGAAGACACACTTACAAACGAGGCACAGCTTATTGCTTCTCAGACACTCGACTCTTACGTAGCGGGAACCTTTGACGCTGCGGAGCTTTCTACGCTCTTCACATACTACGCAGAGGTCCTTAATGCCGACATATGGTATGTCAGCAATTCCGGACAGATCATATCAGCATCACAGAGTAGTCTCAGATCAGATCTTCCTGCAAATATATTTGGCATAGACGGTGCTTACGTTATCAACAAAAAACACACCGATACCGGCACCTTTAACGGCATCTACAAAAGCGATATGGTTTCCATCAACATCCCTCTTACCATCAATAAGTATTCTGCCGACGGAAAGACTGTTGAGGAATCGTCTTTTATCGGTGCCCTTATCATGCATTCACCGGCAACCAAGATAAAAACCATACTTAGGCGAACCTTCAGTATCGTTTATCTTCCTTGCCTCGTTATCATCATTATTTCTTTCATCTTCATACAGATCATCTCCAAGAAGGTCCTGTCACCTGTTAAGAAGCTCTCTTCAGTTGCACAGGAGTATTCGAAGGGTAACTTCAATGTAAAGACCGAGATCAAATCTCAGGATGAGGTTGGCCAGCTGGCAGTTTCCATGGAATACATGGCTGACGAGCTGTCGAAGCTTGAGCAGTACAGGCGTGACTTTATTTCCAATATTTCCCACGACTTCCGCTCTCCGCTTACATCGATCAAGGGTTATGTCGAGGCCATCAAGGACGGCACGATTCCTGTTGATAAGCAGGACCGCTACCTCGATATCATCCTGAACGAGACGCAGCGACTCACCAGACTTACTACCGGCCTTCTGGATCTCAACAAACTTGAGGAATACGGACCATATCTCAAGCTGAAGGATTTCGACCTTATCGAGATCATCAAGCCGACCCTCAACACCTTCGAGATGAAGTGTATCGAGAAGAATATCGCTATCTACTTATATAATCACGTGGAAAATACACTTGTAACCGCTGACAAGACCAAGATTCAGCAGGTTATCTACAACCTGATCGACAACGCGATCAAGTTCACACCTTCGGGCAAGAAGATAACTGTTACACTTACCGACAAGAAAGATAAGATATTTGTTTCTGTTAAGGACGAAGGTATCGGAATGGACGAGGAAACCCAGAAGAGGATCTTCGACCGATTCTACAAGGGCGACCAGTCAAGAGGCAAGGATAAGCAGGGAACCGGTCTCGGACTTGCTATCACCAAGGAGATCATCAAGGCCCACCACGAAAATATCGACGTTATCAGTACCGAGGGCGAGGGCTCAACCTTCACCTTCACACTGACCAAGATGCATATCAAGGGAACGACCGAGATACTTTCCGAGGATCTTAACTTCCTGCCATAGTGCCGCTTAAGTAAAAATATGTATACTATTTAAAGCAGTACTAATATTTGCTTGATTTTTAATAATAAATACACTATTCTATATGCGTCATATATTCACAAAACACACGGAGGAATAAAAAATGTCAAATGAGATGAAGCCTTTCAAGGAAGGCAAGGTTCGCGAGATCTACGATAACGGTGACAGCCTTATCATGGTTGCAACTGACAGGATCAGCTGCTACGACGTTATCCTTAAGAATAAAATCGTTAAGAAGGGTACAGTCCTTACACAGATGTCAAGATTCTGGTTTGAGATGACAGAGGATATCCTTCCTAACCATATGATCACAACAGACGTTAACGAGATGCCTGAGTTCTTCAGAAAGCCTGAGTTCGACGGCAACAGCATGATGGTAAGAAAGCTCACTATGCTTCCTATCGAGTGCATCGTTCGTGGTTATATCACAGGAAGCGGCTGGGCAAGCTACCAGAAGAATGGTACAGTTTGCGGTATCACTCTTCCGGAAGGTCTGATCGAGTCGGACAAGCTCCCTGAGCCAATCTACACACCTTCAACAAAGGCTGAGATCGGCGATCATGACGAAAATATCTCATTTGAGCAGAGTATAGATGTTCTCGAGAAGCAGTTCCCTGGCAAGGGTCTCGAGTACGCTGAGAAGCTTCGCGATTATACTATCGCACTTTACAAGAAATGCGCTGACTACGCTCTTACAAAGGGTATCATCATTGCTGATACAAAGTTTGAGTTTGGTCTTGATGAAGAAGGAAATATAGTACTCGGCGACGAGATGCTTACTCCTGACAGCTCACGTTTCTGGCCTGCTGAGGGCTATGAGCCGGGTCACGGCCAGCCTTCTTTCGATAAGCAGTTTGCTCGTGACTGGCTGAAGTCTGACGAGAATAAGGAAGAGCCTGAGAACTGGTTCCTTCCACAGAATATCGTTGACAAGACGATTGAGAAATATCTGCAGGCTTATAAGATGTTAACAGGTAAGGATCTGTAATAGACAGCAGGTTGTGCATCATTAATGTGCGAGCAAATTGCGCAATATTAATTCTGCACTAACCTGCTTTTCTCTACATATTAACCTTCCTGTATCAAGTTATATGCGGAAACTTTCTTCATGCGTCCGGACATGATGTAGGTCAGGGCGAACATTACGATATTTACCGCAACTACAGTCACGAGCATCAGTGGTGCGTATACGAGAAGGTCAACCTTTTCAACACCGTAGCCGGAGAAGATCAGTGCGATGACCGGATTAAAGAGCAGATATCCGATAAGCGCTCCGATGATTGTCGATATGATGCTTGCCGGCAGAAGCGAAAGCGTGAGCTGCAGACGAAGCTGCGTATTTGTAAAGCCTACTGCCTTCTTGATTCCGAACTCTCTCTCCTTCTTGATAAATACAGTCTTCAGAAGCAGTCTGATGACCAGATATATGATAAGCAAATTCAGGATGATGAGCAGAAGTACTATCATTTTAACTGCGTAAACAGGCATATTATCTTCGCTTCTCTGGTATTTGTAATAGTTCTCTGTACTAAGACATCTGCTTCCGAGAAGCTCCTTAGCCTGTGCAAGCACTTCATCAACCTTAGCTGAGCTTGGATCTTCAAGTCTTACTCTGAGGTCTGTCTGAGCCACCTTTATATCCAGCTTCTTGGCACCTTCATAGGTCACATACACTCTTTCGCCGAGTCCGTAAACAGCCTGCTGATAGCCTGTTATAACAAAGGTTGCCTTGTTCTTTCCTCTCTCAACAACTATCTCATCACCGATCTTAACACCAAGCTTGTCAGCAAGGATCTTACCGATAACCGCCTCGTTATCCTCGCGGGCCATCTTGCCTTCGTAAACTCCGCAGTCAACGTATTCAGGATGTGTTACATAGAAGAATATGACGTCGTTGTCGCCGATATTTGTATTGTCAAACTGAAGAACGTAGGTCTGTGAAACACCCGGGATATCGTTGATCATCTGCGTTACTGTCTCAAGGTCTTCGTCGTTCTCCGCTTTAATCGTTATATACGCATCCGGAACATCGCCCTGAAGTATCCTCTGAAATGCACTGATATCAACTCTCGTATTGTATAGAAGCACGCCCGAGAACATCGTTACGAAAGCAACCGCTATCAGGATGCCACCGATGATCAGGTTCTGACCCATATTCTGAAGTGTGCTCTTCGCTGCAAGGAGGGTATTCAGCCTGCCTCTGGTCTTCGCCAGCGGAAGGTGATTCTTCTTGAAGCTGTTTGACTCAACGCCGAAACGAAGAGCCGTTGCCGGATGAAGCTCCTTCAGCTTCGATGTAGCAACAAATGTAGCTATCACGATTACCGCAAGAACGCTTCCAAGTACTATGATGAAATGTCCCACGCAGAACTTCTTAACCCAGATCATTCCCGAAAGCTGGCGGATAAGTCCGTACTCAAGCACCGGATAAATCAAATATGAAAGCCCGATTCCGGCCAGCGTACCAACTGCTCCCACCACCAGATATTCCAGCATCATAGACATTCTGATCTGTCTCGTGGTATGACCGACAGCCCTGAGAGCACCTATATTTCTAATATCTCTCTTGATATTGTTATTGATCGTAAATATGATCATCACCAGGCATATTGCGATTATCAGCACTGAAAATACAGTCATGAAAGCCGATAATATCTTAACAAGGCCTGTATATGAGGTCTTGAAAAGTGCATGAAGGAAGCCTGTCACCTGGTGTCCATTATTTATAAGATTATCCGTGATAGCCTTTACACTGGCTTCAGGATTCATACCATCCTTAAAGCGTACATAAGCTATCCTGTCGCTGCTTATCTGCGTACCCTTCTCAGTGATCTCATCAGACTTTGCCTTCAGCATATTGAAGAAATCCTCTTCAACCATAAAGGAATAGAAGGTGAAGTTGTAGCCGTTTGCAAGATCCTCGTAGAGACCGGCAATCGTAAACTCGTAAGTTCCAAGCTCCTTAAGGTCAAAATACACCTTATCACCAACGCAGATCTTGTTAGCGTACGCCGAATACATATTCATGTAAATCTTTTCGCCTTCTACGCTGTCATCTCTCTCAACAAAGTTGAAGCCCTTGGTTATACCATAATCACCATATTTCTGGAAGAAGGATCTTCCCTCGAAATCCTGAACCTTGTCATTCTTACTGTTTGTGAAGCTGCCCTCCGTTGGCATGATGATATCACTTACTGAATATGCTTCAACACAGTCCTCTTCCTTTATATATTCGTCTACGCTCATATCCATATTTCCATAGATATGAATGTACGCATCAACTTTTCCGAGTTCCTCACTCTTCTCATCGTAAAGCTTCGGGTAATCTCCCACAAAGAAGCCGGCGTGAAGAAGCAGTGTCGAAAGCGTTATGATCAGAAAGAATACAAAAAGCAGATTCTTATCCTTATGCAGATGTGATCTAACTAACTTTACCATCCCATTTCCTCCAGAAATCTTCTGAGTTTCTCGTGTCTCTCTTTGTTTCCGCTGACGTATTTTCCAAGGTGGCACTCACCCATGATACCACCGTCCTGCAGGTAGATGATCCTGTTTGCGCGCCTTGCAGACTTGATGTCGTGAGTTACCATCACCACAGACTGACCGCTGTTGTTTATGTCCGTCAGCACGTCCAGAACTGCTTTCACACCAGCGGAGTTCAGCGCGCCGGTCGGTTCATCCGCAAATACAACATCCGGATCATTTATTACCGCCCTTACCATGGCCGCCCTCTGTGCTTCACCTCCGGAAAGCTGCGAAGGGAACTTCTCTGTCAGCTCCTCGCCTATTCCCACTCTGTCGAACAGCTTGCCGGCCTTCTTCTTCAAGTCCTTCTGCTTCTGTCCCGTGAGCATTCCTGTCGAAATTGCATTGTCCATGATGCTCATGCTGTCTACCAGATGAATCTGCTGAAATACGAATCCACAATGCTTCCTTCTAAATACGGCCAGCTGATCATCGTTCATCTTCGTTATATCCTCGCCGCAGTAATCAATCTTACCGAGGCTCGGCTTATCCATTCCCGAAAGTGCATAGAGGAGAGTTGATTTACCTGCTCCTGAAGAGCCCATGATCACTGTGAAATCACCTTTATATATCTCCATGTCCAGATTCTTTATTATATGCTGCTGCTTACCGCCTACCGAGAAGCTCTTGGAGAGCTTGTCTGTTTTTATGATAACTTCCTTATTTTCCATATGCTCCGTCCTTTCGTGCAGATCTAATGTGTTCCTGTTGAGATTAATATATTACATCCTGCTTTTTAAATCTTTGCCTAATCTTTAACTGTTTTTTAATTTCCTCACACAAAAAAACAGGAGGATACTTCACAAACGTGCGAGCAATCTGCGTGAAGTACCCTCCTGTTATGTATATCATAGAGTATTAAATTAATTTCAGTCGTACAGTTACTGTAAAACCCTTTGGATTGTTCGAGCAGTCGAGGCCGCCTTCCATCTTGTCCATAAGATAACGCGAGATGTAGAGTCCGATTCCGGAACCCGATTTACCGGCGGAGTTGGAACCGCGGCGGAACTTTTCCATGATTATCTCAAGCTCCTCCTCCGGAACGCCGCCGCCCTCGTCGCAAAAATCAATAACCAGGTAATTACACGTATTTTTAAATACTACATCCGTCAATTTATCATTCTCTGTACCTGAATTGATATCTGTTTTATCATCCTGTTCATCAAAATCCGTATCATCGGAGAATTCAATCTCCTGCTCCTCGAATCGGCTCGTAACAGTGATAGGAGTTCCGGCGTATTTGTAGGAATTCGAGTAAATATTATTTATAACCTGCTCAAGTCTGAGGCTGTCTGCGAGAACCGCTGCATCCTTAATATCACAGGTTGTTGTAAGCTTTCTGAAATCTGCCTCGGCGATCATCTTCCTTATCCTGTCGGAAGAAAGCTCCTCCGGCTTAACCTCGAGCTGTTCAAGCTCCTCAAGTGTCGCATGGAAAAGGTTCGAGATAAGCTTGTCTATCTGGTCCGCCTTCGCATTTATAGATTGAAGCGTCTCCTTCTCAGCCTCATCCTCGGTCGTAAGCATCATAACATCGACCATAGCTTTAATAGAAGAAACAGGTGTTTTAATATCGTGGGAAAGCTCGGCAACCAGCTCCTTACGGCTCTTTACAGCCGCCTCCTCGCGAAGCCTTGAGGCCTTCAGCTCCTCTCTCATGATATCAAAGCCCTCGGTAAATGAACCAAATACATGATTTCTGTCCATCTCCAACGGATGATCCAGATCACCTGCCGCAACCTCCTCGGCAAAGCCCTTCAGCCTCCCGAAAGGCTTTATTATCCTCCTCTGAAGATAGATGTAGAACAGCACCGAGATCATAAGCATGATCATAAGTCCGATCGCAACCGACAGCGCGAGATGCTTATTTCTCCTGCTTATTTCCTTTGTGGAAGCATTGTGAACGATCAGCTTGCCAACAACGCAGCCGTCCTTCTCTATATCTCTTATGATATCGTAGTCCCGCGAAGCCGCCGACACGCTTGTTGCGATGCCCGGCAGAGTATAGACCAGAAGCCTTCCCTCAGCATCAATGACCGAATAATCAAACTCCTCAGCACTCTTTATCTTCTCAGAATCAAGCCCACTCAGCTCGTCCCATTTCTTCGCCGTATCGATAAGAAGCCTGTTGATCTCGGTCGAATAATTCTTCATCAGGTTATCAGTATCGCTTCCGGCGATCTCCTTGCAGATGACTGCCCCGACAGCAATATATATAATGATAAATATTATCAGATATCTAATCTTCAAGCTTATCCTCCAGGATAAAACCTACGCCCCAGACAGTCTTGATATATTTCGGACTGCCTGCATCGTCCTCAAGCTTCTCACGGAGATGCCTGATATGCACGTTCAGTGTTACATCGCCGACATATTCAGTCTCCCAGACCTTCTCAAAAAACTCGTCCTTTTTGATGATGCGGTTGCGGTTATTCAGCATAAAGGTCAGAAGCTTAAACTCCATCGCCTTGAGAAATACTTCTTTACCATCCTTTGTGATGGTAGCCTTCCTGAGATTGATCAGAGCATTGCCCAGCTTCACTATGTGGCCATCCTCTGCGTCTGAACCGCTGCCTTCTTTGCCGCTTCCCTCAGCCTCTTTCTTTTGACCTGATACAGCTGTCTTCTCATCTTTTCCGGCCGACTGCGACTCCGCAGCCTCATACCTCTTCAGCGCAGCCTTCACCTTCGCCAGAAGGACCCCAAGAGAATACGGCTTACAGATATAATCATCTCCACCGATACTCAGAGCCAGGAGCATATCATCCTCCTTCTGCCTTGCACTGATGAAAAATATAGGAACATCCATCTCTGACCTGATCCACTGGCACAGTTCAAAACCCGAATCCTCCCCGAGGTTAATATCGAGGAGGATCAGAGAACACGTATTTTTTTTAAAGAAGTCTTTCGCGGAAGCGGCGTCCAGCACGTACTGCGCCGTAATTCCGGACATATTAAAATACTTTGCCGTATACTGCGAAAGCTCAAGTTCATCGTCAATTATCAAAACACTGTAGTGCATTTTTATCGAATCTTCCTTTTCAGAATTTTAATACATATTGCAGCATTATGATGATGGATTACTGTTTTTCTTTCTCTTGCCTTTTCGGAACATGTATTTTCTGGCAACAGCAATACCTATCTTATAGTGAAGCGGACGAAGCTTCTTGTCTGCTTCCTTGATCTTTTCTCTAATAGGGATGCCCTGCGGACAATGCTGCTCGCACTTGCCGCACTTTACGCACTGACTTGCAAATACAGGATCCTTCGTGAGCCCGACAGCCTGTGCATACTGGAATCGGCCGTCCTTCTTGCTCTCAATGTACATCGCATTGTAGCAGCTGAAGAGTCCCGGAATATCTACGCCCTTAGGGCAAGGCATACAGTAGCGGCAGCCGGTACAACCGACCTTCTCCCTCTCCTTGATGATGCCCTTGATCTTGCCGATCAGCTCCATATCTTCACTGTTAAGATGACCCGGAAGCGCCTCGCTTGCAACGCGGCAGTTCTCTTCAACCATCTCAACTGTATTCATGCCTGAAAGAACGCAGGTAACCTCCGGCTGATTCCACAGCCATCTGAAGGCCCACTCAGCCGCAGTAAAGCCTCGCTTATCCTCTGCGATCAACTTCTTTGCCTTGTCCGGAAGCATATTTACAAGCTTGCCTCCGCGGAGAGGCTCCATGATGATAACCGGAATGCCCTTCTCAGCCGCGGCCTTAAGACCTTTTACGCCGGCCTGTGAAACCTCGTCCATATAGTTATACTGAATCTGGCAGAAATCCCAGTCATAGTCGTTCAGAATCTTCAGAAAATTCTCTGTATTTCCGTGGTAGGAAAAGCCCAAATTTCTAATAGCTCCCGAAGCCTTCTTCTCCTTGATCCAGTCAATGATACCGACAGCCTTCAATTTCTCCCACATACCGATATCGGTCAGCATATGCATGAGATAATAGTCGATATAATCCGTCTTCAGCCTTGAAAGCTGCTCGTTAAAATACTTGTCAACTGCTTTATCGGTCTTGATCAAATACTGTGGGAGCTTGGTCGCGATCTTGATCTTCTCCCTGATGCCGTTGCGGGCAACGATCTCACCGAGGGCAACCTCACTGCCCGGGTAAATGTAGGCGGTGTCGTAGTAATTAACGCCCGCGTTGAAGGCGGCCATTATTTCCTTCTCGGCCTTGTCCAGATCGATGGAGTTTCCCTTTTTGGTGAAGCGCATACAGCCATAGCCGAGAACAGATATGTCATTGCCGTATTTGTCTTTCCTATATTGCATAAAAATTCTCCTCGCTCAGGCGTAACTCTCGCGAAGCGAGAGTTACTGCGTTAATTGCCCATAATATGCATTCGGGCCGTGTTTTCTCATAAAGTGCTTGTCCTGCATGTACTGCGGTGTTTCGCCGGCGTCAGGATTGATGCGCTCTGTAAGAACAGCCATCTTCGCAACCTCTTCAATAACAACTGCGTTGTGAACTGCCTCGAAGGCATTTCTGCCCCAGGTGAAAGGACCGTGGTTCTTGCAAACGCAGCCCGGAACATAAGCCGGATTGATATTGTCGTTTCTGAATCTTTCAACGATTGACAGACCTGTATTTACCTCGTAACCTGCTTCGATCTCCTCAGCTGTGAGGTTTCTGATGCAAGGGATATTTCCGTAGAAATAATCTGCGTGTGTGGTACCGTAGCAAGGAATGTCGCGGCCTGCCTGAGCCCAGGAGGTTGCATAGGTTGAATGTGTATGAACCACGCCGCCAAGCTCCGGAAATGCCTTGTAAAGCTCGATGTGAGTCGGTGTATCTGTCGACGGATTCCATCTGCCCTCAATTCTGCGGCCGTCAAGGTCCAGAATAACTATATCCTCAGGCTTCATCTTGTCATAATCAACTCCGCTCGGCTTGATTGCGATAAGGCCGTTAGCTCTGTCGATCTCGCTGACATTTCCCCATGTAAATGTTATAAGTCCATATCTTGGAAGAAGCATATTTGCTTCGTAAACTCTTCTCTTTAATTCATCAAGTACCCAATTTGTCATCTTTCTACCATCCTAAATATTTGTATTATTATATTCCTTCGTGAATGATCGTGCGGTCGGTCTTTTCTCCCGCATTATATAGAAACTCAGCATACCGATCTCAACCTATTTCATAAAGAGACGCTGTAGATCTGCCTCAGCCTGCTTCATATAGACCATTCTTCTCAACCTATTTCATAAAGAGACGCTGTAGATCTGCCTCAGCCTGCTTCATATAGACCATTCTTCTCAACCTACTTCATAAAGAAGCGCTGCAGGTCTGCTTCTGTCGTATCGTCGCCGATTGTTATAAGCTCAGTTCCTGTAAGTCTCGCAAACATCGCGATGTCAGCTCTTGTAAGAGCAGTCGAAACAACCGAATGATGAGCTCCGCCTGCATAGCACCATGCCGCAGTACCGATCGAGAAGTCCGGCTTGTGGCGATACATGATCCTTGCGACAGGAAGAAGAGGCATCTCCTCAGGCTGCTTTACAAGCTCGATATCTGCGCAGATTATGCGGAAGTGGTCACCCATATCAATCATGGTAACCTGGATTCCGTCGCCTGTAACACCATCAAATACAAGTCTGGCCGGATCCTCCTTACCGCCTATTCCAAGCGGATGCACCTGAATCTTCGGCTTAGTAGCTGCGAAGGAAACAGGAACCTCAAGCATGTGCGAAGCAAGCTCAAGCTCTGCGCCTGCAGGAAGATCATAGGTATAATCCTCGATAAAGCCCGTCGCACCTTCTCTACCCTCAGCCATCTTCATAAGAACAGCCGAAAATGCACTTATCTTATAGTCGCCCTCAGGACCAAAACCTATTCCCTTGTCCATCAGGTTCTGAGCTGCGATACCAGGAAGCTGCTTCATATTGTGAAGATCCTGGAAGGTATCAGTGAAAGCACCGATCCTGTTCTTTGCGATAAACTTCTCGAGAGCAACCTCGTATTTTGCCTGTTCTCTGACAGCTGCGATGTTGTCTGTGTCCATGTCGTATTTTGAAGTGTATTCGTCCATCTTGGTGTCGATCTCAGCCTCTGTAACTGCATCGATCAGCTTTACAAGATCGCCGACACCATAGTAGTTGGTCTCCCAGCCATACTGGATCTGAGTCTCAACGCGGTCGCCATCGGTAACCGCAACATCACGCATATTATTTCCGAAGGTTGCGACTCTCAACTTCTTTGAATAGCTGATAGCCTTCGCAACATCACAGAAATCCGATATCTTCTTGATGACCTTCTCATCTTTGTAGTAGCCTGCAGCAACCTCGTGAGGGATGTTCATACGCGCAAGTATGAAACCATACTCTCTGTCGCCGTGAGCCGACTGGTTCAGATTCATGAAGTCCATGTCGATAGCTGAGTAAGGCAGTCTCTCGTTAAACTGTGTGTGCAGGTGAAGGAGCGGCTTTCTAAGCTCCTGAAGGCCCTTGATCCACATCTTCGCAGGTGAAAATGTATGCATCCATGTGATAACACCGACACAGTCATCGTCGCCGCTGGCCTTACGCATATTTGCGATGCAGATATCGCTCGTCTCAACTGTAGGAAGAAGCACAACCTCAGCCTTGCCTGCAAGCTTCTCACCGATATACTCTGCCATCTGTCTGCTGTCCTCAGCAACCTGTCTGAGGCACTCATCACCATAAAGATCCTGGCTTCCAACTATAAAATACAATTTGTCCATTTTCTCGGTATCCTCCAATAGTCTACTATTCTTTTATTCTCTCCGATTTCTTTTTCGACATATTTCTATTTCTGCCGATCATTGATTTATTCTTTCTTTATTCTCTCTGTTTTTCAACTGAATCAGATATTAGTCTTCTTTCTTAGCAAGTTTTCTTATAAGAAGATAAGCTCCCCAATAAACAACTGCGCCGACGATTACAACTCCGCCAAGGAGCATATTGTCGGCTGTAAACTCGTAAAACTTCTCGCCCTCGCGAACTGATGCGATACAGTCAACGAGCCACATAAGGTCTGCACCAAATATTGCCATGAAAAGCACTGAAAGGTGAAGCTTGCCAGGTTTTTTAAAGATAAAGCCTGTGCCCTTCTTCTCCATAAAGTGAGCCACAATCAGCATAACGATCCATACAGAAGTTACAAGGAGAGCCATCGCAACTCCTATGGTGCCCATCTCCTTCAGCATTTCCTTCGTGTCCTCGCTGTTCTTCATTGCCGTCAGGAATGGCGGCCACGGCACGACCTCTCCATGCCAGATATGTTCTATCATAAGGAGAAATGCTCCTCCCCACAGCATCTTCATAAGCCAGCCAAGCTTTCTCGAGAACGGAATATGCCCCTCTCTTGTCACAACCTCGCCGCTTTCAGCTGCCTTTTTCTCTCTTTTGTCCTCAACCTTCTTAGCAACCGTAACACCTACTGCTTCTGCTGCTGAAACTAAAAAACAAGCCATAATATAACTCCTCCCTGTTTATTATAAAATACTACTAAAGAAACCGCACTCGTCGTCATTGCACCGGGCCGCGTCAGCCGAGTGGGTATCACAGTGAAATACATGATAAAGCGGATGATCCGCAGAACCATAGCACTTAAAGGTGAACGGAACCTTCTCCTCAACCAGCTTTCCTGCCAAAAGCACCGACTGACCTTTCAGGAAATCATCCGAAGCCGTCATAACAAATGCAGGCGGAAAGGCCGGATTCACGTAATCTATAATGTTTATAAGTTCCATCTCACTGTCTGTTCCGTGTTCGGAAAGAACCTCTTCAAGTAAAGCTTTGTCTCCGCCTTCAAATATTCTGTCATCTATCCGAAAGCTGTATTTTCCACAATTCAGCGCGACAGCCTTAAAACTAAAGCCCTCCGGAATCTTGAAATCATACCTTGATGCGTATTTCTGATCAGTTAATATAGCTGTATAGATAGTAAGTATATGCGCTCCGGCCGAGTCGCCGACAGCGTAGATCCTGTCAGTATCAAAGCCGTATTTGTCTGCATTATCAAATACATATTTCATCACGAGGTTAGTGTCCTCGACAGATGCCGGGAACTTAAACTCCGGTGCGAGCCTGTAGGTGAAGTTGACCACCGCGAAGCCTCTCTGAGCGAGGCTCATACAATAAAACTGATAGGTTTCCTTGGTGCCGTAAACCCAGGCACCTCCATGAACACTTACGATCACCGGCAGCTTCTTCACAGAGCCACTGCTTTGAATATCCGAATCAAACAGGTCTATCTTCTCCTCCGCAGCCTTCCTTCCGTCCACAAAGCTCTTCGGAAGATAAATATCCATGATCTGCCAGGTCTCATCAGTTCCGTAGCAGATATCATCATACCTAACGACATCCTCAGGGGTTGTAAGCCCGGCATCTCTTATATCGTCGCCCGTCTTAAAATCATGTCTTATCTTGTCACTTACTGAAGACATACTGCCCTCCATTCATTACCGGCCGGTCTTCGCTAACACCCGGCCCGTCAAAACTCTCTAACATAATACTTTCTTAGTTTGAAAAACCGGTTCGCAAAGATGATTAACGAACCGGTTTTAATATCATTTCAAATCTCTATTCTATTTGAAATCCTCTGTAGTGATGGTCTTCTTGCCTGTCTCGCCGTTTGAAGACTCTCTGTCATCACATTTCTTCATAACTAAATCAATAGACTCAAGGAATCTGTCGATATTTCCGACTTCCATACTTCCCAGCGAAGCCTTGAATCTGTCGAGGATAGTCTTGTCAGCCTTGTAGCCCTTCTCCTTGAGGTATCCTCTTGCGATGATCGACATGCCTCTTTCCTTGATCTTATGAACATCGATGAGATATACAAACTCATCAACGATCTCCTGATTCTGCTCAAAGAATCTTGCAAGAGAATCGATCTCACCGGTAAGAACAACTACGTAATCATTTACATCTGCTGCAGAGTTCTTTATGACCTCAACCAGCTTCTCAGGTGAAACAAGACCTGAGTTCTCAATGATAAGACATCCGCCCTTAAGGTCCTTCAGCTTATCAAGACCGATCTTGTTAAGCTGCTTAGCCTTGATCTTAGCGATCTTCTCTGACTTAACAAATCCGAGGTCAAAATAACTTCTTGCGAGATCCTCGCCGACTCTTACGGTACCGAAACCATTATGTCCGAGAATAACGAGGTTCTTAGATGTTTCAGGATGTGCCTGAATAGAACTGATAGCAACTCTTATATCATCGCCTGTCTTAGCAAGCTTCAAATACTTATCAAGATAAACCGGAAGCTTTTGACCTTCATCGGTTGAGATCTTCTCGCCTGTAACAGGATCGATAGATGCTTCTTCTTCCTGCTCTTCCTCAGCGTCCTGAGCTGCTCTCTTCTTAGCCTGCTCAGCTCTTCTCTTAACCTCTTCCTGATACTGTCTGTCCTTCTCCTGGTCAGCCTTGGTTCCAACCTCACCGCTGACAACCTTTCTTGCAGCCTCAGCCTTCTTTGCTGCGGCTTTCTTCTTCTCTTCCTTATCCTTAGCGGCCTTAAGTCTTGCAGCTTCCTCTGCTTCCTTCTTAGCCTTAGCTTCAGCTTCTCTCTTGACCTTTGCTTCCTTCGCGGCCTCGGCCTCCGCCATCAGTCTGGCAACCTCCGCCTGCTCCTCAGCACGTTTCTTGGCCTGTTCTTCGATGAGCTTTTTCTGCTCTTCCTCAGCAGCGAGCTTTGCGGCTTCTTCTGCTTTTCTCTGCTCTTCTTCAGCAGCGAGCTTTGCAGCTTCGTCCTCCGCACGCTTCTTCTTGGACATCCTCCTCAGAATATTTTTCAGCTTCTGAAAAACATTTGTAAAAGGTTTCTTCTTTTCTTCTTCCATACAACAGACCCTCCTGAATTATGTAATCTATAAATGTGGCTGCAGGCCCCATATTCCTGCCCAGCCCGTAGTATTCCGGGAAGCATTTTCCCACTTTAGCGGCGGTATTTCGAACACAAATATCACCAGTTACTATTTTAATCCAAAATGAGAAAAATATCAAATATAATCTGATATTTTTTCATGTTTTTCTGTGCCTGTCTGACTCTTGTTTACACTTGATTAATAAACACACTTTCTGACGCTCTGCAACCGGTTGCACAAGCCCTTGAAAATACAGTGTTTTTGCAGCTTCCACTCGTTGTTTTCGCGCTGTTTGTTGATCACCGTCAGACACAGATCATGTAAACGGTTTCAAATACCTCATCCGGTGCAAGCCTGTTTCCGTATTCGCGTTCGGTAAGCTGCATGTTGAAACCGACTCTGTCAGTCCTTCCGTACCATGGTTCTATACATACGAACGGAGCATTTTTGCCGGCCGGCGACCAGATGCCTAGAACCGGTGCATCAAAGGTCACTCTCAGGTAATCATTGCCCTCTGCATCAGAAAGTCCAACAGACTTATATTTGCAGTCTTCAAGAATAAGTGCGTCTTCTGCAAAAAGCTCAACTGTCAGCTGAAGAAGTCCGCCCTCTGAAAGCTCTATCTGCTTGGTTCTGTCCGAAAGAAGACCATCATCGAGGATTCCTGCTGTAATGCTGTTAATCGCCTCTTCTGATTTGATACCGGAAGTAGCTGTATCCTTCATTATGCAATCCGCATTCTTCTCACAGTCCGAAAAGTGTATCTTCGTCTCGCTGTCTCTCAGATTAAACGCCGGATGTCCACCGATCGAGAAGAACATCTCGCGGCTGTCAAGATTCTTCACCGTCCACTTGATCCTCAGTGCATTCTTCAGGCATTCAACTGGCTCTGAAGCAGCTCCATCATCACCGGCATTTGTTTGTACTCCACCTTCATCGTAATCACATATCTCATATGATATCACGAGTTCAAAATCAAAAGGATAAACCTCCTTCGACTTTTCGTCCGCCCTGAGTCTGAAGCTGATCTTATCAGCCTCCTGCGATACAACCTCGAACTCGCTGTCACGCGCAAAACCATGCTGCGAAAGATGGTATTCCTTGCCCTCATAGATACTTGTCTTATTATTATAATTACCAACCACAGGGAAAAGCACAGGCGACACCCTGCCCCAGAAGGCCGGATCACCGCACCACATATATTCTTCGCCGGTTTCCTTATTTACAAGGCTCCTAAGCTCCGCACCGTGTGCCTCAAATCCCGCTTTGATCCTGCTGTTTTCTATAAAATACATTTTCCACTCCTCCTCTATTCTTCGTCATACATAAAACTGATTCTTTTAAAAATCTCCGCAAAATCAACCTTGCACTTTCCACCCCAGATGCTTACAGGCACTTTCTCATCAAATGAATAAATACTAAGCTTTCCGCCTTCGTCAAAGTAATAGACCAATACTGTTTTATCCTTCGGATTGACTATCCAGTATTCTCTGACACCGGCTTTTTGATATTTGCAAAGCTTTATCTGATAATCCATATAGAAATTGCTCATCGACACGATCTCTACGACAAGATCCGGAGCCCCCTTCAGCATCCTATTCGTCAGCTTATTCCGGTCACACACTATCATTACATCAGGCTGAACCATGGTTTTATCATCGCAGTCAAGCTGGACATCAAAAGGTGCAACTATCGTTATACAGTCCCCACCATTTTTATCGATAAATCTGTCAAATGACGCCGATATCACCGACCCAATTTTCTGGTGGATAAATGACGGTCCGGCCATATCATAAAACACGCCATCAATCATCTCTATCCTCACTCCTTCAGGAATATCCAGATAATCAGCAATCCTTTTATCACCAGATCTCGACGATGTTGCGATTTCTTCAACAGACACTGAATCAAAATTTCGCCTCAATTCTTCTTTATTCAGATTGTATGCTTCCTGTGCCTCTGCCACTTGCTCTCCGCTTAAAGCATCATTCTGCATAAAATCGTTTTTTATTTTCACCTCAGCATCATTTGATTTGGAAACATTCATAAAGAACGCATTAAGCGCCAGCATGGTCTGATACCTCGGAGACTTTGTATTTCCTCCGAATATCTTCTGAACGGTGCCCAGCGGCACACCGGCGCCCTCCGCGATCATCTCATTCGAATAGCCCAATTCTTTCTTTTTTTCAATCATTTGCTGCAACGTCATGTTATCAACTCCCTTCGAACCAAATACGCCCAATCATCTACGGAAGATGTTATTCCGCTATCACTTTAAACATAACTATGCACAAATACATTATATCATCGGCAGCAGGTTTAGTAAACCGTATTCCCACCAAATATACTCATATTTTAACCAAAAAAGCACCCACGTGACAAGCACGCGGGCACCCTTCATTATGTGTAACAGCATCTCAAAATTAGAGGGGAAATGAGAAAGCATGACACATTACATATTTAGTTTTTCGACCGTTTGCCCCGGTCACTTTCGTGGTGTTAAAAACGCCATTTAGTCAATTATGATCTCTTTCTCTTCAGGCCGAGGATGTATGAAAGTCCTGCTGCTGAGATAAGGAGGATCAGCATAGCCGCCTCAATAGGTGTCTCATCAGCCGTCTTCGGAGCTGTATCTTTTGAAGCTGAATCATCAGCCGGCTTCACATCTGCATCAGCCGCCTTGTTATCATCCGGCTCAACTTCATCATCAGCCGCCTTGGCATTGATGGTAAGCATTGTATATACTTCGCCATCATCAAATACT
This sequence comes from Lachnospiraceae bacterium C6A11, assembly GCA_000702245.1. Classification (GTDB taxonomy): domain Bacteria; phylum Bacillota; class Clostridia; order Lachnospirales; family Lachnospiraceae; genus Eubacterium_Q. The sequence continues at coordinate 121,461 of JNKY01000010.1, read as the reverse complement.
ATACGAAGTAAGTAATATCCCGGGTCAAGAGTCTCAAGATAAGATGAGAATATCGTAAGCTTAAGACTTCCTGCTTTAGCTCTTAACGAGCTTCCGCCAAGCGCTGCAAAAGGGGTAAATCCAGCACTACTCGGTGCCAATCCCCTTGCAACCGCGTCCGCTGCGGCCTCAAACCCATTTTCTGCCGACATGTCAGCGTCGTTCAAATACCTAGCAATGTCAACACCCTTAAAATGATTAATTGTCTCCGCATCATTTACTGTACTGTGATACGTGCTATGAAGATCGCCATCACCAAGAATCCATGATAAACTTCCAATGTTTCCTTCAGATTTACCATCCTGATAGTACGACTTTTCAGGGTTTTTCACCCATCTCGCATACAGTGTAATATCAGCATTATCAGCTATAATCGGACGATTAAAATCAAACCACTCAGTACACACCTTATCTATACACCAACCAGTAAATATGAACCCTTCAGCAGAAGGATCCGCAGGTTGATTAACCTTTTCACCTTCAAGTACTGTTATAGGATCAGGTGCAGTACCATGTCCGTTACTATCAAAGCTTATAGTAACAATATCACCCATTCTGTACAGAGTGAAGTCATCACAGGTTCCCCAGGCTCCTGCGGAATATGAACATGTGAAGCCAACAGTAACTTCTGTTTCCTCGGTGATAAATATTCTGTCAACTTCAGGATTCTGCCAGTCTACCCAGCCATTAAGAACATACAGGGCTGCATACTCATCGTCTCCAACCTGTACGAATATCTCACCTTCAACTCCTGCAAGTCCCTGGAAATATCCGTTAAACGCATACGCTCCCGGCTCAAGAGTTACCTTCTGAGTTACAGTGAAGCTCTGATCCGTTGTGCTGTAGAAGTGGAATGTATATTTACCGTCATGAGAGTCTTCCTCCTTCACTCCATCAGCCTTTTCATTCGTACCGGCTGTTGTGTGAGTAAGATCGAAATCCCATCCTTTTCCCTTGCCATCTTCAAAACTTCCATTTACCAGAAGATTTACAGGCTTGATTGTAAGCTTACATATAACATCATACTCTTCTTCATTATATGTCACGATACCATCTATCTCATAAGATCCGTATCCACTAGCTGCCGCAGCCTCGATCTGCTCCTGATCCCACGTAACGCCAACCTTGTAGGTCTCACCACTTGCATAAAGCGCATCAACCTCAGTTGGGAAGCTGTACTCCTGTCCTTCGACAAATGAATACTCAGTATCTATAACATCTATAAGGTAGTCCTCGGAATTTGTCCCAAATCGTACCATATTGTAAACCTTAAGTGATTCAAGAGCCTTGCCGTCAAAGTCGAACCACGACTCATTATCTACTGCAGAACCGCCGTACCACTGTCCAACATTCTTGTCATAATCAGATGCCGCACTGGTTGCCCAGCCTGAACCGTATTCCTCCCAAAGGGCCTTATTCTCTGCAAGAACCTTATCCTGATCCTCTGCATCTGCCCAGTTCTGTACAGGAATCCAAGCCGGCTCCCACCAGAACACACCGATTCCCTTATTATCAGGAATACTTGTGAGCGTATTAATGACATTTCTGATATGGAGAACCTGTCCCTGCTCACTTATATCATAAGGGAATACATCTCCATTATCCTTCTTGCTCTGGGTTTCTGTATTTTCCCAACCGTCACCATCCTCAAGAGTTCTGACATAAGAGGTCTCGGCTACCATGACGTATTTGTCATATTCATCCGCAACAGCTGCAAGCTTCGTATAAAGATTATCAAGCGTTCCATGCCAGTATGGATAGAAGCTGGTTGCAAATACATCGTAAACAACATTATTCTCTTTAAGCTTTGCAGCAAAACCACTGAAGTCAATCTTATCAGGATTTGTCAGATGGATGGCCATCATGATGGTTGGCTTTCCATCGTATTTTGCTTTCTCTACAGCCCTTACGCCTTCACTTCCTGCAGCAAAAAGCTTACACATATTTGTCATGTTGGTTTCGCCGCAGAAACCGGTTGTAGTCTCATTACCGATCTGAACCATTCCGACATTAACACCGGCATTAATTATATCTGTAAGGCTCTTTGTAGTCCACTCTTTAAGCGTTTGAGCCTTTTCATCAAGAGTAAGCCCCTGCCATGCCTTTGGTGTAGTCTGCTTGCCCGGATCTGTCCAGAAGTCAGAATAATGGAAATCAATAAGGACCTTCATTCCTGCATCTGTAGCAAGCTTACCAAGTTTTTTTGCTGTTGCAAGATCACAGTTACCACCACCGTAACCATTACCATTTCCGTCAGTAGGATCAACCCAAACTCTAATTCTTACGTAATTAACGCCTGACTCAGCAAGAAGTTCGAAGAATTTCGCATCACTGAGTGGTTCACCTTTAGCATTTTTATATGTAGCGCCACTGGCTACGATAGACGCATATGAAGAAATATCAGCACCTGTGATGAATCCCTTCGCCAAATCAAGCTTCTCAACGTAAAGGTCTGTATCAACCATATCGCCGGTTGCGATAGTCTTGTCAATATCAAATACTCTAGCGTTTTCATCCACCTCATAAGGAATGATCTTGATATCATCAAGCTTCATATATGCACTATTGCTTACTGCTTTTCCCTTTATAGCAAAGGTTACAACAGCGTCCTTCTTAAGCTCAAAGGCTGTTTTAGTAGTTTTTTCCGTCCAAACGCCGTTTCCTGTCCAGCCTTTACCCGAAAGTGTCTCAACCTTTGTATCATTAACGTAAATGTCAAAACCACATGCACCTTCAGAACCAAGGTATTTATAGTTAATCACATACTGTCCTGATTCTTCAGCCTTAAAGGTTTGTGATATTGAATATTCTTTTGTTGTATCTTCTGTCCAAATATTAAGGAACTGCGAGGTATTTGTTCCTCCCTGCTCACTTGTAAGTTTGAAAGGTTCATTTTTCTCATCGGCATTATCTGATTCTCTGTTTGTTATAGACCAGTATTTACCTGATTCAAAATCACCATTTTGAAGACCAACCGGAAGTTCTTCCTCTTCATTTGGATCCTTTATCTTAATATTATCCAGCGCAAACCATTTTGAATACTGACCCTTGATTTCCAGCTTAACAACCTGTCCTTCTGTTAGTTCAAACTCATCTGTTGTATTGGTTGACCACGCATAACCGGTTGTTGAAACAGTTCCTACTTCAACATTGTTTACATAGATCTTAAAGCCCGTATCTCCTTTGGCATTATTATCACCGATAACATCATATGAGATAACATATGTTCCTGTTGCATCAGCTATAAAAGTTTGTGATACATAATCTGCATCAGCGCCACCTGTTATATACATATTTAATACGCCATTATGTCCATTTTCGCTACCTTTATAGCCAAAGTACTCATTAACCGGCGAATAGTCCCAATATGAAAGATCCGTATCAAAACTTCCGTTCTGAAGTCCTACAGGAAGCTCAGAAACAGTAAACGTGCCCGTCCTACTATCTGCATTATCGCTAAAAGCAACAGTTGCAGTGTATTCACCTAAATCAAGACTTGTTAAATATGTTGTTGTGAACGTAATTATAGTTGACTTCTCATCTGTTGATGCTGCCAATGTATAATCTGTATCTTTTGTAAGCGCTGTGCTTACAACTGATACTGAAGCTATCTTGTCTGAAGTACAGTCAACAGTCATAGTAATCGGATCAGCCCCAGCATCATTACTATTAAACTTGTCTACATTAACTACAATACTATGATCCGGCTTATCTGAAACAGTGAACTTAAATGATGTATTTTTTGCCGCTTTATTCGCTTTATATACTATAGTTCCCGTATGTTCTGTTGAAGCAAGACTTTCAAGGCATGTTTTTGTAAATGCTATAACCGTGCCACTTGTCGTTGTAGATATTGTATAGTCTGTACCTTTTGTCTTTGTATCATCACCGATTTTAACTGAATCAATATCATCTTCAGCCGCCCCAACAGTAACAGTTACTAAATCCGCATTAGTATCTTTTTGATATGGTGAATTAGCTACAGTAGCCGGATATATCGGAGTATAATCAAACGTAACATTATCAATTATTAAGTTTCCTCCACTTTCAGCTGTTGTCCATCCTGCTATTTTGAGAGTTATACTATCAACATCCACATCAGTGGTATATTCAACAGAAGCTGTATTCCACTCGCCCCATGCTGTAGGATATGCATTATCTCCATATGTATCACCCACAGAAATCTGATATCCTGCATTACTACCTGATCCTGAAACATTAAACGTATAAGAACCAGCCTTAAGACTTATAGTCTTTGTAAACGTAAAATCTCGATATTGTTCTGATGACCAACAATCAACATAATTTCCGCTAGTTTCATCACTAGGTCCTTTTGCTAAATTATCTGATCCTCCATATGTTTTTACAGAAATATTAGAATTTGTCCAATCATCTTCTTCAATATATGGAGACCAGCTACTATCACCTGACCAAATATTATCTTCAAAACTTGCATTTGATATAGTTGTCCCTACACCAGCCGCTTCCGCAACCTTCCTCCCCGGAATGCCACTAAAAAGAGACACTACCAGCGCAAGTGCTGCTGTCAGCGCGTAGAGGCGTCTCCTTAATCTTCCTTGTTTCTTAGTTTGTGTCATGATTTCTATCCCTCTCCTTTCTAAATCCTCCAAGGGAAACCGTGGATCTATGATCTCTCATTCACCATTACCATACGATCCGCATTTATAACTACATTGCCTTCGGATATCTGCAGTTTATCCGAAAGCGGGACATTTTTCCGTATATACCCCTTCAGAAAAATGTTTCGTCCCAACCCGTTGCGCAACCGTTTGCGCACGCATACTTCAATTCATTATGATTATACTCTACGCCCGCTCTTTTTATCAATTGACATTAATTTCATAAATAATTAATAAACCATGGTAATTTTGCACAAAAAATACGTGAAATCCGCGCAACCTTGCGCAACTTTTCACGTATTTTTACTAATTTTTGATGTCTGTGAGTGCCTCAGCACCCATTCAATAAATATCAATAAGAAAACTCACACACTTATTACTCATCAGGCCACAATATTCTTCTTCTCAAACTCATCCAACGGGATAGGTCTCGCGAAGTAATAGCCCTGGAACATCTCGCAGCCCATCTCTGTCAGGAAGCCAACCTGTTCCTCGGTCTCAACGCCTTCGGTGATGACCGGAATGATAAGCTTCTGAGCCATATTGATGATCTCCTGAAGTATGATCTGCGCACGTCCGGTATCCCTCGTCTTCCTAAGAAATACCATATCGATCTTCAGCACATCAACCGGCATATCCTTAAGCAGATTCAGTGACGAATAACCACTTCCGAAATCGTCCATTTCCACGATAAAGCCGTCCTTACGAAGCTTATCGATAACCTGCAGCTTCATCTCGATATCCGTCATCATAATGGATTCGGTGATCTCAAGTCTGAGCATTTTTGAGTCGATCTCGTATTTTTTCACGAGTTCGGAGAAGGTCTCATAGATGTCCAGATAATAAAAGTCCTTCGGTGAAATATTAACTGACAGGTAAAGATCGTCTCTTCCGAGCTTCTTCCACTTCTTAAGTATTTTGCAGGTCTCCTCCCACATAAAGCGGTCAAGGTTCACGATTCTTCCGTTTCTCTCCAGAATATCGATAAATCTTCCCGGAGCCATCAGGCCTTCCTCCGGATGCTGCCAGCGGACAAGCACCTCTGCGCCCTCAACTTTGCCCTGAGAATTAACCTGTGCCTGTAGGAACGGCACGATCTGTCCGTGATTCATAGCCTCCTCAAGACTACCCGTGATCTTCTGCTCCCAAAGGATGTCATCACGCATGGATTCCTCGTAATAAGCGAAGCAGTTCACAGTGTTGTTCTTGATTGAATTGATAGCCATGATAGCCCTGTCGATCATAGCTGTGACCGGCAGCGACCTGTCTGTGATCTCGTAGATACCTATATGATTGATTATCGGATAATCCGGATTCTCTTCGATGAAAAGATACTCTTTCATACTCTTCGAAACTCTCTCCTCGATGAACTCATCCTTCGGGAGGAGCAGAAGGAACTTATCAGCGAACAGTCTCGCAAAAAGCCTGTCGTCTCCGGCAAGATCGGATATAAGATCCGCCACCTTATTCAGCAGCTTATCACCCTCCTGCCTGCCAAATACATCATTTATCAGCTTGAATTCCTTGATATCAGAAACCATCATCAAATACTGTATATCCGTATTTTCAGCGAGCTTCTCAGCAGCATTCTCACAAAATGCGGACATATTTAGTATGCCTGTCAATGAATCGTGAGTTGCAAGATATCTGTCCACAGCCGCCTTCTTAACCTCTTCAGTTCTGTCCTGAAGAAGAACGTATGCACCCATAAACCTGTTAACACTGTCATAAACCGGCTTATACTCTGCCTGGAAGGTGTGGATGCCGTCCTCTCTCTTAAGCTCGCTCGCCTGGATGAAAGGCTCCATACCGTCCTTACCCTCCTGCTTCAGAAACTCAAGGAGGTATTTCTTAGCCTTCTCAAAGTCGCCCTTCTCGATAGCAAACAGTTTAAGGCTGGTCGGATTCATATAAACACAGTTGAAATTGTTGTCGTAGAAAAATGCAGCATTCGAGAAGTTCGCGAAAACCTTATTGAACATCTGATGCGTGAGCAGGAACTGATTGTACCTGACAGAGAAGAAATAGATCAGGATGCCGCAGGCCATAAAGCCGAGCATCGAATTATTGTAAGGAGTCTTGGTAAATACATTTATGAACTCCCAGATAACGTCCATCACAAATACAAGCCCTATCACGAAATATCTCTCCATATAGAGCCTTGAGGTTCTGTGCATCTTCGTAACAAATATGGCTATCAGGCCGATAATGATGAGGAAGGATATGCCCAGATGCACGAAATGATACCACTGCGAATCAAGCAAGAAGTAGATGTTCTTGTCTTTGAGCGTGGTCTGCTGAAGCTTATAAACATGTGAAAATACCGGATTAAGTCCCACGGAAATGCTGTCAGCGATAAGCACCAGATAGCAGATTTTCTCTACTCTCGGGTAATAGAAGCTGCAGTATTCAAGCGAATATCTGATGAGCGCCATGAGAATAAGATTTGTACCGATCAGGTACCAGATATATGCGATATCATTGACAAGCCTGTCTTCAGAGATTGCGATCACCGCATTTGCGGCAACAGGAACGAGGCACACCACAAGAACACGCCTTACAGTGCGTGCGATCTCTTTGTTACTCTTATAGGACCTGTTAATGTAGAACAGGACCAATAACGATAAAATAGTTAACGCAATAATATATCCTGTCATAACCCCTCCGATGTACCCCATTATTAAGATTATCTTAACATTATTTCGGAAGAAAATAAAGTAAAAATATGTATTAAAACCTTCTCAGACCTTCTTTACGAGCAGTTCAACCACAAAGCCGTTATCGTTATAATACTCGATGCCGCCGCCCTGCTTCTCCATATAGGATTTCACAAGGTGCATACCGATTCCGTAGCCGCTTTGGTCCTTGGCGAGCTTGCCGCGATAATACTTTTCGGTAATGAGTGGAAGGTCGTCCTCATCAACGCCCGGTCCGTTGTCACTGATACGGATCTTTATAAAAGTGCCGCCCGGATTCGTCACCTCATCGAAGACGACGTGGATATCCGTTCCGGCGTATTTGTGTGAGTTACCGATGATATTGTCGATAACCTGTTCCATCCTGAACTTGTCCATGTAAACCAGGCACCTCGGGATACTGTTATCCAGAATGATCCTTCCGTAATTCTTCAGGCTGAGGAAATACTGCTCTATCAATTCTGTGCTCTCCTCCACCGGATTAACCTCAATCCTCTCAAGCTCGTTCATACTTGCCTGAAATACATTTCCCATAATGTGATTGATGGTCTCCGCCTTCGCAGAGATACTGCCAACCTTCTGGAGCATATCCTCTATCTCTTTTCGGGATATTGTTATCTCGTCCGCCGTCTGAGACGCGTCCTCCTGCCCCATATTTGATGCAGCCTGTGTTCCGGCAGCCTCATCGAGCCTCCTGCCGTATTTCACCTCAAGCACCTCGCAGGTAGCCTGGATAGTTGCCACCGGTGTCTTGATATCGTGGCTGAGGTCCGCAACCATTTCCTTCTTCGCCTTCTGCACCGCAGCCTCCCTCTCGCGGGACGCCTTCAGCTCCTCACGCATCAGATCGAAGCTCTCCATGAAGTCATTCGAGAGTGAGTTTCTCTTGATTGGAAGCGGTACATCGAGGTTGCCCCTTGCGATCTCCGTCGAATATATACTCAGCTCCTTGACCGGCTTCACCATGCGGAAATACAGCACCACGATCAGCATCATTCCGCACAAAAACACAGCGCTCCAAAAAATAAGCGCCGATTTTAGAAATCTATTTTCATTGTTATTATCGCCCCCTGCATAATCATCCCAGACAGCCTTGCCGATAAGCTCTCCGTCCGGTGCAAAATCAACGATTAAAGCATAGCTTTTGTAATACGGTGCCAGCTGCGAATCAGAAAGCGAGCTTGCATCTATGATCTTGCAGCCGTGAGCCCTCTCGAGCTCAGCGACCGATGCCCCCTGACGGTATTCGTCCTCCATCATGATAAGCTCATTATTGTAGAAGGCTATATCTCTCTCCTTCTGCTTGAATCTGCCGCTCATGATAACAAGAAGGATGAGTGCCGCTGCCATCAGACTTGCAAATACGATTATCAGTTTTCTAAAATCCTTCACAGTATTTTTACTAATCCTCCAGAATATACCCGGTTCCCCAGATGGTTTTTATTATCTCAGGATTGTTCGGATCCACCTCCAGCTTCTCGCGGAGCTTCCTGATATGAACATTCAGAGTACCGTCACTGTAGAAGGTATCTCCCCAGACCTCATCAAAGAGAGTCTCCTTCGTAACGATCGTATTTTTATGGTCGTAGAGGCACTTCAGAAGCGCGAACTCCTTCGCCTTCAAGGAGATGCGCTCGCCATCCTTGATAACTGACATGGTTGGTGCGTCAAGCGCTAGTCTTCCGGCAGAGTCACCATTTCCTGAACCATCTGCACCGGTAACACTACCGTCCCCTGCAGCCCCTGCGCCGGAACCACCTCCGACAACCGAGCTATTATTTGCACTTCCACCGACCGCCTTCGCGTCCTGCTTCAGCTTCTCCATCTGCTCTATCCTCTTCAGGTTCACGCGCACCTTCGCAAGCAGTACTGACAGGCTGTAAGGCTTCTTCACATAGTCGTCACCGCCGATGCTGAGCGCCACAAGAACATCATCGTCGCTCTGCCTTGCACTGATAAAGAGTATCGGAATACTCATCTCCTCGCGCACCTTCCTGCAAACCTCGAAGCCAGAACCGTCCCCGAGATTTATATCCAGCAGGAGCAGATCGACTGTATTTTCCTCCAGAAAGGCATAGCAGTCCGCAGCACTGCTGACGTATGCCGTGCTGACATCAAACATCATAAAATACTCTGCCGTCATCTTCGCCAGTTCTGTTTCATCATCTACTATGAGACAATTATAATGCATTCCGTTCTTCAAATTCTGCTATCATCCTTCCCACAAAAAATGCAAGAGCCTGCTCTTCATCCTGCCAGAGTCTTCTGATGTACTCTCCCGGGCACAGAAGAAAACCATGGTCTTTATTCTTATAAATTATCCTAACCACAAGAATAGTATCAATCTGAAGCTTTTGAATCATCTCATATGTATTCGGACAAAGCTTCTCAAGCTCACTGTAATCATCTGTATGATAACTAAAGCCTTCAACTATATTTCCTATATCATCAGCCATGCCTATACATATACCATCACTGAATCGAAAAACTTCTCCATTTTTCCTGATATAATAACAGTCAAGTATGTGAAGCTCGGCGCAAAGCGGCTGTCCGACGCGAGCAAGAGCAACTCTCAGATTCTCTCCGGTATCAAAAGCATTTGCCAGATTCTTCATGGTAAGCAGCAGGCTATGCTTTGAAAGCTTTTGCACCGAAAGGTGTTTATGCAACCTTTCAACATAAATGATATAGCAGTTACGTCCCTTTGATTTACCTCTGTAAAGAGCCTTGTCAATCAGTGCAAAAAGATCATTGTAATTATCAGCATCATTAGGGAAATTCGCACTTCCGATAGTAGATGATATATATGTTTTTCCACCATTTAACTGCAAAGCTTTTCTGAATACCGTATCATTAATGCACATACCTTCATAGTATTCATGTATTTCATCATAGGTAAGATATTTGAAATTGATCATGAGGAATTCATCTCCGCCGATTCTTCCGAGGAGACCATCATCACCCAGATAATCAATCAGATCACCTGATACCTTCTTAAGAACCTCATCCCCCTGGTCATGACCAAAATTATCATTGATGGATTTAAAATTATCCAGATCGATAATTGCCAGAGTAAAAGGAATCCTCTGCCTGATCATTTCCTGAACAAATTCAATGATCACAGGCCTTGCAATAACTCCTGTAAGCGAATCAAGAATATGACTCATGCTGTTTTCTCTAATTTTATCTTTAAAAAAATCATATTTGGATAATGTTTCGACCCTATACATTACTCCTCCTTAAAGGTGCACGGCTGCAACCAGCCACCAACTCCTAATTATGATTTTAAACTATTATCCTCTCATGTCAATTATTATCTATATACAACAACACCGGATAGCAGTCACTATCCGATGTTGTTTATACACACGACCGGGAGAAATACTCCCCACACGATCAGCTTTATATTTACTCCTCTGTGATCATCTCAACCGGCTGAAGCTTTCTGACCTTGCGTCCGAAAAGTCCTGAGGTAAGAACTGCTACCAGGAGAATGCTGATGCCTGTTATAAGCATAGCAGCGATGGAGATATCGAAATCAAGTTCCTTGATACCGAAGACCATGAAGATCAGTTTCACTATTCCCATACCCGCTGCAGGAGCGATGATGGATCCGATGAGGATACCGCCGAGGATCGCAGGGATATTTGAGATCATGATCTGTGAGATAAGTCCTTTTGATGTCATACCCAGCGCCTTGCTGATACCCATTCCGCGCCACTCTCTTACGATCTTTGCGCGGATGACAAGCGACTCAACAAAGAATACTATAAGCAGTGTGATACCTGAAAATACGATGCATATTGCTTTCATGGAGCTCATTATCGCACCCATGGACTCATCCACCAGCTTCTCGAAATCCTGATAAGAAAGCTTCTCACCATGAGCCTTGCCGATCTTTTCAATCTCCGCCTTCAGATACTCATAAGTCAGTTCATCCTTCGCATCTATTTCATAAGTGTAGCGTGCAGATCCCGGAAGAAGCTTCTCAGCGCCTTCAACAGTCATGACCATAGTCCTGCCCATCTCCTGCATTCTCTGGTTGATACCTGTGATCAGATATTCTTCAGTTGTTCCTGCAAAGGTCAGCTTAACTACATCGCCGCATTCAATTCCCAGCTCATCGGCAACAGCTGCGGTTACCATCAATTCATTTGCCTGCTTTGGCATCCTTCCTTCAAGGATAGTTGCTTTGTAATTCTTCTCAGGTTCTATCATTGCATAAGTATGAGCTGACATCTTCTTGCTACCCTTTGAAATCTCCGGCTCAAGATTCTGATAAGTAAGGATTGCTGTAACGCCTTCGATCTCCCAGATCTCGTCTGTAAGGTTATTTCTACTGTTCTGAACCATGATCTTACCGGTTGTTGTTCCGGTGATCTTGATCATCTGATCCGGATCCTTTCCGAAGTTTTCAAGCATTCCGAAACCACAGAGCATTGCGATGGAAAGGATTGCGATCATAATGACCATTGCTATATTTCTGCCCAGATTTCCGAAGGTGTCCTTAAGTGAAAGAACTGCCGGAACAGGAAGCTTTGTCTTCTCGAAAGAGAAATGATTCTTCTTAAAATTGTGTGCTCCGAGGCCGCCGCGAAGTGCGCTCAGAACTGTGATCTTCTTGTATGCTCTGCTGATAAGCTTTGAAATGAGCCATACAAGAAATACAAGTCCGGCTGCTGTACATGCTGCGTAGATTACATTTATCGGCTGATTCCACTTATGTCCGAGGATTGAGCTTACGATATTTCCGAAGAAGCCGAAGGTCAGCGCTCCGACTGCGGTACCGCATGCTGCGCCCAGGCCTGATACGATGATCATCTCAAGCGAGATGGCTCTTCTAAGCTCCTTAACTGTGTAGCCTGATGCCTCGAGAATACCTGTATTTTTCAAGTTTCTCTGAATGAAGTTCCTGATACTGAAGGAAATGATGAGGAAGGCTACGATCAGGATGATGACTGAGAAAAGCAGGAGGACACCCATTACGATGATCGGAAGGATTTCTGCGCCTGTTCTCATTGTATCCCAGTTGAGAAGCAGATAGTTGGTAACGTCTGCATCCGGATTCTCCTTTGCGTAAGGCGCAACGTTTTCCTTATAGCTGTCGCCGATCTCCTTCTCGAGATCATCTGTTTCAAAATCATCACTCATTGTTGCCGGGTCAGTCTTGCCCTTGTACATCATGAATCTTCCAACAGAATTGCCTTCCTGCTCGTCAGCGATCCTGTCCATCATCTTCTGTGAAGTGTAAACATGGAATATGCTTATATTAAGGGCTGAAGACATGTAAGGATCCTCAGAAAAACCTGCAACTCTGAAATCGTAGGTTGTCCCGTCAAACTCAAACTGGAAGGTGTCGCCAACCTTGAATCTTCCGCTTGTGTAGTAAGGAAGGATGATGTCATTCTCGCCGAAGCTGTCTGCATCAACCTTGAGGTCGAGGTAAGTACGCTCTGCTTCGTAAGCCTCGATGAAGAACTGGTACTCTTCGAAGTCCTTGTTCTTTGTGTTGCGGTATTTTGCAACTGCATTTACTATTGGAGACGCCTCATATCCCTGAAGGTGGCTATTCTCTCTGAAGGTCTTGTCAGCCGCATCCTTAAGGCCATCCCTGTCAGCTACGCAAAGGATAACTTCAGGTCCGTTGATCTCCTCGAAGCACTTGTCCTGCACCTTGCCCATTCCCAGAATTGCGGAAATACAGTCGAAGATCAGAAGTGCTGCAACAAAGGTCAGGATGAAGAAGGTGATCATGTCGCCCTTCTGCTTTTTCATGTTGTTTTTTGCTATGAAGAATGTTTTGTACATGTTTTTTCCCTTTCTGGTTTCTATCTTTTCGCCGCCTGCCCATACCGGCACCCAGTGCCGGCATGGCACTGCGGCTCGATGGTCGCTGCGCTCCACAAAATCCGCTCTGCGGATTTTGCCTTTACCACCCCATATCTGCTAAGAAATCCTTAAGCTTTCTATGTCTCTGCACGGCCTCTTCTTTGTTAGGATTCGTTTCGTCCTTGTAATCTCCGATGTAAGGTCCGAGTTCAACCTCGTCTGTTATGATACCATCGGCGAGGTAGATGACTCTGTTTGCTCTCTCTGCCGCTTTAACTGTATGTGTAACCATTACGATGCTCTGTCCCTCGTTGTTAAGGTCTGTCAGGATGTCGAGCACATTTATCGTATTCTGTGAGTTAAGAGCTCCTGTAGGCTCGTCTGCGAAGAGCACCTCCGGGCTGTTTATAACACCTCTGACAACCGCTACTCTCTGCTGCTGTCCGCCGGAAAGCTGTGCCGGGAACTTTTTCCAATCCTGTTCGCTTATCTCAACTCTTCCAAGCAGCTCCTTCGCCTTGGCTGCAAGTGCCTTTCTGTCCTTAGTCTTAAGAAGGCCGCTTACCATAACATTGTCAAGTGCACTCATGCTGTCGTTCAGGTAATTCTGCTGAAATACGAATCCGCAGTGATCTCTTCTGAAGAGTGCCAGCTGGTCGTTATTAAACTTTGATATCTCTATGCCGCCTGCTGAGCTGTATTTTTTGCTGTTCTTCTTGTCTGAGCCATTATTTTCTGTATTGTAGGTGATCGTTCCGAGACTCGGGCGATCCATTCCTGAAAGTGCGTAGAGCAGTGTACTCTTGCCTGAACCCGAGTTGCCCATTATGACTGTGAAATCTCCCTTGTATATTGAAAGGTTCAGGTTCTTCAATACGTGCTGCTGAACCGATTCATTTGAAAAGCTCTTCGACAGATCCTTTGCGTTAAGTATTACTTCCTTCTCTCTATTCTCGCTCATTTTGTGCTCCTTTCGCATCCCGGATTTTTCGTCCGTCTGTTTGTTGATAATCAATTAAATATTCACTCTTTTTTGATTTATTATTATTCTCCCGGTCGTCTCTTCCATAAAAAAGACTTTCCGTTCCGTTCGCTGATCTTAATATACAGCACCCAGGAGGGAAAGTCTTAATCTCATTCTTGTGTAATTCTTAACTGATCCTTAAATCGTATTTTAATCTTAAATCGTATTTTAATCTTAAATCATTTTAATCCTATATCGATTATTAAAGATCGCATTCTAAATAATGGCCTCGTCCTCTTAAAAATACATTACTTATTTCTCGCGGATGATCTTTGCCGCTGCAACAAGATTTATCAGGCTGGCCTTGGTTTCAGTCTCACCTCTTGTCTTAAGTCCGCAGTCAGGGTTAACCCAGAGCTTCTTATCATCGATCTTCTCACGCATCTTTGTGAGGGCGGCAACTATCTCCTCAACCGATGGAACACGCGGACTGTGGATATCGTAAACGCCAGGTCCAACCTCGGTCTTGAAGTTATTTTCCTTCAGCGAATCAAGTATCTGCAGGTCTGAACGTGATGCCTCGAAGGTAATAACGTCCGCATCCATCGCATCGATCGCAGGGATGATGTCCGTAAACTCGCTATAGCACATATGTGTATGTATCTGGGTCTCAGGCTTCACGCCGCTATGCACCAGACGGAAGGCCGGAATAGCCCAGTCAAGATATTCGCAGTACCAGTCGGAGCGTCTGAGAGGAAGCTTCTCTCTGAGAGCCGCCTCGTCGATCTGGATGATATTTATACCATTCGCCTCAAGATCAAGCACCTCATCACGGATCGCAAGCGCTATCTGGAGCGTGCTTTCCTTGATGGAAATATCCTCGCGCGGGAAGGACCAGTTCAGTATTGTAACAGGGCCTGTGAGCATACCCTTCACCGGCTTATCGGTGCAGCTCTTCGCGTATTTTGACCACTCAACTGTGATCGGATGCTTTCTTGAAACATCGCCCCAGATGATCGGCGGCTTAACGCATCTCGTACCGTAGCTCTGAACCCACGCCTTCTCTGTAAATACATAGCCCTCCAGATTCTCGCCGAAATACTCAACCATGTCGTTACGCTCAAACTCACCGTGAACGATAACATCAAGTCCGATCTCCTCCTGAAGCTCTATGCACTCCCTGATCTTATTCTTGTTGAACTCAGTATACTGCTCTTTTGTGATCTCGCCCTTCCTGAAGGCCTGTCTGTTCTTTCTGACATCAGCTGTCTGTGGGAAGGAACCGATAGTAGTTGTCGGGAATGCCGGAAGCTTCAGCAGCTCCTTCTGCAGCTTCTCTCTCTCGTAGAAGCCCGGAAGCCTTGTGTAATCCGCGTCCTTGATGCCTGCAACTCTTGTCGCAACAGCCTCATCATAGCTGTTAACTCTTCTCTTAAACAGCTCCTGATTCTTTATAAGGAGACCGTCAGCTGTTCCGTCGTAAATATCGGAAATCTCCTTAAGCTCAACCAGCTTCTCCTCAGCAAATGCAAAATGCTTTGTATAATCCTCTCCAAGCTTTGTCTCACTATCAAGAGTGTACGGAACATGAAGCAGCGAGCAGGAGGTGCCAAGAACTATCTCAGACTTGATATTTAAACTGTTAATGATCTCGAGAGTCTTATCGTAATTATTTCTCCAGATATTTTTACCGTTTACAAGACCCGCAAAGAGAATTACATCCTCAGGGAAGCCCTTTGTCTTGATGAGATCAAGAGTCTTTCTGCCCTCGACAAAATCGAGTCCGACGCCGTCGAAGCCAAGCGAAATGATGATCTCATAGATATCTCTGATATCTCCGAAATAAGTCTGAAGAAGCAGCTTCGTATCACCCTTCACATCAATGATCTTGTTGTAAATATCCCTGACAAGCTTTATGTCCGCCTCGTCAAGATCTCTTACGAGATAAGGCTCGTCGAATTCGATCCACTGAACGCCTTCTTTTCTCAGGAGCTCAACAAGCTTAACATACTCAGCAATAAATGCATCCTTGAAATTCTCCAGGTTCTTCTCACCGGTGTATCTTGCAAGCTTGAGGAAGGTAAAAGGACCAACGATAGCAGTCTTGGTCTCGACGCCGAGAGCCTTCGCTTCTTTATATTCTCTGATCGGCTTATCACCAACCAGTTTAACCTCAGTGTTGTCATCAATTTCCGGAACCAGATAATGATAGTTCGTATTGAACCACTTCTTCATCGCAAGGGCTTTCACATTTCCCTTCTCGCCCTGGTAGCCTCTTGCCATCGCGAAGTAGGTGCCAAGCTCAGGAAGCCCCAGCTCTCTGTATCTGTCCGGAATGATATTGAAAAGCACTGCAGTGTCCAGCACGTTGTCATAAAATGAAAAATCATTCGAAGATATGAAGTCTATCCCTGCGTCTTTCTGCTTGTGAAAGCCGTATGACCTTATCTCCTTTGCCGCAGCCTCCAGCAGTGTCTCGCTGATCTCTCCTTTGAAATATTTCTCAGAAGCAAACTTTAATTCTCTGTCCTTTCCTATTCTCGGAAAGCCTATAACTGATCTTTTCATATTGTATTTCCACCTTTTCTTAATTTTACGAATATGTCATATTTCATTTCGATAACGTGAGTATATGCTTTACAAATCGATAGGTAAAATATATAATTTTGCCTGTATATCATAGTTAATATCTATGTTTGTCTTATCTGTATAGCATCCATCTATCGCTCGTTATAAGGAGGAACTATAACCATGACCTTAAAGCAACTGCGCTACGTTACCGTTGTAGCCGACACCGGAAATATCACTGAAGCCGCAAAGCGCCTGTACATCGCGCAGCCAAGTCTCACCGCTGCCATCCAGGAGCTTGAGAAGGAATACGGCATAATCATATTTAAAAGGACCAAAAAAGGAATAGAGGTCACACCTGAGGGTGAAGAGTTTCTGGGCTACTCCCGTCAGATACTCGAGCAGACCGATCTGATTGAAGAGCGCTATGCAGGAAACAGTAGAGGAAAACTGCGTTTCTGTGTTTCCTCACAGCACTACTCCTTCGTTGTTGAAGCCTTCGTCGAGCTTCTGAAGCGCTTCGGTGGGGACAAATACGAGTTCCACATGCGTGAGACCCAGACCTACGACATCATCGACGATGTGGCCCATATGCGAAGTGAAATAGGTGTGATATACATGAACAGCTTCAACGAGACCGTAATAAAAAAGACTCTGCGCGACAACAGCCTCGTTTTCGAGTCACTGTTCCGCGCAAAGCCTCATGTATTTGTTGGCAAGAACTCGCCTCTCGCGAAGAAGAAGTGCATAACACTTGATGATCTGAAGCCGTTCCCTAGGCTTTCCTATGAGCAGGGCAGCCATAATTCCTTCTACTTTTCCGAGGAAATACTAAGCACCGTGGACTCCGACAGGGAGCTTCTTGTCCGCGACAGGGCGACACTTTTCAACCTTCTGATCGGCATGGACGGCTACACCATCTGCAGCGGTGTCATCAGTGAGGAGCTGAACGGTCCAAATATAGTTGCGCGTCCGCTTCTAGTTGACGACTACATGGAGATCGGCTACATCCTGCCGTCCACCATCCACCCTTCAAATCTTACCAGGGAGTACATCGATATCCTGAAGAGACTGGCCAAGTAGAGCCTACTTCTTATGTCTTCTGCTGTAGTCATCTCTGATATCATCGAGGCCCTCGTCCAGTACCCCGCACGCCTCAGCCTTGCCCGTTGCTTTTCTGAACTTTGTCATAACCTCAGATACAACACTGAAGTTGAGAGCTGTTCCGACGCTGTCGCACTCGTAGTTGACTGCTCTGCTGGCCTGGATACCAAATCTGCCGGCTTCGGCGATTGCGTCGATATTTGCACCGAGGAAGATGAACTCCCAGCCATATCTCTCCGTCTGCCTCTGCACCATTTTCTTTACCTTATCGTAGCTGTAGCTGCGGCTTGCGTTCTCCATGCCGTCCGTTGTGATGATGAAGAGAGTCTTCTCCGGGCGGTCCTCCTCGCGAGCGTATTTGTGAACGTTTCCGATGTGGTGGATCGCGCCGCCGATCGCATCCAGAAGTGCTGTGCAGCCTCGCACAAAATACTGATTATCGTTCATCGGCTCAACCTTCGCGATCGGTACTCTGTCATAAAGCACCTCGCACTTATCGTCGAAGAGTACTGTCGAAATATACGCCTCGCCCTCTTCCCTCTTCTGCTTCTCGATCATCGAATTGAAACCACCTATCGTATCACTCTCAAGTCCGCTCATCGAACCACTTCTGTCAAGTATGAATACTACCTCTGTTAATCCCTTACGCATAATGTTGTCCTCCTTTTTCTCTGATTTCCAGCTCCGCTCGTTTGATTTTGAACCACTGCGCCGGCTTGATTCTGAGCCACCCGAGCTGTGTTTCCTTGTTTCTGAGGTCATTATACGATATGAGATAATAAAAAAGGTCGCTCAGCGAACGACCTTTTAAAACGTTAGAATTATGAAATGATACACGGCAGCCCATGCTCTTCAAGCTGGATGTCCAGCTCGATCATGTCATATATTTTATTCTCGATAAAATAAGAAAAAATGATGTCCGTCTTGTCACAAGGCGACAGCGCATATCCTGCCCTCGCCAAGAGGTCCCTTGTCTCATCAAGATTAAGCTTCGCGCCTACACACAGGCAAAGCGCCGTCAGCTTCTGCGGATGATAATCCGGATTGTTCTTTATCTTCGAGAAAACCTTCTTATCAACGATAGCTCTCTTGTAGACATCTGCATTCGACAGCTTCTTGTTATTTATCAGATACATCAGATACTCCGAAAATGTATCCGAAAGATGCTTCATTCTCTCCTGAAGTTTGCTCTCATGCTTCTCCTCAAAGTCCACATACGAATCTTCTGCCAGGCATACCGGTTCTTTATTTGTGCCAAACGGCTTGAGCCCGAAAAATGCTTTTCTAAAAATTGACGGTTTTCTGAAATCACTTTTCTCTGCTGCATATTCAGCTTCCGTCTTCTTCTCGACGTAATTTCTGTCGATGTATGCTTCCAGCCCCGGACTCAGCTTCTCACCAAGCCGCGTCGACTTCTCATCAAATACGACCAGATAAATCAGCATCTCGTTATGCAGAAGAAATGCATTTATCTCGTCTGCCGCGATGCGCATTCCCTCTTCCTTCGGATAACCAAAGCTCCCTGTAGATATCAGTGGAAATGCAATCGACTTAAGACCATTCTCCTTCGCCAGCTGCAGACTCTTCCTGTAGCAGGAGCGCAGCTTCTCTTCCTCGCCGTCCTGCCCGCCAAGATAAACCGGACTCACCGCATGGATGATGTACCTTGCTCGAAGCTTAAAGCCCGGCGTGATAAATACCTCGCCCTCATCGACCGCTCCGATATGCTCCTTCCTGTATTTCAGAAGTTCCTCGCGGCCGGCCGCCTCGTAAACAGCCGTGTCGCAGCCCGTACCGACGATTGGCAGCTGATTAGCCGTATTTACGATAGCATCAGTATTCATTTTTGTTATATCATTACGAACTATCTTAAACGACATATCGTCCCTCTATATGTTTTTTGACGCCGGAAAACCGTACGCGCTCTCAGCACTTGTGACAGCTCTGATGATTGCCTCGCTCATAACATCTGCCGCAAGCGTGCCCACAAGATCCTGGTCGACCTTAACATCCCCAACAGACACCGCAAATATGCTGTCACCGTCAGCCGACGTATGCACCGGTCTGATCGATCTTGCATAACCATCATGCGCCATCCCCGCGATCTTGCAGAGCTGCGTCTTGTTGAACTCAGCATTTGTGATCACGATGCCAAGCGTTGTATTTCCCGTGAACTTATTTTCAACAACCTTGAGACTGGACTTCATCACCTCGACCGTGTCGCGGAAGCCCTTCTTGTCCTCACTGAGCAGTCCGGCAATCTTCTTACAATTCTTGTAGTCGAAAATATCACCCAGCGCATTGACCGCAACAACCGCACCAATCTTAAAATCACCGATCTGCACCGCATAACTTCCTATACCGGTCTTCATGCAAAAGTCCATTCCAAGCACCTTGCCGACCGTTGCGCCGCAGCCCGCGCCAAAATTGCCATCCTTATAATTCTGCTCGGTATCCGCCAGAGCAGCCGCCTTGTAGCCCATCTCCGCATCCGGCCTGACAAATGTATCACCCACAGTCAGATCGAAAAGGTCAGCCTGAACAACCAGTGGCACCTTCGTAACGCCCACGTCGAAGCCGATGCCCTTCTCCTCCAGGTATTTCTGTACGCCATTTGCCGCACCAAGTCCAAATGCACTGCCGCCCGACAGCACCACGCTATGGATCTCCTGCGCCGCCATCAGCGGATTCAGCAGCTGGCTGTCCCTCGAAGCAGGTCCGCCGCCTCTCACATCCAGTCCGGCTCTCATTCCCTTCTCGCAGATAAATACAGTGCAGCCCGTTCCGGCCGCTGCATCCTCAACCTGCCCGATCTTAATATTTTCAATGTCTTTAATCGATATTTCCTGCATAGTTACTCCCCCCCATTTGCTTATAGCATAATTCTTTAACGTTTCAAAACCATCGCTAATCGATTTCTCACGGAAGTATTTCCAATCGAAATCATCAATAGATTTATTGATTACTTTATTTGATGCCGTAACATCACACTCCACAATAACCCTTACCACATCTTCTCCGTCCAATCAATAGTACAGCGTCAATTTTGATTCAGCATCTCCTGCACGACCTCGAGGTCCGCCGGCAGCCAGTCAACCGCCTCCGGAAGCTTCTCATCCAGCTCCACCCATTTAGCCGCTTCGTGCTCCAAAAGCTTCAGCTCTCCACTCACTATGCTGCACCAGAAAACATGCATCGTAATGTGAAAATTCGGATAGTCCGTGTCAACAGTCTTGATCAGTTCGCCAACCTGAATATCCGTATCCAGCTCTTCCTTAATCTCCCTCTTAAGAGCCGCTTCAGGCGCCTCTCCCGGCTCCATCTTTCCGCCCGGAAACTCCCAGCGATCCTTGAACTCCCCGTATCCTCGCTGCGTTGCAAATATCCTGTCACCGTGCCTTATCACTGCCGCAACAACCTCGATGGCTTTGCTGACCTTGCCGTCCTCGCTGATCCAGACAAGTTTTCCTTCTTCGATTCCTTTTTCAGCTATCCAGCTTTCCGTAACCTCCACACTGCTTCCATCTTCGAATCTAAGCAATGCGTGAGGTCCGTCAAGTCGCTCCTCACATCCGTAATCTGCTTCTGTTATGTCTTTAATTCTGTAAAGTGCCATTATTTTGCTCCAATATATTTTTTAATTAGTGTTATTTTTGAAATACTCGTCCAAGAGTATATTTATAAGCTTTCTTTTGTTTTCTTTAATGTTACTTTGAGATATTTTAGATTTAATTCTCTAATAATTTTCCTTGCCTGATAATAATGAAATCCTTCTTTTATCCTAAAAGATATCACAATAAATATTAAATGCCTCAAAAAGCCTTGTAAATACTTACTTTTCTGGTACACCCACCGTAGCAGGTGTACCATTTTCTGTACCATCTTAAATGACCTTTAACATTTCTGATACCTTGTCGATTTCTCTAAATTTTTCTTCTTCCGTCGTATGCACATACAAATCCATAGTTACATTTATCGTTGAATGGCCAAGTATCGTTTGCAAGGTTTTTGGCGCCATACCTGACTGAACACATCTCGTTGCGAACGTGTGGCGCAAATTGTGCATGGTAATAGATTTTATGCCGATCTTTTTACACACCCAACCTAAAGCCGAATCATAAGAGCCGTATTTTATCAGACCACTTTCATCAATAAATACATACTCTCTGAATTCTAACGGAACGACTTTGAGTTTACTGTTCTGTTCCTTTTGCTTCTTCAGAATATCAATCGCCAGATCAGTTAAAGGTATCGTTCTATTTCCGGCAGCACTTTTCGGAGGTCCGCTTCTCCATTCCTTTGAAGTATGATCATACTTCATTGTTCGACGAATTCTCAAGGTCCTATTTTTGAGATCGGCATCTTCAAATTTAAGACCGACAAGCTCACCGACGCGAAGTCCTGTCTGCATAGCAAAGCAGTATTGATTCTCGTACTTGTGACCGATCAATGTTTTGAAGAGTTTCTTCTGATCTTCCAACGATAATGCTTCTCTAACTTTTGCAGGTTTGCCAATCTCAATTTTTAAAGAACGCTTCATCGGATTAGAAATAATAATGTCATTTTCCCTTGCGGCTTCAAACATACCGTACAAGACAATGCGCGTATGCTTTATTGTACCCTGATGATATCCTCGTTCAGCCATTTTTGATAAGATCATTTGGCATTGTATAGGCTTTACATCAGATAACTGCATATCGCCGATAATATCTTTAACAGTATTATTGTAATATGAAGTATATACTTCTATGGTTCCCGGACGCACCGATGTTTTTTTCATCTCTATCCAGGTGGCAAACCAGGCGTTACATGTCATATTTCCGGGATACATGGGATTGCTATGTTCGTCAAGAAATATACTGTCAGCCAACCACTTCCGCGCTTCTTGTAATTTTTTAAACCGCTTGCTTTGTCTTTTTCCGTTTCGATCAACATACCGTGCTAAGTATAGTCCGGTTTTTTCCTGAGTCAGTCCTTTCCCTAACTCGTTGCCATTAAGATTTTTTCCCATTAATATCAGCTCCTTTACATAAAAAGAAGCCCCGATATAGTAATTTTATTATACCAAACCAGGGCTTCAAAATCAGTGTTTTTTTTGTATTTTTACAGCTCTACGCTTTTTGAAATGAACTCTTCAAATTCCTTGCGCTTAATAAGTTTCTTCCGACCGACATATAAAACAAATGTACATCGCGGCATTTTTAATAATTCTGATATTTTGTTCTGGCCTATATTGCTGTAATCTGCAGCTTCTTCAATTGTAAGTGCACACTTCTGATAAATCGGAGTTGGAGAATTAACCATATGACCACCACCTTACATATTATCCAGATCATGCACAAACTCATTTTTTCTCTGTTCTGTTGTCGTAACATCATAATATTTTTTAATATCAAATATATGCTTGATATTATCAACAGTTTTTAACCCGATTTCACCAGTTTCAGAATATACAAACTCATTCACTGTATATGTACCAACATAATCAGATGACATATTCTCAAAATCGAGCACGTATGAGATGCGTTTGAAGAAAGCTTTTCTGTCATTGGCAGATTCTGATTTATACCAATCAAGAATCGGGGTATTTGTACAGATAAAAATAGTATCAACATTTTTTAAATTTATATTATGGTATCTCGCCGGAAGTACTGTATTATTGTGAGGATCAAGGATTTTCTTCATCCACTCTATAGGTGTATCTGTATAATCGTGATCATCGAATACATAAATTTCCTGCCCGCGGAACTCATCTGAAGAGTTTTTTCCGGGCGACGAGAAGCAAATGCTTTTATGATGTTTCTTAGCCCACACTTTACAAAACGAAGATTTTCCTGCACGTGGCGGACCTTGCAAAACATATACCTGCAGATTGCGATCTGTCAGAATTACAGACTCTTCATTTTTATACTCGAAGGCTCTTTTAATTCTGCTTCCGTACAGAGTATAAAGACCACCTTCGATTTTATCAGCGATCTCATACTCTTTAATTTTACCTGCAAGAATCTGCTTTATAATGTAATCAATCTTAATTTTTTTAGTACGCTTGCCTTCGATCTTATAAGTCTCCAGCTTATTTGAATTTGAGATTACCTCATCCCAGGAATACTGATATTTCTCCGGATTATTAAGATGAACCAAATACTGCACGCAGTTCTTAACACCATATTTACAAGTCTCAATATCACCATAAGGAAACTTATTTTTTACAGTTGAAAATTTACATACCGAATTGTCCGGAAACTCGATCACCAAGTGCCAGTGCTTATTTTGCGGGTTTGCGTAATGCTCAGCCAGATAGTATTTTATATCTTTAGTTTTTGCCCAGTCTTCAAGTGTTTTAACAATTTCTTCCTTTGTGATTATTACTGTATCACCAGCCTGGACACCCAGCTTTTTATTATTTTTTTTAGCAACATTTACTTCCGATATTCTTATATTTGCAGTTCTCATGCTTGTATCACGTGTCAGAACCTCTTCTGTATCCAGATTATTATCTGAGTTGCCACTTGCCTGGATTTTATCGAATTCTTCATGATTATTTAATTCTTCCATAGGCAGTACCTGCTTTCACAAACGGATTATCATTCTGAAGTCTAAACAACAGATAATGGTATAAATACTTCTTTGCAAAAGGATTAATATTTCCGAAAATTTTATCGTAGATTTTATCTCCAACTTTTTCTTCAACATATAAATGTGTTTCATAATACTGATCATACTGATATGTTTCCTTGAAATAGCTGATCAGAGTATTATACTCGCTCTCTTCAAGAGGTGCTTTCATCAGATAATATGTCAGAACATCAATATCCGTGATTGTGTAAAGATCTCTGTTCAGCTGTTCGATCTGATTTCTGTCAAGCTTATTACGAATAGAGAATATGCTGGCTAACTCGTATAATCCTTCATTAATAATTCTGAAGACAATATCATTAAGTTCTTCATCTGAAAACATCCCCTCATAAGCAGCAAGTTTATTTCTGATATGTGCATCCAGAAAATCTTTGTTAATAAGCTCCTTAAGTAAGTTATCCGCTCTAGTATTAAGCGTTGGTACAATATGAAATTTAGTTAATTTGCTGTTGATCATAATTCCGATCTCCTTCTTATATATTATTTGACCGTAGCCCGATCATTAGCATTTTTCACATCCATACATTTTGGAAAGGGTTCGTGAGACACCTTATATGTTTAATTCCGTAAGCCGGCTGCTTATGTCAGAAACCCTTTCTGAGGTAAATATAACACTTTTTCAGAAAAAAACAACAGTTATACTTGACTATAATTTATTTTTATGCTATAATTATATATTTAAACCCTTGACTGAATTATCCTCAATATTAAATAGCGCTTTATGATATACAAGTTGCACAAAGCATTTTTTAAATACCTGTTCTACAACATGACATATCCTTTATCATCGATGCGATGCTTCCGGACATATCAGCAGAATATTGTGATCGCATCCTTCGCATGAACAGTCCGATGGCCTGTTCATGCATATTAAGTACATAATCAATGAACGAAAGGACATGCTTATGAATAGCTTTTATCAATCAAAAGTCCAATCTAATAAAGGTCATCTAAGACCACCACTTCTAAACCACGTTCCTGTGGCACCCGAATGAACGGAAATCCCATAGCAGTATGGAACCTTGATAATTGAATACTTGCAGACCACCTCACCTGCATATCTTCAACACAGACCACCTCACTGTGAAAAAGATGTAAAGGATAGGTAGATGTAGAATGTTGCAAACGGATGAAGTAACTAATTAGTACTCATTAATAGCTGTAATGATGTCATCTTTTACAGTAATATCTACATGAAACTTATTACAGTTATATTTGTATACCGTTTCTTCAGTGCTCCTAGAAATTGCTGTGGCTTTACCTAATAGCTCTTCAATAAACATTGCATTTTGACCAATTTCAAGTTTTGATATTTTTTCTCGAAATGAATCTATGTTTTTTTTCTTAGGTGACACTGTTAAACCGATTGCTACGCATACTATTAAAAATACAAATAAAAGTGAAATTATAAACATATTAATTTTCCTCCGTAAATGAAACTGAGGCCCCAGATTGCTCCAGAGCCTCGTTAATGAGTTACTATTCAATTTTTCTGACTTAGTTACTTTGTAGCCCCACATGAGCAAACATACTCATCGTAGGCAGGCTGGTCAACTACTGTCTCATCCCATGCTGCCTGGTCAACTACTGTTTCATCATAGGCTGCCTGGTCAACTACTGTTACAGTCTCAGTATGTGGAACCTGAGTCTCTTCCCAACCAGTTGTGTAACTAGGAGACCAACAATTATCAAAGTGACTTCTGAATGCACTACCATCAGATGTAGAATAACCACAGTCACAATGATATACTTCATGACCTTCAGTTGTATAAGTAGTCTGAGTCTCAGTATGAGTTACTGCGTCATGATGAACAGTATGTGTTACTGCATCGTGGTGAACAGTATGAGTTACTGCGTCATGATGAACCTTAACATAGTTGTGAGTATGTGTAGTAGTAGGTTCTGTATGAGTCTCAGTAGTAGGCTGTACTGTCTCAGTAGTAGGAGCCTGAGTTGTTTCAGGTTTAGTCTCAGTTGTCTTAGGCTCTGTAGTAGATTCAACTACTTCAGTAGTAGGTTCTACAGTAGTCTTAGGTTCTGTAGTAGGTTCAACCTCAGTCTTAACTTCAGTAGGTTCTACAGTGGTCTCAGTTTCAGTTTCAACTGTCTGACCTTCATCTGCTGTTGCTACAACAGTAGGGGCCTGATTAGTGTTTCTGTAGATGTTGATACCAAGAACTGTACCAACAATAACAACTACAACCGCGATGATGATTGCGATGATAGTGTTTCTCTTCTTTGTATTGATTTTGAAATCAGTTTGAGAAGTACTTTTTTTATTTGACGGGCCAGTTTCATTCGGATTATTACTATCAAATTTTTCACTGTCAAATTTATTGCTCATTTAAAAACCTCTTTTCTCATCACTTTTGTAAACTATTGCCACTGAATTTGTAATACTTGTTTTTTGACCGTATTTCAGAATTCTTTATCTTTCTGATATACAGTATACAAATTTGGCAAAGATAAGGAATGATATTGCCAAATGCTTCAATACCTTTAAACCTATTATACTGTAGCCTTCCGGATATTACAATTCTAAAAACGGCATACAAATACATCGAAATTTACATATTTACGTATAAGCTGCCCCATGCCTTCGGCCGGTCAGCTTATTACATCATTGAAGTTTTCTATATCGTCAATTTCCGGAACACGCAGCATTGTAATACGATCTAACTGAATCAACCCTTCACCTTTATTCATTTTGCTGTGAACATTCGGAATATCCACACCGGTTCCAAATGTGGCCGTCATAATATTTGACTGAGCATTTCCGAGCAAAACCTTTGTAAGATTACTTCTTGTAGTCGCTTGAATGTTTTCCGTTCCTGCAGATTGCATAACGATCATCAAATGAATGTTGCTCTGCCTTGCAAGTACACTGATATTTTTGACAATACGTTCCAGCTCTTCTTTTTTCTTTTTATCAAGTGAAGACTGCAAAGAAATATATTCTTCAATAATAACAAGCATAGGTTTATAGCCGATATCAACAGCAAGCGCTCTGGGATTTTTATCAAGCTCCGGTTGTAATTCTTCCAAACGTTCTGACATCTCTGATTCTACAGATTGCAATTTTTCCAGGATATCATCTATTTCATAATGATAATCTGTATAAGCCTTATATAAGCCATATGATCGCTTCAGATCAAGTATTACAACCTGCCACTCTTTGACAATTGCCTGTATGACTATTTCATTTGCAAGATATGATTTACCGGAACCACTTGCGCCACTGATCAAAAAATGCGGATAGTCATTTACATTTACGATATGCTTTTTATCAAAGTAAAACGAAAGCCTATCCTGAACCTTTATTTTACTTATATACTCCGTGATCGAATACTTCTCTGGAACATAATTCTTCATGTCCTCGTAAATGATTATTACTTCTGCATTGTTCTGTGAAATATAATAATCCTCTACAATGTAACGCTCCGGTAGTGCCGTTGAAAATGAATCCAGATATCTTTCTATGATTGTCCTTATCCTCAGATTTTTAAGACTTATTCTGATAACACCATTTTTTATTCTTATTCCGGGCAGCTCAACAAAAGCTTTATTATCCGGCTTGCTATATGCGCCAACAGATATAAGATTGCTTTCTATTGATTCTCTAACCCGCTGTTTACTTATGTAGTTTTTAATACCCTTATTCAATACTAATTTGATTATGATTACTGTAATTATGATTGCCAGTTCTGCAATGATTGCGTACCTGCATATAACATTGATTATGCTGATATGAAACAGATACCTGTTAGCTATAGGCGCACTCAAAAATATAAGCACGCCTATAATCATCATGGCAAGCAGAAAATTACAGTAATACTTCCGCTTACTTATTATCATTTACTCCACCACCGAAATAACTGCTTCAACACTGAGATTACTTGCGTAATCGCCCCACACACTACATTTCCCGATCTGCTTGAAAATGATCTTATCCTTCACATGATATTTTTCAACATCATCCTCATCAGTATCTTTAATCAGATGCACCTTAAATTTTTCAAATACATTACTTACCGACGGGTCACCATAGTCTGTACCGTCCTCTGTTACGATCACATCCAAACTAACGCAGCCCTTCTTTTCGTTGTACTTAATGCTCTGAATCATGAATTGCTTATCCTTCGACCAGAGACCAAAATTGAATTGCTGAAACATGTTTAATTTTTTCATAATGCTTTTTCTCCTTTACATTTATTTAGCGTCAGCAATCACACGCTATTACTATTAAATAGCCCTTCGTGCAATAAAAAAGAGACCGAAATTAATCGATCTCATTTTTGCTATATCGGAGCATCAAAACATTTTTTTCTGTTACTTTTAGTGTACCACGAGGTGTACCACGTTTTTGGAAAATATATAGGTTTTTATAGATTTATATGTGAGTATAAATAACCTTGAAAGCCTTTAATATCAACATTTATCGACTTTTATGATATTACATCAAGATATATAAAATCATAATACTTTATCCTGAAATATAATTATATACCAATTTTATCATAATTCTTGACGAAATCAACGGGATTAGGTATAGTCAAAACGAGCTGAACAATAGATGATACACTATCATTCAGCTCGTCTATTATCTTAGGATATCTCATTTACAGAAAAACTTTCACACACTCTTTCCGGACAAAAATAAGGGATATCACAGTTACACCTTAATGTGTAACAATGATATCCCTTAAATTATATTATCCTTCAATAGCTATATACTGTTTTTCTGGAAGTTTCTCTGCTTCATTCTTAGGAATTGATAATTTCAAAACTCCATCTTCGAACTTAGCCTTTACATCTTCCTGCTTAACTGCATCTCCTACATAAAAACTTCTCTGCATAGCACCTGCATAACGTTCCTGACGGATAAGTTTACCCTTCTTATTCTTTTCTTCCTTATCAAGTCCCTTAGCAGCGCTTACTGACAAGTAACCATTTTCAAGTGATAACTTAATCTCGTCCTTCTTAAAGCCAGGAAGATCAATATCAAGCTCATACTTGTCATCATGCTCATGCACATCAGTCTTCATAACCTGTGCAGCTCTCTTTCCATAGAGTTTTCGGTCGATATCTCCGAAATCCATCCTTGGAAAATCCATCCAGTCATCCAACAAATTTTCTCCAAAAATACTAGGTAGTAACATAAGTCATTCCTCCTTCTCAAGAAAAATATAATTAAATACGTTTCATGAGCAATGGAAGGAGCGTTTGGATTCTTACCCGGAATCTTCTCTATTCCTTTGTTCTGACTATGTTATAACACTAATTGTTAGCACTGTCAAGTGGTGAGTGCTAATTTTTTCTGGCTACTATAGTAAGATTCAACCACATCATCGCAAGGTAATCTATTAAGCTGTAATTATCAAAATATACTGTCATACAACTTAACCTCATTAATACTTGTATTTATAACAGATGATGTTATAGAATGAAGTAGTCTCCAAAGAAGATGGCGACCATCTGCCAATCTATTTTTGATGGTTTTAGTGGCATACTATAGTGTAAATATTAAAGTAAAACAAAGGAATCAATATGATTTGTGGAATGACTATTTACCAGATATTCTGGTACTTTATAATATATTCTCTTATAGGCTGGATGATAGAAGTTGTCTTTCACGCCGTTACTCAGGGAAAAATCGTTAATAGAGGCTTTTTGAATGGTCCCATATGTCCGGTATATGGTTCTGGTGTTCTTATGGTACTTATCGTGCTTTTTCTTGTAGGTAGTATTCTCGGGACCAAAACAACCGTTGATACATCTCATCCGATGATTCTATTTGCTATAGGTATAGTATTTGCTTCATTAATAGAATTTCTTGCAGGCTTTATTCTAGATAAACTCTTTCACGCAAGATGGTGGGATTACAGCGATAGAAAGTTTAACATCAACGGATACATATGTCTGGAATTCAGTATGATCTGGGGGTTAGCAATTGCATTTGTCTTAAGAGTAATACAGCCGGAAATAGAAAATATAGTTGATATAATTCCCCACATACTGGGTATTCTTTTCCTTGTAATTATATACCTGATTTTCGTTGCCGACATTATTATTACCGTTCTTACAGTTCTAAAAATGAATAAGCAACTCGAAAAAATGGAAGATATCCAGAAATCCATTCTTAAAATCAGCGATGAAATGTCTGAAATAATAGGATCTGGAACTATAAAAACAATGGATACGCTTGAAAAGGGATATGAAACAGCAACTAAGAAACAGGAGCAACTACACGAGAATTTAAACGAAAACAAAGAAGAACTGCTTAACGCGATAAAGAACAGCAAGGAAGACTATCAGAAACGCAAACTTGAACTTGAAGAACGTTTTGAACACCTGAAGAAAGAGTTTATGTACAGCAAGCTTTTTGGAACACGCCGCTTGCTTACTGCATTTCCTGGCATGAAACATAATCTTTATCAGAAAATAATCGATAAACTTAACCTACGATAAACAATAAAGAAAGGGCTCTCCTCGAGAGCCCTTTCTCCACTATCTGTCTTATTTTCCCTTCTCCGTCTCCTGTATTATCTCCTCGAGTATATCGACTGCATTTGCGACCATCTTCGGGCAGATGAACGAATTTTGTCCTATTTCTCGCCAATATATTTTCCGATTCCGGCAGTCCAGATCTTCATGATCAGACGCTGCGGCCAGAGCTTGCCAATCAGGCGGAGAGACTTTGCGTAGACGGTATAAACCGACATATCCTTGCCTTTTTTAACGTCCTTCATAGCTTTTCTGGCAACCTTGTCAGGTCTCACCATTCCCGGATAATTCACTCTATGACCATTCATCTCACGCGGCAGAAGGTCTGTGTCGATCCATCCCGGACAAACAGCGATGCTTCTGATTCCCGTACCCTCCAGCTCAACATTGAGCGATCTGGAATAGCTGCGCAGAAATACCTTGGAAGCCGCGTAAATATTAATATACGGCGTAGGCTGAAATGCCGAAGCGGATGAAATATTGATTATCTTACTGTTCTTTCCCATATACGGTATACAGATCCTGTTGAGTACCGCAGGAGCCTTGCAGTTCAGGTCGATGGTCTTGGCGATATCCTCCGCTGGCGTCTGATAGCACTTGCCGAACTGGCCGGTGCCCGCATTGTTTACGAGGTATTTGATGCGTGGATTCTCCGCAGCAAGCAGTCCCTTGATCTTCTCTATCTGCTTCATATCCGCAAGATCACAGGATATCGGGCGGATCCTACTTCCAAATACGCTTTTCAGCGACGCAAGCTTCTCTTCGTTTCTGGCAACTGCCCAGATCTCGTCCACTCCGACCTTCAACATTTCCTTCACAAATTCTTTTCCCAGTCCACCGGTCGCGCCGGTTACGATCGCTATTCTCTTCATGCTAAACCCCCTATGATGAATATCTAGTATTATTGTTCTTTATGTTTTATTTTTACACAAATATGTATTTATTGCAATAGCGTTAGCTTTTCGATAATGCTCTGTTCTTGATCCGCTTTGCGTATCAAGAACCGGCGCCTTCAAGCATAAATAACACGCCATGCTCTGTTCTTGATCCGCTTTGCGTATCAAGAACCGGCGCCATAGGCGCCGTATAACATAAAAACAGGACACAGATCCGAATGCAAGCATTCGATCTGTGTCCTGTTTTATGTTGCATGGCTTGTTATTTATGCTATATGCTTAGAACTTACCAGCCTTTGCAGCTTCCTCGATTGAAACGGCTGTTGAAACAGTCATACCAACCATTGGGTTGTTACCTGCACCGATAAGACCCATCATTTCAACGTGAGCAGGAACTGAAGATGAACCTGCGAACTGAGCGTCTGAATGCATACGGCCCATTGTATCTGTCATACCGTATGAAGCAGGACCTGCAGCCATATTGTCCGGATGAAGTGTACGTCCTGTACCACCACCTGAAGCTACTGAGAAGTACTTCTTACCAGCTTCAACTCTCTCCTTCTTATATGTACCTGCAACTGGATGCTGGAATCTTGTAGGGTTTGTTGAGTTACCTGTGATAGATACGTCAACGTTCTCCTTCCACATGATTGCAACACCTTCCTGAACGTCATTTGCACCGTAGCAGTTTACCTTAGCACGTGGAGACTCAGGATCCTTTGAGTAGCACTTTCTAAATACTTCCTCAACCTCGCCTGTGAAGTAGTTGTACTTTGTCTCAACATATGTGAAACCGTTGATACGAGAAATGATCTGTGCAGCGTCCTTACCAAGTCCGTTAAGGATAACACGAAGTGGCTTCTGACGAACCTTGTTTGCCTTCTCAGCGATACCGATAGCACCCTCTGCAGCTGCGAATGACTCGTGACCTGCAAGGAATGCGAAGCACTCTGTATCCTCTTCAAGAAGCATCTTACCAAGGTTACCGTGTCCAAGACCAACCTTACGTCTGTCTGCTACGGAACCAGGAATACAAAATGCCTGAAGACCGATACCGATAGCTGCAGCAGCGTCTGCTGCTCTTCTGCAGCCCTTCTTTATAGCTATAGCAGCACCTACTGTGTAAGCCCACTTAGCGTTCTCGAAGCAGATAGGCTGGATGCCCTCGATGAGGTGATATACATCGATGCCTGCTGCGTCTGTAATTTCTTTACACTCTTCGATTGATGAGATGCCATACTCCTTAAGTGCAGCAAGGATCTGAGGCTCTCTTCTCTCATATGATTCAAATAATGCCATATTTAATATCCTCCTTAATCCTTACTCTTTTCTTGGGTCAACAAGTCTTACAGCATCGGCAACACGTCCGTACTGACCGGAAGCCTTATCTACAGCTGTCTTAGGATCGTCACCAGCCTTGATGAAGTCCATCATCTTACCGAAGTTGATGTACTTGTAACCGATGATCTCATCATTCTCATCAAGAGCGATGTGTGTGATGTAACCATCTGTAAGCTCAAGGTAACGAGGTCCCTTATCAAGTGTACCGTATGTTGTACCAACCATTGAACGAGCACCCTTACCAAGATCCTCAAGACCTGCACCGATCTGAAGACCATCCTCTGAGAATGCACTCTGAGTTCTTCCGTAAACTATCTGAAGGAAGAGCTCTCTCATAGCTGTATTTATAGCATCACAAACAAGGTCAGTATTGAGTGCCTCAAGTACTGTAAGTCCCGGAAGGATCTCAGCTGCCATAGCAGCAGAATGTGTCATTCCTGAACAACCAATTGTCTCTACAAGAGCTTCCTGGATGATTCCGTCCTTAACGTTGAGGGAAAGCTTGCAGCATCCCTGCTGAGGTGCGCACCAGCCGATACCATGTGTATAGCCGGAAATATCCTCAACCTTCTTTGCCTGTACCCACTTTGCTTCTTCCGGAATCGGAGCAGCGCCATGATGTACTCCCTGATGAACAGGGCACATGTTCTTAACTTCTGTTGAGTAGATCATATAATCCTCCTTGATTTATATTATAAAATCATATATCATGAGCAGCCCAAAAAGGCGCTTATAATAGCTGTCTAATATAATAGCAGAAAATACTTTGAAAAAATAGTATTTTTTATAATAATTTTGTAACATTTACGTGCAATTATTTCGCTCTGAGTCTTGTAATAAAGCTCTGTATCCTTGAAATAGCTTCGCGCAGCTCATCGATCGAATACGCATAAGATATTCTCACGAAGCCCTCGCCGCAGTCGCCGAAGGCCGTGCCCGGAACCACCGCAAGCTTCTCTTCCATAAGGAGTCTTGTACAGAACTCATCGCTGGTCATGCCGAATTCCTGAATACTTGGAAATACATAGAATGCCCCGTAAGGCTCGAAGCAAGGAAGCCCCATGATCTCAAACTGTCTCATAAGGAACTTTCTTCTCATATCGTAGGATTCGCGCATCTTCGCGATGTCCTTGTCGCCTTCTTTTACAGCACTTATGGCAGCATACTGGCTTGTTGTAGGAGCACACATTATCGCAAACTGGTGGATCTTCGTCATCTGCTCAGCGATAAGCTTCGGAGCAAGTGCATAGCCCAGTCTCCAGCCCGTCATCGCGTAAGCCTTTGAGAAGCCGTTGACAACTATAGTTCTTTCAAGCATTCCCGGCAACGCTGCAATTGAGAAATGAGCAGCCTCACCATAGGTCAGCTCCGAATATATTTCATCGGAAATAACGATAAGATCCTTCTCCACCGCAATCTTCGCGATAGGGATCAGGTCTTCCTTCGTCATGATCGCACCTGTCGGATTGTTCGGGAAGGAAAGTATAAGGATCTTCGTCTTGTCCGTAATTGCACTGAGCAGCTCATCCGGAGTCAGGCGGAATTCGTTTTCATTTTTTAGGCTGATAGTAACCGGCTTTCCACCCGCAAGCAGAGTGCACGGTACGTAAGAAACATAACAAGGTTCAGGGATGATGACCTCATCTCCCGGATTGATGAGCGCACGAAGTGCAAGGTCGATTCCCTCACTTCCGCCGACGGTTATGAGGCATTCGCCCTTCGGCTCGTATTTGCAGCCGTATTTTCGCTCATACATATCGCAGATTTCGGTTCGGAGCTCGAGAAGACCCGAATTCGAGGTGTAGAAGGTCTTGCCCTTCTCCAGCGAATAGATACCCTCGTCGCAGATATGCCACGGTGTATCAAAATCCGGCTCGCCAACACCCAGAGAGATAGCATCCGGCATCTCACTGACTATATCGAAGAATTTTCTGATACCTGACGGTTTAAGTCCGACAACTGTATTACTCAGAGGATTTCTCATGGCATTATCTGTATCCTTTCATCATTTTCCTTCTCTGACTGGAAGATCACATTGTGGTCCTTATATTTCTTCAGTACAAAGTAAGTTGCTGTTGAAACGACCGACTCCATCGGAGCGATCTTCTCATATACGAAATGCGAAATGTCCTTCATGCTTGTACCCTCGATAGTAAGGATGAGGTCCGATGTAGAACCTGACATAAGATGAACGGAATCCACCTCTTCAAATCTGCTGATCCTTGTAGCAATCCTGTCGAAGCCCTCGCCTCTGACCGGTGAGATCTTCACGCCGATCATAGCTGTAACCTTGTCGCTTCCCTCAAATGCATCCCAGTTGATCACTGTATGATAACCGCAGATGACCTTAGCCTTTTCCAGCGCAGTTATCTCGTCTGCAACCTCCTGCTCGTCCTTGCCCATCATGGCAGCGATGTCGGCCGCCGAAAGACGGCTGTTCTTCTCGATTATGCCGAGTAATTCTTCTCTCTCAGAAATTGTCATAGTTTGTCACCTCCTAATGTTTATAACGGACGCCTCGCATCTGGCACGTGCCTCTCTCGACTCATCTCTCGAACGGTTTGGGCACCCCTAGCGGACGCTAAGCTCTCACATCGCCAAAAAGCAGGCTCGTGAATCGCTAAGCGCCGAGACCCAAAACGGTCTCGATAGGCACATGTCAGCCTGCTCGGCTGATTACAATCAATACTATTATTATATCTATTAATGTTTATTTAAACATTTCGTCTCCATCCGGCATATCTAACTTACGATTTATAAGGTAGATATCAGAAACGATGCATTTCAGTTTCTCGCGAATAAACTCTCCGGCGTCATAAGCGAGAAGACCGGTGTGGGCCTTAATGGAGTTCACGACGGAGTCGGTACGGTCGGGGGAGACGGCGATGACGAGTGCTCCTGTGCTGCATAGGAGATATGGATTGAGGCCGAGGCGCTCGGTGATCTCGATGGTCTCCTGCTTTATCGGAATACATTCATGCTTAACACGTGCTCCGAGTCCTGCGGACTGGGCTATCTGATATATAGCTGCGTAGATTCCTCCGAAGGAGGCGTCGTGCACTCTCTTGGCTCCGGCTTTAAATGCCGCTTCCGCTGCCTTCTCTATAGTCAGAACCGACTTATCATTTATCCTTATTCTGTCGAGGTAGCTTTCCGGCAATCTGTCCTTCAGTTCCTCTTTATGTCTTTCCCGGAGAACTGCCGCTCCGTAGAGTCCTGCATATCCTGCAACTATCAGTCTGTCGCCCGGGACTATCTTTTCCGTGGACCTTTTGTGATCAGTACATGAAAACGCAGTCACGGACGCCGTATATTCCTCCGGCTGCATGGCTTCGGAGATCTTGGTATCGCCTCCGATGATGAAGATGCCGCGTGCGGCCGTCAGCTCGGTCAGGTCGTTCATCATCTTTCTGACAACACCTTCTTTAACCTTCGTACCAAGTGTAAGTCTGACGGAAATAAACTGCGGCTTCCCACCGGCAGCATAGATATTATTGCAGGCTCTTATATACGCCATCTCTAAGCAGCTAAGTCCCGTAACGATACTATTATTTCCGGCATTTCCACTATCTTCTCCACGTTGATTCGGAACCACCGCTACGATATCATTATCCTTCGGCAGTTCGGCGCTGTCACTGTAGCCTTCACCGACCAGCAGCCCAACATCCTCCCTAATATCAAGCAGAGCGGCGTCATATCCTGCAGCCGCTCCACCATCAGTTATTTTTTTATTTTTCGCGATATGCTTAACAACGCTTCTGTTAAGCACCATTTCCGAAATACTACCTGTATTCATCCATCTACTCTTTTTTTATATTTTCCTCAGTTCTGCTATACTCACAGAAACATCCGGATACTCACACAAGGGTCACTCAGTTTTCACCGCATCTGTAGGACTTGCCACCGTCTCTGTCGTAGCCTCGGTAGTCTTCTCTGTCGAAGCGCCTTCAGCTGTATTTGCCTCTGTGTTTCCCTGCTCAGTCTTGTCCTTATCTTTATCCTTGTCTTTATCCTTATCCTTATCTTTGTCTTTATCCTTATCCTCAGGCTCCTTAGGATTTCTTGAAATATGCTTAGCCGCCGGCGAATAAGTACTTGTATTTATAAGAACCTTATCAACAAGCTCGCCGTCCTCGTAAACGAATTTCCAAAGCTCGGTCTCGTAACCCTCTCTGGCCTCCTGAGTAACCTTCTCCTCTCCCGGCTCAAGTGTCTCATCATCCTTTATGACATCCTTGCCCGGCTGAAGAACCTCGGTTATGTAAGACTCGAATTCGATAGTCCTGTTCGACGGTCTTGTTTCCTTGCCGTAAATATTAAATGTGATATAAACGCCGTCACAGATCGACTCGATATAGATCGGTGCAGAACTGCTGTTGGTAAATACAAGATCCAGATAACCGCCTGCGATCGCCGCATCATATGAAAGATCAACATAGTGAACCGGCTGGCCGTGATTATCTCTCTCATCTATCTGGAGCTCTGCACGAAGAAGCGCATTGTACAGCGTTGTTGAAACCTGGCAGACACCGCCGCCGTAATCCTCTCCTGTACCATCTCCGATAAATACAGTCGCCTTATAGAATCCGTTATCTCCGTTGATAGGGCTGATGGTCCAGTAGAAGGACAGCTGCTCACCCGGATACATGATCGTTCCGTTAAGTATTTCCGCAGCTCTCTCAACGTTCTTCATACGATCCTCTGCGCTCTCGTAATCTGTTGTATAGCTTCCGAGAAGAGATGTTATCTCTGCAAGAGAATCTGCACTATTATCATTATTCTGTGAAACAACAAGGTCGGTTGTTATATCGGAAATACCCTTCTCATCGGAGAGCTCACCGTTTATCGCATCAGTCACTGTCTTGTAGTCTACAGACATCTTGACATTTGAAGCTGTTACCTTGACGGTTCCGTCATCCTTCTTGATGAGAGTTGTCTCAGCACCCTCATTGATCCTGCTTCCGATTGCAGCATTCACAACTGAGCTGAGCTTCTCCTGATTGACAGACTTAACACTGGTATAACCAACACCTTTTCCATTCTCGATATTTTTATTTTCCTTATATCGCTTGAAGATGTCGCCGGTATTTCCAACATTGACTGCCTCATCGATCACTTCGTCATAATCAACTGTGAGGCCGAGCTCGCCAAGCGTTGTTTCAACATTACCGTAGGTGTCATTCTTCAGAACCACCTTGGTATCGCCCAGCTCTTCAACCTTCTTGCTGATCTTCTCTTTTGCCTCTTCCCTTGTGAGTCCGCCCACATCAACTCCGTCGATCGTCACACCGTTTCGGATAGTCGTATCCTCAGCGTAAACCACCGAAGTATTATCGTCAGGCGCAGCAAAACGACCTACCATTGGCAGGCACATCATAAATGCACTAAGAATATACAGTTTTCTAAAAGTACCGTTTATTCTACGTTTCATATTCTCACTTCCGGATTATAATTTATAATGCTGATACGAGCATACCAATAACAAATCCAAGCACGAGTACTGCGCAGATCGCAATGGCAACTACTTTTCTCTTCTTTGAATTTCTTTTACTGAAATCAACCATTTTTCATACTCCTTCTAGGGTGTCTATTTTGTCTACAGAACAATCTAACACTATTTACGTGATTTTACAAACATTATTTGATAAAAATTAGGTCTCATTACCGGCGAACTGGGTCATGTAAAGCTTATGATAGCTGCCCTTTTTCCGGAGCAGTTCGTCGTGCGTACCCTGCTCAATGATGTGCCCCTTATCCATAACCACTATCGTGTCTGCATCGCGGATGGTGGAAAGTCTGTGTGCGATGATGAGACTGGTCCTGTTCTTCATAAGTCTCACCATTGCATTTTGGATATGCTGCTCGGTTCTTGTATCCACGCTGGACGTCGCTTCGTCAAGTATCAGTATCTTAGGATATGACAGAAATGCACGGCCTATTGTTATCATCTGCCTCTGGCCCTGGGAGAGGTTTGCACCCGCCGAGCTGAGGAAAGTGTCATAGCCCTCCGGCAGTCTCTCCGCAACCTTATATACATGCGAAAGCCTTGCGGCCTCTTCCATTTTTTCATCGGAAATACTGTCGTCGGCGTATTTCATATTTCCGCGGAGCGTGTCAGAGAAAAGCACCGAATCCTGAAGAACGATTCCGATAGAATCTCTCAGCACATCTGAAGCTATACCTCTTATCTCCTTACCGTCCACAGTTATCTCGCCTTCGTAATTATCATAGAACCTCATGAGAAGGTTGACGACGGTGGTCTTGCCGCTGCCGGTGGAACCGACAAGAGCGATCTTCTTGCCTGCTTCTATCTTAAGGTTGAAGTCGCTGATAACCTTCTGACCCGGAACATAACTGAAGTCAACATGTTTGAATTCTATGATACCG
The DNA here is from genome assembly GCA_000702245.1 of Lachnospiraceae bacterium C6A11. GTDB lineage: Bacteria > Bacillota > Clostridia > Lachnospirales > Lachnospiraceae > Eubacterium_Q. Next base: position 81,857 of record JNKY01000010.1, on the reverse strand, counting down.
TGATCGATTGAAAAATCAGCATCACCGCTCTTATCCTCTTCCTTCTCATCAAGGATGCCAAATATTCTCTCGGCACCGGCTATCGCAGTCTCTATCTGGCCGTAGAGCTGGGCAAGCTCGTTAATAGGACGCGAGAACTGCTTTGAATAGATGATGAAGGCTGAGATCACACCCACCGATATTTCACCCTTTACGGCAAACCATGCACCGAAGGCTGCAACGATAACAAAAGAAATATTGCTGATGGTGTTCATGACCGGACCCATCGCATTTCCTATGATGTCGGCGATTATGCCGGTCTTCGTCATATTATCGCTGACCTTCTCAAACTGCTCTATCGTTTCCTCCTGAAGGTTATAGGCAGTGACGGTCTTGATGTCCGTGACCTTCTCCTCAACTATTCCGTTCAGCTCACCGAGGAGAGTCTGACGCTTCAGATAAAGCTTCCTCATAAAATGAGACATCACCCTTGTTGTGACAACCGTAAGGACAACCGTCGTGCAGGTAAGAAGTGTCAGCGGAATGCTGTACCAAAGCATGACAACAAGCGTTCCAATAAGTGTGAGTATGCCGGAGAAGAGTGATGAAAGCGACTGACTGATAACGTTCGAAACGTTCTCCGCATCGTTTGTCATACGGCTCATTATATCTCCGTGGGAATGCGTGTCGATGTATGAGATTGGCAGGTTTATTATCTTGTCAAAGAGCTGATTGCGCAGTCTGTCGATTATGCTTCTTGAAAGTCTGGCCGAAAGGAAGCCCTGCAGCAGTGTCGCCGCGCCGTGAACCGCATAGGTGATCATGATTATTACCAGCAGCGATGGAATCTTACTGAACTTTCTTTCAACGATATGGTCGATTGCGGTGCTCTGAACACCCGGTGCGACAACGCTGGCAACAACCGTAATAACCACAACGATAGCAAGTATTATCACAGACTTAAGCTCAGGTCTGAAGAAGGCTATCATCCTCTTCAGAGTTTTACCGCGGTCCTTAGCCTTCTCAACCGGCTTGCCCATATTTCCCGGACGATTGCCCGGTCTGAAGCCCCTCTCTATTATAGAAGAGGTTGCCTTATTATCACTCATGAGGGATCACCTCCCTCCGAACGAACTGAAGCTCCTGCGATATTTTCTTCCATGAGGGCTCTTGCTTTTGGGTCATCCGACAGCTTCAGCTGAGACTCGTAAATATCCTTATAGATGTCGCTGCCTGCGAGAAGCTCCTCGTGGGTTCCGATGGCGGAAATAGTGCCGCCATCAAGTACGACTATCCTGTCCGCATTTCTTATTGATGCTACACGCTGGGCGATTATTATCTTTGTGATATTTCTGTATTTTGAATTGAGCGCCTCGTAAAGCTTGGCCTCAGTCCTGAGGTCAAGGGCACTTGTTGAATCATCAAATATGATTATCTCGCTCTTTCTGAGAAGTGCTCTGCTTATGGCTATCCTCTGCTTCTGGCCGCCCGACAGACTCATTCCGCCCTCGGCAACCTCAGTATCGTAGCCATCCTTCTGCTGCATGATAAAATCATCAGCCTGGGCAGCTGTAGCCGCCTCCTTTATCTCTTCCTCGGTCGCACCCTTACGGCCGATAGCTATATTTTCACGGATCGTCGTGCTGAAAAGCTCACTCTTCTGCAGGCATACGGTCACCTTGTCGCGCAGTGTACTGAGCTTATAATCCTTAACCGGAACGCCATCCACCAGCACTTCTCCACCGATCGGATCATAGAATCTCGGTATCAGGCTTACGAGAGTAGACTTGCCGCTGCCGGTGGCACCGATAACCGCAAGAGTCTCACCACTATTTATCTTGAGGTTCACGTCCTTCAGAACCCGCGTACCATTATCCGGATAGGTGAAGCTTACGTTCCTAAACTCGACGGTTCCGCCCGATCCACTGATCTGACTCTTAGTCGAGGAAGCAGTTCCTACCGATGAGGCACTCTGTTCACCTGATTCACCAGGAACATATTTCGAACCATCAACCGGACCATCCTTGATCACAGGCTCGCTCTGCAGAACCTCCTTAAGTCTCTTCGATGAAACAAGTCCTCTTGACAGAGTCTGAAATATCATCGCAAGCATCATCATTCCGTTAAGAATCTGGGAGATATATGTGATAGCAGCCATAACCGAACCCGGCGCGATTTCGCCACCCATAACGCCGTGATAACCGATCAGGATTATCCCGACAACAGCTGCATTCAAAACTATATTCATGACCGGACGCATAAAGGACAGTAGTATCTGAACCTTAAACTGGGTGTCCACCAGATCCTTGCTGGCTTTGCCGAAACGCTTTCTCTCCCTGTCCTCCTGCACAAATGCCTTCACCACGCGGTTGCCGTTGACATTTTCCTGCACGATGCCGTTCATCTTGTCGAGCATTTTCTGCAGCAGAAGAAAGAACGGATTCGTCTTCCACACAACAAATACAATATGCAATATGATAAGCGGAAATGCACACGCTATGATCACACCAAAGGTAAGATCAAGCGAAAGAAGGGCGATGGTACCGCCCACAAAGAACATGAGGCATCTGACAAAGCCTCTGATAACCTGCATTACGAGCTGCTGCAGCTGAGTTACATCGTTAGTGATCCTCGTAACCAGCGAGCCGGTCGTAAAATCATCCGTCTGCTCGAAGGAAAAATGCATGATCCTCCTGAAGCAGGCCTTTCTGACATCATTACCGAAATTCTGCCCTGCGATATTTGTAAATACAGCCGACAGTATTCCAAACAGGCATCCAAATATAACCACGATTATCATTCTGATACCGATGGATACAACAAGGCTGACGTTTGAGTTGCCGCCCTTTCCGACACCCAGGATTCCCTCATCGACTATCCTCTGCATCATCTTCGGCTGCAATAGGTCGACAGTTACCTCTCCCACCATGAAGAGAGATGCCAGAAGCGCCAGATACCAGTATTTTTTTAAATATCTCAAAACTACTTTCATTTTTCTTTTATCGCTAAATGCAAATTAATTTCCATGATCATTCCGACCGGTTTTATCAGGATCACTTCATCCGTTTTATTAATCACTGCTTCAGTGCCGACTTGCACACCTCACGCAGCACACACTCACTGCACTTCGGACGTCTTGCTATACAAACCTTTCTGCCGTGAGCGATCACCTGGATATTGAAAAGTATCCACTGCTCCTTCGGAAGGACTTTCATGAGATCAAATTCAACCTTCACCGGATCGTCACTGGCCGTCAGTCCCAGCAGCTTGGAAACACGCTTTACATGAGTATCCACAACTATACTCGGCTCATTATAAATATTGCCGCGGACAACATTCGCGGTCTTTCTGCCGACTCCCGGCAGCTTTACCAAAAGGTCTATGTCGGAAGGAACCTCGCCGCCGTATTCTTCAAGCAGCACTTTCGCACAGGCGATGATATTTTTCGCCTTATTCCTGTAGAAGCCTGTCGAAAATATATCCTTCATCAGCTCATTTTCGTCTGCCTCGGCAAAGTCCTTTACAGAGGTGTATTTCTTATAGAGCTCCCTTGTGACCATATTTACCCTGTCGTCTGTGCACTGTGCAGAGAGGATGGTCGCGAAAAGAAGCTGCCACGGTGTATTATATTCAAGATAAGTATGAAGGTTTGTTCCATACTCCTCATTGAGAAGCTCCGCAACCCTCGCGGCTCGTTCCTTTTTTGTCATGTTCTTCTCTCCCTGCTTCCAACATCCAACTATTATTCATTCCTGTTTCAAGCAACGTATAATGTCTGTTCCATGTATGATAATCATATTATCGTTCTACTATCTTCGATACATCACTAAATCTACTCTTTATGCATATAAGTTCCGACCATGTAATCAATGAACTGCTTGGCCGTTCTGCCGGAGAGTCCGCCGTGCATCATCTCCCACTTATTCGCCTCCGCAAGAAGCTCCTTCTCATCAATCTGAAGCTCCGGATATCTTGATGCAAGCACCTTGACTATCTCAAAATACTCCTTCTGGTTTGGCTTGCTGTAGTTTATCGTCACACCGAAACGGTCAACGAGCGACATCTTCTCCTGCATCGTATCCGAATGATGCTTGTCCATATCATAGTCATTCTGATCGTTCCAGGTCTCTCTGATGAGGTGGCGCCTGTTGGAGGTTGCATAGATAAGCACGTTGTCCGGCTTCTCCTCAAGACCGCCCTCGATGACTGCCTTGAGATATTTGTACTCAGTTTCGAAATCCTCAAAGGACAGATCATCCATATATATTATAAACTTATAATTTCTGTTCTTTACCTCCGAGATGACTGCCGCGATATCGTTCAGCTGATGCTTAAATATCTCTATCATCCTGAGGCCACTGTCATAATATTCGTTGATTATAGCCTTGATGCTTGTTGACTTTCCTGTTCCTCTGTCGCCATACAGCAGGCAGTTATTCGCCTTTCTTCCGGCCACGAAGGCCTCTGTATTTTCACGCAGCTTCTGCTTCTGCAGCTCGTAGCCCACAAGCCTGTCGAGGGATGCCTCCTCGGAGTTCTTGATAGCTGTAAACTCAAGACCGCCCTCGTCATTTCTGCTGACTCTGAAGGCCTTGTTAAGCCCAAACATTCCGACACCATGCTTCCTATAGAATTCCGTAACAAGGTCAAATACAGCATTTTCGTCCTCGGCCGCTGCGATTCCGTCGCTGATACGGCGCACGTATTTGCTGACGTTCCTGTTAAATACCTGCTCCCTCTTCTCGATGGATGTATAATTGGTAATCACAGAGAAGCAATCGATGCCCAGATCCTCCTCAAGCCTTGTGAAATCATACTCCGCGATCTCCTTGAAGAGCTTCATGTCACTCTTCGCAAATATATTTACGGAACCGTCGCTCGCGCCCACTCTCTCACAGGTCAGGGAGAAAGGATTCTCATTCATGATGATGTAGAAGGCAATGTAATCCCTCCAGAGATTCTTGTCGAAGCCGAAGCTTGTAGCTACATCAAGTAGCTTCCTGATCTCATCGTAGATACGGCTGACCAGCTCTTCCTTCTCCGTAAATCCGTTTTCGTGCTCATATATTATCCTTGCCATTGTGTAGAGTATGCTCTTCTCCGAGGCATCTCTGTACATTACCAGCTTTGCGACTTTATTGTACATATCTGATCCTTTCTGATACTGCTTATTTCAAACCACGATATTTATTACTATGCTTCAAGAATCTTCAGCAGATACTCATTACTATGCTTCAAGAACCTTAAGCAGATACTCATACATCCTTGCGGCTGAACTGATAGAGAGGCGTTCATTCACCGTATGAATATCAAACATGTCAGGTCCCATGGATACAGCGTCGAGTCCCGGAAGCTTCTCAGCCAGCAGTCCGCACTCAAGTCCGGCGTGAATCACTGTCACAACCGGCTTCTTGCCGAACATATCCTCGTATGCACTTACCATCTTCTCGCGGAGCACCGACTCACTTTTATATTCCCAGGCCGGATATGCGTTGTAGAAGTTTGCAGTTGCTTTAAGGCTTTCGGCAATGATAGCGACTCTGTCCACAAGCGCCTGCTTCGCGCTTCCAACTGAACTTCTGAGACCGTAAATAAGAGAAAGCTCGTTGTCCTGCACCTTCATGATACCAAGGTTAAGAGATGTTTCAACAAGACCTTCGATGTCTCCCGACATCTTGATGATTCCGTTTGGAATCGCAAGGATAAGTCCTATAGCCTTCCTGAGTGAAGCATCTGACATAACAAGACCGTCACCGTATGGGTTATTCGTCTCTGTTTCTTTTACATCCTTCGACTCGCTTTCAGCACTCGCTTTACTCTCGGCCTTCGCTTTACTCTCGATTCTCAGCTCACCTTCACCCTTCAGTATCAGTTCAATCTTACCGTTACCGTCTGTATTTTTATATTCTTTCCTTACTGTTTCTGTCAGTTCTGCCAGCGTTTTTTTGATCTCATCGATCTGGCTGTGATCCAGAAATACGTCCGCAGTCGATTCAAAAGGAATCGCATTCTCCTTGCCTCCGCCGGACATTTTAGAAACCTTTATGTAGAAGCCTTTATTCGTAAGTGTAAGCAGCGTTCTTGCAAGAAGTCGGTCTGCATTGATCTTCTGCTTATCTATATCCGAACCAGAATGTCCGCCAAGAAGCCCTGAAACCTTTATCACCGCAGGAACATATACTCTTTTGCTACCCACAGATATACTGTCTGCTGATATACTGTCAGCTGACGTAATTGTACCTGTATTTTCCGATGCTACAACATCAATCCTCTCCATCTCAAGTGGCAGTCGTACCTCTGCTCTTATGCCGCCTGCGCAGCCGGTGATGAATGTTCCCTCTTCCTCCGAATCAATATTTATCAGCTGTCTTCCCTGCAGCACGCTCACATCCAGTCCGGAAGCGCCCTCCATTCCAACCTCCTCAGACGTTGTAAATACGCACTCAAGACGTGGCGCATTTACAGAAGGATCATCAAGTATTGCAAGCATATACGCGGCAGCTATTCCGTCATCTCCGCCAAGAGTTGTCTCCTTCGCCTTAATAAAGTCACTGTCGATATAGATATCCAGCGGATCCTTCATAAAATCATGCTTCGATTCCGTTGTCTTCTCACATACCATATCGATATGCCCCTGGAGGATGACAGCCGGGTCACTCTCTCTTCCTACGGACGACGGTCTGATTATTATCACATTATTGAGGCTGTCCTGATAAACCTCAAAGCCTCTCTCCTTCGCAAACGCAGTTATATAATCACTTACTGCCTTCTCATTATATGACCCTCTCGGGATCTTCGTAAGTTCCTCAAAATAGTAAAAAACCTTCTCCGGTTTAAGTCCTGATAAAATACCCATAGTCGCACCTCATATCGTATATTATTCCATGACTCAAGTCATGATCCATTCTGAAAACATGTCTTAATAATACCACTTCTTTTATGATTATTCTATCAACATATAAAAAAAGAAACAGATGCCTCCGTATCTCCGAAAGCATCCGTTTCTTTAAATATCGTATTTTCAAGGGAATTATTAGTTAAGTCCCTGCATGTATTCGTCCATAGCCTTTGCAGCTGCCTTGCCGGCACCCATGGCAAGGATAACTGTTGCAGCACCTGTAACCGCATCACCGCCGGCGTAAACACCTTCACGTGATGTAAGACCTGTAACCTCGTCAGCTACGATGCCTCCCCACTTCTGTGTCTCAAGTCCCTCTGTTGTAGACTTGATGAGTGGGTTTGGCGAAGTACCGATTGACATGATCATACAGTCGCACTCGATCTCATTTATTACACCTTCAACAGGAACAGGTTTTCTTCTACCTGACTCATCAGGCTCAGAAAGCTCCATCTGCTGGCACTTGATGCTCTTAACCCATCCGTTCTCGCCAACAACCTCTACAGGGCTGTTAAGGAATGCAAACTTGATTCCTTCTTCCTCTGCATGCTCAACCTCTTCTGCTCTTGCAGGAAGCTCATCCTTGGTTCTTCTGTAAACGATAGTTACATCGGCTCCAAGTCTCTTTGCGCATCTTGCCGCATCCATAGCAACGTTACCGCCACCAACGATAACAGCCTTCTTAGGATGCATGATAGGTGTCTTCGACTCATCAAGATAAGCCTTCATAAGATTGATTCTTGTAAGGAACTCATTTGCTGAGTAAACACCGTTGAGGTTCTCTCCAGGTATGTTCATGAACTTAGGAAGTCCTGCACCTGAACCGATAAATATAGTATCGTATCCGAACTCATCCTTAAGCTCGTCTACGGAAATAGTCTTGCCGATAACAACATTTGTCTCGATCTTTACACCGAGAGCCTTAAGTCCGTCGATCTCTTTCTGAACGATAGACTTTGGAAGTCTGAACTCAGGAATACCGTAAGCAAGAACGCCACCTGCAAGGTGAAGTGCTTCGTAAATAGTTACGTCATAGCCCTTCTTTGCAAGGTCTCCTGCACACGCAAGTCCTGAAGGACCTGAACCGATGATTGCAACCTTCTTACCGTTTGAAGCAGGCTTCTGTGGAGCCTCTGTTGCATGTGCATTGTGGTAATCTGCTACGAATCTCTCAAGACGTCCGATAGCAACCGGCTCACCCTTGATACCTCTAACGCACTTCTGCTCACACTGTGTTTCCTGTGGACATACACGTCCGCAAACTGCAGGAAGAGAGCTTGAACGAGCGATGATCTGATAAGCCTCCTCGAATCTTCCGTTCTTAACTTCCTCGATAAACTCAGGAATATCAATCTGTACAGGGCAGCCTGAAACGCAAGGTCTGTGCTTGCAGTGAAGACATCTCTCTGCCTCCTCGATAGCCATTTCCTCTGTATATCCGAGAGCTACCTCTTCGAAATTCTTATTTCTTACATCAGGCTCCTGTGATGGCATCTTATGTTTTTCCATAGACATATTAGGCATCTCTACTTCACCTCCATTTTAAGTAAGTTGCAGGCTTCTTCACGAGCCTTCTGTTCAAATGGTCTGTAAGTAGCAGAACGTGCCATTGCCTCGTCAAAATCAACCTCAAAACCATCAAAGTCAGGGCCATCAACGCAGGCGAACTTTGTCTTTCCGCCAACTGTAAGACGGCAGCCGCCGCACATACCTGTACCGTCAACCATGATAGGGTTCATGCTGACGATGGTCTTAACATTGTATTTCTTAGTAACTGCAACAACGAACTTCATCATGATGAGCGGTCCGATAGTGATAACTTCGTCATACTGCTCACCTGACTCGATAAGCTTCTCGAGAGCCTGTGTTACAAGACCCTTCTCACCTGCAGAACCGTCATCTGTCATAAGAACGTATTTGTCACTTGAAGCCTTGAACTCATCCTCAAGAATGATGAGATCCTTGCTTCTGAAACCAACTATAGAATGAACCTCGCAGCCGATCTCATGAAGCTTCTTAGCTATCGGATAAGCTATGGCACAGCCAACGCCGCCGCCGACAACTGCAACCTTCTTAAGACCCTCTGTCTCAGTAGCCTTACCGAGAGGTCCTACAAAATCGTTAATATATCCGCCTTCAGGAAGGCTGTTAAGTGTCTCTGTTGCTCCACCAACGATCTGGAAAATGATAGTTACGGAACCCTTCTCGCGGTCATAACCTGCGATAGTGAGCGGAATTCTCTCTCCGTCCGCAGTCGCACGAAGGATAATAAACTGGCCAGGCTCAGCCTTTCTTGCAACCAGAGGTGCTTCCACTTCCATGAGTGTGACCGTAGGGTTGAGAGCCTTTTTCGTAAGAATCTTGTACATTTCAATACTCCCTCTTAATATATAAATACGCTTTTTACATTTCTGTTCTATGTTCAACAAATCGTTATTATACAATATATTCTACTGTTTCATCAAGTAGTTTTTATTATAATGAACGCCTCGGGCAAATGCCCGAGGCTGGATTTACATACGATTATAATATTCCGTCAGTGTAGTTGTTAGTATTTGAGTAATCACTTACGTCACTAAGCGAAGATGAATCATATCCCGGAATATCGAGATTAAGCGATTCAGGTTCTTCAGGCTGGGATGGAGTATTTCCATTAGCAAGTGAGTTTTCTGAGCCGCCGAGTGGTTCAGAGTTGCCGAGTGAGCCGTAGGTTCCGTACTGATCTACAGAAGCACCGGAGTTATCGAAACCAAGTGGCTTCTGCTGTTCCGTAGGCTGCTCTGTTGGAGCTGAGTAGCTGCCAGGGTTGAACTCAATCTTATCAGGAAGAGGCGCGCTGTCCTCTGTCTTCTGATCGAAGATGTACTGCTCCTGTGGCTGTGGATGCTCAAGCTCGTATTTCCTATGTTCAACGGCGTTGATGAGGTCGTTGAAGTTGTTCTGAGCTGCCATCGCAATATCCTCATTGTATCCGCAGATAATGTAAGGATACTGTGTATGTATAGTCTCGATCAACTCATCCTGCTGAGCCTGATTCTTAACAGTAATAGATGTTGTCTTGTTGTGTCTGTCAATAAAGTTTACAGCGTAAGTCTTCGTTGTGCTGACAGTAACGATGCCGTAAGCCTTATTCTTTGTAGATGTGATCTTGCCGTGGCACCAGATAACATCCTTAAGGAAGATAAGTATCGGAGTGAATCCACCGACAAATACAGCATTTGGAGTTACTGTAATGTTGCCAATCTTCTTACCGAAGGTGATCTCGCTTGCAAGCTGGTCAGGCTTAAAGCCTGAAGCAAGCACCTTAGCCTGAATATTCTTCTTGGTCTTGCCTCCGCCCATAGTGAAGAATACACATATTCCTCCTACTACACAGCAAAGTCCGCAGACGATCATAGCCCAGTCCTTGAACTTCATCTGTCTTGGGAAAGCCTTGTACTCAAGAGTCTTGTAAACTGCCTTGTAGTTATAATCATTTGCTCCCATGTAATCCAGAGCTTCCTGGAAGGCTTCCTTCTCGTCGCTCCTCATATCACGAACCCTGCCGGCACCTGAAAGGTAAACCGTAGACTCTGTATAATTATTATATGCATCCCAGAAAGCATTAACTGCCTTTTCAGCTGTATCAACATCCTTCTCATCGAAATACATTCCCATGAAGAAGTTATTATCAGGGTTATAATCATCAACGATCCAGAGTATGTAGCCTGTACCGTTATCGTCATATCCGTACTCTCCGACAACTGTCCATATATCCGAGAACTTGTAATATCCGTTATCAATCGTCGAAGGTGTACACTTTGTCAGCTCCTTGCTGGCTGTCATGTAACCTATAAATATCCTTGCGCCGAATGCTGTAACAGCAAGACCCAACAGTAATAATACCAATCCTATTGCGAACCTGCTCTTCTTTGTGCTCTTAAAAGCAACTTTGTTAAAACTTTCCATCTTTCCTCTCCCTTGTGTATCTTATGCCGCGGTCAGATTATCATACATCATTCCGAAAGCTTTATCACTGATTTCCTGAGTCGACATCCTGCTGACCTCTTCAGCAGGTATAACACCCAGTATATCGATATCGACCTTGATCCTCTTGAACATGAATCGTCGGAATACCCTGTCGCTGTTCTTTATCGTCATGACCGCCACCGGACAATGGGCCTTCTTCGCTATCTTGAAGGCGCCCGCTCTGAACGGCAGAAGCGGTTCCTCGGTCTTATTTTCCTTGCCCTCCGGGTAGATGCCCAGATTGCAGTGGCCGGTCTTTATATATTCAGCCGCTTTATTGATAGTGGCGATGGCATTTCTGGTATTTTCCCTGTCGAGATCCAGGCAGCCGACCGCCTTCATATACCTTCCGACGAAAGGTATGCGGAGATTTTCCTCCTTGGATATGTAGGCCATATCGTATTTTTTAAGTCTTGTGATACCTATCAGCGGATCAAATATAGATCTGTGATTGCTCACTATCAGGAAATTTTCACTTGGCAGCTTTTCCTTGCCGCTGATCCTTATCCTGAACCTGAAGGTGTCAACAAATACCTTGAGTGTAAGAAGTCCGAACCACCTGTAGAAGGTGTGTATCGATTTCGGAAGCTTCTTCTCATTTATAGTGGTGCCGACAAGCGCAAATATAGCCACATGCGCCGCAAAGAGTGCTATATAGCCGGTTATCGTCATTCCCGCCACTATGAAATATCCCGATACTTTACTGAAAAGGTGTTTCGCAAACGCATATAAAAGCGAGCTGACAAAACTGACTCCTAAATAAATCAAATGAAGCATAACTTTTAACCTCTGTCCATCTTTTCTTCTGCATCTTCTAAGTCTTTATAACCGTACATCTTAACCGTATTTTCCATGATCTTTATCGTCAGGTTTATGTTTTCCCTGCAGAGTGCCGCAACAAATCTTCCGTACATCAGGAGCATCTTGTCGCTGTAGGAATACAGCTCGCCTCGCTGATAGGTTTCTGAAGATGTGCTCCAGCCAAGATCATCGGAGGTATGAATAAGTCTCGCGTTCTTCGAAAGTCGTGGATATTTCGCCGCGAACTCCTCCATCCATCCGGTTTCAATTCTGGTCAGCTCTTTCACAAGAGCTTTTTTATTTTCCGGTACCGGCGGAAGCTTCTCCCTAATAAGCTTAAACTCCTCCGGAGCCGTTGTTTCCATCATATAGCCGTATTTCTCGGTGATCATATTTCTGCCTTCGGCTATGACTCCCTCAAAATCGGTCAGGTATTGCACCAGCATCTCCTTGGTCCAGGTCAGATACTGGCTCATTCTCATGATCCGGAAGGTCGGCCAGTTGTTCTGGCAGTAGGCTCTGCCGCCCTTGTTGTTTACGGCATCGAAGGCCCTGAACTCAACCTTTGCAACCTCCTCCGCAAGATGCGGAATGTCCATCATGTAGATCTGAGCTTTTCTCTGAAAGGCTTCGGCATAATCAGGAAGAAATGTACTGTTTCCCCAGACGATCCCCTGATCCTTAACCTCTCTCAGCACTGTGAAGCAGAGCTTCTCCAGATATCTTGATATTCTGTCCGTTTCGGTGATCCCGGCAAGCATTATATCATCTATAAGCCTTCCCATGTAGGAAATATGTGGCAGCCCCTCAATTCCACGTCGCAGCCACTTTTCGTGTGGCTCGTAGGTTTTATTGAGAAGGTAGATAAGTTCCAGCGCGTCCTTAACCGCTGATGAACGGATCAGTCCTGCCGCAGTGTAGTCCTTTCTCTCGGAAACCCTCTTAAAGTTGTACTGTCCCTCACGTCCGAGCATGGTCATGAGATTTGCTATCTTAAGGAAGCTGACGTATTCAGGATAATGCCTCTTAAGCTTCTCCCTAATCGCCGTAAATACGCCCAGATCATCCCTGTAAACCTCACCGTTTACAGCCGCCGCAAGTCCGGATTCCTCGCAGGTCAGATAATCCCCGTCCTTCTCAGGTCCTGCCGGATATCCGGTATGCTCCTCGTAGAAGTCTGCTATCTTTCTGACGCCCGTTCTCTTAGCAGCCTTTTCATTTCTGAAGCTGCTGACGATATCTGCAGCCTCACCTGTTTTATCCGAAATATATTTATCAAGTATTATCTCATATTCTTTTTGAAGCGCCTCACCGATTTTATCATAATCTTCATCCGTAAGCCACATTGAGAATCCCGGTCCGAAATCATGATCTCGCGAAAGGCTGTCATCAAAGCCGAAGCATTCCGAACCCGAACCAACTTTGCCGACCGCTATCCGTCCCGCATACTCCGGGAATTTCTCTTCTATCATCGCCTTGCCAAGCTTCTCGTAGAAATCTCTTGAAAGGCTGAGACCAAAGCCGCGACCTGTTTCTTTGCTGTCCGGCTGAGCGATACTTTCGCTGCTGACATTGCCAACCGCCGGATCGGCTACATTTCCATCTTCTGCTATATTTTCACAACCCAAGAGAGCTTCATACTTCTCTCGGATCCTCTTATAATCATCGTTCTGTCCGACAAAGTCTTCGATCATTTTCATTGCCCTAAGGTAATGCTCTGATGCTTTGTCACTGTCCCCGAGCTTTGCGTATACATCCGCAAGTCCGGTTATCGCTGCCGCATGGTGAGTGTCGTTAATCTTTTTCTCGGTGAATATCTCCAGAGATTCTGTCAGATCAACTATAGCCGCGCCAAACTCGCCCTCTTCTATCTCACAGTTGCCGAGATTTGCAAGGGTTACAGCCGTCTGAAACTCCTTATGAGGAGTATCCCTGCATATACTGAGTGCCCTCTCAAGCGCCTCAGCCGCCTTATCAAAACGTCCGAGCTCCTGGTAAAGGAGCGCCACATTATTATTTGCTTCTGCAAACTTAAAATCATTCGGAGGAAGCTGCTCATGGAAGATTGCAAATACCTCTGCATACCTCTCCGCCGACTCCTGATACTTTCCCGCAGCCCTGTAAACAGTTGCCGCATTCAGGAGCGTCATGGCATAAGGAACCGTGCCGGCCATTCCGAGTTCACTCATAATGCCGACCGCCTCCTCAGCAGCGCTTATCGCCTTGTCGTGAAGACTCTTAACGCGGTAGTAGCCCATCATCTCGTTAAGGATGGTGACTCTCGCTTCCCTGTCGCCTTCGCTTTCAGTCTTAGCCAGCCATTCTTCATAAAAGGCCGGTATATCTTCCTGTCTTCCCGATCTATATAATTCTCTCTGTTTGTCGAAAAACCCCTGTAATTCCACCGATTTTCCCTTTTTCACGCCCATAGACTCCGCCGCAACATATCATGTACAGCCTCAGTCCTTTGGCTTCATCTTAACATTTCTTCCGATTATCTCGGAAACATCCGTTATAGTCGTAAATGCATTTACGTCCAGAGAATTGATGAATTTTCTAATCTCATATATTTCGGCCCTGGTCACAACGCAGTAGAGGATATCCTTCTCCGTTCCGCTTATCAGACCTTCGCCTCTGATGAAGGTAACCGTTCTTCCGAAATTCTCATGAAGTCCTTCGGCTATCTGCTCACCATCATCCGTGATTATCATTATCGCCTTGGCCTGTTCCCAGCCGATCTCGACTATATCTATCACCTTAGAGGTGATGAAATACATCAGCATGGAATACATGCCTCTGTCGATACCGAACATAGCCCCCGCAACGATATAAATAACGATATTTATCGCAAGTACTATATTCCCGACGGAAATATTTGTCTTCCTGTTCACCATGATACCGACTATCTCGGTACCATCCAGACATCCGCCCGCACGAAGAACAAGACCTACCCCGACGCCGAGTATTACGCCTCCAAATACAGTGGCAAGGAGCAGATCTTCTGTTGCATCCTGAAACCCGTCAAATACTCTTGTCATCACAGCAAAAAGTATCATGGCATATGCGGCTCGGAGTATGAATTTCTTCCCAAGCTTTTTTAATGCTACAAAAAGAAATGGAATATTTATCGCCGCAATAAGTGCAGCAAGAGGTATCTTTGATGAATTGCCGATGATCATACTGACACCGGTGATCCCGCCATCAAAAATATTATTCGGCACTAAAAACTCCTCAAGGCTGAAGGCGGCAATAACCGCCCCAGCCGTAAGAAGTAAAAATGAAACTATATTATTCCTGATAATTGCTGATAACTGTTTCATAGTCCCCACTTATCTTACCTGATGATGCGAAGTCTTTACCAGCCTTTTTAATGATCTCGTTACCTGCGTTTACAAAGCCTTCTTTATCCGAATCTGCTCCGTTAACCTTGAATACAGACTCTCCTGTTGAGCTAGCGTAACCATACGAACTGCTGAGAACCGTGATCGTTTTTCCACTTAAGGTGAACTCAGCATATGTTTCACTTGCCGATGTATCATTTGAAAGAAGGAGCGCTGTTACATATACTCCGTTTTCTGCTGTCGTTGCAAGGAAACCGGTTGATGCTATATAAACAATATTGCCATTTTCATATGTAAAGATATGGCTCATGGTAGCACCCATGATAATAAGCTCCGGCGTCTTGTTTCCGTCAAGATCAGCAATAAGATAATCAGTCGCATCACCTGCAATAAAGTCTGCGCTTGTGAGTGGCATAACCTTATCCATCTCTGTTTCGGAATCCATACACTGCTTAACTACATCATCAAGATTCTTGATCACGTAAATATATGCATCTGCCCATTCAGGCTTCATGCTGCCGATGATCTCATCGATGTTGAATGCTTCGCCGTAGAAGTCCTTGATCTCATCGTAAAGCTTCTGAGCGCCGTCCTTATCCTTAGCCTTCAGGAGCTCGTCAAACTTGTTCTTATAGAAGGTCAGACCATCGTCATAAGCCTTCTGTCTAAGCTCTTCGATCTCCGTTCTGTAATCAAGATAAACTACGTTGCTACCGTATTTCTCATACAGTTCAAGATATGTCTTAAGTGCGCCGACATAATCCTGGCTGTCAGCCTTAGTCTTAATTGCGTCGCGGTACTCCCTAATCTCCTTGCTGATCTTCAGCTCGTCTCTTACAGTATATGCAAAGCCGTCTGTGTAATAACCCTCATAAACAAGTTTAATGAGCATATCTGTTTCATCTGAAAGCTTATCTGCATCAAGACTACCCGCAACATACGAGTCATAGCTTGCCTTGAGTTTTGCCTCAAGATATTCCTTGATCCCGTTGATGTACTCAAGCTGAACACTCTCTTCAAAGTATCCCAGATAATTTACCATTGTCTGCTCTTCACCTTCAGAAGCGTAATCAGTAATATAGAATACATCCTTGAATTCCTGCTCCTTATCGGCATATCCGGAACCATTCGAACCGATTGCAACAAGCTCGTCGTAGATCTTTCCAAGCTCAAGCTTATTTGCTTCCTTGAAGCAGCCTGCTGTCATCCCCCAGCAGTTCTTTATATTTTCAACTGTAACAAGAAGTCTCTTAAGCTCTTCGTAGCTCTTCTTGCCGTTAATATAGTTGTTAGTTTCCTTAACAATAAGGTCCTCAACCATATCTACTGCAGCCTTCTTGTCGCTGTCTGAAAGCTTATCTATCGTTTTCTGGGCATCGCCTGCCAAAGCCACATCGCCCTTCTTAACATAGTCGAAGAACTCATTCTTCTGCATAGAAGGAAGAACGAAAAGTATTGCCGCAACAACCTCTGCAGCAAAGAGAACAAGCGAAATGATCGCTATAACAAGCCATTTTTTACTCTTACTACTCATCTCACGTTCCCCCTTTCCTATTCTTCATCTTCCGAAGCATCATCTTCGTCATCGGCAGAATCTTCTTCGGTATCATCGTTACTGTCAGTTTCCTGATAGCCCGACTCAACCTTGGTCACGCCCTTATCAGCTGCGCCCTTGTAGTTCTTCGTATAGTCAGAGAAGAAAAGATTAAGTGCAAGAAGTACGCCGACTGCGATAAGTCCTGCTATAGCTATGCACATCGAAACAAGGCCAAATACCTTCATGCCCTTTCCTTCTGTGCCCGGCTCTTTAACCTTAGGCTCTTTAACTTTCTTTGCCTTCTTGCCCTGCTGTGCAGGTGGGAAAGCCGCGTTCATTCCTGCAGGAGCCATAGTTCCAGGTAATGATCCCGGTATAACTCCAGGTGCCTGCTGTGGCTGTCCCGGCTGGATAACCGGCTGCTGAGGCGCATTCGGTATGTTTGGCGCCTGCATATTCGGTGCCTGCATATTCGGTGCCTGCATATTCGGTGCCTGCATGTTTGGTGCCTGCATGTTTGGTGCCTGCGGTACCGGCACACCCTGTGGAGGTACCGGAGCATTTCCGGTCGGTCTCGGCTGGAAATTAGGTATCTGCTGTGGTACAGGACCGTTCTTAGGCTGGAAGTTCGGTATCTGCTGCGGTGCTCCCTGTGGAGGTACCGGTGCTGTCTTCGGTGCCTGTGGAGGTACCGGTGCGTTCTGTGGTACCGGACCGTTTTTAGGCTGGAATTTTGGTGCCTGTGGAGGTACCGGTGCGTTCTGTGGTACCGGACCGTTTTTAGGCTGGAAGTTTGGTGCCTGCGGAGGTACCGGTGGAACAGGTGCGTTCTGCGCGACAGGTCCGTTTACAGGCTGAAAACCGCCCTGTGCAATTGGTCCGTTAACCGGCTGGAAGCCGCCCTGCGGGATAGGTCCGTTCATCGGCTGAAAGCCGCCCTGAAGCTTTGGCTCTCCGCTCAGGTCCATACCCATAAGCTCTTCCTTGGAAAGTACTGTCGTACCCTCTTCTCCTGTAAGTATATCTTCAGAAAGGACTGTAGTTCCTTCCTCTCCTGTTAAAGCTGCATCTACCACCTGAGTGGCTGTATCCTCGGCTTTTTTCTGGAATTTCGGGCCGGCAGATGCCTTGTCATCAAAAATATTATCAATGGCATCGTTGATGTCCATAGTAACATTCTTGTTATCGTTATCTGTACCCATCTTAACCTCCTTCTACACGTGTATCTTATCATGAAGCCCTATTTGCTTCATGTTCTTTACATTAGCTGATCATTGCTCCTGCAGGCATATCCTTCTCTGCTGTAAGGAGTGCGAGATTTCCGTCAAAGTCCTCTGCACACAGAAGCATACCTTCTGAAAGCACACCCGCAAGCTTTGCAGGCTTAAGATTAGTGATCACAACAACCTTTCTGCCAACCATATCTTCCGGAGAATAGTATTTCTTGATTCCGGAAACGATCTGAAGAACTCTTCCTGCGATCTGAACCTGTGAGCAGATAAGCTTCTTTGAACCCGGAACCTCCTCACACTTAAGAACCTCTCCTATCTGGAGCTGCATCTTGTCGAACTCGTCAAGTGTGATCTGATCCTTAACAGCTGCCTCAACAGAAGGTATCTCGGTCTTCTCTTCCTCTACTTCCTTCTTCTTAGGCTTTTCAGGCTCAGGCTGCTTTGCAGGGAACTTCTCTGCTATCTCCTCGAGCTTCTTCTCTGTATCTATTCTTGCGAAGAGCATCTCCGGGCTGTCAGTAACCTTTGTACCCTGTGGATAGAGTCCGAAGCTGCCAAGCTCTGTAACCTTTCTAGGCTCAGTATTGAGCTGCTCAAATATCTTCTTGGAAGTATCCGGCATAAATGAAGAAAGAAGTGATGCACCGATCGTTATGCCTTCAACGAGGTTGTAGAGAACTGTCTTAAGTCTGTCCTCCATATCACCTTCCTTGGCAAGTGCCCAAGGCATGGTCTCATCGATGTATTTGTTGCATCTCTTGAAGAGGTTGAATATCTCTGTGATGGCGTCAGCTACACGGAGCTTGTCCATCGCATCATTTACCCTAAGTCTTGTATCAAGGATGAACTTCTTATACTCGTCATCCGGATCTATACTTATTCCTCCGTCGGAAACAACACCGCCGAAGTATTTATTTACCATTGAAATAGTTCTGTGAACGAGGTTTCCGAGTGTATTTGCAAGGTCGGAATTAACTCTCTCGATAAGGAGCTCCCATGAAACAACACCGTCGTTCTCAAAAGGCATCTCGTGAAGTACAAAATACCTTACTGCGTCAACGCCGAAGAGCTCAACCATATCGTCTGCATAGAGCACGTTGCCCTTACTCTTGCTCATCTTTCCGTCACTCTGGATAAGCCATGGATGGCCAAATACCTGCTTAGGAAGCGGAAGGTCGAGAGCCATCAGCATGATCGGCCAGTAAATTGTATGGAATCTCAGGATATCCTTACCGATCAGGTGAAGGTCTGCAGGCCAGTATTTCTCAAAGTTAGGATCATGATTGCCGTCAACATCATAGCCGAGACCGGTGATGTAGTTTGAAAGCGCATCTATCCATACATAAACAACATGCTTTGTATCGAAATCAACAGGGATGCCCCACTTGAAGGAAGTACGTGAAACGCAGAGATCCTGGAGACCCGGCTTCAGGAAGGTATTAACCATCTCGTTCTTTCTGCTTTCCGGCTGAATGAACTCAGGATGCTCGTCGATGTACTGAATAAGTCTGTCAGCGTATTTGCTCATCTTGAAGAAGTAAGCCTCTTCCTTTGCCGGCTTAACAGGGCGTCCGCAGTCAGGGCAGCAGCCGTCAACAAGCTGGCTCTCTGTCCAGAAGGACTCACATGGTGTACAGTACATTCCTTCGTACTCACTCTTATAGATATCGCCCTTGTCATAGAGCTTCTTAAATATCTTCTGTATCTGAACCTCATGATATTCATCGGTTGTTCTGATGAACTTATCATAAGATGTATTCATTATATCCCATATTCTCTTGATCTCAGCGGCCTGCTCGTCAACGAATTCCTTAGGTGTTGAGAAGTTTTCGAAAGCCTTGGTCTCAATCTTCTGACCATGCTCATCTGTACCTGTCTGGAATCTGACATCGTATCCGGTGAATCTCTTGTACCTTGCGATGCTGTCGGCAAGCACGATCTCGTAGGTGTTACCTATATGAGGTTTTCCTGACGCATATGCAATCGCCGTTGTGATGTAATAAGTTTTCTTTGCCATTTTTAAACCGCCTTTCCGCCGCTAATGATACGGCTCATGGTATTTTATAGAATAAAAGCCACCGCCGTTTGGCGATGGCGTATATTCGTTAGCCTATTTTCAGTTTGAATTTCTGAACATCTCTGTCAGAATCAACTATCTCTATCTCTCCGCCAAGCGCTCTGATCTTGCCGTCAAAATCTTCATAACCACGCTTAACGTATTTAATGTCATCTATTGTACTGAAGCCGTCCGCTGCAAGCGCCGCGATAACAAGCGCTGCTCCTGCTCTGAGGTCTGATGCCACAAGGCTGGCTCCCATGTATTTTTCAACACCGTGAATGATGGCTGCGTTTCCTTCAACCTGGATATTTGCGCCCATCTTGCGAAGCTCGTGAACATATCTGAAACGGTTCTCAAATATACTCTCTGTGACCACGCTTGTGCCGCTTGCTATGGCAAGTGTCGTAGCCATCTGAGCCTGCATGTCTGTTGGGAATCCCGGATACGGAAGAGTCTTGATCTGTGTCGGCTTAAGCACGCCGTCCGCCATGACTCTTACCGAATCATCATATTCGATAACTGTTGCGCCCATCTCGATAAGCTTTGATGAGATGGCCTCAAGATGCTTAGGGATAACGTTCTTGATGAGGACGTTTCCTCTGGTTGCCACTGCCATCGCCATGAAGGTTCCTGCCTCGATCTGGTCAGGAATGATGGAATACTCAGCTCCGTGAAGCTTTGCAACTCCTCTTACTCTGATGACATCGGTACCTGCGCCCTTGATGTTGGCACCCATTGTATTAAGGAAGTTTGCCACGTCAACTATGTGTGGCTCCTTCGCTGCGTTCTCGATCGTTGTCTTGCCCTCGGCAAGTGCTGCCGCAAGCATGATATTTATGGTTGCACCTACCGAAACGGTATCGAGGTAGATGTGCTTACCGACAAGCTTATCAGCTCTCGCAACTATCTTACCGCCTGATACTATATTTACGTCTGCACCCAGGGACTCAAAGCCCTTGATGTGAAGATCGATAGGTCTCGAACCGATATCACAGCCTCCCGGAAGTGCGACGTTAGCGTATCTGTACTTTCCGAGCAGGGCACCGATAAGGTAGTAAGATGCTCTGATCTTTCTGATATGAACGCCGTCAACACAAAGAGTGTCATCACCTACGATATTCTTACCGCAGATGGTAACTGTATGTTTATCTATATGTTCAACTGTTGCTCCAATATCCTGAATAGCTGCCAGAAGTGTTCTCGTATCACTTACATCAGGTACATTTTCGATAGTGACCTTCTCGTCGGTCATAATCGCTGCTGCAAGTATTCCAAGCGCTGCATTTTTGGCACCGGCAATTGTAACCTCACCCTCTAATGCATTGCCACCCTTTATCGCATACTGTTCCATAACTATAAGGCTCCCACATTTATAAATAATCAAAAGACACCATGTAAACTTCTTTTCCCCAGAAAATACATGGATGATCCGATATTATTATCATGCAAATTTTCACATAATCACCTAATTATAACACATTCAGGCAATTTGTAAATCTTTTATTTATCTGCTTCGCAGTAAATACATCTGTAAACACGGTTTTTCTCGTCTGTCAGCTTGAAAATATGAGGGATTCCCTTCTCAACCGCTGTTATACAGCGAGGATTCCTGCACTTCTTGATATTTACAAGCTTCTTCGGAAGGTCAACCTTCTTCTTCTCGATGGTCTCGCCGTCCCTGATGATGCTGACCGTAACCTCCGGTGCGATATATCCGATCACATCCAGGTCGATATCCATGGTCTGGTCGATCTTGATGATATCCTTCTTGCCCATCTTCTTACTCTTAACATTCTGGATCAAAGCAACGCTGCAGTTAAGCTTGTCGAGGCCGAGATCGTAGTAGATCTGCATGGCCTTGCCTGCTGTGATATGGTCAAGAACTATTCCGTTCTGAATACTGTCTATCTTCATTATAAAACCTCCTAGTATGCCAGATCGAGCAGGGTGAGGATAAGCGCCATTCTGACGTATTTTCCGTTCAAAACCTGCCTGAAATAAGCAGCTCTCGGATCATTATCCACCTCTGTTGCTATCTCGTTAACTCTTGGAAGCGGATGAAGGATGATCATATCCTTCTTAGCATCCTTAAGCTTTGCCTTATCGAGGATGTAGGTATCCTTCAGTCTGACATAGTCTGCCTCGTTGAAGAAACGCTCTCTCTGAACTCTGGTCATGTAAAGGACATCGAGCTTATCAATATTATCCTCGAGAGATGTAACCTCTTCGTAAGGGATCTCAGCCGGCTCAACCACTTCGCTGATGATGTAATCCGGAACCTTCAGCTCCTTCGGAGAGATAAATACAAACTTGATCCCTTTATATCTAGACATTGCTTTGACAAGGGAATGTACGGTACGGCCGAACTTCAGGTCGCCGCAGAGACCGATCGTCATATTGTCGAGTCTGCCCTTCTCGCGAAGTATGGTCAGAAGGTCTGTAAGTGTCTGGGTTGGATGATTGTGTCCTCCGTCACCGGCATTTATGATAGGAACCGGTGAATACATGGATGCAAGCATAGGTGCACCTTCATTTGGATGTCTCATAGCGATAACATCCGCAAAGCAGCCGACAACTCTTACAGTATCCTCTATGCTCTCGCCCTTACTTACAGAGGATGAATCGGCCGAAGAAAAACCAAGCACGGAACCTCCCAGCTCAAGCATCGCTGCTTCAAAGCTAAGACGTGTTCTGGTACTTGGTTCATAGAAAAGGGTAGCTATCTTCTTACCCTTACAACGTTCGCTGTATTTGCTTTTATTATCAATAATATCAAGTGACAGGTTGAGGAGTTTGTCGAGTTCCTTAACCGATATATCTATAGGATCTATCAAATGTCTCATATCTGCCTCCATTTAGAAACAACTTAATCGACATTATTATAGATTCACACGTCTTAAGATGTCAAATAAAAATAGATAAAAATAGGGCGTCCCACTAAGGAACGCCCGAATTATTATACTTTAAGTTTAAAAGTCACCCATTCCGCGACCGGCCTTATTTTCTTCCTTAACAACCTTCTTAGGAGCCATATTAGCTTCCTCCGGAGCCTTCTCAGGAGCCGGCTTCTTAATATTCTTAGCCATCTTAGCCCACTTCTCGAGGCAATGCTTAGGATCCTTCTCTGCAAGCTTTCTGAAATTCTTATTTGCGATCAGCTCATCAACCTGACCATGGAAGGTCTTCTGGAACTTATCCTTAACGAATATTTTTTCAAGCTCAGCCGGGTCATTTTCAGCATCAAACACGTCCTTCCATGGGATTGTATCCTTGGTTGCTCTTACTGCTAACTTTTCACAAAAGCCTTCATGAAAATCTCTGTCCATTCACCGATATTTTTCTCCGTAGCATCTGCGAAGCAGAATCCTGGTACCAAAAAAACCTCGCTTTCGCGAGGTTTTTTGTTAGCCTTTTAACTTAATAATTCCAAGTGAAACAAGAAGTATGAGCGTCAGCAGTATCGGCGCGATCACAGTGATCATCACCTTATATAGTGCTTTTCTGCCGAACTTCTCTCCGTTGATCGTTGCCTCTTCGATAACTGTCTTAGGCTTAACCACCCATCCGATCAGGATACAGGTACCGATAGCGACTATAGGCATGAAGATATTATTTGCAAGGTAGTCAAACACATCAAGCAGCTGCTGGCCCTTCGCTCCGTTTGGAAGATCGACCTCCATGTAGAAGATCGACTTAGCATAGTAGCCGAAGCAGATGATCATACCGATGATGGCTGCGATAGCTCCTTCGGAAATAACCGCTTTATTTCTCTTCATTCCGAACTTGTCGATCATGCCCGAAACAACAGCTTCAAGGACTGAAACCGAGCTTGTAAGCGCCGCGAAGAGAACCATCAGGAAGAACAGCGCACCTACGCACTGTCCGAAGATGCCCATTGACTCGAAAACCTTAGGAATAACCATAAATACAAGTCCTGCACCGCCGGTCATTCCTTCCTTGCCCATAAATACATATACTGCAGGAATGATCATAACACCGGCCAGGAAGGCAACTATCGTATCAAATATCTCGATATGATTTACCGATCTTATAAGGTTATCGTCCTTCTTATAATAAGAACCGTAAGTAACCATTATACCCATAGCAACGCTTATACTGTAGAAAAGCTGCGTCATGGCATCCATGACAACTCGGAAATAATCGCCGAAGGTAAAACCGTCAACATTTGGAACGATATAATATTTAAGTCCGTCAAGACCTGTAACTCCGGTTTTCTTATTCTTTATGGTAAGAGAAAAGATTGCAATGCCTACAACCAGAAGGAGAAGTGCAGGCATAAGCACCTTTGAAAGTGCTTCGATTCCTTTATTTACGCCTCTGTATACGATAAAGCAGGTAAGAAGAAGGAAGATCAGATCAAACATGATCGTCCATTTCGGATCTGTCAGGAAGTTAACAAAGAATGCGCTGTCAGCAGCCTTCTTGCCCTGTCCGGTAATAAATACAACAGTGTATTTCAGAACCCATCCGCCAACTATACAGTAATATGGAAGGATGAGGAACGGAACGATAGCCGATATAACGCCTATCCAGCCAAACTTCTTATTCAACTTTCCATAAGCTGTAAGTGAACTCTGATTGGTCTTACGTCCGATAGAAACCTCTGTGATGAGAAGTGTAAAACCGAATGACAGCGCGAGGATCAGATATACTATCAGGAAGAAGCCGCCACCGTTTTTTGCAGCCAGCGCAGGAAAGCGCCAGATATTTCCGAGGCCTACGGCACTTCCCGCTGCCGCAAGCACGAATCCAAGTGAACCCGAGAATTTGTTACGTTTTTCCATACCAAGAACTCCTATATTTTTTCTTTCAGCCGCCCCCACATTTGCAGCTTATTTAATAAAGAAGCCTGCATATAACATGCAGGCTAAACTTTATTTAATATACAATTATTTTTCAGAAAAAACAACAGGAAAAAACTTGTTTTATTTATACAAAATCTTTATTCTGTATGACTTTTGAGCTGATTTTTGATTACGAATTGATCAGCGTGTACATAACCGCCTTCTCAGCGTGGCGACGGTTCTCCGCCTGATCAAGTATGTGCTCTAGATTCTTCATCTCAACACTCTCAGAAATCTCAAAGCCAACATGCATAGGCATGTCGTGGAATACGATAGCCTTGCTGTCCTTTGTGAACTCATCATTTATCTGGTAAGGCATCATCTTACTGAGAGTTTCTTCCTTCTGCTCCTTGTATGCAGGATTGTTGAAGAACTCCATGTCTACCCAGGTGTCTGTGTAGAGAACGTCCATCATGTCGGCGTATTTCTTAGCCTCTTCCATAGACATTGTAGGATCAAGCTCAACGTAGTGGCCTGTCTCCTTTGCAGCCTCATAGAAGTCGTCGCCGCAGGCTGTATCATTAACAAGCGGTGTAAGTCCGTAGAGAGTACCCTGCTTCATCTTTGAGAAAAACTCAACAAGTGAGTTAAATACATTATTCTTTGCGCCTATATACATAAGCTTGATATCGAGAGTTCCGAACTTCTCGATAACAGTGAGCATATCCGCAAGGATCTGGCATGGATGATATGAATTGTCGCAGCCATTGATGAAAGGAACCGTAACGTTCTCGCCGAACATCTCAACAGTCTCGTTTCTCTTGAGACGTGCAACTATGATGTCAACATTTCTGCAGACGTATTTGATCTCTGAAACCGGCTCGCCGAGGACGAAGTTTGAGTCCTCCCAGAGCTGATTGAAATAGTGTCCGCCAAGCTCGGTGATTCCTGTTGCGAAGGACAGGAAGGTTCTTGTAGAAGTCTTCTCGAAAAGTGAGTAAAGCTTCTTACCCTCAAGTGCGTGCGAATATTTTGCAGGATCCCTCTTCATATCAAGAGCGAGGTTTAATATTGCCTGCAGCTCATCTGCTGTGAAATTCTTGAAATTCAGCATATTTTTCATATCATTTTTCCTCTTATCAATACAAAACATATAACCGCATTTATAAAAAATACCTTTTGCAGTTTTTTCCTCAAACAACAAATACCAATGAAATGAATAACATTCACTGGTACTTGTCTATATTTGCATATTTCCAAAAAATATGCAAGCACTATTTTACGTTTTTTCGATATTTTGTCATGATATCATGTATATTCGGTGTATATTATGCATTTTATGCGCATGAATATACATTTTTGTTCCGAACACCCTGCTCCGGCACGAAAAATATCGTTATCCGGCGCAAACTATGCAAGATAAGCTGCAAGCTTTTCAGCCATATCGGTCTTCTCCCAAGGAACATCGATATCAGTTCTTCCGAAGTGTCCGTAAGCAGCTGTCTGCTTGTAGATAGGACGTCTAAGGTCGAGCATCTTGATGATTCCTGCCGGACGAAGGTCGAAGTTCTCTCTTACTATCTCAACGATCCTGTTGTCTGTAAGCTTTCCTGTTCCGAAGGTATCAACGAAGATAGATGTAGGTCTTGCAACGCCGATAGCGTATGAAAGCTGAACCTCGCACCTATCTGCAAGTCCTGCTGCTACGATATTTTTAGCAACGTAACGTGCGGCATAAGCAGCCGAACGGTCAACCTTTGTTGGATCCTTTCCTGAGAAAGCTCCGCCGCCGTGACGAGCGTATCCGCCGTAGGTATCAACGATTATCTTACGGCCTGTAAGTCCTGAATCACCCTGTGGTCCACCGATAACGAAACGGCCTGTAGGGTTGATGAAGAACTTTGTATTTTCGTCGATCATCTCTTCAGGGATGACAACGTCGAAGATGTATTTCTTAACGTCCTTATGGATCTGCTCCTGAGTAACCTCTTCGCTGTGCTGGGTTGAAAGTACAACCGCATCAAGTCTTGCAGGCTTGCCGTTCTCATCGTACTCAACAGTAACCTGAGTCTTTCCGTCAGGTCTGAGGTAAGGAAGAGTTCCGTCCTTACGAACCTCTGTAAGTCTTCTTGAAAGCTTGTGCGCAAGTGAGATCGGATAAGGCATAAGCTCAGGTGTTTCGTTCGTTGCATAGCCGAACATCATACCCTGGTCTCCTGCACCGATTGCTTCGATCTCCTCGTCGCTCATCTGATTTTCCTTAGCTTCAAGGGCCTTGTTAACGCCCATAGCAATATCTGCAGACTGCTCATCGATAGAAACGATAACGCCGCAGGTGTCGCAGTCAAAACCGTATTTTGCACGGTCATAGCCAATCTCGCGAACTGTCTCGCGGATGGTCTTCTGAATATCAACGTAAGCGTTTGTTGTAATCTCGCCCATAACAAGAACGAGGCCCGTTGTTACCGCTGTCTCGCAGGCAACACGGCTGTTTGGATCCTGACGTATCATCTCGTCAAGGATTGCGTCGGATATCTGATCGCAGATCTTATCCGGATGTCCTTCCGTAACCGACTCGGAAGTAAAAAGTCTTCTTTCCATTCTGGTCTCCTTTAAATGTGTAATACTTTTGCGGCTTTTCGAGTTTGTTAAAAAGAAAACCGGTCGTGCGAGCACAACCGGATTTGATAATTCATTATACAAACCCTCTTATTGCTCACAAATACTTTGTGCTCAGGCTGGCACCTTCGTTCCGACACTGCCGAAACTGGGTTGCCGTGGCTTCAACGTTCCCTGTAACTCCACCACTCTGAATAAGAGTTATATTTTCAGATGAATTAAAATTACAACATATGAAATACT
Source organism: Lachnospiraceae bacterium C6A11 (assembly GCA_000702245.1). GTDB lineage: Bacteria > Bacillota > Clostridia > Lachnospirales > Lachnospiraceae > Eubacterium_Q. The sequence goes on along the minus strand of JNKY01000010.1, from coordinate 54,335 downwards.
ATGTCAATATTTTTCTCTACCATATTCTAGTCCTCTGGCTTTGCAGGAGGTTCGCCACCATCTCCGCCGGGACCGCCATTACCGTCAGGTTTTTCTCCCGATCCGCCGTTCCCATCAGGTGGCGCGTCCGGTCTATCTCCTCCGGAACCTCCGGAACTGCCTGAAGATAACGTGATCTTCTCGCCGGTCGAAGCTGTTCCTTTAGTATAAGCCACACCGTTTACATATAAGGTGTAGCCGCCCAGTTCTATAGAATCCTCGTCGCAGGTAAGCGATGTGATGTAGGAATCTCCCGTAAGCCTCCAAAGAGCTCCGTCACTGATCTCAACATATACCTCTCCCTCCTGTCCGTCAGGATTGATCGCACCTTCAAAGTCCGACTCGTTGCTGAGATAGAAATTGAGTGCTGACACACTGTCCACCAGAATATCTCCTTCGATCTCCTGATCTGAAGCATTGAGATTGACCTTGCCGCCATTTGAGCCTTCATTGCCCCATCCGGCCGCAGCCGCCCTGAGAAATACGCCGTCTTCATCATAATTCTCAATATCCACGTCAGAGAGATTAATATCAGCTACCGTATTATTTACGAAGAAAATATCTCCGTTAATATTTATTATCGAACCGCCATTCATGGTAAATGCAGCATCACCCTCAGCCGCATCGCCCGACATAGACTGGTATATCATGACCGCCTGATAATATGAAGATTTATCGCTGTTCTTTGAATTGTTATCAGCCGCCAGATCAACATTATTAAGAGTTACCGAATTCTTGCCCTCAACTACGACTCCCTGAGATGAGTTCGATGTAAGCACCGCGTCGTTAACGGTGATATCGGCTGTTGAGTATATTGCAGGAGATCCTTTACCCTCGGTCGAGTAATCACCGCCTGTAACCGTCACCGTTCCGCCTCCTCTGTCTGAGCGGATTGCCGCAGATGAATTGCCTGTTGTATGTATGTAAAGATTCGTTGCGTTCATGGTTCCGCCGCCGGTTGTCATCAAACCACCCGAACAGTTACCTGTCGTCTCGATCACCGAATCACTTATATTTATCGTTGTTCCTTCTCCATAAGAAAATACGCCGTTAGCGTGAGTCCCGTTAGTCTCTACCACTATATTACTAAGATCAAGAGTCGCTCCGTTTGTTGCAAATACAGCCGCATTCTCTCCGTAAAAATCCGCCTCGTCACCGCTTGATTCGCCGGTCTTTTCCACCTTGACATTGCTGTAGGAAGCTTTTTCTCCGTCCGCAAGTATCGCATGCTCACCATCTGCGTTGTTGCTTAATGTTTCACTGATCTTTATATCATCCTTATTCGGAACTGTTGAAGTATCGCTTTCCGTCGTGCTGACCGCCTCCGTTGTCGTGTCCTCTGTAACAACAGTCGTACTATCAGCAGTAGTTATCGTATCTGCAGTCGTCTCGGTTGATGTTACCGTATCCGCCGTCACTTCAGTTAATGTTGCTGTCACGCCTTCCTTATCTGAATCATCTTTGCCGCAAGCCGCAAGACTGAGCATCATCATAAGTGTTATGCCTATCGCTATCTTTTTTCTGAATCCCTTTGCCTTCATATTATCATCCTCCTCTAGATTATACCACCAAACTGTGTTTATTTCCTTATCATGAGTAGATAATATATGCTGTAGCTTAAACAAAGCTGAAAATTAATCATAACATAAGTAATGCCCATAGATCACAGTCTATGGGCATTTTATTTTGACGCTCCACTACGCCTGGTCGTTATTCTGCCAGGTCTTTCTGTACTCTCGCGGCGACTGGTCAAAGGACTTTCTAAACATCTCCGACATGTAGCTCGTGCCGTTGAAACCGGTGAGAGCCGCTATCTCGGACAATGTGTACGAAGTGGTTCTCAGATATTCAGCCACCTTCCTGACGCGTAAGTTCAGAAGATAGTTTACCGGGCTGTCGCCGGCGTATTTGTGAAATACCTTGTTGCACTGCGACCTGCTGACGTTGCCGCTGGCAGATATCTCATCCAGCGTGATCGGCTTCTGATATTCCTTCTGTATGAAGTGCATCATCGCCTTGTACGATCTCGAGTGGACATCAGTCTCCACCGCTTCTTCAATCATTCCGTAAGACTTGGTCTGCTTCAGGATGATCGCCCATATTTCAAAAAACTTTATCGTTATCTGGAAAGGATCGCGCCTGATTCCCGGCAGGGTCATCATGACATCATAGATCTGCCTCGCATTTTCGTTGATGTCCCTGAATCTCAGATACGAAAGCCCCGGATTATTGATTATAGGCAGCAGCGCCTCCATCTCAACCGCCACCGACGAATTTAGGATGCTCGGGTTCGCGATAAATATTACATAAGTAGCCGTCGCATTATCCAGTGACAGGCTGTAATGAATCTGATTCGAGTTGACAAATATAGTATCTCCGGCGTTCAGCGTGATGATATTTCCGTTGACCGAATAAGCCATCCTGCCGGCCTTCACCGTCACTATCTCAATATCCTCGTGGAAATGCGGAACCTTCTCCCAGGTAACATTCGGCTTGATCCAGCCGTCATATATATAAGATGGAAATGACTCGTCATCATAATTTATCTCCTCTGAGCCGTCATCTCTTTTAACGATGAGTCCCATATATTCTCTTTTCATAACGATATTTCCCTCCTTTCCAAAAACTATAACAATATTCCGTAAGCATGTAAAATAGTTATGATTTTATACTACAGATATACTGTTTTTCTTCACCTAAATACAATATACTTATAAACAGCAAAGAAAACAAGTATTATTTTACACAAAATACTTATTCTACTTATTCGGACCGACAGGTCCCAGATATGAGGTTAAAAGAATGGCACCAATTATTGAGATCAAAAACATTACAAAAGAATTCAAAGTCCTGAACAGGCACGAAGGCTTAAAGGGAAGCCTTAAGGATCTCTTCTCGAGAGATTACAAGATAGTCCGCGCTGTCGATAATATTTCCATGAATATCGAGCAGGGCGAGATGGTCGGCTACCTCGGACCGAATGGTGCAGGTAAGTCAACAACTATCAAGATGATGACCGGCGTACTCGAACCGACAACCGGCGAAATACTTGTCGACGGAGTTACTCCTTATAAGAACCGCTCGAAGAACGCACAGAAGATTGGCGTTGTATTTGGCCAGCGTTCGCAGCTCTGGTGGGCACTGCCCCTCGTCGAGTCCTTCAAGCTTCTGAAGGATATCTACCAGATTCCGGACAAGGATTACAAGGATCTGCTGGAGTTTTACCAGTCACTCGTAGACATCGAGCCGCTGCTCCACAAGCCGGTACGTCAGATGTCACTCGGACAACGTACACTTAGTGATATCCTCGCTGCCTTCCTGCACAATCCAAAGATCGTTTTCCTGGACGAGCCGACCATCGGTCTCGACGTATCCATGAAGGCGAAGATACGTACACTCATCCATGCGCTCAACAAGGAAAAGCACACAACGGTCATCCTGACAACACACGATATGGGCGACGTAGATGCTCTCTGTGAGCGTATCGTAATCATCGATAAAGGTAAGATGCTCTACGACAACGACATAGAGCACCTGAAGAGCTTCTTCGGATCTTACCGTACGCTTAAGGTCAGAGTTTCCGGCGACCTTAAGTCAAGCGCTGAAGCAATCGGCAAGGAACTTCCTGAGTTTTCCGTAAGCTCGGACGACGAGTGGATCTCCGTTCTCGTTGACGAGGACAAGGCCAAAGTCATCGACGTTCTCGGCCAGCTTCAGAAAGAATATGACATCAGAGACATGAAGCTTGAAGAGATCTCCTCAGAGGAGGTCATCAAGAAGATATATGAGGAGGGTGTAAGGTGAAAGCAAAAAAATATCTCACACTTACCCGCGCAGGCATCATAGAAGCCCTGCAGTTCCGCCTTTCCTTTATAGTTATGGTAATAGGAAATATCCTCTACCTTATAGTCATCTATTTCCTGTGGAAGGCGATCTACAGATCTGCAGGCACGGACGTGGTCAACGGCATGACCTTCTCGGACACGTTGATCTACCTCGTACTCGCCACCGCGCTGTTCAATTTCATGGAAATGTATACCGTCTGGGAGATCGGACGAAACATCCAGTCCGGCAAGATCGTTCTCGACCTTATAAAGCCGATGGAATACCGGAAATACCTGTTCTGGTCATACTCAGGAACCTTTGTAACACAATTCTTCCTGACCTTCCTTCCGACCTTCATCGCAGTTGCGATAGTAACCCACGGCGAGATACATTTCGGCATAAATATACTGTATTTTATACTGGCAGTTGTCATGGCCGTATCGATAAACTACAGCATCGATTTTATCGTCGGTACGATCTGCCTCTACACCCAATCGATCTGGGGCATAAATATCATGAAGCAGGTGATAGTTCTTCTCCTCTCGGGCGCGACCATACCGATCGCATTCTTCCCGAAGGCCTTCAAAACCGTCATCTATTACATGCCATTCCAGTCGATCTACAACACACCGCTGTCACTTCTTCTGGATAAGAATCCAAATACTCAGGAAACTCTGGGTACTCTCGGAATCTCCCTGATGTGGTGCATCATAATGATGCTTGTCAGCAAGGTTTTCTGGAAATACTCGCTCAGACAGATCACTGTCAACGGAGGCTGATATGAAAAGAAGAGGATTAAGATTCTATACAAGATTATATTTTAAAATACTGGCTCAGGACTTAAAGAGCAAGATGAGCTACCGCGCAGACTTCATCATCTCCACCATCGGAATGATCGCAACAAACGTAGCCGGCTTCATAAGCTTCTGGATACTGTTTCGCAACTTCCCTTCAATCAACGGCTGGAGCTATCACGAAATACTGTTCCTGTACGGCTTTTCGCTCATCTCCCTGACTCCTGTGCAGTGTCTGTTCGACAACAACTGGAGTCTCCGTATCAATGTTTATAACGGCGACTTTATCAAATACTGTTTCCGTCCGATCAACCTGTTCTTCTATTATCAGTCGGAGGTATTTGATATCAAGGGCCTTGGTCAGCTCGCCTTCGGTATAGTGACCATAGCAATCTCGTGGGGCAAGATAGGGCTTGCATTTACACCGCTGGTTCTGCTGAAGTTGATAGTATTTATGATCACCGCATCACTCATAATGATTGCTCTTCAGAATGCCGCAGCAGCCACCTGCTTCTGGATCCAAAACTCCTTCTACGTTCTGGATCTGGTATTCCGTTTCAAGGATTACGCAAAGTATCCTGTTACGATCTTCAGCCCGGTGTTTAAGTTCATCTTCACCTTCGTTATGCCTATAGCCTTCATCGCTTACTATCCAAGCCTTGTTGTACTTCGTCCGGATGCGGTCCCTGTCCTTTCATGGCTGTCACCGCTGGTCGGCGTACTCTTCTTCTTTGTCAGCTACAAGTTCTGGATGTACGGCGCGATGAAATACAACGGAACCGGATCATAAACCTCCTTTAAGCTGCGGATGTTCATCGTCCGCAGTTTTTTGTTGCATAAAAACATCTCCGGCTGAACTCCGGAGATGCCTGTTTCGTATCTTTTCATTGCGCCATAATAATGCTATAATTGTTCCAGGATGATCCGGATCAATATCCGATCATGCACGATCAGAATTTAAAACACAATGGGAGGTATACCGAAAATGATCAAAGATGATTGCATATTCTGCAAGCTTGCAAACGGAGTATTTCCGACAAATACAGTATATGAGGATGACGACTTCAGAGTAATCCTTGACGCAGCACCGGCTGCTAAGGGACACTCTCTGATCCTGCCAAAGCAGCATTTCGAGAACCTTTACACTGCTGAGGATGAGACTCTTGCGAAGATCCTTCCTCTCGCAAAGAAGGTTGCTGCAGCCATGAAGAAGACCTTCAACTGCGACGGTGTAAATATAGTTCAGAACAACGAGCCGGCTGCAGGACAGACAGTATTTCACCTGCATGTGCATGCGATCCCTCGTTTCAACGATGATAACGTTGGCATCGGATGGCCGCAGAACGAAACCGATGCAGATGAGCAGGTTAAAATCGCCGCATCTCTTGCTTCAAATATTTCTTAAGCAATTCTTATATCGATACTCAGAAAATAGCGGGTGTGAAACAATTTGTTTCACACCCGGTTTTATCTACACCATATTAATCCGTCTACTTATCGGATCACTATTTTATATATCCTGAAATGATGTCTTTTGCTTTTGCGCTGTCGCCGGAAACAACGAGTACGACGTACTTTCCGCTGGTTTTGATAACGGCGTCTTCAAGTTTTGGAACTTCAGCTGCGTTGTAATCCTTGAAGGAAGCGGTCTGCTCTGCAACTCTATCCTCGAAGGCCTTCTTTACAGTTGAAGCGTAGGACTCGTCCTTAACCTTGATGACTGCAACATCCTCTGCAGTAGCGTTTGAATTTGAATAGAAAGCTGACGCCTCAATCTGCTCAGGATCAAGTCCGTAAAGTCTCTCAACTGCGATCTTGCTGTCGAGTGCCTGAAGGTCTGTGAAGCTGCCTTCTGCCTTAAGCTTATCTGCAAGCTCAGAGCATTCGAAATCCTTCTGTTCCTCCTGTGTAGTGCTTTCTGTCTTAGCGTTGTCCGACTTCTTGTCGTCCTTCTTATCTCCGCAGGCTGCAAGTCCTGCCATACATATTACAAGTGTAAGTGCGAGTGCTATTTTCTTCTTCATTTTATACTTCCTTCTTTCATTCTATTTTTTCTCGACAACCGCGCCACGGATAAACTCCATGATCTTCTTACAGCCATCCGGCGTGTAATGCAGTCCGTCGCCTATATATTCATTAATTGCCGCCCCTGTCTCAGGGTCCTTCATGCACGATGCGATATCCAGATAGATAAGGTCGCCATATTCCTGACACATCTTTCTCAGCGCTTCATTGTATTTCCAAGCTCTGTAATTTGAAAAGCCCGGATTGTTGTCCGAAAAGCTCTGGCCCATCGGGAGCACATTTTCAACGTAGATGATGGCGTCCGGATGACATTCGCGGATCTTATCGATAACCACCTTCAGCTCCTCGATAAACTTATCGGCATCGCCGTAGCCCAGCTCATTCGTCCCGTAACCGACGTAGTAGATATCATAATCCACCCCCTCGATTATATTCAGGATGTTTGTGTAGCTGCTGCCGTCCAGCGTGTACTCTCTTTCCATGCAGGCTGCCGCCGCAGTCGAACCGATCTTGTAGAAGCCGTGCCACCTCGGAAGCACCGAATATTCCAGCAGGCCCTTCGTTCTCGAATCGCCTATGAAGCATACATCTTCAAAATACGTGTCGTCAACATCTTTGCAGAGCGCACTGTATTTATCCATGTTGTACCAGGTCTCGCCCATATGCGAGTTGGCGTAGATGATCTCATCCGCAGATGCATCGTTAGGGATGTAGGTATTCTCCCTTGAAGAAGCTGTGCTTTCCTCTTCCGTTGCGGTGTCCACCATACTGCTTATCACCTGCGTGTCAGAAGTGTTATCTTCCTCCGACTTCTTCTCGTAGCCGGCGTCTTCGATATGTCCCAGCATGATAAAGAGAAGCACAATAAGCAAAACCACAAGCAGCAGAGACACCATAAGAAGTATCGTTGAAGGCGTTACCTTCTTCGACTTCTTTGGCTTCTTTGCCGGCTTCTTGGTTCCCGATCCACTGTATTTCTCACGAAGTCTTTCACGTTCTGATGCATAATCTGTTGGAGAGTTTTCTTTATTCATTTTCTTGTCCGTATCTGTACGGTTCTTCTCGTCCATGCATCCTCCATGCCGAAACAATCTGCAGGCATTATAAACGATTATAACCATAAATGCAAATTCTTGTATTTTCGCAGGTGACTTTCTTTCCGAAATCCGGCACTTTACCACAAAAAATAATAGACGATATATCACATATTATGGTATAGTTGAATGCGGCGATAAAAAAACGAAAAGCCGCACATACATTAGGTTTTGCGGTGCATCGTAATTATAATAAGTACGGAGGATCTTAGCAAATGAGTATTTCATCCACAATTAAGGATTTCTGCGGCAAGGAAACAGTTGAACTTGTCTGTGGAAAATACACAGCTGTTATAGCAGCATTTAATGGCAGCAACATCATGAGGATGCAGGACACTGAGAATAAGATTGATTTCTTCAGAAACAATCCTGACTTCACAGCAGATGATTATAAGAAGAACGCAGAGGTTTACGGTTTCCCGACCCTCTACCTTCCTAACCGTCTTGCAGGCGGAGTTCTGAAGGTTTCCGACTACACCTATCAGTTCCCTTGCAACGATCCTCTCGGCAACCATCTTCACGGCTTCCTTCACCTGAGAGAGCATAAGATCGTCGCAGCCGAGACAACAGATACAGCAGCTATCGCTAAGACCGAATACATATATGACGAGAAGGATCCGTTCTTCACGACCTTCCCGGTAAGCTTCAAGGCTGAATACACCTTCACACTTTCTGACGAAGGAATGGCTTACAGCTTCACCATGACCAACCTTTCAGACAGACAGCTTCCTTACGGCGTTTGCAATCATACAGCCATGAAGGGACCTTTCATTGAGGGCGGCAAGGCTGAGGACGTTCGCCTCTATGTTCCTATCGGAGATAAGGTTGAGCTGAACGCACAGTGCATCCCGACCTGCGATTTCAAGCCTCTGAACAATTACGACAAGAATTATCTTTCAGGTTCGACCATCCCTGTCGGAATGGATATCGACAATGATATGTATTTCATGGAGGAAGGCAGTGTTGACGGAAAGCCTTTCTACGGAATTGTCGCAACAGATACCGCCACAAATAAGCAGATCCGTTACGAGGTTTGCAAGGACTTCAAGTTCTGGATCATCTGGAACGACCACGGCGACAAGGGCTACTTCTGTCCTGAGCCGATGAGCTGGATCATCGATGCTCCAAACCTTCCGCTTTCTCAGTCTGAGTCAGGCTATATGGAGCTTGCACCGGGCGAATCAAAGACTGTTACAGAGAAGATTTACAGCGCATAGATCAGCGCCACAGTCTCCGGTCTGAAACAGGATATTTATAACAAACAGGATAAAATAAAGCCATGAAGGATAACTCTTTCATGGCTTTTTATTATGCTTTCAACCAAAGCCCGCAGTTGCAACCGTTTGCGCAAATAATCCTTTTTATCACACAATTTTCATTGTTTTTTAGGGCATTTTATTATATAATGTTTGTGATTATGCGGAAATCATTTATCACAAAATCATATAAGGAAAGGAAGGTATTTAACCAATGAAATTCGGATACTTTGATGACGTTCAGAAGGAGTACGTCATCACCTCCCCAAGAACTCCATACCCATGGATCAACTACCTCGGTACAGAGAGTTTCTTCTCACTTATTTCAAATACAGCAGGAGGATATCATTTCTACAAAGATGCCAGACTTAGACGTATCACACGTTATCGTTATAACAACGTTCCTGTAGATCTCGGCGGACGTTATTTCTACATCAACGATGATGGCGTAGTTTGGAATCCGGGCTGGTCTCCTGTTAAGACAGAGCTTGATTTCTATCAGTGCCGTCACGGTATGGGTTATACCATCATCACAGGTAAGAAAAATGAACTTAAGGCAGAGGTTACATTCCTCGTACCTCAGGGCTACAACGGAGAGATCCAGAAGGTTATCCTTAAGAACGAAGGAACAACAAAGAAGTCATTCACACTCTTCTCATTCCTTGAGTGGTGTCTCTGGAATGCAGAGGATGATGAGCACAACTTCCAGAGAAACTTCAACACAGGTGAAGTTGAAGTTGAGGGCTCTACACTCTTCCACAAGACAGAGTACAAGGAGCGTCGTGATCACTTCGCATTCTATACAGTAAATTCAGATATCGACGGCTATGACTGCGACAGAGAGTCATTCATGGGTCTCTACAACGGTTTCGATAAGCCTGAGGTTGTATTTGCTGATCAGTCTAAGAACTCTAAGGCAGACGGCTGGTCACCAATCGCTTCTCATTCTATCAAGGTTGATCTTCTTCCTGGCGATACAAAGGAACTTGTATTTATCCTTGGTTACGTTGAGAACGGTGCTGACAAGTGGAACGCTGACGGTTCTATGAATAAGTCTAAGGCTTATGAGATGATCAAGCAGTTCGATACAGTTGAGAAGGTTGATGCCGCATTTGAAGCAAACAAGAAGATGTGGGATGAGCTTCTCGGCAAATACACAGTTAAGACTCCTGATTCAAAGGTTGACCGTATGGTTAATATCTGGAACCAGTATCAGTGCATGGTTACATTCAATATGTCACGTTCAGCTTCTTACTTCGAGTCAGGAATCGGACGTGGAATGGGCTTCCGTGATTCTAACCAGGATCTTCTCGGATTCGTTCATCAGATTCCTGAGAGAGCTCGTGAGAGAATACTTGACCTTGCAGCTACACAGTTTGAGGACGGCGGATGCTTCCATCAGTATCAGCCACTTACAAAGAAGGGTAACGATACTCTCGGCGGTAACTTCTCAGACGATCCACTTTGGATGATCCTTTCTACAGCAGCTTACATCAAGGAAACAGGCGATTACTCAATCCTTGACGAGAGCGTACCTTACAAGAATGATGAGACTAAGGCTCAGTCAATGATGCATCACTTACATCAGTCATTCTACAAGGTTGCAGGAAGCGTAGGCCCTCACGGACTTCCACTTTCAATGAGAGCTGACTGGAACGACTGTCTGAACCTTTCATGCTGGTCAGATACACCTGGTGAGAGCTTCCAGACATATACATCACCTAAGTACGGTGACAAGGGCTTCTCAGATGTTGCAGAGTCAGTATTTGTTGCTACTCTCTTCACATATGCAGGTCCTGAATATGTTGCTCTTTGCAAATACAAGGGCGACGAGGCTGAGGCTGCTAAGGCTCAGGCTGAGATAGATAAGATGAAGAAGAACATCATGGATGCAGGTTGGGACGGCGAGTGGTTCCTCAGAGCATATGATGATCTTGGAAGAAAGGTTGGTTCTAAGGACAACGAGGAAGGCAAGATCTTCATCGAGCCACAGGGCTTCGGTATCATGTCAGATATCGGTAAGGAAGAAGGCTATGCAGAGAAGGTTCTTAACGCTGTTGAGGAGCGTCTCGGATGCAAATACGGTCTCGTTCTTAACAACCCAGCATTTACTAAGTACTACATCGAGTACGGTGAGATCTCTACATATCCTGCAGGATATAAGGAGAATGCCGGCGTATTCTGCCACAACAATGCATGGATGATTGCAGCTGCTGCTTACGCAGGAAAGGGTGATCTCGCATTTGACTGGTATTCCAGAATCGCTCCTGCATTCAACGAGGAGATTTCAGACCTTCATAGAACAGAGCCATATGTATATGCTCAGATGATCGCAGGTAAGGATGCAGGTCGTATGGGCGAGGCTAAGAACTCATGGCTTACAGGTACTGCTGCATGGAACTTCGTAGCTATCAGCCAGTACATCCTCGGTATCGTAGCTGACTGGAACGGACTTAAGGTTGATCCTTCAATCCCATCAGCTTGGGACGGATTCACAGCTATCCGTCAGTTCCGTGGCGATACATATGAGATCACAATCTCAAATCCTAACCACGTAAATAAGGGCGTTAAGTCTCTTACAATCGATGGCAAGGCAGTTGAAGGAAACGTTATCCCAACAGTTGGTGATGGCGCAACTCATAAGGTTGAGGTTGTTCTTGGCTAATACATATATCAATGATATAGATCATTAGTTAACAATATAAACCGGCTATGGATAACCATAGCCGGTTTTATTATGCAGCAAACAAAAAAGGCGTATTGTATTACGCCTCTCTTGTCTGTTTATACTCACTATTATTTCTTTACACAAACATCCTAGCGATGATGATTCCGACACCTGCTACGGCGATAAGTCCCCAGACCGTAAGAGTCAGCTTAAAGTTTGCGTCGTCCGGTCCCTGGTCGATGTATTTATCGATCAGTCTCTCGCCCTCTTCGTTGCGAAGGCGGTCAATATCACTCTTGTTAACAAGAAGCTTTCTCTCCTCGTTCTCGGCCGGCACATCTACCCTTGAAAATATGTTCTTATTGAGAGTGTAGTAAACTCCGTCCACCTCAACCTCATAAACCGGGTTGTAAACCAGACGTCTTCCGCCACCACGAGGATCGCGTCCAACGCACTTTCCAACAACCTCATAGGTACAATTCTTCTTCAGGCTGTTTCTCTCGGTTACCTCCATCATGAGGATCAGGCAGCCAAGAGAGAAAAATACTATTCCCATCAAGGTCGGTACAAAATCAACCATCTTACTGTATTTGAAGCCCGATGCGAACTTAGCCATAAATCCATAATACAGGCAGCCGATTCCGGCAGCAATAAATACCAGATCTATCCACAGATCCTTCTGTGTCGAGCGAAGCACTGCAAACATTGCCACAAGACCCATTATAAGGAAAAACTGTCCCAGGCAGATCAGCAGCAGCCATATCTTTCCGGTCTTACCGCTGTAGACCATCAGGACTATCGATCCAACGATCCAGACAAGCGCCAGTATCGACACCAGAGTCATAACTGCGCCTACTCCCCTGTTATCTTTCTTAACCATACTATTCATAAATATCCCTCCAAAATATTTATTACTAACTACATCATTATATCACATCCCTGCGATAAAATTCCCGAAGCATTCGTGCGATAAAATCATCTATCTGATTGTAAGTTCAGCGATAAGTTTCGGATTGCCATCCGCATTTCTGAGGACTACATATATGTTGTCATCCTTCACACTTACGAACGGATATATAACATCTCCGAGAACCGACTGAAGTTTATATTCTACTCGTATCTCAGAAACCCTACTCAACGAGACCTCTGCATCTCTATCCGCAGATATCTTCTCGCTGCTGTTGTCAGCCACATCACCGCTAAACGATTCATTTTTATATACAGAATTCAGATAGCTACTCACAGCCGAAAGCGCAAGCCCAACATACTCTGCATTATTCACATGATGATTGGTGTCAAGGTTACCGGCTGTAACTGTGATCGGTTCCACCGCCATCATCTCCTCCGGAAGCTTTATCTTATCCTTCCTGAAGTCAGCCTGAAGCGGCTCAGCGGCACCGTAAGCATCCACTTCTTCCTTAGGTATGCCTTTCTCCGGAACGCCTGCAAGCGTATTTACGTAGGCCCACTTAGAGTAGGCGCAGACAAGCAGCTCGCCCTCATCATTCTTTATCGTGAAGTTACGCTCTCCGAGGAAATGCCTGAAGCCTATCGCCCAGGTTTTCACACGGATATTTTCATTAAACTCCGGCCGCCTGTTGATCTTAATATGCCAGTTGATCAGCATCCACGCCGTATGATTTATATCATGATATTCAAGACCAACTTCACGCTCCTCCGCCTCGAAGGTGCAGCAGTCCTGAAAATAATTGATCACCGAAACCAGGCTGAGCTTCTTATCCTCTGCCAGCTCGCTGTATCTTACCCTTGAATCGAATTCGTACATTATTCCTCAACACCCTGCTCTTTAAGCATCTTCACAACATCCTCAACAGTCTCGATATCGTTCATCTCATCCTGAGGAAGCTCGATATTAAACTCATCCTCAAGCACCATTCCGAGGTTGTAAAGGTCCAGTGAATCAACCGCAAGATCGTCTCTCAGCATAGTCTCCATCGAGATGTCCTGCTGCTGAACTCCCAGCTGCTCAGCCATAATCTTCACAAGCTTATCAAATATCATAAAAGTCACCCTTTCATATAAAACTTTACTTTCATTCATAACATTACATCAGCCGTTTATCGATGTCAAATCAATACTTTTATTTTGCATAAACTGACATAAAAGTGTCATAATAAAGGGGAATTCATATCTGAATCCTCCGTAATATGTTCCATCCTTACGTTCCGGCGTAATTACGGTAGATATTATCACAGAATGGTGGGTAAAGCTTATAAAAAAGAAAGTCCGCAGGCCATAAACCTGCGGACTTTTTAAAACCCCAAAGGAAGAGGAATATGTGTTTTATGCAAAAGGATTCTCCGATGGATATCTGACTCCCTTCGGACGGTTGTACTCTATCTCATCAAGTTCAACACCGATAAACTTAAATACCTCGAAGAGCAGTCTTCCGTTATGATGGAAGGTGATCGCTGCATGGTGAGGATAGTTCTTCTCAACAAGTACATGTCTGTAGAAGCGTCCCATCTCAGGAATAGCGAAGATACCGATTCCGCCGAAGGAACGTGTTCTTACAGGAAGTATCTCACCCTCTGCAACGTAAGCGCGTAGCTTGGCATCAGAGGTGCTCTGAATTCTGTAAACTGTTGCATGACCAGGAATAAGATCTCCCTCGAGGGTACCGTTTGTAACCTCCTCAGGAAGCGTTCTTGCCATGATCTTCTGGTTCTTCATCTCGTGGAAGGCCAGCTTGGTCGTACATGTATTTCCGCAGTGGAAGCCCATAAATACGTCCTTGATAGTGTAATCATAATCGAACTTACCTTTGATCTCCTCATCAAACATATCCTTAGGAACTGAATTGTTGATGTCAAGAAGTGTAACAGCATCGTCACTTACAAGCTGTCCGATGTATTCTGAAAGTGCGCCGTAGATATCAACCTCGCAGGAAACAGGGATGCCTCTTGCGGCAAGACGGCTGTTTACGTAGCAAGGAACGAAACCGAACTGGGTCTGGAATGCAGGCCAGCACTTTCCAGCGATAATAGTATACTCTCTGCTGCCCTTGTGAGCCTCTATCCAGTCAGTTAAGGTCAGCTCGTACTGAGCAAGTTTCTTAAGCACTTCCGGCTTCTTATTGCCGTCTCCGAGCTCTGCAGCCATATCAGCAACAACCGCATCGATACGCGGATCATCAGCATGCTTATTGAAAGCTTCAAAGAGATCGAGCTCTGAGTTCTCCTCAATCTCGATACCCATATTGTAAAGCTGCTTGATAGGTGCATTACATGCAAGGAAGTCCTGAGGTCTCGGACCGAAGCTTATGATCTTCAGATTGCTGAGCGCGATCTTAGCTCTTGCGATAGTCTTGAAATCATTTATCATATCAGCTATCTCAGAAGCTGTTCCAACCGGATACTCAGGTATGTAAGCCTTGAGATTTCTGAGGTAGAGATTGTAGCTTGCGTTAAGCATTCCGCAGTATGCATCGCCTCTGTCATCGCAAAGTCTGTCACCTGCCTCCTCAGCCGCTGCAACTACCATAGCAGGGCCCTGGAATTCCTTAACAAGAAGTATCTCGCTTGATTCAGGCCCGAAGTTTCCGAGGAATACAACAAGCGCATTACAGCCTGCCGCATTTACCTCTGCAAGGGCCTTTCTCATATCGATCTCATTTTCAACTGTTGTCTGGCAGTTATATATTTCTCCGTAATTCTTTGTATATTCAGCAACTACAGCTTCCCTTCTCTGTATAGACAGGCTCATCGGGAAGCAGTCTCTTGAAACTGCTACTATACCAAGCTTAACTACCGGCATATTTTCCATGTTTTAATTTCCTCCCATCGTTATATAAGTTCTCCGGGGCGCCCCAAAAGAACACACCAGGCCGCAGACCGCAGAGTACGCAGCCCGCGACCTGTACATAATAGTCTAGTCTCCAAATACCTTCCTGTAATCCTCCTGGAACTTTACGATTCCCTGATCTGTAAGAGGATGCTTGGTCATCTGCTCGATGACTGCGTAAGGAACGGTAGCGATATCAGCGCCCGCAAGAGCACACTCTGTTACGTGTACTGTATTTCTGATACTTGCTGCGATGATCTCTGTAGAAATATCATAGTTTCCGAATATCTGAACGATATTTTCGATAAGCTCGATACCAGGTGAGCTGATGTCATCAAGTCTTCCGAGGAAAGGTGAAACATAGGTTGCGCCTGCCCTTGCTGCAAGAAGAGCCTGATTAGCCGAGAAGATAAGGGTTACGTTTGTCTTGATGCCTTCCTTTGAAAGCACCTTAACAGCCTTAAGTCCTTCAACTGTCATAGGTATCTTAACTATCATGTTCGGATGGATGGCAGCTATCTCTCTGCCTTCCTTTATCATGCCCTCTGCGTCAACTGTGGTTGCCTTAACCTCGCCGCTGATCGGGCCGTCAACTATGGATGTGATCTCCTTGATAACCTCTGTGAAGTCTCTGCCTTCCTTAGCGATAAGAGAAGGATTTGTTGTTACTCCGCAGATAACACCCATATCATTTGCTTTTCTGATGTCGTCAACATTTGCTGTGTCGATAAAAAATTTCATTTGTATTTCACTCCATTCGTCATATTTGATAAATACTTACGAGCGCTTAATATAGTTTGCGCTGTGCTTTATAATATGATCCTAACATCTGACGGCTCTATAAACCATCATGTAAATCAGTGATATTTTCTTTGATTATTCGTCATTCCTGCTTTATCTCGCATATATATCCGGAATTTCCCGTTATACTGTCATATCATTTTTGATGATCATCCGTCATATCACTACTTCATAGCCTTCTTCTTCAGTGCGATAAGTACAGACTGGACGATAAGGAAGATACAGAGCATAGCTGCTATAGTGATTCCTGTCCACCATGCTTCATCAAGTCCTGCAGATGCAACGATATTCTGGATAGTTGCAAGTGAGAGAACGCCGAAGAAGGTTCCTATAGGATTACCTACACCACCGGTAAGCATCGTACCACCTATGATTGACGAGGCGATTGCGTTCATTTCCATACCGCTCGCATGAGAAGCTGAACCTGAACCTACATGCATGAAGTAAACAAAGCCTGCGATACCTGCAAGAACACCGCAGATAACATGCGAAAGGAACTTTGTCCTCTTAACATTTATACCGAGCATAAGTGCGCTCTGGCTGTTTCCTCCTACTGCGTAGAAGCTTCTTCCGAGTTTTGACCATCTGAGCAGCATAAAGAAGAATATTACCAGCACGAGTGCTACGATAACACCGATCTCAATTTTGGCATCAATGTATCTGCCCTTGCTGTTGGTAGAACCGAGTCCCGGGATGATTATTCTGGTTTCTGCCAGATCCTTAAATTCCTTGTTTTTAACATTAAATGACTTTGTATGAACTATGGTTGTCATACCTCTGGCGAAGAACATTCCGGCCAGAGTTACGATAAATGGCTGTATTCCGAGATATGCCACAAGGAAGCCCTGAACAAGTCCGAATGCAAGTCCGATTCCAAGAGCGATAGCGATGGCACCGATAACGCTTCCATGATGATAATCCAGATAAACTGCACAGCTCATACTTACAAGAGCTACAACACCACCAACGGAGATATCGATTCCGCCATTTATCATTACTATACTGAGTCCGATCGCCGTGATTATAAGCGGTGAATTCTGATTCAGGATATTGAGGAAGGTCTGTGGCTTCAGGAAGCCTTCACCCTGGAATATGATTGCGCTTGAATACATAAGCACAAATACAACTATTGTTATTGTAAGAAGGAGATTCGTATCACTTGTTCCGGCGAACCAGGTTTTGAATTTGCCGGGACGTTTTTTCATCTTTTCGTCCATACTATTTCGCCTCCTTCTTCTTAGCAAGCTTAAGCTTAAATGCTGCTGTCTTCTCTCTTACTGCCGGCGAACTGATTACAACCAGAGTGATTACAACTATCGCCTTGTAAGCCGGAAGCGCATCCGAATTAACCTGGAGCTTGTAAAGTGTTGTTGTAAGGAACTGGATGATGTATGCACCAAGTATTGATGCTGCCATGCTGAACTTACCGCCGGCAAGTGAGTTTCCTCCGAGTGCAACCGCAAGGATCGCATCCATCTCTATATCCTTAGCTATAACCGAATAGTTGATAGAACTGATACGGCTGACCTTGATAAGTGCTACAACTGCAACACAGATGCCGAGGATAACAAAGGTAAGGAACTTAACAAACTGTGGTCTGACACCATTAAGCTTTGATGAGTTCTCATTGATACCAACCGACTGAGTATATAGTCCGAGTGTGGTAAACTTCAGTACCAAAGCTATGACTATCATACACAGGACCGCTATAAGGAACGGCGTAGGAATAGGAATTCCCGGAAGGAAACCACCAAAGTATGTGAAGGATTTATCCTTAATTACAGGAAGGTGGTTGTCATTTATCCAAGCCGCTATATTTCGACCGGCCGTGAAAAGTATCAACGTCGCGACCATCGGCTGTATTTTAAAGTAGGCAACGAGTACACCGTTAAATGCGCCGAAGAGCATTGAAACAACAACTGCGATAAGGAAGGCTACGATGATAGGTGCCTGTAAAGTGCTGGATTCTCCGCCTTTTCCGCAAAGGACTCTCAGCATAACCGATCCTGAGATTGCTATGGCTGCGCCAACGGAAATATCCTGTCCGCCGGAAGCTGCTGTTACGAGTGTCATTCCTATTGCAAGGATTGCCAGCTCAGATCCGTTATCAAGGATCGTGATCGGGTTTCCGAGAAGTATCTTCTGACCATCAACGTTTGTAGCTGTGGTGATCTTGAAGAATGACGGATCGTTAATAAGATTAAATAAAGCAAGCGCAATGATTGCTACGAGTGGAATAAGAAGCTGTTTATTAAATGTTCTCTTCCTAGTCAATCTTCTCACCTCCCTCTTCTTCAACCTCCACATCTTCTGTGACCAGCTCTACTGTGTCATTCGTGGCGTCTACAACTATCTCTTCTTCTACGACTATCGGTTCTCCCGAAGCTGCCATTTCTTCTGTATGTCCGGCAATAGTCTTCATGATATTACTCTGGGTAAGTTCATCACCCTTAAGCTCTCCAACGACCTTTCTGTCTCTCATGACGATCAGTCTCGAGCAGGTTCTAAGCATCTCATCTGTTTCTGAAGATATGAAGGTAATACTCATTCCTTCAGATGCAAGCTTAAGAACCAGCTTCTGGATATCAACCTTGGTTCCTACGTCGATACCTCTTGTAGGCTCATCAAGTATCAGATATTCAGGATGCATGAGCAGCCATCTGGCTACGATAACCTTCTGCTGGTTACCACCTGACAGAGACTTGATCGGTGTATCTGCCGATGCCGTCTTGATGTCGAGGAGCTTTATATACTCGTCTGCCAATCTGTAAGTTTCTGCTTTTGAATACGGCTTAAAGAAGCCTCTAAGAACCTGCGATGCAAGGATAAGATTCTCTCTTACCGAAAGATCACCTACGATACCGTCTCTCTTTCTGTCCTCAGGAAGATATGCGATACCCTGCTTCATAGCATCAAGCGGTTTTGCGATCTTTATTTCCTTGCCGTTCTTCTTCATTTTTCCTTTTAATATTCTGTCGGCACCGAAGATAGCTCTTACGCACTCGCTTCGACCCGAACCGAGAAGTCCCGTAAATCCGTTGACCTCTCCCTTTTTAATATAGAAATCAAATGGTTGAATTCCTGCATTTGACTGGAGCTTCGTAGCCTCAAACAGAGGACTATCGGCATCCTTTTCCTTATAACCTTCCGAATCACTCTTGATTTCCTCAAGATCATCAACCTCTTTACCGAGCATCTTCGATACAAGCTGAACTCTCGGAAGCTTATCTATCTCATACTCTCCGACAAGCTTTCCATCTCGGAGGACGGTTATCCTGTCGCAGACCTCATAAACCTGATCCAGGAAATGAGTAACAAATATTATTCCAACGCCTTTTGCCTTCAGATCTCTCATGAGACCAAAGAGCTTCTTAACTTCACTGTCATCAAGAGATGATGTAGGCTCATCCAGGATGAGAACCTTACATTCCATATCAACTGCTCTTGCGATAGCGACCATCTGCTGAACAGCCAGAGAGCAGCTTGCCAGCTGCTGGGTTGCCCTTGCCGGAATATCAAGTGACTTAAGGATCCTGTCGGTTTCCTTGTTCATCTTTCTCCACTTGGTAATCTGCCCTTTGGTTCTTCCAATAAACATATTTTCAGCCACAGTAAGATTCGGGCAGAGTGTTATTTCCTGATAAACAGTACTAATACCCAGATTCTGCGCGTCCTGTGGTGAATGAATATGAACCTCTCCTTCGTTTCCTTTAAGGAATATCTGTCCCTCTTCCTTTTCGTAAACGCCGGTTATTACCTTGATAAGCGTGGATTTACCGGCTCCGTTCTCTCCCATAAGAGCATGTATCTCGCCCTCACGAAGAGTAAAATCAACGTTCTGAAGAGCCTTTACACCCGGAAAGGTTTTATGTATATTATGTAATTCCAATACAGCCTTTTCTTTCACTGCTCCACCTCTTTTTTCATATTTCACTGGTCAAAAACTACAACCTTACGTTACGTATTTTTGTAAAAAAAGGGTGCAACACAAATGTTGCACCCTCTGATTAAGTCATAGATTAAATACCGTTATCATCTACATCCTGCTGTGTAATAGTTGATGCATCAAAGCCCTTTTCTTCCATAATGATTGTCTTCTCAGAAATTGTCTCGCCGTTTTCAAGCTTCTTGATAACTTCGTCAATATATTTAGCCTGGAAAGGATTGCACTGTCCATCATAGTTCCAGTTCTGAGCAAGGAGCTCTTCAAGTGCCCACTTGTTGCAGTCGAAGCCCATGATTACTACGTCCTTACCAACACCGTGAGAGATGCCTGCCTTGTCAAGTGCTGCTACAGCACCCTTAGCCATATCATCGTTCTCTGCATAGATTACGTTAAACTTTGTACCCTGGTCGATAACTGACTGAACGATCTGCTGTGCCTTCTCTGCATTCCACTCTGCTGTCTGAGAAGTGATGATGTTCCAGCCGTTATCCTTAGCCATCTGAATGAGTGCTCCGGATCTACCCTGCTGAGCTGCTGAACCCATAACGCCCTGGATATGGATGATGTTGTACTCTGAAAGATTCTGGTTTTTTAACCATGTAGCTGCCTGCTCGCCTTCCTTGTCCATGTCGGAAACGATAGAAGCTGCATAAAGACTTGGATCTGCATCGATAGTACGGTCAAAGAGGATAACCTTGATACCTGCATCCTGTGCATCCTTAAGAACGCCGTCCCAACCTGCTGTATCAGCTGCTGAAAGGAGAAGATAATCAACATCGTCCTGGATGAACTTCTGAGCTGCTGCGATCTGCTCATCATTCTTTAAGCTGTAAGCGAATGATGCGTCATAACCGTTCGCCTCATTGAACATAGCCTGAAGGTCTTTATCATTTGCTGTACGATATCCTGACTCGTTAGGATCGTTGTTGATAATACCAACCTTGATAAGCTTGTCGCTTGATCCGCCGCCACCTGAGGCTTCTGTAGTAGCCTTAGTAGCTGCCTGAGTATCGTCTTTCTTGTCATCATCTTTACCACAAGCTGTCATACCGAGAGCCATGGTAGTTGCTAAACACATAGCAAGGATTTTCTTTCCGAATTTCTTCATTTAATAACCCTCCATTTTTCTTTGATATGCTCCGGGAATGTTACGTCCGGAGAACCATTTACCTGATGGTTAAAATATATCAAAGTATGGAGGGTTATTATACAGAATATCTTTTGAAAAAAGTATGAAATATCACTCAAAATCCTTCTTCAAAATACATCATTTTTCTGTTTTTACGATATTTTATTATTTGTTGGTTTTTTTACTTTTTAGTACTCTCTCTTACTGTAAATATCTTCCGTGAGATGCGTGATCTCGTGCTCACCGTCCTCTAAGGTGACACTATCCACTGTTTTATCCAGCGAGAAGGCCTGTTCCGGAACGTAGGTGTATTTAGGGAATTCCTCGCCGTTCTTTATAGCTTTGATAAGTCTCGCAATGTCGTCGCCCTGAAGTGGATTACATTCAACATCAAGCGCAATCTTGCCTTCAAGCACCAACGAAAGTCCGGAATGTGCCGCATCGAAGGAGATGATAAGTATCTCACCGTTTCTTATATTAAGCCCTGCCTTCCTGCCTGACTCCTCGATAGCCTCTATGGCGCCCACCGCCTCGTTGTCATTCTCGCAATATACAACATTTATGTTGTCATACTCCTCGAGCAGGTTCGTCATAACCTCCTTGGCCTTCGCCTGTGTATAGTCCGCAGGCACCTGTGCATAGAGATTCCATCCATATCTACGACAGGCATTTGAAAGTCCGTTTGAACGGTCAATCTGCGCTGTTGCCCCGAGGGTTCCCTGTATATCGACTATGTTCAGTTCTTCCGGTGCTATGCCCTTGGCCTCTGTATACGCCTTCAGCCATTCGCAGGCTATATCAGCTTCCTTTCTGAAGTCCGAGCCAACCCATGCCGTTATAAGAGTCTTATCTGAAACATCAACTCTTCGGTCTACAACGATGACCGGTATTCCCGCATCCTTTGCTTCCTGAAGGACCGTGTCCCAGCCGGTCTCCATAACCGGTGCAAGAACGATGCAGTCAACCTCCTGCTGAGTGAACTTTCTTATGGCAAGCAGCTGCTTATCCTGCTTCTGCTGTGCATCATCAAAGCTTAGATTGAAGCCGCTCTGCTTCGTAAGAGCATTGCGGATTGATTCCGTATTTGCCACTCTGTAGTCTGACTCCGCACCCAGCTGTGAGAAGCCAACATCAATAAGCGCCTGTTCGGTATCTTCTTCGCCTTTGCCGCCCTTGTTTTCTTTTTTTCCACAGCCTCCGAAGCTTGCCGCCGCAAGCATCATCGCTGCCGCAAGCACGAACGCTCTTTTTCTATTTTTTAAACCAAACATAGCATAACCCTTCATGATCATTCGTTATCTATTATGATCACACTTACATCTTCACACAGAATTCATGTATTCATATACATTTCATGTATCAAGTCTTCGGTATCCTTACGGTTACAGTCGTTCCCTCACCATAGGTGCTGTCAACCGTCATACCGTATTCACTGCCGTAATGAACCTCGAGTCGTTGCTCGACGTTCGCCATTCCGAAGCCTCTCTGCTCATCCGAAACCAGTTCCTCAGAGACAAGCTCGCCGGAAATAAGCTTTCTCAGCTTCTCCAGCCCCTCTTCATTCATTCCGATACCGTTATCTTCTATTGTAAATACAATATCCTCTCCGTCCTGTTTTCCGGACACCTTGATGCAGCCGCCGCCTCGCTTATTCTTTATACCGTGATAAAGAGCATTTTCAACGATAGGCTGGAGGGTGAGCTTCTGGATGTGATAATCCAGTATCTCCTCATCAAAGTCAATCTCGTAATCCAGGATGTCCTGATATCTGTAACGCTGAATTTCCAGATAATTTTTAACGTGTTCCTTCTCGTTTCTGACAGTGATCTCGCTCTGCCCCTTGCTGAGGGAGATCCTGAAGAAGCTTGAAAGTTCCTGAATGACCTGGATGGCCTTCTGCTTCTCGCCGGCCTCCGTCATCCAGACGATGGCATCAAGCGTATTGTACAGGAAGTGCGGATTGATCTGCTCCTGAAGGAGCCTCATCTCTGCATCCCTTGCATTCTTCTGCTCGCGGTGGATATCGTCGACAAGCAGCTTGATCTCCTGAACCATGCTGTTGAAGCTTTCCGCCAGAGTCTGCATCTCGTCGTTACTGTTCGTGTGATAAGACACCGTGAAATCACCGCCCGCAAACTTCTCCGTCATATCGCAGAGCTCGGTAATAGGCTCCGTGATCCTCTTCGACAGCCTTCTGGACGTAATAAAGATAAATACGATCATGACGGCAAGTATCGCTCCTATGACCGTCATAGAATTCCTGAGGCTCTTACCAACATCACGCCTAAGTATCTCCATGTATTCAGCTTCATCATAGATGTATTTCTGGATGTCCTCCTGGATCAGCGAGGTGAGGGTGCGGATATTCATATCCAGCATCTCCATATTTTCGTCGTAATGGCCGCCCTCCTCAACATTTACCAGGATGTCATCAACTCGCTCGTCAAGTATTCCGAGGAGCTTCAGCAGCGCGTCCAGATCCGAGCGGACACTATCCTCTACGGTCTTGCCCTTCAGCTCCGTAAAATGCTCTCTCGCCTCATTGATAAGTGCCTTCGGATCCTCGTTGAGGAGCTTCTCCTCCGGATTGGTCCAGTTGGCATTTCCGATGATGATGCGGTACATCATCTCGTCCATGTTGTCCTTGAAGCTCATATTATATTTATTTGCACTTGTGATATTTTTGACCAGCAGGTCGTAGTCCTTATAATATCCGAAGAGCTTGAACACCGCAAAACCGAAGAAGAGGATGAGCGGAATGATGCAGATCCAGATATAGAGCATCAGCTTCGACCGTATCCTGCTGAAGGTCTTCTTTTTCTTTACTCTGCTCAAGACTCTTTCGCTATCCTTCTGTATTCCTTAGGCGATACGCCCTGTGTTTTCTTGAAAATATAACTAAAATAATGCGGATCCCTGTAGCCGACTTCAAAGCCGATCTCCGAGGTTTTGATCGAGGTGCAGGTGAGCAGTTCCTTCGCCTTGTCCATACGCACGCCCGTGAGGAAATCGATGAAGGTCTCGCCGGCCTCTTTTCTGAAAATAGTACTGAAATGGTTCGAGCTGACGTTAACCTTCAGCGCAACGGACTGAAGCGACATATCCTCGTTCTGATAATTCTCGCGGATGTATTTCTTCGCCTTCTCGATTATCTCGGTGTATTTCTTGTCGGAAACCGCGTTCCTGTATTCCACAACTCTCTTCAGCAGCGTGGTAACGAAATCCTTCGCCTTGTCGTAGCTGTCCACGTTCTTGATCGAATCGCTCATATCGCCAAGTATTTCCGACGTCTTCTCCTTGTCGACGCCCATACTCTCAAGCAGCGCAGCCGAAGAAAGCAGCGACTCCATCAGCACATACTGTCTGAGGAGGATCGACTCTACAGCCTCCCTGCCTATACTGTCAAAATATTCATTTACCAGGTCGTCGATCTCCGAAAGAGTACCGCTTCTGAGGAAGTTAAATATGGTCTTCTTTGAGATCATTCTGATATCTATCGCACCGATATCAAGCTTCTCAATATCCAGCTTATCCGAGGTAAGCTGATCGTCCTTAAGCCCCTCACTGACTCTGTCCGTCTCCGGCATCTCCTCACCGTAGAATACAAAGCTGTCGTCGCACATATATCTCTCAGCGAACTTTTTGTTGGCATCCGCATAAGAGCTGTTAACGTCCCTGATCCTCTCTACCGGTTTGCCGACAGAGATAAAATACATATGATCCTTGTAATCCGCCATAAGCGTCTTGATCTTCGCTATGCTGTTTTGGATATTCTCCTCCATATCATTGAGGGAATCAGCCTTCTCAAGCAGGCAGAGCACGTCGCCGACCTGCTCATACGGAAATACGTGATCATTTCCGTCGAATATATCATTTATCTTCTGGTAGATCTCTTCATTCACGCGTGAATACTCGTTTGCGTCCGAGCTGCCCGGATTCCTTGGAAATATCTGCATGAGAATGATGCAGTAGAAGGCCGCTGTGATGTCTATTCCCAGCTCCTTCGCAGTTTCAACCGACTCCTGCATAGAAAGCCTGCCACCAATCATATCATGGATGAATTTCTGCTTCTCAAGAGTGCGGATCTCCTCCATGTCCTTCATGTATTTGCGGCGTGCTTCCTCTTCCTTCCTCTGATTATTAATATCCTCGGCTATCTTACCGAGCTCCTTCAGAAGGTTCTCACCGGAAACAGGCTTGAGGATGTATTCTTCTACGCCGATACTGATGGCCTGCTTTGCAAAATTGAAGTCGTCATAGCCGCTGAGGACGATGATCTTGATGTTCGGCAGCTCATTTTTGACAAGCTTCGCCAGCTCAAGACCGTCCATAAAAGGCATACGGATATCCGTTATGAGGATATCCGGTTTAGTCTTAAGTATCTTCGGAAATGCAACCTCTCCGTCGCCTGCTTCGCCCACCAGCGTAAAGCCGTGGTTCTCCCATTCAACGGACTTCTTGATGCCTTCTCTGATCGCGTATTCGTCTTCCACCAATAATACCTTTATCATACTCTTCTCCAACTAAATAATATATCGGACGGCTCCGATTATATATACCCCTCGCCCATAGCAAAGCACTTCCTCTGGGGCATATATAACCGGAGCCTGTATATTTCTAATTATACCACTTGGAATGATAAAGTTTCAACTGCGGCCTTCTCGATAGGAAGTGCTGCTTTGAAGCTCTCCATGAAGGAATCGAAACCCTGAATTTCTTCAGATGTTGCGGTTACGGTTGAGCCGCTTTCGCCTGCGAAGATCGAATTGTTCAGGAAGTCCGGAAGGGTAAGTGAGCCTTCTTTAACAGTATTATCGTCTGCACCACCAATAACCTTTGTAAGGTAAAGTGCAAGGATAGCCATGCCCCAGGCACCGCCTTCGCCTGCCGTCTCCATAACGGTGATCGGACCGCCGGTTGCAGCTGACATGATTCTCTGACCAACCTCAGGAGTCTTGAAGAAGCCGCCGTGGCCGTAAAGCTTATCTACCTTAACGTCCTCTTCCCTGAGGAGTATATCGAGGCCTACCTTAAGAGTGCTGACCGCTGAGAAAAGGTGCAGTCTCATAAAGTTAGCGAATGAAAAGTCTGCGTTTATTTTCCTTGCAAATACAGGTCTGCCTTCTGCAAAACCAGTAACAGGCTCGCCTGAGAAATAGTTAAAGCCCATAAGTCCGCCGCAGTCAGGCGCACCACTAAGAGCAGCCTTAAACATAGTGGTGTAGAGCTTATTTGTATCAACCTCTATACCCATCGCCTCGCTGTATTCGCGGAAGATCTTAGCCCACGCATTTATATCAGAGGTACAGTTATTGCAGTGTACCATTGCAACATCGTCACCGACAGGTGTTGTAACAACATCGATCTCAGGATGCACCTTAGAGAGTGCCTTCTCCATAACAACCATGGCGAAAATACTTGTTCCTGCGGAAACATTTCCGGTTCTTACGGCAACACTGTTTGTTGCAACCATACCGGTTCCTGCATCACCTTCAGGCGGGCAAAGTGGAATGCCTGCTTGAAGACTGCCTGAAACATCAAGCTTTGCGGCGCCTTCAGCTGAAAGAACACCGGCCTTGTCGCCTGCGAGAAGAACCTTCGGAAGGATATCCTCTATCCTGAAGCTTACACCGAGGCTGCCAAGAAGCTTGTCGTATTTCTCCATATATTCTGCATTATAATTTCTTGTTCTGCTGTCGATAGGGAACATTCCGGAAGCATCGCCTATTCCGAGAACCTTCTCACCGCTGAGCTGCCAGTGAATGTAGCCCGCGAGCGTTGTAAAGAAGCTGATGTCCTTAACATGCTCCTCCTTGTTCAGGATTGCCTGATGAAGATGCGCTATACTCCATCTCTCAGGGATATTGAAGCCGAACTCTTCGGTAAGTGCTGCCGCCGCTTCGCCTGTTATCGTATTTCTCCAGGTTCTGAAAGGAACCAGCAGCTCGCCGCCCTCATTAAATGCCATATAGCCGTGCATCATGGCGCTGAAGCCGATAGCTCCGGTGGTCTTTATGACTGTGCCGTATTTCTCCTGAACGTCAGCAAGGAGCTTTGCATAAGCTTCCTTAAGGCCGGTCCATATCATATCCAGACTATAAGTCCAGACACCATTCTCATATTGGTTCTCCCAGCCAAAGTCACCCTGTGCGATAGGCTTTCCCGCCTCATCAACCATAACCGCTTTGATTCTGGTCGAACCAAACTCGATACCGATCGCTGTTTTTCCTGCATCTATCATTTCTTTTATACTCATTTTTCTACCTCCCAATCCGGCAAATCTACGCATAGTTATATATGCTAATATAACATCTCCGCAGTGATAATAAAATGAAATATCTTCCTCAAATATTATATTTTTTTATGATGAATACTTATGCTTATAGGAAGGCTTCGTTGACAAAACCAGTAAACAGGTGTAAAAGAATCAACACAAGGCATCCCGATAGCTTATTCCTGTAAATCCATTCGATCAAAAAACCGCACGGCTGTCTCATCCTTTTTGTGAATAAGCAGTCGTGCGGTTCTTAATCTTACGCTATATTATTACGCCATAAGTCCTTACGCCGTAACGAATTATTCTGATTATTTCGCACTCTTCTTGGCAAGTTCAACCTTAACCTTCTTTAAGTGCCAGATATCCTTTACATACTCCTCGATAGTTCTGTCTGAAGAGAACTTACCTGCGCAGGCCGTGTTCATCATAGCCATACGTGCCCAGCCGGCTGTATCTCTGTAAGCCTCGTCAACTCTCTTCTGAGCCTCTGCGTATGAATCGAAGTCCTTAAGGATGAAGTAAACATCTTCCTTGGTAAGTGAATCATAAAGGTCTCTGAATCTCTCAGGATCGTCAGGACTGTACATACCGTTGATAAGCTGTGTAAGTACCTTTCTGACATTCTGATTTGAGTTGTAGATATCCCAAGGATTGTAGCCGCCCTCACGCTCGTATTTCATAACCTCGTCGGCTGAGAGACCGAAGATAAATGCATTCTCAGCACCAACCTCTTCAACTATCTCAACGTTTGCGCCATCCATGGTTCCAAGTGTAGGAGCACCGTTAAGCATGAACTTCATGTTACCTGTACCTGAAGCCTCACGTGAAGCAGTTGATATCTGCTCTGAAACATCAGCTGCAGCAACAAGGATCTCTGCATTTGATACTCTGTAATCCTCGATAAATACAACCTTTATCTTTCCGTCGATAGAAGCATCGTTGTTGATAACATCAGCTACTGAGTTGATGAGCTTGATAGTAAGCTTAGCTCTCTTGTAGCCGGCAGCTGCCTTCGCACCGAAGATAAATGTTCTCGGAACGATATCCATCTCCGGATTCTCCTTGATCTCATTGTAGAGATGCATTACGTGAAGGATATTGAGGAGCTGTCTCTTATACTCATGAAGTCTCTTGATCTGAACATCGAAGATAGAGTTCGGATCAACGTCGATTCCGTTGTTCTCCTTGATGTACTCTGCAAGACGAAGCTTGTTCTGGTACTTGATGTTCATGAACTCCTGCTGATACTTAGGATCGTCAACAAGAACCTTAACCTTCTTGATCTGAGAAAGGTCTGTGATCCAGCCATCTCCTATATTTTCATTTAACCACTTAGCGAGAAGAGGGTTGCCGTGTGCAAGGAATCTTCTCTGTGTGATACCGTTTGTCTTGTTATTGAACTGCTCAGGTCTCATCTCGTAGAAGTCCCTAAGCTCTCTCTTCTTCAGGATCTCTGTGTGAAGCTTTGCAACACCATTAACTGAGAATGAACCTGCAATAGCAAGATGAGCCATCTTAACCTGTCCATCATAGAGGATAGCCATAGACTTAACCTTGTCCTGGTTGCCAGGATACATCTCCTGAATCTTGAGGATGAATCTTCTGTTGATCTCCTCAACAATCTGATATACACGTGGAAGCAGTCTGCTGAAGAGTTCGATAGGCCACTTCTCAAGAGCCTCTGACATGATTGTGTGGTTTGTGTAAGCACAGGTACGTGTTGTGATATCCCATGCATCATCCCACTCAAGTCCTTCCTCATCCATGAGGATTCTCATAAGCTCTGCTACGCATACTGTTGGGTGTGTATCGTTAAGCTGGAACACAACCTTCTCAGGAAGATCGTGGATGTCTTCATTGTTCTCCTTAAACTTAAGGATAGCTCTCTGTACAGAAGCAGAGATGAAGAAATACTGCTGCTTAAGTCTGAGTTCCTTACCTGAGATGTGATTGTCGTTCGGATAAAGAACCTCAACAAGTGTTCTTGCAAGGTTTGCTTCCTCAACAGCCTTATCATACTCACCTCTGTCGAAGGACTCAAGATTGAACTCCTGTGGAGCCTCAGCATCCCAGATACGAAGTGTATTTACAACGTTATTTCCGTAGCCAACTACAGGGAGATCGTAAGGTACGGCACGAACTGATCTGTAACCTTCCTGGATGAACTGGTTACGTCCGTTCTTCTGCTCAACTCTTACATAACCACCGAACTTAACCTCAACGGCATACTCTGCACGCTTAACCTCGAATGGGTAGCCGTGCTTTAACCAGTCATCCGGTACCTCATACTGATAACCGTCCTTGATCTTCTGCTTGAACATACCATAGCGATAACGGATACCGCAGCCATATGCAGGATAACCAAGTGTTGAAAGTGAATCCAGGAAGCAAGCTGCAAGACGGCCGAGACCACCATTACCAAGTGCAGGGTCTCTCTCCTGATCCTCGATAAAGTTCATATCAAAGCCCATCTCTTCAAGAGCTTCCTTGATCTGCGGATAGTAACCGAGACTCAGGATATTATTTCCGAGAAGTCTTCCGATAAGGAACTCCATCGAAAGGTAATAAACCTTCTTAACATTCTGCTTTTTATATACCTTGTGGGTTGCGATCCATCTGTCGATGATGTCGTCCTTAACCGTGTAGGCTACAGCCTGATATATCATCTGAGGTGTTGCTTCATCGATATCTCTTCTGTAGAGTGTCTTAACATTGTTGATAACCTCAGCCTTGAAGGCTGCCTTATCAAAATCAGCAATTTTCTTCATTCCATTCCCTCCTCTTTATCACACGCTTTCCATCTACTCTTTGTCGAATCCACGAATAAATATATCCGTTCAGTTGTAGATAAAATACGCCTTCACGGACATATTTATTCGCGGATTCAATTCAGTTTATCGAGGAAAGCTTAGTTCAAAGTTCGTTATACCTTGGCTACGCCCATCTTCACGTCTTCGCCGTTGATATTCCAGTCCTTTATAAAGCCTGCTGCACTGCCGGAAATAAGTTCATCCGCAAGAACGGCTGTCTTGATAACCTCTGCATTTGCAGCAAGGATGCCGGCGATCTTGTCATTTCCTTCAGCGTAAACCTTGATCCTGTCGGTAACGTTGAAGTCTGCCTCCTTACGCATTGACTGAATCTTGGAAATGATCTCTCTTACGTAGCCTTCCTCGATAAGCTCAGGTGTGAGTCTTGTATCGAGAACAACTGTAACGTAATTATCACCTTCTGTTACGTAGTCATCAGACTTGGCAACATCTATCAGAAGATCCTCTTCAGCAAGAGCGATCTCTGTATCATTAACTGTGAACTTAAGCACTCCCTCAGACTTAAGAGTCTGCATAGCCTTATTTCCATCAACGTTGGCAAGATATTCCTTGATGCCTCCGAGGAACTTGCCGTACTTAGGTCCAACGGTTCTGAGCTGTGGCTTAAATGTATATGTCGAGAACTCTGAAACGTCATCCTTCCACTCAACATTCTTGATGTTAAGCTCGTCCTTGATAATATCAATGAAGAACTCCGGAAGTGTCTTCTCAGACTTGATGAACATATTTGCGATAGGCTGTCTGTTCTTGATGTTTGAGGTATTTCTTGCTGCACGTCCAAATACAACGCACTTCAGAACCTCATCCATATTTTCCTCAAGCTCTGTATCGATAAACTCCTCCTGAACCTCAGGATAATCGCAGAGGTGGATGCTTATCGGAGCGTCCTTATCTATATTTCTTACGAGATTCTGGTAGATGCTCTCTGTAAGGAACGGAACCATAGGAGCCGCAACCTCGCAGATTGTAACAAGCGCAGTGTAAAGAGTCATGTATGCATTGATCTTGTCCTGCGGCATGTCCTTAACCCAATAGCGCTCACGACAGCGTCTTACATACCAGTTACTCATATCATCAACGAACTCTGCAAGGATCTTAGCCGCTTCAGGGATCCTGTAATTGCCGAGCTGCTCGTCAAAGGTCTTAACAGCTGTATTTAACTTGCTGAGGAGCCACTTGTCCATAACGGAAAGCTTGTCATATTCAAGGCTGTAATCCAGCGGGTTGAACTGATCGATCTCAGCGTAAAGTGTGTAGAATGCATATGTGTTCCAGAGGGTTCCCATGAACTTTCTCTGGCCTTCAAGTACAGCGTCCTCATGGAAACGGTTAGGAAGCCATGGAGCTGAGTTGGTGTAGAAATACCATCTTATCGCATCTGCACCGTATTTGTTGAGAGCCTCCATAGGATCAACTGCGTTGCCCTTGGACTTACTCATCTTCTGGCCGTCCTTATCCTGAACGTGACCGAGAACGATAACGTTCTTGTAAGGTGCCTTGTTGAAGAGAAGTGTAGACTCAGCCATGAGAGAATAGAACCATCCTCTTGTCTGGTCAACAGCCTCAGAGATGAAGTCTGCAGGGAAGTTCTCCTCGAAGATCTCCTTATTCTCAAATGGATAATGCCACTGTGCAAATGGCATCGCACCTGAATCGAACCAGCAGTCGATAACTTCAGGAACACGTCTCATCGGAGCGCCTGACTCTTCGTCATCGATGATAACGTCATCAACAAACGGTCTGTGAAGCTCGATGTCCTCAGGAACAGGAAGCTTCTCACCGTTCTCGCCGAGGATGTAGCCCTTCTCACGGAGCTCTGCGATACTTCCGATAGCTATCTTGTTGCCGTTCTCAGCGCACTCCCAGATGTTGAGCGGTGTACCCCAGTAACGGTTACGTGAGATACCCCAGTCCTGAACATTCTTCAGCCACTCGCCGAAACGGCCCTTGCCGATACCTTCAGGTATCCAGTTAACTGTATCATTATTTGCTACCATTTCATCAGAAACGGCTGTCATCTTGATGAACCATGACTCTCTTGCGTAGTAGATGAGCGGTGTGTCGCATCTCCAGCAGTGTGGATAGTCATGCTCGAACTTTGGTGCAGCGAAGAGAAGTCCGCGTGATTCAAGGTCAACAAGTACCTTTGGATCTGCATCCTTAACGAAGAGGCCTGCGAAAGGTGTCTCCTCGGTCATATTTCCCTTGCCGTCAACGAACTGGATGAATGGTCCGTCATACTTGCGGCCAACACGTCCGTCGTCCTCACCGAAGGCGGGTGCGATATGAACGATACCGGTACCATCTTCCATGGTTACGTATCCGTCGCATACTACGTAATGTGCCTTCTTGTGCTGCTTCTCAGCCTTCTCTCCTGCGCATGCGAAGAGCGGCTCGTATTGCTTATATTCAAGATCTGTACCCTTGTAGGTCTCAAGGATCTCATATGCCTTGCCGTCTGCGTTTGCAGTGTATTTTGCATTGCCTTCCTTATCCTTCTCGTCGAGAAGTCCGCCGATCACCTTGTCAAGAAGTGCCTCAGCGAGGATGTATGTATAACCGTCAACAGCCTTAACCTTTACGTATGACTCATCCGGGTTTACGCAGAGGTAGGTGTTACTTGGAAGTGTCCATGGTGTGGTTGTCCATGCAAGGAAGAAATACTCTTCTGCCGCATCAGGATCGATAGCTCTGAATCTTACTACTGCCGAACGCTCCTTAACTGTCTTGTAGCCCTGAGCAACCTCGTGGCTTGAAAGCGGAGTTCCGCAGCGTGGACAATAAGGAACAACCTTGAAGCCCTTGTAGAGAAGGCCCTTGTCCCAGATAGTCTTAAGAGCCCACCACTCGGACTCGATGAAATCATTATGATAAGTTACATATGGGTCGTCCATGTCAGCCCAGAAGCCAACCTTGCCGGAGAATTCCTCCCACATGCCCTTGTACTGCCAAACGGATTCCTTACACTTACCGATGAATGGCTCGATGCCGTACTCCTCGATCTGCTCCTTGCCGTTGATGCCGAGCTCCTTCTCAACCTCAAGCTCAACCGGAAGACCGTGAGTATCCCAGCCTGCCTTACGGATGATCTTGTGACCCTTCATGGTCTGATATCTAGGGATCATATCCTTGATAACACGGGTAAGAACGTGGCCGATGTGCGGCTTACCGTTCGCTGTCGGAGGTCCGTCATAAAATGTATATGTCGGAAGCTCCTTCTTCTCGTCTATACTCTTCTCAAATACCTTGTTCTCGTTCCAAAACTTAAGTACCTTATCTTCGTTCTCGGTAAAGTTAAGTTTTGTGGAAACCTTGTCGTACATGTCTCTGGATTCCTTTCCTTAAAATAATCTTGCAATATTATAACACCATCAATCCTTGCGGTCAAATAAACTCTTGTATTTCTGCGGTTTTTATGCTCGTTCGCACCGACAGGTACCGCTCTCGACTCAGCTCTCGCACGGATGCGGTGCCCTAACGGCCGCTCACTTAAAAAACTACCGAAAAAGGTTAGTTTCCCGGTAGTTTTCTTTATTAAAGAAGATTAATTTTACATTTACAGGAGCTCTTCGACAGCCTTCGCCACATTCTCCATCTTCTCGGTCGGTTCGAAGCGGGCAACCACATCACCCTTGCGGTCGATAAGGAACTTTGTGAAATTCCATTTGATCTCCGGATTGTTCTTATAATCCTTGTCGATCGTCTTTAGCATAGCCGACATTGCAAGTCCCTTAGGTCCTTTTCCGAAGCCCTCAAAGCCCTTCTTTGACTTCAGGTATTTGAAGAGCGGGATGGCATTCTCGCCGTTAACGTCCGCCTTCTTCATCTGTGGGAACTTGGTATTGTACTTGAGAGTGCAGAACTCATGGATCTCGTCATCGGTTCCCGGCGTCTGGCCTGCGAACTGGTTGCATGGCACATCGATAACCTCGAAGCCTCTCTCGTGGAATTTCTCGTACATCTCCTCGATGTCCTTATAGTGCGGTGTGAAGCCGCAGCCTGTGGCTGTATTTACGACAAGGATGACCTTGCCCTTAAAGTCTGCCATTTTTATCTGCTCGCCCTGTGGGTTTTCTACAGTCAGATCATAAAAATCACTCATATTGGTACCTCCTGACAATTGTTTTACAAATCCTATTTAAAAGTAACTCATTATAATCATTTATTTGATTTTACTAAATTATATTGCGCGCAATCTTATTTGTCAAGATACAAATTTTATAAACTGATATTTTTTTCAGAACGATAGCTTATGCCACTTATTATTTATCGATTATTTATCATTCGTCGGTCATTTATCAGTTGGCTGTCAGAATGATCTCCGTCGCATCCGGATTAACTCTCTCACGCTCCATGATAAGCTCACCTATCGAACCGACACGGATGACGCCGCTGCTAGGATTTTTAATACTGTCAACATGACCAGCGATCTCAACATCGCAATTGGAATACTCAAAGGCAAGAGTTGTATTCAAGGTTCTGCAGTTTTTCATCACAAGATTATCCACGTAGCAGAGCCCCTGCAGACTTTCGATCGTACAATTGATTAAGGTCAGATTCTTTGAATTCCAGCCCAGATATTCTGCGGAAATAAAGGAATTGTAGACCGTAACATTCTCACTGTTCCAGAAGGCGTCCTTGGTAACAAGCTTCGAATCCGATATCTCCACGTTGCGGACGCCGTCGAAGGAGTATTTCCCTTCAAGCCTCAGCTTCTCGGCTCTGATATTATTGCTGTTCATGGCGAAATAATCGCCCTTCACATAGATGTCCTTCATCATGATGTGGTCACAGAACCACAGTGTTTCCGGGCCGTTGGTGAATCGCACATCCTGAAGCTCAACATTGCTGCAGCGCCTTATATTCTTCGGCGATTCGATAGTCGCCTTGTTGATCCGAAGATTCTCTGTATACCAGAGGCCTGCGCGCACGTCCTCGGAAAACGTACAGTTTCGCATCTCAATATCACTGCAGTACCACAGAGGATATCTCCACCTGAAAGCACTGTCAGTCACCTTTATATTTTTGCTATGTTTAAGCGGCGACTCCCCATCCTCAAATACGCAGTTGTGAATATCAAGACCCACACTTGTGAAGAGAGCTCGTTCGCCTGTAAAAGTCTGTTGTTTTATTTCATTCATAATTACCACCTGTCCGTAAAACGGTTTTTCTAATGATACCTTTATTATAGCAAATACCGCGTCGTTCCTCTACAATTGATTTACAAAAACAATCGTATAAGCTAAAAACAACCGCCGGTGCTGAGCCGGCGGTCGTTCTATGTGAGGGGGGTATGGAAATAATTATGAAAGAACTATCATCAAACTGGTTGGAATGTTCCGTACCTGATCAGTCGATTGCGATCGTAACCTTCTCGTCTTCCTTTGGTTCTGGCTTTGGAACATCGATCGTAAGGACTCCGTTGTTGAAGCTTGCCTTGATGGCTTCCTTATTAACATTCTCGCCAACATAGTAGCTTCTCTGTCTCATACCGTAATGTCTCTCTCTTCTGAGGAACTTTACATCCGGACCCTTCTCTTCCTTGTTCTCCTGATGCTCAGCAGAAACTGTAAGATAATTGTCCTTCAGCTCGATCTTAACCTCTGACTTATCAAAGCCAGGAAGCTCGATCTCAAATATATAATCCTTTTCCTTCTCGATAAGATCTGTCTTCATCTGTGCAACTCTCTTAGGTGGTGCAGGTCTCTTATCTGTCTCGCATCCGCAGCTTCTGTCTGTTGTTCCACCAAAAAGCTCATTGAAAACATCCTCTACAAAATTGTCATTAAAAATATTTGTGTAATACATAGTTCATATCTCCTTTCATAATAATGCTCAACCATATCGATTCTTTAGGCCTTCAAGAATCATTCGGTGTCTTGCATCCAACAAATTGTTAGTCCAGATTTTTGCAGGTGGGCTATTAGCTTTTCAACTTGATTATGTTATAGCACTTTTGTTAGCACTCGTCAAGTGTGAGTGCTAACAAATTTTGTGAAGTTTTTGTGACCACCCGAAAACCCGCATAAAACCTTGATTTCTGTGCAAAAGAAATATCGGGCCGGCATCATACCAACCCGATATTTCTTATAAATAATCGTATTTATTCGATTTTTTGCAGGTCATCAAACCGCTCTGTTTACGCCTCGTGACCTTTAGCCTTGATCACTTCGATAACACTGTCAACGTATTTATCACAAATGTCCTTTGTTTCTGCCTCAACCATGACGCGTACAACCGGCTCAGTACCTGACTCGCGCACGAGGATCCTTCCTGCGTCGCCGAGTGCCTCAGCAACCTCAACCACCTTTGCAACAACGTCCTTATCATTCTGTGCCTCTCTCTTATCCTTAACACGGATATTCTTAAGCACCTGCGGATAAACAGTGAAGCCCTTCTTCAGCTCAGCCAGGGTCTGCTTCTTCTCCTTCATAACCTCGACCATCTTGATTGAGGTAAGGATACCATCACCTGTCGTAGCATACTTCGAGAAGATGATGTGTCCGGACTGCTCGCCACCGATACGGCAGTCATTGTTGACCATGTATTCGTAAACGTATTTGTCGCCAACGTCTGTCTTGGCATAATCGATGCCCAGCTCGTCAAATGCCTTGTAGAGGCCGAAGTTCGACATAACCGTCGTAACAACTGTATTATTCTTCAGAGCCCCCTGCTCTTTAAGGTATTTTCCATAAATATAGAGGATGTGGTCGCCATCAACAAGCTCGCCGTTCTCATCAACCGCAAGGCATCTGTCAGCGTCGCCGTCATAAGCAAAGCCGACATCCAGGCCGTTGTCGATAACGAACTTCTGCAGGCCCTCGATATGTGTTGAGCCGGCGTCACGGTTGATATTTGTACCATTTGGCTCTGCATTTATAACGTAGGTCTTCGCGCCAAAGGCATCAAATACAGATTTCGCGATGTTCCATGAGCTGCCGTTTGCGCAGTCAAGGCCGATCTTCATGCCCTTCAGCGAATGCATGCCCAGCGAGATCAGGTAGCCGATATATCTGTTTCTTCCGGAAACATAGTCCACAGTGCGGCCGATCTTCTCCTTTGTCGCATAAGGGATGGTCTCCCACTTCGAATCAAATACAACCAGCTGTCCGTCCAGATAAGCCTCGATGAGGTCGATAACGTCCTCGCGCATCTTCTCACCTGTTCCGCTGATCAGCTTGATACCATTATCATAATATGGATTATGGCTCGCAGAGATCATGATTCCGCAATCAAAATCATCCTGCCTTGTTATATAAGCAACCGAAGGAGTAGTTGTAACGTGCAGCAGATATGCGTCTGCGCCTGAAGCAACAAGTCCGCTAACCAGCGAATACTCAAACATATAGCTTGAACGTCTTGTATCCTTTCCGATGACAACCTTCGCAGGCTCCTCGTTGCCCTCTCTTCTTCTCAGCTCGTTATAATACCAGCCAAGAAATCTTCCAACCTTAAATGCATGATCCGCAGTAAGGACCACATTTGCTTCTCCTCTGAAACCATCGGTTCCGAAATACTTACCCATTTTTAGTCTCCTTTAGCTACAGCCTTCTGAAAAGGCTCTTTGTGTAAAATACATTTCCGGTCTCGAGGCACAGCACGCCAAGGGCCCTGCCTGAAACACAGCCGCAGTCGATATTTATGATATTTCCGCATTTGAAGAATCTGCCCGGTGTTGCCTCCGGAATGACAGCCGTCGGTGTGTGGCCGATGACTATAAGAATATTCTCATCATATGTGTATTTTGCAGGGTTCTTGAAATCCGGACGACCGAAAAGCAGCGACATCGTTGAATATGTACCATCGTCTATATGCTTGTATGCGTCCTTCTTGTCAGGCAGTGAATGGATCAAAAGATAGTTTCTCCCCTTCACAGTAACCCGCTCGTAAAGCTTGAAGCTCTGCATATAATTAAGGATCTCCTCCTGCTCCTTGATAGGAAGTCTGAGATACTGCTGGATGGTCGTGGTACCACCGTTGTAATACCACTGCTTCAGCGCATTGCGGAAGCTCTCGCCCTGCATCATGATATTTATCTCATCGTTTGTTTTGCCGAGGACGGCCGGGAGCACCTGGAGCGCCATCAGCTCATGGTTGCCAAGCAGAGGAACGATGTTCTTATGCTGCATCATGAACTTCAAAAGCTCGACGTTGCCTTCACCACGATCCGTCACGTCGCCTATAACATATAAAATATCCTTCTTGTTGAATTCGATCTTATCCAGTATAGCGATGAATTCTCTATAACAACCATGCAGGTCAGATATCGCGTAATGCATTTGAAACCCTCCATAAGGCATAAATATACATATAGAATATACCATATTTGATATATGACTGTCAAAAATGTTTGGGGCATCACTAAAAAAGAGTGCACCGCTCTACACGATGCACTCTCAGTAATAACGATTCGATTAGAAGAGGTTCTTGATCTTATCAACAACTCCGCCGGCCTTGTCGCCTGCAAGAGCAGTCTTAACACCATCAACAACCTTATCCATCATTCCGTCAGGAATATCAACACCTGCAACCTCCTCAACGGTCTTCTCAGGATCCTTCTGGAACTTGTCAGCGATCTTTGGATCACCCTTGATCTTCTTAACGATTGAATCGATAGTAGCTTTAATATCCATTTCTTTGTAACCTCCTTCTTATGTCCTGCCTCTCTCCGAACTTCCCGGCAGGCTGTATTTACAAGGGAAATTATAATATCATTCTACGGCCATGTCAATTCTATCCCTTGGATCAGACTGCGCAAAATCTTTAGTTTTGTTTTATAAAACAGGCATGGACGCCGGGTCCATGCCTGTGAAATATTGTTCTTTATGAAATACTATTTCTTCTCCGCCATCGCGCTTTCGCCTGTGAAGAGCATTTTCATAACCTTACCAAACTTAAGCTGAT
This sequence comes from Lachnospiraceae bacterium C6A11, assembly GCA_000702245.1. Classification (GTDB taxonomy): domain Bacteria; phylum Bacillota; class Clostridia; order Lachnospirales; family Lachnospiraceae; genus Eubacterium_Q. Next base: position 14,942 of record JNKY01000010.1, on the reverse strand, counting down.
TGCCCTTGTAAAGCGACATCATCTTGTAGAGACGTCCTGCTGCTATTACGAAGAGGAGCATACATACAAACATGATCGAGTATGATGCAAGACCTTCTGCGAAGCTGATAACGCCAAGTGAAACGTAAGCCGGTGTGATGAGCGCTGCAGTGAACGGAACGTAAAGCATCCATGTTGGTGCGCCGCCTGACTCAAGTCCGCCGCCGAACATTACTGCGAAGTAAGCTACAAGCAGTGGAAGTACGAAGAGGAAGGAAGCACCCGCTGCCTCTTCTCTTGTCTTAGAGATAGCACCTGCAACAACCGCAAGTGATGCGAAGAGCAGGAAGCCGACAACAAGCATAAGTACTGCGATTGCAACATTCGGAAGCTTAAATACACCCATCTTCGTCATAGCCTTGAAGAATGCTATAAGTGCAAAGTTTGCATCAGGATAGAACTTGTTGCAGATAATATTTCCAATGACGAAACCAAGTACGATCGATCCTATCCAGACAAATATCTGAATGATTCCGGCAAGTGCAACTGCCAGGAACTTACCCATACAGAGAGCCTCCGGCCTTACTGATACAAGCATCGTATCCATAAGCTTTGAAGACTTCTCCATAACGATATTCTGCGTAATACTGTTACCGTATGCAAGGATCAGGAAATAAAGCAGCATCAGTGTGAAGAGTGGCATGATGCTCTTAAAGGTCGAGAGCATGTTGCTTGCCATAACGTCGTTATTCTCTTCAGAATCCTCGATAGCTGTGTTACTCATGAAGCCTGTCTCATGGTAGGTCTGGTACTCAGACTGTGTGATAACCTGACGGAGGCCTTCCTCATCGAGGCCGGCTGCCAGCACCATAAAGTAGCTCTGATATTTGTCCATGAAATCATAGAAGTTTCTTGCCTGACCCTCAGGGAGTCTCTTGTCCGGAACAACTATGTACGCACATGCTGAACCGTTCTTGTCCTCGAAGCCGAGGATAAAGCTGAGCTCCATATTATTCTTGTCAGCCTCAAGCTTTGCGAGCGCCTCATCTGTATTTGCGCAGTTAACGTATTTGATGTTTGTGTAATTCTTCTCACCCATCTGGTTGAGCGTATTGAAATCAGCGTCATTTTTGCCGAGATCATTTACCACATAGATAACGTCAGCGCCGCAGGAATCGATGTTCTTCTCGCCCTTATCCTTTGATCTTGCACTGAAGAACATGACGAGCACAGGCACCGTCACACAGAGCAGTGCGATCAGCACCGTCAGAATCTTATAACCTCTTGTTACTGCATTCTTGAAGGAGAACCTGAAAACGTTTCCAAAATTCTTAAACATTTACGCCGCCTCCTTTCTAGGTTTGTCACTTGTAAATATCATCTTAAATATCTCACTTATCTTTACTTTGCTTCCATCAATAAGGATCAGCTTTCTGTATACCTTTGCACATACAAAGAACATTATGACCGCTGCGGCAATGTTGATCGCGAAGAAGGCGAGCAGCTCAACAACCGATATGCTCTCGATAATGAAGAGTACAGGTGCCACGAAGCATGAAAGCACAGGAATATATGTCATTATGTGGTTAACTGTATCGTTATCCATCTGAGGAACGAGCATTGCTGCAATATAGCCGATCATGATAATCATTGTGATAGAGCCGTTAGCGCTCTGCATATCCTCTGCCTTCGAGCATGAGCTTCCTGCTATACCCGCGATAAATGCCATGATCAAAAATACAAGCAGTACTGCGGCGATGATGATGATCGCATTTACTGTTCCAACCTTGAAAAGTGCATCAAAATTGAGTGTTTTTGACGCCTTGTCATCAGCCTTGCCGAAGATCTGATCCATCGCGAAGTTTGAAATCTTGGAACCGATGAAGCCACAAATAATAATAAGGCCGACGTATGTAAGCATCGCGAAGATCTTGCCCATAACAAGAGCAAGCGGCTTAACACTTATCATAAGTGTTTCAACAAGCTTTGAAACCTTCTCCTCCATAACTGAGGAAACGATGTATGATGAAGCCATTGAAAGCACCATGAGGAGGATTACCGCAAAAGTAGTTCCGAGTGCGATAACCTCAGCTTCACTGTATTTTCTGCTGGCTGCTGACTGGAATTCAGTAGCAGTGTAGCTCTTCTTCTCATCAAAGCCCTTGGAAATGAGTGTCAGGACATCCTTTTCAACGCCTGCCTGCTCATATCTTGCATTGTCAAAATTATCCTTAAGATATGAAGCGAGGTTATCGAGAACGTCTCCCTTAATATCTGTCTTGTCTGCTGCGATAAGGCTCAGCTTGTAGATCTCGATGCCATCCTCGTTTGTCTCATTACCGATATAAAGGAGCGCCTGAGTTGCTGAAAGCTTTCCAAGAAGCTCATCCTTAGTTTCTGTCGGATAGCTTACCTTAACCTTCTCAAAGCCTGTCCCCTTAAGTTTCAGCTCATCGTCCTTAAACTGTACGCCTGTATCGTTCAGGACTATAAGCTCAGTCATCTTAACTTCCTCTTCCTTGATGTCGGAAACTGAAGTAACCACCTTGCTGCCTGATCTTGCACCGAGCCTCATGATAGGTCCGAGCAGCATGATCATAACGATCATTATGATAAAGGACACTCTGTAGCCCTTATTCTTAAACGCCTGGGTGAGGGTAAACTTATAAACCTTACTTACACCGTCCAGGCTGTAAATACTGTTCTTATTTTTCATCGGCCCCTACCTCTTTTACAAATATTTCATGAAGTGAGATCTCTGACAGATCAAAACAGATGACATTGACCTTGTTATCTACAAGAGTCTTGAGGAGCTGTGAAGCCTGCTCGTCGCCTGTAACCTTGATCCTGTATTCATTTTCCTTCTCGGTTAATATCTTTGCGCCGCTTGCCTCGATAAGGCCTGTAACATCGCTGTCGCACTTGAGGTGAAGATTTACTCTTCCGTAGCTCTTCTTGATCTCGTTCAGATTACCCTGAACAACCGCCTTCGAACGCGAAAGGATGGTGATGTCTGTACAGAACTCCTCAACAACCTCCATCTGGTGGCTGGACATGATGATGTATTTTCCTGCCTCGATCTGCTCACGAACTACGTTCTTCAGGATGTCTGTATTTACAGGGTCGAGACCTGAGAATGGCTCATCGAGCACGATAAGATCAGGATCTGAAAGCATAGCGATGAGGAACTGGATCTTCTGCTGATTACCCTTTGAAAGCTGATCAGGACTCTGTGGCTTGATCTTCTTCTTTCTTACAGGCTTCTTTCTGGCCTTCTTTGCAGCTTCCTTCTCTTCGTATGAGAGCTCTTCTTCGTCGATGAACTCACCTTTCTCATTTATTCTTCTACCGGAAACGGCATCCTTATACTGTGGATAGAGATATTCTTCAACCTTGAGGCGCTCAGCCCAGTATTTGATCTTTCTGTCGAGCTCCTTCTCAGGCACACCTCTGAGATGACCGAAATACTTGATCTGATCCATAAGTGTGTACTTAGGATAGAGGCCTCTTTCCTCGGCGAGATAACCGATGTTGCAGGTGTCGAAGTTGAGCGGTCCGTCATTCCAGAGAACCTCGCCGCCATCCTTATCGAGCATGTCGAGTATCATTCTGATGGATGTCGTCTTACCGGCTCCGTTCGTTCCGAGAAGCGCGTAAACGCCCGGCTTTTCCATACTGAAGCTGATGTGATCAACTACAGTTTTCTCACCGTATTTCTTGAATAAATCCTTAACTATAAGTCCCATTTTTAACCTCCGGTTTAATATAAAATATATTTAGGCGGGCAAGCCCACCTTTCCCTCTTTGTTCTTGTAACATAATAATATGTATTTTTCTTTATGGCGAAAATATGTCGCAGTTTGACACGAATCTGTCGTGAGTTGTATATTAGTGGTGTGAAGTGCATCCCGGACATCGATTCGGATCGATAATAACCGAATCAACCGGATGCCGAATCTATGTTGTTTTAAGTACGATAATGTATCTTTGGAATGCTCGGCAGGTGAGAAATATGTTTGGAAAGAATAAAAAACAGAACAACAATATGAATGAACTCATGAAGGGCCGCCCTGCGCTCAGAATCAGCATCTGCACAGGCGAAAAAACAGCCGGCTTCATCGATAATGAAACCGGCCACTTCCACGACCTGTACCTTATAAGTTCTACGCGTGAACTTGAAATCTTCTGTAAGAAAGCCGGAACAACTCCGGAAGAAATAGAAAAAGTGTATTGATCAAAAAAACAGGACTATATTTCAGTGTGTCTGCGAAGGCGTATTTTATCTACAACTGAGCGGATACATTGAAATATAGTCCGTACGTTTATTTTAATTACAGAATGATTTAAAGTTCTTCTCGACGGTTTTTCTGGGCAGCATAAGACTTCGACCGCATTCGCAGCACTTCAGCCTGAAATCCATTCCGACTCTCTGTATCTCCCAGAGATTCGCGCCGCAGGGATGCGGCTTTTTCATTATTATCTTCTGTCCGACCTCAAAAACTATCTTTTCCATTTTTATCCTCTATCTTTAGCTGATCGCTACAAACTTATTTATATAAAACAACAACCACCTGTATGCGATCAGTCCGCTAATCATTTTCTCAAGCATTCAATATCCTCATCCGCCGTCAGTCCCATCAGTCACCAAACTGTACTCCGAGCTCCTTATCCTCAAGCTCTCTGTAGATTCCCGGGAAGGATACAGTGAATCTTGTTCCAACATCGGCTCTTGAGATAACATCGATCTTTGCCTCGTGCGCATCAACTATCCACTTCGCTATCGAAAGTCCGAGACCGGTTCCGCCGGTATCTGCATTTCTCGCCTCATCCGAACGGTAAAATCTTTCAAATACATGATCCAGCTGATCCTGTGTCAGTCCTATTCCTTCGTCCTGAATAGAGTAAGAAACCGTAGCATCCTCATTTCTGTTGATCTTGATCCTGATCTCGCTGCCCGCCTCAGAATACTTAGCCGCATTCTGCAGGAATATTCTCGACGATTGCTTGATCATTGCAGCGTCACCGTTGATCATGTAATTCATGCAGTTGCCGTCCTTATCAGTATTATCGCTTCGGGCAATCGATTCCTCATATTCCACGATATCCGTAACACGCTTTCCATCTACGATAAATGCGTATTTATGCTTTTCGTCTATCATGATGGACTCTTCCCAGACCTCAAATATAACCTTGGCCAGGTCGAAATCCTTGCGCTGCAGTGTATTTCTTCCGCTGTCGCCTCTTGCGAGGAAGAGCAGCTGTTCAACAAGCTCCTTCATATGCTCGGACTCGTTCTTCAGAGCCTCGATAGATTCAGTCAGAACTTCCTCGTCCTCCTTGCCCCAGCGGTCAAGCATATTTACATATCCCTGAATGACTGCGATCGGAGTCCTGAGCTCATGCGATGCATCCGAAACGAATCTCACCTGCTGCTTACGGCTCTCCTCCATATCTCTAAGGAGGTTATTGAGCGCGATCTCGATTCCGGCGAGCTCCTTATCACCTGTATTTATGATAGGTGCATTCGGATCCGCATGATTGATAGCCGACTCAAGATGACGCATATTGCTCTCCGACATGGATCTGCTGCCGGCTTTTCCGGCCATCCTGCTGACCGCGTCGGCCTGAAGCGCCACATCGTAGAGCGGCCTCATTCGACGTCTGACCTTCTTCGTCTTGAAGAGTCCGAAGCACAGCCATACCACCTCAAAGATGAAAATAAGGGTGTACAGCGGATATACGATATCAACATAATCCCTTACCGAAAACTCATAACATGTGCCATCCTCTAGTGTGATGCGATAAATCAGATCATCAACGCCCGGCTGCTCCTTTGTATAGAAATCAGCGGATGTCTCATCCTTAAATACAAATACAATATCCAAAAAATCATTCTCGAACGCACTGTCCGGCACTTTTCTGTGACTATTTACAAAGAACAACAGTACTGCGGCAGTCACAAGAGCCAGATCAAGCCACATAACAAAGAAAAGATTACGGATCATATAATCTCTGTTTATCTTTCTGGCTATAGAACTTGTTTTATTTTTTGCAATTGTTTTTTTCTCTTCTTCTGCCATATTTCCGCCCCAATTATTAATAGTTTCCTAATTCTCCTCACGGACAACATATCCAACGCCTCTTACGGTCGAGATGAAATGTATGCCGAATCTGTCATCGAGCTTTGTGCGGATATATCTTACATAAACATCGATAACATTTGTCTCGCCCATATAATCATAACCGCAGACAAGATTCATAAGCTTGTCTCTGCTCATAACTATATTTTTATTTACCATAAGAACGCGAAGAAGCTCGAATTCACGGTTTGTGAAATCAAGTCTCTCATCCTTATATCTAACCTCGTGTCTCTCCTCATTAAGGGTCACATCGCCGATCGTGATGCTCTTGTCGGCAGGAGCCGCCTCAAGCGCGTTTTCGGTGGAAGCTGATGCGCTTCTCTTCTTCAGAGCTACACGTATCCTCGCAAGGAGCTCCTCAATAGCGAAAGGCTTCGTGATATAATCATCGGCGCCGGCATCGAGTCCTGCAACCTTATCCATAACTGCATCTCTTGCTGTCAGCATGATGACAGGCGTATCCTTCTTCTGTCTGAAACGTCTCAGAACCTCTATACCGCTCAGCTCAGGAAGCATGATATCCAGGAGGATAAGATCGTAGTCACCTTCCAGCGCTTTCTCCAGACCGCTTCTTCCGTCAAATGCCTTATCGGTCTGATTTCCTTCATGCTTAAGCTCAAGCTCAACAAATCTTGCTATCTTCTCTTCATCTTCAATGATCAGTATCTTGCTCATCCCTATCCTCTCTCTTTCTTTTATTTATGTAGTGCTATAACCGGAATGATTCCTCATCATCCCGGTCTGTTTTATAATACTTTTAAAGCATCCTGTTATTATTTTAAGTACAGCCGCTTCCGGCTTTTTCAGATTAGTCGTCAAAACGGATCCTGTCATCCTCTGCTTCCTCAGCATCCTCTGCCTTAGCATCCTCAAACTTTCCTGAAACTACATTCTCAGTTGTGCTTTCCTGGTAGTCGTAGTTACCATTATCAGCGTTTGCATCATCAAAGTTCTCTTCATAACGCTCAGCCTTCTTTGATCTGCCGTTTCTCATATCCATAGCGCCATTTGCTGCTCTGTCGCAGAAATCGTTAACATCAACTGTAACCTTATCAACGCCTTCAAAGTGATATCTGCAGTCGAAGAAGAGGCCGATGATCATAAGTGGAACAATAATCCAGAAAGCAAATATCATAGCTATAACAAGTACAAGTACAGGAACCTGAAGAACCTCGTCGTTTCTCTTTAATACTGTGAACTTTGTATCTACACTCTTTCTAAATACTCTCTTAACCCAGTCGAAGAAGCTGTCAACTCCGTCTCTCTCGTTGCTTCTGTCGTATTCGGCAGTTGCATTTACAAGTCGCTCAGAAGCTTCATCATCATTTCCTACGCTGCTGAATCTTGCTGTATCCTGGCTGCTGTTTCCCTTGCCATTTCTCTCGATGTAGATGATCGCATCAAGTATATCGCCGTCATTCTGCTCAAGCGCCATAAGTGCTTCTGCGTAGCTGACACCTGTTTTTTCTCTTATCTTTTCAACTTTTTCTAACTTATCCATTATGTTTTCCATCCTTTCATCTTTCTGATTTATCCTTCGCACTTTGTTGTGCGTGTTCTTCATTTGATGGTCTAATAGTAACACCGGAAAATTAATATAAAATATCAGAAAGATTAAAAAGAGATTAAAGATTAATATTAGTATTTTTAAAAATACACCCTGCCTTGATTATATATATTTACAGGCAAAAATACAACGTATGTTGCGACGATTGTTTCATATTTACACTTGTATTTTCACCGCATAATCATATACTATAGTAAATACAATGATTATACAGTTAAGATCGATAAGTTTCCTGCCGCGATAACGGAGGCAGGATGGTTTTACATACATAAGGAGGTAGAAGTTATGCCATTTTACGAGAATAGCAGCGAAAATGCCATGAAGGACGACGAAGTGGATTTTCAGGATATTATGAATATAATGAATATGCTCGACAGCTTTGCAGAGTCGGAGGAAGGAAGGCTTAGGCTTCGCGTTGCCGATAACCCGAAGGCCAAGACTGAGAAGACCTATCATCACGGCAGATGTGATGTCGGAAGCCCATGGGCTAAGGGCACACCGTTTGACGAGCTTAGCTGCCAGTAATAAAAAGGAGAAATACTATGCATCACACATTTTCACCACAGGGCGTATGCTCTATGCAGATTGATTTTGATATTGAGGACGGAAAGCTTCACAATGTAGTTTTCACAGGAGGCTGTAACGGCAACCTCAAGGCCATCGGCCGACTTGTTGAAGGAAAGGACGCCAGGGAGATATCTGAAATACTTCGTGGCAACCAGTGCGGTTTCCGCGGCACATCCTGCGCCGACCAGTTTTCGAAGGCCATCGACGCCGTTGTATAATTACATTATTTACGATGATATTATTATGATCTGCAATAACCATCATTTACAGTGATCATATTATAAAAAAGATCGACAGTATCAGCTGCCGATCTTTTTTATGCCTCACAATTTGTTTGTCATTTGTATTATCACTGCGTTATCGTGATCCGCCTCACGATTTTATTCTGTGATTTTAATTCTTCCCTGTCCGTAAGGATCCTTGTACTCGTCGCCAACCGTACCGCCCAGAGTATCAATGATGTAATCAATAAGAACCTGATTGTCAAGCTTCACCTTGTCCTGCAGTATCTCAGACCCTTCAAACATAGAATATCCGTCACCATAATAAAGGAGCATAAAGCTGTGGCCTGCAAGAGTATAGGTTTTATCCGGATCGACCGGCTCGTCGCCAACCATTACATTTTTAACTCTCCGCTCTCCGCTTACTCCCGCAAACATGCCGTACTCATCTTCAGTGCAGGTACTCTCTATATTAACATCTATCTCGTATGACAGACCTGATACCTGCAGGAAACCTCCGAACTCTTCCGGCGCATTTTTCGATCCCCACTCCAAAGCATCCAGTATCTGCTGTCCTGTAACGCTGAGCACGCAGAGCTCATTTCCGAAAGGATGAATCTTTATAATATCATTATAGGTTATATCTCCGGCCTTGATGCTGTCACGAATACCCCCGCCATTTATAAATGCAATATCCGCGCCTGCCTGATCTCTGTAAGCGTCAGCACAGAGGTCTCCCAGATTTGTCTCTTTAACTCGAATGATTCTTACCGGATTTCCCGATTCATCGACCGCTTCCGGATCATCCTTTACCAGGTCAACATCCGTATGTGCAACAACTGTATTAAGCTCTTCATCAAGCTTATGCTTAGCTTCATCAACCTTAACACTTATTTCATTGTCGACCTCAATAAGTCCTTCCAAAGATGTATCGTTTGGCCAGCTCCAGATGTCGGTATCAACGATTTCTCCGTCCGCAGAGATGTGACTGTATCCGATAGCATCAAGCTTGGTTCCCGGTGCAGAACGCTCCAGCTCTTCTCCGTTCTTATTTTTCAGCAGGATCAGTTCTGTATCATGGCTGTGTCCGTCAATGACCGCATCAATACCGGTTGTATTTTCAACAACTTCTGTAAAAGTCCATGGTGATGCATCCGCGTCTTTTCCAAGATGTGCCATCAGATAAACAAAATCAGCCCCTTCCGTTCTTGCATCATCAACCGCCTTCTGAACAGCATTGTACAGACTGCTTCCGTCCTTGTCCTGCATAAAGCCGTATATGTATTCGCCCTTTTCATTCTGGAAATTCACAGGCGAAGATGTTCTCAGCGTCATAGGAGTCGTCACCCCGACAAATGCAATCTTAAATCCTGCCGCCTCCTTAATGATATATGGCTCAAATATAAGCTCGCCATCCTTGTTGAAATTGCAGCTTATTATAGGAAAATCAGCCTTTTCGGCAAGTTCCAGGAAGTTGTCCATCCCGTAATCAAATTCATGATTTCCAGGGATAGCCACATCATACTTAAGGTCGTTCATCAGCTCTATGATAGCCTCACCCTTGCTGAGCGTTCCGATAGGTTCGCCCTGCAGAAAGTCGCCGTCATCTACGAGGATAGTGGTGTAGCCCTCTTTATCAAGCTTATCTCTTATGGCCTTGACTCCCGCATATCCGAAGCCCTCATCAACTGCACAATGAACATCACTTGTGAAGAGAATATATATATCACCGTTTTTTTCGTTGCTGCCCGAACCATTTCCTGAGCCGTTACCGTTTCCTCCACTGCCTGAAGAATACGTCTCGCCGTTAATAACAGCTACATATCTGTCGAAAAATGAAGCTGCATCGACCTCTGTCACAAGGTCTGTGGTATATTCAAAATCATTTTCCGTCATATCATAGGTGAAGCCTTCCTTATAGAAGATGACCTCCCCGAAGGTCTCACCTTCCTCGGTGATGCAACTGGCGTAAGTGCTTATCGTATTCTTCACAAAGTCAGGATAAAGTGCGCACATCATAGCCACCGGATCGGTAATATTGACCGAATCCTTGCCGTTACCCTTATAGAACTCCCTGATCTTTCCAAAAAGAGCCGCTACAAATGCGCCCTTATCTCCCTGCTTAGCGAGTTCATCAAACTCCTTGTCCGACCATTCCGCCTCACCTTCGGTCACATCAAGTCCCACGATAGTAACAGGAAGTCCGGATGAAAGCATGATACTATATGCCTCAGCATCCTTTGCGACATTGAATTCCGCTACCGGCGATGAATTTCCGATGCCCAGTCCCGCCGTTCCCATCGACCAGATCCTCTTCACGTTTTTCATCGCTTCAGGATCCTCTTCGATGGCATAAGCTATATTTGTGACCGGTCCAAGAGCTACTATCTCTATCTCGCCCGGATGAGCTTTAACTGTATTTATAATGAAATCAATCGCATCGCCGTCGGCGGCTTCGCCTGTCGGATGGACAAGATCGGCGTCTCCCATTCCGTCTTCACCATAGACGCTGTACGCTTCCTTATTTTCGCCCTCATAATTCTCTTCCGAGCCTAAAAAAACAGGCGCCTTACAACCCGCCACCTCAAGAGCCATAAGGGCATTCTTTACACCCTGTTCAAGTTCGACATTTCCGAAAACCGTGGTAACGCCGACGATATTTATATCCGGGTCAAGCGCCGCAAGGATGATTGCTGCCGCGTCGTCCCCACCCGTATCTGTATCAATGATAATATTTCTCTTTCCACTTACGATCTCACCTATAGGAGTATCGGATACATCCGTCTCAGTCGTGTCCTCTGTCGTAGGATGAATTGTAGTTTTATCTTTATTTCCCCTGTCATTTTTGCCGCACGAACACATCGAAAAGCACATAATAAATACCAGTATGATGCCTGTCAGTGTTCTAAACTTCTTATTCATAAAAAACTCCTTAATTATAACAAATACACTTTATTGTAACCCCGCCGGTGAAGCTTAATGGCAATTACCGGATTGCAACCCTGCCGGTAAAATGTATTGCCCTTTTGCCGGCGCACCGTCTTCGTGGTTACAGAGAAAATAATAACGCGACAACGTGTATTTTTCAATAAATCTTTGAAACGATCCCCTAAAATGGTATAATTATTAATTGAGGAGGCTATTTTATCTCATCATATTAATAATGTATGACGGGGACTGATCAAAGCTATATCTCCGTTATGCGGGAATGGGAGGTAGACATATTGATCAAAAGAAAGAAAATAATCAGTTTTATCCTGACGCTGGGTCTGGCAATAGCATCGACAGGGTGCGGTAGCAAGTCTGATAAAAAAAGCACTGAAACTCAGACTGATACAACCACTACCACCGAAGCAGCGTCCACATCAGAACCAACAGAAACGGCCACCGATGACAGCACCGAAGCAAGTACTGAAGCAAGTACTGAAGCAAGGCATCACTACAGCGAGTCGGATATTGATGATCTTATCGACAGCATGACCATCGAAGATAAGCTCGCGCAGATGATGATAGTTGCTCTTCGCCCTGTGGACGAAGGCGACGACGTACTCGAGCTAAACGATGATTACAAAGCCTGCCTTACAAAATACGATTTTGGCGGCGTGATCCTCTTTGGTTCAAATATCGATAACGAGGAGCAGACCGTAAGGCTTATCCGCGACTGTCAGACGGCAGCTGATGATTCAGATCTCGGCATCCCGATGTTTATGTGTGTCGACCAGGAAGGCGGCCTTGTTAACCGTATTGAGTATGGTATTACCTCATCCGGAAATATGGGTCTGGCCGCAACCGGCGATCCTACGCTTACAGAGGAAAGCGCCGAAATGCTTGGCGAAGAGATTGCAGCCCTCGGCTTCAACATGGACTTTGCCCCGGTATCCGATGTAAATAACAATCCAAACAACCCGATCATCGGCGTAAGATCCTTCTCTGATGATCCGGTAATGACCGCCGAATACGTCTGTGCATTTATCCGCGGTCTCAACAAGAATAATATTTCAGTTTCGCTAAAACATTTCCCTGGACACGGAAATGTCGGCGAGGACAGTCACACAGGTCTTCCATGCTCAGATCTTACTCTCGAAGAGCTTGCAGCCTGCGAACTTATTCCGTTCCAGGCCGGCATCGATGAAGGTACCGACATGATCATGACAGCACATATTCAGTACCCGCAGATTGAGCAGACAACCTATCTTTCGAAGGAAGATGGCAGCGAGGTTTTTATACCTGCAACTCTTTCAAGAACGATCATAACAGATCTTCTTCGTACAGAGATGGGTTATAACGGTGTTGTCATCACAGATGCTCTTGATATGGGAGCCATATCTACTCACTTTGATCCAACTGATGCAGCAGTTATGGCTATAAATGCAGATGTAGACATTCTTCTGATCCCAGTAAACCTTTACAAGGATGCTAAAACCGATACTCTTGCGGTGATGGATGACTACATGAAGAAGCTGGTTGCTCGTGTTGAAGCAGGTGACATCAAGATGGAGGAGGTTGATAACTCCGTTGAGCGTATTCTTAAGCTTAAATATAATAAGGCAATCCTTGAAAGCAGCGTTCTTGACTATACTTTCGAAGAGCAGATGGAATACGTTAATAAGATTGTTGGTGCTCCTGAGCATCATAAGAGAGAATGGGAGATTGCCCAGAAGGGTATGACTCTCCTTAAAAATGAAAATGATGCCCTTCCGATCGACGGAAACAACGATGGTAAAACACTTATCCTGGCATCAAATGAATATAGGATTCCTTCGGTTGAATACGCCATTGAACGACTTAAGACCGAGAAACTTGTAAATCCTGATAATATTACTATAATGAGTTATGATGAACTGGAATTCGAAGATGAAGGACTTCAGAAAGCACTTGACGACGCTGATAATATTATCATTCTTTCGCAGTTCTCCTTCAGCCAAAAAGAAATAATATGCAAGATTATCGATCATGTTCATGAATCAGATAACGCAAAGGTCTCTGTTCTCAGTCTGAATCTTCCTTACGACGCAGCCTGCTACGACAGTGCCGATGCTATTATCTGTGCTTATCACCCTTACGGAGATGCACACGACGAAAATGGAAACGGTCCATTCAATCTTAATGTTGCAGTAGCTGTATGTTCAGCATTTGGGCAGTCAGTCCCTGAGGGTAAGGTTCCTGTAAACATCCCTAAGATAACTGCGGATGAAGAAGGTACAGTATCCTTCATGGATGAGATCCTCTACGAAAGAGGCTCAGGATTATCCGGCTGGGGTAAGTAAAATATAAAAAATAATATAAGACTTATTCAAACAAATATAATCATAGGTATTATTTTTAAGTTGTTTATAAAACAAAAGGTCATCTATCTGAACGCATCAGTTAGATGACCTTTTTATTAATATAAAATACTAATGTCCGACTAATGTTTTCGATCAATACGATTCATTTAAAAGCTTTTGGACATAAAAAAAGTGCCCAGAGCCGGAATCGAACCAGCGACACGAGGATTTTCAGTCCTCTGCTCTACCAACTGAGCTATCTGGGCATGTATTGCTATAGAGTAGCGGGGACAGGATTTGAACCTGTGACCTTCGGGTTATGAGCCCGACGAGCTTCCGAGCTGCTCCACCCCGCGATATTAATTAAAAATCCGCCTCTGCCGAAGCTTTGGTGGATCTGGAATGGGTGGAGGTGGATTCGAACCACCGAAGCAATTTGCAGCAGATTTACAGTCTGTCCCCTTTGGCCACTCGGGAATCCACCCATTTGTCTTAATACAATATGAAATTGTAAAAAAGCAAAAAGCCGATGATCGGACTCGAACCGATAACCTGCTGATTACAAATCAGCTGCTCTGCCAATTGAGCCACATCGGCAAACAAATGGGACCTACAGGGCTCGAACCTGTGACCCTCTGCTTGTAAGGCAGATGCTCTCCCAGCTGAGCTAAGATCCCATATTCTTTAAGCGACCCAGAACGGACTTGAACCGTCGACCTCCGCCGTGACAGGGCGGCGCTCTAACCAACTGAGCCACTGGGCCATTCAGGCACTCTACATGTACCTTGAAAACCTCACACAAACTGTCGCAAGAGATATGTTACCATATAATCCTACAATCTGTAAATAGAAAATATTATTTTCTATAAATATCCAACAAGTATCATACTTAAGTCGCGCTGAGTTTCTTTCTCATTCGCTTTATCTTTTGAATAAGCCCTCGACCTATTAGTACACCTCAGCTGAATGTGTTACCACACTTACACTCGGTGCCTATCAACCTCGTAGTCTTCAAGGGGTCTTAACTCCTCAGGGGAGTGGGATATCTTATCTTGAGGTCGGTTTCACGCTTAGATGCCTTCAGCGTTTATCCGATCCGGACTTGGCTACCCAGCTCTGCACTTGGTAATGCAACTGGTACACCAGCGGTCCGTCCATCCCGGTCCTCTCGTACTAAGGACAGCTCCTCTCAAATATCCTC
>JNKY01000009.1 GCA_000702245.1 Lachnospiraceae bacterium C6A11 | reverse complement strand
GGATTTCTAGGAGAATCGTCTGGGAAGTCGATCCAAAGAGGGTGAAAGGCCCGTATCCGAAAGAATGAATTTATAGTCAGTATCCAGAGTACATCGAGACACGAGAAACCTTGATGGAATATGCGGAGACCACTCCGTAAGGCTAAATACTACTCAGTGACCGATAGCGCATAGTACTGTGAAGGAAAGGTGAAAAGGACCCCGGGAGGGGAGTGAAAGAGAACCTGAAACCCTGTGTTTACAAGCTGTGGAAGGACGATTCCTTCGGGATAGTTCAACCGCGTACTTTTTGTAGAACGGTCCGGCGAGTTGCCAGTTGAGGCGAGGTTAAATGTTTAAGACATGGAGCCGAAGTGAAAGCAAGCGTGATAAGCGCGAATTAGTCTCTATTGGCAGACCCGAAACCGGGTGATCTACCCATGGTCAGGATGAAGTTGCCGTAAAAGGCAATGGAGGTCCGAACGCACATCCGTTGAAAAGGGTGGCGATGAACTGTGGGTAGGGGAGAAATTCCAATCGAACCCGGAGATAGCTGGTTCTCCTCGAAATAGCTTTAGGGCTAGCCTCATGGAGAGTCTAATGGAGGTAGAGCACTGAATATTTGCGGGGGCGTCAAAGCCTACCAATGATTATCAAACTCCGAATGCCATATAGATATACATGGGAGTCAGACTGCACGAGATAAGTTGGGTAGTCAAAAGGGAAAGAGCCCAGATCTACAGCTAAGGTCCCAAAGTACGTGTTAAGTGGAAAAGGATGTGGGATTTCGAAGACAACTAGGATGTTGGCTCAGAAGCAGCCACACATTCAAAGAGTGCGTAATAGCTCACTAGTCGAGAGGTCCTGCGCCGAAAATGTCCGGGGCTAAAACACGACACCGAAGCTTAGGGATTGCATTGCAATCGGTAGAGGAGCATAGTCGTAGGGACGAAGCGGTACCGTAAGGAGCCGTGGACTTACGAGTAGAGAGAATGCCGGAATGAGTAGCGAGATTTAAGTGTGAATCTTAAAGGCCGAATATCTAAGGTTTCCAGGGTAAAGCTGATCTTCCCTGGGTAAGTCGGGGCCTAAGGCGAGGGCGAAAGCCGTAGTCGATGGATAACAGGTTGAAATTCCTGTACTGCTTTATAACAGAACTGTGGGGACACAGACAGAGAGTGTGACCCGGGAGTGGAAAGACCGGGACAAGCGAGGTAGGAGTTCATCAGG
>JNKY01000008.1 GCA_000702245.1 Lachnospiraceae bacterium C6A11 | reverse complement strand
CAACAAGTATCATACTTAAGTCGCGCTGAGTTTCTTTCTCATTCGCTTTATCTTTTGAATAAGCCCTCGACCTATTAGTACACCTCAGCTGAATGTGTTACCACACTTACACTCGGTGCCTATCAACCTCGTAGTCTTCAAGGGGTCTTAACTCCTCAGGGGAGTGGGATATCTTATCTTGAGGTCGGTTTCACGCTTAGATGCCTTCAGCGTTTATCCGATCCGGACTTGGCTACCCAGCTCTGCACTTGGTAATGCAACTGGTACACCAGCGGTCCGTCCATCCCGGTCCTCTCGTACTAAGGACAGCTCCTCTCAAATATCCTCCGCCCGCGCCGGATAGGGACCGAACTGTCTCACGACGTTCTGAACCCAGCTCGCGTACCGCTTTAATGGGCGAACAGCCCAACCCTTGGAACCTGCTACAGCTCCAGGATGCGATGAGCCGACATCGAGGTGCCAAACCACTCCGTCGATGTGAACTCTTGGGAGTGATAAGCCTGTTATCCCCAGGGTAGCTTTTATCCGTTGAGCGATGGCAATCCCACTTTATACCACCGGATCACTAAGTCCTACTTTCGTATCTGTTCCACCCGTCGGTGTCACAGTCAAGCTCCCTTCTGCCTTTGCACTCTTCGAATGGTTTCCGACCATTCTGAGGGAACCTTTGAGCGCCTCCGATACCCTTTCGGAGGCGACCGCCCCAGTCAAACTCCCCGCCAGACATTGTCCCCACGCCGGATAACGGCTATGGGTTAGAAACCCAGTACGATAAGGGTGGTATCCCAACAGCGGCTCCACAGATCCTGACGGACCTGCTTCATAGTCTCCCACCTATCCTGTACATATCGTACCGAATCCCAGTATCAAGCTGGAGTAAAGCTCCATGGGGTCTTTCCGTCCTGGCGCAGGTAACCAGCATCTTCACTGGTATTTCAATTTCACCGGGTGTGTTGTTGAGACAGTGCCCAAATCATTACGCCTTTCGTGCGGGTCGGAACTTACCCGACAAGGAATTTCGCTACCTTAGGACCGTTATAGTTACGGCCGCCGTTTACTGGGGCTTAAATTCAAAGCTTCGCTAAAAGCTAACCTCTCCTCTTAACCTTCCAGCACCGGGCAGGCGTCAGCCCATATACATCACCTTACGGTTTCGCATAGACCTATGTTTTTGCTAAACAGTTGCTTGGGCCATTTCTCTGCGGCCTGCTTGCGCAGGCACCCCTTCTCCCGAAGTTACGGGGTCATTTTGCCGAGTTCCTTAACAACACTTCTCCCGCCGGCCTTAGGATCCTCTCCTCATCCACCTGTGTCGGTTTACGGTACGGGTACTTTATAAACAATAGCGGCTTTTCTCGACAGCCAGCTCATGTGCTTCGCTACTATAGTTCGCTCCACGTCACGTCTTCAGATTGTTCACCGGATTT
>JNKY01000007.1 GCA_000702245.1 Lachnospiraceae bacterium C6A11 | reverse complement strand
TGGTCTTATCGTAGAGTAATTTAAATTTAGAATTGATCTTTTAATTAAAGATTAAGACTATCTGCGCATCGGTATAGTCAACTATATCGATGCGCTTTTTTAAAGAAAGCGTCTAAGATTAGTTGCGGGGGTGATGATTTGAATAAGAGAAAAACAGTTGAATACGGGAAATATGGTCTCCTTTTCCTGGTTCCATTCTTTCTTGTATTTTTAGTTTTTCAGTTTTATCCGCTGATGTATACCATTTTTGAGTCATTCGAATATACTTACAAGAATGGTAGAAATACAGCGACGAGTCGAGGACTCGGTTCATATACCAATTACGTTTTTGGTAAAGCCGGAGCTAATGAGATCTGGAAGGGCATCTACGTAACAGTTATTATGTGGGTAATGAACTTCATTCCTCAGATTCTTCTTGCTTTATTACTCGCCGCATGGTTCAGTGATGTTAACCTTAAGCTTAAGGGAGCAGGTGCATACAAGGTTATCATGTATATGCCTAACATCATCACAGCGGCTACAATAGCAGTTCTTTTTTCCAATTTATTTGATACATCTGGTGCGATGACTAAAATATTTGAAGCATTGAATATCGCCGAAGGATCAATCATTAATAAAGGATGGAGTTCGCTGTTTATCATAGCATTTATCCAGTTCTGGATGTGGTATGGTAATACAATGATCGTCCTTTCAGCAGGTATTCTCGGTATTAACCCATCACTCTACGAAGCAGCGATGGTTGACGGGGCTACTGGAAAGCAGCAGTTCTTCAGAATTACACTTCCACTTCTTAAGCCGATCTTACAGTTCACACTCGTAACATCAGCTATCGGTGGTCTTCAGATGTTCGATATCCCACAGCTTTTCAACGAAGGAAAACCAGTACTTCAGTTTGGAAAGGATGATACGATCTATTCGACAAGAACTGTCGTTATGCTTATAAAGAATTACGTAAATAACGGTCCTACACAGAACATGGGTAGAGCCGCAGCATATTCGGTTGTGCTTTTCGTAATTACTCTTTGCATATCACTGATATTCTATAAACTGACTTCTGAGAAGAAGCCTAAAGATGGTAGAAGGTAGGTGATTGAAAAATGGATAAGAGTTACGCAAGAGCAAATTCACGTAAAAAGTTAATCAGACACATAGTATGTATCATACTTGCGTTGATCTCAATTTTCCCTTTTTACGTGCTTATAATTAATGCGACACATACGTCAAGTGAGATTCAGAGAGGAATCAATATGATTCCTGGAAGTAACCTTGTAAAGAACTACAAGAACCTTATTTCCGATACAAGCAAGACCAGTGGAGTTACTCTCTGGAAAGCACTCTTTAACTCACTCATAGTAACAGTTCCTGCTACAATGCTCCAGATTTATTTCGGAACACTTACAGCATACGCTGTTACAGTATATGAATTCAAACTTAAGAAATTCGCTTGGGGCTTCATCTATGGTATCATGATGATCCCTACACAGATTTCTATAGTTGGTCTTATCAAGGTTTGTAACCTTACACATCTGTATGGTACATTCTGGCCACTCATTCTTCCTGCAGCAGCAGCTCCGACGACTGTTTACTTCATGAAACAGTATATGGAGACCGGCTTCTCAGTTGAGATCGTTGAGGCCGCCCGTATCGATGGTTCGAGCGAGTTCCGTACCTTTAACCAGATCTGTTTACCACTTGTTAAGCCGGCTATGGCAACACAGGCCATCTTTGGTTTCGTTGCTTCATGGAACAATCTGTATACACCTTCAATCATTCTTGCTACAGAAAGACAGAAGATGACAATGCCTATGTACGTTTCTTCACTTAGATCAAACGACAAGTCAAGGGATTTCGGTGTTATCTACCTGGGACTTCTTATTACAGTTCTCCCAATCCTTGTTGCATACTTCTTCCTTTCTAAGTACATTATCGCAGGTGTTGCACTTGGTGGTGTAAAGGAATAATTAGGATTCATAACGTTTATATAAATTGCGCGGAGGAATTATTTCCTCCGCGTAGTTTGTTTTATGCCCTAATTGTGATTTTTTTATGATAATTTCAAATAAAGGTTTATTTTTGGCTGATTTTTGTTATAATGGAAAAGGTTTGCGAATAAAAAGAACACATATTTTGGAGGATAGCTGTGTCTAAGAAGAAAAACAGCAACAAAAAAGAAAATAAAGTAGAAAAGAAGATTTCGTCCGTTATTGAGGAAACTTCGAAAAACAGCGAGCCTGCTGAAGAGATGAAGACGGCTGCTGAAGAAGCGGTTTATGATGTGGAATCAGCTGCAGATGAAGCGAGCTCGGACGGCGATGTTGAGTATACAACACAGATGAAGCAGTATCAGGAGATGCTTCAGAGAGAGAATGCCACTCACGAGAAGAAGGATCCTATACTCAGGCGATTCATGACTGCTTTCGGAAATGTATTTGCCCTTAATATCTGTTTCATCATAGCGTCTCTTGGAGTTATTACGATAGGTGCGGCGCTCACCGCGCTCTTTTCTATGTGCATGAAGCTTCAGGAAAACAATACAGACGCACAGATAATTAAAGAGTATTTTGGTGAATTTAAGAAGAATTTCAAGAAGGCGACGCTGGAGTGGCTCATAGTGATCGGAATCCTTGGAGTAATGCTTGGGGAGTATCTCCTGGTTGTTACTCAGCCGGGAACTCTGGCAACCTTCTATACTATAGTTCTTATTGCTGAGCTGGTTGCGCTTGCCCTTGTTATGGCATTCCTCTTCCCGCTCACTGCAAGATATGAGAATACAGTAGTAAACACATTCAAGAATGCAATCCTTCTTTCACTTGGTAATCTGTGGGATTTTGCGAAGATATTCCTTATCTGGTTCGTTCCAATCTTCTACACGATAAAGGATCCGGTTGTATTCTTCAATATCTGGTATCTCTACCTTCTGATCGCCTTCGGAACCATGGCATATCTCAGTACGATGACAATCAGAAACGTATTTAAAAAGATCAAGGTTACTCAGGAAGAAGAGCAGAAGAAGCATGAGGATCAGATCTATGCTTCAACACACAGAAGCGGAGTTGCAGATAAAGCCAATGTGCTTTCAAAATATACTGGCAGCAAAAACGCACCTGTAGATAATAAAAAATACAGTACCACCAAGGCATCAAACGGCGGTAAGAAATAAAAGTGATATTATAATAAGAAGGATCACGATTTTTGGAGGAAAAAAATGAAACGTAATATGAAAAAGATCGCAGCTGTACTGCTGACGGCGGCATTCGCAGTATCATCCCTTACAGCATGTTCTAATAAGAAGAAAGATAAGAAGGAAGATGATAAGAAGAGCCAGAATCTGTATACTGCGGAAGAGGTTAAGGACATAGAGGTCATGAAGGTTGGCGATGAGACTATCCACATGGATACTGCACTTATCTACCTCATCATGTCCTACAGGCAGTACACAGTTACAGAGGAAAATATCAATGCTCTTCCTGATGTATGTAAGCCACAGGCACTTTCAAGCCTCAGAGAAACTTATTCAATCTACAAAGCAGCTATGGATTCCGGGATAACTCCATCCGAAGAGGATGAACAGCAGGCGCAGAATTACGCCAATGTTTTCATTCAGGGATGTTCAGATGTTCTTGATAAATGCGGTATCTCCCATGAGACGGTTTATGAGGAATACAGAAAGCAGATGATCGTTGAGAAGTTCAAGAATGACGAGAAGAACGCGCTTGGACAGAGCCTTACAGAGAAATACCAGAAGGAATTCGGCAACAAGAGATTCTTCAAGGTTTATGCAGTGATCTTCCCAACAGTTGAGGTTGGCGATGACGGCATGCCTAAGACAGGTACAGACGGAAACTATGTTTATGTATCTGAAGCTGACAAGAAGACGGCTAAGGAGAATGCTGAGAAGGCGCGCGAGGAGATCATCGGCGGCGCTGACGTAGAAGAGGTTATCGAGAAATACGGTGTTGGCAATTATTCTGATCAGACTACATCTTATGAGGGCTACAGCTCAGATAACGGCGGCAAGGATACCCTTGAGAAGCTGAAGAACGGTGAGGCAACCGAAGTCAGTGAGAACAAGGTTGGATATATCTTCTACGTTATGATGAACGAGAATGATACAGATACCCGTGATTATTACATCCAGTATCTTGCAAGCAACGACGTCGACGTCCAGTACGAAGAGATGGAAGCAAAGTGGAAGAACACTATCCAGATCGACGAGAAGGGCGATATGATCGGCACAGCATGGGACGACATCGACATGAATAAGTTCGGTAAGGCTATGATCGGCCTCGGCGTTGTCGGCAATGAAGGCGATACAACTACACAGAAATAATAGATAACTGTTTAGAATTATCATCTCAGATTTTTGATTTACGCTATCATTGATGGCATAGCCTATGGTATAATTTTTTTATAGGAGGTGGTAATAATGTTAAATTGTAAAGATGTCGCTAAATGGTTTATATATAAAAACCCAAAGCTGGCACGCGGTCATTTTGATGAAAATGCAATTGTTAATAAGCTCTTGTATTTGTCTTCACTGATGTATTACAGTATCTCCGGAAAGAGTCTGCTGGATGAGGATTTTGTGGCTTTTCCACATGGTCCAGTAGTATATGAGGTTTATAGAGATTACCGATACAATGGACTCGATGAATATCCTCAGAGTATTTCACTGGATAATGCAACAGATGACGAAATTAGAGTTATCGAGACGACTAATTTTATCTTCAGCGATATGTCTGTGAAAGACTTAATATCTTTGACGCATAGGCACAATTTGTGGAAAGATGTTAAAGGCTTTATTCCGAATAATCCTGTGATAGACTTTGGAAATGCTTCACCTGAATTGCTTGAAAGTTTTGCGACGTTGTATGATACGTATTTAGGATTTGATTTCTCTGTGATAAAAAAAGAGATAATAAATGGTACAGCCTTTTATTATAATTCTAATAACCTTGAAATGACCGATGAGATCATAGAAGAAATATTAGAGTTGGGGGATTTTTCAGAATCACAGTTTATCGAAATGATTGATGGAGAGTTAGTTTTTTCTTGAATGGATATTCTGATTGCCAGATTGTTGTATCCAAATGATGTTACGAGAACTATTATCCCCCATCAAAACTATGTAGCATTATTAAGTAATGACCATATAGAGCTTTATTCAGTATCATCCATACCAGGAAAAGAATTGAGAATAAAAGATGAGAAGACAAAACATCACTATGAGATTATTAAAGCTGATGAGATAGCTGACAATGGTTTTGCTCAACCATCATTTATTGATTGTTCTAAAATGTACCTGATTCCTATAGATGATACTGTAGACTTGAATAGGCTGTCTCACAGAAGTATTACTAATGATCTCAAAAATAGAATTGACAAAAGAATAGATATGTTAAAATGCATCGGAGAACATTCGGTTTATAGCATTTTGCTTGACGATTTCAAAAGATGGAATCTTAAGGCGAAAAAATGATAAAAGGACCACTCGCAATGAGTAGTCCTTTTTTTAATAAATTGTATTATTCCTTTTACTCCTTTACACCACCAAGTGCAACGCCTGCGATAATATACTTCGATAAGAAGAAGTATGCTACGAGAATAGGTATTACAGTAATGAAAAGACCGATGTAGATAACACCAAAATCTCTTGATTTATCATTTGCTTTCAGAGAAGAAACATACATAGGCATAGTCATCTTCTGTCTTTCTGTAGCAAGAATGATTGAAGGCGTATACAGATTGTTCCACGAAGCAACGAAACCAAAGATGGCCTGTGTTGCCATAGCCGGCTTAACAAGTGGTAAACAGATCTGATTAAATGTTCTTATTTCACTTGAGCCATCAATTCTGGCTGCTTCGACTATTTCTATTGAAAAGCCGGTCTCCATATACTGTTTCATGAAGTAAACAGTCGTCGGAGCTGCTGCTGCAGGAAGAATGAGTGGCCAGAATGTACCATACAGATGTGTAAGGTTACAAACCTTGATAAGACCAACTATAGAAATCTGTGTAGGGATCATCATGATACCATAGATGAAGCCCCAAGCGAATTTCTTAAGTTTGAATTCATATACTGTAACAGCGTATGCTGTAAGTGTTCCGAAATAAATCTGGAGCATTGTAGCAGGAACTGTTACTATGAGTGAGTTAAAGAGTGCTTTCCAGAGGGTTACTCCAGCTGTCTTACTGGTATCATTAATTAAGTGTTTATAGTTAGCAGCCAAGTTACTACCAGGTACCAATGAAATACCTCTTTGAATAGCGGCAGAATCCCTGGTAGCATTAATTATAAGTACATAAAATGGGAAAATAGAAATCAGAGCAAGTAAAATACATACTATATGTCTTATTATTCTTTTATGTGTGTTTTTCTTTGCGTAACTTTTATCCATTACATATCACCTACCTTCCATCTTTGTGCTTCTTTTCAGAAGTCAGTTTATAGAATATCAGTGATATGCAAAGAGTAATTACGAAAAGCACAACCGAATATGCTGCGGCTCTACCCATGTTCTGCGTAGGACCGTTATTTACGTAATTTTTAATAAGCATAACGACAGTTCTTGTTGAATAGATTGTATCGTCTTTTCCAAATGCAAGTACTGGTTTTCCTTCATTGAAAAGCTGTGGGATATCGTACATTTGAAGACCACCGATAGCTGATGTTACGAGTGTGAACTGTAAGATCGGCTTAAGAAGAGGAAGTGTAATTCTGAAGAACTGCTGTCTTCCGGTAGCTCCGTCAACCATCGCTGCTTCGTAGAGTGATGGGTTAATACCGAGAATACCTGCTGAAAGGACGATCATTGTATTACCATACCACATCCAGAACTGGATAAATGCTATGATGAACAGTGAACTCCATCCTTTATCGATAATCGAGCCTTTCGCAATATGCAAAGCCTCGAAAATCCGGGTCATGGCACCTGTAGTATTGAAGAGGTTATAGAAAAGAACTGCTATTGTAGCCGCTGTGATGATGTTAGGCATATACATGATAACCTTGTATGCACCTGCTCCCTTAAGCTTAAGGTTAACATCACTGAACCATGCGGCGAGTAATAAAGCAAGAAGAATCTGAGGAATGAAGTTCATTACCCACATAATAACTGTTACGTAGATGCCCTTCCAGATCTCATTAGCTCCGGCTTTACCAAAAACGTAATTGGTATATGAACCGAGTCCTCGACTCGTCGCTGTATTTCTACCATTCTTGTAAGTATATTCGAATGATTCAAAAATGGTATACATCAGCGGATAAAACTGAAAAACTAAAAATACAAGAAAGAATGGAACCAGGAAAAGGAGACCATATTTCCCGTATTCAACTGTTTTTCTCTTATTCAAATCATCACCCCCGCAACTAATCTTAGACGCTTTCTTTAAAAAAGCGCATCGATATAGTTGACTATACCGATGCGCAGATAGTCTTAATCTTTAATTAAAAGATCAATTCTAAATTTAAATTACTCTACGATAAGACCA
>JNKY01000006.1 GCA_000702245.1 Lachnospiraceae bacterium C6A11 | reverse complement strand
GTATGTTTCAAAAGCATACAGAAATGCTACCGAAAAATATCAACTTAGTTATAGTCATACAGGTTATCCTTATGATAATGCCTGTATCGAATCATTTCATTCTCTCATAAAAAGGGAATGGCTTAATCGGTTTGCAATTGCAGACTATAATCAGGCTTATCGCCTTGTTTTTGAGTACATTGAGACTTTCTATAACACTGTAAGGTCTCATAGTCACTGCGACTATATGTCACCAAATGACTTTGAAAAACTGTATATGTATGTAGCAAATGATGGGATACAGAAAAAAGCAAGTTAACTTGAGAAATCTCCCATTTTAATTTGTACTAAATCTTGACAGAGGACCAACCAAATAACTTCTTTGTTCCATCGCCAATGCTTGACGCGGTATTAACTACACCATTTCCTATTTTATTAAAGGTATTCTTTGCCCCACTATATATCTTATTATTTGGCGCTTCTACCTTTGCAACCGGAACATATCCTTCATCTTCAATTAAGGCTAAAGCAGAATTAATAATCACTTGTTTTCTTTCTTCAAGCTCTTCGACTAAAGGTCTAATTTCCTTATATGGTTTATCACTGTCATTAAGGGTTTGTATTTCTTTATCCAAAGCAACATTAGCTTTCATCAATTCTTCCATCTCAAGAAATACATCTTTTTCAATTTCAGATTTTCTAACAATATGCTTAATCAATCTTCGTTCTTCTTTTGAATAATCATTATCTGCAAATGCAACAACAAGAAGATTCCATAACAGAAGCCTAGGGCTCACCCCATCATAATAGCCTCTTGAAACAAGAACTTTGTCAACCCCTTCAACTATTACATCATAATAATCCTCATCATCAATTTGACTCTCAAGCTGTTTATTATAGTCTTCAATAATCGATTCTTTGTACGACGGATAATTATCAGGATCAATTTCATTTGCAATGCTTTCAAAAACATCCATTTCTATATCATGAATATCGCTATCTACAGCAATCAAGTAATAAAAACAAGTAATAGCACTTTTCTTTTCATACATCATCGTTATCCCCCCTACTCTCATAAAACAAAATCATCATCGGACAACATCAAAGAATCAAATTCATCTTGATTTGTAAAGCTCACTTCTGATCCTAGTTTGTCTTGTATCATATTATTCCCTTCAATAAATCCATCGGTATCATCGATATTGATTGCCTTATCAATCATATCAAGTGCGGCCCCAAATACATTTAACCTATCAAGCATATGTTCTGAAACCATCTGCTCCATTTCAGATTTATATTCGTCCAATATCTCTATAGTTCTCTGACACTCTTCTTCAATTCGTATCCTTTCCTCACGAGCCTCATTGTATTCTTGAACTGCCTTTTCGATTTCTTTATACACTTTTATAGCAGCCGACGTAAAATTAATGTTTTTAAAGTCACTCGTGTAATCATATATTCTGTTAGCAACACTGTTAATATTTTCCTTTATATCCGTATTGATTATTGGTTTAGACTTTTTTTCTATTGCTTCTGTCAATCCTTTGTATTCATCATAAATTGCATTAGCATTTGCTCGTAATTCGTTTTTACCAGAAATAATCAAACGTCCGATTCCAAAATAATTAACTCCTGTCATTAATTTTATTACAAAGATTGGAATGTTGCCATCACTCTCTTTATATGCTTTTATAGCAGCTACTGATAAATCAATAGAGCTAAATGTTATTGATGATATTGTTCTCATCCTTCTTAACACATCACTTTTCCATGGCAAGAACTTTTTAAAATCTATCTTTTCAAGATCATCTATTGAATTAACATTTTTCTCTTTAAGCTCTTCACATAATCTTCTAATTGAATAGAATGCGCAAACAATTCCTTCACATAACAGAACCGGCATATATTGCTTTGTTCTTATAGGTTCATAAACCAACCCTAGTTCTGTTCTAAAATCGAATTTAACACCCTCTTTAATAATCTTTCCTTTATCATCGCGTTCTGCAAGCAATGTACCATTAAACATTTTTGAACACGTTACAGAAAACTTATTATTTCCCTCATCATTATATCCGGTAATATTTCTTATGAGTGATATCGATGACAATTCCTTTAGATGAGCTAAAAGTGGGCCAGGTATACCTGTACCCTCTTTGTTATTTCTTACACTTCCACTAGCGCCACATACATCACTCAGTAAATGCAATACCCAGTTAACAGTTCCAGAATAAATAGCCTCAACAAAGCCTTTTTTCTCCCATTCTTCTATTTTAACAACTATAAACTTTCCAGATGTATCTGTTCCAAATCCATATCCTGTCAATTCATTTAGTATTGAAGATATTAAACCAACAATCGTAGGATGATGCGAAAAATCCCTTAAATGATGTTGTTTACCTCCGCCAAAATCATTAGTAGCTTTATCTGCTATAATAGGAGCTTTATCTTCAAGAAAATCTATAGCATCCGCTAAAGATTCTCCTTTATATCCCTTTTTCTTAGCAACTGTCATTATTGTTTTTTCAAAGAATTTCTGACCATTTTCATGTGCTTTTTCAAGAGATAAATCATAATCACCAAACACATCCAAAGAAGCGGCCAATACTCCGCTTGAAACAGCTACGATTCGATCATATTTATCTAATACCATTTTACTCATATACACCTCAAAGCACTATTTATAACACTTTTTTCAAAAGGCAGTGTTATTTACTCTACAACTCATCATACTTATCCGATCTGCCCTTAGCTTTCTCCACCGGATATTTTTCCTCGTTTTTTGCCATCTTGGCATTGACAATTTCATCTTCATCAAGCCCAAGTTTATCCAGCATATTTCTGGAGTATACCAGCACATCTGCCAGCTCCTCTTTTACCTTCTCTATATCATAGTTGTCATCCCACTGAAAGCACTCCAAAAGCTCGGCGGCCTCTATGCAGATCGATTTGGCAAGATTAGCCGGCGAATGGAATTGATCCCA
This sequence comes from Lachnospiraceae bacterium C6A11, assembly GCA_000702245.1. GTDB lineage: Bacteria > Bacillota > Clostridia > Lachnospirales > Lachnospiraceae > Eubacterium_Q. The sequence continues at coordinate 29,933 of JNKY01000006.1, read as the reverse complement.
GTCTCTGTCCTCGGTGAATTTCCTTATTCTGTCAATTGTACTTTGTTCCATTCATCTACTCCTTCATCGCATCATGGTATAACTTTGCATAAGACAACAATCTTCCTCTAAGGTACTTTGCAAGATTTTTATCAACACAATACACATAGCACCCTTTCATACCTCTTGTCAGAAGTGTTCTGTATGTATTTTTTATTATCTCGTCAGCTCTTCTAAGCGCCTCTTCAGGATTTGTCTTATATAAGCCTTTGATGCCTTTAAGCGATTGATCTGTTTTTGCTCTCTTGTTGAAATCCGTAACAATATGTCCATTCTCATATCTGATATCTTCGCCGATAATTACACCGACATAGTCGAATTCCAATCCCTGTGATGTATGAATACAACCAATTTCATTTATAGATGTATCACTCACCGCAAATGGAATTCCGGAACCAAGGTTCCAGCTCATTTCAAAATCATCGATGACAATATCATGATAATCTGTATTATTTGCTTCCTGTTTATTCCAGTCCCAGCAATAACCAGCTAACATTCTTGCCACACCGGATTTATTCTTTTCAATTATGATATCACGCACTTCATTTGGTGTATCACAGATTCTAAGATCAAAATCAATACCGTTCAGATCATAATTCGCTGTCTCACGTATTTCCAATACATTATCCAGCCATGAAATATATCCATCGGATCCATTGCATCTAAACTGTGACTGAAGTTCCAGCTCATACACTTTGGACTTTTCTTCTTCAGCCCACTTCTTTATTTCATCCACCGAACCAATATCGTCCATTGTGACTCTCTGTGATTCATCAATGAAAAATACAGAGCAGTACGCACTGTGGATAATCTCCTTAATCTGATTCTCACCCATATTGTGGAACATACCCGACTTTTCGTTAAGACGATGGGCTTCGTCAGTAAGAAGCGTGTGGATTGTATTTTTTCTTGTTTCTGTATATGTTCCGGAGCCCTTAAACAGATTATCTATGCTTGAAAGTTTAAAATCACCCTTCAGCTTTCTCTTATAAACATCTCTTGGTGCACTGTTTTTTGAAACATACTGAACCAGTTGATCTCTCATAGTCAGTTCAGCCAGAAGATTCACTGCAATAACGGATTTACCGGTTCCCGGACCACCCTGAACAATGATAGTCCTCTTTTTATAATCCTTCAGACATTGTTCTGAGAGTCTTAGAATCTCCTCATATGCAACCTTCTGTTCATCTATCATTACGAATTCCTTGTTACCCTTCAACATAGATGAAATAGAATTCTGCAAACTCTTAGATGGTCTGATCCTACCATTTTCAATTCTGTATAAGGTTTTGTTTCTATCACCTTTTCTGACCGTCTTCTTTATAAATGTTCTGAGATAGGCCAGCTGCCCCTTAGTAAATACAGGTGCCTCCTCATAGTAAGGTCTGTACAGCTCATCATCTACCGGATCATTTTCCGATCTAATATAATTGTGCATACAAACACATGGTGAAATACTAATATCTTCATCCTGAACTGTTGCATTGTAATCACGGATAAGCTGTGCGTACGACCAGGCCTGATACGATGGATGAACAACTCTTCTGATCCCACCTCCGAGATATGTCTCGACCAAAGCATCAACGCCCTTTACAGAGTTCATATCTTCCCACTGCTTCAGCTCAACTATTGTGATTCCCGGTCTATCCTTTTCATCATAACCCGATATAAGAAAGTCAATTCTCTTTGAAGTCTGCGGAATATTGTACTCTATGGCCACACCTGCATCGTTTGGAATCTCTTCGTCAGTCAACACCTTAAACATATATTCAAGCGAATTCTCCCATGACTTGAACTCACTCTTTGGTGTATGCTTCCCCATCTTTTCCAGTATATTCTTTTCAATTGTTATCGCTATGGAATCATCTAATACACACTGCATAAAATCAGACTTAACACCGGAATATACAATCATCGAAATACCTCCGCAATAATTCTTAATCTATAAATTGAATATACAATAACTATATTCATCAGATTGATTTCAGACAATTCATATTATACCATAACACTTCGATTTATCCTATAAAAAACATATTTTCAATATACAAAAACTCCCCTTACACGCATGTATAAAGGGAGTTCTCTGTCATAAATTCTATGAACGTTTATAGTAGTATTTCTCCGGATATATCTTCGTCTCCGGGTAATCAAGCCGGAGCTTATCCTGCTTTCTTCAGTCCTGAATAACAACTTCCTTGTAGAACTCTGTGTAGTCCTTGCGGCCGTCGTTTGTGAAGGCGATTGCTGTTCTCGGATGCTGGTTGAGGATACCTGTCATGAGGTACTGCAGGTCGTAGCCCCAAACGATTCCGTTCTGCTTGAGCGGAAGGATGTGTTTCTCGATGAACTGGAGCACCGGATAGATGTTGAACTTAGGATTTCTGAGGAAGCCCATCAGGTTCTCCATCGAGCAGTTTCCTGCGCCTCTGCCCATTCCTGCGTAGGTTCCGTCGAGCCAGTCAACACCGTCGCCGACCGCTTCGATCGTATTTGCAAATGCAAGCTGCTGATTGTTGTGAGCGTGCATACCGATCTTCTTGCCGTATTTCTCGCCGTACTCTGTGTAGAGCGCTGCAATACGTGCGATCTGCTCTGGGTAAAGTGAGCCGAAGCTGTCAACGATGTAGATGACGTCAACCGGCGACTGGCAGAGCATTTCGAGCGCAACCTTGATGTCGTTCTCCTGAGCTGTCGAGATGGCCATGATGTTGCAGGTAACCTCGTAGCCCTTCTTCTTGCTGTCCTCGATGATGTCGATAGCTGTAGGCATCTGGTTTACATAAGTTGCAACACGTACAAGGTCAATCTTGCTGTTGTTCTTCTCGATGATGTCCTGCTTGTAGTTGCAGCGTCCAACGTCGGCCATAACCGCAAGCTTCACGCCTGTCTTGTCCTCAAATACTTTGTTGATGTCGTCCTCGTTACAGAACTTCCACTTGCCGAATTTATTTGCATCAAAAATCTCCTTGTCAGCCTTATATCCGATCTCCATATAATCAACGCCGGCCTTGAGGTTTGCATCATAAAGATCCTTAACGAACTCGTCTGTAAAATAGAAATCGTTTACGAGTCCGCCATCTCTCATTGTGGCGTCGAGTACTTTGATTGAACTGCGGTATCCAAGTAATTTTGATAATTCTTTCATTGTTGTGTTTCTCCTTTTCTGTTGGGCTGCATATTATTTCGCGGGCAGCCCTTTGTTGGCGCTTTATGCTTTACTGCTTTAACGCACTAAAGTGTATTATACACACTTTTTTCATAAAATCAACACATTTTTTTGATAAAATATTTTTGCTGTCGATTCCCTCCAGTAGAAAGGAGGTGATTAACTTGAATTATTTTGTGTCTTTTCTTATCTCTGTCATAGCAGGTATCGTTAGCTACTTTATCTGCAAATGGCTGGACAGAGACCGTTGATGACAGCCAGCCTAAAAAACGGAGGCGCTACCGTAAAGAGCGAAGAAACCCCAGCAGTTGCAGCTGCTGGGGTTTCGCTTGTGATTAACTTGAATAGCTATTGTGTCTTTCATAGCTAGCTTTATTATAACATGAAACATCAAAATATCAACTAGTATTTTATTTCACTAAGTCTCTTACAACTTCTCCTGCTATGATCAGCCCCGATACCGATGGTACGAAAGAAACACTTCCCGGAGGAAACTTATCCTTTCGAGTCATCTCTCCCCGATTACCTGAGAACTGATTGCCTTCCGACGCATCCCCTGTCGCCTCATCCACAACTCCTTCCGGATACACAGGCTTCATAGCCTCGTCCTCAGAATAAACAACCTTCAGGCTGTCGATGCCGCGTTTCCTAAGCTCTCTTCTCATCACCTTCGCCAGCGGACAATTCTTCGTCTTAAATACATCCGTCACCTTGAAGGTCGGATACAGTCTGTTCCCCGCGCCCATAGCACTTATCACAGGAACCCCGGCCGCCTTCGCCCTCTCAATTATCGCAAGCTTGGCCGTAACCGTATCAACCGCATCAATAACATAGTCATACTTCGTGAAATCAAAGCTGTCAGCCGTTTCCGGCAGGAAGAAGGTCTTATGGCAGTTCACCTTGATGTCAGGATCGATATCAGCTATCCTCTCCGCCATCACTTCAACCTTAGCCCTTCCAACAGTACTGTGAAGCGCCACGATCTGGCGATTGATATTCGATAGCGAAACCGTATCATTGTCGATCAGATCAAGCTCGCCCACGCCGCATCTTGCAAGTGCCTCAACCGCGTGTCCGCCGACACCTCCAACGCCAAATACAGCCACTCTCTTCGTCCGCAGCCTCTCAACGCCCTCTTCGCCAAGAAGATATGAAGTTCTAACCAATTCTTCTTTAATCATTTCAGCATCTCCGCATCCCTCAGTTCTTTGTAAAGCCTTGCAACCGGCAGTCCGACAACGTTATTGTAATCGCCCTCTATTCCGGTCACAAACCTTGCAAAGCTGTTCTGGATGCCGTACGCACCGGCCTTGTCCATCGGATCGCCGGTCTTGATATAATCTCTTATCTCATCGTCCGTCATCTGGGCAACGTGAACCACGGTCCTCTCGTAGAAGCTCTTTGTTACGCTCGGATGCATAAATGTCACACCCGTATAAACATCATGGCTTCTTCCCTGCAGCTCCTTCAGTATTCTGAAAGCATCGTCCTCGTCCTTCGGTTTACCAAGTATTTCCGCATCTTTAACAACTATCGTGTCGGCTCCGATAACCACTATGTCGTCGGTCTCAACGTATTTGCTCGCCGCAAACATCCTCGACAGACGCTTCATCCCTGTCACCGCAGGAACCATATCCTCTTCGTCCTGTACCCTCTCAAATACCTCAGCCGCCTTCAGCCTCGACAGCTCCGTCACCAGCTCCGCCGGATCAGCGATTCCCAACGCCTCATCAGCGTTTGAGGGCACCACTTCAAAATACTTATAAATATGCTTTAACAGCTCCTGTCTCCTCGGAGACCCGGAAGCAAGTATTACTCTCTTGGACATCTCATACCTCTAAAAATATCAATTCATCAATATATTTAACAACGGCGAAAAACGATATCATCCCCTTGATACAACACCGAATCGTAACCATACCTCATTCATTTTCTGTCAGTTATTATTTATATCCTTGCATAATCATCCTTCGATTGCTAAAATAACGATGATTAAAAAATCACGGACATTATAACAAAATCACGATGATTATACAATCAGAAAGGCAGTACCATGAAAGAAATAACAGGAACAACAGTCCTCACAGGTCTCCTCGGAAGCCCTGTAAAGCACAGCAAATCACCGCTTATGCATAACAAGGCATTTGAGCTTCTGGACCTGGATTACAGATATTTATGTTTTGAGGTCGGTACGGAAGGCCTCCGCACCGCGATCGAAGGACTCCGCACTCTCGGCGTCCGCGGCTTCAACCTCACCATGCCAAATAAGAATCTTATGTGCGAGCTCTGCGACAAGCTGGACATCGGTTCAGAGATCTCAGGCGCCGTAAATACAGTTGTAAACGACAACGGCGTATTTACAGGCTACACCACAGACGGTAAGGGCTTTATGCGCGCAGCCATCGATGCAGGTGTTACTCTTCCGGGCAAGAAGATGGTTCTTCTCGGTGCCGGTGGCGTTGCAAGCGCCATCCTCGTTCAGGCCGCACTTGACGGAGTTGCTGAGATCAAGGTTTTCAGCATCCGCGACGGCTTCTTCTCAAGAGCCGAGAAGCTCGTTTCACAGATCAATGAGAAGACTTCCTGCAAGGCTTATCTCTATGATTTTGATGACGAGTCAGTGCTTAAAAATGCGATTGCCGAGGCAGATATCCTCGTTAACGGAACTTCCGTAGGAATGGCTCCAAAGGTTGACGGCTGTGTTATCAAGGACGAATATTTTAGGGACAGCGCTCTCTTCAGACCATCCCTCGTGGTTTCAGATGTTATCTATGAGCCGGCTGAGACTAAGCTTCTCCGCCTCGCCAGGGAAGCAGGCTGCCCAACCTTCAACGGTATGTACATGCTGCTCTACCAGGGAGCCGAAAGCTTCAAGATCTGGACCGGCTGCGAGATGCCTACTGAAGAGATAAAGAAGCTGTTCTTCTAACCGGGAGGAAATACTATGAATAACATATACTTGATTGGTTTTATGGGATCCGGCAAGAGTGCTGTATGCTCGCGTCTGCACGAACTGACCGGCATGGAAGTAGTTGAGATGGATGCCATCCTCGCCGATAATGAAAAGATGACAATAAATGATATCTTCGCTACAAAGGGCGAAGAATACTTCAGAGATAAGGAAACTGAGCTTCTCACTCAGCTCTCCGACGAAAGCCGTAAGGCTGTTTCCTGCGGTGGTGGTGCTATCCTCCGCCCACAGAACGTAAGCCTCATGAAAGAAACCGGAAAAATCATCCTCCTCTCTGCAAAGCCTGAGACTATCTACGACCGCCTGAAGGACAGCGACGACCGTCCTCTCCTCCACGGCAACATGAACGTCCCATTCATCGCAGAGATGATTGAGAAGCGTCGTCCACGCTACGAATCCGCCGCAGACTACACCGTCACCGTCGACAACAAGTCCCTCGACGATATCTGCCGCGAGATACTTTCACTAATATAGTTTTATAATATAGTTCTTTATACGATTCTATAATATAATTCATTAATAAAGTTCCAAAAAAACATGCTGTAATTCTTTCATAGAGTTCCAAAATAAAAAAGCATGTGCTTATATATCTCGAAGTATTACGGGATATGCGTAAAATCAAAGAAATCATGGTTTGTGATTTTTCAGAATTGCTGAAATGTCTGAGCGAAGCGAGTTTTGAGGCAATTCTAGAAAAATCCAAAACTGATTTCTATTGATTTAGCATATCTTAGTACGCTGAGAGATATATATGCACATGCTCTTTATTTAGCATATCTTAGTACGCTGAGATATATGTGCGCTCATGCTATTATCATTATTTCAAACTATAAATACAGCACTTCTCGTATTCATCCTTGTAGTAATCGTTAAGCTTACTGATCTGCTCCAGCTTCAGTGGAAAGCTTCTGACGACGCTTTGATACTCCGGCGTCATATAGTAGAACACAAAGCAGAGCTTCCGACTTCCAAAGTGATGCTCTCCCGCCTCTTCTACAGCCCTCTGCATGAAGGTCTTCAGCACTTCCGCCGGGAAGGAATTGAATACATAAAAGTAAAGCGCTCCGTCTCCCGTAAACTTATGATTATCAAGTATTTGCTCGGAAATATTTATTATGTCCTCGATCTTGCTGTTCACGATCCTCACAGGTGCTCCCGAGCTGCCCAGCACAAGCACGCCGTTCGACGGATTCTGATCCTTCTTCCTGTAGGCGCTATCATTCTTAGTGAGCAGATCAAATATCCTCTCATCTCCCTCAACACCTATCGTCTTGCAACCGATCTTATGGTTAACATAATATATAACCTTTCCAAGTCCGCAGCCAAGATCCACAAGCACATCATTTTCGCCAAGCTCAAGCATATCCATGATGATATCAAGAGTGATATAATCCGTCCCCTGATATGTATGATTTTCCAGCTGCTTGATCTCCTCAAGATCATCCGCCGTTCTGATATTTAAAACACTATCCAAATGTTCTTCTCTGGATACCATTGTTATCCTCCAATTAACATAGTATTTTCGGTTCAACTCCGAAATAACTATAACACTATTTTTTCAGTGACGTCTATTCTTCAGCCGCCTCAACGCTCTCGGTCTCAACGACCGCTTCCTCGTCATCCTTCCAGAAATCAACCTCAGCCAGGTCAATTCCGATGTCCGACGCCTTAAATACAGGATTCTTCTTTTCCTTCTTCTGCTTCTCGTAATCCCTCAGCGCCTTAAATGCAACGCCGCCCAGTATCATACAAGCCGGCAGGTTGATCAGCGTCATGCCGCCCATTGTGATATCAGCGATTGCCCAGGCGATATCAACCGAAACAGCCGAACCAAGGAATATTATTCCGAGGCACTCAAGCCTGAACACTCTCTTAAAGTCACTCGAAAGCGGAGTATTATGGTTAAGGAATACAAGTGCATTGTCAACGTAGTAAAGGTTTCCGAGCAGTGTCGTGAACGCAAACAGGATCATTGAAACAGTGATGAAGGAAGGTCCGATATCACCAAATACAGATGAAAGCGCATTCTGAACATAGTAAGCACCGGATACTGCTTCGCTTCTCTCTACACCGCTGGACAGGCACATAAATGCAGTTGCGGTACAAAGGACAAGTGTATCGATATAAACCGAAAGTGTCTGAACAAGTCCCTGCTTAACCGGATGGCTTACGTGAGCCGAAGCTGAAGCGTTCGGAGCCGAACCGACACCGGCCTCATTTGAATAGAGACCTCTCTTGATACCGAGTATCATACAAGAACCGGCCATACCACCGAATATCGCCTTGAAATCAAATGCATCGCTGAATATGTCAGAGAACATTGCAGGAACATTCTTGATATTTACGCCGATAACGATGAACGAAACCAGAACGTAAAGTACTCCCATGACCGGAACGATAAGGCTCGTAAACTTAACGATCCTCTTGCCGCCGCCCATGATGCATATACCGACAAGCAGCGCGATCACGAAACCTACGATGTATGGAGTTGTCATCTCATCATAAAACTTGTAAGTCTGGAATGATGTCTGCAGATTGAATGAGCAGAGAAGGTTAAAGCCTATAGCATAGGTCGCAATAAGAAATACGCAGAAGATCTTCGACATCTTCTTTGTATGGAAGGCTTTGTCTATATAATACGCAGGTCCGCCGTACGCATTTCCGTCAGGATCCTTACGCTTGTAGATCTGGGCAAGTGTACTCTCGATGAATGCCGATGCCGCGCCGATGATGCACATGATCCACATCCAGAAGCAGGCTCCCGGACCACCAAGGCAGATAGCAGTTGAAACGCCAATAATATTACCGGTTCCTACACGGGAAGCGGTCGAAACCATGAGTGCCTGGAAAGAAGAAACCTTCTTCTTGTCTCCGCTCTTCTCCCCTATAAGCTTGCAGGATTCCTTGAAAAGCCTGATCTGTACTCCCTTCGTCCTAAAGGTAAAGTAAAGTCCCGCAGCGATAAGAACAATCATCAAAACCGGGTAATAAATAAAGTCATCGATCTTCTCTAACTGTTTTGTGATCTCGTCAAGCATATTAACCTCCACACTATTTCACTAAAATTCTATCCCCATTCTATTCTTAGCACATATTTCCCCTTAAAAATACAATATACTTTACACTTTTTTTGTACTAAAAAATAGAGTGCGGCCCGCCACACTCTATCTTATCACAATACATTTTTTTATGCCATATCAAAAAGATATTCTATGTATTTATCTTCTATTATTTCTTCCGGAGTTCCCTCCTTATCGACCTTGCCGTCCTTGATACAGATAACTCTGTCCGTGAACCTTTTGATGACCTCAAGCTCATGGAGAGAGATTATCATGGTCAGATGCTTCTCCTCGCGCAGCTTTAGGATGATGTCCGTCAGCTCTTTCTTATATTTGATGTCAAGGAAGGTCATCGGCTCATCCATGATGAGAATATCCGGCTCCTGACTGAGAGCTCTTGCAAGCATGACTCTCTGGCGCTGTCCGTCGGAAAGCTCACTAAAGTAAGCGTCCCTGAGGCCTGTAACGCCGGTCAGCTCCATTATCTCCTCCACCTTCTCGCGGTCCTCCGCACCGAGTATTCCGAGTCTTCCGGTGTACGGATACCTACCGCTGCAGACCACGTCATAGGTTGTCATGAGAAGCGGTGTGACCCTGTCCGTCAGAAGTATTGAAAGCCTCTTCGCAAGCTCTATCTCACTGTATTCCTTAATCTCCTTATCACCGATAAATATGCTGCCGCCCAGCGCCTTCTGCTGCCCCGCTATAGTCCTAAGCAGAGTCGACTTACCGCAGCCATTCGAACCAATGAGAGTTACGATCTCCCCTTTCTTCACAGAAATGTTTATATCGGAGATGATTTTCTTATTCTTGTAACCGACAGAAAGACAATCAGTTCTAAGCACTTTCTCTACGCCTCCTTCCTGTCAGCATGACAACGATGACCACCGGTGCTCCGATGATGGACGTAACCGTACTGATAGATATTTCATTCGGCGCAAATATAACTCTCGCCAGAAGGTCTGAAAACATACAGAAGAAAGCCCCTCCCAGGAAGCAGGCCGGTATCATTATGATAGGCTTCGAGGTCTTAAAAAGACTCCTCACAAGGTGCGGTACGGCAACACCAAGGAACGAAATCGGTCCCGCAAATGCAGTAACACAGGCCGCAAGGATGCTCGAAATGATTATCATCCACAGCCTGAAGCTTCTGATATTTACACCCATACTCTTCGCATAGCTCTCTCCGAAGCTGTAAGCCTCCATCGGCTTCGACATGATAAATGCCGCTGCCACTCCCAGCAGAATTACCACTGTGATAACACGCACATTTGCCCAGCTGATGCCCGAAAAGCTTCCCACTGACCAGCTATGCAGATTCACGATATCCGAATCCGCCGCGAAGTTTATCATAAGCTCGGTTATGGCCGAGCAGATATATCCGATCATAACACCGCATACTACAAGTATGGACGAGTTCCTTATTTTCCTTGAAACAAGAAGTATAAACATCATTGAAAGCATAGCGCCCAGGAACGCTGCACCGATCATCACCATTGAGCCCGTCTCCTGCCCTGCCTTCATGAAAAATATCATTACCACCGCTACAGCCATCTTCGCACCCGATGATATACCAAGCACGAAAGGTCCCGCTATCGGGTTGTTAAAGAAGCTCTGAAGCATAAAGCCGGATATGCCCAGCGCGCCGCCCATCAGAAGCGCCGCAACCGTCCTCGGAAGCCTTATATCCATGATTATCTTCTGCTTCACGCCCTTCTCCCCGCCGAAGGAGCTGAACACATCCTTCCAGGAAACCTCTATACTTCCTATCTTCACCGACAAAATAAAGAAGAGCACAACAAGAACGCCCAGCACTGCAAAGCTGATTATGTATCTGCCTGTTCTGTTGTGATTAACTCTTTTATCCATCTTTTTTATCAGTCTTTCTTCAACCAATCACAATCTGCATTTCAGTTAATTGTCATCGATACATTCTGTCATCTGTCCTATCTATTTCAGTCGCTCGAAATAAGTCAGCTCCGGCTCCTCTCCGCCGTCCCTCACATATTTAAAAATCTCATAATAATCCATAACCATATCCGCTAGCTTCGTCGGTTGCTGGAAACTGTCCTGGCTGTAGATCCAGACATGCTTATCCTTCACAGCTTTAAGTTCCGCAAGGATACCGTCTATCTTCACCAGCTCGTCCAGAGTCTGCGGCGAATACCCGAAATTACTGTTATATATCAGCACATCCGCATCTATCGCATGTGCATAGAATTCTTCCATCTGAAGCTGAATATAAGTTTTTGACGAATCACTCGAAAGATGGTCAAACGCATATTCAGCACCTGCTGTTTTAAGCAGTGTAGTCATGTAATCGTCAGGATTTCTGACCCCTACTATGCCATTTGTTCCGATATAGAAAAGCGCAGCCTGCACGGCCTCGCCGTTACTTCCGTTTCCAAGTTCACTCTTTATATCTTCAATCTTCTTCTCCTGCTCATCAAATACGTTCTGAGCAGCGGTTTCCTCTCCTGTAAGTATACCATAAAGTTTGATCCATTCCAGCCTTCCGAGAGGTTCATCTTCAAGGCTTGAACGTTCCACTATGACCGGTATTCCAAGAGCTATAAGCTTCTCCTTGGTGTCCGGGCTGTGGTAGATCATCTGATTCTCTATTGCAAGTCTGCAGCCGTCGTCGAGGATGTATTCGTAGTCCGGCATACTGTATTTTCCAACATAGCTTATCTCGTCGTTCTCGACCTTGCGGCGTACCTCCTGTATCGACCAGTCCTCAGCCTTGGTACTGGTCATCGTTACTTTGTCCAGCGCATTTATCGCCAGGAAGTGGTCCATGACCGATGACGATGCATTGTAAATATTATCCAGCGGCTTCTGCAATATAGTGATCTTTCCGGCCTTCTCGTCAGCCTTCGCGTCCTCCGGGATCTCAGCACCCTCATCAAAGAGAAGGAAGCTGTCCTCACCCACATTTATCAGAGTCATTCCGCCCTCATAAAAGCTCGCAGAATATTCCTTCGCATATTTAAGCTCCAGGTCTTTTATATAGCTTCTGCCATAAAGCTGTTCAGCCGCCGCGCTTGTAGACGTTTCCGCTGTCTTATCTGTGCCCTTTTTACTGTCTGCGGAGCCCTTCCCACAGGCAGAAAAAAATACGGATACGAAAAGAATTATCATAATAAATATATATTTATTAATGCGTCCTTTTTTCATATCCGTATTCCTCTTATATTTTATTTAATACTTGTAGAGTCAAATTTCAGCGAATATTCGATCTCATGTGGCTTACTCATAGCTGTTGTATCAGCAACAACTGACAGTCTGTAATCAAATGCAGGCACCTTGATGGTAAAGGTTGAAGCGTCATCGATTATCTCAGCTTCGAGCTTCTCGCCGTCAACTATCATATAATCGTAGTTGCTGCTGCTCCACTTAAGTGTAGCATAAATTACGCCATCCTTCACCTCTATTTCTGCAGGTGATGCAACTAATGCTCTTCCTGAACCGCCTTCGAGATTAACCTCAGCTGTATATTTGCCATCTGCAAGTCCAAGCTTTGCTGCAGTGCTGAGTGCGTCATCCCTAAATGCCTCAAGCGGAAGGTTGCTGCTGTTAAAGCAAAGGCTTCTGTCGTACCACTTCTCCTTCTTCTTGCTGAAGGCAGCACACTTAACTTCGCTGTCCAGTGAAGGGATCTCAACGGTAAAGGTGTGCTCTCCGGCCTCATTCTCTACGAAAGGTATGTAGCTGTCCTCTGATGCTGCAACGGCCTCCTCAGGATTTCCGATAAATACGTAGAGGTAGCCCTTTCCGCCCATGGTCATAACAACCGAAAGCTTTCCGTCCGCAACAGTAAGCTTTGCCGCTGTGATGTTGAACATTGATGAGCTTGAGTTAACTGTGATGTCATACTCTCCGTCCTTCAGCATATCTGCTGTGATCGGAGTCATATTTGCATCTGTAACTGCTTCAGCCTCAACTGTTTCCGAAGAATCAGCTATCTTGTCGTTCTCAGTACTTGCATCACTGTCCGAAGCCTCCTCGGTTGTAGCCTCTGTTGTGTCTAATGCTGTATCCTCTGAGGTTGCTTCTGTAGTCGCTTCTGTTGTTGCCTCAGTGGTTGTCTGTGCAGTTGTATTTTCTTTTTTATCATTCTTCTTACCGCAGCCTGCAAGTGCAAATACTGCTGCAGCGACAAGAACAGCTCTGGTAAGCTTTTTTCTCATATTACTGTTCCTCGTTTGCTTCTAATGCTGTCTTTAAGTGAGCTACATAGATCTCCTGGATCTCAGCAACTCTTCCAAGGCCCTGGATATCAGTCTCAACTTCATATCCTGCGTTCTTGAAAAGTGTCTTCCATGTATCATCCTCATCGCCTGCCATATCGTTGTTAGCGTGATCGCCTGCAACTACCATGAGAGGTCTGAGAACTGCCTTCTTGTATCCGCCAAGCTCTGTAACCTTGTCGATTACATCCTGGAATGATGGCTCAGCCTCAACTGTACCTACGAAGTAGTTCTTGTAACCAAGGTTTGCGAAAGTCTCCTGCATCTTTGTGTAAACTGCATTTGCCTCGTGCTCTGTACCATGACCCATGAAGCAAACAGCTGTCTCACCGTCGTCAAATGCTGCTGTCTCCTTAGCAACGATCTTTGCAACGTTCTCAAAGTCCTCATCTGATGTAAGAAGTGGCTCAGAGATGATGATCTTCTCGAATGAATCAGCGTACTTAGCAACTTCCTCTACGAGCTCATCATACTCATAACCGTGCATAAGGTGTGTTGGCTGAATTGCAAGAACCTTAACGCCGTTAGCTACTGCTCTGTCAAGAGCTTCCTTAACGTTGTCAATCTTCTCGCCGTCACGTCTTTCTACATGATCGATGATGATCTGTGCTGTAAATGCACGTCTAACGCTCCAGTCAGGGAATTCCTTCTCAAGGGCAGCTTCTATTCCGCCTATATCAAATCTTCTTGAATCATTAAAGCTTGTTCCGAAGCTTACTACAAGGATTTCTTTCTCGCCGATCTCGTCTGCATTTCTTGGATCATCAAGAGATGCATCACCGGTCTCGTAGTTCTCTTCGTCTTCTTCCTCTGTGTCCTCTGAAGTAGCCTCAGTAGTTGTTACTGTTGTTCCTTCTGTAGTATCCTCTGTTGTTACCTCTGTAGGCTCCTCTGTCTTAGCAGTGGTTGCTTCAGTGGTTGTGTCCTTCTTGTCATCGTCCTTCTTGCCGCATGCTGCAAATACGCAGATCATAGCTACGAGCAGTAACGCAAGCAAAGTCTTCTTCTTCATTTCTATGTCCTCCTTGTTGATAGAAAAAAATATGTATTTTTAAACTCAGAGATGGGAAATAGGAAGGATCGCACGTTTGTGCCAAGAAGTCCGAAAGCTTTCAGCAAGATTCCCGCATTAAAAACACGCCGGAAGCTTACACAAAAAATAAAGCCCCAGAGAAATATACGATACGACCAATTCCTCGTGATCTGAGAATAAAAAGCTACTCTCTGTATCAGATACCCAGCAGGTTTCCTGGCTCAGCCATCAACATATATATCAGCCTTCCCAACTGCCCTGCACCTTTCACCGGCACACTCTGCAGTCAGTGACCATATCATATCTTAGCACATCCACCCGGCTGTGTTCCGCTTAGATGACTATCAGCTATGACATATAGATATATACTCCCTCAATACAGTGACGAGATCGTACAGGATTCTCACCTGTTTCCCTTTTAACCCGTGCGACTGATCACTAACAACAGACATCATGATATCTCCGGTCACCCACAATTCCAGCCATCTATCTGTCATGCTTCAGTCCAAAGGCACTGTGTATCTATATATTTAAAACATATATAAAATAATAAAAAACAGGTAATATTGCAACCTGTTTTTTATACTTTTTTATTATATGCAGTTATTCAGCTGTCGAAGCGTCGAGGAAATCCATATAATCCTTTATATAGTTATCCCAATCGTTTGAAAGCCACTGAGCGAACTTCGTAAATACATCATCCGATGTTGCTTTCTTTATGATCTCCAGCTCGATATCCACAAAACCGTAATCATAATTGTATCCGGTAGATATCTCACTGATCTGCTTAACCACGTCTGAACCGTAGGTTTCCATCAGGAAGCTGACGAATCTGTATCCGTATTCATATAAATAAGGAATATTGAATACAAGGAAATTGCCGCTCTCTTCGCCCTCCTCAAGCTTCTTATAAACGCCTTCCGGATCATTTACGACATCAGACTTATTAAACTGGTCTTCCTTGCCATCCGTGTCTATAAACTGGATCATCCTCTCGTCTGCAAGGTTGTATTCTTTACCCAGCTTCTCTTCATTGTAAAGCGCAAAGCCTCTTTCAAATATATCGCCCATGAAGCCGCTCTGACGCTCTCTCAGCGCACGTGCAAGACCTGCAATGACGTTGCCGAAATCGCCGCATTCCATATCCATGTATTTATCATAGAGAAGAACTACCGAATCGTCGGTGTATTCCTCCGCGCCGTCCTCGTAAGGCTTGACGAGGATATTCACTCTTTTATTATCCGTATTGATTCCGTTATAGCTTGTCATTCCGAAGAACTCTCTGCGCCACGGATAGGTGGTCAGGTGGTCGGTGTTATCGAAGCTCATTCCGTAAAGCTCCTCGAGCCTCTTCATAACGCCCTCTACAGCCGCTGCAGTATCACCGGTGATCACACATCCCTTGCGGAAATAGATAACGTATTTGTCGCCTTTGCAGTAGCAGTCCTCTTCGATCTTGTAAACGTCGCTCTTTCTGCCGCTGAGGACTATCATCTGCTCCTTACAGTTCTTAGCTTCCTCTTCGCTGTCCTTTGTGTATTCAGTGGTCTTGTATCCGTCCTCATTCGTGGATACTTCCATATCTGTCAGCGAATCCTTGTTCTTGGTCGTGGTCTGCTTGACGTCCGAGTCATCAAATATGTCTACCGTCGTATCCTTCTTCTTTTCATCACTGCCCTTACCGCAGCCTGACACTCCGAACAGAATGAAAGCTATCATCATTAATACTACTATAAAACCTGTTTTGCTTCCTGTACTCATTTTATTTTCCCTCCTTCACAGGTCACCGGGTGATGACCGAGCTCTGTCATCCACCCTTCGAAATACACTATAAAACCTGAAAAGGACAATATCAATTAAGCATTCATTAGGCTTTATTAAGAATCATTAAATACAGCTTTAGGATTTATTTTCTCCACTCAACAAACTGCTCAAACTGAAGAGGCTTGGCGTAATAATACCCCTGGAAGCTCTCCACATTATAACTTCTGAGGATATCTATCATACCCTTCGTCTCGATTCCCTCAACACAGACCTTCGCGCTGAAGATTGAAGCAAGATCAGCTATGTTTTTAACGAGCTTCCTATCCAGTTCGTTCTCCTCGATCTTACGTACAAAGCCGCGGTCTATCTTGATGATATTGACCGGAATCTCCTTCAGGATACCAACCGAAGAGAAACCTGTTCCGAAATCATCGAGTGCCACAAGGATTCCGTTTGACATCAGGCTTGTAAGCACATTTTTTAGGAGTTCAAGATCAAGCAGTCTGCAGCGTTCAGTGACTTCAAAGCAGACATGTTCAGGTGGATATTCCAGTTCATTCAGGACATTAAGTACCATATCCACGAAATCAGGTTTTTCCAGCTGTGTATATGACAGATTGATATTAATGACAAAATCAGGGTCCTGCTTCAGCATATGTTTTGCTGCTAGAACAGACTCACGGATGATCCATTCTCCAAGTTCCGGGAACAACGGATCCGACTCCAGTATCGGAATAAACTGATCCGGAGGAACAACGCCGTATTTGTCATCCTTCCAGCGAAGCAGTGCCTCTGCACCGATCAGACGCTCAGTCTGAGCATCAACCACCGGCTGATAGAGCAGATAGAATCCCCTGTACCCATGTTTGATCGAACCGCGAATCGCATGAAGCTTTTCAAGTCCGTGACGATTCTCTTCGTTCAGGGCATCACGGAATTCAACCAGTTCTCCCTGGCGGCGAACCTTTGATTCCTCCTTGGCGAAATTAAGGCACGAATATACTGTCTGTGAATCGATTTCAAAATTATTAACAGACAGTACTCCGCCGTACAGATCCAGCAGTATATTCTTATCATCAACCTTCAGGCCTTCATGCATAACCGTCCGCAAACGATTATAATTCTGCCGGAATTCATCCATTGAAAATGTATTGCTGATCACTGCAAACTTCGTTCCGTCAATTCTGTAAACATGCATAGTATTATCGGCAAGTTCCAATACTCTTCTTGCATAGAGCTGCAGTACACGATTTCCGAAATGATATCCATACATTTCGTTTATCTCAGAAAACCTGCTGATGCCGAACAGGATAACGTTGACACTTGTTTCTCTCTTGATAAAGCTGTCAAGATCCTCAAAGAATCCATACTGATTTCTGAGTCCGGTAAGTGTATCTATATGTCCCTGCATGCCATGATCACGGATGGTTCCTGCAAAATAATCAGGCTCGCCCATATAATCACGGATAACAACACCCTTGCAGGTGCAGACATCATATTCACCGTTCACGCGTCTAGCCCTGTACTGCATATCATGGCCTGCTGCAACTCCCGAGAATATCTCATCAATACCTTGGTGATAAGCCGCGCGGTCCTCAGGATGGATCCTGTTCTCCCAGATATCTCCTGCACCGTACATGTATTCAGACGGTAGTCCAAATGCATCCACTGCGCTTTTGCACCAGCGTGAATAATCGTATTTCATATCACAGAGGTATACGTACGTTCCTTCCGAAACCACGTCGAATGCCTTGTAGAGGGCATCCAGCATGATACGCCTCTCCTCACTTATCATCCTGAAGCCGGAATTCTCCATGAAAGAATGACTCTCCTGAACAAGCTTCATCTCCTTCAGACGTGCCTTTTCCTCATACATTTTACTGTCAGCACGGTTAAATACCGCCTCAACCGAGCGATCTGAAACAGACTGATATTCCGCCAGTCCGAACGCAACGTTTGCGCCTTCTCCGATACGTATATTTTCCTCGACCTGCCTTTTTATTGCTCCTATCAGACTTGTCCGTTTCTCATAATCCTGTCCCCTGAGGATAACTACAAACTCATCCCCGCCGATACGATATACCGGGCTATGCTGGAAGATCCTGCATATCATCTTACAGCAGGCTTTTATATATTCGTCTCCTGCCTTGTGACCTTCAGTGTCATTTATCACCTTAAGGCCGTTAATATCGCAGATCACGATACCAAAACAGGCATTTCCTTCTTCTATCTGCTTTTGAAGCTCCTTCTCAGCTTCCTGATAAGCAGTTTTGTTCTTCGTATGCGTCAGTTCATCCCTGCGGGCAATCTCATTGGCCATAGAAAGTGCCGCCAGATGCTCCTTCTCCCTGCGGACCTCCTCCTCGCGGTTCTCTACGCATATGATAAAATGAGTATGATCCGTGGAGTAGGTTACAGACATACGTGTATACTGAGTCCTGGCACCGTCTATGATAAGTCGATAATCCACCGTCAGCTGACGGCGGGTTTCCAGCTGTGATATCAGATTGTCCTTGTCCAGAAACAGCTTTATTCTGTCTCTGTCTTCAAAATATATCAATCGGTCCGCATTGTTCCGGGAAGCCTTAAAGAAATCGTCTCCTTCTTCCTGGATCTTAAGCTCGCCGGAAATCTTCTTCGTGGAAAGCTCCGAATAATGTCCGCTTTCACAGTCGATGTAATAGATCATATCGAAGTAAGATGCAAGCCTCTCCGCAATCTGGGTATAGGTTATGCTCTTCTTCTGTGATTCCTGCAGAGCCTGCTCCGACTTCACTTCAACATCTATATTTTCGATACATACGATGATATGCTTTTTATCTCTGGCCAATATCTCCGTATGTCGGATGTGACGTACCTGACCGTTCACTATCAGACGCCATGCCATCGAGAAAGAGTTCCTATTCTTCAGGTTGTGCAGCATGACATCCTTATAATGGAGACTGATTGCCTTCTCCTGATCCTCCGGATGCACGTATTTTCGGATGCTCCTTCTGCTTTCAGAAAAGAAGTCATTACCCGTCGCCGGAACATTCAGTTTTTTGTAGTCATCAGTCGATGATATCTCGGAGTATGTACCGGTCTCAATATCGATGTAGTAGATCGTATCATACTGTTCAGCAAGAGCTGATGTGATCTGATTATAGATTACCTTCTCCTGTTCAACTTCAGTCATTTTTGCTCCTCCCCATTAAAGTTAGTTTTGTTCTATTCCCATAACATATTCAGCCGCTTTCATAAGATTGTCGGCTCTGTATTCAATATACTTTCTAAGCTCCTCGTCCGGCTCCGTAAGGTCCGGTATCATTATCGTCCTGCAGCCGGCCGTGCTTGCGGAAATAACACCATTCGGTGCATCCTCCACCGCGAAGGCATCCTTCGGTTCTATACCCAGCTTCTCACAGGCGTATTGATATATATCCGGCGCAGGCTTTCCGGTCTTCACCATGACTGCGCAGATTATCTCATCAAAATACTCCCTGAGGCCTGCTCTTCCGAGATATTCCTCAGACAGCGTTTTATTCGTGGCGGTCGCGATGGCAAGCAGATATCCTGCCTCCTTCAGCTTCTCCAGAGCCTCTTTAACGTAAGGCTTAAGCGGTATGCTGATACTGTTCATATAAGGCTCCATCAGCTCTTTACGCCTGGTCCTGATCTTCACATAAGCCTCTTCATCACCGGTCAGTTCCTTGAATCTGCCCGGAGAAAAGGTATGACCGAGACTCCTGAGATTCAGATAGTCCTCATCACTGATTTTGTAGCCCAGCTCTTCCGCTGCGATCCTCCAGTACTTCTGATATATCCTCTCGGTATCAAGAAGCGTTCCATCCATATCAAATATTATTGCTGCTTTTTTATCCATATCTTTGTTCTTTCTTTCAAGACATTACTACGCATATACTATAACATATTATCCGCTATAATGTTATAAAAACATTCTCTCAGATCGATCAATTAATCAATTAGAGAGAATGTTTTTCTTGTTCTTTAAATATGCAATTATATACGGATATCTTTATACATTATTACGTGTATATGTTTAGTTTTACGGATAAGCTTAAGCTCGGATATCCTTCTTCGTATATTTCACGTAAGCAACGATGACTCCGACCGTGAGCAGGCACATGCCCGGAAGGACGTACTTACCTTCTATTGTTTGTGTATTTGCAATCGTCGAGCCGTCTGTGTAGCCGAAAGGCGTGATGTATTTCAGCACCTTCGCGTCCGATGACAGGTTGCTGATGATATTCATGAAATAAAATACAGCTGCGATTCCGATGCCTATTCCGATTCCGAACTTGCTGATGAAGGCTGATATGCCGAAGCAGATTCCTGCGATCTCAAACTGCAGGATAAGATATGCCAGGTGGAACAGGAGCACTGTGCCCCACTCAACCTTTCCCTTGATGATGCAAAGCGGAACAACTGAGCATACAAGAACCATAGCGTTCATAATGATTATGCTCGCAAATACGCTTATAAGCTTCTCTGTAATGACCTTAGTTCTTGAAACCGGATGTGTGAGAAGGAACTCTGCTGTTCTGTCCCTCTCCTCCTTCATAAGTGCAGATACACCTATGATCGCTGCGAAGAAAGCTCCGCCGATACCAAGCATATTTCCGCATTCAACCGCATAGTAGCCTGTCAGTGTGCCAAAGTCCAGATTGTCCATTCCGAAGGCTTTTGAGAAGTTGCCCATTGACGACATCATGTCGTTAAGCTGATCCATCTGACTTGTCATCTCAGGATAGATGAATATACACGCTGCGACCATCAGGCCGATCGCAAGCCCCCAGATAAGTATAGTAAACTTTTGTGAAAGTAATTCTCTCTTTAAAATAGTCATATTTAACCTCACTCTCTAAATGATACGATCAGATTCGATCATATTTTTGCTCTCATGATCAACTATCTATACTGCATCATTCATAGTAGTTCATGAATATTTCTTCCATCGTCGGCTCTGTGATTGTGACATCCTTCGGCTTCTCGTCAGCCAGCATGGTCAGAAGCTTCACGATGTCGCCGCTGTAGAGGAAGCTTGCAAACTTCTCTTCGATGACCTTGTCGGATATTTCGTCCGCCATATCTGCGAGACCTGCCTTGAAGTCCTCACTTAGTCTTCCGCGAAGCGTAACCTTCTTGGCGCCGGTCTTCTCAAGCTTATCCACGCGGTCAGCCATGATGATGCGTCCATCCTTGATGAAGGCCGCTGTCCTGCAGTGTGTCTGAACCTCCGACAGAATGTGTGAAGAAAGAAATACAGTTGCGCCCTTTTCGTGCTGCTCTGTAAGTATGTTGAAGAACTCGTGCTGCATCAGTGGATCCAGACCTGAGGTCGGTTCATCCATGATGATAAGCTCCGGTCTATGCTGCAATGCGCATACGATGCCGGCCTTCTTTCTGTTACCGAGCGAAAGATCATCCACCTTCTTCTCAACATCAAGTCCCAGTCTCTCAACTATCTCTGCAGCCGCCTCGCTGCAGTCCTTTTTGTGAAGATCGGCGGAGTATTTTATAACATCCTTAACCTTCATACCGCTGTAAAAATTAATCTCCGAAGGAAGATACCCTATCCCTTTAAGGATCTCGTCGTGACCGGTCACTATGTCGTGTCCGAGCACTTTTGCGCTGCCCCCCGTAGGCTTGATAAGCCCGAGCAGCGTTCTGATGCAGGTCGATTTGCCGGCTCCGTTCGGTCCGATAAAGCCGAAGAAATCTCCTTTCTCCACGGTAAGATTCAGGCCATCTATTCCCTTAATCTTCCCATAGTATTTTGTCAGATTGTTTGTTTCAATTACGTTCATGTTTTTCCTTTCCTTTAAACCTTCTTGCCTGTTTCAGGCAATTAATAAACCTCTGTTTCTTCCCCTGTTTCCTGTACAGATTATTCCCCTGTTTTCATGCATTTTATTCTAATGATTCTTATCTGGTTTCATTCTACGTTCTTTAATATATCACCCGATTCGTTCAAGTTTCACTTTATTAATCTTTCTATAAAGTAATAACGTTATTCCGGAAAGAATCAGGAACACTCCCAGATTCATCAGATCACGATATTCCTTCGGTATCACCATCGCTGCAGATGACAGGATCAGTATCGGAAATATGCATACAAATCCGAGTCCGCTGGCTGCGCTCTGCTTAACAACCTCTGTCTCTGTTTCCCACTTGAATTTAGGGAATTTCAGGTTCAGCATTAGTCCTGCAAGTACCGAATAAATAACCGTTGCAAGCGGTAACAATACGATCCACAGTCTTTCAAGAAGGCTTGCCTTAACCGTGAACACCAGTATTATTTCCGAAAGTGCGAAAAACGGTGCCAGGAATATCAGATTGAAGGCTGCCTTGGCGTTCAGCACCAGCTTTGATGAAAGCGGCAGACTCTTCGGTATCCACCAGTTCTTTCCTTCTATTGAAACGGACGATGCCGTGATGCTGACAAACGATAATACCGATCCGAGGATGTACGGAATGCCTGCTGCAGGATGGACTGTCAGTGACGCACCCTTCTCGATGATGACCGGCTTCGACATATTTATGAAGGCTGCGCCTACCGACATAAGTACTGCCAGCACAGGTCCCACAAGTGTATTTGACACATATACGCCCGATGAAAAATACCTTGCTGACTCCTTCTTGATCAGAGCCTTCATGACTGAATTCTCCTTCATGGCTTCCAGGTGGTATTCCCTGTGCTTACTAGAAGTAAACAGCCTTGCCGATATTTTGAAGAAGTTTAATCCTATTACTACCGCAGAAAGTATATACGTAACGATAGAGATTGCTGCATAGATCAGGAGTCCCGGGATATCGGTTTTGGCAATAGCTCTGCTCGCAGCCTTAAACGGCGGAACCGCCTCCTCCATGCTTATTATGCTGTCTCGCACAGTTTCTGTGAGCTTCTCTTTCGCAGCTTCTGACATCCCCTTGCTTGAGCCTGAGAATCCGGTCTTCGACGTCATCATTGCTGATAGTATAAACATTCCTATTACTACTACAAGCATGAGTACGACCTCGATCAGTACCTTGTGGCGGGTTCTTGCGATGATCGCCGCAAAAATAATCCCTACCCACGCTGAAAATACAACCGGAAGTATCGGAGCGATCAGACATACCGGGATCATCATTAAGAAGAACAGCTTATCTTCCTGTCTGTCAACTCCGTAGACTATCATTGCCGGGAGGAAGACTCCTGCCCACACCAGAATGCCTTCAGCGTACATTCTTACCATTCTTGCAGCGCCGATGCTGAGGCCCTTAACCGGCAGCCCTGCAAGCAGCTCCATATCTCTTTCCCTGTACAGCTGGGATTTTGCTTTGATCGCGCCCAGCATCATCTGAACCAGAAATGAGACAAGGAAGTATAAAAACGGTATTTTTCCGGTCAACTCCAGCTCGCGAAGTCCAAGGGCACCGGCCATCGAATATCCGATCAGCATCACTCCGAGCACCGCAAATACGATAAGGAGTATGCCCTTCTTCCTCTTTCCCTGAGGATCCTTCATATATTTAAATTCATTAAGTCCGAACATATTTAAGAGTTCTAACCTTGTTAACGTTCGAAATTCTTTCATCGCTCTGCTCCTCTGTTTTTAAACATCTTGATTAATTAAAGTGCAAATACTATCAATCATCTGTCTATCTCATGCAATCGTCTCATTAATCCATGACAGTATCCATAAAGAGCTCCTCAAGTGTTGAGCCTTCCTTAACGACTTCATCCATAAGACCGCTGGCGATAAGCCTTCCGTCCTTGATGATCGCAA
This sequence comes from Lachnospiraceae bacterium C6A11, assembly GCA_000702245.1. Lineage (GTDB taxonomy): Bacteria > Bacillota > Clostridia > Lachnospirales > Lachnospiraceae > Eubacterium_Q. Next base: position 5,879 of record JNKY01000006.1, on the reverse strand, counting down.
CCTTGTTACAGAGCTTTTCGGCAACCTCCAAAACGTGTGTCGAGAAGAATATTGCGCAGCCCTCTTCGGTCATCTCGCGCATTATTTCCTTCAGGATGAAGGCAGCCTTCGGATCAAGTCCTACGAACGGCTCGTCCATGATGAGAAGCTTCGGCTTATGAAGGAGCGCCGAAATGATAACCAGCTTCTGCTTCATACCATGTGAATATGAAGAGATCAGGTCGCCCAGCGAATCAATGATCTCGAAACGTGTTGCATACTCCGTAACCAGACTCTCTCTGTCAGCGGACGAAACGCCAAATACGTCCGCGATCAGCTGCAGATACTGTATTCCCGTCAGGAACTCGTAGATATCCGGATTGTCAGGAATATATGCGAAGCGCTTCTTCACCTCGATCGGATCATCCTTAAGCTTGATTCCGTCGATTGTAACCTCGCCCTTGTCGAATTCATGTATTCCGGTTATGGCCTTAAGAAGAGTCGTTTTGCCGGCTCCGTTATGGCCGATGAAGGCATATATATCTCCCGGCTCAACATGTATCGTAATGTCTGTTACGCCCTTGTCCGTTCCCTTATACTTTTTGTCCAAATGATCAATCACTAACATTTCTTTTCTCCTGTCTTACTGTTATCATTAACTACAATCACCCGAAAACAAGAAACTCTTTTTAGGATCATGCACTGTAATCATATAACAATCCTTTGTTTACTCAGGACTCGTCTGTCTCGTCCACCGGCGAAAGAACCATCGACACGCTTCGGATCTTTCCCTTTGACTCCTTGGAAATAGCATCGTATTTCATCATCACTTCTCCAATATCCTTTGCGAAATTATCCATCTCTTCGTCTGTCAGCTTAAAGATTGCCGTCGACAGCGCCAGCTTGTCACGGATCGGATCAGCGTCAGGCCGCTTACTGTATTTATCAAATCTCGAATACATCTCCATCAGGAACTGAAATGCAAGATTCGATATATCAGTTTCGTCATACGGCTTCGTCGGATTGACTGTCAGCACGCGCTCCACGCTGCCTCTGACTTTTCTCTCTTCCTTCACCGTAATAAGCCCTACATCTATAAGATAATTAATATGTCTGTAAAGCGTCGGCACAGGAACGTCCGAAACATATTCTGCTATCTGCTTGGTCGTCGTATCACCGTATCCGATCATACACTGGATGATACGCATCCTGACCGGATTCGATAAAACCTTTATTAAATCCATAGAAATACCCCCATCAAACAATATTCATGACTGCATTTTTAATACATGTCTTATGCATCGCCATCTGACACATGGCGTTTGTTATCATATTTGATATTGTTATCATTTATGATAATAGTATTAAAAATGATAATTGTCAACAAAAATCGTAGTTGATTATGAAGATAGCGGTTGGGATGCATAATTAACGTATCTGTTGCTATCCGATAAATGTGTCAGTCAATTTTATATTTCAAATATATTTGTTGAACAATCGGTCCGAAATATTGTATAATTAAGTTGCGATCTTCGATCGTGATCCGAGCGAAAGCGAGGATACGCGACGCGAAGCACATGCATAATTCTGCCATAGCAGAATTATGTACAATATTCAATGATTGGGAAGGTAAATATTTGAATCGTATTTCAAATAAGAGTTATTCAGGAGGGTTACAATATGCTTCATTCATTTACAAGAAATCATAATGATCTTTCGACCGAAGCCGGTTTCCAGTTTGAGTTTTTCTGCGACTGCTGCGGAAACGGTTTCAAGAGTACTTTTGTAGAGTCCACAACCTACGAGAAGAAGAAAAAGACCGAACGTTTCGGTGGTTTCTCTTCTATGCTAGGTGGTCTGATGAATAACAGAGTCGGAAATCTGGGCTACTCTCTGGAGCGTGGCAGCAATATTCTCGGCGACCGTCTGAACGAGCAGTCTCCTGCATGGCGTAAGGAGCACGAAGCTGCTTTCGACAATGCGCAGGAAGAGGTCAGACCGATGTTCAAGAAGTGTCCGGCCTGCAACAAATGGGTCTGCTACGACTGCTGGAATGACGAACAGGGACTTTGTACCGAATGTGCTCCTAGAGAGGCAAGCTACGTTGCTCAGGCAAGAGCGCGCGCTATGCAGAGAAATATAGATGAAGCTGCTGAGACTGCTGTTGTATGGCAGGGCAAGATCGAAACAAGGACCACAGTATGTCCACGATGCGGCAAGCCTGCCGGAACCGGAAAGTTCTGTAACGAATGCGGTGCTCCACTCGGAACAAACCACTGTCCTAACTGCGGCGCGGAGGTTGCTCTCGGTCTCAAATTCTGCGGCGAATGCGGCACTCCTATGAGCGCTCCTCAGCCTCAGCCAACCGGCAAATGTCCGGCCTGCGGCTACGAAAATGAACCGGGAACCAAGTTCTGTGGCAACTGCGGTGCAAAACTTTAAATGACTACATGAATAAACCCGGATGCTTCGTCCGGGTTTATTCTTTAATATTCCATTCTGATTTTTTATACAGGTTTATTTTATTAGGTTACGTATCATTCACCTTACTCAGTTTTGTATTTAACATCATTTTTTTACATCATGTTATACAACGATTGAAATATCATGCAGTATTGTGTATTATCATAAATTGTGTATTGTTCAATGATTTATTGTTGTGTTTGACATAGCTGATCATTGTTATACACTCTCAAAAAAGGAGGTTCATATGGATTACAGTGCAGCTCTCGATATCAGTTCTTCAGGCAAGCATTTTGATAATGCTAAAGTAAGTATAGATCCGGAAGGCATCAAGAGCCCGGCCGGCTTCATAGATTATGCAGATATCATCCGCTTCATCGCGAACAACTTCCGAGTTTACATCTATCTTCAGGGAAATACGACCATCACCGTGTCCATGCTTGGTCATTCGTACCAGGGCTTCTGTGAGGAGCTTGCCAAGTGCTACAACGCCCGCTCACTCGAATCTCTTTTTATCGAAGAAGAATGTATCATGGACTGCGCCGGTGAATTTCAGATACCTGCCACTTCTGTTGCTCCTGCTGAACAGGGCCGCGGAAGGATTGCACTTTATCCGGACTCCGTTTGCATCATGCCCGAAAGCAGTCAGGCGGTTCGCATCCCTCTCTGCTTCGCAGCAAATATCAATCTTGACGGCTATATTTTAAGCATAACCATGCGCACAGGCGAGGTATACCGCTTCGGCAAAATGGGCTACGACACCAAACCTTTCGCCGAGAGATGTATGAAGTGTGCCGGTGACACTGTTAAGCGAAGAAAATCTCTTATCTCGCAGATAACTGTCGATCTGCCATATACAATGAAGGGTCTGTTCAGGACCGCTGACGAGGAGAAATACTGGTCAGCCGCCTTCGGTAAGACCGGCTGTGCCGTCGAGCTTTACACCGGCGAAAATACAGCCACTTATCTTTACAGATTCAGCGATATGCAGCTCTTCTGCTACCGCCTTGAAGAGGCTATGGAGGCTGTCGGAAGCCACAGGGAGCTTATATATATCGACGATGAAAAGCTGCGTCAGAACCCTGTTTACAGGATGGCTGTTCACCGTTCTGAAGCCGTCAGGTTTCTACGTTCCTGCGTAGCAGGTCGTATCATTCACACAGAAAGTCATGATGAGAAGCTTAGCGAGTTTCTATCAAATAATTAGTATCAACCAGGAGGTTTTGTCATGAGCATCAGAGGTATTTACACATCAGTAAATGACATCAGAAAGCGCGTCTTCGCAGAGGTTGCAAGGCTCGCTTACAATTACGAGGACGGTAATCTCAGTGAGATGGAACTGATACCTTACCGCGTTATTCCGGGTGAGGTTTCAACCTACCGCGAAAGCGTATTTCTTGAAAGAGCCATCGTTAAGGAGCGTATGCGTCTTGCCATGGGGCTTAATTTAAGAAAGGTCACAGAGCACGCTCCTGTTTCAACCGGTGCTGAGGAATGTGTAAAGCCTGAAAAATACTATCAGCCTCCTCTTATAAATATTATCAAGTTTGCCTGCCATGCCTGCCCTGAAAACGAAGTACGCATTACCGAATCTTGTCAGGGTTGTCTGGCTCATCCATGCCGCGAGGTCTGCCCTAAGGGCGCCATCAGCTTCGTGCACGGTAAAAGTGTTATCGATCAGGAAAAATGTATCAAATGCGGCAAATGCCTCAGCGTATGTCCTTACAACGCGATCATCAGACTTGAGCGCCCTTGTGCAAAGGCCTGTGGCGTTAAGGCCATCAGCTCAGACCAATACGGCCGCGCAGATATAGATTATGATAAATGCGTAAGCTGCGGTATGTGCCTGGCAAACTGCCCGTTTGGCGCTATCGCAGATAAGGCTCAGATCTTCCAGGTCATTCAGGCCATACGCAGTGAAACTCCGGTTTATGCAGCCATCGCTCCTGCTATCGTAGGACAGTTCGGCAAGGATCTTCCGCTTGATAAGATGCGTGCAGCCTTCCGTGCTCTCGGTTTCGAGGATGCAGTTGAGGTTGCTATTGGTGCCGATCTTTGTACGATTCAGGAAGCTAAGGACTTTGTTGAAGAAGTTCCTGAGAAGCTTCCATTTATGGGAACCTCCTGCTGCCCTTCATGGTCAGTAATGGCTAAGAGGGACTTTCCTGAGTATGCTAACTGTATTTCCATGGCACTTACACCTATGGTTCTTACGGGCCGTCTGCTTAAGCAGAAGCACCCTGAATGCAAGGTCTGCTTTATCGGTCCTTGTGCTTCCAAGAAGCTTGAAGCAAGCCGCAGAAGCATCCGAAGCGATGTGGACTTTGTTCTTACTTTTGAAGAGGTTATGGGTATGTTTGAGGCTAAGGAGGTTGATTTCAGCCAGCTCGAAAGCCATAATACGATGCACGGCGGTTCCGGTGACGGACGTGCCTTCGCTATCAGCGGTGGTGTTGCCGAAGCTGTTGCAAATGTTATTAAGAATCAGTACCCGGACAGAGAAGTTAAGATTGAACGTGCGGAAGGCCTCGATAACTGTAAGAAGATGCTCCAGCTTGCGAAAGCAGGAAAATACAACGGTTATCTTCTCGAAGGTATGGCCTGCCCAGGCGGCTGCGTAGGCGGCGCCGGCACCGTAATGCCGATCAAGCAGTCAACCGCTTCCGTTCTTGCAAATAAGAAGACCTCTTCGAAGTCACACTCTTACGAGAGCACTTACGAGGACATTCTTCCTGAACTTGAGGAGTGATAAAATTATAATAGGGCATTCTTCCGAAGCTTGAAGAATAATAAAACTATAAACTGTCAACGATGAATAATCTTCTCAAAACAAACTAATGGAATAATAATTATAGATTTAACAAAAGAATCCGGACAGCACTCCGGATTCTTTTTGCATAGAAATATTCATTTAATTATATTCCCAAGCACAAAAAAACTTGCAAACAAGATGTTCGCAAGTTTTTTTGAACAGGGGCTGAGAGAATCGAACTCCCACCAAAGGTTTTGGAGACCCCTATCATACCATTTGACCAAGCCCCTACTTGAAATACATTTTAAATGTACACTCAAAACCTCATACAAACAACGGAGATGACCACTAACCATCTCAACAAGTATCATACTTAAGTCGCGCTGAGTTTCTTTCTCATTCGCTTTATCTTTTGAATAAGCCCTCGACCTATTAGTACACCTCAGCTGAATGTGTTACCACACTTACACTCGGTGCCTATCAACCTCGTAGTCTTCAAGGGGTCTTAACTCCTCAGGGGAGTGGGATATCTTATCTTGAGGTCGGTTTCACGCTTAGATGCCTTCAGCGTTTATCCGATCCGGACTTGGCTACCCAGCTCTGCACTTGGTAATGCAACTGGTACACCAGCGGTCCGTCCATCCCGGTCCTCTCGTACTAAGGACAGCTCCTCTCAAATATCCTC
>KL370878.1:36950-54811 GCA_000702245.1 Lachnospiraceae bacterium C6A11 | reverse complement strand
CTTATTCAAATCATCACCCCCGCAACTAATCTTAGACGCTTTCTTTAAAAAAGCGCATCGATATAGTTGACTATACCGATGCGCAGATAGTCTTAATCTTTAATTAAAAGATCAATTCTAAATTTAAATTACTCTACGATAAGACCAAGGTTTGTCTCAGCATCCTTCTTGATCATAGCGATTGCATCATCAACTGTTGCAGCCTCACCTGTGTTGTAAGCTGTAGAAGCAGCATCGATGTAACTCTTGATTGTAGAGTCAGCGTATGTTGTGTTGCTAAGGTCGATACCTTCTGCTGCGTCAGCCCATGCCTGAATTGGGTTCTGTCCGCCAAGCATATCAACCATTGACTTTCCGTCATCGAATATTGGAGCAACGCCATCCTCAACGAGTTTAGCGTTAGCTACTCTATTGTTAACGAAGTCGCCCTTCTCTGTTGTGATCTTGTACATCATTTCAGCGTCGCAGCACATCTCATAGATAAGGAATGCGCAAAGGTCAGGGTTTGGAGTATCCTTACCAACCATTACGTATGTACCACCCCAGTGATATGGAGAAGGACCTGTACATGCAGCCCAGTTACCAAATGTATCGCCACAGTTTCCTTCGATCTGTCTCATGAACCATGTTGTTCCGAAGTAACCAAGTACGTCACCAGACATGTTTGCATACCAGTCTGGCTGCCATGCCTGTGTTTTCTTTGTGTAATCTCCATCGTAGAGCTTCTTAGCAAGCTCAAGGTATGTTGTTACAGCATCATCAAGAGTAAGCTTCTCTGAACCATCTTCAGCGATTGTTACCCAAGGCTGCTTCTGGCTATCCCAAACTGCATACTTGATATCGTCTGGACCAGAAACGATGTACTTACCAGCTTCCTTAAGCTTATCAGCTGCTGCGAAGAATGAATCCCAATCCTTGAGAAGTGCCTGAACATCAGCTGGCTCTGAAACGCCAAATACTTCCTGAGCGATGTCTCTTCTGTATGTGAATACACCAGGACATCCCTGCCATGTAGCTGCTCTGAGCTCTCCGTTGTATGTAGCATAACCCTTAGAGAAGTTATATGCATCAGCATACATATCATCTGTGATTCCGATAGAAGCAAGGGATGCTGTCTTTGTTTCATCCTCTAACCAGTACTTAGCAACATCGTTATCAGCTGGGATAAGTGAAGGATACTTGTCACCGCTTGTTGGTGGTCTAAAGCTGTGTCAATAGCTGTCTTGTACTCATCACCTGTACCATTAATACCAAGAGGTACGCTTTCAACATAATCCTTTAACTCAGGATACTGGTTTAATACAACGTTGATCGTATTTCCAAAGTCCTCATCCCAAGAAATAGCGTAGATCTTCTCCCATCCATCAGTGCTTACTGTGAACTTGCCATCCATAGATGTGATTGAGTTCTCTGCAGGTGCCTGTGTATCAGTTGCCTGAGTATCATCAGTTGCCTGTGTGTCCTGAGTTGCGTCAGTTGCCTTTGTAGTTGCTTCTGTTGTTTTGTCTTCTTTCTTATCGTCATCCTTACCACAAGCTGCAAGAGAAAGGCCCATAGCAAGTGCGAGAGAAAGAGCAAGTGTTTTCTTAATCTTTTTCACAAAAAAGACTAAATGTTGTTCTGGGTTTCGAAGGCGGCCAGTTTATTCATTTCCTCCTGCTTTAGTGATTCTGAAATATGTACATAGTAATTCATGGTTGTACTAATATCTGAATGTCCCATAACATCTTGCAGAACCTTGGTAGACATGCCGGCAAGAACACATCTCGTTGCAAAGGTATGGCGCAAGGAGTGCATTGAAAAATACTGCATACCGGCCTTATCACATATTTTTCTAATACTAAGGTTGTAAGAACTGATCCTTATCGGAATACCATTTCTTGACAGAAATAAGAGGTTACTGTATTTGTTGGATGTAAGGCAGCGCATTCTTTTCCTTTTTTGCAGTATTTCTTTGATGATTGAACGACATTTTGGCGTCATAAATATGTCGCGTATGCCTTGCTTTGATTTTGGGGTCAAAAAATACCAGCCATTTTCTTTGTCATAAAGAAGAGTATGCCTGATATGGAGAGTATTATTATCGAGATCGATCTCGTCATAGGTAAGCCCTACAAGTTCACTGGCTCGGAGCCCTGTTTCAAGAACCAGTTGAAATTGAAGATAGTAGGGTGATGTTGATGCAAATCTTAGAAATAATACCGATTCATTGGGCGTCAGATATAGATGACGCTGATTATCGGTATAGGATGGTGATTCGTATGGGATTGTGACAGATTTCCCTACAGGATTTCTCTGGATGACCTCATTGTCCAGTGCGTATTGGAACATACAGCTCATTGCAACACGAGTCTGCTTTATTGAGGAGACTTTATAAGTACCTATCATATTCTGTAATACGAGACTACAATGCATGGGCTTTACATCGGTTATTGGCATGTTTCCTATAACACTTTTGATATTGTTATTGTAGTAATTAGAATAATTGGTGATGGTTTTGGGTTTTCTGTACCCTTTAATCAAATAAATCCATTGGTTGAACCATTGGTCAACGGTCATTTCTGAAACTACATGGTCTGTTATCATTTGATGCCTCCATATAATGTAATAATACTGTATGATCAGAATAAAACCTCATGCTTTATCACGTTCCATGATCCCTCGGATAAAAATAGAATCCGTGAAAATACAGCATGAACGATAGAGTATTATATTTTTTATATGTAGTCAAATGTATATTTTTATAAAAATACGGATTTTGTAAATTTAGCAAAATAAAAAAAGGTTTTTTTCGAGTTTTGCAGAACAATAAATTGCGGGCTTTCCGACAGCGGACAGTCCGGGGGTAAAACAGGGGTGAGTTTACAGGTTGAAACGAAGAGTAAGGTAAAGCTTCAGGAGAAGGAAAATATGACTTTACGTGAAGAATTCGAGAAAAGAGAACATGAACTTAACAGTCCATATGCGGCCTTCAGCGACTGCTCGAAGGGGCGCGACAGGGAGGAAGAGCCCTGCGATCTGAGGACTGTTTACCAGAGAGACAGGGACAGGATCATCCATTCCAAGTCCTTCAGACGCCTGAAGCATAAAACACAGGTTTTTCTTTCACCGTACGGTGATCACTACAGGACAAGACTCACTCATACTCTTGAGGTTGCTCAGATCGCAAGAACTATAGCAAGATGCCTCAGAATGAACGAGGATCTTACAGAAGCCATCGCGCTTGGCCATGATCTCGGCCACACTCCTTTCGGACACGCAGGAGAGAGGGCGCTTACTGCCATGCTGGGCAGGCCCTTCAGGCATAATGAACAGAGCGTCAGAGTCGTTGAAAAGCTTGAAAAGGACGGCAAGGGCCTCAATCTTACCTGGGAAGTCAGGGACGGTATGCTGAATCATAAGACGACGCTTTCACCATCAACTGTGGAGGGTGAGATCGTCCGTATTTCCGATAAGGTTGCCTATATAAGCCATGACATAGATGATGGCATCAGAGCCGGCATCCTCTTCGAGGAAAATATCCCGAAGGAGCTTACGGATGTGCTCGGCAAAACCACGAGAGATCGAATAGATACGCTTATCCACGATATTATCACGGCTTCAATGGATAAGCCTCATATAGAGATGTCGCCGGAGGTTAAGGACGCGCTCTTTACGCTCAGAACCTTCATGTTTGAGAATCTCTATACCAGCCAGGCCGCGAAGAGCGAAGAGGGCAAGGCTGTGAAGATGATAGAGAGGCTGTTCAAGCATTACAGCGAAAATACAAGCGACATGGGCGAAGAGTATCTTGCCATGATAGACAAGGGCGAGGCGCCGGAAACCGTAGTCTGCGACTATATCGCGGGCATGACGGACAACTTCGCTGTCATGAAATATAAGGATATATACATTCCAAAATCATGGATCATAGTGTGAAGGATCGGCACGCATGAATCTGTGATAAAACAACCATATCACGTATTGATCCGGGATTAAGTAACCGTACCATCCGAGAAACATGCGTTGTGGTAAAAATTATTCGATACAGAGGGAAAATACATATGTATTACTCCGATGAAATTATAGAAGAAATAAGAGAGAAAAATGATATAGTCGACGTCATTAACAGCTTCGTGGGCCTCAAGAGGGCGGGCAACTCATATATGTGCTGCTGTCCGTTCCACAATGAGAAGACGCCATCCTTCCACGTTTCCAGAAGTAAGCAGATATATCACTGCTTCGGCTGCGGAGCGGGCGGAAATGTGGTCACATTCCTCATGCAGTACGAAAGCTACACCTTCCAGGAGGCGTTGAAATACCTGGCAGACAGGGCGGGCATAGCTCTTCCGGAGGCTGAGATGACTCCTGAAAAGAAAAAGCAGGAAGGTCGTAAGGAGGTACTCCGCGAGATCAACAGAAGCGCGGCGGCTTACTTCCACTATATACTGACGAAGACCGAGCGTGGACGCAAGGGCTACGATTATTATAAGGAAAAGCGCAGACTCACCGATGAGACGATAGCTTCTTTCGGACTGGGATTTGCGGACGTATATAAGGACGACCTGTACCAATATTTGAAGGGAAGAGGCTATTCGGATGATATGCTCCGTGAGAGTGGTCTGGTCAACTTTTCCGAAAAATACGGTGCTCAGGACGTTTTCTGGAACCGAGTCATGGTTCCGATAACCGATATCGGCGGCAAGGTCATAGCCTTCGGCGGAAGAGTCCTCGGGGACGGCCTGCCGAAGTACGTCAACACCAAGGAAACCGAGATATTCAACAAGAGGCGCAACCTCTTTGCCATGAATATTGCCAAGAAGAGCAGGCGGCGCGGCATCATCCTCTGCGAGGGATATATGGATGTTATCGCCATGCATCAGGCGGGCTTTGATAATGCAGTCGCTTCGCTGGGAACCGCATTCACGGGGGAGCAGGCGCTCATCATAAAGCACTATTCCAACGAGGTTTATCTGGCCTATGACAGCGACAATGCCGGCAGAACGGCTACGCGCAGAGCCATCGAGATACTGCGCAACGCGGATATGCAGCAGCGCGTCATAAATATGCAGCCTTACAAGGATCCGGACGAATTCATCAAGAATCTGGGTGCGGAGGAGTTTGAAAACCGCATCAGAGAAGCTAAGCCGGGACTTATCTTCGAGGTTGACGATGACGCTTCAAAATACAACCAGAGCGATCCGGAGGAGAGAACCTCCTTCATCAACAATATAGCAAGGCTGCTGAAGGCGCTTGACGATCCGGTGCGGCGAAACAGCTATATGGAAACGCTCTGCAACAAATATGCTATTGACAAAGCTTCGCTGAAGCAGCAGATAGAAAGAACGGCTATAGTCGTAGGAAGGGCTGAACCTGTAAATACAGGCGTCAGCTTCTACGCAGAGCCTGAGGCAGCCGGCAGAGCTAAGAAGGACGCCGAGGATATGTCGGCGGCTCATCAGAGACTGCTCCTTACCTGGATGGTCAACGATCCGAAGCTTTTTGACAGGCTGGACGGTATTATTTCCGAGAAGGATTTCACCGATGAAAATATCGGGCCTGTTGCGAAGATCCTTTTCGACCAATACAGGGAGAAGGGAAGCTTAAGTCCGGCGGCAGTCATCGATAAATATCCTGATCTGGAGATGCAGCAGAAGGTTGCAGCAATGATCTCAACAGAGCTTGCATCCACACCGGAGGATGATGACGAGAAGCGTAAGGCACTTCGCGATATAGTCAGAAAAGTGAAGGATAACAGTATCAAATGCGCTATGTCGGATCCGCACATCGACCCGGCAAGGCTGAATGAACTTATTATTATGAAACAAAGTCTTAACCGACTGGAGGTATAAAAGTATGGCAACAAGAAAGAAGAAAAACGTAAACCCTGATGCAGCGGTAAACGCAGAGCTTGAAGCGGCAGCTGACAAGTTCCTTGCTGAAGCTGAAGCGAAGGAAGAGAAGAAGGCAGAGGTTCCTCTGGACGATTCCGGAATCGCAAAGATGAGCGAGGAGGACGAGAAGCTCTTCACAGAAACTCTTGATAAGCTGCTTGCTATGGCTAAGAGTAAGAAGAGTGTTATCGAGGACACTGAGATCATCGATGCCTTCAAGGACAAGCAGGAGTTCCTCACAGACGAAAATATGACAAGAGTCATCGAGTTCTTTGAGAGCCACAAGGTTGATGTTCTTACTATTACAGAGGATGATGACGAGCTTGAGCCGGACGACCTTCTGTTTGAGCTTGATGATGAAGAAGAGATAGATATGGAGCAGATCGACCTCTCGGTTCCTGAGGGTGTCAGCATCGAAGATCCTGTCCGTATGTATCTTAAGGATATCGGTAAGGTTCCTCTTCTTACTGCAGAGGAAGAAATCGAGCTTGCCAAGAAGATGGAATTCGGCGGTATCGAGGGCGAGGAAGCCAAGAAGAAGCTTGCTGAAGCAAACCTCCGTCTCGTTGTAAGTATAGCAAAGAGATATGTGGGAAGAGGTATGCTTTTCCTTGATCTTATTCAGGAAGGAAACCTCGGACTTATCAAGGCGGTTGAGAAGTTCGATTACACAAAGGGTTATAAATTCAGTACCTACGCGACATGGTGGATCAGACAGGCTATCACAAGAGCCATCGCCGATCAGGCGAGAACCATCAGAATACCGGTACATATGGTTGAGACCATCAACAAACTCATCAGAGTTTCAAGACAGTTACTTCAGGAGCTCGGTCGTGAGCCGACCCCGGATGAGATCGCAGAGGAAATGAATCTGCCGGTTGACCGCGTAAGAGAAATACTCAAAATATCACAGGAGCCTGTTTCTCTCGAGACACCTATCGGTGAAGAGGAAGACAGCCACTTAGGAGACTTTATCCAGGACGAGAACGTACCTGTTCCTGCGGACGCAGCTGCATTTACTCTTCTTAAGGAGCAGCTTGTCGAGGTTCTTGGAACACTTACCGACAGAGAGCAGAAGGTGCTTCGCCTCCGTTTCGGTCTTGATGACGGAAGAGCGAGAACACTTGAAGAGGTTGGCAGGGAGTTCAGCGTTACAAGAGAGCGTATCAGACAGATCGAGGCTAAGGCACTCAGAAAGCTGAGACACCCAAGCCGCAGCCGTAAGCTGAAGGAGTTCCTGGAGTAGATATTAAAACTGAAGATTACTGAAGATGATTTTGCCCGGCGGTCAAATTATGATCGCCGGGCATTTTTAGTCGAAATTAGGTAGAATAATGCTTTTATTGCAAAGATTTTTGTGTTTATGTATGGTAAAATATCATCATAGGATGATTATGCACTGTTATACCGGAACCGATATACCGGTGCATAAAGAATGATTTGGAGGGGAAAAATGAAAAGGAAGATGAAATCTATACTGTCTGTGCTGCTTGCAGTTATTATGACTGCGGTTATGGTGGGGAACCATAGGGGAAATGTAGTTTCGGCCGAGGAAGAGACGGAAGAAACGTATACCTGCAGTCTCGCAAAGGATCGTGGAGCGATTGATTCAAACAATAATCTGGTAGAAAATGATGTGTACTGTCTGGACAGAACCCTGGATGAGCCGGAGTCGGAAAATGTATTTATCAGGATACGATTGTCTGAACTTGGTGGATATACCAAGATGAGTAATTATGTGGAAACAGAAGTTCCGGTTCCTGAGAATATGAAGATTAGACTGCTAAAGGTTCTGGCTGGCGGGAACGAGATCAGGGAGTTTCTTGACACATGGAATAATCCTGAGAATATCGCGGATGAGTTGGAAAAAAACGGGGGATATTCAGAGGCATTTACCCAGCAATATGAAGCTGATAAAACATCAGGCAAAACCAATGCTGAGACAGTGAGAGAATATTTTATGAAGAAGATTGATTCTCTTGAGAAGATCGGTGAGAGCCATCTTATCTGGCTGGCTACGGTTCAGGACAGCAACAGTTTTGCTGAAAGTATTATGAAGATGGAAGAGGGAAGGTACTATAAGCGAAATATAGAACTCTACAAATATCCATATAGTGTTTCAAGTGATATTCCTTCAGGAAAGATTCCCGAAGAAGTCATTTATGATGATCCGATGTCGGTGTGGAATGTGTATTTTAAGAGGATTGCGACATTTTTAGATGAGGAAGTTGCGGATTATTATTCTATGGGATATGATGCTTATGTTTATCAGTCAGATAGTATGTATACCCAGAATGTGATAGGAGCAGCTTTTATTGATACTGTTTTTGTGAGTAAGATCGATCAGGACGGCAAGGCACTTGGAGGTGCGGCTCTTCAGATATTGGATGATGAGGACAAGATAGTTAAAGAATGGAGCAGCGACGAAGAAAGGCATAGAATTAGTGGGCTGAAAAAGAATACGGAGTATACTCTCAGGGAATCATCGGCACCGGAAGGATATCTTCCTGTTTCAGACATTATTTTTACGATAAATGATGATGGGATGCCGGTGCTTAAGGAGTCCGTTTCCGAAGATGAAGTAAAGGTTGAAGGAAGAGAGATTTATGTAATTGACGCAGAAGAAGAGGTTCCGGAACCTGGCAAGCAGGATATTACGGGAAGGATAGAATTTGAAAAGGTAAATGAAAATCATCCTGATAAAAAGCTGGAAGGCGCAACCTATGGTCTTTTCAGAAGTGTTGACAGCTATCGTGAAGAAGGAGAAAATACGGGTAATGACAGTGATGGTCAGGTGCCTGAGGATCTTGAACAGGTAATGATCGATGGAGAAAAGTATGTTCTTCTTACAACAGTTGTAACAGATAAAGACGGTAAGGCAGCCTTTGACGGGCTTTTGACAGATATCACTTATCTGATCAAAGAACTGAAGGCGCCTGATGGATATTATTTATCAAAGAATCCGCTGAAGGTGAGTCTTGCTGACAATCGTGAAAATGGAAAGACAGAACTTGATATAAATATTATTGATGATGGAGACGGAACAGTAAGCGTAGACGGAGATAAGATTACCTGGATTGAATCTGAGATAATTACTAAAGTGAGTAAGGTGGATGAAGAAGGAAAGCCTGTTGTCGGGGCTAAGCTTCATATTGAAGATGAGGATGGAACGGTTATTATTTCCTGGACGACAGAGAATGTACCAAAAAAACTGGAGGCGGTTCTGAAAGCCGGACAGACCTATAAACTGGTTGAGGATTCGGCTCCTGCAGGATATAAGACGGCAGAGGCAATGACATTTAAAGTATCGGAAGAGATGGGACCGGATCAGAATGAAATGATAGATCTGAAGATGATTGATGAGAAGATTCCGGACAATCCGCTGGATGAGGATACGACTGAAACAAAAGAAGATACGACTGAGACAGTAGATGACGTGTCTGAGACAGTAGACGGTACATCAGAAACAGTAGAAGATACGACTGGAACAGTAGATGGTACGTCCGAAACAGGAGATCGCAGTCCTAAAACAGGAGATGATGCTCCGATAGGTGCAGTGGTACTGGCAATGATTTTTGCTGCTGCAGGAATCTTTTGCCTGCTCAGTAAAAAAACACGTGCAAAAGACACAAACTGAATCGGTACTGATGGTTTACATTAATGGTTTGAACGGTTATTAAATAATATGCATTAATATAAAGTGTATATAAGAAAGGCACGTCCCGGAACAATATCTGTTTATGAAGATATTGTTCCGGGACGTGCTTTTTTATATCGGAGTAATCTTTTACTTGCCCGGAATAAGAGTATGAATTATCATAAATATGACGTAGAGATTCAAAAATATTATGATCCAAATAACAGAATTAATTGATGTGGCTGATGTATAATGATCCGGAACAACAACGGGATGATTTGGAAATCGGCGTAATACATGTACTGTTTATAGTGAGGACGAAGGAATTATGGATAAAAATATAGATAGCAGACTGTCTAAAAGAATGCTGGCAGTTGCGGAAATGGTCCGCAGTTGTAAGTATTATGAAGAAAAAGAAGAATCAGATCAGATTCTCATGGGGGATACTACCGGATGTGATCACCATGGATTCCGGGTGGCAGATATAGGCTGCGACCATGCTTTTGTGAGTATATATCTGATTCAGCATGGAATCGCTGATATGGTGATCGCAGCAGATGTGAACCCGGGACCGCTTGAGACTGCCAAAAGTAATATTATGAGATATGGAATTTCCATGTCAGAAAACAGTATGAATAATCCGGATAATGATCTGTCAGGTGTAAATATAGCTGATTCGGATATAGGGATTATAAATATCAGGCTGTCCAACGGTTTCGAAAAGATAAAAAAAAGTGAGACTGATGCTGCGGTGATTGCCGGAATGGGCGGAAAGCTTGTGATATCCATCATTGAGGGCGCGGATGTATTTGTACCGGGATATAAGCTGATACTTTCGCCACAGTCCGATGTTCCCGAGGTGAGGCTTTATCTACTGGAGCATGGTTTCAAGCTGATTGATGAGGACATGATCTGCGAGGATGGAAAGTATTATAATATCATCTGCGCAGAGTTTGTGAGTGCTTCACCTTTGTCGGCAGACGGGGAGGATTGTGTTGGAATTATGCAGACCCCCAAAAACGACAGCGAAAAGCAGGTGTTGATAAAGTACGGTGAAAACCTTATTAAGAAGAAGGATTCTGTTTTCAAAGAGTATTTGGAAAAAAGAAAAAGATCACTTGGAATGATCTACGATAATCTTGCTGAACCATGCAGCCAACTTGTTGTTACAAGGCGAGAAGAGATCAAGAAAGAAATGGATGAAATAGAGATCATCCTTGGGAAACTCCTTTAGAATTATTTAAGACAAAAATTAAAATTCTATGATATAATATTATTTATGACGGTAGGGATTTCTATTGTCTTTATGGGGCGTATGAAACGAAATAAATAATCGATTTTTCAGGGAATGTACGGATGCTGATAAATAGTTGGAGGGAAACAGATGGAGAAGGTTATTATTAACTATATTGCAGGCGATAAAAAAGGCCAGATAAGCGTCGATCAATATACCGAGCTTACTTTTTTGGCTGAACTTGTTGTGCCTGAAAATAAGAAGGACTTTATCGCGGCGACCGTGGACGGAAAGCTTCGCGAGATGAATTACTTCCTGGAAAATAACTCTGAGGTTGAGTTTATCGGGATAGATACGACCATAGGTTTTGATATATATAAAAGAGGTCTGACTCTTCTTATGATGAAGGCCTTCGGTGATGTTCTGAGCGGCAGGCCGGACTATGATATTTATGTAATGTATTCACTGGGCAAGGGATATTTCTGCCGTATCAGCGATAATATCGAGCTTACCGATGAGCTAATCGAGAGCGTAAAGAACAGGATGAAGGAGCTTGTCAGAGAAGATATTCCTATCGACAAGAGGTCGATAAGCTCTGAAGAGGCGAGAGTCAAGTTTGCATCCATGGGGCTCAGGGAAAAGGTTAAGCTCCTTAATTACAGACGCGTTTCAAGAATAAACCTGTACAACCTTGCAGGCTATTATGATTATTATTATGGATATATGCCGTCTTCAACGGGTTATCTCAAGGCCTTCGACCTGGTGAGATACGATGACGGCTTTGTTCTCGTGGTGCCGAACAGGAAGGATCTGGATGCTCCTATCTTATACGAGGCGCCGGAGAAGCTTTACAGAGTTCTCAGAAAGGGTGAGGACTGGGGAGGAATGATGGAAATAAACTGCGTTGGTGATATCAACAGAGTTATCACCGAGGGCGGTATCAATGACCTCATGCTTGTCCAGGAAGCTCTGATGGAGAAGGAAATAGCGGATATCGCGCAGCAGATAATTAAGGAGGATAAGAGAGTTGTTCTTATTGCGGGACCGTCGTCTTCAGGTAAGACCACATTCTCACACAGGCTCAGCATACAGCTGAGAGCACATGGTATGCATCCTCATCCGATCGCGATGGATAACTTCTTCAAAGAGAGATCGGAAACTCCGCGCGACGAGGACGGTAACTTTGATTTTGAATGCCTTGAAGCCATGGATCTGGATCTTTTCGGTAGTAAGATATCTGAGCTTCTTCTTGGAAAAGAAGTGGATATGCCGAGATTTGATTTTAATCTGGGAAAGAAGGTTTATAACGGCGATAAGCTCAGACTGAACGAGGGGGACGTGCTTGTGTGCGAGGGAATACATGCGCTGAATCCTAAGATGTCTGAAACTTTGCCTGATGATGCAAAGTTCAAAATATATATCAGTGCACTGAATATGCTGAATGTAGATGAGCATAACAGGATAGCTACAACGGATGGAAGACTGCTCAGGCGTATCATAAGAGATGCGCGCACCAGGGGGAATGATGCCAGAAGAACCATCAGTATGTGGCCGTCAGTAAGAAGGGGCGAGGAGAGAAATATATTCCCGTACCAGGAGGAAGCTGATGTTATGTTCAACTCGTCGCTGATCTATGAACTGTCTGCGATAAAGCAGTATGCCGAACCACTTCTCTTCGCTGTTCCGCGTGACTGCGAGGAGTTCCTGGAGGCTAACAGACTGCTCAAGTTCCTTGATTATTTCCTAGGATTTGAAACGTCGAATGTTCCGCAGACATCGATAATAAGGGAGTTCATAGGTGGCGGGTGTTTTGATATCTGATGTTTATATGAATTCGCGCAGATTGCGCAATGCCAGCTCGGCGAAATATGCAGAATTCCTTTGAAAAAACAAAATATCACAATAAAAAAAATAATCTGACGCGTATATATAATATATGCGCCAGATATAAAAGCGTAAGCAGAACGATAAGCCGGGTTATGTCGTTGGATGATCATCTATCTAGGGTCTGCGTTGCCGCAGATCTCAAGCGACCTACCTGAGGTATGACGGGCAGCCATATAGCCTCTGCTTGGTCTTGCTTCGGATGGGGTTTACAGAGCCTCGTCTGTTACCAGCCGAGCGGTGAGCTCTTACCTCGCCTTTCCACCCTTACTGCCAAGTGGCAGCGGTATATTTCTGTTGCACTTTCCGAGGGTCACCCCTCCCGGACGTTATCCGGCATCCTGCCCTGTGAAGCCCGGACTTTCCTCATATGATGCTTTAGGGGGCATCATCCGCGATCATCTGTCCTACTTACAGAGACGATAATAACACAATAAAAAAATACTGTCAAAAGAAGAAAAAGGGAAACAAAGTGAAGATTAAAAAAGTATTTCGAGTTATTTTTATCAGTTTAATCATTATTCTTTCCGGAGGTATGAGCGTATTTGCTACAAAACAGTCTATTAAGACTGCGCCGGATCAGCAGGATACACGGACGACGACAGAGGCTTCTACGGAGGATACGTCGGAGCCGGTTCAGGAGAATAGCGGTGCGTTCAAGCTCACTGCGACTGCTACGCAAACTCCGGGGGATGAATTCTATGATGTGACCATAACCGCTTTCAGCAATTATGCAGATTTCAGCGGTTATGTGAGACTTTCTATTTTAAATACCAGTGATGATTCAATCGAATACGAGACCAAGATCGTGCTTCCGGAGAAGACCGAGAAGAGTTTTTCTATCAGGATTCCTCAGGCCGGCGATACGGATGACGATTTCAGTATAGAGCTTTCACTTGTTGATGAAAAGAAGAATACTGTTTATTCCTGCAAGAATGATGAACTTTTCATAAATGCCATGGCAGATGCTATCTACATTGGCGTTCTCAGCAGTGATTTTTCAAAGCTTTCATACCTTGATATGAACGGTCAGAAGCTTTACAAGATGAAGGATGAGCTTCCTGTAGTACTTGTTGAGCTTACACCGGACAATATTGCCAAGGAAGCAAGCAGACTTACATATATGGTCATAGATGATTACGATACTTCAAAACTTGATGGTTCGGTCATCAGCCAGATAGAAGCCTATGTTAACAGCGGCGGAGTTCTTTATATAGGAACGGGCGCGAATGAAGATAAGTCGCTTCAGGGCTTTTCCAGGAACTTCATCGATGCCGAGGTTACAGGTCATTCAAAGCAGCAGACCTATTCATATATGACCGGTGATTTTATTGATATCACAGTATCTGATATCAATTACGGAAATGCTTATTACTATACCTCATACACCATTCCGGGTATGTACAAGCGTGAGGGTAATGGTGTTCTTGCACTTATCCAGATAAGCTTCAGTGATCCTGATTTCATCAATATGGATGATATGGAAGCGATGCTCTACAATTCCTTTAGTGATACCTACAGTTCAACCGGCTTCTATTACAACTACTATAAGGATGACATCGATCTGAGTACGGTTTCAGAGTATTTCAAATCTATTGAAGGTTTGAAGAAGGTAAGCGTTACAGGACTTAAGTGGATCATTCTTTTCTATGTTCTTATCATCGGACCGGTTCTTTACCTGATCCTTAAGAAGGCAAATAAGAGAGAATACTTCTGGATCGCTATTCCGGTATTGACCATGATCTGTGTGGGTATCATCGTGGTCTACGGTCAGAGATACAAGCTTTCAAGAAATAATATCGCAAATGTAACCATAGCCAGCGCCGACGGAAGCGGAATGAGAAAGACTTATATGTCTGTATTTTCAAGTAAGTCCGGTACCATAAGCGTTGATCTTAAGGACACTATCAACGGCATAGGTACTATTTTCAAGAGCTACGGAAATTATAACGGCAGAAAAGAGATAGATTATACGGTTTCTCTCGAGGGCGGCCGCACAAGGATAAAGCATGTGGGCGACAAGACCTTTGATAAAGGATATTTTGTAGGGCTTTCGGAGAACAGTGGTTCTGGAAAGCTTACACTTGGCGATACAGGCTGGTCGGTTGGAATAGCAGGAACGCTGAAAAATGAAACTGAGTATGATTTCGATTACATACTCATCCTGAGTGATGACACCCTGGTTATTACCAAGGGACTTAAGGCCGGAGATAAGCTGGCGGTTTCTTCAAATATCGTATATTCAAATTATTACTATTATAAGGGCGACAATTCGGAGATTCCGGAGAGATTTAAGGACAGTGACAGGATCGATTACAGAGAGCTTGCAGCGCTCCTCCTTGCGCTTGACGATCTCAGTGATCAGTCTGACGAGATCATAATTGGAATCACCTCGGATTATGATAGCTTTGCTACAGGCGATATCAACGAGCTTTCGTTTGGATGTATTTACAGCATAGGAACTATAGATTAGTAATTTTGGTGAGGGTTAGAAATGTTATATTTGTCAAATCTCGTAAAATATTATAATAAATTCCCGGCTGTAAAGGGCATCAATCTTCATGTTCCGAAGGGAGACCTCTTCGGTTTTGTGGGACCGAACGGAGCCGGAAAAACAACAACTATAAGGATGGTCAGCGGACTGCTCAGACCGACTTCCGGAGATATCTGGATCAACGGCGTGAACAGGAATGCGGCACCAAATATGGCCAAGAAATGTATAGGCTATGTGCCTGATTTCTTCGGCGTTTACGACAACCTGAAGGTTAGTGAATACATGGAATTCTACGGTTCACTTTATGGTATAAGCTACAGGGATGTCAGCAGTATGACAGGCGGACTTCTTGAGCTGGTCAATCTTACCGACAAGGTGGACGAATACGTTGATTCGCTTTCACGAGGCATGAAACAGAGACTCTGCGTAGCCAGAGCCCTCCTGCACAATCCGGAGCTTCTGATACTCGACGAGCCTTCTTCGGGACTTGATCCGAGGGCGAGAGTTGAGATGAAGGAGCTGCTCATGAATCTTCAGAGCATGGGCAAGACGATAATAATCAGTTCGCACATTCTTTCTGAGTTATCAGAGATGTGTAACAGTATCGGAATCATGAATCAGGGCAGGATCGTTGCTGCAGGTACCATCGATATGATACTCGGCAGAGGACGCGAAAATGCAAGGATCATCATAGATATCAAGGGAGATACCGCGCAGGCTGCGATGAAGACGCAGGAGTTCCCGGGAACCAACCTTGAATCCGTAAGAGAGAACCAGATCATAGTTTCCTGCGACGGAACTGATGAGGAGATGAACAGATTCATAGCGACCCTTATGGCCAGCGGTATAATCATCACCGGCTTCCATAAGGAAGAGAACAGTCTTGAAACTTTATTCATGCAGCTTACAGGAGATAATAGAGAAAATGCAAGTTAATCCGATAACAAAAAGAGAAATAAAAATAACTGCAAGAGGGAAAAGGTACTTCATAGAAATATTTGTATTTGAAATGATACTTATGCTGACCTTCATATTATCCCTGAACTCAATCTTCGGAAAGAGTAACGGAAATGTGAATTCTGCCGACTACAATATGTTCGGCAAGCTCTTCCCGCTGGTGGGACTGGCTGAGCTTCTGATAATGAGCTTCGTCATTCCGGTTATGACCGGCGCATCGATCTCGGGAGAGAAGGAGAGACAGACCTTTGACATCATGCTGACAACCTCTATCAGACCATTCCAGATTGTTTGGGGCAAGCTTATGTCAGTTATCGTCAGGATCATGATGTTTGCGATCGCAGCAGTACCGATCATGGCAGTTTCCTTCGTCAGCGGCAGCCTCAGCTGGGGCATACTTTTCCTCTACCTTTTGATGGTAACTATCTATGCCTTCTTCCTGGCGAGCGTGGGAATCTATGCTTCCGCAGTATGTAAGAAATCTATGACAGCGATCATCTTCTCCTTCGTAATAGTATTTTTCATGACAGTAGGAACGCTGCTCATGGCCTTCCTTGAATACGTTGTATTTGAGAAGCTGATGTTGGCAAGCATATTCCTTCTTGTGAACCCGGTAATGTATTTCGGTGTACTTTTCTCTATCTCAACAGGCAGCGAAAATACCTTCAAGCTGCTTAAGAGCATAGAGGATATGGAGGTCAATTCGGACCACAGATGGATAATAGCGGCATCGATAATATTTGTTGTATTTACAATACTCTTCATAGTGCTTTCGGCAAGGAGGCTCGACCCGCTGAAGGGTAAGAAGGTTTGATAACGGTTTTTGATTTTTAAAGGCGGTGATCAGATGAATGATAAGGAATATATAAAGAATCTCGTAAAAAAGCATAAGAACAAAATGAATGCGGTCAGGATAACCAGATGGATGGTCATATGTCTCTCGATAGGTTTTCTCGCAGCACTTCTGGTGGAAATATATTCATTCATCCGTCCGTTCTTCTATGCAGATCTTGTTGCAGCGATACTTATCGGTGTTTCGGCTGTTGTAGGGCTTGTGATGGGCATAGTGAAGAAGATAGGCGACAGAGATGCAGCTCTCGATATTGACAGCGCGGGCTTCAGAGAGAGAATAGTGACCGCCTATGAAGGACTCGACAAGGATGGTGCGATCCACGAACTCCAGAGAAAGGACGCAGTTAAGGCTGCAAAAGCCGGTGAGAAGCGCATCAGGGTTAAGCATGACGGACTTCCAAAGCTGGTATGCGTATTTACCTTCCTTTTCGCGGCGGTTGTAACATCCATATTTATTCCTTCGAAGACGAAGGCACGTGCTAAGACTCTTCACAAGATAGAGCAGAAGGTCGACAAACAGAAGGAAGAAATAGAGGATCTGCAGAAGGAGCTTGAAAAGCTTAAGGACGAGCTTTCGGGCAGCCTCACAGAGGATGAAAAGAAGAAGATAGAGCAGATGATCGAGTCGCTGGAGGCTTCAAAGCAGGAGCTTGAAAAAGCTGAGAACGAGGAAGATTATCAGGCGGCTAAGGATAAGCTTGATTTTAAATACGATGATATAAGCCAAAGTCTGAATGACATGGCAAATATGAAAGAAAAGATCGATAACGATCCGGAAAGCGCTGAGAGAATGAGGCAGGCTGCGGAGGAAGCTGCAAAGAAGAAGGAAGACAGCACGACCGAGCAAAATACAGGTAGCGGACAGCCCGGCAGCACAGATACGCAGCAACCTGGTGGAACAGATACACAGCAGCCTGGCGGAACAGATAC
>KL370878.1:0-36880 GCA_000702245.1 Lachnospiraceae bacterium C6A11 | reverse complement strand
ACACAGCAGCCTGGCGGAACAGATACACAGCAGCCTGGCGGAACAGACACACAGCAGCCTGGCGGAACGGATACACAGCAGCCTGGCGGAGGAACGAGTACAGAGGACCCGGGTGGTGGAAATCAGCCCGGCGGCGGTAATCAGCCGGGTGGCGGCAATGAGCCCGGTGGCGGCAATCAGCCGGGAACCGGACGCGGTGACGGAACGGCTCACAATGACCACGATTATGTAAGTATACCGGGAAGTGAAGATGTAAACATCAACGGTAACGGCAGCGGAAACGGTGAATCCGGCTACGGCAGCACGAACAATGGACCTGCGTGGTCAGGCAACCACGTTTCTTATGAAGAGGTTATCGGCGAATACGAGAAGACAGCCTACGAAGGTATCGAAAGCGGCAAATACCCTCCTGGTATGGAGGATGTCATAAAGGATTATTTTGGAAACTTATTGGAGGATTAACATGGATTACAGTGAACTTCAGCAGAGAGTAGCTCAGTGTGAGGCTGAGATAGCGAAAGAGATCATCGGGCAGAGGGATGTCGTAAGGACGACCCTCCTTGCTCTTCTTACAGGAGGAAATGTACTTCTCGAAGGTATGCCGGGTCTCGGCAAAACAAGGCTTGTAAATACGATCAGCAAGGTTGTCGGCCTTTCCTTCAAGAGAATACAGTTCACACCTGACCTTATGCCGGGTGATATCACCGGTACAAATATCATAGAGCACAGCGAGTCGGGCAATACCTTCCGTTTCGAGCCGGGCCCTATATTTGCAAATCTCATCCTTGCGGACGAGGTTAACCGTGCGACACCTAAGACACAGTCGGCGCTTCTTGAGGCCATGCAGGAGCATACTGTAACAGTAGGAAATACAAGCTATATGATCAGCGAGCCTTTCTTCGTTCTCGCCACAGAGAACCCTATAGAGACAGAGGGAACTTATCCTCTTCCTGAGGCTCAGCTCGACCGATTCATGTTCAAGATACTTGTTCCTTTCCCGACCAAGGAAGAGCTCCGCGGAATCGTGGGACTTACCGAGGGAAGTACAGGGGAAGCGGCTGCAAGAGTTATCGACCGTGATACACTTCTTACCGTAAGGGAAGCTGTAAAGACTATCCCTATCGCAGATGCTGTTATGGACAGAATACTTGATATCATCATGGCAACTCATGCTGAAAATAAGTTCATCAGAGAAGGTGTCAGCCCGAGAGCAGCTCAGGCTATCATCAGAGGTGCGAAGGCCAGAGCCTTCATGGAAGGAAGATACAATGTTTCTTTCGAGGATGTGGAATATGCAGCTTACCCGGCACTCCGCCACAGACTCGTCCTCAGCTTCGATGCTGTCAGCGACGGCGTAACCGCCGACAACGTTATAGCAAGCATACTCGCCAAGTGATTTGCTATGATCAATAATTGATCGCGTAATCATAAACAGTTTGCGAGAAAAATATGTTCTCGAAGGCGTATTTTGTTACAACTGAGAGAATATATTTTTCTCGTGAACTTCCGTTATTAATATATGGAGCAATTATAATGATCGATAGAAAATACTTCGAAACAATCGGCAGACTTAGGCTGGCCGTTCATAAGAAGAGCACCTCCGTTATGCAGGGCGCAAGAAAGTCAGCTGCGAAGGGTTCCTCTGCGGAGTTTTCCGATTTCAGGGAATACATGCAGGGTGACGACATAAGGCGTATCGATTGGAATGCCTACGGCAGGACCGAGAGACTGTTCGTGAAGGAATATGTTGAGGAAAGGGAAGCCTGCATCAACATCCTCCTGGATACGAGCAAGTCCATGGATTTCGGCGAGCCGTCCAAATCAGAACTTGCCGGCGAGATAGCTGCAGCACTGGGTTATATCGGACTTTCGGGTAATGATCATGTTTATATCTACGATACCCACAGGATGGAAAGACCCCTCAGCGTTTCGGGAGGCGTGAAAGCCTTCAGAAGGATCAGGGATTTCCTTGATACCAGAGGCTACGAGGGTGAGACCGACATATACTCATCTGTCAGAAAGATGAAGAACAGAGGCGCGGGAATAACGATCATTATTTCTGATCTCTGGGATGAGGCCTTTGTTACTGACGAGAAGAGAGAAGAAAATATAGAAAAGCTTTTCAAATATCTTGATTACTGCAAGCAGGAGGTAATACTCATCCACACCCTTGATCCGTCGGAGAAGGTTCCGACTCTTGAGGGAACCCACAATCTGATAGATATGGAGGATGAGACAAGCCGCATCAGAGTGACCATGGATGCGAAGACAGTCAATGATTACCGCGATGCATTTAATAGCTTCTGCAAGACCATTGAAAGGCTTGCTAAGAAATATCATGCTTTTTACAGACGTACATATACCGATGAAAGCATGGAAAGGATAGTATTTGAGGATCTGAGAGAGATTTATGACATTTAGTACCTTACTTCCACTGGCACTTACTGTATTTGTGCCGTTTATAATAATTTTATACTTCCTCAGACCGAGAGGAAAGGATACGAAGATATCCTCAAATCTGTTATGGAAGCAGCTGTTTGAGAAGACCATGAGCAGAACCACCAAGTCCCGTTTTGTCAGGGATATACTTCTTCTGCTCCAGCTTCTTATTGTTGTGCTTCTTATTCTCTCGCTCATGGCACCGAAGATCAGAACGAAGAGCAGGACCGAAACAAACGTGCTCATGCTCATCGATACCAGTGCCGGAATGCAGCATAAGGAAGGCGGCAAGACCAGGCTTGAGAGAGCTATTGAAGAAGCGAAGGGCATGGTTGACGACTCGGGCGCAACAAGCTTTACCATTATCACGGCCGGAGGTACCACGGATATAAGAATATCCAATTCAAAGGATAAGGATAAGGTTAAGAAGGCTCTTGATCTTATCAGCTGTACCGACGAGGAAGGAAATATCAATTCGGCCTTCGATATCGTAAGGACCATGCAGGAGGGAAGCGGTGACGAGCCTCTGCATGTTGTGATATTTACGGATGGAAGCGGTGCTGCAGCCACTGATGAATACACAAATAAGCTTGATGCCGAGGTGAGAACCTACGGCGGCGGCTCGGAAAATATTTCAGCATATAGTCTAACATTTTCTTCGACCGGACTCAGCGCCGAGGGTGAGGAAATATATGATTTTGCATCAAGGATAACCAATTTCGGTAACAGTGCGGCAACCTTTGAGGTTACGCTTTACGACGAGAACGGCTCTGTTCTCGGTATCAAGAGCCTTTCGGCTGATGCAGGGCTTTCGGCGACGGCTATATTTGATGATGTGGTCTGGAAAGGGCAGAACGCAAGAATCGAGATCACAGGAATAAGCTTTGCCGATGGCGGTAAGGACAGTCTTGAGAGAGACAATAAGGCTTATGCGGTTAAGACCAGGATCAATGATGTGAACGGTATGTTGATAGGCCAGGGAAATATCTACATCGAGAAGGCTTTTCAGGCTGTTACAGGCCATACCATCCATATCTCTGCGGACGACGGCAGTGTTAAGAACAGCGATTCAAATATAGTTATCTACGACAGCGGAAGCAGTATGAAATACTACACTGGTAAGAGCGGCGATGAAGCTGAGAAGAGTACTATATCCGGTGTTATGAAGTTTGGTATCCCGGCTGATGGGGCTGAGATCGAGAAGAAGCTTGAGGGCGTATTTGTTACTGTAAGAGATACTGCGCTGACCTATGGAATAGGAGACTTTTCACTGGGCGTAAATGAAGCGGCTGTGCTTAAGGTTCCTGAATGGGCTACCAGCTTTATCGACCATAACGGAAGTTCGGTGGGTTATTTCGGTGAGAAGGACGGCGTAAGATACATAGTTCTCGGCTTTGATATAAGAGAGACTGACTTCCCACTCAAGGCTGAATTCCCTATATTTATGGCGGATTCCGTAAGTTACCTTTCGGATTCGGGAATACTTGTTGATAATATTTATACAGCAGGTGAGACTCTGCAGGTCAATCCTTCGGCTGATTATGATTCGGCAGTGCTTGCCACAAGACTGACTGAGGCGGGCGTATTTACGGTTTCTGCGGGCGAGGCTTCCGAAAATTACGTTGTACGTTTTCCGATGTCTGAGTCGGACGGCAGACCTGATGCAAAGGGAAATGTAAGCACAGGCGATTATTCTGGCGGACTTATCAGAAAGAACCTCAGCGAGTATCTTGTTATAGCTGCGATACTTCTGATGTTATTGGAGCTGATCATCTACATCAGGGGCATGAGGTACAGAGGCAAGTTCTACATCGTCATGAGATGTGTTATGGCGGCGTTTCTGGTGCTCAGCATCCTGGGACTCAGCATTCCTACAAAGGCGAAGGTGCAGACTACTGTATTTCTTGTAGACCTTTCGGAGAGTAACAAGGATCACCTTGAGGAGATCAATAAATACCTCGGTCGCGAGATCAGGAAGATCGGTAAGAACGATCAGTACGGTGTTGTTGCCTTCGGCGATGATTCGGTGATCGACCAGTTTGTAACGAAGGCGGACGGCTATAGCGGAGTTATGTCCAAGGTGGATGGCGATGCTACAAATATTGAGCAGGCGGTCGGAAGAGCGCTCTCCATGATACCTTCGGAAAGTGCTGGCAGAATTGTCATCGTTACCGACGGTAGAGAGACCGAAGGAAATATCATGAATACAGCTGCCGCAATAACAGGCGGAGAGATAGAGCTTCGAAGCATACTTATCGAGGAAGAGGAGATAGATGACGTTTACATCGAAAATGCGACCCTTCCTGACAGAGTAAGCTTTGGCGAGCAGTTCACAATAAATGTAACAGTTGTCAGCAACATTGATACAGAGGCAAAGCTGACACTGACCGACGGAAGCGGCAAGGCTTACGAGATGGAGGCGACCCTCTCGAAGGGAAATAACAGATTCGCCTTCAGACAGACCGTTGAGGGAGACAATTCCCAGAGCTTCACGATAACGGTTGATGCAGTCGGAGATCAGAATCCGGACAACAACTCCTTCAATGTATTTACGGCTGTCAGCGATGCACCGGCAGTGCTCGTTGTTTACGGCCACGGTAATAAGGACGAGGCCTTCGAGGCGGTTCTGAAGGCGGCCGGAGTTAATTACGAAGGCGTAAATGTTGCCAAGGTTCCGACAGATCTAAAGTCGATGCTGGCTTACGAAAGCATCATATTTGACAACGTATTTATAAGCGATATTCCTGACGGTTTCATGGAAAATATCGAGACCTATGTCAAGGATTATGGTCACGGCTTTATCTGCTGCGGCGGCGAAAACAGTTTTATGCTCGGCGGCTATAACGAAACAGTGCTTGAGCAGATACTTCCGGTTGATATGGAGATGAGAGGTATAGTACAGATGCCTTCGACGGCTCTTGTGCTGATCATTGACCGTTCGGGAAGTATGCTTGACCATGCGGCCGGCGGCGGAACCTTCCTCGATATGGCATTAAATGCGGCAATCATAGCTGTAGACAACCTTTCGTCAAACGATTATGTAGGCGTTGTGACATTCGATGATCAATATGAGTGGGTGGTTCCAATCCAGCAGGTTACTGATAAGGAGACTATCAAGAACTCAATCAAGAAGATCAAGGAGGGCGGCGGTACCACCATAAAGCCTGCACTTACGGATGCCGCAAATAAACTTAACAATACACCGGCGGTTAATAAGCATCTGATCCTTCTCAGTGATGGTATGGGCGAGACGCAGGATTATGATGATACGATCGAACTGATAAATAAAGCAAAGCTTACGTTGTCGACGGTTGCGGTTGGTGATTATGCGGACACGATGCTCCTGAACCGCCTTGCATCAACCTGCGGCGGAAGATTCTATCTTTCAAGAACTGCGGGAAATATTCCAAGCATCTTCACGCAGGAAATATATCTTTCGATGAATACCTATATCCAGAACGGTGAATTCGGACTTAACGCTTCAAGCTCGAATGCCATAACCAAGGGGCTTTTCGAGAACGGCTGGCCGACACTTCTGGGATATATCGGTGCAACTGCTAAGGAGCTTGCAACAACTGTAATAACAAGCAATCAGGATGATCCGATCCTTACGGTTTGGCAGTACGGACTCGGCAGGACGGCGGCATGGAATACGGACGTTAAGGGCGAGTGGACCTCGAATCTCGCGGGTGAGACTGATTATGCAGCGATGTGGAAGAGGCTTACCGATTATACGATAAACGAGAGTATGAGCTCAGCCGACAGGGTTGATACCAAGGAGGTCGACGGCAAGACCATCATCACCTATACAGCGGATGAATATCAGGAAAATACAGATATTACCGCAAACTATGTTGCTCCTGACGGAACAGAGGGAACTCTCAGCTTCGTCATGGTAGAGCCGGGAGTTTACCAGGCTGAGCTTGACGATGATGTGGCCGGTATCTATGAGATGAGCGTCATAAGAGAGGACGGCGACAAACTCATAAACTCCATAAATACGGCTGCAGTGCTCCAGTATCCTAAGGAATACCGCTTCGATATCAGCAATAAGAATTATATTGACTATATAGAGAAATACGGTAAAGCGATCACCTTCTCAGACAGTGTCTGGGGTGATATGAAGAAGCATTTTACATCAAGCTTCGACCTGACATGGATATTTATCCTGCTTGCCCTGCTTCTCTTCGTAACTGATGTAACGCTCCGAAAGCTTGGCTTCTTGCACTTCCCGCTGAGGAGAAAGAAGAAGGTGAAGGCGGCTGTTACAGCCGGAGGCGATACCATGGCAGCAGGTGGTATGGTTGCGGCAAATAGCTTTGCAGACGGTGTATCATCCGGTGGACCGGCAGAGGCCGGTACTCAGTTTGCGGGTGCGAATTCAGCGGCAAATGTTCAGAAGCCGGCTAAGAAACCTACGAAGGCAAAGAAGGCTGCACAGGCTCCTGCGGGCGGACTTGATATGAATGAGCTTCTGAAGAAAAAGAACGAGAGAAATATTAAATAGCAGTGTATTTACAAGTTAAAGGCTGTACCCGGGTAAGCTTTGGGTACAGCCTTTTTGGCTAATCATTTGCTATATTTTTTCGGTGATTCGTGTTATAATATTTCTGCCTGCTTCGCAAACTGCACCGAGACTATCGGAACGGCACTATTATTAAAAACGGACAGGCATTCATACGGGTATTTTATAAAAGCTTTTTAAGTCTAAAAACAATATAAGGAGGGCTGCAAAATGGAATTATTAGAAGGTATCAGAACAAGAAGAAGCGTCAGAAGCTTTACAGATGAGAAGGTTAGTCACGAGACACTTGAGAAGATAGTTGATTCGGCAAGAATGGCTCCGTCATGGAAGAACAGCCAGACTGCAAGATACGTTGTGGTTGAGGATAGAGATATTTTAAATAAGATCGCTGCAGAGGCAACACTCGGCTTTGAGCATAATAAGGAGATCATCGAGGGTGCGCCGGCACTTGTTGTTCTTACATCTATCGCTATGAGAAGCGGTTACGAGAGAGACGGTTCGTTCACAACTTCAAAGGGACAGGGCTGGGAAATGTTTGATGCAGGAATCGCTGCGCAGACCTTCTGCCTTGCTGCTCATGAAGCGGGAGTTGGAAGTGTTATTCTTGGTATATTTGATGATACAAAGGTTGCTGAGCTGATCGGGCTTCCTGAGAATCAGAATGTTTCGGCACTAATTCCTATCGGTTACAGTGATAAGGAGCTTCCGGAGGTTCCACGTAAGGCGGTAGCTGACCTTTTGAAATTTATCTAATAAATTGAAGTGAATCATATGAACATATTCCTGCGAAGGCGTATTTGCCTACAACTGAGCGGGTATATGTTGATGTGATATATGTTGATGTAATGAAAAAACTATTTATAGCAGAGAAACCAAGTGTTGCCAAGGAATTTGCGAAAGCTCTTGGCATAAAGGGCGGCGGATCTAACGGATATATCGAGGAGGGCGACAACATCGTAACATGGTGTGTCGGTCACCTCGTTAATATGAGCTATCCGGACGCCTATGATGAAAAATACAAAAAGTGGTCAATGGACACCATACCATTTATCCCTGACAAATATAAATACGATGTTATTCCGGCAGCCAGTAAGCAGTTTAAGATTGTGAGCGGGCTGCTTAACCGTGATGACGTGGAGACTATCTATGTCTGCACCGACTCCGGACGTGAGGGAGAATACATCTACAGGCTTGTTGATATGCAAGCCGGTGTCAGCGATAAAAAGGATAAGAGAAGAGTATGGATCGATTCACAGACCGAGGAGGAAATACTACGCGGTATCCGCGAAGCAAAGCCTCTTTCTGAATATGATAACCTCAGTACGGCTGCCTACCTTCGTGCGAAGGAGGACTATCTGATGGGTATCAATTTTTCGCGTGCTCTGACGCTGAAGTATTCCTATGCTGTTAAGCAGTATTTGGGAATAGACAAATGCGTTATCGCTGTTGGACGTGTTATGACCTGCGTTTTGGGCATGATAGTCTCAAGAGAGAGGGAGATCAGAAGCTTCGTTCCGACACCTTTCTTCAGGGTGATCGCGAAGGTTGGTGATGAGAACGCTTCCTTCGAAGCAGAGTGGCGCAGCGAAAAGGGAACAAAGTATTTTGAAAGTCCGCTTCTCTACAAGGAGAACGGCTTTAAGAAAAGGGAGGATGCCCAGAAGCTTATCGATGAGCTGTCGCAGCCGCTTCCGATCGAAATGATATGTGAGAAGGTTGAGAAGAAGACGGAGAAGAAGAATCCGCCGATGCTCTACAACCTTGCCGAGCTTCAGAATGACTGCTCGAGAATCTATAAGATAAGCCCTGCAGAAACTCTGGAAATAGTGCAGGAGCTTTACGAGAAGAAACTTGTTACCTACCCGAGAACTGACGCGAGAGTGCTTTCTACGGCGGTTTCCAAGGAGATAGGCAAGAATATAGGCGGCCTTAGAAACTACGCGCCGCTGGGAGCCTACGCCGACCATATAATGAACCAGGGCGGCTACAAGAATATTGCTAAGTCAAAATACGTTAATGATAAGCAGATAACAGACCACTATGCGATCATCCCTACAGGCCAGGGGTTCCCGGCTCTTAACTCGCTTTCGGAGGTTAAGAAGGGCGTTTACGACCTGATCGTAAGAAGGTTCTTATCTATATTTTTCCCGCCTGCGGAGTATGAAAAATACTCTCTTAAGCTGGACAGAAACGGTGAGAAGTTCTTCGCATCGGCGAAGGTTCTTTCAAAGCCGGGCTATCTTATGATAGCGGACAGGAACTTCGGACAGAAGAAGGAGGACAGTGCAGGAGCGAAGGCGGGAGATATGCAGGAGGATGCCGGCGACTCAGAGGATGGTAAGAAGGACGGACAGGATTCCGGAGCAGTTTCAAACAGCAAGGAATTCATAGAACTCTTCAAGAGTCTGAAGAAGGGAAGTGTGCTTCCTTGCAGCGGCTTCAGCATCCGTGAGGGCGAGACCACTCCGCCGAAGAGATACAGTTCAGGTACGCTTATCCTGGCTATGGAAAATGCAGGTCAGTTTATCGAGGATGAGGATCTCCGCGCACAGATCAAGGGCAGCGGCATCGGTACCTCGGCTACAAGAGACTCGATAATCACGAAGCTTGTTAATAATAAATACATCGCCCTTAACAAGAAAACTCAGATAGTTACACCGACCTTTCTCGGTGAGATCATAAATGATGTTGTGCTTTATTCCATCAACGGACTTCTCCGCGCAGACCTTACTGCCAGCTGGGAGAAGGGGCTTGATATGGTTGCTTCGGGAACCATTACCGAGCAGGAATACAGTACTAAGATGTGCGATTATGTAAGAAAATACACTGATTTTGTCAAGGACATAACCAACCAGAATAATATGAGATATGTATTTGACAAGACGGCACCGTTCTACAAGAAGAAGTAGCAGCGGTATAGATAAAACGATTGAATATGAGGATTGTATTATATAATGACATATTCTGTCAGAAATAAAGGATAATAAGACATTCGGAGGATAATAAAATGTCAGAGCATAATGAGTTACTAATGATCAAAAATATGTACGATCTGGAGCATACAGAGGCGCGCGAGCTTCTGGAAGGTCTTACATACCCATGGGAGGCTCTTCCACATATCAAGGAGCTTATCGTGAAGCTTGGTGCGAAGATTGATGAGGAGGCTTCGGGAGAGTACATCAAGAGAGGCGAGAATGTCTGGATACATAAGACTGCAAAGGTCTGGGACAGCGCGTATTTCGGTGAATATATAATAATCGGTGCAGAGACTGAGGTAAGACAGTGCGCCTTCCTCAGGGGAAATGCGCTTGTTGGTAAGAACTGCGTTGTAGGCAACTCCACAGAGCTGAAGAATGTAATACTTTTTGATACGGTTCAGGTGCCTCATTATAACTACGTCGGTGATTCCATCCTGGGCTATAAGTCACACATGGGGGCGGGCTCTATCACCTCGAATGTTAAGTCCGACAAGACACTTGTCGTTGTTAAGGGACATGATGAATACAGTGATATAAACATCGAAACAGGTCTGAAGAAGTTCGGTGCTATGCTTGCCGATCATGTTGAGGTTGGCTGCAACAGCGTTCTCAATCCGGGATCTGTTATCGGCAGAAATACAAATATCTATCCGCTTTCACCGATCAGAGGCTTCATCCCAGAGAATAGTATCGTTAAGACCGGAAACGTTGTAATCACAAAGAACGAGTAAGCGGTATTGATTTAGTTATCGCAAAGAATGTGTAAGCGACATTATTTGTGTCATCACAAATAATGATTGAGTAGTTGTATT
Organism: Lachnospiraceae bacterium C6A11; assembly: GCA_000702245.1. GTDB lineage: Bacteria > Bacillota > Clostridia > Lachnospirales > Lachnospiraceae > Eubacterium_Q. The sequence continues at coordinate 26,126 of KL370878.1, read as the reverse complement.
TGAGGAATAAGTATGGAAGAGGTTCCGGGATACTCGCCGTGCAGGCTGTGTCCGAGAAAGTGTAATATTGACAGAAGTACTGCGAAGGGCTTCTGTAATGAGAAAAGCACCCTGCATGTCAGTCGTGCTTCTCTTCATATGTGGGAAGAACCCTGCATATCCGGTGAGAAGGGCTCGGGCACTGTATTTTTCTCGGGCTGTAATATGGGTTGTGTTTTCTGCCAGAACTACGAGATAAGCAGGGGCAGGATAGGCAAAAATATCGATGTCGGAAGGCTGGTTGAGATATTTTTCGAGCTGGCTGAAAAGGGCGCAAATAACATCAATCTCGTGACCGGAGATATATTTATCCCAACCATCAGGACTGCGATCGAGCGGGCAAAAGCAGATGGCTTTAGGCTGCCGTTTCTGATGAATACCTCATCCTACATAAGTGTTGAAACGTTGAAAAGTCTTGAGGGCTTGATTGATATCTATCTTCCGGATATGAAATATATCCGTGATGAGGATGCCGTTAGATACAGCAATTCACCCGGGTATCCGGAGGTGGCGAAGGCTGCCATAGCTGAGATGGTCCGTCAGCAGCCGGAGTGCATATTTGAACAAAATAGTATCATAAAAAAAGGCGTTATCGTGCGTCATCTTCTTCTGCCGGGGATGCTGATCCAGGCGAAGATGATAGTCAGATATCTTTACCGGATGTATGGTGACAGTATATTTATCAGTCTGATGAATCAGTATACGCCGGACAGCGAAAAGCTTAAGGATAAATATCCGGAGATAAACAGAAGGGTTACCGAATATGAATATAAGAGCCTGGTGGATTATGCGGCAGAGCTTGGTGTGACGAGAGGTTTCATGCAGGTGGGAGAGACAGCTGAAGAGAGTTTTATACCGCCCTTTGATCTGTCGGGAGTTTAAATGGAGAAAAAAATGGACAAGATAACATGCAGATACAGTAAAAAATGCGGCGGCTGTTCGCATATCGGAGAGGATTATAACAGCTATCTGAAGACGAAGGAGGACGAGATAAATAACGTTCTTAAGGATCATATCGGAGAAGATTTTATCGGTATCGAGCCGGGCAGGATCAAGCTTCTGGGTATGAAGGAGCCTTATCATTACAGACATAAGGTGAATGCTGCCTTTGCCCGGACAAGAAAGGGCGAGATCATATCCGGTATTTACGAAGAGGGCACTCACAGGGTTATCGATATTACCGAGTGTCTGATCGAGAATGAGAAGGCCGATAAGATAGTTCAGGACATTAAGGGGATGCTTAAATCCTTCAAGATTAAGATATATGACGAGGACTTGGAGACCGGACTTCTCAGGCACGTTATGGTAAGAGTCAGCAGGAGCACCGGCGAAGTCATGGTGATCCTTGTTTCGGCGAGCCATATATTTCCGTCGAAAAATAATTTCGTAAAGGCTCTTAGAGAGAAGCATCCGGAGGTGAGTACTGTAGTCCTCAATGTAAATACAAAGCACACCAGTATGGTGCTCGGAGACAGAGATATAGTTCTCTATGGCAAGGGATATATCACCGACAGGCTCTGTGGAACCGACTTCAAGTTATCTCCGAGAAGCTTCTTCCAGGTGAATCCTGAGATGACCGAGAGGATTTACAGGACAGCTATTGATTTCGCAAAGCTGAAGAAGGATACCCTTGTGATAGATGCGTATTCCGGAATAGGTACCATATCGCTTCTTGCAGCAAAGAGCTCCTCGAATGTGATCGGTGTCGAGCTGAATTCGGAGGCTGTTAAGGATGCAAGGAAGAATGCCCAGATGAATAAGATCGACAACGTTCGCTTTGTAAGGGATGACACCGGAAAATACATGCTTAGGTATGTGAATGGAGATGATACCTACGAAGAGGATGATGAAGAGGAATACATTACCGCAGCTAAAGGCGCAGCAAGGGTTAAGAATGAAAATAGGACTGAACGTGCAAGAAAGAGTGAGCCTGCCGAGATAAAGGAAAAGGTTGTCTTCATGGATCCTCCACGTTCCGGAAGCAGCTTGGAATTCCTTGAAGCAGTGACTGAATTCTCACCTGACAGGATAGTATATATTTCATGTAATCCGGAGACTCAGGCAAGGGATGTAAGCTACCTTAAAGAGAAGGATTATGTGGTAAGAAGAGGCATAGCCTTCGACCAGTTTCCGTGGACCAGAGACGCAGAATGCGTGCTCCTCCTTGAACGCAGAAAAAATCTATAAAAAACAAGCTGAAACGGCTGTATTATCAACAAAAAAAGTACATAATTTTGTATTAAAATACAAATAGCTATTTATGGGGTTTTTGTGTTATAATAAAGTCAGCGGCAGTCTGCCCTGATGAGGGAATTCTGCGCGCTTCTGCCGGATAAGAGAAAAGGGTTTTGGTCTTATTAAAAACGGCAATCGGATGCTTAAAGGGAGGAGGTGTCTGTATGGGTATTTTACAGCAATTCTATAATGATAATTTCTCTCCTGTAGGGGACATAGTTGTTGTTGCTATGTGCTTCGTTATGCTCATACTTGTCTATACCTCCTATGTCAATAAGACAAAAACCTTCCTGTATTTCAATATCATAATCGGACTGCTTCTCATGGCGGCGATCACCGATATTGGATATCATTATCAGCTTTCGGGAATCACATCGTCAGAGGGTCATTTTACAGTCTATCTTCTCAGGATACTGTATTATTTCGCCCTTACAGCAAGCCTCTTTATGTATGTTATTTATATAGCCGATGTCCAGCGTTTGGAGCTGAGTAAGAAAAAACCGATTATCCTGATAGCGATGATCGTTCTTGCTGTAGTAGTTGTATTTGACATACTCGGAATAGTAAGGGAGACAGGCTTCCACATCAATGACGACGGAACCGTGACAAACGGCAAGAGCATATTCCCGATAGGCTATATCGTATTTGTGGGAATCATCATATACATGATGGTTGTGTTCAGAAACAGGATATTTAAGCAGGTTATGAGAGGATTCTACGGAACCATGCTTGTTTCCTTCATCATCATATCCGTTCAGCAGTTCAGTAAGCAGAGTTCGTTTACGGTTGCTACCTTCCTGTTCCCGACAGTGGCAATGCTTTATATCATTCATTCAAATCCTTACAATATCGAGCTTGGTGCGATCAACGTCAGCGCAATGGAGGATATGCTCAGATATTATTATGAAAAGAGTAAAACTCTTATCATCATGAGTCTTTATATCAAGGAGTTCGACGAGGAAGGCAAGAATATCCCACCGGCTATACAGGCGGTTATCAGAAGATTTGCCAGTGAATTCTTTAAGGGCGCTGTCCTCTTTCAGGTAAATAACGGACATATGATACTTTTGGCCGATAAGGCTCTTAATCCTGATTATGAGGAACGGATCGCCAAGATGTTTGTTGATTTTGAGGTTGAATATCAGCAGCATAAACTTGATTACAAGATAGTTTATGGCGAGAGTATCGATGAGATAAGCAGAAACAGTGAGTACATCGCTTTTATCAGACATATCCACAGAGGTATGAAATTCAATGAGAAGCACAGGATCGACATGGGCGACGTGGCTCTGTTCAATAAATACGAGTACATCCTTAAGGAACTTGCTGATATCTACAGAGGTGGCAATCTCAGAGATCCGAGAGTTCTGGCCTACTGCCAGCCGGTATTCAATGTTAAGACCGGAAGATATGATACAGCTGAGGCTTTGATGAGGATCAAGCTTCCTGAGACCGGACTTGTATTTCCGGATCAGTTTATACCGCTTGCTGAGGAGAACGGATACATTCATACGCTTACCAAAATCATACTCCAGAAGACCTGCGACGAGATCAGGTACCTGTTACAGGAGGGGTACGAGGTGAATCGAATCTCCGTTAACGTATCGGTTCTCGAGCTTAGGGACGAAGGCTTCTGCGATGACATCTTCAAGATCATTGCTGAAAGCGGCATACCGAGTGAGAAGATAGCCATAGAGATCACTGAGTCACAGAGTGAGAAGGATTTCGAGGTTATGAAGGCCAAGATCGATGTTCTTAAGGAAAAGGGCATCAAGTTCTATCTGGACGATTTCGGAACCGGATATTCGAACATGGAAAGGATCATGGAGCTTCCGTTCGACATCATCAAGTTCGACCGTTCGCTGGTGCTTGCAAGTAACAACGACACGAAGTCTGAGAAGATGGTTGACGGTCTGGCAAATATGTTTGCTGACATGAACTACTCAGTTCTTTATGAAGGCGTTGAGGATGATAACGATGAGAAGAGATGTATCAACATGTCGGCTTCTTATCTGCAGGGCTTCAAGTATTCACGACCGATACCGATCATGGATCTGAAGAATTTCTTCTCGAAGGTTAAAGAAACTGCATAGAAAGTATTTCGGCTTCCTACATCATGGGAATGGTGCGGGGAGCCTTTCCAATAAAATAACAGGGGGCTGTTATGAAAACGAAAAAACAGATATATAAAGAGATTAAGAGGAAAAGGATAGTAGGGCCTATCATTTTTTTCATCCTGATGATGGCAGTTGTCGGTGTGGGCGTCTACTTTTCCGTTAAGTATTTTGTAAGCTATACACTTGATAACAAGATGACAACCGAATATGAGAACGCTGAAAATATGGCTGAGATCTACGATGCCGGAGGTGAAGGACGTGATGCCTTCAAGCTTCTGGATAAGTTTGGTCGCAGTTTTTTTGTTGTTGATCAGAGCGGCAAGGTGGTTCTCCAGAAGGGTGAAAACACTTCCGGCACCGAAGCCAAGAAGGTTGAGCTGAAGATCTTTGATTCGGAGGAATATGCGACGGTCTACACAGATACCGAGCTCAATGTGCTTGATGTGGACAAGGATAATAAGCTTACCCTCAACTATAAGAAGTTTGCGAAATATCTGGAATCGGAGGAATATGAGAGCAAGCATATCCACGTTAGGATAGGCGATGAGGATCTGGAAATAGAGAACCTTGAAGAGGAGTACGATGATTATGTGGATATACCGATCTGGATATCCTTCAGTGTAAAGAACGGGCAGGAAACACTGTTTGTACAAGGTATGCTTCATATATCTGAGAAGGATTTGCTTGCCTTTGTCATCATAGTTATAACCATTACAGTCATAGCTCTGATAACAATGGTGCTTCTTCTCACAAGAGCTATCGCAGGCATCCACCGTCAAAAGAAGACCATCAATTTCTTCTTCACGGATACGGTTACCGGCGGAAGGAACTGGATGTATTTTATCCTCAGGGGCGAGCAGCTTCTGTGCAGGGGTAAGAATAAAAATAGCAAATACGCTGTGGTCAGCCTGGACTTGAAAAAATACAGAAACTATTGTCTGTGTCATTCGGTTGCAGAGGGCGAGAAGCTGCTTAGAAATGTTCATGACCTTCTTAGTACAGAGGTTGATAAGAAATCAGAGCTTTTTGCGCACGGTGAGTCATCTAACTTCGCCCTCATACTCAGATGTGATGACGAGGACAGGCTTAAGATGAGGCTTTATGAGCTCATCAGAAAGCTCGAGAAGCTGGATAATGATCATAGATTTAACTTCCAGGCCGGCGTAAGCGTGCTGGATATCATAACGAATGATAAGGGTCGTATCGTAAGAAGAAAGTCGGTAAATCTTGATGAGGAATACAACAAGGCACTTTCGGCAAGAGAGAGCCTGGCCGAGTCTGATGAATCCGGCGTAGTAATCTTCGGAGATAAGCTGGTAGAGGAAGAAAGATGGCTCGACCAGGTTCAGGAGCATCAGGAAAAGGCTCTCAACATGGAGGAGTTCGAGGTTTATTATCAGCCGAAATACGATCCAAGATCTAAGGAGCTTCGCGGTGCGGAGGCGCTTATCAGATGGCAGTCGCCTGAGCTTGGCTTTGTGAGTCCGGGAAGGTTCATACCGATATTTGAGAAGAACGGTTTCATAACAAATATAGATCATTATATGATTAGCCACGTTGCGGCAGATCAGAAGAGATGGATGGATGACGGACTTAAGTGTGTACCGGTTTCCGTAAATGTTTCGAGAGCTCACTTCGCAGAGGAGGATCTTGCAGAGCAGATCAGAGATATGATCGATAAGGCCGGAACACCGCATAATCTTATCGAAATAGAGCTTACAGAGAGCGCTTTCTTTGATGACAAGAAGGCCATGGTAAATACGATAAATAAGCTGAAGGAATACGGCTTTGCTGTTTCCATGGATGATTTCGGTTCGGGTTATTCTTCACTTAATTCGCTGAAGGATATGCCTCTGGACGTGCTTAAGCTTGATGCGGAGTTCTTCCGTGGTGATGAGTCGGACGGCAGAGGAAGGATAGTTGTTTCGGAAGCTATCAAGCTTGCACAGAGCCTGAATATGCGTACAGTTGCAGAAGGCGTTGAGATTAAGGAGCAGGTTGATTTCCTTGCAAGTGAAGGCTGCGACATGATCCAGGGCTACTATTTCGCAAAGCCTATGCCTAAGAATGATTACAGAAACAGGATGGAAACCGGAAGAGCTGTTGAAGCAACTGAGGACAAGAAAACAGAAAAGCCGGTGAATGATGGTGTTGATAAAACAGAAGAGCCGGTGAATGATAGTGCTAATAAAACAGAAGAAGCGACGGATGAAACTGTGAAAGATACAGAGTGATTTGATATATGAAATACTTAATTATAGGCGGGACGTATTTTCTCGGGAAAGAGTTTGCGAGACAAGCCGCCGAAGATCCGGAAAATGAAATGTATTTTATAAACAGAGGCTCGAAGCTTTCGGAACTCACGCGGGAGGAAAGAGAGCACACCTTTGTGATGGACAGGCATGACGCCGCGGCGCTGAGCGAGGTAAAGCTTGGAAGGATAGACGTCATCGTGGATTTCTGCGCTTATCAGCCGGGAGATATCAGACTGATAGTGGAGAATCTGGGAAGCAGCTTTGGAAGATATATATTTGTCAGCACGACGGATGTTTATAAGCGCGGCACCGGATGTGATCCGATCACTGAGTCTGCGGAGTTTGAGACAAGAGATTTCGGCGGAGAGGCCGGAAGCTATATACTTGGCAAGGTGGCTCTTGAAGAAGAGGTTAAACAGCTGATGGCTGAATATGGCATAAAGGCCGGGAGTGAGCCGGAAGACCATCATGAGTCGAATGAGCCGGACGATAAGAAAGCTGTGAAGCCGGAATTTACGGTCGTAAGACCGGCTTTCATCTATGGGCCGAATAATTACGCGCCACGCGAAGGAATATATTTTAACTGGATACTGCGAGCTGGGCAGATACTGAGTCCGGTGGATGCGGACGGGTATTTTCAGATGGCCTACGTTGAGGATGCTGCGGCTGCGATACTGCTCTGTTGTAAAAAGAAAGAAGCGGCAAATAGAGCGTTCAATGTGTGCGGGCCTCAGAGATTTACCTACGAGATGTTTGAGGGCGACATGCTTGACGTGATGAAGGGCTTCTTCGGAATCAGTGCAGTTAAGGTTCCGGTGGAAATTTCGGTTATTGAGGAAAAAGGCATACCGCTTCCATTCCCACTGAGAAGTTCTGAATCGGAGTATTATGATTGCAGAAGCATACTCGAACTTACGGCATCCTTTAGAAGTCTGTTTTATGGGCTGAAGGAAACAGCCGCGTGGTACCTGAAGAACGAGAAGAAATAATAGGTTATTGGATAAATGGCAAGAAAGATAATGATACAGGGCACTATGTCGAGTGCCGGGAAAAGCTTAATAGCAGCGGGACTCTGCAGGATATTTAAGCAGGACGGATATAGAGTGGCACCATTCAAATCACAGAATATGGCGCTTAATTCTTTCGTTACGGCGGAAGGTCTCGAGATGGGACGCGCACAGGTGATGCAGGCGGAAGCTGCAGGAACAGCGCCGACAGTGGATATGAATCCGATACTTCTGAAGCCTACAAGCGACAAGGGCTCGCAGGTTATAGTCCGCGGCGAGGTCCTCGCTGATATGGATGCAAGAAAATATTTTAAATACAAGACGGAGCTGATACCGGTCATAAAGGAAGCCTTCGCAAAGCTTGAGAAGGATTATGACATCATTGTGATCGAGGGTGCGGGAAGCCCGGCAGAGATCAACCTGAAGCAGAACGACATCGTAAATATGGGTATAGCGAAGATGTTTGACGCAAATGTGCTTCTGGTGGGAGATATCGACAGGGGTGGCGTATTTGCGCAGCTTGTGGGAACGCTGGAGCTGCTCCCGGAGGACGAGAAGAAGAGAGTAAAGGGGCTTATCATAAATAAGTTCCGTGGCGATAAGACCATACTTGATCCGGGAATAGATATGCTCTTTGATAGATGCAGGATACCTGTATGCGGCACGGTTCCGTATATGAAGGATCTGAAGATAGATGATGAGGACAGCCTGACGGAGAGGTTCTCCGCAGGAAGAACTTCGGGGCAGGGACTGGTTAAACCGGGAACCGGCGTACAGGGAATGACATCCGGTACGCGGTGTATGTCATCCGGAGTGGAAAGATCATGCGATGATGCTCAAAGCGAATATGTGGATATTGTGGTGATAAGGCTGCCACATATCTCAAACTTCACGGACTTTGATGTATTTGACAGTATCAGCGGATGTCATGTAAGATATGTGGATGATGTCTGGGACCTTGGAACACCGGATATCGTGATGCTTCCGGGCAGCAAGAATACAATCGCCGATATGATGTGGTTGAAGGATAAGGGGCTGGACAGAGAGATAAAGAAGCTGGCTATGGATATTCCGGTCTTCGGTATCTGCGGCGGCTTCCAGATACTTGGCGAGGTTATTGCGGACGAATATGGTTTGGACTGCGGCGAGAACAGCGGTTCGGACGATGAAAATAGCAGTGCTTCGGGTTATGAAAGAAATGACAGCGTGAGCAGTGGAATGGCTCCGGTTTCGAGAGTGGTTGAAGGCATGGGCCTTCTTCCGATCACTACCGTGATGAAGAAGGACAAGACAAGAAAGCAGGTAAGCGGTGTGCTGCCGGGGCTTTCGGGAATACTCAGTACGCTTTCCGGAAAACAGTATTCCGGCTATGAGATACATATGGGTGACAGTGTATTTTTTGAAGATACAGAAAGCAGCAGTCCGGGATATCATGTCGGACAGGGGAGGAGTAGCGGCTCACCTGAGGACATGATTACGGCTGTTATAAACTGCGGAAATATTTACGGAACCTACATCCATGGCATCTTCGACGATTCGGATATCGCAGCTGAGCTTGTGAGAACACTTGCAAAGCACAGAGGCCTGGATATTGTGCCGGAGCACAGGGCATCCTATAAGGATTTTAAAGAGGAGCAGTATGATATGCTTGCGGATATCCTGAGGGACAGCCTGGATATGGAATATATTTATTCGGTTATGGGATAGCTCGGCCGCAGAATGGTAGAGAAAAGTGATAAAACAGCGTGAACGTAATTTGTGTTGAAGAATGATGTAATAGAGCGACAGCAGGATGGTGTCGAATAATGAGTAGATCAGATGATGTAAGAAATATAATAGAAACAGGCTTTGGAAGGCCGAAGCTGCCTGACGAAGAAGCAAGGCAGAGGGTTAGAAAAAGGCTTGATGATATCGCAAAGCCGCTTGACGGCTTGGGCGATTTTGAGGAAATACTTGTGAAGATCGGCGGTATCTGCGGAACGGACAAGATAGACGTTTCGAAGAGAGCCGTGATCATAATGTGCGCAGATAATGGGATAGTCTGCGAGGGCGTGACTCAGACAGACAGCTCGGTAACAAGAGATGTTGCGGAGCTTATGGCCGAGAAAAAAAGCTCTGTTGGCGTAATGTCAGAGGTGGCAGGCTGTGACACATTTCCTGTAAATATCGGTATTAAGGGTGAGAAGATCCCCGGGCTTATCGATATGAAGCTGGCCGACGGAACAGCGGACTTTCTTAAGGAGCCGGCTATGAGGTTCGATGATGCATTTCAGGCCATCAGCACCGGCATCGAGCTTGTTGGGCGACTGAAGAAGGAAGGCTACAAGATCGTTGCAACAGGCGAGATGGGAATAGGAAATACGACAACAGCGGCAGCGGTAATCTCTGCGGCACTTTACAGAATGCCGGAAGAAATAGTCGGAAGGGGCGCAGGTCTCTCGGATGAGAAGCTGCTCCACAAGATAAATGTTGTTAAGGACGGACTCAGATTCCATGAGCTTGATACAGGACCGAAGGATATAGTTGATATACTCTGTGATGTAGGAGGGCTTGATATTGCCGGAATGGCAGGCGTATTTATCGGAGGAGCTCTCTTTGGAGTGCCTGTGCTGATCGACGGACTGATTAGCTCTGCGGCCGCGCTTGTCGCCGCAAATATCATGCCGGAGTGTGTGGAAAATATGATAGCCACTCACATAGGAAACGAGCAGGGTATGAGGTTTGTATTTGATGAGCTGAAGCTGAAGCCGGTGATAAATGCGGGGCTCAGACTCGGAGAAGGCACCGGCGCGATTATGCTGCTCCCACTCCTTGATATGGTGCTGAATCTGTATTATAAGGGAAAAAGCTTCGAGGATATAGAACTTGAAAAATACAGCCGCTACGACGGCTGACACAAGACATAAGACAGTGACGATAATGAATGGATTGTGGCGGCGATGATCTGCCGCGGGATAATAGATGCTGAGACTTGTTATAGGCGGAAGCGCCTCGGGAAAATCTGAATATGCCGAGCAGCTGATACTATCTCTTTCTGAGGGGGCACCGGTAGATTATATCGCGACCATGAAGTGCTCTGATGAAGAGGTAAAACAGCGTATCGAGATACATAAGGGCAGACGAGAAGGAACGGCTTTTCATACGATAGAGAAGCCGGACAGACTTTCGGAGATCGATAAGAACAGCCTCAGCGCGTATGGGATGCTTGAATGTGTGTCGAACCTTCTTGCAAATGAGATGTTTTCAAGTTCTGCAGAGAATCATGAATCTTCGGGCGAAGAAAAAGCGGCAGCCCATAGTGATGAAAATGCTGATGAACCGGCTGATTCCTGTGAGGAACAGAATGAGCTGGTTATCCGTCTGGTAGAGGAGATAACGGAACTGGCGAAGCATTACACAGAATTCGTTGTTGTGACAAATGATATATTTGAGGACAGCATAGTATTTGATGAGATTACAAGAAAATACATCAGATGCCTTGGCGATATCAATCGTCTCCTGACTGAGAAGGCAGGGAGTGTGACCGAGGTGGTCTGCGGTATACCGATTGGGATAAAGTTATGAGAGGACTACTGACTGCATTTTCCATATATTCAAAAATACCGGTTCCAAGGGTAAGATGGAGCGACAAGGATATGAAATATTCGCTTTGTTTCTTCCCTTTTGTGGGTGCGGTCATAGCAGGGCTTCTGTATGGCTGGCAGGTGCTCTGCCGGGAGATATGCTGCGGAGGACTCTTCAGGATATGCGTGGCAACAGCCATTCCGCTTATCGTGACCGGTGGCTTCCATGTGGACGGATATATGGATACCATGGATGCGTTTCATTCCTACAAGAGCCGTGAGGAGAAGCTGGAGATCATGAGCGACCCGCATATCGGGGCTTTCTCGGTGATCATGCTGGTGCTCTACTATATACTTTTTATCGGCTTTTATTCAGAGACCGGATGCGTTAACGATGTCATTCTTGTGGGTGCAGGCTTTGTGATCTCAAGGATACTCAGTGCGTTTATGGTCGTATTTCTCAGACCGGCCAGAGGCAACGGAATGCTGAAATACTTCAGCGATACCGCGGGGAAGGCGGTTGTTGTGACCTTCCTTGTGATAGAGATGGCAGCCTTAAATACTCTGCTGGCGGTATTTATCTCACTGGTCGTGCTTATCGAAACAGCAGTGGCAGTGCTCTTTGCAATATATTATAAATACCGCTGCTACAAGGAACTGGGCGGAGTGACAGGCGATACGGCAGGATATTTCGTAACCGTGACCGAGCTTCTGATGTGTATGACGGTTGCAATCTGCGGGATGATATGATGTGTATGACAGTTGTGGTCTACGATATAATCCTACAATCGAGTTAAAGATACTTAAGAGAGATATCGTGTAAATGATACTGTGTGGATTATAAGGGAAGACAGTTCGGAGAAGAATATGAAAATCGATTTATATATAGGCGGACATGCGCAGGGTAAAGAAAAGCTCGTAAGAGAAAAATACGGCAGCTCAGCCTGTGTAATAAATGAACTTCATATGTGGATAAGAGAGCGGCTGGAGAAGATATACAAGGACGGCGCGGACACAGCGGCACTGACTGAGGCTATCATGAAGGAGCTTGATGTATTTCTGACTGAACAGGTGGAGAAGAGCGAAAAACAATCCACAGTATCAGATGAAACTGAGAAGGACATTCATGTAACCGGAATTAAGAAAGATTGTGAATCGGTCGCAAAGGTAGTAGTAATCTCAGACGAGATCGGCTGCGGGATAGTACCGATCGGGAGCTTTGACAGGTGCTGGCGTGAGGTAACCGGAAGAGTACTCACAAGACTTGCGGCGAGAGCCGAGGGTGTTTACAGAGTTACTTGCGGGCTCGAAAGAAAAATAAAATAGAGAGATGGATCCGGATAGAGTGAACAATTGAATCGGTAGGAATACACGGATATAGTGAAGGGTAAATAGGTGATAATTTGAAGATAGATCTGTATTTAATAAGACATGGTAAAACTGAATATAACGAAGAGAAGCGTTATGCCGGATGTAAGACGGATTGCAGCATCTCCGAAGCCGGAAGAAAAGAGGTTGAGGAGAATAAGGAAAATGGTCGCTATCCAAAGGAGCCTTATATGATCTTCAGGTCTCCAATGAAGAGGGCGGAGGAAACAGCTGAGATTATCTATCCTGGAGAAGAGAAGACGGTTATTGAGGATATAAGAGAGATAGATTTCGGAACCTTTGAGGGTAAGAACTACGATGAGCTGAATGGCGGAGAGCTGTATCAGAAGTGGATAGACAGCGGTGGAAAGATGCCTTTCCCTGAGGGAGAATCAATTGAAGACTATACCAAGAGAGTTCTGAAGGGGATTGAAGCTGTTAAAAAGGCTGTGGCTGAGAAGGCTGCAAAGGATGGCCTCTCTGACAGCGAAGAGCCGGTTCCTGTTGCGGTTGTCTGCCATGGTGGAACGATAATGGTCATGAAATACTGCATCTACGGCGGTGATTATTTCAACTACCTCGCAGAAAATGGAGAATGCGTTAAGATAAGCTTATGAGTCATTTGATTGCTTTTATTTCCGGATTTATACTTGATCTAATATTTGGCGATCCACACTTTATGCCTCATCCGGTGAAACTTATGGGGCGAGTTATCTCGCTTCTCACAAAGAGCCTCAATAAAGGGACGGGGCGGCGCGCTAAAGGTCTCCTTATGGCGGTATTTATGATAGTTTCGGCCGGAGGGATAAGCTTCCTGATACTTTTTGCGGCCTACAGTTGCAGTAATGTGGCAGGAATAATAGTGGAAGCGATAATGACCTACCAGTGCCTGGCGGCCAGGCAGCTTAAGGTGGAGAGCATGGCTGTATTTAAGGCTCTTGATACAAAAGGACTTGAGGCCGGCCGTGAGGCGGTATCCATGATAGTCGGAAGAGACACCAAGGAGCTGACCGAAGAGGGAGTCATCAAAGCGGCTGTAGAAACGGTAGCTGAAAATACTTCTGACGGCGTGATCGCACCGATGATTTTTCTGATGATCGGCGGACCTGTGCTTGGAATGATCTATAAGGCTGTTAATACGATGGATTCTATGGTAGGATATAAAAATGAGGAGTTTGGTGAGTTTGGATATTTTCCTGCGAAGACGGACGATGTTTTCAACTTTCTTCCTTCAAGGATATCGGCTTTCTATATGATATCAGCCTGCAATATGATCAGTTCGCTTGATGCGGCAAATGCCTACAGGATATTTAAGCGTGACAGAAGAAAGCATGCAAGTCCGAACTCTGCGCAGACCGAGTCAGTTGCTGCGGGAGCTCTTCATCTGCAGCTTGCAGGGGATGCGAGCTACTTCGGAGTGGTGCATCATAAAGAAACTATCGGTGATCCGGACAGAGAGCCGGAGAGGGCGGACATCAAGAGGGTCAATGACCTGATGTATGGGACGGCATTTCTCGGAGCAGTTATTTCGGCACTCCTTATATTTGCGTCGACCTTTATCATATAGTAGAATCGATTTACATGAGATTCGGTTTTATCACATAATTTAATATTATTTGTATAAAATCCGGTTTTACTGTATATTAATAAATATTTATTTGAAAAAGGGTTGTATCTTGCGTACAATCTATCGTGGCTGGTTATTGTATTTATAAATGGATTAATGGAGATTTGAATTATGGTCAGTATCATAGTTCCTTATTACAACAGAAGAGATTATCTTGAGAGGTGCGTTAAGAGTATAACTGCGCAGACCTACAGGAACCTTGAGATCATTCTCGTGAATGACGGATCGACTGATGGTTCCGAGCAGGCGGCGTGTGAGCTCGCGGCTGCCGACAACAGGATAGTAAATATAAATATTCCGCACAGTGGCGTTTCCTGCGCGAGAAATATCGGTCTGTCCAAGGCAAAGGGCGAATATGTCATGTTTGTGGACAGTGATGACTGGATCGATAAGGACATCATAAGAAGACTGCTCAAACTGTTGACCGACAGAAGCGCTGATCTTGCAATCTGTGAGCTGGTGAGAGTCAGCTCCTTTGAGACTGTAAAAAGACCTGAAAAAACTGAGGTTACGACCTACAGCAGGAACAGATTCCTGAAGGTTTTCTTCAAGATCGGAAGTAATGAGTGGATACATCATCCGGTTGCAAAGCTATATAAGAGAGAGCTTCTTCCGGCAGATCTTTATCCTGAAAAAATACGTATAGGCGAGGATATCATCGGAACCTATCTGGCAGTCAGAGACCTTGAGAAGATCGTGAGACTCCGTGAGGTTGGCTATTACTACTTCAAGAATGAAGAGGGTGCGACCGCGGGCTTCAAGGACAGTGACCTGGATCTTATACCGGTCTGGGATGAGATGGTCAGGCTTACCGAAGGTAAGGAGCCGGATCATTCTTATGCGGTGCTTAACAGAGACCGCATCAACTTCACACTTCTTTCGATGATGCTGAGCGGCATAACCAGAAAAGAGATAAAGAATAATGAAAGATACAGTACACTGGAGAAAGAACTGCGCCGCGATCTTAAGAAGTGCAGAAAGACACTCCTTCGTTCGCCAATGGTCCTTTCAAGAAAGCTTGCAATCATCGGACTCTGCTTCGCTTATCCGGTGGTAGCCTTCCTGAGTAATATTTACGTGAAGCTGAGAAGGCTTATCCGCAGGAAATAGCAGTACAGCCGCGTGTACATAATAAAATAAATGATACATATTCTGTGGCTGAGGGGAAGACAGATATGAAAAAAATGACACTTAAGGATATCCAGGATTGTGAACTGGATATGATGACTATATTTGATGAGGTCTGCAGAAAATACAACCTCAGATATTCGCTCTGTGCCGGCACTCTTATAGGGGCTGTCCGTCATCAGGGCTTTATTCCGTGGGATGACGACATCGACATATCTATGCCGCGTCCGGATTACGAGAAGCTGATCAGGCTGAACAGAAAGAGAAAACTCTGGCCGGAGCATATCAGATTTGCGTCACTTGAGGATGGTACGCTGGACGCACCGTTCATCAAGCTTTTTGATGTTAGGACAAAGGTGAAGGAGAAGAACTTTACCCAGGGCGATGTAAAGTGTCTCTGGCTTGATGTATTTCCGGCTGACGGACTTCCGGAATCAAGGTTCAAGACAAAGCTGCATTACAAGGTGGCTTTCTTCCTGTGTAAGCTGAATGTTGCATCAGTAGTAAATAAGGGCTACGGAACCTCGAAGCTGAAGATTATTTTTAAAACTGTATTTTTCAGTCCGCTGGCTAAGCTGATCGGAAGGCAGAGGATAGCAAGGATGCAGAGGAGGTGGGCACTCAGATATTCTTATAAGAAGTCGCCGCGCTGCGGCATGGTGACCTGGGCTTATGATGGTCCTGATCAGGCTCTTCCAAAGGAGGAGTATGAGAACAGGGTGCTTATGCCTTTTGAGGATAAAGAGTTTTATGTTATGTCCGGCTGGGACAAGAACCTTACCGGGATATTTGGCGACTATATGACTCTTCCACCGGAGGAGGACAGGGAGAATCACGAATTAGAGGCTTATTATGTTTGATGATCAGAAGATAAGTATAATACTGCCGATAAAGAACGGTGATAAGGACGAGCTGACCCGTGCGATAAACAGCATATATGCCCAGGAACATGAAAACTTTGAGCTGCTGCTTATTGATGACGGAAGTGAAGCGGGTTTTGCGGCTGTTCTTGACGAAGTGGCGCTGATGGATGAGAGGATAAAACTGCATCATATCAGTCCTTCGGGCGTTTCGGGTGCGAGAAATTATGCGATAGATATAGCAGAGGGTGATGTGATCACCTTCCTCGACGGAGATGATACCATCAGACCGTTTGCTTTTAAGGAAGCTCTCGCACTGATGAAAAACGAGAAGATCGATGGAGTGATCGGAGGCACCTGCTATATTTCTTATGATGAACCATGCTGCGGATCATGTTGTGGATCGGATAAGAGCAGCTCATGCTGTGGATCGGAACACAAGAATACATGCGGTTGTGAATCAGAAGAGAGCAGCTCATGTTGTTGCGGATCAGAAGAAAAAACAGCACCGCTGTCATATCAGGAATTAAAGGACAGATCGGTTAAGCTGACACCGCGCAGGATTCATAAAACACGTTCTGAGTGTATCGGCGAGCCGTACAGATTCGGCGAGGCCTACATCAATAGAGGGATAGCAGCGAGATTCCTGAAGAAAAGAGTATTTAAGGACAACGCAAACAGATTTCCTGTTGGTATTAGGCTTTATGAGGATGCAATCTGGAACCTCAGGATGTTTACGGAGCTGAGACTCATCTACGTTGAGTCTGCCTGGTATGATTATTATGAGAATAATGCATCGGTTTCAAACAGCTTCAATAAAGATGTAATAGAAAATATGGAGCTTCCGCTCAGTAAGATCAGGAAGCTTATCGATATGAAGGATGCCCGCGAATACAGGGCATACACGAGGGTGCTTGTGGACTCTCTCAGATACATCTACAAATGCTTATACGGACATCCGGACTGGAAGCCTTCCCGCGCAGAAAAGAAAGCAGTAAGGCATCACCTCTTTAAGGATGAACCGTGGGCGGAAATAGGAAGATTAAAGTATTTAAAATATGCCGAGAAGAGAGATAAGGAGAAGGCTGTATTTTATAGGTTCAGGCTGATCTTCTTATACTGGAGGCTTAGGCGGGGATCATTATAATGGATATAACAAATGACAAGGTAAGAAAAGACGTCGGCACGGTGCTGCTGTTCATATTTCTTATCATTCCTTTTTATCAGATCGATTATCTGACCGACAATATCGGGATGGCCGGCAAGGTATATACAGCGTTGCAGCTGCTCGCCGGTCTTGTTGTTTTTGTAATATATTTAAGGGAGAAGCTTTTCAGAAAGCTTTCTCCGGCATTTTTCTTTATCGCGGGAATACTTTTCTGTATGTGTCTGGGCTCACTTATCAATGGTGAGTTCGGCGTAAAAAGAGCACTTCAGTATTCTTTTGCGACTGTCATCATATGCCTTATCGTTGAATACGGTATTCTGAAGAATCTCAAATGCTTTTTGCTGGCAGGGATCATCTTCTTCGGGCTGCTTACCCTGATCAATCTTATAACAGTGCTCTCATATAAGGGCGGCATGTATATTCTTATGAATTATTACAAGAAGAACTGGTTCCTTGGTTTTGAGAGCGGGCATATCCCTTATCAGTTGCTGTTTTTATTCTGCCTGATCATGTATATCATTCTGTTTGAAAAGAAGATATACGTTGCAATCTTCGGCGCGGTACTGGTGCTATTTTCAAGCTACAAGGTTACAAACAGCACAGCTCTGGCGGTTGTTGCGGCTATCACAGCTGCGCTGATATTTAAAAGAGTTCTCGGGTTCACCAAGGTTTTCAATATATTTACATATTTCTCGATTTCGGCGGCGGTCGATCTGATATTTGTTGTATTTAAGAAAACGGAAATATTCAGATGGCTGATAGTCGATGTCTTCAATAAGAGGCTGGATCTTACTCACAGAACAGAGGTGTGGGAGAAGGCGGCTAAGGCTGTGTCTGAGCATCCTGTGATCGGACATGGTTATCAGAATTTTGTTTTCAGCAAGATAATAATCACAACACATAATGAATATATGGAAATGCTCTATAAGTGCGGTCTTATAGGACTGCTGTTCTTTATGACATTTCTGGGATATTCGATGGTAAAGCTTTTCAAGAACAGGAAAGAGAAAACGGCTCAATGGATATCGGTATTTCTGGGAGCCTATTTTATGATGTTTGTAATGGAGCAGTACGCTTTCGCAAACTTCTTCCCGATACTTCTCTTTGCGTGCCACTGCGGTGAGCTGAAGAAGCTTAAGGCGGAGCAGGAGGAGGCTGCGGCAGAGGAAGCAAAAGCTGAAGGCGGAAGAGTAGAGAAGTCGGCGAAAAACTTTGTATTTACCATGGCGGCGAACTGCATCGCCATTCTTATAGGTCTTCTTGCGCAGAAGCTTTTCATCCACATACTTGGGCTTGAATATGCAGGTCTGAACGGACTGTTTTCAAATGTAATTACAATGCTGGCTATAGCGGATCTCGGCATCGGCGAGGCGGTGGTATTTCATCTTTATAAACCACTTAAGGACAGGGATGAAAGGATGATACTGTCACTTATGAGGTTCTATCGCAAGGCCTTCCGTGTGATCGCGGCGGTGATCGCGGTGATCGGCGTCTGCCTGATTCCGGTGCTTCCGTATATAACGGGCAAGAGTGATGTGGATATAAACCTCACGCTTGTTTATCTGATCTTCCTGGCGGATACTGTATTTTCTTATTTCCTTAGCTATAAGAGGGCTATACTTTACGCTGACCAGAAGAATTTCTTCATAAGCATGGTCCACATGATCTATCTGATAAGCGTAAATACAGCTCAGCTTCTGATACTGTATATCACACGCGATTTCTACGCATACCTTCTGATCAAGCTGGCCTTTAGGGTATTTGAAAATGTGGTCATCGCAATGATAGCGGATAAGATCTATCCGTTCCTAAAGAATAAGTCGGTTGAGCCGCTGGAGGGCTCTGTGCTGGCGGATATCAAGAAGAAGGTCGGCGCGCTTGTATTTCATAAGATCGGGACCTTCGTGGTCAACGGAACCGACAACATACTGATAACCGTTTTTCTCGGACTTACAACAGCCGGTCTGTATAACAATTATTTCATCGTTACAGATGCGGCCACAAAGCTTCTGAATCCGGCTATCGGAGCACTGACGCCGAGCGTCGGAAATATGCTGGTGTCTGAAGACAGTGAGCATTCCTTCAGGATATTTAAGAGGATGAGGTTCATGAACTTCTGGATAGCGGCCTTTGCTTCGACAACGATGTTCGTCATGATCCAGCCGTTCATAGGGTTGTGGTTTGGTAAGAAATACCTGCTCAGCGTTTACGTTACGATGGTGCTGTCTATACAGTTCTATCAGCTGTTGATGAGGGGAACCTTCAATTCATTTTCAGATGCGGCAGGAATCTTCTATGAGAACAGATTCGTTCCGATCATTGAATCCCTGCTGAATCTGGTTTCATCGATCATTCTCTTGAAGCTGTTCGGGCTTGCGGGAGTGTTCATGGGAACACTGGTCAGCTCACTCGCACTCTGGTGCTTCAGCTATCCGAAATATGTTTATACTAAACTTTTCCACAGAAGATATTCGGACTATTTCCTTGAGATGGGAGGCTACCTGGCTGTGTTTATCATGGTATTCTGCACGACCTATATCGCTTCGTACGGAGTGGACCTTCTGCTTCCGGATGGCGGCATCAGTGTATTTCTTGTTTATGCGCTGCTGTGCCTGATCCTGCCGAATGTGATACTTCTTATCATCTTCGGAAGAAGCGAGCAGTTCGGATATTTCAAGGGGATACTTAAGGAAAAGCTTCATAGAAAATAGTCGGACTGAGTGATTTTTGTGGAATTGATACGTAATGGTTTATAAAAAAGATAGAGGTAGAAATATGCTTAATTTCACTGTCGGACCGGTAATGTCCGCGCCGGAGATTCTTGAGGTTACAGGTAGCTCGGCGCCTTACTTCAGAACACCGGAGTTCTCCGAGATAATGTTTGAAAATGAAAAGCTTATGCTGGAGATGATGAATGCACCTGAAGGGTCGAGGTGCGTATTTCTTACGGCTTCGGGAACCGGTGCTATGGAATCCTGCGTCATGAATATACTTAGTGATGACGACAAGGTTATAGTCATAAACGGCGGAAGCTTCGGTGCGAGATTTGCTGAGCTCTGCAGACTTCATAAACGTGAGATCTTTGAGGTGAAGTGTGAGTTCGGAAAGCAGCTGAGAAGAGAACAGCTGCAGGGGCTTGAGGACTGCACGGCGCTGCTGATAAATATGCATGAGACTTCTTCGGGAGTTCTATATGACATGAAGATGGTTTCCGATTTCTGCAAGGAAAACGGAATACTGCTGATAGTGGATGCGATTTCGGCTTTTCTAGCGGATGAGCTGGATATGAAGGGGCTTGGTGCGGCAGCTGTTATTACAGGCTCGCAGAAAGCGCTTGCAGTATTTCCGGGAATATCGATCGCAGCTCTTTCACCGGAGGCGTTGGAGAGGATAGAGAAGAATCCTGAGAGGTGTATGTATCTGAGTCTGAAGGCGGCACTGCTTGATGGAAAGCGTGGTCAGACACCTTTCACACCGGCAGTTTCGACGCTGCTTCAGATAAATAAGAGGCTTAGGCTGATAATGGAAGCGGGCGGTCCGGAGGCTGAGAGAGAGCGTATAGCCAAGGTGGCCAAGGACTTCCGCGAGGGCATTAAGGATCTTCCGTTTGAGCCGGTTTCTGAATCACCTTCAAATGCAGTAACCTCGCTTCATCCGACTACTGCATCGGCGAAGGAGATATTCAGGATACTTAAGGATGAATATGATATTTGGATATGTCCGAACGGCGGAGAATACGCTGAGACGGTTTTCCGTGTGGGGCATATCGGAAATATTACAGATGCAGATAATAAGAAGTTGATCGATGCTTTGAAGGAACTGCAAAAAAGAGAAATCATCTGATTGATTGGACGGACAATAAACACGTCTCTGGTGATAGAAAAAGCGAGAAACGGATATAGCAGATGTAAAAGTATGATGATGCAGGAGTGGTAGGATGTCGCACGGCGGAGATATTTACAGAAATAAAGTGGATATAGATCTTTCGGTCAGTGTGAATCCGCTGGGCTGTCCGGAGTCTGTGAATGCGGCGATGCAGCAGGCACTTTCCCGGGTGGAAAAATATCCGGATATTAAGCATGAGAGACTTATAGGTGCACTTTCCGAGATTACAAATATTCCGGCAGATAATATACTGCTTGGGAACGGTGCGTCGGAGCTTCTGATGACTGTTATGAGATACTTCGCCGGAAGGAAGGTATTTCTTCCGGTGCCGTCTTTTACAGGCTACCGTTATGCTGCTGAAGCAGCCGGCTGCGAGATTGTGGAGTATCCTCTTCTGGATGACATCAGAAACAATGCTGCTGCCGGAGATGTGATAGTATTTGCAACGCCGAATAATCCTACGGGCAGGCTTGTTGAAGAGGATGAACTTAGAAACATTCTGTCTGCTGCGGCAGAGAAGGATGTTTATGTAATAATAGATGAATGCTTCATGACACTTACAGGTAGAGAGCTTGAGTGCAGTGCGAAGCGATTTATTGCCGAGAAAACAGGGCAGTTATCGGGCGTAAAAATAGATGAGTCAGACATTTCAGACGAAGGATCATTTTTACAGGATTATAAGAGACTGGTCATAATAGATGCTTTCACAAAGACTTTTGCAATTCCGGGAATCAGGCTGGGAATGGCGTATTTCGGGGATGCAGAACTTGCAGCAAAGATAAGAAAGCTGCTTCCAGAATGGAACATATCCTGTGTGGCTGAGGCAGCGGGACTTGAAGCTGTGAGGATACTTCGTGAGTATTACGATGACGAGAAGAATTATATTACAGCGAGTATTGAATTCATAAATAAAGAACGTGACAGGATGCTTTCACAGCTGACCGATTTGTCAGATAGAATAAAGATTCTTCCAAGTGATGCGAATTATATTCTGCTCAAAACGGATATTGATCTGTATGAGCAGATGCTAAGCCGTAGAATCCTGATAAGAGACTGCAGTGATTACCATGGACTTGGTAAGGGCTATTACAGGATATCAATAAGCACTGAGAAGAATAATTCGGACTTCATGGATGAGCTTCGCGAGTTAATTAAATAACATATGACTTTTGTCATGCACAAGATATATCTTTTCTCACTACCACCCATTAATTGTGTTATGTATTATTTGTATTGTAAGATCGAAAGATAGTGATAAACATAAAAGTAAGGATTTGTAGAGGAGAGAGATTCGATGGATATGAACAAGATGATTGCTAAAGTAGGCTCAGCGATAGTTACGGTGACGGTATTTATGTTTGCGCTGTTTCTACTGATCAACTATTCTATGGGAAGTTTCTTTGTGTGCCTTATCCTGCCGATAGGTTTTATCATGATGACGGCAGGACTTCATAACGAATGCGAAAATGATCGTAAAGTTGCTGCGAATATAGGACTAACCATTGCAGCGGTTTACGCCACATTTATTATGTTGGTCTACTTTACACAGCTGACCACAGTAAACAACGAGCAACTGACCGACCAGGCGGCAAAATTGTTAGAAATGGGCAAGTGTGGGCTTATCTTCAACTATGACCTGCTCGGCTATGGTTTAATGGCGCTTTCAACTTTCTTCACAGGGCTTTCGATGAAGCCGAAGAACAAGACAGATAAATGGCTCAGAGCGCTTATGATGATACATGGAGTGTTCTATTTCAGCTGCACGTTTATGCCGATTACGGGAATGTTCGTAAAGGCGTCATCCGGCGGAAACGGTCTCGGCGGAAGGCTTGCTCTTGTTGCGTGGTGTGTGTATTTCCTTCCTGTTGGAATACTTTCATTTCTTCATTTCAGAAAAAGATGAAATTATGTATAAGACTAATTGTGGGTAGGGAAAGTTATATTTAGTTATAAAGAGCTGGTAAAAAACATGAGTAGAATTAGCGGCGATGAGCCGGTTTATATGAAATTATATAAAAAACTGCGCGGAGATATTGTTGCGGGCGTTTATGCTTACGGCAGCAAGCTTCCATCGAAGAGGGCGCTGGCGGATGAGTCAGGCGTCAGCGTGATCACGGTCGAGCACACTTACGAGCTTCTGGTTGATGAAGGCTATATAGAGGCCAGAGAAAGAAGCGGATACTATGTCAGCTTTAGGAAGGATAACTGGTTTACGTCAGTCGGGAATGATGACAGGCAGGGGATGCCTGTTAAAGAGGCGGAGGATGGAATTGCAGGTGATATACCGGAAACCTCTCCAAAAGCTGTCGCCAGATTCCCTTTTTCTGTGCTCAGTAAGACTATGCGGCGTGTTATTTCGGAATACTGTGAGGAGATAATGCAGAAGTCTCCGAATGCCGGGCTTACAGAGCTTCGCACTGCCCTAAAGAAATACCTTGCAAGAAACCGCGGTATATATGTTGAGATAAACCAGATAATAATCGGATCCGGATCGGAGTACCTTTACGGAATGATAGTCGAACTTCTCGGACGTGATAAAAAATACGCAATAGAGAAGCCGTCTTATAAAAAGATTGAAGAGGTTTACATGGCACTGGAGCTGAACTATGAGCAGCTAAGCCTTGTTAAAGATGGTATAGACAGCAGGGCACTTTCGGAGACTGATGCAGATGTCCTTCACACAACTCCTTTCAGAAGCTTTCCGAGTGGAGTTACAGCTTCTGCATCGAAGCGGCATGAATATATCAGCTGGGCTGACAGACCGGACAGATTCATCATTGAGGATGATTTTGAATCTGAGTTTTCTGTTTCGGCAAAGCCTGTGGATACGCTCTTCAATATGTCTGAAAATGATAACGTTATTTATATGAATACCTTTTCGAGAACTATTTCTCCGGCTCTGCGTGTCGGTTATATGGTTCTTCCGAAGAGGCTTGCAGCTGTATTTCAGGAGAGGGTAGGATTTTATTCCTGCACCGTTCCGACCTTTGAACAGCTGGTTCTTACAGAACTACTTAACAGTGGCGACTTTGAGAGAAATATCAACCGTATCCGAAGGAGTATGAGAGCGGCGAAGGGGACAAAATAATGTCTGAGGAGTATAGCCGGAGTTGTATATAAATAGTTTATAAACTGAGTTGCTGACGTTTAGCAGCGTTAGAATTGCGATTCAGGAAACGATAAAAAATACAGTACGACAGGAAAATACGATTATAGATTTGAATAATTAAAAATAGAACTCAAGATAAAAGGTGGCAACATGGAAAAAGAAGTAAGTCGTGACAAAAAAATAATTAAAACAAGTATCATAGGAATAGTGACAAATGCGGCACTGGCATCCTTCAAGGCAGTGGTCGGACTCCTGTCCAACTCCATCGCAATCGTAATGGACGCGGTCAACAACCTGTCGGATGCAGCAAGCTCGGTAATTACGATTGTCGGAACGAAGTTAGCCGGAAAGCAGGCGGACAGAAAGCATCCTTTCGGATACGGAAGGATCGAATATCTTTCAGCGATGCTCATATCAATGCTCGTACTCTATGCCGGAGTCACAGCTTGTGTTGAGTCGGTTAAGAAGATAATCCATCCTGCAACACCGGACTATTCGGCTATCACACTTATCATAGTAGCAGTAGCTGTTGTGGTTAAGATAGTGCTTGGCAGATACGTGAAAGGCGTTGGCGAGAAGGTCAACTCGGATTCGCTTGTAAACTCAGGCGAAGATGCAATGCTTGATTCTGTTATTTCCGCATCGACACTTCTTGCGGCTGCGATCTACCTTATTTTCGACATTTCGCTTGAGGCTTATCTTGGCGTTATCATCGCACTTGTTATTATCAAGTCGGGACTTGAAATGCTCAGCGACACGCTGTCAAAGATCCTGGGTGAGATGGCTGATGCACAGCTTGCAAATGACATCAAGGCAACCATCAGAAGCTTTCCGGATGTCAGCGGTGCGTATGATCTGATACTGCACAACTACGGACCGGATTCCTACAATGGATCGGTTCACGTGACTGTTCCGGATACGATGTCGATGGACGAGCTGGACAGGCTCACAAGGAAAATACAGAATGAAGTGTACCAGAAATATAATGTCCTCCTCACGGCCGTCGGTATTTATTCGCACAATACGCAGGATCAGGACGCAATCAACATAAGAGAGAATGTTTCGAGAATTGCGACATCATTTGAAAATGTTAAGCAGATGCATGGCTTCTATATCGACAAGGAAGAGAAGAGCATGCGTTTTGATATAGTTGTGAGCTTTGATGAGAAGCAGCGTGGCGACCTGTATAGTCAGGTGCGCGAGGCGGTTGAGAAGGAGTATCCGGGCTATACGATACAGTTCAATATGGATATGGATTTTTCGTGATACGTGTATACGGACAGGAAAATTGGCCTATGGGATTTGATCAATAAAATAATGATTGCGGTATGTTATTAGATGATGGTGTATTGTTGTTGAATTAAATACATGGATGAGTCAATTGATATGTTGGCATGTGTTTATAGTTGCATATATCTATGCGAGTGGTCCTCTGTCAAGATTTAGTACAAATTAAAATGGGAGATTTCTCAAGTTAACTTGCTTTTTTCTGTATCCCATCATTTGCTACATACATATACAGTTTTTCAAAGTCATTTGGTGACATATAGTCGCAGTGACTATGAGACCTTACAGTGTTATAGAAAGTCTCAATGTACTCAAAAACAAGGCGATAAGCCTGATTATAGTCTGCAATTGCAAACCGATTAAGCCATTCCCTTTTTATGAGAGAATGAAATGATTCGATACAGGCATTATCATAAGGATAACCTGTATGACTATAACTAAGTTGATATTTTTCGGTAGCATTTCTGTATGCTTTTGA
>JNKY01000003.1 GCA_000702245.1 Lachnospiraceae bacterium C6A11 | reverse complement strand
GAAATACTTCATCGCTCACGCGGCGTCGCTGCATCAGGGTTTCCCCCATTGTGCAATATTCCCCACTGCTGCCTCCCGTAGGAGTTTGGGCCGTGTCTCAGTCCCAATGTGGCCGTTTACCCTCTCAGGCCGGCTACTGATCGTCGCCTTGGTGGGCCGTTACCTCACCAACTAGCTAATCAGACGCGGGTCCATCTCACACCACCGGAGTTTTTCACACTGTATCATGCGGTACCGTGCGCTTATGCGGTATTAACAGTCGTTTCCAACTGTTATCCCCCTGTGTGAGGCAGGTTACCCACGCGTTACTCACCCGTCCGCCACTAAGTATCTCAATTGATTTCTCAGAAGCAAGCTTCTTTGGTCTCGGGAGAGATACTCCGTTCGACTTGCATGTGTTAAGCACGCCGCCAGCGTTCATCCTGAGCCAGGATCGAACTCTCATAAAAAAGTTTGTTCGTCCTTAGTCCAGATTTAATCGCTTAGCTTTTTAAATCCTGTCCTAAAACTTACTGTGTTTGGATTTCGTTCAAATCCGAAAATGTCTTTAAAGAATTTTCGGGGTTGTCATGTTGTTAAGTTGTTAATGTGCATTATAAAAGCCGCTTCTGCTTATCTCTTAAGTCTCATGTTTTCGTGTCTGCATCAGCGACAGCTTTTATAGATTATCACCTGAATATGGATTTGTCAACAGGTTTTTTGAAATTTTTTTAAAATATTTTTCGAAGTCGAAAAAACCTTGAATTTACGTGGTTTTTTCGACCTCAATTCATTTCACATCCGGTGAAAAACCTGTCGAATGACAAAATAAAATAGCAACGTCCTCGGTCGTCAGATCAGTTGTTGCTTCGACCTTCATATCTATTGATCAACTTACCAACGAAAGAAATTGCCGGTCCGAGGAATAAAACCATCAGGATGTGTCCGATGGCAGGTGTATTTCCGGCGATAACGCCTATCATAAGTGCAGACCCGTCCCACAAAATACGAAGGATTGTTTTCCCTATCATGGATTTATCAGCCTTCAGCTTCTCGGTTATTATTATTGGCAGCCCATCGTATGGCGAGACACCCATATCCTGATTAATGTAAACTGCAACGCTTATCAGAAACAAGATGAGTGCCACCATAAATATCGTCCACCTGCTTACCGGTTCCTTAAAAGCCGAAGCAGGTATGATCTTCCTCCAAACCCAGCAGAAGAAATCCGCGTAGTATCCGATCAGTACCATATTGAAGATCGTTCCAAAGCCAATCAGTTTCTTCTTAAATATGAATACCAGGCATAGCATAAATATATTTACGATGAGCTGATATGTGCCGAAGCTCAGCCCAACCTTCGCCGCTACCGCCCTGTTCATGAAGGTACACGGATCCGTACCCATGTCGCACAGTATGAGGAACGAAAGCGTGAAGCCCATTCCAAATACTGCTATAAAACATATTATTATCTTCTTCCAATCTAACTTAAAACTCATAAAAAACTTCTCTATTTACCAACGTAATATGTTGATCTTTCTATTAAATATTTATGAAATACGCGAATATCTGTTTTATCTATGAAATACGTGAATTTTCGTTTTATCTATCGATGAAATATGCGAAATTCGCACCCTTCTTATATATTACGTAATCTGTGATCTCGTTTGTCTCCTTGTCAACGATGCCCTCTGTCGGATATGCCCCAGTCGCACCGATTTCTACATTTTCAGGGATCATAGACCTCGGAGTACCCGGCAGATAGATGATGTATTCGCCCTCAGCCTCAGAAGCCAGCTCAACGAATTCATGCCTATAGATATATGAACCACCTACGATATTAGGATCCTGAACCTCTACCTCTTCGGTATGTGCAACATACATGTCTGAAGCTCCTGTCACCTTAAAGCTGTAGCTGTATTCGTCAATCTGCTGAATATCAGAATATGTGCCTATCGCCCCACCTTCAACATCTCCGGCATACGGCTCGTGGTCAGTATAAGTGATCGTAAAGGTTCCATCGTCAGAAAGTAGGATGAATTTTGCTCCATACCTTGTTGAGCGATAACCCAGATTATATCCTAAAACATCATGTATGTCTTCAATATCAACCTCCATCTCTGTTACATTTCCAGCGGTTGTATCCTCAGTGGTTGTATCCTCAGTTATTATATCATCAGGAGTTTCGGTCTTTTTTTCAGAGGTCACTTCTGTAGGAGCCTCTGTTGTAAGTCCGCCAAATACCTCTGTGGTTACGTTTCCTGCAACGTCGCTATCCTTTTTATCTTTTTCTGAAGTAGCAAGGATTATACCCACTGTGATTCCGCCGATTATTGCCAGCCCTGCGAATGCGGCCACTATCTTACCTGCAGTTGTACTGAGGAAGCCAGCTTTTGCAGCTGATGATTCAGGTGCCTTTGTAGTAACTTGCCCCAGAGTACTGCCGACATTTATATTCGCCACCGTGTCTCCACCGGCAGTTGCTGTACCGACTGAGATAGAGCCTGCCTCGGATCGAAGGAGAAGTGCAAGGAAAATAACAGGCGATACAGAATACAGCTTATAGCCTCTCTTCTCGAGTTCCTCGCCTCGAGCTTTGATCTTCTTACGGCCGTAGTTAAGACGTGAGGTAACTGTATTTTTGCTGCACTCAAGTGATGCTGCAATCTCCTCAACGCTGAGTCCCTCAAGATAATACAGGATCATGCATATCTTTTGCTCTTCAGGAAGCGCGTTCAAGAGCTCGTCAACAAGTTCAGAGATCTCAACCTTTGAGTAATGCTCCTCCGGTCTAAAGTCCGTCTTCTCATCAACTATCGTATCCTGAAACTCTATCGCACTGTCTTCGCCGTTATCGATATCTATTTCAGAAAACAGAACAGGATTATTCTTCCTGAGATGGTTCTTGGCTGTATTTGCGACGATCATGCTGAGCCAGCCGGTGAACTTATTCGTGTCCTGGAGCATGGAAATATTCTGGAATGCCCTCATGTAAGCTTCCTGAACCACATCAGCCGCCGCATCCTCATTCTTCATATATTTAACAGCCGTGTAATAGCTCTTGCTGTAGGTATTGTTATAAAGATAGGTAAAGCCGTCGTTATTGCCGCTCATTGCAGCGCTGACCGCAGCCGCCATACTATTTATCTCTGAACCATAATTTGTGTTATCCATAATTCTGTCCCTTTCGCTTAATAGAATTAAGATCCCTCAAGTCCCTTCATAATACTATCATAGATCTTCTCTTTCAACACTATATTTTCGTCATAGTTCTCCTCATCTTTTTGGAGAAGAATGATAAAGCTTCTGATGTATTTATCCGTGTTTTTGTTTTCACAAATACCGGTGTTCATCTCTCCGGGACTGCCTCTGCTCATCTTATCACTTGGATCATACATTTCTATCACCTTCTTTCTGTATCATCTACTTATATGACACATGAGAAGGCTTTTATATTTTATAAATCGGTAAAATATTCAAACTTTTTTATCTACAAAGAATAGATGCGACTTCGTCGCCCGTCCCTGGCCTATAGGATCATATCTATGCAAAAAGGGCGTCGCATAAAGCAACGCCCTTTAAAATACGTATCTTCTTAGATCAGTATTAAACCTCTGCCTTCCAGAGTCCGTGAAGATTGCAGTACTCGTAAGCTGCAACTGCTGTCTCGCCTTCAGCAAGAACGAATTCAGCAACCGGAGCCTCGCCCGGCTTAAGATACTTGAACTGAACGCCCTTATTTGTCTCAACAGCGATCCACTGGATATAATGCGCATCAAGCATAGGATGCTCAACCGAACCAACCGCAACACTAACCTTGCTTCCGTCAACTGTAACAACAGGAACGTGCTTCTCGTTAGCCGCATCAGTTGTATTTGGGATAAGCTCTGTCATAGCGCTTCCGCAGCATGTAAGAGTTCCGCCGCCCTCATTTAATACCGTAACAATATTGCCACATGTTAAACATCTGAAAACCTTCATAAAGTTAACCTCCCTATGTAAAATAATCACCGCGCTGCCCATAAAATGTTTCACGACCACTCAGCCCAAAATCACTCTCTGCACGGCACTATTATTATACCAAATATCCGGTCGGTTTCATACTAATTTTTTTATTAATATGTAAAGCTACAGCTCGATCAGTTCCTTCGCAGAGCCGGTGAAATCATCATAGCCCTCAGCTGTCACAGCGCCCATATCCTCGATCCTGACGCCCCAGCGGCCAGGAATGTAAATGCCCGGCTCAACCGTCTCGATCATACCGGCTTCAAGAACTGTCTCATCTCTCGTATTAAGCGCAGGGCTCTCATGGATATAAAGACCTACACTGTGTCCGAGTCCATGTCCAAAATACTGTCCATAGCCTTCAGCCGCTATGATATCGCGTGCAATCTTGTCAACATCCTTGCAGACCAGACCTGCTTTTACCGCCGCAATTGCTTCAGTCTGAGCCTTCAGAACTGTATTATAGACCTTCTTCATCTCGTCGTCAGCCTTGCCGATGACCACCGTTCTCGTCATATCTGAACAATAACCCTCGTAGATGCAGCCAAAGTCCATAGTCAGGAAATCGCCTGCCTCCAGCTTCTTCTGAGAAGGTATCGCATGAGGCATAGATGAATTGATACCGGATGCTGCTATAGTATCAAAGGACAGTCCCTCTGCTCCGTGCTTCTTCAGACTGTATTCTATCTCAGCCGCAACCTCAAGCTCAGTCATTCCCGGTTTCAGGAGCTTCAGTATATCCAGAAATGCTGCATCGCCTATCTGCTCAGCTTTTCTGAGAAGTTCTATCTCTTCGACTGTCTTGATGCGTCTCATCTTCTCAAGTTCATCACCAACCGGGTACCAGCCCATACTGCTCTTTCTGAGCTGCTCCTCAAACTGCGGGAAGTAGGTCTTAAAGGCCTTCGAAATCTCCGTAGACATATTCCTGTATTCCGCAACCGTCAGACTCTTATCCTCGAAGAGTATATTTACGTCACCCGTAATACCAAGTATCACCTCGGCAACTATTTTGAACTTAGGATTGTCATTATTAAACTCTACAACA
This sequence comes from Lachnospiraceae bacterium C6A11, assembly GCA_000702245.1. GTDB lineage: Bacteria > Bacillota > Clostridia > Lachnospirales > Lachnospiraceae > Eubacterium_Q. Next base: position 65,964 of record JNKY01000003.1, on the reverse strand, counting down.
GAGAAGCCCGATGCAGCCTTCTCCGTGTCTTCCTTCGCAGCCTCCGTATATCTGGAATCCACGATAAGAAGCATCTCCTTCGGTGTAAATACAGCAAGCCCCTCGCCGCCGCGGAAGCCTGTAATATATCTGAGGCTGTATTTGTCCGTAATAAGAAGCATGTTGCAGCCTTTTTTTCTCAAAAGCGTGTTCAGCATCTTTTGCTTTTCGTCGGCCACATTCTGAACACTATGAATAAAACCAGTCTCATCGGATGAGAAACTGGTTTTGTTCATATCTGTTTCCTTACAGACGGCACCGGCCGCTTCATTCTCCGCACCGCAGAAAGCACATCTCGGTGCTCCCATAGGCATCGGCTTCCCGCAAGCCTTGCAATTTACCGACTGTAAACCTATTATTTTGTCAACTTTTAATCTTGTCACAGTGTCCTCCAAGCAAACACTAATCCAAACTGTTGTACCAATCCATGAAATCCTTATTTCCGGCAGGGAACTTACCTGTCTTGTTAGAAATAACATAGTACTGCAATCTCATACCACTTTTACTTCCAACTTTGATAGTGTTATTCACTTCGTTGATTTCATCTGAAGAAGGACGAGATGTTCTCCATGAACCGTTAAAATACCAAAGCGGTATTGAATCCTTCTTCTCCATATAGAACATGAAATATACCGTATATTTATCATGTTTAGAAGCTGTCGAACTAGCTGCATAATTGCTTCCAACACCAAACATTATGCAATATGGATCATCATCCTGATTAACAGCATTATTGAACTTCAGATCAAGCTGTCTAAGTATCTCCATAGCCCAAGGTTTATCTGTCGCATTGACATTACCATTAGCAGTATACATACAACTGTTATCACTCGGTCTTATCTTAACATTTTCCGGACCCAGAATTGTATTTTCCGCTTTGCCTCCCGGAGTCAGCGTATCTCCTGTGATCGCATACTGCTCCGAAAGCGCCGCCTGAACCAGCGTCATACAGCTCTTCGCCTTAAGCAGTTCCTTCTTCTCCCTTGCTCTGTCCACATAACCAAGCAGCGCAGGAACAAGGATAGACGCAAGAATAGCAAGTATAGCAAGCACAACTATCAGCTCAACCAGCGTAAAGCCTTTTTCTTTTCTCTTCTTTTCCATGATTTTCCCCTCTGTCAAATAATAAATACAATATCCCTCTGTATTTAACATTATTTTCCGCTATACTATATCATATCATTTATTATCATACAAGTACGAAAAAACAGCATCTTCTTTTCAGTGGGCGCGTACATAAAGAAAGCCGGTACCCAATCGGATACCGGCCATAAAATCATATTTAGAACGATTATGCCATCTGCTTAGCAACTTCTGCTGCAAAGTCCTCGTTCTTCTTCTCAAGGCCTTCGCCTGTCTCGAATCTTACGAAGCTCTTAAGTGAGAAGTTAACTCCGTTCTCCTTAGCAACCTTCTCAACATACTGCTTAACTGATTCCTTATCCTCAGCCTTAACGTATGTCTGATCTACAAGGCAGATCTCCTTAAGGTGCTTAGAGAAACGTCCCTCTACAAGACCAGCGAAGATCTTGTTCTCAAGGTACTCAGCCTTATGAGAATCAGCGATATCTCTAAGAGCCTGTGTAGCCTCATCTGAAAGGAAGTTGAAGAGGAAGTTCATGTTAGACTTCTTCTCCTCGTAGATAGCCTTATCTTCATCACTCCACTTGTTGTTCTCAATAGCCTCTGCGATAACAGCGTTAAGGATTGGCTTTGGAAGTGAAGCTGGATCTGCAAGTGAGCTGGAAACGATGATGTCCTTCTCCTTAGCAAGCTTCTCTTCTGAAATCTCTTCTCTTCTAACGTATGAAGGATTCATAGCTGCGATCTGCATAGCGATGTTCTTCATAGCTTCCTTAACATTGTCGTTTGGTGCATCGCACTCTGCGTTTACAAGAACACCGATCTTACCACCCATGTGGATGTAAGAAACTACAACATCGCCTGTAACCTTCTCGAAACGACGGATAGTAAGGTTCTCGCCGATCTTAGCAATCATAGCCTTGTGATGCTCTTCAACTGTAGCTGAAGGATCGATTGCTGACTGAGCTGCCTTAAATGCCTCAACGTCTGCATAATCACCATCGTTGATCTGCTTAGCAAGTCCTTCAACGTATGTTGTAAATACTTCATTCTTAGCAACGAAATCTGTCTCAGAGTTAACTTCGATTATTGTTGCTGTCTTATCATCTGCTGAGATAACTGTTGCAACAACACCTTCTGCTGCAATTCTGCCTGCCTTCTTCTCTGCAGAAGCAAGACCCTTCTTTCTAAGGAACTCGATAGCTGCATCAAAGTCGCCGTCTGTCTCTGTAAGAGCCTTCTTACAATCCATCATTCCGGCACCGGTCATCTCTCTTAATTTCTTAACGTCAGCTGCTGAAATAGCCATTACTTTGTCCTCCTATAAATATCGTGATAATTACTCAGCGTCTGCAGCTTCTACTGCATCCTCTGCCTCTTCTGCATCCATAGACTCAGCGTCCATACCCTGATTTGCCTCGATAACAGCATCAGCCATCTTAGAAACGATAAGCTTAACTGCACGGATAGCGTCATCATTACCAGGGATAACATAATCGAGCTCTTCTGGATCGCAGTTTGTATCAGCGATACCTACAAGTGTGATACCAAGCTTGTGAGCCTCTTCGATACAGATGCTCTCCTTGCGAGGATCTACTACAAAAATCATATCAGGAATCTTCTTCATATCCTTGATACCGCCAAGGTTCTTCTGAAGCTTATCCATTTCCTTCTTAATGTTTACAACTTCCTTCTTAGGAAGAACATCAAATGTTCCATCCTCTTCCATCTTCTCATACTTCTTAAGTGTTTCGATACGAGACTGAATTGTCTTGAAGTTTGTAAGCATACCACCTAACCATCTCTGGTTAACATAATACATACCGCAACGCTCTGCCTCTGTCTTGATAGAGTCCTGAGCCTGCTTCTTGGTTCCTACGAAAAGAACCTTACCACCATTTGCTACGCAGTCAAATACAGCCTTGTAAGCCTCATCAACCTTACCAACTGACTTCTGAAGGTCGATGATGTAGATTCCGTTACGCTCAGTATAGATATACTCAGCCATCTTAGGATTCCATCTTCTTGTCTGATGTCCAAAGTGAACACCTGCCTCAAGTAACTGCTTCATTGAAATAACGCTCATTTTTTTCCTCCTTGGTTTTTAAACCTCTGCAGCCCTTCGTATCAGGAACCGCCCGTTATTCAGCGGCACCGCCTGTATATGGAACTGCATGCATTATATTTTTCTGTGCTGCTAATTACAGTCACAGAGTGCATAATATCATGATTGTCAAGTATTTGCAAGCGAAATATTTTGATTATTTTAATCCAACCAATATTGTGGTATTATCATTGGTGGAGAAAGGAGATTTAAACGCTATGCTTAAGTTTTTTGGACGCGGATCGGCCTTTAACGATATGCAGAACAGCGCCTACTATGTAAACGGCTCGACACTCTATCTTATCGACTGTCCTATGTCCTCCTTCAATATAATAAGAAAGCTTGGGCTGTCGTGGTTTAGTCCTGCGGGTAATATCAGTTCGATTCACATTCTTGTGACGCATACTCACAGCGACCATATCGGCGGCATACCTATGCTTATCCATTATGCATATTATGTGTGGCACGTTCCTGTTACGGTGGGCGCTCCTTCCGAGGAGGTTCTTTCGGATCTGAGGTTTGTCTTTGAACGACTTGAGGGCTGCGCTGCTGAGGCCTATACACTTACCACTGCCGACAGCTTTGATATCGTGGAGGCAGTTATTCCCACAACTCATACGCCTGAGCTTGAGGGACGGTGCTTTGGTTTCAGCCTGAACCCGGGCGGCAGAACAGTTGTCTACACAGGAGACACAAATACACTTCTGCCCTTCCTTCCGTATATCGATACACAGGCAGGAGCTGCATCATCAGGAGCCGCATCATCAGGAGCCGCATCATCAGCAGCCGCATCATCAGCAGCCGCATCATCAGCAGCCGCATCATCAGGAGCCGCATCATCAGCGACCTTCTCATCTGTTTCACCGGCATCCGGCATTGAGCTCTATACCGAGATCAGCACATCCGAGTCTCCGGTACACCTCTATATAGGAAGAGAGCTTGATACACTTAAAGGCCTCACAGAGGAAGGCGTAGCAGTTTATCTTATGCATCTTGATAACGAAGACTCAGTCAAGACAGAGATTCAAGGAACTGCACTTAAACTCGCACCGCTATATAATGAATAGTAAAGACAAATGATATTTTAGTTTTTGGGGGTATTTTCAATGAATAGTTCAGACCAGTATCTTTCATACATATTTGATGTTTCGGAGCAGCTCTATAAGCAGATGAGCGCCGAGGGCAAGACTGACCACTCTGCTCTCTTCAATCACCTTACCACTCTCGGCAGGGTTCTCGTCGGAGCCGACAGAGCAAGCTTCTGGAAGTGGGACAAGGATTCGCACATGCTCTGGACCACAGCCGCAACCGGAACAGGCACTATCACAATCCCGGATACGACCGGTCTTGTAGGCAAGGCTCTTCAGGACGGCGAGGTGATCGTCACAAACGATCCGTACAACAATCCTTACTTCAACGCCGAGGTCGATAAGAAGACCGGTTATGTTACCAAGTCCATCCTTGTCATGCCTATCGCAAATATTAACGGCGAGTTCATCGGCGCCTACCAGGTTATAAATAAGCTTGGCGGCGACGGCAAGTTTAACGCTGAAGAAGACTGCCGCAAGCTCTCTCTCGCTGCTGTTATCTGCGGACTTGCGCTTGAGTCGGATGTATTTCTTGAGGAGTCGCACACTGACAAGCTTACCAAGCTTAAGAACCGTATGGGCTTCTTCAATGATTTTGCCAGAAAATACAGCAAGGTTCTCGAGGATCCGAGCAGAAAGCTTTCGCTCTTCATCAGTGATATCGACAAGTTTAAGTCTGTTAATGATACCTACGGTCACAACACCGGCGATGAAGTTCTGAAACATGTTGCGGGCATCCTTCAGCAGAACTGCCGATACAGCGACGGCGTTTACCGCTGGGGCGGCGAAGAATTCATCATGATCATGGTCGACACCGATATGGCAGCCTGCGCTGCTAAAGCCGACGAGATCAGGAAGATCATCGAAGCAAACGACTGCGTCACCGAGGAATACACCGTTCATCATACCATGAGCTTCGGCGTAACACAGTTCGACAAGAACCTTTCAATAGAGGGAAATATAAGTATTGCTGACGAAAAGCTTTACAAAGCTAAGGAGTCAGGAAGAAACAGGGTGATCAGCTAACGCTGACCACCCTATCTTAATCATCTCTATAATCCGTCCCTAACATCAAGATTATTCTTCAATCACGTGTATCCTCAGGACCTCTTAACTTCAGTCACCTCATAGACCATAACACCGTTGCTCTTACCCTTAAGCGGTATCTGGCCTATCTCATTCACTTCTATCCTATCCTTCAGTCTCTCATAAAGCGTATCGCTTATAAGAACCTGGCCCTTCTTGGCATTTGCCTCGAGGCGGGCTGATGTATTTACCGTATCGCCGATAGCGGTGAAATCCATTCTGAATTCGCAGCCTACATTTCCAACGACTGCAGGTCCGCAGTGAACGCCGACACCAAAGCCGACCGTCCTGCCGTATTTCTCCAGAAGCTCCTTCTCGAGAGCCTCTCCACCCTTAACTATATCCATAGCCGCGCAGACCGCCTTGAACTCGTAATCCGGCAGATCAAACGGCGAGTTAAATACAGCCATAGTCGCGTCGCCGACAAACTTATCAAGGGTTCCGCTGTTATCAAATATCGCCTTGGTCGTAAGGCTTAGGTATTCGTTGAGTATTTCCACAACCTTCTCAGGCTCCAGAGCCTCCGACATCGTCGTGAAGCCACGGATATCAACGAAAAGAACTGCGATATCTCTGTTCTCTCCTCCGAGCTTGATTTCGAAGTCGCCCTTCTTCGCTATCTCCTCGACTATCTGAGGTGCAACGTATTTTCTGAAGGCGCTGAGCACCTTCTTCTTCTTTACATGCTCCACGAAATAATGCATTCCAACCGAATAGATGAAGCAGATCAGAAGTATCAGTGGAAAATATATCACATTGTAGGCAGTGCCGCTCTCGTTGAGCTTCATGACCAGCAGGACGTATCCGCCAATAGCCGCTGCCAGAATGATGATGGACTGCCATATCTTAAGCTTTCTGAAAAGTATGTGCAGGATTATCACAAGCACCGCGGTGATGAGTCCGAGAACAACCGGATCACCGTTAACCGCAAAAAGCCCGTCCATATAGGACTGGAAGATATTTGCATGGATCTCGACTCCATACATCTGGCTGCTGGCGCCGTTCGGAACCTTGAAGTTATCCTGCATGCCCTGAGCATAGGCACCAACGATAACTATACTGTCCGCGAAGGCTCTGCTGTCAATCTTTCCGCTCAGCACATCCGCCATGGAGATGTATTCGTAGTCACCCGGCTCACCTGAATAATTGATCAGGCTTCTGCCCTTCTTATCAGTCTTTATTGCTCTCTCAGATGCGCCTGTCTGTCTGCAGTACTCTTCGTAGAGCACCTTTGAGAACATGCTGCAGTCCTGCCCGTTATAGCTTTCAACCGGAATCACGCGTCGCACTGTTCCGTCGGAATCCATGGAAACATTACTGTAACCTATTCCGGCTGCCGCACCGGCAAGCTCTGCGTAAGGCTCCGTACTGTCAACAACCTTATCAACGTAATGTGGCACGCCGTCCTCATCATAGGTCAGAACCTTGCTGTAGATAAGCGTATTTACAAGGACAACGTTCCCGCTGCTTTTAACCGCTTCCGCGAACTTGCTGTCACTATCGTCAACATTTCCCGCAAATACGATATCGAAGCCGATAACCGCCGGACGCATATTTTCGTCCGAGTTCAGCGTATTCAGAAGGTCCGCGTACATGCTTCTGGACCAGGTCTGGATAGGACCGTATTCGTCCAGAGTCTTCTCGTCGATTCCTATTATCTTGATGTCACTGTCGATCCCTCGTGGAGACTGATAAAGCTTATCCTTCGCGATATAATCAAGTGAACTGAGTGCATTTGTAAATGTCAGCAGAAATACAAGTATTCCTGCAATGGCCGCTTCAATCAGGACCGGTAGATTCTTCTTCATTATTTCACCTTAGTAAATGTATATGCTCCGTCTTCGACAACGTAGATTGACATATTTCCGTTATAGACAGTCGTGTCGTTGTTAACTACCCACTGTCCTTCGCTGAGTCCGTACTCCTCTTCAGAGATAAGATCAAGTTCTGAGTTTGCCGGGATGACCTTGTCTATAAGCCAGGTTGCCATAAGAGTCACTCTGAAGCTCAGCTTGTTTCCGGCCTCGTCCTCAGCGATTATCACAAACTCCTTGGTCTTATCCTTCGAGTCAAGCACGATGTCAGCCGCGCCGTTAACGATATCAACTTTATTTCCGTCAAGAGTTACTGACGTAAGATGATCGTCCGAAATCTTGATAGTATATTTGTCAGCGTAAATACTGCTGCCATCTTCCGGCAGAGGATCTCCCGAAACCGCAGTGATAGCCGGCAGCTCCTTATCGATCTTGAAGGTACGTCCGATATCTATCGCATCAGTAAGGGCGCCGTCATTTCTCTTAAGGTATATTTGGGTCAATCCCTCAGTATACTGAACACTGTCGCGGTAGGTACCGAGATACTCGGTTGAAATGCCGTAGCCAATCGGTGCCGCAAGATTTACATCACTCTTATAATACTCATTCTTTCCTGTAGTTCCTTCGATCGTGAACGGAACCTCAGGAGCCGTAAGATAAGCTATGCTGAATTCAGCGATGCCGCTTTTTGCATAATACGCATCGGTTGCCGCCAGTGTCGCACGAACCACGTAATCTCCGGCCTTCAGAGGACGCTCCTCAGTGTAAGCCGTATCAGGTGTGCCGGCCGGCTTAAACTCGATAACAGCCTCACCACCATCGTATTCACCATGAATGAGTGTCGGTGAATAAGCTGTTCCGACTATAGCATCACTCATGCTGACCGTCAGATACTCCACAGTCTTCTTGCTGATAGAAAAGCTTCCGATGCAGCTCTTCGACTGGTAGGTGTCGGTCTCAGGTATCACAGCCTTCACATTGTAATTTCCGCCTGCAGTCGGCTTCTCATCAGTATATGCACTGTCGTCTGCACCGCTCAGCTTGTACAAGAATATAGTCTCAGCCTTTCCGTCGGAATCCGTCGTAACTACCGGCTCGTAATCCTCGCCGACGATCGTGTTCTCAACGTTCACCATCGCAACCTTCGGGATCTTCTTACTGATCGTAAATGTATCGTAGCAAGTGATCTTATCGTACGTTGCGGTTGCCGGAACAGTTGCTTTTACAACATATACTCCTGCTGCTGTCGGCTTCTCAGTTGTGTAAGTGCTGTCATCCGCACCACTCACCTTGTAAACAAATTCAGCATCTGACTTACCGTCCGAATCCGTTGTAAGCACCGGTTCATAATCGTCATCTATGTAGCAGTCAGCGACCGTTACCATGCTTTCACCCGGAACTATTTTTTTGATATTGAAGGTCGCATAGCATACAGCCTTCTCGTATTTTGCAGTCTGAGGGATGGTAACCCTTACTGTGTATTTTCCTGCCTCGGTCGGCTTCTCGGTAGAGTATATGCTATCGTCCGCATCACTCTTATACTCAAATACAGCATTTTCCTTTCCATCGGAATCTGTTGTAAGAACCGGAATGAAATCCTCGCCGATATAACAGTCGGCAACAGCAACCTCTGCCGTCTCCGGTGTAAATCTGCTGATCTTAAATGTATTATCGCACACGATCTTCTCGTATTTATCCGTTGCAGGGACCGTAGCTCTCACCTTGTATTCACCGGCTGCTGTCGGCTTAGCTGTCGAGTAAGTACTGTCCTCTGCGCCGGCAAGTTTATATTCGTAGATCGTCTTGCTCTTGCCGTCAGAAGCAGTCGTGATCGTCGGAGTAAAGTCCTCACCGACATTCACGTCGTCTACCGCTACGGTAGCTTCAACAGCGTATTTTTTGAATGTTGCATGGAAATACAGCTCATAGCCTCTGCCCGCAAGATCTCCTGCGTAGATGGCTATATCATTTGTCGCTCCCGGCTTCACTTCATAGTCAAATGTAGACTGTCCTCCGGAAACCTTCTGAGTAACGCCATTCAGTTCAACCTCATCCAGATATTCATCCGTTATTTTAAAGCTCAGCTTTCTTCCTACGACCGTATCATCGTCCGCCAGAGTCACTGCCACACCATCAAGCGTTGAAGAAGCCATGACCGGATCATACTTGTCCACAATCAGTGAATCCCTTATTGCACAAAGCGAAGGTATCGCCGTACTTATATCAACCGCATTCGTCGTTGCACCGGTTGAAGCATCCTTGAACCGTATTGTGAAATATCCGGGATTAAGATCATCTTTTGAAACAGATACACTATAATCATAATTAACACCATCCGTAGAAACACGATATTTAGTTTTAGGCTCCAGAATCATTTCACCCGCAACATAGTAATCATTCTCAAGCCCACCCGTAACCTTAAGATAATCATCGCCTAAAATCTTATCGTCATCACTCAGCTCAAGGAATTCAACTTCCATCGTTTTTGCGTAATTACCGACACTATCTACGTAGTAATCATTTTCTTCCATCGTGGCATAAATATAGTATTCACCGATAGAATCTGTTCCCGGAAGCCCCGTTTGATATGGAGAAGATGTCGATTCGCTGTAAGAATATGTGATCTTTCCAAGATCAGCCAGATCAATCTCCTGATCCTTCTCACCGGTTGCAATAACCGACATATTGTTCTCATTAAACGTTGTTCCCAAATAAACAGGTTTACCATTATTTATCACAGGAGTAAGGAAAACTTCTTCTTTAAGCAGATTCTTCAGATCTTTTCCATTTTCGTCCTTTATATTCTCTATCTTAACATCATCATACTCACCTGATATTATCATTGAATTCTGTGAAACATCGCCATTTGATCTTCTTAATTTGACTTCAAACCTACCACCATTGGATGTAATCTTCGCACCAACAGGAAGAATAAACACGCCGCTAATAGTATCCGAATCAGTATAGCCCGACAGCGTAAGATTACCACCAGCTTTGATTTCGTATTCTCCTGTAGATTCAGCAGTAATACTTCCCTCATTGATAGTAAGGTTACTTGCCGTTACAGTACCGTAATTGATAAATTTGCAGTTAATATTAACCGTAGTTGAATCAATTATTCCACCGGAGCCATTACTTACTTCACCCTTATTGAAATTACACACACCGGCTTTCAAAGTTCCGCTATTAAAAAAGGCGCTACCCTTACCATCAGATGTTCCGGTTAATGTGAAGCTTGTCAAACCTTTTAATTCTCCACCATTAACTATTTGTACTCCTTCGCTGGCTGATATCTTTTTAGTATTTACAATCGCACCTTCATAAATTGTCATCGCCGGACTACCAATAGATCCGGCACCAATTGAAGTGACCTCAATACTCTCAATATCATCTGCTCCATACGGTATACCATCCACCACAAGGGAAGTATTTTCATCTATATATAAGGTGTGGCCAACAAGACTATCTGGTTTAACCTTAGATTCAGGATCAGTGTAAAACCCACTTCCATCCCACGTAAATACATCATTTCCGGTAAGACTCACCGCTACATCTGTAACTGTAATCGATCCTCCGGCCGCATCAACGCTTCTCACCATCCAAGGTGAGTTGAATACAGACACCACCATAGCGCCGGCAAGTATTAAGCTTTTTATTCTATTTTTCTTCATATCGCTCACCTACTTCCACTCTACAATGATATTATGGTCTATCGGTTTACTGAAATCCCAGCTCCAGCTGCCGGTTGCCGCCGGCTTAAGGCTTGGCTGAGTAACCTTCTGTCCACCAATAACCGTCTGCACTCCGAATATCTGGCCGTTATACATGAAGGTTACTGTATAAGTTGTTTCAAGCAGATTCTTGAGATCGTCATTCGTGATTGACAGTTCCCTGCCGTCATCATTTATCACCTGAAGAAGAACCAGTGTACCTTCATCAAGCGAATCGTAATCTATATCTGTCGGATCAGAAAGATAATCAACCGTCGTCTCATTCTCAAAGATTGTTACTTCCTTGCCTTTTCCGACTTCAACTTCATTCTCTGCAACTGTGCCATCCTTATAAACAAGCTTAGTTGTGACCTTACCGTCAAATACGCATACTCTCGTATATTTGATTCCGTTTACCTCATAGATGTAAACGTAGAATACAGTACCTCTTACCGACATCGTAGAGTTTGGTGTATTTACGTCGTAGCTTGAATCCTCAGAAAGTGCGCTCTGAATATCACTTGTTATCGCACCCTGCAGGAGGTCTATCTGAATATTGCTTCTCTTGTCATTTCCCGAAGCCTTCAGAACAAGCTCGGTTCCTTCGGACAGATGGATGTATTTATCTTTATCAGCCTGAAGAACAAGGTCGCCCGATGTAAGGCTGACACGGTCCCCCGACTCAAGTACCATATTCTCATAAGGTGTTATATCTCCCTTGCCGGCTCTGTTGACATTTGCCTCGCCTTCAACGGTATAAACCTTGAGAAGCCTGTATTTGTTCTTCTTCTCCTTCCTGAACAGTATCATTATGATAACGACCGCCGCAACAAGGAGTACGACGCCCGCAATGATAAATACCATTTTTTTATTTTTTAATTTTTCCATAAATCCTACCTGAAACCTTTTATTCCTATAAAACCCCAAAATCTCGCAAGACCAAATATCGGTCCTGCGAGATATTGATATTTAGTGTGCCAGCTTGCCTGCCACAAGTTTATGCCTAATGTCCTGTTGTAAGTATGGTTGCGATCTCTTCGTAGCTCATGCCCTTCTCAAATGTGAAATCGCCAACTCTGATCTGTGTTGAATATCCTGTTTCGTCAAGCCATCTGTCGAAATCAAGATAATCATCGATTATGCCCTTCTCCTGAAGCATCTCAGCAACCTCTGTAGAATACATTCCGCTTGAAACGGTGATCTTAACCTTTCCGCCAGGAGTTTCTGTCGTCTTCTCGGTTGTTGACTCTGTTGTATCCTCGGTTGTCTCTGTTGTTGCCTCAGTTGTTGTTTCTGTGGTTGCTTCCGTGGTTGCCTCTGTGGTTGTTACAGTAGGCTTCTCTGTAGTGGCCTCAGTTGTTGTTTCTGTAGTAGCCTCAGTCGTTGAGACTGTCGTCTTCTCAGTTGTCGCCTCTGTTGTTGTCTCTGTGGTAACCTCGGTTGTTACTTCTGTCGTTGCAAGTGTTGTAGGTTCTGTGGTTTTCTCTGTTGTTACCTCAGTTGTTGCTTCGGTAGTCGTCTTCTGAACATCACATTCGTCGTTCTTGTCATCCTTCTTCTCATAGCCGAGAAGCTTAATCGCTGCGAACATCAGAAGTACACCAACAAGAAGACCTAATCCTACTCCTCTAAAAAAATATTTTGCCTTCATGTCTTATTCCCCCTGATGCTTATCTATAAAGAATTTAACTTCGCCGACGCCAAGATCAAGAAGCTTTGAGATCTCGAGAATACTGAAGCCTGCATGGTACATATCCATAACATTCTCTTCTGTATCTCCGCCCTCAAGGTTGATGCCTTCAACAGCGAGTATCTCATCAAGACTCTCTGTCTTTTCAAGGTCGCTGATATCTTCCTTCTGTACCTCATCATCCTCGAAGAACTCATCAATATTTTCAGCTTCTTCTACCTCTTCAGCGAGTTCTTCTGCCTCTTCCTCAAGGTCTTCAGCAGTATCCTCGTCGATGTCTTCCTCCTCATCATCAGCTGCTCTGCTTAATCTGTCAGCCATAGAGATGACGTTTGATTCTTCAGCTTCCTCAACCTCTTCTTCAACTGCCTCTTCAGCTGCTTCTACATCCTCAGCAAGCTCTTCTGTGTCTCCAATAACTTCTTCAGCCGCATCTTCTGCTTCCTCAGCTATCTCCTCAGCAGCCTCTTCAACCGCTTCAACAGCTTCAGCTGCTTCTACATCCTCAGCTGCCCCTTCAACTTCCTCAGCTTCTTCCGGAGCTGCGCTTCTTACGGGAGCCGCTGCAAGCTCTACACTCTTCGCGTCAAGCTCAGCCTTAAGGCTCTCAAGCCCCTTCTTATACTCATCGATAAGATTCAGGGTTCTCTTAAGCTCTTTCTCCTTCTCAAGGATGCTCTTATATGTTGCATCGATATCGTCTCTGTTCTTTTCGATATTTGCGATCAGCACGCTGCTGTGATCATCGATCTCAGCAATCTTGCTGTCTGTTCTTCTGTCAAGCTCGTTAAGTCTTGTTGCCCCTGTATTATCGATTCCGGCAACAACCTTCTTTCCGGCGTTCTCTATCTCGATAAGCTTACTCTGTCCGGCGTCATCGATCTTGGAGATGTTATCCTCCACCTTCTGATCCATGATCTGAAGCTTGTTATCAAACTTCTCAAGAGCCTTCTTACTCTCCTTATCCATAAGATCACCGTTACTCTTGATCTTATTTGCGATCTCCTTCTCGATAAGTGGCTTTAGATTCTTTGACTTTCCATTGATCGACTTTGCATAATAATCATCAACCAGCTTGTCGATCTTCTGCTTCTTATCATCAGAAAGATCAGTAATATCTTTGTCATCCTTGAAAAAGAGTCCGCTCGCGATAAGGAATAAAACCGCTATGGTAATAAGTGCTATCAATACTGCCGTCATTTTAACTTCTCCTCTTAATGTTACTATTTCCCGGACATTAATACCGTCCGTTTTTGCCACAAATACATTAAAGCATTTTTTGCTCAATTTTTCTACATTAATTTATGATTTTAATATATTTTTTTGATGCCATGAGCCGCCGCTTTCACGGTTAATTTACCGGCCGACCTCTTACATGCCAAGCTCCTCAAATATAGCATCATTTATGATCCTGATATAGGTTCCGCGCATGCCCTGGGACCTTGACTCGATGATGCCCGCACCCTCAAGCTTCTTCAGCGCATTTACGATGATGGAACGGGTGATGCGGTATTTAGTCGCAACTCTGCTCGCAACAAGAAGACCTTCCTTCTTATTCATCTCCTTAAATACGCATATCATCGCATCCTTCTCGGAAACTGACAGGGACTCCGTAGCAGAACGCACCATAATGTGCTTTCTTCTCTCATCCTCGTCCTCCTCGTAGATGGAACGCATCATCTCAAGCTCGATAACGGTATTCATGTATTCGCTGAATATGATATCGTCCACATCGAAGGAATCCTTCTCCCTGTAAATAAAGGTCGTTCCCAGTCTTTCGCCCGCAAAGTCCACAGGCATGACAATAGCCGAGAAATCCTTGTCGCTGGTCTTCTCGAAACCAAGAGTCATCAGATTGACATTCTCCTTGGTCGAAAGCACCGACAGGAACCTCTCGTTCAGGCTCTCATCAATAACCTCTCCTATGCTGTCGGCAAGAAGCTCGTGGATGGCTCTGATCTTCTCATTGCCGTAGATTCCAAGCACCTTACCCTTAAGACTTACTACCAAAACATTCGCATTCAGTATTTCTCCCGCACACTTGCAGATATCATTGAAAATAACCTTGTAGGATGAATTGTTATGCAGAAGCTTATTCAGTTTTCTGGTTTTGTCCAACAGATGAACGCTCACAATAATCACCTCTCAACAGTATTTTATTCCATAAAAAGAGCCAAATGCCATCCGACCTTTGACTCTTCATTTTTTGACACACATACAATGTATCATATTCAGTTATTAAAAACAACAAAATTGTCAAACAAATTTAATTATTTTCAGACTTTTTGTCTGCTGTCGGCTTTGTCCATGACATGTAATCGCACTCAGGGAAGTCGATGCAGCCGTAGAACCTTCTTCCCTTCTTAGTCTTCTTGACGATAAGATCCTTACCGCACTTTGGACACTGAACGCCGATCTTCTCAAGGTAAGGCTTGGTATTCTTGCACTCAGGGAATCCCGGACATGCAAGGAACTTGCCGTGAGGACCGTATTTGATGACCATCATTCTGCCGCATTCCTCACAAGGTGTATCAGTAACCTCATCGGCTATGTGCACGTTCTCAAGAACCTTCTCAGCGTTCTTGACTGCGATATCCAGATCCGGATAGAAGTTCTTCACAACGACCTTCCAGTCGATGACACCCTCTCCGATCTTATCAAGGAGGCTCTCCATATTTGCAGTGAACTCTGTATCAATGATTACAGGGAAGGCCTTCTCCATGATGCCGTTAACAGCCTCACCGAGCTCGGTAACATAGAGATTCTTCTCTTCCTTGATGATATATCTTCTGTTCAGGATAACAGAGATAGTCGGAGCGTAGGTCGATGGACGGCCGATTCCGTTCTCCTCCATGGTTCTTACCAGAAGTGCCTCTGTATATCTTGCAGGCGGCTGTGTAAAATGCTGCTTAGCGTCGAAGCTTTCAAACTTCAGCACAGTACCCTTCTGCAGTGCCTCGATATTTTTAATCTTAAGCTCCTTATCCTCTGTGTCGGCCTTGTAAACCTTCATGAAGCCTTCAAAGGACAGAACACTTGTATTTGCTTTAAATACAGCTTCGCCTGCCTTTACGGAAACTGCAACCGTCTTATAAACAGCTGGTTTCATCCTGCTTGCAAGGAATCTGTTATAGATAAGCTGATAAAGCCTGAAAAGATCTCTCGGAAGACTGTCCTTAATATCTTCAGGTCTGATATCGATATTTGTCGGTCTTATGGCCTCGTGAGCATCCTGAATCCTCTTACCCTTATTTCCGTCCCTGCTCTCCTCGGCAACATATTCACTGCCGTAGTTCGCAGTTATGAACTCTCTTGCAGCCTTGTCAGCCTCTTCTGAGATTCTTACGGAATCGGTACGAAGATAGGTGATGAGACCTACGGTTCCCTTACCCTTGATGTCAACACCTTCGTAAAGCTGCTGAGCGATCTTCATGGTCTTAGATGTTGTATAATTAAGTCTTGAGGAAGCGTCCTGCTGAAGCGTACTTGTTGTGAAAGGAAGCGGAGCCTTTCTAACTCTTGTTCCCTCCTTAACGTCACTGACAGTGAATTCGCTCTTACCGGCAGACTTCATTATCGCATCTGCCTCGTCCTTATCCTTAATGTCCTTTGTATAATGAAATGCAACTGCGTTCTTATTTCCCGGGCAGGTGAGCATAGTGTCAAGAGTCCAGTATTCCTCCGGAACAAATGCATTTATCTCATTCTCCCTGTCGCAGATCATCTTAAGCGCAACTGACTGAACACGTCCTGCCGAAAGGCCTCTCTTTACCTTCTGCCAGAGAAGCGGACTTATCTCATAACCCACAAGTCTGTCGAGCACACGTCTTGCCTGCTGAGCATCAACAAGGCTCATGTCTATCTCGCGTGCATTCTTTATGGATTCCTTCACCGCATTCTTGGTGATCTCGTTGAAGGTGATCCTCTTGAAGTTTTTATTTTCAAGCTTGAGCGCGATCGCAAGATGGTATGATATAGCTTCTCCCTCACGGTCCGGGTCAGTTGCGAGATAAATCTTATCTGCCTTCTTGACCTCTTTACGGAGCGCCGCAAGAACGTCGCCCTTACCGCGGATTGTTATATACTGTGGCTCGAAATCGTTGTCGATATCGATACCCATCTTGCTCTTAGGAAGGTCTCTGACATGGCCGTATGAAGCTATTACCTCATAGTCCTTGCCAAGGAACTTCTTTATTGTCTTAGCCTTTGCAGGCGACTCAACTATTACCAGATTCTTTGCCATTTCTTACCCCTCATTATAAACATTTCAACCGCTCCTCGCCGGAGCAAATACATTTTTTAATGACAAAAATATTAAAAAATAACCTATCAGCTACTTACGATTGCATACTATACAACATGTTTTTTCATAGTGCAAGCTTATTTTTTCAGCACCCTGTGATAATATCCTCTTTCAGTCTCGGCTATCACACCTTTCTTTCTAAGGGTGATCAGCGCCGCGATACACCTCGGCATGACGACTCCGGAGGCCGCCACAATGTCGTCGATATAGACCGGATCGTTCGGCACTGCTTCCAAAACCTTTCGCTCCTCGTCTGTAAAAAGCTCCTCGGAAATACTCTTCTTTTCGTCGCCTTTACCGCCACTCTTTTCATCAAACTGTGGCCGGTACACGGACACTCCCAGTACATCCTCAAGTATAACATCAGCATTATCCACAAGGGTCGCCCCTTCTCTGATCAGCCTGTTGGTTCCTTTGCTCAGCGGGTCGTTTATCCTGCCCGGAATCGCATAAACATTCCGCCCCTGAAGGAGGGCTATCTCAGCTGTAATTAGTGAACCGCTCTTCTCCCTGGCTTCCACAACGACCACACCCTTGCTGAGGCCACTGATGATTCGGTTTCGGAGGGGAAAGTTAAAACCGTAGGAAGGCACATCAAGACCGTTCTCAGAGATCACCAATTGGTCGCTGTACATTTTCTCGTAGAGCTGTCTGTTGCCGTGAGGATAGATGATATTTATCCCACAGCCCGAAACACCTATAGTCCTACCACCCGCCTTGATGGCTCCTCTATGGGAGGAGGTATCTATTCCATATGCAAGTCCGCTCACCACAACAACTCCGGTAGACGCGAGCTGGGATGAGATCAGTTCAGCCGCCTCCCTGCCATAAACCGTCGCCTGCCTCGAACCCACCATAGCTATCATATTTTTCTGCCTCAGAAGCTCTATGTCACCTTTGTAATACAGCACCTCCGGCGGGTCATCTATGCAGGCAAGAAGCTCCGGGTAGAGTTCGTCCCCCAGCATGATATAGCCTATCTTTTCTTTCTCCAGCCTTTCTTTATAGGAAGCAACTCTTTTCTCTATCTCGTCTCGTTTTATTATCCGCTGCAGTTTGTCGGCCATATTTCCGTTGATCAGCAGGTTTATCTCGTACGGATCCGCCATACATACATTCTCTGCGCTCCCGAAATGCTTCATCAGATGCGATGCGGTCAGTGTCCCTATCTCAAGGATACTGGACAGGTATAATAAATAATCTCTTTCAGTCAGCATATATTGTCCATCCTTTCCTCCATAGCTGTATTTCTGTAGAACATCGCCTCATAGACATCCTCCTCGGTTATGTCCTCTCTGTCATCCAAATCCGCCACCGTTCTCGCCAGCTTCTTTATCCGGAAATACCCTCTTGCAGAAAGGTTCGCGCTTTCAAATTCGTTCTTCAGAAGCCGCTCTCCGGCGTCGTTTATGTGGATGTATTTTGAAAGAAGGCTCTGTTGAAGCTCCGAATTGTATTTGATTGTCTCATTCCTGTACCTGTGAAGCTGACGCTCACGAGCCGCAAGGATCATGTTTCGCATCTCACTCGAGGAAAGAGTCGGCGAGCCGTCGTTAAGCGCCTGATAGGGCACAGGACGCACCTCCAGACGTATATCTATCCTGTCCATGATCGGGAAGCTGATCCTGTTCCTGAAGCTTCTAATCTCCCTCTCCGAACAGTGACAGAGCCTTCGGTCCGGATAATGACCGCAGGGGCAGGGGTTGCTGGCCGCCACAAGCATGAACTCTGCAGGAAAATCATAGACCGCATGCAGCCTCGAAATAGTCACCTTTTTGTCCTCCATAGGCTGGCGTAAGCACTCGATGACATTCTTCTTATATTCCGGCAGCTCATCAAGAAACAGTACACCCCTGTGGGACAGGCTCACCTCTCCCGGCTTCGGTATGAATCCACCGCCCATCAAAGCCGTCGCAGTCACTGTATGATGCGGACTTCTGAAGGGTCTCGTCCTAATCAGACCGTTCTGATCCTTCGTCAGCCCGGAAATACTGTAGATCTTCGTCAGTTCTATACTTTCATCAAAGCTGAGAGGCGGCATGATACCCGGGATGCACTTCGCTATCATAGACTTGCCCGAGCCCGCCGCACCGTTCATGAGGATGTTGTGGAAGCCGGAAACCGCAAGCATAACTCCCCTCTTCATACTGTCCTGCCCTTTTACAGAGGACATGTCGTATCCATAGTTTACATAATCTATACAATCGCAAGAGTCGGACCAGCCACCTCCTTCGGTAATAATGACCCCATCCGTTTTTTCCTCCCGCAGGTAGTCAACCAGCCCGCCGAGATCTTCTGCCGCAATGATTCGAATGCCCTCAACAAGTGAAGCCTCGCAGAGATTACCACGTGGCAGCACAACCGCTTTGATATTATTTTTCGAGGCATAATGAACTATAGGGAGCACGCCTTCAACAGGCTTAATCTCCCCTGACAGACCCAGTTCACCCAGGATCAGCACATTATCCAGTTTTTCTTCGGGAATGATCCGCATGGAAACAAGGATAGCCGAAGCTATCGCAAGATCATAGACTGCTCCGTCCTTCTTGATATCGGCCGGCGAAAGATTCACGGTTATCCTGCTTGCCGGAAGGACAAAGTTAGAATTCTTCATGGCGGTCCGCACCCGTTCGCCCGCTTCCTTCACCGAGGATGCAAGATATCCCACAAGCGAAAGAACCGGCAGTCCGGGACTTATATCCGCCTCAACATCGATCAGCATGCCGTCAATTCCGAGGGTCATGCCGCTTAAGACTTTACTGTACATTTTATCTCCTTTCACCACTTCTGGTTCAAGGAAGGATAAAATACATAGGATCAACTACAATATATCAGAATAATAAAAAAAGAGCAAATCACGGCGCGTGCAGTTTTGTTGCGCAACAAAATGATGCTCTTTTTTATAACAATATCGATTACCGAATCTATATAATTATAGTCCGGCGAAAACAGTATTTACTTCTTTCTAACTGAGTATCCGAATGAACCAAGTTTCTCGCCCAAAGCAAAATACTCTCCATGCGAATAAACCATAAGCCCCGAAGCATTCAGATCAAACTTACCGGTCTCGTCCATGTATTCCTTGCTTGCAGAAACCGAAACGACCTCCGCGATAAACATATCGTGAGTACCGAGCGGAATGATCTGTTTAACCTTGCAGCCTATACATACAGGGCTTTCATCGATGCCCGGACACGAAACCCCATTAATCTCTACAGGTGTCAGCTTCATCTCGGCGAACTTGTCAACTTCTCTTCCGGACTTAACTCCGCAGTAATCTGTTGCAAAGGTCAGCTTGTCATTTACAAGATTGATTACAAACTCGCCTGTCTCCTTGATGATATCGTAAGACAGTCTTGAAGGTCTTACGGAAATACTTACCATAGCAGGATCAGAGCAGATGGTGCCTGCCCAGGCTACGGTGATGATATTTGGTTTTTCGCCCGGACGCTGCGAGCTAATCATAACTGCCGGGAGCGGGTAGAGCATGTTGCCCGGCTTAAATTCTTCTCTTGGCATATTATCCTTCCTTTCTCAAACAGTACGGGTTCGCGTATGCATATCCTCTCTCGGTTGTAGCAAAATACGCCCTCGAGAGCACATGCATACGCGAACCCTGTTTCATTTAATAATTAAAGTATACTAATTCCTCTTCTGCAGGGGAGGTCATGGATACTGTGTCTGCGTAGATGACTGGTCCATCACCTTCGAACTCAGGATAGTATTCCTTCTGGATGGTACCTTCTACGATGACCCAGTCACGGTCCTTGAGAGTCTTGGTGCCGCCGTAGTAACATTTGAAGCCTACGAAGGCAACGTCTGCGGCACAGCAGGTCATGGCAAAACGTCCCGGAACGAACTCATTCGGACCGTAGGTGCTTGGCTTATGAACCATTGCCTTGAACTTGATCTTCTTGCCGAGGTATTTGTCAGGATTATCAGCCGCATCGATATAGAACAGGCCAAAGTCCTCTTCATCAAAGGTGATGAGCGGGCCATCTGTATCAAAAGGAAGCTCCGCCTCCTCTTCATCAGCGTCTGCAACGCCGTCCTTATTTTCAAATATAACCTGAGCGCGCCTGTTAACAGCTCTGATACTTCTTCTGTATTCAGCCTTCTTGGTATTTTCGTCGCAGCGATTGAAGATGATCATATCCGCATTCTTCAGCTGATCCATGATGATCTTCTTCATGTTGTTGATATAAACGTCAAAGGTTGACGCATCAACAAATGAAAGCACCTGAACAACTGTCCAGCCCTTCGGAACGCGGATGCTGAAGATCTTGTCCAGCTCCCACATACCGTTGTACTCGATCATAACAAGCTCAGGCTTAACCCTGCTGCCAACACTGAGAAGATGGTCGGCTGTCAGAGTTTCTTCTGTAATGAATTCAACAAATATATTCTTTTTTGCCAGCGCCTCAACATCGTACTCTTCCTCTCCGTCCTCGCAGACAAGAAGGAGCGTCTTCTGGCCATCCGTAAATGATCTGTCTATCAGAGTTTCCTTAGCGAACCTTGTTTTGCCGCTGCCGAGAAAGCCCATGAAGACATAAACCGGTATTTCCTTATTCATCTTTTGCCTCGTTTCTTATCATCATTATTAACACATCCGAATAAACATACTCTCTCACTCGTAGCAAAATACTCCTTCGCGAGCATGTTTATTCGCAATCGATTATAGTTTAAATCACACTCCGAAAAGTTCGGCGATCTTAGCTTCGTCAAGCTTGCTTCCGATAACGCAGAGCTTACCTGTGTAATCAGCCGCGCCCTCTCTTACCTCATACTCGCCCGGTACAAGGTCGAACTCAAGCCACTTGCCTTCCTTGTTTGGAATGATTCCCTTTGCACGAAGGATGAAACCAAACTCGTTATCCTCTTCAACTGCAAGCTTATCAAGGATTGCTCTAAGATCTGCCTCATCGTATTTGTGAGCAGTCTCTCTGCCCCAGCTTGTAAATACTTCATCGGCATCATGTCCGTGATGGTGGTGATGATGATGTCCATGACAGCACTCATGCTCATCGTCATCGTCGTGGTGGTGGTGTCCGTGGCAGCACTCATGATCATCGTCATCGTCGTGGTGATGGTGTCCATGACAGCACTCATGATCATCGTCATCGTCGTGGTGATGGTGTCCGTGGCAACACTCATGCTCATCGTCATCGTCGTCATGGTGATGATGGTGGCAGCACTCATGCTCATCATCGTCGTCATCGTGGTGATGGTGGTGATGATGCTCATGCTCGTCGTCATCGTCATCATCGTCATCGTCGTGGTGATGTCCGCAGCTGCATACGCCGTTCTCATCATAGTGATGGTGATGATGGTGATCATCCTCCTCAGGATTATATCTAAAGTTCTTCATGATATCTTCAATAGATGATGAATGCTCGATCGCATCAAGGATAACTGTACCATCGATCTGATCCCAAGGAGTTGTGATCATCCTTGCTTCAGCGTTATGCTCCTTGATCATATTTACAACCTCGAGAAGCTTCTCCTCTGATGCATTCTGGCTTCTGCTAAGAACGACTGTTCCGCAGGCCTCTATCTGATTCAGGAAGAACTCACCGAAGTTCTTTATATACATCTTAGCCTTAGTTACATCAACAACTGTTGTAGCTGAATTGAGCTTTATATCAACGTCAGCCGAAGCCTTCTCAACCGCCTTGATAACGTCTGAAAGCTTACCAACTCCGGATGGCTCGATAATAACTCTATCCGGCTGATACTCAGAAACAACCTTCTTAAGCGCCTCTCCAAAATCACCGACAAGTGAGCAGCAGATGCAGCCCGAATTCATCTCTGTGATCTCGATTCCGGCCTCCTTAAGGAAACCTCCGTCGATACCGATCTCTCCAAACTCATTCTCGATCAGAACAACCTTCTCATTTGCGAAAGCATCCTTGATCAGCTTCTTGATAAGTGTTGTCTTTCCGGCCCCAAGAAAGCCTGAAATAATATCAATCTTTGCCATTTGTATTTCCTCCGTTCAAATAAATCGTTGAGCAATCCGTTATGATAAATCGCTCTTATCTCAAAAACCACCGGGCAGCCCCGATAGGTCCAGTAATTCCGCCTTAAGTTATAACAAATTCCGAATTAAATTGCAAGGCATTTGCAAAACTCACCACATATTATCCATAATATCGTTAAAGTGCCTATGCCAAGCGATATTTCCGGCATACTACCTATATATCTCCACAGTTATCATCAGCCTGTCCTTCTTGGTCTTACCGTTTTCCGATACGAAGATAAACTTACCGTATCCTCTGACCGAAACCCTGTCGCCCTCCGTAAGGCTCTTTTCCTTCTTCAGGGCACTCCTGCCATTTATAAATATCTTTCCGTCTGTGATCAGTTCAGCCGCCGCTTCTCTTGACATTCCAAATACTCTTGCGATGATTGCATCCAGCCTGTTAGAGCTGATCACCAGCTGCTTCTCCTCCTTCACCGCTCCCAATCCTTCCGGAAGCTCCTCAACGATAGCTACATCCACAGCAGTATGCTTAACATTCATTAGATTATCCACGATATAATCAGCCATATGCTCCGCAACAAATACATATGCATCACCTGCTTTTGACGCCTTATCTGTACCCTGGTCAATCACGATATCCCCAAGCATCTCTCTCGTGATACCAAGATTCATAAGCGCACCAAGATAATCCCTGTGAGTCAACGCTTCAGCAAACTTATTTCCGCGCGCCTTAATCAATAGAGCTTTTACCGGCGGCATCTCTGTATAGCCGCAGAGCTCCTCATCTCCAAATACGATGATGCCTCTCTCCGCCTCAGGATATCCTCCAAATATCATGTACGGAACGCCCAATTTATCGGCATAATCAAGAAATGAGGCAAGGTCCCCTTGCCCCATAAAATCCGTATACATATATCTTCCTGTTTTCAGAGCCCGCTGCGCGAGCTCTGTGATTCTGTTCTTGTCCATATTAATTCTATTCCGTCTTAATGATTCTGTATCCAAACAACTCGGCCAATCATTCTGTGCTTACTGATTGATCTTAACCTCCAGCTGGTTGAATGGTATGGTGATACCCTCTTCCTCCAGGCGGTTCTTTATTGCTTCAGTGACTGCCCACTTAGCCTTGAAATAGTTTTCGCTCTTAACCCAGAATCTGAGTCCGAAACGAACTGAGCTCTCCTGAAAATCATCGACGAAGCTTATGATCTCGCGCTCTTCAATATTGTATTCAGAGTTAAATGCAGTTTCCTCGAGCACTCTTCTGACTCTGCTCACATTCTCTCTATACGCTATACCGACTATGATCTCGACCATTCTCTCGCCAAGCTGCGTAACGTTGACGATGGATGTATTTGCAAGGCTGCCGTTAGGGATAACGACTATCTTGTTATCAATGGTACGGATCTTTGTATAAAATATATCTATACCAACGACCGTACCTTCGCTCTTGGTGCTGTTCTCGATGATATAATCACCGATATCAAACGGTTTAAGGATGAGTATCAACACGCCGCCCGCAAGGTTCGACAGACTGCCCTGAAGAGCAAGACCGATAGTGATGCTGGAAGCACCAAGTATCGTTACAAATGACGTAACCTGGAAGCCCAGCAGCGCCGCAGCGGTGATATACAAAAGCACGTAAAGTACTATTCTGAGGAATGAGATCAGAAAGCCCGATACACTCTCGGATATCTTACGTCTCTCAAAAGCCCTCTTGGTTATCTTCAGAATGAGTTTTATTATCTTCCTTCCGATAAAGAGGAACAGCAGCGTAAGAAGGATAAGAACGCCCTTAGCAACTATCCAGTCCAGAGCCTTATCTACCCACTCTTCTACCTTCCCTTTATCATTTCCGGCTTTTTCTATAATTGTGTCAGCAACATCTCTCAACATAATCATACACCTACTTGTTATATTGTTGTACCATCAGTGACTATTACAGGATTCGCGTATACGTATTTCCGTGAGGGCGTATTCTGCTACAACCAAACGGAGATATATATACGCGAATCATATCATAATTATTTAGCTGCTTTCTTCTTAAATACGGATACAGACAGTGCAGGGACAGTTATCTGGATATACTGCTCTCTGTCATCAACCTTACCGGCCTTTGTAAGCCTTGCAGTCTTGTTATTTCTGCCCTCACCGCCGAACTTAGCGTTGTCGCTTGAGAAGATCTCCTGCCACTTTCCTGCAGAAGGAACGCCAAGTTTGTAGTTCTTCTGTTCAACAGGGGTGAAGTTGCAGATGACAACGAGCGTGTCCTCTTCCTTCTTACCTCTTCTCTCGTAAGATACAACGCTTCTGTTTGCATCATTTACACTTATCCAGCTGAAGCCCTCTGGCTGTGAATCAAGCTCGAAGAGAGCCGGTTCAGTCTTGTAGAGCTTATTAAGCTGCTTAACGTAGCTCTGGATGTATCTGTGAGCATCAAACTCAAAGAGTGACCAATCAAGTTCTGAGGACTCATTGAACTCAGCAAACTGAGCAAATTCCTGTCCCATAAAGAGCAGCTTCTTGCCCGGATGAGTCATCATGAATCCATATGCTGCACGGAGATTTGAGAACTTATCCTCATAGCCGCCAGGCATCTTCTGTATCATAGAGCCCTTCTCATGAACAACCTCGTCGTGAGAAAGAACAAGGATGAACTTCTCGCTGAAGGCGTACATCATGCTGAAGGTCAGTTCATTGTGATGGTATTTTCTGTAAAGCGGATCCAGCTTCATGTATGAAAGGAAGTCGTTCATCCAGCCCATGTTCCACTTATAGTCAAAGCCCATTCCGCCTTCTTCTACTGAGTGTGTCATCATCGGCCATGCAGTTGATTCCTCTGCGATCATCATGACGCCCGGACACTTCTCCTTCATCTTCGTATTTACTTCTCTGATGAATTCGATAGCCTCGAGATTCTCGTTTCCGCCGTATTTGTTGGCTCTCCACTCTCCGCCGTTTCTGCCGTAATCAAGGTAGAGCATCGAAGCAACAGCATCAACTCTGATGCCGTCGATGTGGTATTTATCTGCCCAGTACAGAGCATTTGCAACGAGGAAGTTTCTCACCTCGTTTCGACCATAGTCGAAAATATATGTTCCCCAGTGAGGATGCTCGCCGCGAAGCGGATCTGCATTCTCGTAAAGAGGTGTTCCGTCAAATCTTCCAAGACCGTGATCATCCTTAGGGAAATGTGCAGGAACCCAGTCGATGATGACACCGATTCCCTTTGTATGCATATAATCAACAAAGCCCATGAACTCTGTAGGAGATCCGTATCTTGAAGTTGGTGCATAATAACCTGTAATCTGATAGCCCCATGAAGGATCGAAAGGATGCTCCATGACAGGCATAAGCTCAACGTAGTTATAGCCCATCTCCTGCATATAATCAGCAAGGCGGATAGCTATCTCTCTGTAGCTGTAGAACTCTCTGCCATCATCAGGACGCTTCCATGAGCCAAGATGCACCTCGTATATATTGAGCGGCTTCTCAGAGGTCTTCTCTGCCGGAGCAGTCGCAGCCTCAACCGTCTTCTCAGCTGTCTCAGCCTTCTCAACTTCATTAATTTCAGCCTTAGCAATCTCAGGCTTCTTATCACGCGCCTCGATCCACTTCTTGTCATGCCAGGTGTAATCAAGACTTGTAACCTTTGAAGCATTTGCAGGCCTGATCTCGTTTGTGAAGGCATATGGATCGCTCTTCAGGAAAACATCGCCTGCCTTGGATCTTATTTCAAACTTATATATCTCATCCTCGAGGTCTCCCGGAATGAAAAGCTCGAAGATTCCCGAATAATCAAGCTTTCTCATAGGATGGCGTCTGCCGTCCCATCTGTTGAAATTGCCGACTACAGATACTCTCTCTGCATTCGGAGCCCATACTGCAAAGAGGGTTCCCTTAACACCGTCAACAACCATCGGATGTGCACCCAGCTTCTCATATATTTCATAGTGGATGCCTTCGTTGAATCTGCTGATATCGATCGGGTCGATAACAGGCTCAAATATATATGGATCGATCAGCTTCTCCTCCGTGCCGTCTTCGTATTTAACATCAAGCACGTAATCAAAGCTCTTCTTATCCTTGATACAGATAGAGAAGAATCCCTCAACTCTTTCAGAAACAAGCGAATAATTCTTCTTAGTTTCGGTATCGATAACAGTGACTATTCTGGCTCCCGGAATATAAGCATTCACAAATACATCATCGATACACTCGTGGATACCGAGTATATGATGAGGATTATCATGCTTTGCATTTACAAGAGCTTCAACCTCCATCCAATTTATAGCAAAAACCGCTCTTCTTTTAGAAACCATCTTACACCTCTCCAAATGTCATAATTGTAACAACCCAAACCGGATTTTAAATCAGTCCAGCTTATGAATGAAAAGTCCGCTTCTGAGCTTTGGCTCAAACCATGTAGACTTAGGCGGCATGAGAAGATCATTATCAGCCACATCGAAAAGCTCAGCAATAGATGTCGGATACATCGAAAATGCAAGCTTCATATCGCTCTCAGATCTCTTCTCGAGTTCCTTAAGGCCTCTGATACCACCAACAAAATCAATTCTCTTATCAACTCTCGGATCACCGATTCCTAGGATAGGTCCGAGGATATTATCCTGAAGAAGTGATACGTCAAGTCCCTTAACAGGATCATCTGAAAGGAACTCCTCCTTCATGGTAAGCTTATACCACTTACCCGAAATATACATACCGAAGATGCCCTTTGCTTCCGGCTGATAAGCCTCAGCAACTTCCTTAATATCAACTACCTCAGAAAGCTTAGCAAAAAGCTCATCCTCTGAAAGTCCGTTAGTATCCTTAACAACTCTGTTGTAAGGAAGGATCTTCAGCTCGCTGTCAGGGAATAGAACCGAAAGGAAGTAGTTGAACTCCTCCTCGCCTGTATAGCCCGGATTCTCTTCTCTCTTCTTTATGCCGACCTTAACCGCAGAAGCAGCTCTGTGATGTCCGTCAGCGATATAGATCTTATCTGTTGCTGCGAACTCAGCCTTAACCTTTGCAACATCCTCTGTCTTATCAATAACCCATACGTTATGAGCTATTCCGTCATCAGAGGTGAAGCTGTAAAGCGGCTCGCCCTTCTTGATCTCAGCCACAAGGCTGTCGATACTGTCTCTATGTCTATATGCAAGGAAGATAGGGCCTGTCTGGGCATTGCAGGTATAAACATGCTTTATCCTGTCCTCTTCCTTCTCTGCACGTGTATTTTCATGTTTCTTAATGACACCGTTTAAATAATCATCAATTGAGGAAGCTGCAACGATACCTGTCTGGTGTCTTCCATCCATGATGAGCTCGTAAATATAATAAACGGCGCTGTTTTCCTTAACGTATTCTCCGTCACGGATCATACCGTCAAGAAGCTCCCTGGCCTTGTCATAAACCTCAGGGGCATACATATCATGATCAGGCTCAAACTGTGTCTCAGGCCTGTCTATACGTAAGAAGGTGTATTTATCTCCCTCTACTACCTCTCTGGCCTCCTGCCTGTTATATACGTCATATGGTAACGCTGCAATCTTGTCCGCAAGACCGGCTGCCGGTCTGTATGCGGCAAATGGTCTAACCTCTGCCATGTTCCTCTTCCTCCCTGTACAAATACCGACGGAACTAAACCGCCCCTATACACTACCGTCTGAAATTCAGACGTAACAATCGATCTGATTGAAAAAAGCGGCTGCATTCGTGCTTAAACACCAACGCAGCCGTATTAATTAACCTCTTATAAATTTAACCGCTCCGGCAATCGATGCCTTGAAATCTTCTTCAGTATTGTTATTAAATACATAAAGCTCAGGAATATTCTCCGGCTTATTAAAGTTCTGGGTAGCTACATACTCATCCCAATTTTCAAGCTTCCAGATATCTCTGTCAGAATTCCTGTTGATCATTCTCTGATGTGCTATCTCAACATCAGTGTGAACCCAGATAACTGCGAGCTCAGCGCCCTTCTCGGCAAGCTTCTCGCGAAGGCTCTTCAGATAATCATCATCTCTGATCTCATCTGTAAACGGAGCATTAATAAGAACCGTATCGTTATACTCAAGCGCATCAAAAGCAAGGTCAAGAACCGCATAGTACTCGTAGTCTCTGATCTCCTTCTGGAAGAAATCAGATGATCTGTTGTACTCCTGTCCTGCTACCTTGAATATCTGCTTTGAGAGAACGATCAGTGTATCCTTATCAAGGTATACACAGTTAGTAAGTGCTTTAGCAAGCTTCTTTGAAATAAATGTTTTTCCACAAGCCGGCGGAGAAGTAACTAATACTAGCTTCTTCATTCGACTTTACCTCCCTATCTATCAACCATACTTCCTAAAATATGTTGTTTGAAATAATTACGCAAACTGTATTATAACACATTTTTATTTCTTTTGTATATAGTCTTTTGCACAAAGTAATTCAGCTGATAAAACTGCTCCACCGGCAGCTCCTCTGAGTGTATTGTGTGAGAGACCTACGAACTTGTAATCGAAGATTGTATCTTCTCTGAGACGTCCCATTGAAACGCCCATACCGTTCTCATAGTCAACATCCAGGCTTACCTGAGGTCTGTTATCCTCCTCAAGATACTGGATAAACTGCTTTGGAGCGGAAGGAAGATTAAGCTTCTGTGGCTCACCACTGAAGTTAACCCATCTGTCGATAATCTCTTCCTTAGTTGGCTTCTTGCCGAAGTTTACAAATACAGTAGCTGTATGTCCGTTAAGAACAGGAACTCTGATACACTGGCTAGTGATCTTAGGACCGTTTTCACACTTCTTGATAACACCGTCTTCAACCTTACCCCAGATTCTGAGTGGCTCCTGCTCGCTCTTCTCTTCTTCGCCACCGATATATGGAATGATATTTCCAACCATTTCCGGCCAATCCTTGAAGGTCTTGCCGGCACCTGAGATAGCCTGATATGTAGAAACAACTACCTCCTTTGGCTCGAACTCCTTAAGTGCGAAAAGTGCAGGGGCATAGCTCTGGATAGAGCAGTTTGGCTTAACAGCGATGAAGCCCCTCTTTGTTCCGAGTCTTTCTCTCTGATACTTGATAACTTCAAAATGCTCAGGATTAAGTTCAGGAACTACCATAGGTACATCAGGTGTCCATCTGTGGGCGCTGTTATTTGAAACAACAGGTGTCTCTGTCTTGGCATAAGCCTCTTCAATAGCCTTGATCTCGTCCTTAGACATATCAACAGCACTGAATACGAAATCAACTGTTGCAGCAACCTTTTCAACCTCATTTACATTGTAAAGTTTAAGCCCCTTAACAGCCTCAGGGATTGGAGTATCCATCTTCCATCTTCCTTCAACTGCTTCTTCATATGTTTTACCTTCACTTCTCGGGCTAGCGGCTACAGTAACCACTTCGAACCATGGATGATTCTCAAGTATAGAGATAAATCTCTGGCCTACCATACCGGTTGCACCGAGTATACCTACTTTAAATTTCTCGCTCATTTTCATCATTCCTTTTTCTGACTTTAAGTTATTTAACTATTCTTACTCTTACTACACCGTCGATAGCTGCAATCTGTGCTGCCATCTCATCAGTAGCCTTAGCGCTGATGTCAAGAATTGTATAAGCATAGTCACCCTTTGACTTGCTTACCATCTCAGATACGTTGATGCCTTCCTTAGCGAAAAGACCTGTGAACTGTGTGAGCATGTTAGGGATGTTCTTGTGGCAAACTGTGATTCTTGACTCAGCCTCACATACACCTGCTTCGCAGCGTGGGTAATTTACTGAGTTAACAACGTTTCCGTTCTCGATGAAATCACGTATCTCCTTAACTGCCATAACTGCACAGTTATCCTCAGACTCCTCTGTAGAAGCACCAAGGTGTGGTGTACAGATAACGCCCTTGTGACCTGCAACTGTTGGGTTAGCAAAGTCTGTAACGTATTTCTTAACATGTCCCTCGTCGATAGCATCAAGAAGTGCCTTCTCGTCGATAAGGATGTCTCTTGCGAAGTTGAGAACTACAACTCCGTCCTTCATACGGCTGATCGCATCAGCGTTGATCATGCCCTTTGTTGAATCAAGAAGAGGTACATGAACTGTGATGAAATCGCAGTTTGAATAAATATCATTAACATTTGTGATGTGCTTAACGCTTCTTGAAAGCTTCCAAGCTGCATCAACTGAAACATATGGATCGTAACCGTAAACTTCCATACCAAGTGCAACAGCTGCATTTGCAACAAGAGCACCGATAGCACCGAGACCGATTACACCGAGCTTCTTGCCCTGGATCTCGTTTCCTGCGAAAGCCTTCTTCTTCTTTTCTGCAGTCTTGGCGATGTCAGCATCGTCCTTAGACTCTGTTACCCAGTTAGCTCCGCCGATGATATCTCTTGATCCAAGAAGGAGGCCTGCAAGAACAAGCTCCTTAACACCGTTTGCATTTGCACCAGGTGTGTTAAATACAACGATACCCTTCTCTGCATAAGCATCGATAGGAATATTATTTACTCCGGCACCTGCACGAGCAACTGCAAGAAGCTTATCTGAAACAGCAAGATCATGCATAGCTGCACTTCTTACGAGTACAACGTCAGCATCGTCGAACTGCTCTGTGATCTGATAATCATTTGATAATAAATCTGTACCGCACTTTGCGATAGGATTAAGACAGTTTATCTTAGTCATTTTATTCT
The DNA here is from genome assembly GCA_000702245.1 of Lachnospiraceae bacterium C6A11. Taxonomy (GTDB): domain Bacteria; phylum Bacillota; class Clostridia; order Lachnospirales; family Lachnospiraceae; genus Eubacterium_Q. Next base: position 34,374 of record JNKY01000003.1, on the reverse strand, counting down.
CCTTAATAAAATACGCTCCTACGAGTGTATGTACTCGTGTGCCATAGTTTTGTAAACAAAACTATGCAAACATCATTCCATGATGTTTGTAGCATGCTACGCATGCTGCATCATTCACTTCGTTCATGATAGCAATATGCTTCGCATATTACTACTTAGTTGTAACAAAATACGCCCTCGTACACACGCTCTTCGTTCGCTTACTCTTTCAATAATCATTCATAAAATTAGAGTTATTATGAATTAGCTTCCTCGAAAGCCTTCATGAACTCTACGAGCTTCTCAACACCTTCGATTGGCATAGCGTTGTAGATTGATGCACGCATACCGCCAACTGATCTGTGGCCCTTAAGGTTAACAAAGCCTGCTGCTGTTGCTTCCTTAACGAACTTAGCGTCGAGCTCTTCGTTGCCTGTTACGAATGGTACGTTCATGAGTGAACGATCCTTCTTCTCTACTGTTCCGCTGAACATCTTAGACTGATCAAGGAAATCATAGAGGATCTTAGCCTTCTTCTCATTGTGAGCCTTCATAGCCTTAAGACCGCCCATAGACTTAACCCACTTGAATACAAGTCCGCAGATGTAGATACCATAGCATGGAGGTGTATTGTAAAGTGACTCAGCATCTGCCTGTGTCTTGTACTTAAGCATTGTAGGAACAAACTCAGGAAGGTCATCTCTGATGAGGTCTTCTCTGATGATAACTACTACAACACCTGCAGGTCCAACATTCTTCTGAACGCCGAAGTAGATGAGACCGTAGTCACTTACATTAACAGGCTGTGAAAGAATGTCAGATGACATATCAGCTACGAGGATCTTACCCTTTGTATTTGGAAGGTCCTTGAAAGCTGTACCGTAGATTGTATTGTTATGGCAGATATATACATAATCAGCGTCATCATCGATTGGAAGATCTGAGCAGTCAGGGATGTATGAGAATGTCTTATCCTCTGAAGAAGCTACTGCAACTGCCTTGCCGTATTTCTTAGCTTCCTGATAAGCCTTCTTAGCCCACTGTCCTGTGATGATGTAATCAGCCACGCCGTTCTTCATAAGGTTCATAGGAACTGCTGCGAACTGCTGTGAAGCTCCACCCTGAAGGAAAAGTACCTTGTAATTGTCAGGGATTTCCATAAGCTCTCTTAAATCCTTCTCAGCTTCCTTGATGATTGCATCATAAGTCTTGGATCTGTGGCTCATCTCCATTACGCTCTGTCCTGAGCCCTGATAATCAAGCATCTCATCTGCTGCCTGCTTCAGAACAACCTCAGGTAAAATTGATGGTCCAGCTGAAAAGTTATACACTCTTGCCATTTTAAAATTCCTCCATATATTTAATATATTCGTTATATTGGTTACGTGCTCATCTAGAGTCTGACTCTAGGATAAATTGAATGTTTTATATTATGCTACACTTGCATCTAAAAATCTACTATTTTTTTTTATTTTTTTATTTCTTAAGCTCAGCCTCTGAATCGAAGCAGGTCTCGATAGCAGCTCCAGGTGCAACCATTGGCCAAACCTTATCATCCTGATCGATGATACACTCGATAAGGTAAGGTCCCTCGCCGTTAACAGCTTCCTTGATAGCAGCTTCAAACTCAGCAACTGTTGTTGCTCTGAGTCCCTTAGCTCCGAGAGCATCGGCAACCTTTACGAAATCAACACCGTCGTTAAGGATGGTATTTGAATATCTCTTATCATAGAAAAGCGTCTGCCACTGTCTAACCATACCGAGAACATGATTGTTGATAACAACCTCGATAACGTGAGTATTGTATCTTGCTGCTGTTGCAAGCTCGTTCATGTTCATTCTGAAGCATCCGTCACCGGCGATATTTATAACTGTCTTGTCAGGGCAGCCTGTCTTGGCACCGATTGCAGCTCCGAGACCGAAGCCCATAGTCCCGAGACCGCCTGATGAAAGGAACTGTCTTGACTTCTTGTATTTGTAATACTGTGCAGCCCACATCTGGTGCTGTCCAACGTCTGTACAGATGATTGCATCGCCATTGGTCTCTTCATAGATCTTATTGATAACTGAAGGTCCTGTAAGGCGCTCCATATCATAAGTAAGCGGATACTGCTCCTTGATAGCCTTGATCTCCTTCATCCAGTCAGGATTCTTCTTAGTAGAGATCTTGGTATTGAGAGTCTTGAGAACTTCAACAGCATCTCCTACTATCTTAGCATCAACCTCGATGTTCTTGTCGATCTCAGCAGCATCGATATCGATGTGGATGATCTTGGCATTGTTAGCGAACTTTGATGCATTTCCGATAACACGGTCAGAGAATCTTGCACCAACAACGATGAGAAGGTCTGCCTTGTTAACACCAAAGTTTGAAGCCTTGGTACCGTGCATACCGATCATTCCTGTGTATCTCTCGCTTGTTCCGTCAAATGCGCCTTTACCCATAAGAGTATCGCATACAGGAGCATCGATCTTCTCAACGAACTCTGCAAGCTCCTTGGAAGCTCCTGAAAGTGTTGCACCACCACCTACGAGAACGAAAGGTTTCTTGGATGCATCGATAATATTTACAGCCTTCTCAACATCATCACTCTTGATGGTTGATGTGATCCTTGCGATCGGTTCAGGCTTATGATATTCATAATCAGCAAAGCTTGCTGTAACGTCCTTTGTAATATCTACGAGAACAGGACCAGGTCTTCCGGTCTGCGCGATCTTGAATGCGCGTCTGATCGTATTTGCAAGCTCATGAACGTTCTTAACGATGAAGCTGTGCTTTGTAATAGGCATAACAACGCCCGCAATATCTATCTCCTGGAAGCTGTCCTTACCAAGGAGTGAAACACCTACGTTTGCTGTGATAGCAACGAGAGGGATTGAATCCATGTATGCTGTAGCGATACCTGTTACAAGGTTTGTTGCACCGGGGCCTGATGTAGCCATACAAACGCCGACCTTGCCTGTAGCTCTTGCATAGCCGTCAGCTGCATGTGCTGCGCCCTGCTCATGGGAAGTAAGTATATGTGTTATCTCGTCCGAATGCTTATAAAGTGCATCATAAACATTGAGGATCGTTCCGCCCGGATAACCAAATACGGTATCAACTCCCTGCTCTTTAAGGCATTCAATTACGATTTCTGATCCGTTTAACTGTTTCATGTCTTTTCTCCTGTTTTTATTATTTGTAACTGCACCCTCACCGAAAATACACATTATTTCGGTGTATCTCCGGATCGGTAATTATTCTTTTTTAATATATCCATATATAATCTAACGAATATACGATATTTGTCAATACCCGATGTGAGTATTTAACAGTTTAAGACTAATTATTCTTTGCAGTAATATTTCTAATCATTAATACTCACTACTGCTTCGGTATCTCAAGGATGGCACCTCTGTTTCCGCTGGTAACCATCGAAGCGTATCTTGCAAGATAACCTGTATTTACCTTTGGCTCACGTGGTGTCCATGCAGCCTTTCTCTTTGCAAGCTCCTCATCTGAAACCTTAAGGGTGATTGAGTAGTTGTTGATATCGATCTCGATCATATCTCCCTCTTCAACAAGAGCGATAGGTCCGCCGACTGCAGCTTCCGGAGAAACATGTCCGATAGAAGCTCCTCGGCTTGCGCCTGAGAAACGTCCGTCCGTGATAAGAGCAACTGTTGAGCCAAGTCCCATACCTGCAATAGCTGATGTAGGATTGAGCATCTCTCTCATACCAGGGCCGCCCTTAGGTCCTTCGTAGCGGATAACAACAACGTCGCCCTCAACGATCTTGCCACCAAGGATAGCTGCGATAGCATCCTCCTCAGAGTCAAATACTCTTGCAGGTCCTTCATGCTTAAGCATCTCAGGAACAACTGCCGAACGCTTAACAACCGAACCGTCCGGTGCAAGGTTGCCCTTAAGTACTGCAAGTCCGCCTGTCTTTGAATATGGATTGTCAACCGGTCTGATGACTTCAGGATTTCTGTTAAAGCTGTTCTTAACTGCCTCGCCGATAGTCTTGCCTGTAACTGTCATGCAGTCCTCATTGATAAGTCCAAGGTCACAGAGCTCCTTGATAACTGCGTAAACACCGCCTGCTTCGTTAAGGTCTTCCATGTATGTAGGACCTGCAGGTGCAAGGTGACAGAGGTTAGGTGTCTTCTCGCTGATCGGATTTGCAAATGAGATATCGAAGTCGAAACCGATCTCATGAGCGATCGCAGGAAGATGAAGCATTGAGTTTGTTGAGCAGCCCAGTGCCATATCAACTGTAAGTGCATTGAGGATAGCGTCCTTTGTGATGATGTCACGTGGACGGATATTTTTCTCAAGCATATCCATAACAGCGTAGCCTGCCTTCTTGGCAAGTCTGAGACGCTCTGAATATACTGCAGGGATTGTTCCGTTTCCAGGAAGTCCCATACCGAGAACCTCTGTAAGGCAGTTCATTGAGTTAGCTGTATACATACCTGAGCAAGAACCGCAGGTTGGACAAACCTTCTCTTCAAATTCTACAACGTCCTCATCTGTGATCTTACCGGCAGTTCTCTCTCCTACTGCCTCGAACATTGATGAAAGACTTCTCTTTCTTCCGTGGATGTGACCTGCGAGCATAGGACCGCCTGAGACAAATACAGTTGGTACATTTACTCTTGCAGCTGCCATAAGAAGGCCGGGTACATTCTTGTCACAATTAGGGATCATAACAAGTGCATCAAACTGATGAGCTATTGCCATAGCCTCTGTCGAGTCAGCTATAAGGTCTCTTGTTACAAGGGAATACTTCATTCCGATGTGTCCCATTGCAATACCGTCGCAAACTGCGATTGCAGGGAACATAACAGGTGTTCCGCCTGCTTCTGCTACGCCGAGCTTAACTGCCTCAGCTATCTTGTCCAGGTTCATGTGTCCCGGAACGATCTCGTTGTAGGAACAAACGATTCCTACCATTGGTTTTCTGATCTCCTCTGCAGTGTAGCCAAGTGCGTTCAGAAGTGAACGAGCAGGTGCCTGCTGCAGACCATTTTTCATGTTATCACTCTTCATATTATTTTCCGCTCCTATAATATTTTAAACGTACGCTGTATGAGTATATATCCCCTCGGGACTCTACTCTCGTACGGTATGGAGGTCTCGCCTGCCGGCTCGGTCGGTGTGCAACCAGGTGTCCACCGGACACCGCACACCCCTAGCGGATGCTAAACTCTCACTTCGTCATTCGACTCGTGAATCGTTAAGCACCGAGACCCATAACGGTCCCTCATGGACATATACTCATACAGCTGTTTGTTTTAAATTCTTATTTTTATATACGCTCCGCAATCAGGCTTCCCATCTCATCGGTCTTGACCTGTGGTTCGCCCGGTTTTGCGATGTCTATTGTACGATAGCCTTCTTCGAGAACCTTCTTAACTGCTGCTTCGATGGCATCCGCTTCCTTATCAAGATCGAAGGTGTAGCGGAGCATCATTGCTGCTGAAAGAATAGTTGCGATTGGGTTTGCGATGTTCTTGCCTGCGATATCAGGTGCAGATCCGCCTGATGGCTCATACATTCCGAACTTTGTCTCGTTAAGAGATGCTGACGGAAGCATTCCGATCGAACCTGTTATCATTGAAGCCTCATCCGAAAGGATATCGCCGAACATATTCTCTGTAAGCATTACATCGAACTGTGCAGGATCCTTAACGAGCTGCATAGCCGCATTGTCTACAAGCATTACTGTGAACTCAACCTCAGGATAATCAGCAGCAACCTCAGTTACTATCTTTCTCCAGAGTCTTGACGAATCAAGTACGTTTGCCTTATCTACAAGTGTTACCTTCTTACGACGCTTCATAGCGATGTCGAAACCCTTGATTGCGATACGGCGTATTTCCTTCTCTGTATAGGTAAGTGTGTCGACTGCTGTCATCACGCCGTCTATTTCCTTTGTATATCTTTCACCGAAGTAAAGGCCGCCGGTAAGCTCTCTCATGATCATCATGTCGAAGCCTGCTGCTGCAACCGACTCCTTAAGAGGACAAGCCTCCTTAAGTTCAGGATAGAGATATGCAGGTCTGAGATTTGCAAAGAGGCCAAGCTCCTTACGGATCTTCAGAAGACCTGCTTCAGGTCTCTTGTTAGGTGGAAGCTTATACCATGGGCTGGTCTGTGTGTTTCCGCCGATCGATCCGAGGAGAACTGCGTCCTTTGACTTAGCGATCGCAACTGCCTCATCTGTAAGAGGCTCACCTGTTGCATCTATTGAGCAGCCACCCATAAGGATGTGCTCATAGTTAAATGTATGTCCATATTTTTTGCCGACAGCGTCAAGCACCTTCATAGCCTCTGTTACTATTTCAGGACCGATACCGTCGCCCTTGATAACTGCAAGATTACAGATCATTTTTTATTCTCCTTTTCTTTCATACCGTCCAATCTATTTTGGTGTTACCGGTATTGTCATTCGAAATATTATTTATCGAATCATTTTCTTTTGAAGTATTCTTTCGAATTGTTATTCGATTCTTACTCAGCTTTTGAATTAACGTAGTTGATAAGTCCGCCCTTGGCGATCAGGTTCTGCATGAACGGAGGGAAGGCCTGACCCTGGTATGTCTTGCCTGTTGTCTCGTCTGTGATGACACCTGTGTCGAAATTGATATCAACTATATCGCCTGCTGCTATCTCATTTGCTGCCGCCTCGCACTCGATGATCGGAAGGCCAATGTTGATAGCGTTTCTGTAAAATATTCTTGCAAATGTATCTGCGATCACGCAGCTGATGCCTGATGCCTTGATAGCGATCGGTGCATGCTCTCTTGAAGAACCACAGCCGAAGTTCTTGCCGGCCACCATGATATCTCCTGCCTTAACTCTGTTTACGAAATCTGCATCGATATCCTCCATACACTTCTTGGCAAGCTCAGCCGGATCAGCTGTATTAAGATATCTTGCAGGGATGATAACGTCTGTATCTACGTTGTCGCCATATTTATGTACTGTTCCATGTGCTTTCATGAATTTTCTCCTCCTAAAATAGATTAATCAAGCTCTTCCGGCGAACTGATCTTACCTGTGATAGCTGATGCAGCTGCAACAGCAGGGCTGGCAAGATAGATCTCAGAATCGATGGCACCCATTCTGCCGACGAAGTTACGGTTTGTTGTTGAAACCGACTTCTCACCGTGAGCAAGGATACCCATATGTCCGCCAAGGCAAGGTCCGCAGGTTGGTGTAGAAACGATAGCGCCCGCATTGATAAATATCTCAGCAAGACCTTCCTTGATCATCTGAAGGTAAACTGCCTGAGTTGCAGGGATTACGATAACCCTTACGCCAGGTGCGCATGTACGACCGTTCATAACCTCAGCCGCTATACGCATGTCGGAAATACGTCCGTTTGTACAAGAACCGATAACAACCTGATCGATCGCAATATCACCGATCTCATCGATGGTCTTGGTATTTTCAGGAAGGTGTGGAAATGCAACTGTCGGACGAAGTGTAGAAAGGTCGATGGTATAGGTCTCATCGTACTCAGCATCCTCGTCTGCCTCATAAGCCTTAAACTCTCTTGTTGCATGCTCCTTCATATATTCTATTGTAAGCTCGTCTACAGGGAAGATACCATTCTTTGCGCCTGCTTCAATAGCCATATTTGCGATAGTGAATCTGTCGTCCATAGTAAGCTCTGCGATGCCGTCGCCAACGAATTCCATTGACTTATATCTTGCACCGTCAACACCGATCATACCGATGATGTGAAGGATGACATCCTTACCGCTGATCCACTCAGGCTTCTTGCCTGTGATCACGAACTTGATCGCAGAAGGAACTCTGAACCAGGTCTGGCCTGTTACCATACCGCAAGCCATATCGGTTGAACCAACGCCTGTTGAGAATGCACCAAGTGCACCATAGGTACAGGTATGTGAGTCTGCACCGATCACAGCGTCACCTGCAACAACAAGTCCTTTTTCCGGAAGGAGCGCATGCTCGATTCCCATGCTTCCTACGTCATAATAATTGGTAATGTTGTTCTCTCTAGAGAAGTCCCTTACCTGCTTAACGTGCTCAGCACTCTTTATATCCTTATTAGGTGTGAAGTGATCCATGACAAGCGCGATCTTGTCCTTATCAAATACATCCTTCTTCTTAAACTTTGAGAGTTCATTGATGGCCACCGGAGTTGTTACGTCATTTCCGAGTACCAGATCGAGTTTTGCCTCAATCAGATCTCCTGCAACAACTTTGTCAAGTCCCGCATGTGCCGCAAGTATCTTCTGAGTCATTGTCATTCCCATGTTTGTTTCCTCCTTGATTATAGTTAAAAATAATAATTGGCTATAATAAAATATCCTTGATTATAGCATTCGGCATGATATAATCAAAATATATATAATTTATCTTTAGTATAATCTGTAGTTATATATGCAAGGAGAAATAATAAATGCTAGGTAATTTGAATTACTACAACGTTTTTATTACAGTAGCGAAGACTGGCAGCATCAGCCGTGCCGCTGACAAGCTATATATCAGCCAGCCTGCTGTAAGTAAGTCCATATCAAATCTTGAGGAGCAGCTTGGCACCACTCTCTTCACAAGAAGCTCGCGCGGTGTAAAGCTGACCGATGAAGGCCGCCTGCTCTATGAGCATGTTGAAAATGCATTTACTTATATAGAGAATGCTGAGGATGATATTGTGGGCTTCGGCGCACATTCCGGCATCGAGCTTCGTTTCGGCGTCAGCACTTCACTCTGCCGCTACGTTCTTCTTGATTATCTGAAGGATTACATCAATGATAACCCTCACATTAATATTACCATCGACTGCCATGCGACTTTAAATACTATTCCTCTCGTCGAGGACGGAACACTTGATATCGGTCTCATCTGCAAGACCGATATTCCGAAAGATATGACCTACATCGATCTTACGGAAATACATGATATCTTCGTAGCCAACCAAAGCTATCTCGATAACCTGAGCCGTGAAAGAGCCGAAGGTCCTGCCGTTACGAATCCTTATCTTATGATGGGTAATTTCACGGGAATCATCGATGACACAAGTGCTAAACCAAACGTTCTCTCCACCAGAGAGCTTCTCGAAACCGGCAACCTTATGCTTCTGGAGAAGGAAAATATAACCCGTCGCCACGTTGAAAGATATCTCTCAGAGAACGACATCCTTCCATCACGTGTGCTGGAGGTAAATAACATGGATCTTCTCATCGACTTTGCCGCGATAGGTCTGGGCATCTCCGGGGTCGTTAAGGAGTTTGCCAAGGAAAAGCTCCGCACCGGCGAGGTGGTTGAGCTTCCTCTTTCCGTACCACTTCCACCGCGAAAGATTGGTTTTATTTACAAAAGAAAAAGACGTGAGATCACGTCTTTCCTTACTGATTATGTCGGCTGCTGATTGGCAGCCGGCATTTTTTATTTATATGTATTATCTATTTATTATCAATAATATTTCTAATTAATACGTCTGATCCGCATTATAATAGCCATAGCCAAGATAACTGATACCTGTAATCTTCGTTACCACACCCTGACTGTTTGTTTCAACCTTGCAGAGAGCCGGTCCGTATCCGCCACTGTTTGCATACTGCTCCATGCCCTCTATCTCATAGTAAGGAGCGTAAATACTGTTCGGATAAGTCTTCGATCTGATGTAGCTTACAGCATGCAACTCCTCGCCATACCAGTCCTCTTTGGTTTCAATAACATCCACAGGCTGAAGATTGGCACCATTTCCGCAGTCATACCACTTGATCGCGTAGAAGCTGCCATCCTTGATCCTAAGGCTGTCATTCTGTTCCTTTGTCATTGTGAAATTATCATTTTCTTTCTTAAATACCCAGAAATAGTCCCAGGCAACCTTATCATAGTCAAAACAATAGGTAGCCAAAGCAGACTGACCGTTTCCGGTTTCCCTGAGCGCCATAACCTCACCCTTATCTGTTATAGCAGTCAGTATCTGAATTGTCGCTCTACTATCCACAAGGATATTTTCGCTGCTGGAATAATCAACCTGCATCTCTATGAAGTTTGTGTCGTCCTCCATATTCGGGAAGAGTCTGTCAAAGCCCATATACACGTATGCATACTCACCATTATTCTCATTTGCGGCCTCAACGAAGCTCTCGTCCTTCTTAAATGTCAGTGTCGCTCCTTTATTCGTTGTGGTTGCAGTTCCTCCCGGTATCATATTCCAGGTGCCGTCAAGAAAACTGAGCATGCCTTCTTCTTTACTTACATCCCAATCTGTCAGAGCCTGGGAGGTAGTCTGTGTTGTCGCCTCCGTTGCAGCTTCTGTCGTTGTAGTCGTTGACGCCTGCGTTGTCGCCGTAGTCGCTTCAGTTGTTACTTCTGTCGTTGTCTCTGTTGAAGCAGCCGTTGTTGCTTCAGTAGTTGTATCCGCTGTTGTCGGAGCCTCTGTTGAAGATGCCTCCGTCGTAGCCACAGTCACAGTGGATGTTGTCCTCTTGGCAACTCCTTCCACCTCATCTTCCTTCTTCCCGCATCCCACTGATGCAATAAGAGCAAGTATCATAGCCCCCGCTATTATCTTCTTTCTCATATCGTCCTCCTGTATTTTACCTACACTATAGTATTTAAAATATACTCAAAACAGCTGTTACACTGTTCTCTGATCATCCTCAAAATCCTGTCAGGTCATTCATCTTTTTGCTCATCCGGATAACTCTGCCCAGTGCTCTTCTGTCCGTTCGACCCAATGTGTCTTGCCCGCTTCTTCATCTCAGAGTAAGCCTTCCGATCCGGAACAGTCTGCCCGTACCGCAGCTCATTATAAAGCCCGGTCATATCCGTCAGATCATATTTTGAGTTTACACTAATCCTGCCGTTTATATCAAGTGTTGTTTCATTTTCAAGAGGCACATACGGCCTGCCGGCAGCAAGCACAGTCTTCCGGTAAACCCGCCTCACCTTCTCGTCCATTGAAAGCCTCTCTTTCACTGACTCCCTGAAAGTCTTCCTCTTCTCCTTCTGGTCGTGGGTGTTCTCGGTTAGGCTTTCGATGACATCCTCAGGCATATGCCTCTTCAGGATGATGAACCTGACGATCTTCTTAACGATATAAAAGATAAATACAGCTGCAACGATCACAAGTGCAACTATCACTATCGTTGTCAGGCTGTCCGCAAAGCCATTATCCTCCATCAGCTTCGCAGCTTCTTCTCTCTTACCTGCCACATCCTCCTGCGCCGATTCACCGCCCTTCAGGAATGAAAACAGAAGCGCGTAGATAAACTTAAATCCCAGGATGATGAAACCGCATATCGTAAGCACGCCCTTGAAGAAGCCCTTTATCAGCCCATCAAGGTTAAAGAGGGAGGTTATCGCGATCGCAACGATGATGAAAGAGACTATGCCTGTAACTATCACACTGTTGACGCTCATCATTCTTCTAACCGGCAGATCCGCCACATCCTTCGTCCTGTCGATGTAATTATACATACCGTCAAGATAAACGATTATCAGGTATGCTATGAAGAGTATGACCGGTATCAGATACGACTTGAAGACCATGGTCCTATTGTTCATATATATGCCAAATACATACATGACCATTCCCGCGAGGAACATCGGCCATGGCACCTCGTCAAGCTGATTCAGCTTTCCTCCGCTCCTGTTATATCTCATGGCAAATACCATTACCACGAACAAGGCAACCGCCATTACAGTCTTCAGAGTAGCTCCCTTTTCTATAAATATCACTCCGGCGATCATAGCCATATGAACGAGGAATAGAATGATATTGTTTCCTGTGCGTTCTCTCAGTATCCAGGACACTCCCATAGTCCCCGCAAGTATCAGCGCCTCCTTTATTCCGATCTCACCGTGACGAAGGAGATAGAGTGCGAAGGACGTAAAGAAAAGAACAAGCATGTAATTATAAACATAACGCATGATCCTGCGAGCAACTTCCAGCTTATGCTTCATCCATCTTCACCTCCCAGCCGTACATACCCTTCTTCGGGTTTTCAAAACCAAGAGTGTCATAATAAGGAACGATCATCGTAACGCCCAGCTGCAGCTTGTTCATCCTGCGAAGCCTATCCGCTATATCCTCCTTATGGTATGGTGAAATAATGAGGTAAAATACATTCTCCTCAGCTTTCTTTATCTCATTATCAAGTATACGAAGGAACTCATCCTTACCTGCCGTTGCGCAGATGGATGCAAGCACCTTGTCTATGGTTATGGCGTGAGCCATGTCAGCCCCCTTGCCCACTGTCGGACACAGTGTGTGCTCCGGACGCACTCTGCTCGATATCGTTACGCTGTGCTCACTAACCTCAGACGGCTTCTGGCCCCTCCACATCATACCGTTCGTCACGAAGGAAACCGCAGTCCTGGTCTTAAGCATATTTCTTGCGATGGTACTTGCAAGGGAAACAGCAGATTCCATCAGTTTGCCGGGCTCGATCATATTTTCTGTGTCGAGATTCAGAAGTATCCTGACCTCCCTGTCCATGGTATGGTCGTAGAGATTGACCATGAGGTCGTTCCTCCTGGCAGTCTGACGCCAGTTGATACTCCTCATGCCATCATAAGTCGAATACTCTCTTATGCCCCTGAAGGTAAGGTTATCCTCTACGAGGCTGTGCCTTGCGGCCATCTCGCCCATGATACCCTTCATCAGTTCATCATATTCACTTGATCTTACTTTCTTCGGAAATACATATAATAAAGACTTCTGTTCGAGCTGCTTCGCGAAGGTCGAAATAAGGAAGAAATCCTTGACGTGGACCGTACAGCTCGGAATATTATAGACGCCTCTTTTTGTCCCGTGAAACAGATGCCTTCTGGTTATCTTCTGGTTGCCGAGAACCGAGAAGGCATCATTTTTGTAGTATAAATCCGTCACGGCGGAATTGTCATTGTTAACGAATCTGAAGGAACGATCTACAGAGTATTTCAGATGAAATACAGGCAGAGGAAGGAGCTTTCTGTTTTCTATCTCAACCATAAGGGCCGCCTCTTCACCACATTCAAGGTGATTTTTGTCAAAGGAAAGCTTAGCCAGAAGACCGCTGTCCCAGCGTCTCCTGTACATCTCTCTCTGAAGGCCATATATGAAACAGAAAATAAGAAAGGCGATTAATAACTTCACTTTGTCCAGTTCTCCGTAGGTACTGCTACTGTCCTTACTGCTTCTTCTATGATTGCTTTAGTCTCGCCTATTGTCTGAACTCCGGATGCAGTGATAACTCTGTGACCGAAAACAAAAGGTGCGAGGAGCCTTACATCATCAGGAATGACGTAATCTCTTCCGGAAATACCTGCAAACGCCTGAGACATCCTCATAAGTGCAAGACTTGCTCTCGGGCTTACTCCCACAAGGAGTTTCGGAGTCTGTCTCGTTGCCGCTGCAATATCAACTATATATTCCTCTATGCATCTATGGACAAATATCTCCTTCGATGCTTCGGCTGCCGCAAGGATATCCTCCTTACTGCATACCGGTTCAAGGCTATGGAGCGGATCATCGGTCTTGTACCTTTCAAGCACAGCCGTCTCCTCTTCCCTTGAGAGGTTATCCATCGACAGCCTTATCATGAATCTGTCAAGCTGCGCCTCCGGAAGCGGATAGGTTCCGGTTGTTTCGACAGGGTTCTCTGTCGCGATAACAAGGAACGGCTTCGGAAGGGCGATAGTCTCACGGTCGATAGTACAGTTTCTCTCCTCCATCGCCTCAAGCAGGCTGGACTGAGTCCTCGGAGTCGCACGGTTAATCTCATCGGCCAGCAGGATATTCGTAAATACAGGTCCCTTCACGAGATGGAACTCTTCATCCTTCCTGCTGAATACATTGAGACCGGTGATGTCCTGCGGCATAAGATCGGGAGTGAACTGCACTCTCTTCATCTCGCCGTCTATACTTTTTGCTATTGCTCTGGCAAGGGTTGTCTTGCCCGTGCCCGGATTATCCTCGAGGAGGACATGTCCGCCGGCTAGGATAGCTGCGAATATCAAAGAGAAGGTTTCATCACGGCCAACGATGCACTTTCTGACATTTTGTAAAACCTTTAAATATATATCGCGGATAATCATTTTAATTCCTTATTTCCGTTAACACAGAAATCGGACAGATAGTGTTGAGCTAATATTGCTCGATTTGCGTGAAAACAAATACGAATGCTTCGTAATTTTGCAAAAATCGGAGGCGAAACTGGAGCGGCTATACAAATTACAACGATATGCAATCTTGCGCCGCGGAATTTTGCGGAGATTTTTAGCAAAATCTGAAGCAGGCGTATATTGTTTTAGCAAATCGCTAGCACATTAGCGAAACACTGTTTGGACGATTCTGTATAAATAAATCAATTAATGAAAATACTCAACACCGGACTCAAAGATCTGCTGATCTTTTTCGCCGAAGATGTTTATGTAGCTTGCGGTTGAACGTCTCTCAGAGTGACCCATCTTACCGAGGATACGTCCTGTAGCGTCTGTGATACCTTCGATAGCCATGTATGAGGCGTTGAGGTTGTACTCTTCGTCCATGGTTGGGTTTCCGGCAAGGTCAACGTACTGAGTTGCAACCTGTCCGTTCTCGAAGAGCTTCTTAAGCCACTCGTCGTTTGCAACGAAACGGCCTTCGCCGTGTGACATTGCGATTGAGTAAACTCCGCCAAGCTCTGCGCGTCTCAGCCATGGTGACTTATTTGAAACGACCTTGGTATAAGCCATCTTGGACTGGTGACGTCCGATAGAGTTACGTGCAAGTGTTGGGCTGTTCTCACTCTGCGGTCTAACCTCGCCGTAAGGAAGGAGGCCAAGCTTGAGGAGTGCCTGGAAGCCGTTACAGATACCAAGTACAAGTCCGTCTCTCTCGTTGATGAGCTTCATGAGCTCGTCTGCTATCTTCTGATTTCTGAAGGCTGTTGCGATGAACTTACCTGAACCGTCCGGCTCATCACCTGCAGAAAAGCCGCCAGGGAACATTACGATCTGTGACTGGCTGATTGCCTTGGTGAAAGCATCAACTGACTCGCGGATACCTTCAGCATCCATATTGTTAAGTACGATTGTTGTAACCTCTGCGCCTGCTCTCTCAAATGCATGAGCTGAGTCGTATTCGCAGTTAGTACCAGGAAATACAGGTATGAATACTCTCGGCTTTGCAACCTTGTTCTTTGCAACAAGGATAGTCTTAGCCTCATAGAGTCCTGTTTCGATCTTCTTATCCTCTACATTTGAAAGTGTAGGGAATACCTTCTCGAGCTTTCCTGTCCAAACAGCTACTGCCTCATCAACTGAAAGCTTGCTGCTGCCGTATGTGAAGTTTCCGTCATCTGTTACTTCACCGATAACTGTGTAAGGTGCTGTGAGCTTCTCAAGATTTTCCGGTTCAATCTCAACGATGATAGAACCGTAATCTCTGCTGATAAGGTCTGCCTTAGAAACAACCTTGTTGTCAAGCTTAACACCGTATTTATTACCAAATGCCATCTTGCTGACTGCTTCGATGATACCGCCGAAGCCAACTGCGAAGGATGACTCGATAAGGTCTGCCTCAACGTCCTTGCGGAGCATAGCGTATTTCTCAAGAACGTCATTATAATCAGGAACGAGGAACTCGTCCTTATTTACATCGAGCTTAAGGATAAGGTTGCCCGGCTTCTTGAACTCGGTTGTAACAATATCCATATAGCTGTTGATATCAACCGCAAATGAGCAGAGTGTCGGAGGTACGTCGATATCATTGAATGAACCTGACATACTGTCCTTACCACCGATTGATGGAAGGCCGAGACCTATCTGTGCGGAATATGAACCAAGGAGTGCTGCAAGAGGCTTGCCCCAACGTGTCGGGTCCTCTGTCATTCTTTCAAAATACTCCTGGAAGGTAAGTCTGATCTTACTTACGTCACCACCTGCTGCAGCGATCTTAGCTACTGAATGAAGCACTGCATAGATAGCTCCGTGGTATGGGCTCCAGCTTGAAAGATATGGATCGAAGCCGTAGCTCATCATTGTTACTGTATCAGTACTCCCCTTAAGGACAGGAAGCTTTGCTGTCATTGTCTGGATAGGTGAAAGCTGGTATTTTCCGCCGTAAGGCATGGTTACTGTATTTGCACCGATCGTAGAGTCAAACATCTCTACAAGGCCCTTCTGTGAGCATACGTTAAGGTCTGCAAGTACTGCCTTCCAAAGCTCAGCGGTGTCAGCGTTCTCATCAACGCCAAATGCAGAAGCCTTCTTTGCATTTTCAAAATAATCGCTTTCCTTTGAAGGAGTCTCAACTACTGCTGTTGTCTCCTGATGAGCTCCGTTTGTATCGAGGAAGGCACGGCTTAAGTCAACAATTGTCTTGCCTCTCCACTTCATAACAAGTCTTGGGCTCTCTGTAACTGTAGCAACCTTAACTGCCTCAAGGTTCTCTTCTCTTGCATAGCCGAGGATCTTGTCAGCGTCTGCAGGATCAACTACAAGTGCCATTCTTTCCTGTGACTCGGAAATAGCAAGCTCAGTACCGTCAAGGCCGGCGTATTTCTTAGGAACAAGATCAAGGTTGATATCAAGACCTGCTGCAAGCTCACCGATAGCTACGGATACACCGCCTGCACCGAAGTCGTTACACTTCTTGATGAGTGAAGCAACCTCTTCTCTTCTGAAGAGTCTCTGAAGCTTTCTCTCTGTAGGAGCATTACCCTTCTGAACCTCTGCGCCGCAGGTTGTAAGCGACTCAGATGTATGCGCCTTTGAAGAACCTGTAGCACCGCCGCAGCCGTCACGACCTGTACGTCCGCCGAGGAGGATGATAACATCGCCCGGATCAGAAGTAAGTCTCTTAACATTCTTCTTTGGAGCTGCACCGATAACGGCGCCGATCTCCATACGCTTAGCAACATAGTTCGGATGATAAACCTCGTTAACGAGACCAGTTGCAAGACCGATCTGGTTACCGTATGAAGAATATCCTTCTGCTGCTGTCCTAACGATCTTTCTCTGAGGGAGCTTGCCCGGCATAGTCTCCTTAAGTGACTTTGTTGGATCAGCCGCACCTGTAACACGCATAGCCTGATATACATAGGTACGTCCTGAAAGTGGATCACGGATAGCACCACCGAGACAGGTTGCTGCGCCACCGAATGGCTCGATCTCTGTCGGATGGTTGTGTGTCTCGTTCTTGAAGCTTACAAGCCAGTCCTCTGTAACACCGTCGATAGTTACAGGAACAACGATAGTACATGCATTTATCTCGTCTGACTCATCAAGGTCAGCAAGCTTGCCGTCGGCACGGAGTTTCTTCATACCCATAAGAGCGATATCCATAAGGCAGATGAACTTGTCGTTACGATCCTTGTAGATAACTGCTCTGTCAGCTTTGTATTTCTCAAAGGTCTGCTCGATAGCATCCTTGAAATATCCGTCTGTGAACTTAACGTCTGTAAGCTCTGTTGCAAATGTTGTATGACGGCAGTGATCAGACCAATATGTATCAAGCACTCTGATCTCTGTCATTGAAGGGTCTCTGTTCTCTTCACCCCTAAAATAATTCTGAATATGGAGGAAATCCTTGAAGGTCATAGCAAGTCCGAGGCTGTCATAAAGAGTCTTAAGCTCTGCCTCAGGCATATCCTTGAAGCCGTCGAAGATCTTAACATCGTCCGGTTCCGGATGCTGCATAACAAGAGTCTCAGGCTTAACCTCGTCTGTGATCCTTGAATCTACAGGGTTAACAACATATTCCTTGATAGCAGCTCTGTCATCATCAGAAAGCTCGCCGCTGATAACATAGGTTACAGCTGATCTGATGATCGGCTCCTCGTTCTCGTTAAGGAGCTTTACGCACTGCTCTGCAGAGTCTGCCCTCTGGTCGAACTGACCCGGAAGATATTCTGTAGCAAATACAAAATCGCCCTCCTCCTTCGGGAAGCTCTCTTCATAAACTATATCAACAGGCGGCTCAGAAAATACGGTCGGAATAGCCTTCTTGTAGGTCTCCTCCGTAACGTTCTCGATATCGTATCTTACAAGCTCACGAACCGTGATATGCTTGATACCGAGATACTCCCTGAACTGCTGCTGCAGGTCCTTCGCCCTTACAGCATAATCCTGTCTCTTTTCAACATAGATTCTTCTTACGTTGCTCATTTTTTCCTCCTAGTATTTAACATGGATTCGCATGCGAATCCTTTATTATATAGCTCTTTAATAACAATTTCCGGATTCGCACCTGCATATGTCCACGAAGGTGCATTTTCGACCACCTGAATGGATATATGCAGGTGCAAATCCTAAAAATGTTTACTTATGAAGTTTTCTTATAATCTTGTATATGACAACGTTCTGGAAAACCATCGGCTTGTCATGTACGAAGAAAATAATACCGCTTGTCGGTGCAAGCACGGTGGAGATGACATTTCCGGTCATCGGGTCGATTATCTCCGCCAGCTTCTGGCCGCGGGTAACCTCCTCATTCGTGCCCACATATCTTCTGAAGAAGCCTGCCTCCTGTGACTGTATGGAAAGCATCTTCTCTTCATTCATAACTGTTGAAATATAACCGCCCTGGCAGTTGTATTTGATGATACCCATTCTTGAAAGGAACCTGAGAACCGCTGAAACAGCTGTCTCTGCGTATCCCTCGTGAATACGCTCGGTACCGCCCGAATAGATCGAAAATACCTCTGAGCCTGCCTTCTGCCAGTTATATGCAAGGGTGATTGCCTCGTAAGGTCTGCCCTCACTCATAAGAACATACGGCATTCCGAAGAGATTTGCAAGGTTTGTTGCTTCACTATCTGTAGAAATCATCCTGATGTGAGGGATGAACTGTCCCTGAAGATAGAAGCTTCTGAACTGTATTCCGTAAGAATACTGGCTTGCTGTTTCAAGTGTTGCGTATGCGATACGGCTGGTCGCAGGTCCGCTCGGATTGCCCGGGAACTGCCTGTTAATATCCGAATCATCGGACAGCCAGTATTTCTTGCTTGCATTCATGGCGCTGTAATTGAGTGAAGGAATTACCATCACCTGTTTACCTGGAACTATACAGCCTTCCTCCTCAAGTCTTGCAAGCTTCCTTGAAAGAAGTGAGCAGATATAAAGCTGCTGGAACTCATGGCCTCTGAGAGCGCCCACGATGCAGGCAGATTTGTCGCCTCTGCCGTATGTATATCCATAAACCGAATACTCGCCCCTGAAGGCTGTATTCATCGTATAAAGCTTTTCTTTGATCATATCAAATCCCCCATTGTACTGCCGGACATTTTAGGAAATACCGACGATTCTTGCGAGAAGCGAGCCCTCTTCGATAGCCGGGTATTCTCTCACGCCTGTGATCATTCCCTTGATCGGTGATTTGATGACCTCCTCAACCGAACCGGTGATGACATTTACGACCCTGCCGATAATATCATTCTCGCAGACAGGATCGTGAACGGAAATATTCGGGATAAATATTCCGCTGCTCTCCGAATTAATATAGACCATATCGCTGTCGTGAACAACAAGAGGCCTTCTTACCTCCTGCGTCTCGCCCTTCCAGATACCCATGTATTTCATAAGGGCAAATATACCGTCAACTATCTGGTTACAGTATTTCTGATCGATCTTATAGGCGTAGCTTGATTCGCAAACGCAGCACTTGACACCGATCTTGTTCAGCTCATATGCAAGGCTTCCCTTCTGCACCTGAGTAGAAGGATGAACCCATACCATATCGGTATTCAGATACTCGGCATAAGGCATGATTGCATGCTCAACATCGTCATTCATTCTGATCTGAGGGATCTCACAGAGATACATATCACTTCCGTGAACGTCCAGACAGAAGTCCGCGCCCTCGATGTCCTTGATCACCTTGTAGGCAGCGTATTCGCCCATGGCACCTGTCTCTGAGCCCGGGAACAGCTCGTTCATATTGAGCTCCGGACCGGGTATCTCTCTGACTCCGGCTTCAAGACCCATAGGATTGAGGGACGGATAAATGTCCACTATACCTGTAAGGTCTTCATAATATTTCTTGATCCTGCGGATGGTTTCATAGCATATATACTGTCCCTGCAGCTCGTCGCCGTAGATGCCGGAAACGATACACAGCCTCTTACATCCCTTTGAATAATCAGGCTCAAGGCGGTTTTTCTTTATCTTCAGTGTCTCCCCTACCATGAGGTTAACCGAAACAACTGTATCTATCATATTTTACAACCTCTGTCAATTATTCTAATACATCTGATACAAATAAGCGTTGTGAAATGAACCTATGCCGGTTCTTCCTTTTTATTCTTATTTATGCAAGCATCTCGCGTGCGGCGGTGATGACCGACTCGGTGATACTATCGCCTCCGAGAAGTCTCGCAAGCTCCATAACCTTGTCTTCGCCTTCTATAGCTCTGATGCCTGTAAAGGTTCTTCCGTCCGTAACAGTCTTCTCGATGAGGAAGCTGTTATCTGCCTTCGATGCGATCTGTGGAAGGTGCGTTATAGAAATGATCTGGTGCGTACGTGAAAGTTCCTTCATCATCTCTGCAACCTTCTGCGCGGTGATGCCGCTGATTCCGGTATCGACCTCATCGAAAATAAGTGTCGGCGTATCCCATACGTCTGCAAGTACTGACTTTGTAGCAAGCATTATCCTTGAGAGCTCGCCGCCCGAAGCGACCATGTGAAGAGGCTTTGGTTCCTCGCCCACATTTGTCGAGATCATGAAGATTATACTGTCAAAGCCCTCTGCCGTACATTCCGGCAGTCTCTTCATATCCATGTAAAACTGTACATCACTGAAGTTAAGGCTCTTAAGTGCCTCTGTGATCTTAGCTGACAGCTCGGCTGCCTTGACCTTTCTTGCCTCGCTGAGTACAGCACACCTTTCTTCAAGCGCCTTCTGTAGTTCCTTTTCCTTAGCGGTCAGTTCTTCGAGTCTCGCCTCATAATCGGAAAGCGAATCAAGCTCAGTTTTTATAGCTTCAAGGCTGTTTTGAATATCCTCTATGCTGCGGCCGTATTTTGACTTAAGCGTATTTATAAGGTTAAGTCGCTGCTCGGTCTCAACGTAGGTCTTCTCCTCGAAGTTACTGCCCTCGATATATTCGCTGAGGCTCTGATTAAACTCATTCAGTATCGCCTCGATGTCTGTAAGCGTTGTGATAAGCGGCTCAGCGTCCTTGTCATATCTCTCGATCGACTTCAGCTTCTGAAGCGAGCGGCTTATCTGGTTACCTGCGGAGTTTGATGAATCGTAGCCCGTGCTGCTGTAAACGCTTTCTGTGATCTCACAGATTTCCTTCGCGTTGTTCATCTTCGTGTACAGCGCCTCAAGCTCCGTATCCTCGCCGGAAATAAGTTTGGCGGCCTCAATCTCCTCCTCTTCAAACCTGAGGAAATCCACTCTCTTCGCTCTTTCGGAAGCATCCATATTCATACCGGCAAGCTCTTTTCTGTTTGCCATATACGCCTGATATGCTTCTCTGACATCCTGCTTCAATGCCTGGATCTCTCTGCTTGATGAATCCAGTATTTCTATATGCTTCTCTTCATGAAGAAGAGTTGTCTGCTCGTGCTGGGCGTGGAGGTTGATAAGTGCCTCCGCTACCTCTTTAATCCTTGAGACAGTAACCGTCTCGCCATTGATGCGGTTTACTACCCTGTCCTTCGACAGCTTCCTCGAAATAGTGAGGATGCCCTCGTCAGCAGTGGAAATAAACTCACTTATACTACTATTTGGTACATCGTCCTTATTATCTGATTTAACGATGTTCATATCATTAACATCAAATGTCAGCTCCACGAGTCCGTCCTTTTCCGGATCACGGAGCAGTTCACGGCTGAATTTGCCTCCGAGGCAGATGCCTATGGAACCTATGATTATCGACTTTCCTGCACCGGTCTCACCTGTGAGGATGTTCAGCCCTTTTCCGAGATCAATATCCAGCTCGTCAATGAGAGCCAGATTCTTGATATGTAAATTGATCAGCATTATTTGTCACTCTCCATTTACCGGCTACTCATCTATCTTCCTGCGAATAGCCTTGATAACGCTCTCGGTATATGTGTGCGATCTGACGGCGAGGAAGATAGTATCATCGCCGGCAATACAACCGATCAGTCCTTCAACCTCAAGATTGTCGAGTGCCGCTGCCACTGCCATAGCGACTCCCGCAACCGTTTTAACAACTATCAGATTCTCAGCGGGTTCTATGGAAATGATACCTGCCTTGAGAACGGATTTGTACGAGTCACTGCTCACTGCACTGCTCGTAATCTTCGACACGTATCTCTGTCCCTTACCCGGAACACTTTCCTTCTTCAGCCCCAGCGCTCTGATATCTCTTGAAACAGTAGCCTGGGTAACATCGAACCCAAAGCTCTGAAGCTCATCCCTGAGTTCCTCCTGAGTCTCGATATCCTTCATTGTGATTATTTCTATTATCTTTTTTTGTCTGACATTCTTCATACCCTGCTCCTGTTCATCCTGTGTTATCTCACAAGCTTGCTCCTTAGGACGTCGTAGAAGTTACGATTACTGATTGATATGAAGCGCACCTTCTCGTCCATGGTGCTGATCTCGCAGCGACATGACTCGGAAATATGCACATCAACATATCCATCGTAGGAAACAAGCGCCTTCGGCTCCTCTGTCTCACTCTTCTCCACTATCTCGATACTGATCTTGTCGGTATCTGCGAAGACAAAGCTCTTGCCTGTAAGCGAGTGAGGTGCGATAGGCGTAAGTATCAGATTCCTGGCGTTCGGAGAAACAAGCGGACCACCTGCCGAAAGATTATAAGCGGTCGAGCCTGTCGGTGTTGAAATGATAACTCCGTCGGCCTTGTAGGTCTCAAAATACTGTCCATTAACAAATATTTTTACCGCGATTATGCGAAGCTTTCCGTCTCTGTAGATAACGATATCATTTATTGCGGTATAACTTTCGGTTTTGCAGTCAGTTGAACTGTCCTCGCCTCCCCTTATGATATCGCCCTTCAGGATCATTCTCTCCTTAATGTCATATTTACCTGACATCAGACGGTCGATAAGCTCCTCTGCGCGTGAAAAATCGGTCTCAGCAAGAAAGCCCACGGTTCCAAGATTGATACCGGTCAGAGGGATGTTGTATCCCGCGGTCACATGGGCCGCGCGGAGCATGGTTCCGTCGCCGCCAAGAACGATCACCGCTTCCTTATCGGAAATAAGATCGCTGCGGACGCTTCCACCCTCGGTATCCTGGTCACCATAGGCTACGCTGACAGCGCCGCCACGGTCCGTGATCATCGACGCCACACGGTTTGTGAAGGTTTCGTCGCTGTCTTTCATCCTATTAACATATATCAAAAATCTGCTTAGTTTATTCATATAATATACCAATTATTCTAACGGTCGGAGCCACATAAGCAACCCCCTTCAGGTGCCATAATTTTGTTCCAAAATTATGCATACATCATTTCACGATGTATGTAGCATGCTTCGCATGCTGCATCATTCGCTTCGCTCATAATAGCAATGTGCTTCGCACATTACTACTTAGGTGTAGCAAATACGCCTTCAGGGGGACACTTATGTGTCTCCTCTGTATTGTTCATTCACAATTATTTCTTGTCAATCTGTCGTTTCTTTTTTATCAAGAACCTCATGACTTAATTCGACCACTTCAGAAATCTTGTCATCCGTAATTCCGGATTCAGACGCTCCTTCTGCTTTGCGGAGGTGGAGGAGGTATTCGATGTTGCCTTCAGGACCTTTTACAGGGGAGAAGTCGAGGTCGAGGATTCTGTAGCCGTTTGCGGACGCGTAGGCTATCACTTCTCTGATGACGTCCTTATGTACTGACTTATCTCTGACAACGCCCTTCTTGCCAACCTTCTCGCGACCTGCTTCGAACTGCGGCTTTACGAGGCATACAACCTCGCCGTCTTCCTTCAAAAGCTCTCTTACAGGGGTAAGAACCTTGGTAAGCGAGATGAATGAAACATCTATCGAAGCAAAGTCAAGAATGTCATCGATATCCGCCGGTGTGACATATCTGATATTTGTCTTCTCCATACAGATGACTCTCTCATCATTGCGTAGCTTCCAATCAAGCTGGCCGTGGCCAACGTCTACGCTGTAAACCTTAACGGCTCCGTTCTGAAGCATACAGTCTGTGAAGCCTCCGGTGGAAGCACCCACGTCCATACAAACGGTTCCGTCAAGCGTAATGTCAAAATTCTGCATGGCCTTCTCAAGCTTCAGTCCGCCGCGGCTGACGTATTTCATGGTCTTTCCACGAACCTCGATCACCGCGTCCTCCGAAAATGTGCTTCCGGCCTTATCTTCTTTAATATTGTCTACATATACTATCCCCGACATTATGAGGCGCTTTGCCTTCTCTCTCGAATCCGCAAAGCCCTGCTCAAAGAGGAGGATGTCCAATCTTTTCTTCATAGTAATTTTGTTATCATGCCTTTTCTGGAGGCATATATCTTTCTCTTTATAATCATCAGCTGTATTACAGCATGTTTTTATAGTCCTGGTATCTCCCGTCTGTTCTAAAGCAAATTAACGATAGTTTCGGTCATCTTGTCAGCGGAAATACCCAGCAGGTTACGGAGCTCATCAACCGAACCCTGAGGCACTGTCTCAACCTTGATACAGAAGTTGATGACCTTCGGGATCCTGATATCATCCTTCGATGAACCAAGCTCGTATTTTTCTCCTGTAAGGAGCTTTGAAAGCTCGTCCTGGATGACTGCAACCGCTCTTTCTCCAAAGCTTCCTGCCTCGCAGGTTTCCTCAGCAAAGGCGATGATATCAAACTTTCCTGTGATATTTCTGAGCATGGCCTCGTCAAGAGGCTTGATAAATCTTGTATTTACGAAGAGCGGCTCGATACCGGTCTCAGCGATCAGCTTGTCGCGGCATTTAACGGCTTCTTCGACCATATTTCCGCAGGCAAAGATAGCAATTCTCTTCTTTTCTGCCGGCTGAGCAGCACTGTCTGTATCAGCGTCTGTTGCCTGAATCTTATCCAGGCTGCGGCAGGTCTCCGGAATGGTTCCGGAAATGATCTCGGACTTGCCCAGTTCGAGAGGACAGTCATTTGAGAGACCTCTGTAGGCGTAGCCGCGGCTGTATTTTATAGCAACCGGTCCGTCGCAGGCCACCGCAAAATCGAAGGCGCTGCTAAGCTCTGCAGCATTCTTCGGCTCGATGACGACGAGCCCCGGCATGTCCGCAAGATAGGCATCGTCGTAGATACCCTGATGCGTCTCGCCGTCGCGCCCGACGATTCCCGATCGGTCTATCGCAAATATAACGTGCAGCCCCTGAAGGCAGACGTCATGAAGTATCTGGTCGTAGGCTCTCTGAAGGAAGGACGAATAGATCGCAACCACCGGAATGAAGCCGCCCGCTGCAAGTCCGGCCGCAAATGTGACCGCATGCTGCTCAGCGATTCCAACGTCGAAGGTCCTCTCCGGAAAACTTTTCTGGAAATACGAAACTCCGGTTCCGTGAGCCATCGCCGCAGTTATCGCAACTATCTTCTCATTCTCCTCACCGAGGGTGCGGAGCTTCTTGCCAAATACATCTGTATATGTTGCTCTTGTCTTTCTTACAAGACTTCTTCCTGTTTCAATATCGAAAGGATCGACGCCGTGGAAATGCTCAGGGTATTTTTCGGCGTATTTGTAGCCGGCACCCTTCGTAGTCCTGACATGAACAAGGATAGGCTTATTCAGCTTAAAGGCCTTCTTCAGCGTCTTGGTCAGTTCCTTAACGTTGTGGCCGTCAACCGGGCCGATATAGGTTATGCCCATTTCCTCGACAAAGGATCCCTGAACGAAAAGACCCTTCAGGCTGTCCTTGGACTTCTTCAGACCCTTGGCCATCTTCGCGCCGACGTCCGGAATGTTCATAAGAACATTTTCGAGGCCGGCCTTGAACTCGTTATAGGAGGTGCCGACACGCATCCTGTTCAGGTATTTCGAAACTCCGCCGACGTTACGATCGATGGACATTTCGTTGTCATTGAGGATGATCACGAGATTCGACTTCAGCTGTGAAAGCTGGTTGCAAGCCTCGTAGACCATGCCGCCGGTCATTGAACCGTCGCCGATAACCGCGCAGATCTTCTCATTTGTGCCGCGAAGATCCCGCGCAGCTGCAAGTCCTACCGCTGCGGAAATACTGGTCGAACTGTGGCCCGTGTCAAATGCATCGCATGGATTCTCCCTGCGTTTTGGGAAGCCGCTGAGGCCCTCAAGCTCTCTGAGGTTGTCAAAATCCTTGCGTCTTCCGGTGAGGATCTTATGCGTGTAAGCCTGATGGCCCACATCGAAAATAAGCTTGTCCTCCGGGAACTCCATACATCTGTGGAGAGCAATCGTAAGTTCAACAACTCCGAGGTTTGCGGCGAGGTGACCGCCGTGTTCACTGACCTTCTCTATGATGAAACTCCTGATCTCGGAGGCAAGAGGGTCAAGGTCTTCCTCAGGGAGTTTTTTTATGTCGTTTTCGTGTTTGATTTCTTTTAATAGATTCATATCTATCTCGATTCTTGTGTATTATTTACCGTACGCCGACTCTCGGCTGTTTGTTATAGTTTTAATCAATTCTTACGCGATATCATCTGTGTGATAAGGTTCTTCAGGATTGAGATATATTCGTCGGTTTGAGGGGTTGGGGTGATGGTTGCGTAGGCTTCGTCCACGAGCTTGATTGCGAGGAGCGATGCCTGCTTAACGTATTCCTTAGCCTTCTCGATGCCGTAAATAGTGACGAAGGTTATCTTACCATTCTTCTTGTCCTGGCTTACGTCCTTGCCAAGCTCTTCGACTGTTCCGGTCACATCAAGGATATCATCCTGAACCTGGAAAGCCATTCCGATATAATACGCCGCATTCTGAAGCTTATCGAGATTCTCGCCAGAAACTCCGGCAAGTGTACCGCCGATAGTCATAGCGCACTCAAGAAGCGCGGCTGTTTTATTTGAATAAATATATGAAAGCTGCTCTGCTGTCGGTCTCTTGCCCGTAAGGACAACGTCAACCGTCTGGCCGCCGAGCATACCGTACAGGCCCGGCTTGGAAGCAAGGATAAATACAGCCTTCTCCACATCTATATCACCCGGGCAGCTGATAAAGCTCTTTGCAGCTGTTTCGTAGGCATAGTTAAGCAGACCATCTCCGGCAAGGATCGCAACGTCTTCTCCGAAAGCCTTGTGGACTGTCGGATTACCGCGGCGCAGATCGTCATTGTCGAGTGCCGGCAGATCGTCATGAATAAGCGAATATGTATGGATCATCTCAAGCGCAGCCATGAAATACTCGACAGCCTTGTCGTGAGGTGAAGCTGATTTTTCTGCTGTGCCGCTGTTGTCAGCGCCTTCAGCCTGACTGCCTGGTGCAGCTGTCTGCTCTGATGCCGTCTGGCTGTTGGATGCTGCGGAGAAAGCCTTGTAGGTCAGATACATCAAAAGCGGTCTGACTCTCTTACCGCCCGCCTTCACAGCATAGACCATGGCATTTCTGACCGGATCAGACATTCCGTCCGGTTCAGGAAGCATCCCGATAACTGTATTTTCTATGTAGCTCTTGATCTCATCAAGCATAGAGTTATTGTCCGTTTTTTTGCTGCTTGTTTTCTTGCCGCTTGTTTTCTTTGCTCCGGTCTTCGTTGAAGAAGTCTTCTTATTATCCGTCTTCTTTTCTGATTTAGTTTTTGTGGATGTCTTTTTATCAGACTCCTTCTTTGTTGTCGATTTCTTTTCAGCCATATATATCGCCTGCCCTTTTTCTTACTCAGTTTCGTCTGCGTTGAGAATTTTGATTTCTTTCTCGACACCTTCGAGGTTATCGCGGCACTTATCGGAAAGGACAACTCCCTCCTTATAGAGATCCATAGCATCGCTTAGCTTGGTTTCCGGCGCCTCAAGGGCCGTGATTATCTCCTCAAGCCTTGCAAATGCATCCTCAACTATAAACTTTTCGTTTTCTGTATTTTCTGTTTTCTTACTCATATTCTATCCAATCTGTTTAATCGTTTATATCCGTAACACTCGCGGTGATCGAGCCGTCACTTAGTATGACCGCGATCGTATCTCCTGACTTCACATCCTTCACGCTTCGAACCGGTTCCGTTCCGGTTGAAATATATCCGAAGCCGTTGATCAGCTTCGCGGTTGGTGAAAGTGCGTGAAGCTTTGCCACATTTATCTCGTAACGATGAATCTTATTCTGAACGAGCCTGTCCATATCGGTATGCACTCTTTCATTCAGGGTACCGTGCCTCTGAACCGCCGCTTCAAGTCTTCTCTCGATCAGCTGCTGAAGTCTGTCTCGAGTGTCCGCAAGCCGCTGCTGCTTCTCTGCGAGCGTTCTCTCCGGGCTCCTCTTGTCGAGCTTTGCCTTAAGGACCTGAAGCCTTGTATTTATGATGTTCAGCCTGTTGGAAATATTATTATCAAGCCTGCTCCTGCAATTTGCAAGGTGCTGTATGTGCGTCATCACGTCCGGGATTGCAAGCTCTGCCGCTGCCGACGGAGTCGGTGCACGAAGGTCCGCAACGTAATCGGCTATCGTATTATCAACCTCGTGGCCGGTTCCGGAAATGATCGGCGTCTCAGCCTCAAATATCGCCCTCGCGACTATCTCCTCGTTGAACGCCCAGAGGTCCTCGATAGAACCGCCGCCGCGCCCGATTATTATGGTGTCGAGGCCCATTTTATCAAGGACCTTGATACCTTTCGCGATGGTCTCGGCCGCACCCTCGCCCTGAACCTTTGCAGGATAAAGCACGAGCTGAACATATGGATTGCGGCGCCTGGCTATATTTCTTATATCCTGGATGGCTGCGCCTGTCGGAGCGGTAACTATGCCGACCGATTTTGGGTATTTCGGAATAGGCTTCTTGATGTCGAACTCGAAGAGGCCCTCATTGTAAAGCTTCTCCTTCAGCTTCAGGAATTCGGCGTTCAGCTTGCCTTCCTTATCCTCGGCGAGAAGTATTTCTGTCGCATAAAGCTGGACCGAACTGGTCTTCTCGTACATACCGATGCTGCATTTCATGACAACGGCCTGGCCGTCCTCGAGCTTAAACTTGAGCCCTCTGAGGCGGCTGCCTTTAAACATGACAGCAGGCATGGAGCCTGTCTCGTCTTTTAAATAAAAATAGATATGCCCCATGCTGTGGTATTTACAATTTGATATTTCGCCCGTCACATACATGCTGCCGAGAAATATGTCATTCTCCAGCAGGTTCTTCGTATGCTTTATGACCTGTCCGACTGTATATGTTTTCAATTTATTGTCCTGTTCTACTTAGATGTATTCTGTCCTTTTTAAGTCTGATCGGTGATGCCTTTTTTGCGATGTCGGATGTTTTTCAACCTTCGGATATCAGTTGATTACTCTGCGAAGGCTGAAAGGATTCCGTTTATGAAAGCTCCTGCTTCAGGCTCACAGTATTTCTTGGAAAGCTCAATCGCTTCGTTAACCGCAACCTTGTACGGAATGTCGTCGTCAAACTTTATCTCGTAAACAGCAACACGAAGAATAGCCAGTTCTGCCCTGCCTATCCTCTTTACGCTCCAACCCTTTGAAGCGTCCTCTATCAGCTTGTCGATCTCATCCAGCTTGTCGATGATTGCGGATGATTTTGCCTTGATGTATTCGATGTCCTTTTCCTTCTGTGGCTCGTCGAGGTCGGAAATATACTCCTTCTCCTGCTCGCCCATCTCTTCTGTTTCATGGAATGGCACTCTGAATACTATCTTAAATATGTTTTCTCTTAATTCACTTCTGGTCATGTTTTCACCTGTTGTTATTTATTACGCGTGCCCCGCGCTGGTTGGATGCCGGAATTGACATCTGCTCCGGATATTATTTTTCTCCGGATCTATTTTTCTCCGGATGCTGTATCGATGCCGGAAACGGCTTCTTGCTCCGAATATTACTTTTCTCCGGATGCTGTGTCGATGCCGGAATCGGCATCTTGCTCCGAATATTACTTTTCTCCGGATGCTGTATCGATGCCGGAATCGGCATCTTGCTCCGAATATTACTTTTCTCCGGATGCTGTATCGATGCCGGAAACTCTGACGTTTACCATGTTAACCTTGAGGCCGGTCATCGTATTTATGTTGCTTCTGACTCTGTCCTGAACATTCTTCGAAACGTTGACTATGTTGTAGCCGAACTTAACCTCGATGGACACATCAACCTTCAGCTCGTTTCCGCTGAAATCTAATCTGATGCCCTTCGACAGACTCTTCCTGCCGAGCTTCGTGATGAGCTCCTTGGTAATATTTCCGGTGAGCTTCGAAACACCCTCGACCTCCATAACGGCAAGGCCGGCTATATTTGAAACAACATCATTTGCTATCTGGATAACGCCGCCGCTCTCGGTCGCGATCGATGTGCAGTCGCGAGTCGCTGCGTTTTCTGCAGACTGGTCTTGCGGTGCGGTATTCTTGGTTTTTCTTTCCTTTTCGGACATTTGGCCTACCTCCCTGGATATTACTTTACATACTTATCATTACTATATCATAAAACGATGTATAAATCACTAATAATATTCATTAAAAATCCTACGAAAATACCCTTCAATTCTCATGATTCCTGCCATATTTATTTTGAATTAGGGGCCGAACTGTGGTAAAATGAATTGTTGGTTGTGCAGTTGTTTCTTATGATAATAAGAGTACTGATACAATCAAGCGGTTATAAAATATGTATTGATTCGATCATACTGTTTATCACGGCACTGACGCAATCGCAATAGAATAATTTGAATACTATCAGATGAACCGCTGAGGCGGCATCTATTCGTTAATAAAATGTTGGAGGGAAATACCTATGAGTACCAAAGAAAATGCAGAAAACATAAAGGCTATAGATAAAGCCGGAAAGGATCAGGAGGCCACTTCTGTCAGGGTTAATGACAGCAAAAAGAAGAAGGATTCCTCTGCTAAAACTAACAAAACGGAAAAGAACTCTTCCTCTAAGGTGAGGAAAGAGAAGAAGCCTTTCGACAGGTCCAAGTTGACGCGGCTGGGGCTGGCTTTCCTGATACCTTTCATCGTGGCTATAATCGGTTTG
This sequence comes from Lachnospiraceae bacterium C6A11, assembly GCA_000702245.1. Taxonomy (GTDB): domain Bacteria; phylum Bacillota; class Clostridia; order Lachnospirales; family Lachnospiraceae; genus Eubacterium_Q. Next base: position 3,360 of record JNKY01000003.1, on the reverse strand, counting down.
TCCATCGGTGGATTTGCGCCGTTTGGCGATAAGGACGTGCTTTCTGCAGGTCATTTTGAAAAATACAGATATCTTCTGAACGACCTTCACGACAGCGTTAATAACGGAAGTGTAAATACTTCCGGTTATATAAGCGCCGAGGGTTATGATATATCTGATTCACTCGCATTTTATCTTTCAGATCCGACGAACCTTCTGACCCTTGCTGTCCATAAGGATTCAATGTCAGGTGTTATCAATCTGCTCTATGCACTGAAGATTGGTCTTGCAGGTCTCTTCTTCAGTATGTTCCTCAGCTATCGTAAGAAGCATGAGCTTCAGGTAAAGGGTTATGAGGAGGCTGAACGCTCCGACATCATCTCGGCTTATCTCGCCAAGAAGAAGGAGAAAAAGGCTAAGAAGCTCGAGGCTCTCGAGAAGGCCGGAAAATCTACAAAGAACGCGGACCTTAAGCTCGGCGGAAATGATGAGCCAACCTCGAAGCTTGGTGTATTTGTCAAGGAATTCGACATCATCAATCTTGCACTTTCATGCGCTTATGCGCTTTCTGCATACATGATCGGCAGCGGTCTCAATGTAACCTGGCTGGGTGCGGTTGCGCTCTTCCCACTTCTGATGCTCGCTGTTGATAAGCTCATCCGCGAAGGCAAGTGGCTCTTCTACTGCCTCACTCTCGCGGCTTCATTCTTCCTGAGCTTTTATATCACTATAATCGTATTTATCTTCGTACTTATTTATTTCTTCCTGCAGGATTTCAGGGACACGAAGCACATCGTTACCGCGACGATTTACAAGCTGATCGCCGACCTTATGGCCATCGGCATGTCCGTTCTGGTCATCATCCCATCGCTTAAGAGTAACTTATTGAAGAAAATGCTTTCGCTTGAGTTCCCTCTTGCCGAGGTGAAGGTAAAGATATTTGATGTGTTTAAGGGGATGCTCGCCGGCCTTGAGACCGACGCGTCGAAGGAGACCGACAGTGTAGCGATCTACGCCGGCATCTTCGCAATTATGATGATCTTCCTTTATGCTTCAAACGGAAATATCAATTTCAACAAGAAGTTGAAGACCATCTGCCTTACAGCCGTGCTTTACATCGCGACCTTCCATTCAACCATGAACTATCTGTTCAACGGCTTTTATTTCACGAGGCAGGTTTCGACTGTATTTGGCTTTATCCTGATCTTCATGATCCTGAGCATGGCTTATACGGTATTTATCAATATCGAGCACCAGCGTTCGATGACGATCGTTGTTTCGTTTGTGCTCGTGATGGCGATCATCTTTATGGCGCTGCTGAAGTCGTCTAATTACACAACGATGTCGCCGTTTATGAAGAGCTTCGAGCTCGCTGCGGCTTACTTCTTCATCCTGATACTTTATAAGAACGACAATATGACTCACACCGTATTTAAGACGGCGATGGGTCTACTTATGGTTGTCGAGGTTGCCGCGTCTTTCGTGGGAAATCTGGGAAATGCGGGCAAGACCTCGAAGGTTTACGCAGACACTATTATCGGCAGGTACGAGATTGCTGAGGACTACATCCATTCTATCGAGAAGGATGCGAAGATTTCGGTCTTCATCGACGGCGAGAACGTGACGACACCTGTAACAAATATGCTTTCCGGTGTTGACTACGTGATCACAAATGTGCGCGCAAGCCACATCAACGACGGCCTCGAGCTCCTCGGAACCTACAACAAGATCGACATCTACAAGAATAATTACGTTGTGAAGAACGGTTTCTACGTAAACGATAATATTCTGGATCTCGTATATGATAACGAGGAGATCTTCTCTTCTACCAATTATCTGGCGAATAACACGCTGGGCGGGGAGGATGTGTATGAGATCATTGCAGGGGAGTTGGATGTACTGCAGGCCTATACAGTACTCGCAAACAGTCTTCAGGAGGCAACAAATCAATATCAGATTAGTTTTATCCCAGATAAAGCAGGTAATCTTTATGGTACAATTAACGGGAATATCACTCATATAGGTGAATCTAATACTAACGAGCCATCTTACTATTTCTACCAGCTTAATAAAAAGCCACTACTACACCATGAAACAAATGCACAATTTGCTGTATTTAATAAGGATAAATACACTTCATTATACCAGAATATAAATAAAGCAAGCCTCTCTTCGGAAAACACATTAAACAAAACTATTGTACTCGAATCCGAATCCGATGGTTATGCTCTCATTCCTGTTCCTACAGAAAACTGGAGCAGTGAAAGTCTTATCAAGTATTTTACTATTGGCGACACAAAATATGCGCTTGTAGAGGCTACCGCCGGAACAAATAAATATGAGTTTTCGAAGCAAAGTAGCATATATCTTTGCATTTTTATGATGCTTATTACTCTAACTATCTGTATCGTACTTATCCATGTTCTTCAATTTCAAAGCTATAGTAATTCCGCAGATTTATTATTTGTGAAAAAGGCATCTGAGTTTTCTTTTAACAACAGAGTATATCTGATAACATTTGCAATATTGTCATCAGTTTTTGTTATATATCTTTTTATCAGAAGTACTGCTCCATTTGGTTCTGGTTTTTTTCCATCACATGACGGAATGGCTCAGACATTTCCATTCACGTATGCACGCTTTAATCAACTTTTTAATGGTGATTTTTCAAAAGTTGATTACAGCATTGGTCTGGTTCAAGGCACTCCTTTTAGATTTACCAATTTATTTCGACCAATATACTATCTTATTATCCTTTTCCCACTTTCAAAAATGCCTCTATGTTTTACCATTATTGCATATATAAAGTTTATTCTCCCTGCATGGACATTCACTTTTTATTTAACCCACAGATTAAATGGCAAAAAAATGGCGAAGACCAATTTATATATAATTCCATTTACACTGGCTTATAGTCTATCAGGATACCTTATTGCATACATGTCACATCACAGTTTTGTAACTATCGCAACTATTCTTCCGCTCCTTATTTATTCATTTGAGCGAGTAATTTATGAGCGCAAATCACTTCTGTTGGTCCTCTGTCAAGATTTAGTACAAATTAAAATGGGAGATTTCTCAAGTTAACTTGCTTTTTTCTGTATCCCATCATTTGCTACATACATATACAGTTTTTCAAAGTCATTTGGTGACATATAGTCGCAGTGACTATGAGACCTTACAGTGTTATAGAAAGTCTCAATGTACTCAAAAACAAGGCGATAAGCCTGATTATAGTCTGCAATTGCAAACCGATTAAGCCATTCCCTTTTTATGAGAGAATGAAATGATTCGATACAGGCATTATCATAAGGATAACCTGTATGACTATAACTAAGTTGATATTTTTCGGTAGCATTTCTGTATGCTTTTGAAACATAC
>JNKY01000002.1 GCA_000702245.1 Lachnospiraceae bacterium C6A11 | reverse complement strand
CGCCCTTCCCCTCGTCTGTCGACTCGGTGTCGGACATTCGCCGAATGTCCGGATAATCATGCAAGCATGATACACGGTCACTCGGCTCATTATCTACGCAAAAGAAAATCCCCTGATCATACAATCAGGGGATAAGAAGTTAAATCTTACTTTGCATAGTCAGTAACTCTTGACTCACGTATAAGGCTAACCTTGATCTGTCCAGGATATTCAAGTTCATCTTCAATCTTCTTAGAAATATCTCTGGCAAGGAGTACCATATCCGCATCGCTGACCTGCTCAGGAACCACAATAACTCGGATCTCTCGTCCTGCCTGAATAGCAAAAGTTTTATCTACGCCCTTAAACTCATTAGCGATATTCTCTAACTTTGTAAGTCTCGTAGTATAAGTCTCTAACGTCTCTCTTCTAGCACCAGGCCTTGCAGCTGAAATAGTATCAGCAGCCTGTACTATACAAGCAATTAAACTCTCTGCCTCACTGTCACCATGGTGTGATGCTACCGAATTGATAACAACAGCTGACTCTTTGTATTTTCTACAAATATCAACACCGATAGAAACATGTGAACCTTCCATCTCATGATCAACTGATTTACCGATATCATGAAGAAGACCAGCACGCTTAGCAAGCTTGATATCTTCACCGATCTCACCGGCAATAAGTCCGCAGAGCTGAGAAACCTCAACCGAATGTTTAAGAGCATTCTGACCATAACTGGTCCTGAATTTCATACGTCCAAGAAGCTTGATGATTTCCGGATGTAATCCGTGTACACCACATTCAAGAGCAGCAGATTCACCTTCCTCGCGGATCATGACTTCTACTTCCTTCTTAGCCTTCTCGACCATCTCTTCGATTCTTGCAGGATGGATCCTGCCATCAACTATAAGCTTCTCGAGTGCTATTCTAGCAACCTCTCGTCTTATAGGATCAAAGCATGAAAGAATTACTGCCTCAGGTGTATCATCTATGATAAGATCAACACCTGTCATTGTTTCAAGGGTTCTGATATTTCTACCCTCTCTACCGATTATACGTCCTTTCATCTCATCATTCGGAAGCTGTACCAGAGATATTGTAGATTCTGAAACAACATCTGCTGCACACTTCTGAATAGCTGAAACAACATAATCCTTAGCTCTCTTGTCGGCTTCTTCTTTAGCCCTGGACTCCAATTCCTTGATCATGACTGCAGTTTCGTGTTTAACATCGTCTTCAACAGTCTTAAGTAAATATTCCTTTGCCTGTTCAGAGGTAAGTCCGGAGATTCTTTCCAGTTCCTGTAATCTCTTTGATGAAAGTTCGTCAATCTCTGCTTTCTTCTTAACAATCTCTGCTTCCCTTGCAGAAAGTGAAGCTTCCTTCTTCTCAAGGGCATCACTCTTCTTGTCAAGATTCTCCTCACGTGACAGAACTCTCTTCTCCATACGCTGAATTTCGTTACGACGATCCTTGACTTCCTTGTCAATCTCATTCTTAGTCTTAAGAGCTTCCTCTTTAGCTCCAAGAACGATCTCGCGTTTCTTATCTTCAGCAGTCTTCAGTGCATCATCTATAATCTCTTTAGCCTTGTCCTCTGCCTTACCGATCTTTGCTTCGGCAATGTTCTTTCTATATGCCGTTGCTGCGAACCAGGTAACGACTATAGCTACGACAAGGATGATCACACCAATCACTATGTAGATAGGATCCACAGGAGCACCTCCTTATTTAATTTTCATTGCACAAAGGTACAACACATAAATATTAATCGTTTTTTCATATTATGTCAAGTGATTATTGACTTTATCCAAATTGAAACCCTTGCGCGAAAAATACGAAATAATTCTGCTTCTGACCTTAATATCGGACATATCAAGAGAACCGTATTTCTTTCTGATTATGTCGTCTATAATCTTATCTTCATCATACTCGGCAGTCTCAAGATATTCATCAAAAGCCTCCCTTATGATCTCACGGTCTATCTTTTTAAAAAGCAGCTCGGACTCAATAAGCTTCCTGCCCTTGGTGGGTGTATATGACCTGATATAAACCTCCGCATATCTCCTGTCATCCAGATACTTCATTTCGTAAAGCTCCTCAATGACTCTCTCGATCATATCATCTGCGAAATCACTGTGCTTCAGCTTGAATCTGATCTCTGCGCCGCAATATTCAGCAGTTTCAAGATACGAACACGCTTTATTGAAGGTTCTTCTGTAAAGCATCTCTCTCAGTTCATCCACAGCCCCATCATCAAGAACCTGGCCATCTTCAAGATTCATCCGTCTCAGATCACTATCATAAAGAAAGCCGGCCTTCTCACCATCGATCAGGATAAAATCCTTCGAGCCCCTCTTAATGATATTTATCTTTGCCATTATTCCTCATCAGCTTCCTTCGGCTCTACAAGGCCTTCAGCAACAAGCCTCTGGTACTCCTCCTCGGAAACTCCGCCTACTCCGGCTTCTATTCTTACTCTGTTCTCTATCTCCTTATAAACATCAGCATGTTCCTGAAGATAGATCTTCGCATTCTCACGTCCCTGCCCGATCTTCTCGCCCTTATAAGCATACCATGCACCGGACTTTACAACGATACCTCTGTCAGCCGCAAGATCAAGAACATCGCCTTCCTTGGAAATACCCTTGCCGAACATGATATCAAATTCAGCCTCTCTGAACGGAGGCGCGATCTTATTCTTAACAACCTTAACTCTTGTATGGTTACCGATAACCTCGCCACCCTGCTTAATGGTCTCAACTCTTCTGACATCAAGTCTTACAGAAGCATAGAACTTAAGCGCACGTCCACCTGTTGTTGTCTCAGGATTACCAAACATAACACCAACCTTCTCACGAAGCTGATTGATAAAGATTACAACACAGTTTGTCTTGCTGATAACTGCTGTAAGCTTTCTGAGAGCCTGTGACATAAGTCTTGCATGAAGACCTACGTGGCTGTCACCCATATCTCCTTCGATCTCAGCCTTAGGAACAAGCGCTGCAACAGAGTCAACGATGATAACATCAATAGCTCCGGATCTAACCATAGTCTCTGTGATCTCCAGAGCCTGCTCACCGTTGTCCGGCTGTGAGATGTAAAGATTATCGATGTCTACACCGATATTTCTTGCATATACAGGGTCAAGAGCATGCTCTGCATCGATAAAGCCTGCGATACCGCCTCTCTTCTGAACCTCTGAAACAACATGAAGCGCAACCGTTGTCTTACCACTTGACTCAGGTCCGTATATCTCAATGATCCTTCCTCTTGGCATACCGCCTGCTCCGAGCGCAATATCCAGACTGAGGGATCCTGTAGGAACTACATCTATATTCATGTCATCAAAACCGTCTCCCAGCTTCATGACAGAACCCTTACCAAACTGCTTTTCAATCTGTGCGAGTGCGGCATCAAGTGCCCTTATCTTATCTTCGTTTGCCATAACATCCTCCTTAGTAAACAAAACATATGTTCGCTTTTTCTAAATAATAATATAATAATGCCGAAATGTCAATAAATATCTATGGTCTGTTTGGTCTGCATGAAGAATATACCACAAGCAACCTCTTGTTCCAAGCAAAAAAATGCTACAAAATGTAGCACTTCCTTTATTTCCGCGGGTTTTTCGCTTTAAATTTATTTCAAGTACTCTTTAATAAATAAAAAGGCAGTTACGCATCCAAGACACATAACTGCCGTATTTTACATATGTTCTATTATTGTTCGAACAACGATTACTCAGCCAGAAGCTTCTCAAGGCTGACGATCTTTACACAGAGAGTAAAGAGCTCTGCTGCTGTCTTAAGATCTTCAAGTGTAGGATAGGTTGGAGCGATTCTGATATTTCTGTCCTCAGGATCCTTGCCGTATGGCCAGGTTGCTCCGGCACCGGTCATTGTTACGCCTGCCTTCTTTGCAAGCTTAACGATATCCTTAGCACAGCCGTTCAGAGAATCAAAGCTGATGAAATATCCTCCCTTTGGCTTTGTCCACTCGCCAACTCCGAGCCCGCCGAGATTATTCTCAAGTGCCTCAAGAACAGCCTCAAACTTAGGACGGATGATGTCAGCATGCTTCTTCATATGCTCTGTCATACCGTGAATATCCTTGAAGAATCTTACATGTCTAAGCTGATTTACCTTATCATGTCCGATTGTCTGATTCTTCATCTGCTTCATGATGTCCTCAAGATTGTTTGGAGAGGTTGCAAGTGCTGCGATACCGCTTCCAGGGAAGGTGATCTTAGAGGTTGATGCAAACTTATATACAAGATCCGGATTGCCTGCTCTCTTACATTCAGCAAGGATCTCAATAAGATAATCCTGATCATCATCGTAGAGGTGATGGATGCCGTATGCATTGTCCCAGAAGATTCTGAAATCCTTTGCAGCCGGCTTAAGTCTTGCAAATCTTCTTACTGTCTCGTCAGAATATGAATAACCCTGTGGGTTAGAATACTTTGGAATACACCAGATACCCTTTACAGACTCATCCTCAGAAACAAGCTTCTCAACCATATCCATATCGGGACCGTCAGCATGCATAGGAACAGGGATCATTTCGATGCCGAAATACTCTGTAATAGCAAAATGTCTGTCGTAACCAGGTACAGGGCAGAGGAATTTAACCTTGTCAAGCTTGCACCATGGTGTATTTCCAAGGATACCGTGTGTCATTGCTCTTGAAACCGTATCATACATTACGTTCAGAGATGAGTTACCGTAAATGATTATATTGTCAGGATTGTTCTCCATCATATCGCCGATAAGAACCTTAGCTTCATGAATACCTGTCAGAACACCGTAGTTTCTGCAGTCTGTTCCATCCTCGCAGGTAAGGTCAGCCTGTGAATTAAGAGCATCCATCATTCCCATGGAAATATCAAGCTGCTCGCGGCATGGCTTACCACGGCTCATATCAAGCTTGAGGTCCATTTCCTGGAACTTGTGGTATTCCTTCTTCAGATTTTCAAGTTCGGCAAGTTTTTCTTCCCTTGTCATTTCGGCGTATGGTTTCATAAGTTTCTCCTTTTCTTCTACGTGTTATCTATAGCTACTTATAAATCAATAATATAGCGCTTTAAATCTGCTTAATTATATCATGTATTTTTTAAAAATAAAGTATAAAATTAATTTTTTTATAAAATATCTTTTAATAATAAATACGCCTCACATCTGACCAAACGCTTTTCTCGACTCATCCCGCGAACGGATGCGGTAGTCTCGCCTGCCGGCTCGGACGGTCTCGAAAAGCATTTGTCAGCATGTTCGGCTTGTGTTAATATCAATATTATAATAATGAGCAGTATTATATTTCTTATATTATTTGGAGATTGGCATGAAAACTGTAGCGATTGTAGCGGAGTATAATCCTTTTCATAACGGGCATAAATACCACCTTGAAGTGTCGAAACGTTTGAGCGGGGCGGAGTGTGCGATGGCTGTGATGAGTGGAAATTTTGTACAGAGGGGTGAACCGGCTGTATTTAATAAGCTTGTCAGAGCTGAGACTGCTGTAAGAAGCGGGCTTGATCTTGTATTTGAGCTGCCGGTCAGGTTCAGTACCGCAAGTGCACAGGATTTTGCTTATGCCGCTGTTGAGATGATCAATTCTCTCGGCATCGCTGATTATATTTCTTTCGGTGCAGAAACAGAGGATATCGAAACCCTTAAAAAGATTTCAGGCTGCTTAACAAATGAAACAGCCTCCTTTAAGTCTGCCCTGAATGACTATCTTAAGGCCGGCAATTCCTTCCCTAAGGCAAGAAGCCTTGCTCTGGCTCAGGAGCTTGGCGAGGATTATGCGACTATAATGTCCACTCCTAACAACATTCTGGCAATCGAATATCTATCTGCACTCACAAAGCTTGATTCAAACATAAAACCAACCGCAGTAAAACGTATCGGTGCAGAGCATGATTCTACTGCTGCAGATGATAAATACGCATCAGGAAAGCTGATCAGAGATTCACTTAAATCAGGTGACACAAACATCTCTTCTTTTGTAACAGAAACCATTAATGAACGACCAATATTCAGTTCAGATATTCAGTCAATCCTAAACATTGAATTAATGAAGCTTCAGCGAAGTGTTGACACATCGTCTGAATACAGTAATATCCTTGATATCACACCGGACATACTTAGTAAGCTCAGAAACCTTTCACTTCCGGCTTCCTACGAAGATATAATCAGTTCATTAAAATCAAGGGAACTAACCAGATCACGTATCTGCAGGGTTCTTATTCATATTCTTCTCGGGATAAAGAATATTAAGGACACCAGACTCTGCCCTTATGCCACTCTTCTGGCATTAAAAAAGGACTCCTCACATCTTCTTAGAAGCATCAGCGAGAAGTCCGATATTACAATCATAAATAAGCGTTCCAGCTACAAACCAGACAGCGATTATGCATCTGCCCTATACATATATGACCGCTTAGCCACAGATATTTACAACCTTATATTTTACAGTAAAACAAATATCAACAAACCTAACGAGCTTTCGTCAAATATAGTGATTGTCTGATATTAACTTAACAACCCAAAAACAAACAATGTACTTGCCTTGTATAACGCATGAAAAAAGCAGACTCCGTAATGGGAAGCTGCTTTTTTCATGCTTATCTCTAATGACTATTCGTCAAGGAAATCGTCGTCATCATCGTAATCTTCGTCGTCGTAATCCTCATCATAATCATCGTCATCGTCTGCATTTGCAAGTGACTGAACGATTGGAGGAGGTGCAACCGGAGGAGTCTGCTGTGCAGGCCTCTGAGGTGCATAGCCGTAATCATCCTGAGTAAACTCAGAGATGTCCTCGTTAGAATACTGCTGACCGCCCATAGACTGTGAAACAGGTGCCTGAATTGGGTTGCCTGTCAGAAGATTGATGCTGGCATCCATATCGTTAACGTTTGAATCAAGTGTATATACTGTATTTTCAAGGCTGTCGATGAGATTATGATAATTCTCTCTGTCGATCTCGAGTGTACGTGCAAAGTAGTTTCTCATTTCAGCAAGCTTTGTCTTGGTATACTCCATAGCTGAGAGTCTCACTTCACTTGCCTCTGCATTTGCATCATCGAGGATCTGCTGAGCATCTCTTCTTGCCTGCTCAAGGATCTCGTTAGCTCTGATATTTGCAAGCTCTGTGATATGATTGGTCTCAACAAGTCTGTTAGCCTCGTTTACAGATTCAGAAATGATAGCGTCTGAACGGGTTCTTGCTGAAGCAAGGATAGCTTCCTTGTTTCTCATGATCTTCTTGCATCTTTCGATCTCGTTAGGGAGCTTAAGCTTAAGCTCACTGAGCATCTTATCTATTTCGTCCTTAGGCACTACGATCTTGTTTGATGAGAGTGGCTGATATTTACAGTTATCTATAAATATGCTAATCTCATTGATCATCTCTTCAACGCCTTTTTTCTCCATTTCGTTTCCCTCCTGGATTTATACTTTCTTATACTTTGCTTCTATCCTATGAAGGATAGTTGCCGGAACAAAATCCTTCACCGAAACCCCGTAGCTGGCATATTCCTTCACTATACTCGAACTGATTGCCGAATACTGAGTACTTGTTGAAAAGAACAAGGTATCAATATCAGGTGCAACCGCGCGATTTGTCTGTGCCATCTGGAGTTCAATATTGAAATCCGCCATTGCTCTGAGTCCGCGGATGATTATGTTTGAACCTTTGCTTCTGACAAAGTCTACCAGAAGCCCGTCAAAGCACTCGACCGATACATTCGGCATATCCGATGTAACTTCCTTTAACATAATAACACGTTCTTCTAAAGTAAACAATGGTGATTTTTTCTCTGAATTATTGAGCACGCCTATGACCAGATTGTCAAAACACTCAGCTCCTCTCTTGATGATATCAAGGTGTCCGAGTGTGACAGGATCAAAGCTGCCCGGGTATACTGCTGTTATCATTATGCTGTCCTTTATGCCGGTCAAAGCTCACCGGCCATGCATCCTACAGACTCTTCTGCATAAATACATGTTTATTTGATTTATATTCTTTTATTTTATAAATAGTAAAGCCAAGCTCCTCTGCGTACGAAAAGTCAGTATCAAGAGCCGCTTCAACTATTATCAGCGCGTCATTATTCTTAAAGTCCTTCGTAGAGAGCACGCTGAGTATGTCCCTCTCTGCTCCCGCTGCATAAGGCGGATCCAGAAAGATGATGTCGAAATCAACCTTCCTTAAAGCCCTGACATACGACAGTGCATCAAGTCTTACCACCTCAGCCTCATCCGTGAACTTAGTAAACTTCACATTGTCATTTATGCACCTTATTGCATCCCTGCTATTGTCAACAAATACAGCAGACGCAGCTCCTCTTGAAAGAGCCTCTATGCCTATACCGCCGCTTCCCGCAAAAAGATCGAGAAACCTTGCACCGCTGATATCAGGCATAAGTATATTAAATAATGTTTCCTTAATACGGTCTGTAGTCGGCCTTGTTTCAAGTCCCTCAACCGTCTTAAGAGGAAGACTTCTTCTTGAACCTGCAATTACGCGCATAAACTAACCTCTGTTCCTGTAATAAAACGCCACTTCTATTTGTAATACTTTTTTAACAAAATGTCAACCTTTGCACAATTACTTAAGTATTTTTTAATAGCTGATGTTTCCCACTTTATCAGTCCTTAAGCTGCTCAAGGAGCCACTTTCCGGTCTCAGACATATCATCTGCCGACCAGCCAGAAGTCTTGTTGCAGCCGGAGCTTATCAGTGATGAAGCCTCGTTCTTGTTGCTGAGATTCCACATAGCATATGAAATATCATTATCATCAAGATAATCCATCCATTCCTTTGCCGAAGCATAATCAATCGCACCGTCGCCTGATGCATCACAGATACTGAACTCACTTATAAATACAGCCGCTCCGTTTGCTCTCGCAGTCTTAACCTTATCTCTGATACCTTCCTTATGTGTTGCTGCATAGAAATGAACCGCATACATTACATTATCATAGCCCTCAATCTTATCGTTTGAAGCTGCATCTGCGTCCTGTGACCAGGTAGGTGTACCGACGATGATCAGTGCATCCGGACAGTTCTTCCTTATTACAGGAATAACCTCCTCTGCGTATTCCTTAACCTCTGACCAGCTTGTTCCGCCGTTTGGCTCGTTACAGATTTCATAGATGATATTATCATGATCCTTGTAAAGCTCAGTCATCTCATCGAAGAAAGCAATAGCCTCATCCTTATATTTCATAGGTGTAAGGTCATGAAGAATGTGCCAGTCAACGATAACGTACATACCAAGCTCTGTTGCCGCATCAACGCCCTTCTTCACAAGATTCTTCAGATTTTCCTTATTTCCGCCTACACAGTATCCGCCGTTTTCATCAGTATACATAGCTATTCTGATAAGATTTGCGCCCCAGTCATCTCTGATAGTCTGGAATGCATCCTTATTTACATAGTCAGGGAACCATGCAATACCATGTGTGCTGACCCCCTTAAGCTGGAACTTATCGCCATTCTTATCTACTATATCAACACCATCAAGCTTAAGCTTTCCGTGAACCTCGAAAGGAGTCTTGCCCTCAGTCTTGTCATCCTTGCCGGATTCTGTCTTATCCTCCTTTGTGGCTTCAGTCTTATCTTCCTTAGTGCTCTCAGTTTTCTCGTCCTTAGTACTTTCTGTCTTATCTTCCTTGGTATCTGCCTCTGTCTTATCCTCGCCGCCAACTGCAGCCGCTGCATCATATTCCTTGCCGTCGATGTAGAGTTTAGCTGCTCTTGTAGCATTCTTAGCCTCAGCCTCTGAGGTGAGGATTACCTGGAAACCAAAATTAATCTCATTCTTGTCTTCTATCTTATTATTATAATCAACCGGCTTGATACTAAGGGTGCCATCCTCAAGCTTGTAATTACCGCTCCAGTTGTCTCCAAGCTTACTGTCCTTACCAAAGCCCGTAAATACAACCTCCCAGTTCTCAACCGCCTTACCGGAATTATTAACCACATTCACATTGTACTGGCAGGTAAAGCTGCTTCCGTCACCCCAGTAGCCTGAATTGTCGAGCTTAATATATATCGGTGATTTTGAGCTAAGGATAGGATCATCCTTCTTCTCTGTCTTTTCTGTCGTTGCTTCTGTTGTATCCTTCTCAGTGCCCGCAGTAGTTGTTGTATCAGTTGCCTTCTCAGTAGAATTGTCAGTTGTAGCTTCAGTTGTATTTTCAACCTTAGTTGTATTATCATCTGACTTTTTCTTCTTACCGGTCTTATCGCCAATTATGAAAGCCACAAGTCCGATCACCGCAAGAGCAAGCACAACAATTGCGATAAAAGCCCCCTTCGGAAAGCCCTTGCCGCCACCCTTGCCATCCTTCTTATTTTCTTCCTTCTTGTCCGCTTCCTTTACAGTCTCAGCGTCCTTCTTAATATCATCCGTTGACATATCCGTCCTCCCATATTTTGTTTTACTGCCATCAAATACATGATCACAGCAATAACCATATCATTTTTTATCATTAAACGATTACCGTCATAATCGTATCAATTTTAATTTTAACTTTTACAGTGACTATCATATCATCAAACTGTCACAGCGTAGTGATGATCTTCTCATCATTCTTCACGTAATCCTGCAGGTCTTCACTGTATTTCAGCACTGCATCCTGCGCCTTCCTGAGTATATCTGCGTGATTGTAAATATCGGCAACCCTGAAGATCATATCACCGCTCTGCCTGATACCGAAGAAATCTCCCGGTCCTCTCTGCTTCATATCCTCATTTGCGATATAGAAGCCGTCGTTGGAATTCTCCAGAACCTTAAGCCTTTTTACCGAATCCTCAGTCTCCTTGGTATTGATAAATATACAATAAGAGCTGTCACTGCCTCGCCCGACTCTTCCTCTCAGCTGATGAAGCTGTGCAAGCCCGAAGCGTTCAGCATTTTCTATCATCATGACTGTCGCATTCTGGTTATTGATACCAACCTCGATAACAGTCGTCGAAACAAGTATATCAATCTCACGGTTCATGAATCTCATAAGAACCGCATTCTTCTCATCGTCCTTCATCTTTCCATGAAGGTATTCGATCCTTGCATTGTCCCTGAAATACGCCTTCAGCTCTTCACTGTAATCTATGACATTCTCAGCATCCACCGTCTCGGAGCTGTCAACCATCGGACAGATAATATAAGCCTGATGCCCGGCTCTTATCTCCTTCAGGATGAACTTATACGCCGTATCCCTGTAGGAAGTATCCACAACGCAGTTCATGACACGCTTTCTTGAAGCCGGCAGCTCATCGATAACCGATATGTCAAGATCTGCATAAAGTATGATCGCAAGGGTTCTCGGAATAGGTGTCGCACTCATGATAAGAACATGCGGATCCTTACCCTTCTCCGAAAGCCTTTCTCTCTGCCTTACGCCGAACCTATGCTGTTCATCGGTCACTACCAGTCCGAGATTGTCTATCTCTACCTTATCCTGGATCACAGCATGCGTTCCGATAAGTATATCAATCTCACCTTTTTTCAATTTTTCATATATGACTCTCTTCTCCTTTATCGGAAGCGAACCGGTCAGAAGCGCGGTCCGTATACCGTATTTTGAGAGAAGCCCTTCTATATCTTTAAAATGCTGCTGCGCCAGAACCTCAGTCGGTACCATCAGGACGCCCTGACTGCCCGACAGCGCATTCATATAAAGTGCTATAACCGCGATTATGGTCTTGCCGCTGCCCACGTCGCCCTGGATAAGCCTGTTCATTACATAATCCGAGGTCATATCCTTCTTTATATCAAGGATTGCATTCTTCTGTGCATTTGTCAGGCTGAACGGCAGTGATGCAATAAAAGCATCAGCCCTGATACATGCCGCCTCCGTTACCGGGTGAACATTACTTAGCACCGCATTCTCTGCACGAAGTCTCTTTACCTCAAGCAGGAAGCTTGCAAACTCGTCAAAGGCAAGTCTTCTCACAGCATCCTTCAGCACCTCTTCATTCTGCGGAAAATGCATATTGAAGAGAGCCTCATCCAGCTTCATCAATTTATACTCCTGCCGTACCTTCTCAGGCAGCGGATCCGAGATGCTTCTTATCAGATTACCGGTCTCCCTTATCGCCCTCTGGAAGGAATTGTTTGTAAGTCCTGCCGTCAGACTGTAAACCGGCTGCATTGTGGTCATCATTCCCCTGTATTTATCCTTTGGATAATACTCCGGCATCTCCATCACTAAAGAATTGTTCTTCTTTTTTATGGTTCCCACAAATACATATCTCTCGCCACGTTTCAAGACGTTTCTCAGAAACGGACTGTTGAACCATACCATCCTGATGGTATTTACCGAATCACCGGCAGTAAGGCTCGTAATAATATAACGTCCCCTCTTCTCAGAATTCACATAGCTCTTTATCTCGAGATAAAGCGCAACCCTGATCCCGACAGGCGCACCCGCAAGCCCCCGCGGTTCCTCGTAGCTTAGATAATCCCTCGGGTAGGCTCTGATCAGATCCTCGACCGTAAAAATATGCAGTTTATTAAACAGCTTCGCCGTCTTCTCGCCTATCCCCTTGACAGACTCGATACTGCTCGAAAGTTCCATCCTCAGCCTTCCTCCGGCAATCTTAAAATAATGGCTTCCGCGGTATGCAGAAGCCATATTATGATTATTCTACAGAAATGATATAATAATAGATAGGCTGTCCGCCGTAGTGAAGGTCGATTTCAACATCCTCAAACTTCTCGCCCAGGGAAGCCACAAGCTCCTCAGCCTTCTCTTTCTCTATATCCTCACCATAATAGATCGTCAGAAGACCTGAGTCCTCATCGATCATATTTTCCACAAGGGCAGCAGTCGTATCATTGATATCCTCTCCGACAGCTGCTATACCGCCGCCGTCGATACCCATGATATCGCCCTTCTTTATATTCTTGCCATCCAGTGAAGTGTCGCGCACAGCGTAGGTTACCTCACCTGTCTTGACTGTTTCCATGACAATTGACATAGCTTCCTTATTCGCCTCAGGATCAGCATCCGCATTGAATTCGATCATAGCGCTTATGCTCTGAGGAACAGAAGCGGTCGGGATGACTACGATATTCTTCTCTTTATATATTTTTGCCGCCTGGCTTGCAGCAAGGATGATATTCTTATTATTCGGAAATACAAATACATTCTCCGCATTCACCTGCTTAACTGCAGAAAGGATATCCTCCGTACTCGGATTCATGGTCTGACCGCCAGAAATGATATGGTCTATACCGATATCCTTAAGGATGTTCGATATTCCTTCTCCGACTGCAACAGCTACAAAGCCGTATTTCTTAGGTGGCTCGGAAGGCTTCGGAACATGAGTTGCCTTCTCAACCTCTATCTTCTTAACAGGCTCAGCACTTTCCTTTTCCTTAGTCCTCTCCTCATGTAGGATAACTCTCTCGGTATGCTCCTCACGCATATTGTCGATCTTCATCTTTGTGAGGGCGCCGTAGGTAAGAGCCTTTTCAAAGGCAAGACCCGGATGATTTGTATGAACATGAACCTTGACAAGCTCCTCATCCGCAACGCATACCAGCGAATCACCGATTGAAAGCAGATATTCCTTGAAAGCTTCAACCTCCTCATCAGCAAGTGACTTATCAAGCATGATTATAAACTCTGTACAATAGCCGTATTTAATATCAGCTGTTGAGATATGATCATTACTGCTTCCCGAGAAATCAATCTCCTTGAAGGAAGGCTTAGCCTTAGGCTTCTGAACTGCAGCACCTTCGCCGGCTCCAACATCCTCACCCTTCAGAGCAAGAAGCACGCCCCTTATCACTTCAACAAGTCCCTGTCCGCCGGAATCTACAACTCCTGCTTCCTTAAGGACCGGAAGCATATCCGGAGTCTTCTCAAGAACCTCTTCACCGTAGCCCAGAACCTGCTCACCAAAGCTGATCATATCGATCGGATCATCCGACTCCATAAGCTCTGACGCCTTCTCAGACATACCCTTCGCAACGGTAAGGATAGTTCCTTCCTTCGGCTTCATAACAGCCTTATAAGCGGTATCCACAGCTCTTGAAAAAGCAAGAGCTATATCAAGCGGATAAAGAACTGTCTTACCCTTGATATCCTTGCAGAAACCTCTGAAAAGCTGTGACAATATAACGCCGGAGTTTCCTCTCGCACCACGGAGCGAACCGTTTGAGATAGCCTTGGCTAGGCTGTCCATGGTTGGCTTCTCCAGCCTCTCAACCTCAGCAGCCGCTGTCATGATGGTTAGCGTCATATTTGTTCCGGTATCACCGTCCGGAACAGGAAATACGTTAAGCTCATTGATATATTCCTTATTATTATTAATGTTATTTGCGCCCGAGATGAAACATCTCTTCAAGGCAACCGCATCAATAGTATTAAGTGACACTTCTATTTCCTCCTTAGTCAATGACTCTGACTCCTTCTACATAAACATTGATATTCTTAACCTTCATATCAGTCATTTCTTCGATCTGATATCTGACTGTCTTGATAAGGTTGCTTACAACAGTTCTTATGCTTACGCCGTAAGCAACGATGATATGAAAATCGATATCTATATTATTCTGTTCGTCTATTTTAACATTTATACCCTTGGTACTGCTGTCGCCCCTGAGAAGTGTAGCAATACCTTCTTTAACAGAAATAGAAGCCATACCAACTATACCGAAGCAGTCGATAGCCGCCTGACCGGCGTATTTTGCAATAACTTCATTATCTATTACTATATTTCCGTATTCACTTGAAATATTACCGCTCATATAAATACCTCCCAATTTGTAGTTGTACGTAAAGAAAAAGCGACACCAAAGACTTTTCTCCGGTGTCGCTAAATTACGCGTATACTAAATTACTACGCTCTCTCTACCTTTCCTGAACGAAGGCAGGATGTACAAACATAAACAGTCTTGTGAGAACCGTCAACAACGGCCTTAACACGCTTAATGTTTGAGTTCCAGATCCTATTTGATCTTCTATGAGAATGGCTCACATTATTTCCAAAGTGAGCAGCTTTTTCACAAACAAAACACTTTGCCATCTGTCTAGCACCTCCTTAAATGGTATATTAGTCTGCCATCAGACCCACAACGAGCATATATTATCAGAAATGCAATTTGAATGCAAGCATTATTTTTAATTTTCACCGGAATCTTTGAAAATATTTATTTGTTAGATATCTGTTTCCTCGAGATTGCTGATTGCTTCGTCTACAGCCTTCTCTTCATCAGACTTGCCTCTTCCGCTGATGAACTTCTGAACCTTCTCTACAACTGAAGGGATCATTTCCATTACATTCTGGAGTTTATTAGTCTCGCCGATAGGTACGATCTTTACATAATCACCCTGTATAACAAGCACAGCTGTAGGTGACATCTTGCCGCCCATTCCGCCGCCTGCTGAGTTTCCACCCTTTGAACCCTGTGATGCTCCGGCACCAACACCGAAATTAACATCCACAAGAGGGATGATGGTTGTATCGCCGATTCTCTGCGGCTCGCCCATAACTGTTTTCGCGGTAAGGAAAGCGCTCATACCGTCAAAGAGTGAATTTACTGTACTGTTGAAATCATTTTTCTTAATATCTGCCATTGCTGCATCCTCCTGATAATACCTGTTATTTTCTGTATATCTTCACTATTAATATAAAATACTTTTTTTATTGTCCGTTCGCTTCATCATATCTTCTTTGCAAGGTTCATTGTCTTCTTAAAGTCCTTGCTGAGATATAAGAACAGTGCCGGGATTGCGAAGCATCCGATATGTATCCTGCCCTTACACCAGAGATCTGCTTCAATCTTCTGTTCATGGAACTCAGGTGTTATATGAAGCCATCTGTAATAGAACGGATAGAACATACTCACCTTGCCAAGTATATTGCCTGTTGACGCCGGTGACTTAAGTCCAAACAGAAGATTCACATCTCCCTTTCTCGGAAGAAGGTTCTTAAAAAGCTTTTTTAAAACCTTCTTACCTCTTCTGATCGTATTCTGGGTATACGGTCTGTCCAGGAATTCCACTACATGATTCTTCTTAACGACTATCTTTTCGGTCTTCTCGGAAACCTTATCAAGCGCCCCCTCGACCTTATCGTAGATATCATCTATCCTGTCGGCTATATTTTTCTTTTCTTTTTCTTCGCCTTCAGCACCGGAGCCTTCCTTGGCTGCTTTCTTTGCCGCCTTCTCAGCTTTCTTCGCTTCCTTTGCGGCCTTCTTCTCAGCTTTTTTACGAGCCTTCGCAGCCTTTTTATCTTCAGGCTGTGCATCCGGACCCATTATTTCAAGATCAGCCTCCGTCAGCTCTTCCTGTGCTCCTTGCGAAATATCTTCCTGTGTTCCCTGCGAGAACTCAGTCAGATTACCGCTTAGCCCATCTGTTATTCCCGTGAGCCCCAGTGACGGAGTATTCTCTTCATTTACTTCCGTTGCTGTCTGATCACCGGTCTGCTGAACTGTATTTACAGCAAGCTCTTCCTTCTTGCCTTTTTTCTTCTTATTTTTCTTATCCTTCTTGCCCGGTTTAACATGTCCGTCAGCCCCGACTTCCTTATCACCGCCGACCACCTGGATCTTCTTGATAGGTATGCCGAAGACCGTAACCTTTGCCAGAACCGACAGGCTGTCGTCTCCCTTCTTGACAGCAGTCGTTTTCACTCCGGCAAACAGCCACCTTATCTTGACCAGTCCATCTATATCTTCGTTATATGCTCCCTTGACCTTATATCTTATCGGTGCAAACAGCACTAGAAGCAGAACAAGGATTATAAGTCCGAGGATACACAGGAGTGTTATACCGAGGATCTTAAGGATGAGGAGTACCACACTCATACTTTAAATCCCTTCCTTTTCAGTTATATCAGTTATATCCCTTATCCTCTTTCTTTCAGAATTACGCTTCGGCGGAAGCTTTATTACACTGTAACGGCTGTCGATGTAGCTCTTCACATCAAGTCCGCCTGTAGCCTGCACCGTCTCCTCTACTATCTGTCTGAGAAGCTCTGCCGCATCATCCTTCTTCGATGAGATGCCGACTATGATGATATCATCATCGAACTTTTTATAATACGGCTGAAGCAGTACATTATAATTATATATTTCGAGCATCCCCTTGTCTGCTATCGGAAATGTGATAAGAAAGAGATTCATAGCAGGCTTATATTTATAAAGCTTTCTTATCTGCTTGTTCAGTTTTTTTCCTCTTTCTATGTCCGTATAGACATGCTCTATCATATACATATCAATCACCAAGTATTAATTCATTTATCTTATCTACCGATGCGGAAAGCTCCGTTTTGTCGGCACATTTTTCAAGAGCATAGTTGAAATACTCTCTTATCTCTTCCTTATTATTGAAGAATACAGGAAGCACTGCAAGAACCTTCGCCATGATACCTCTTCTAACAGGAACCGAGGTTTCATCGAATCTCTTCCTGAAGGCCTTCTCGAGCTCTTCCTTCTTCTCAAGGATGTATGACTCATCTGCAGCATCATTTACAACCCTGATGTCTCTGTCAAGGTCGATGAAGAGGCTTGTTGATGTAAGCTTGTCAGCCTTATTGAGCGCTGCATAAATATCCTCGATGCCCTCTTCTGCAATCGCTTCATTGTAGCTGTCGCAGATATCAAAGAGGCTTGAATCAACGGTTGCAAGCGTCTCGTAAGCATCCTCCTGAACGCCCTCAAGGCTTACAAACAGCTCATCAAAGCCCTCAGCCGCCTTGTAGATATCCTCTGCATTCACTGTCTCAACAAGTATTTTCACAGAGATGTCGTATTTATCGTTGAGAAGGCTCTTGTCCATATTTGGAAGTGTCAGAAGTATCGTGAGCGTGTCATTAACAACCTCGATAAGCATCAGATAATCTGTAACGTAGGCATTGATAATATCTGTTGCTCTCTCGATATCCTCTATAACCGCCATATGCTGAGCCTTGGTAAGAGTCTTGAAGTCATTCTCCTTCAGTCTGCCGTAGATCTCGGCAAGCTCCGGATATTCCGTATCAAAGCCCTCTGGCACCGAAAGCACTGCAGCGGTCTTTATCATCTCAGTAAAGTCATCAACCGCTTCCTTCTCGCCGCCTCTGTAGATATTCAGCGTATTATTTATTATATCAAAGAATCTGTCTTTCGTCATCCTCACCGGAAGCTCTGAGATAAGGCTCTGGATCTTGCTGTTGATCAGCATCTTATCGTCATCCTGAAATACGTAATTATACATATTTTCAGCTATCCCGGCTGTATCAAGCTGGCTGTCCTCGTCGCCGTCATATTCAGGATCTCTTCTTACGGCAACATATTCATAGATAGAAAATACATCCGTATATGCTGTAAGTATCTTCATCTTCTCAGTAACCGCATCTCTGATATCGATCACCGACTTAATATCAGCCTCATCAGCCTCACCTTCTGTAAGCGCCTTGTTAAGCGCCTTCTTCAGGTCGCTAACTCTTCCGAGTGTAACTTCCTTCCTGTCATCAGGAAGTGCATCTATCATCTCCATCAATGTGAAGAAGTTAAGTGAAAGCTTAACAACCGCATAATTTGTAAATGCACTGGAAAGAACTTCCGAATACCTCCTTACGTTCTCTCTCATGTTTCTTCCGGCCTTAAGCTCTTTTGTCAGTTTTTTTGATTCGTTCTTCATTGTATGCTCCGTTATTTTTTATGTTCGTGTGTATATAAGTGATCCATGCAGTATTCCAGACCGCCGGTGCACTTTGAACAGTATCTGAACTCAAGTTCATCGTTATCCGCATCGGTCCTTCCGCAGACTGCACATCTGTGTCTTCCTGCTGCAGGTGGGTTGTTGTTGAAAGGATTGATCTTCTTAACCTCAGGTCTTCCCGAAGCTGTCTGATTACTGTTCGTCCTTCCGCCGTCCGCGCCGCCGGTATATACACCTGTTATATTTGCGCCCTTCATCCTCTTCTGGAAATCACGGCGTCTCTTGTAATTCTCAATATTCTCGCGCACATTTCTCCTTCTGTTGATGAAGAAGTAGATAAAGAAGTTTGCAACGCTCGAAACTATAATGACTCTCGCAAACAGGTCATCGGCCTTGATGAACTCGTAAACAAGATATGCAAAGTCAAAATATCCCAGCCACTTAACCTTCAGCGGTATCATGAAATACAGCATAACGACCTGCTCACTGAAGATGACTGCAAAGGCAAGGAACATACTCATCGTAGTAAAGTATGTGATACTCATGCTGTAGCTGGTGCTCATAATTATGTTTTTATAATAATCCCAGATATTATCTGAAGGTGCCCACTTAAATTTGATAAAGGCCGTGAGAAGAACACTGATATCGATAAGCAGGAATCCGCCTATCATATACAGATTGAACATCACCATGCCCCACGCCATCTCGAGACGCTTGGCAACGAAATAATAGAAGAAAAGTGTTATCGGGATAAATATGATGCCCAGTGCAGATTCCGGATCAAACGGTACCGTAAATATCCAGGTAAGAAGCCTCCAGTATTCGTTATTTTCTACCACAAGATAAGGATTAAGGATCAATTTTGCATATATGTCCGGCATTGCGAAATAAAGAAAATATCCCATGACCAGACAGCCTATTACGAACTCCGGAAGGAACCTTATCGCGTATTTGTTTAGTTTACTTTCCCACTTACTGAACTTCACTATTTTTCCTCTTTTCGTATCGTCTTTCACAACATATTATTTTACTAAATTAAGGCATTAAAGTAAACCTTGATTTGAAAATATTTATCCCAAAAAATGTTTGAATTATGTTTTTTCATACATTATAATGTTTTTACGTGTGCGTATATGCAACGTTATAAAAATGATAAAAGGAGACGGCAAGCTGCCGTATGTAAATAATGAAGCATTTAGGTATTGATATCGGCTCGACTACTGTCAAGATCGCCATCATCGATGAAAAACATAATATCCTTTACTCTGAATATAAGAGACATTTTGCGAAGATCAAGGAGACACTCCGCGAGCTTCTTGAGAATGCCATGAACTCTATCGGCGACTGCACCGTTGCACCTGATATAACAGGCTCCGGCGGACTTGCTCTGGCCAAGGTTGTCGGCATACCTTTTGAACAGGAGGTAGTATGCGTTTCGGAGGCTCTTTCCGACTACGCACCGCAGACCGACGTTGCCATAGAGCTCGGCGGTGAGGACGCCAAGATCATATATTTCAGTAAGAACGGAATCGAGCAGAGAATGAACAGTGTCTGCGCTGGCGGTACAGGTTCCTTCATAGATCAGATGGCCGCTCTTCTTATGACAGACGCCGCCGGACTCAATGAATTTGCGAAGGATTATGATACCATCTATCCTATCGCTGCAAGATGCGGTGTATTTGCGAAGACCGATATCCAGCCGCTTATCAACGAAGGTGCCACAAAGCCGAACCTTTCGGTTTCTATCCTTCAGGCTGTTGTTAATCAGACCATCTCAGGTCTTGCCTGCGGAAAGCCTATCAGAGGTCATGTTGCCTTCCTGGGCGGTCCTCTTCATTTCCTTGACCAGCTTAAGGAATGCTTTATCAGAACACTTAATCTTGATGACGAGCACATCATCAATCCGCCTCATTCACATCTGTTTGCGGCTGTCGGTGCTGCTCTTCATGCAAATGATGATATAACATTTTCTCTTTCAGAGATTGCTTCAAAGCTTAACGACGACCTGAAGATTGCCGTTGAGTCGGCACGTATTGAGCCGCTCTTCAAGGATGCAGAAAGCTACAACGACTTTGTTGAGCGTCAGCAGGATTTCCATGTAAGACGTGGTGACCTTGCCACTTATAAAGGAAAAGTCTTCCTCGGAATCGATGCCGGTTCTACGACCACTAAGCTTGCTCTTGTAGGCGAAAGAGGCGAGCTTCTTTATGATTTCTACAGCAATAATAACGGAAGCCCTGTAAATACGACCATCAAGGCTCTATCGGAGATCTACGAGAAGCTTCCGGAAGGCGTTACCATAGCAGGCTCCTGCTCTACAGGCTACGGCGAAGCACTCCTTAAATCAGCCTTCAACCTTGATTACGGCGAGGTTGAGACCATAGCCCACTATACAGCAGCGGCTTTCTTCAATCCTGAGGTTGATACTATCCTTGATATCGGCGGTCAGGATATGAAATGTATAAAGATAAGAAACGGAGTCGTTGATAACGTACTCCTTAATGAATCATGCTCTTCTGGCTGCGGTTCATTCATAGAGACTTTCGCAAAATCGCTTGATTATGAGGTTAAGGACTTTGCAAAGATCGCACTTTTCGCACCATCTCCTATCGATCTTGGTTCGAGATGTACTGTATTTATGAATTCCAAGGTTAAGCAGGCCCAGAAGGAAGGTGCCTCTGTCGAGGACATCTCTGCCGGTCTTGCTTATTCGGTTATCAAGAACGCTCTTCTCAAGGTTATCAAGCTTACCGATCCTAAACAGCTCGGTAAAGAGATAGTCGTTCAGGGTGGAACCTTCTACAATGACGCCGTTCTGCGTGCCTTCGAGCTTGTTTCCGGCAGAACTGCTGCACGACCTGATATAGCAGGTATCATGGGTGCTTTCGGTGCTGCTCTTATCGCAAGAGATAATTATACAGAAGGTTTTATCTCTACCATCCTTCCTTACAACGAGGTTAAGGAGCTTAAATACGAAACCCAGATGACTCACTGCAGAGGCTGTACAAACAGCTGCCTCCTGACAATAAATAAGTTCACCGGCGGCAGACGTTTCATAACAGGCAACCGCTGCGAAAAAGGTCTCGGTCTTAAGAAGAACGCCGAGAATATGCCTAACCTCTACGAGTACAAATACAATAAGATCTTCGGTTACACCCCGCTTCCTCTCGACAAGGCAAGACGTGGTGAGATTGGTGTACCTCGTGTTCTCAACATGTACGAGAATTATCCTTTCTGGTTCACCTTCCTGACCGAGCTTAAATACAGAGTAATACTTTCACCAAAGTCTTCGAAGGCAGTTTACCAGCTTGGTATCGAGTCCATCCCAAGTGATACGGAATGCTACCCTGCAAAGATCAGCCACGGTCATGTCATGTGGCTTGTTAAGAACGGTCTGAGACAGATATTCTATCCATGCGTTCCTTACGAGATGAACGAGACTCCAAACGCAAACAATCACTACAACTGTCCGATCGTTACATCATATTCGGAAAATATAAAGAATAATATGGAAGAACTGATGACGGAAAATATCACCTACATCAGACCTTTCCTCGCTCTCGACAACCCTAAGGCTCTTAAGGCCAGAATGTACAGAGAGTTTTCAAAGCATACAGATGTTACCAAGGAAGAGATCAGCCGCGCCATCGACAAGGCCTACGCCGAGTCCGACAGGGTTAAGGCAGATGTCAGAAAGAAAGGTGAGGAAACTCTTGCCTTCCTTAAGAAGACCGGCAAGCTTGGTATCGTTCTCGCAGGTCGTCCGTACCATGTGGACCCTGAGATCAATCATGGTATCCCTGAGTTGATCAACTCTTACGGTGTTGCTGTTCTTTCAGAGGATTCCATCGCTCACCTCGGCGAGGTTGAACGTCCGCTCATCGTTTCCGACCAGTGGATGTATCATTCGCGTCTCTACAAGGCTGCGAACTATGTCAAGACAAACGAGAACCTTGAGCTTATCCAGCTCTTCTCCTTCGGCTGCGGTCTTGATGCGGTAACGACCGACTGTGTAAATGATATTTTATCAAAGTCAAATAAGATATATACCGTTCTTAAGATAGATGAGGTCAGCAACCTTGGTGCTGCTAGGATTCGTATCCGTTCACTTCTCTCAGCCGTCAAAGCAAGACAGAAGCTGCACGTAAAGTCACTCCCTGCCTCAACCAGAATGAACCGCGTCGAGTTTACCAAGGAGATGCAGGAGGGCTATACAATACTTGCTCCTCAGATGTCTCCTATCCACTTCTCGATGCTTTCAGCAGCTCTTAAAAAGATGAACCTGAATGTTGTTGTTCTTCCGGACGCCGAGAAAGAAACAATAAATACAGGTCTGAAATACGTTAATAACGATGCCTGCTACCCTTCTATCATCGTTGTCGGCCAGATCATGCAGGCTATAGAATCCGGAAAATACAATGTCGACAGACTCGCCGTTGCCATAACCCAGACCGGTGGCGGCTGCCGTGCAACCAACTATATCGGTTTCATCCGCCGTGCCCTCGAGAAAACAGGCTACGGTCAGATTCCGGTAATCAGTATCAGTGCCCAGGGCCTTGAAAAGAACTCAGGCTTCAAGATCAACCCTTCAGGTCTGAAGTGTGCTATGCATGCAGTGCTTTACGGAGACCTCTTCATGCGCGTATTATACAGAACAAGACCATATGAGAAGGTTAAAGGTTCAGCCAATAAGCTTCACAGGAAATGGGAAAGGATCTGTATCAGAGATATTGAAAGAGGTTCCAAGAACTTTAAGAAGATCGTCAGGGATATCGTAAGAGAATTCGATGAGCTTCCGCTTGATGAGACCATCAGAAAACCAAGAGTCGGAATAGTTGGTGAAATACTTGTTAAATTCCTTCCTTCTGCCAACAATCACTTAGTTGATCTTCTTGAGCAGGAAGGCGCCGAAGCTGTTATGCCTGATCTTCTCGACTTCATACTCTACAGCTTCTACAATTCAAATTATAAGCACGAGTTCCTCGGCAAATCATATAAGCAGATGCTTATCTCAAATGCAGGCATCAGACTCCTTGAGGAGTTCAGAAAGCCTATGCGTGAGGCTCTCGAGAAGAGTAAGCGCTTCGAGCCGCCAAAACGTATCAACGTCATTGCTGATTACGCAAGGCCGGTTGTTTCTATCGGTAACGAAACCGGTGAAGGCTGGTTCCTTACCGGAGAGATGGTTGAGCTCATCAAGAGCGGCGCTCCGAATATCATCTGCGCACAGCCTTTTGCCTGCCTGCCGAACCATATCATCGGTAAGGGTGTTATCAAGAAGCTCCGCGCAAATTATCCGGAATCAAATATCGTTGCGATAGATTTCGATCCGGGTGCATCGGAGGTTAACCAGATCAACAGAATCAAACTTATGTTGGCGTCAGCCAAAAAGAACATGGAAAAACCGAGCAATTAAGCTCGGTTTTTCCATGTTCTTCTATTGGACTTGTTTTGAATAATAATATAGAACAATACGCCGATGATCGTTCCGCCGAGGAAACCTCCGATGTGGCCGTTCATACTGATACCTTCTTCGGTAAAGCTTGGAAGAAACATTACGACGAGACCCAGAATTACTCGTGGCAGCGGGAAGGTTTCCCGCATTTCTCTGTTAAGAGCAAATATTATAAGAACACCAAAGAGTCCGAATATCGCCCCCGAAGCACCGGCTGTCACATGAAACTCACCGCTTCTCTGTTCCATCAGATAAACGAAAGCACTACCTGACAGACCGGAAACCAGATAAAGAACAGTAAACTTCACATGTCCATAAAAACGTTCTACATATGGCCCAACCGAAAATAGCGCAAGCATATTTCCGGCAAGGTGCTCATACCCGAAATGAAGAAAGCACGCCGTAAAGAATCTGTACCACTGCCCTTCCTTAATCTTCGGCATATACAAGGCTCCCATTTTTAAAACGATATCACCGTTTTCACTATCACCGGCTATCTCTTCAATAATAAAAACCAGTACATTAACGATTATAAAAAAGAATGTCATGTAAGGAACACTGCTATTCAGTTTTCTCTTAATCTGTTTTATATCCATTTTATGTCCTGATCATTTTATATGCATCAAAGCGTCAGATTTTTACAATTATAAATACTGTATCATTCCTGGTCCGAGCTTTTCGGTCGGACGTGCGATAAAGCCATTCTTTGTGTAGAAGGTTTCACGTCCCTTTGCGCACATAAGGCCGAACATAATCTCCTGCTCCGGAGTGTCCTTCAAACTGATCACAAAGTCACGAAGCTTTTCTATCATCTGTGTTCCTATGCCCCGGCCATGGCATTCAGGCGTTACGATAAGGTCCTGAATATAGCAGATAACAGCACCGTCGCCCACTATTCTGCCCATACCTACAAGCATTCCATTCTCATATGCCGCAACCATGTAAAGAGCATTGTCTATTGATTTTTTAGCCTGAGCCCTTGTCAGCGGTTTCCAGCCAACCTTCGCGCGAAGGCCGAGATATTCATCAACTGTCAACTTTTTTTCTTCTATTACTATCATCTGACTATCCTATCTGTCATCATAAACAAATAATTCCAATTGAAAATCTAACACTATCGCAATACCGTATCATACCGTATCTAAAAAACAATCCGTGTAAATACTATTATTCAATCAACGGCTAACTAATTACAGTCTTACCGGCACTCCCTTATCTCTCAGGTATTTCTTAACCTCAGAGATCTCAAGCTCCTTGAAGTGGAACAGGGAAGCCGCAAGTGCAGCGTCAGCCTTACCATCTGTCAGAGTTTCGTAGAAGTGTTCCTTGGTACCTGCGCCGCCCGAAGCGATAACAGGTATATTTACATTTTCGGCAACCATTCTGGTGAGTTCGTTATCGTAGCCGGCCTTGGTACCGTCAGCGTCCATGCTTGTCAGGAGTATTTCACCTGCGCCGAGAACCTCACATTTCTTAGCCCACTCGATGGCATCGATACCCATATCAAGACGTCCACCGTTCTTGTAGATAGTCCAGCCGTCAGAAGGCTTCCACTCATCATTCATCTTAATGCTTTCCGAATACGAAAGGCTCGGATCTGCAGCCTTACCGACTCTTCTCCTTCTCGCATCAATAGCGACAACAACGCACTGACTTCCGAACTTCTCGGCAGCCTTGTCGATAAGATATGGATCGTCGATCGCAGCGGAATTGACCGATATCTTGTCAGCACCTTCACGGAGTATCGCGCGGAAATCGTCAACCGTTCTTATACCGCCACCAACAGTGAACGGAATAAATACAGTTTCAGCCACACGCCTTACCATGTCGGTCACAATATTTCTTCTGTCGGACGACGCCGTAATATCAAGAAATACAAGTTCATCCGCACCGGCCTTATCGTAAGCAAGGCCGCATTCAACAGGGTCGCCCGCATCGATAAGATCCACAAAATTTATTCCTTTAACAACTCTTCCGTCCTTAACATCAAGGCACGGGATGATTCTCTTCGTTAGCATCTTTACTCCTTTTATTACATCTCACACCCAACACACATATTCCCGTTCGATTGTAGCAGAACACGCCATCACAGGTATATGTGTGTCGTAGATAATATCATTATTTGCACTTTATTATAAAGAGATAAAATTCTTCAGTATTGTAAGCCCGGCCTCACTACTCTTCTCAGGGTGGAACTGGCAGGCAAATATATTTTCATGTTCAACGGATGCGTGTATCTTCGTACTATAGAAAGTAGTTGCCGCAACGTCAGCCTCGTTGTCACATTCAAGATAATACGAATGTACGAAATATACGAACGAACCCTGCTTAACTCCCTTAAAGAGCTTTTTATCCGGCATGATCTCAAGGCTGTTCCAGCCTATCTGAGGGATCTTCAGTCCTTCTGCATCCGGTATCCTCTTAATCTTTCCCGGAATAAGATCAAGTCCGATCACTCCCGGACTTTCCTCACTTTCCTTAAAAAGAAGCTGAAGTCCGAGACAGATTCCAAGGAACGGCTTTCCTGTTGCGACATAGTCCTTAATGACTGTTTCAAGATCATAGTCTCTGATCTTTTTCATCGCATCTCCAAAAGCTCCTACGCCCGGAAGTATCACATGGTCTGCATTCATGATGACATCCTTATCTCTCGTGATCTCGGCCTCACAGCCCAGATACTGCAGAGCCTTCTCTACACTTTTTATATTTCCTGCATCATAATCAATTATTGCGATCATATCTACCTCCGGATCCTGCCGCCTAACGTCAGGGCATCTCTAAACTATTCCTTAGTCTTTTTCAGCTCATATTAATCGAAAAGACTTTTTCATAATACTATAACTCTATTTTCATTTCAACTTTTGATTCGAAATCCTGTTATCGGAGTACGTCGTAAGCATGACGATGATCCGGTTAACAACCCTTTCTTGCTTTAAAAACAAAAAGCAGCACGGTCAACCCGTACTGCCTTCCCATAATTTTAATTACGCCTCAAAAGAACCGCTCTCTGTATTGTTAAATACATAGTAAACAGCGTTATCTTCTGGCTTAAGATAAAGATCAAGACTCTTAAGATCAGCTGCCTTATTTCCTGCATCTGTCCAGATCTTCTTAGCAGTATTTACAAGGTCATCTCTCTTTACCTGCTTACCGGCGAACTCAACATAAAAATCAGTCTTCATAATTCCCTCCTGTTATATAAAAAAATCATTCACTGACTAAGCTACATGATACTTATCATTTGCAAAAAAGTCAATATACAGCATGACAATTTTGCACATAAAAAACCCAAATCTTTTATTAATTTTTACAACACCCTGTCAAGCTCAAAGTAAAATACAACTCCGTCTTCCGTATTGTAAACACCGTAATTATTCTTATGGCGCTTCATAATAACCTCGACTATAGACAGCCCGATTCCCGATCCGCCGTATTCTCTGGTCCTTGCGGCATCCGATTTATAGAACTTGATAAAGAGCTTATCGATATCCTCATCCTTGATGCGTTCGCCTTCATTAAATACATTTATGCGAAGCTTCTCATCCGACGGATGCTCGTAGAATATCCTGATCATTCCTCCTGGCCTCACGTAGTGGATCGCATTTGTGAGGTAGTTTGTGATCACCTCTTCTATCATAAACTCATCGGCCCAGACATTTTCAGCCGCCTTCTCATCAAATATAACCGCCTCAGCTTCAGACTGCTCGATCATGATCTGGGACGCCTTGACCACCTCACTTATCAGCGACGTAATGTCAAATCTCTGGATGGAAATATTATCCTCACCAAACTCCAGCTCACTAAGATCCAGCATATTCATAACCAGCTTATTCATCTTGGAAGCCTCATCGATGATAACGTCGCAGTAGAATTCCATGCTCTCCGGATCATCGGAAACATTGTCCTTAAGTCCCTCGGCATAACCCTGTATAAGCGCGATCGGAGTCTTAAGCTCGTGCGACGCATGCGAGATGAATTCCTTACGCATCTCATCAATCCTGTCGCGGTTTTCTATATCACTTTCAAGCTTCGCATTCGCAGTCTTCAGCTCAGAAATAGTCTTCTCCAGTTTCTCGGAAAGCTCATTCATACTGTTACCGAGAACACCTATCTCATCCTTTGATTTAACCTCGATCTTCGTATCGAAATCAAGCTGCGACATCCTCTTCGCCTGATGCGCCATCTTGACGATCGGCTTCGAAAATACAGCCGAAATAAGAACTACAACCACCAGCTCAATAAGGATCAGCCCAGAGAAAACTATACCGAAAAGCTTTACAACGTATTTGTAGGTTCTGGCTATCCTTTCAACCGGACGCCTTACGATGATTATATTTCCGTTATCCAGAACACCGATAAGATCAAAGAATTCATCCTGATTCTTACTCGAAACGCCGAAGCCATCCTGCGTCGTTGATTCTATTATGTAGCCGTTTTTACTTTTTTCTATTGCTTCGAAATCATAGCTCCGGATGATGTTTCTTATATTATTTGCGGCCTGCTGATCAAGGGCAACGGAATAATAGATGGTAAAGCTGTTCTTATCCACGATAAATACCAGCATATCGGTCGTATTTTCCGAGTCATTGTACAAAAAAAGCAGCCTGTCCTGGATCTCATTAACAGAATAACCGTTTTCAGCCGCTTCATTGAAAAGCTGGTTACAGAATTTGTATGCTTTTACGAGGTCATCCTTGGTCTGTTTTCTGAAGAAGGTTTCGATGATGGAACGACTTATCAGAAGACCAAACGTAAGGGTGGCCAGTGTAACGCATACAACTATAAATGCGATCTTGAATCTGAGCGCATGTCTTATACCAAGCTTTCTATCTTCATTATTACACATAAAATGATCTATACCTCGAATTTATATCCAAGGGCCCAGATGGTCCTGATGTATTCTCCCTTATCTCCAAGCTTCGCACGCAGCTTCTTAACGTGTGTGTCGATAGTACGCGCATCGCCGAAGAAATCATAGTTCCAGACATTGTTGAGTATCTTTTCTCTCGAAAGCGCCGTGCCCTGATTGTTCATAAAATACTCAAGCAGCTCGAATTCCTTGAAGGAAAGCTCGACCTCCTTGCCGTCAACAGTAACCCTGTGTGCGGAAACGTCAAGACTTATACCGCCCGCTTCGATGATACTGTCCTCGTCACTGGTGGTACGTCTCAGAACCGCCTCAATCCTTGCGACAAGGATCTTCGGTGAGAAAGGCTTGGTGATGTATTCATCAACACCCTGCTCATAGCCCTTAAGTTCATCCTTCTCATCAGACTTCGCAGTAAGCAGAATGATCGGAACATTCGAAATCTTTCTGATTTCGGCACTTGTCTCGTAACCGTCCATCTTAGGCATCATGATATCCATGACGATCAGTGATATATCCCTGGTATTAATAAACTTATTATAAGCATCCTCTCCGTCAACAGCCTCAACAACCAGATATCCGCTTTTAACGAGATAATCGCGCACAAGCTTGCGCATCCTTGCTTCATCATCAACTACCATTATCTTAATATCACTCATATGGACACCTCTCCGAATTCATTATATCAAATACCATAAAACAAGTTTTATCAGCCCAACCATAAACAGTCCTTAAAAACCATTTTAAATACTGATCAAAAATCATAGGTTAAGTATACATCAAAACAAAGATAAAATGTTGATTTTCACAGAATTATCAAACTTTTTTCCTGCGTTTTTTCTTTTCTACCGGTGGATGAAGCTCCATGTATTTCTCATAAAGATCCGGACGCTTCTCCTTTGTCCTCTCGAGTGCCTGCTCGTGTCTCCAGGTTTCGATATTCTTATGATGACCGGAAAGCAGTACCGGAGGTACTGTCAGCCCCATGAATTCCTCAGGGCGTGTATACTGTGGATATTCAAGAAGTCCATCGTAGAAGGATTCGTAAACAGCACTTTCATCACTTCCCAGCGCGCCCGGCTGAAGCCTTGTAACAGCATCCATGATGATCGATGCCGCAAGCTCGCCTCCTGTGAGAACAAAATCGCCGATTGATACCTCTTCAGGCTTTATCAGTTCTATAGCTCTCTCATCTATTCCTTCATAATGTCCGCAGAGTATTATCACATCGTCTTCGCGGCTCAACTCCTCAGCCATCTTCTGGTTAAATGTCCTTCCCTGAGGTGACATGTAAAGAACTCGCAACTTCCTTTTCTTCTGTTCTTCATTCACAACTTCATCAGTCTGCACATCGTCCGATTCACTCTCATTCTGTAATTCATTCGATGTTTCGGAATCCTTCAAGCTCTCCTTATAATCATCATATGTAATCCCGATATCGGAAAGTGCTTTTTCGAACGCAAGAAAAACAGGCTCGGCCTGCATCAGCATCCCCGAACCGCCGCCGTAAATATAATCATCCACGTGCTTATATTTATTATTTGCAAAGTCTCTGATATTTATGGTCTGAAGGGAAACTATCCCCTTCTCCATAGCCTTTCCGGTCACGCTTTCCTTAAAAGTATTCTCTATCATTTCCGGAAAAAGCGTCAGTACATGAAATTTCATTACAGCATTCCTTTCAAAGGTCTGATAACTATCTTTTCCTCTTCCTCATCTATCTCTCTGATGAATTCAGGCACGTCCGGGATCATTATCTGCTTTCCGGTGCCGTCCGCCTTAAATATCAGGATAGTCTGAGCAGGAGTATCCATGTAGTCCTCGAGAGTGCCGATAACGGTACCGTCTTCAAGAACAGCCTTGAAGCCAAGGATATCCGCCATGTAATACTCACCCTCTTCAAGAGGAACGGCGTCCTCCCTGTCAACATAGATCTCCGAATTTATATATTTCTCAGCTTCCTCGATGCTCGTTATCTCATCAAAGCCGAGTACCACTGTCTTCTTCATATATTTGCAGCTGTTGCAGTTAACCTCAATATAATCATTTCCACGCTTTATGAAGCACCTCTCCAGCTCGCTGTATCTTTCCGGATCGTCCGAAGTCGGAAATACAGCCACTTCCCCTTTAATCCCATGAGTCTTTGTTATAATACCTATGCGAAATTTGTCTGTCATATATTCTCCATTCAAGATTTATTAATCTGCTTTGCGTCCTTCCGTGCTCAGGTTTCCGCAAGCTCTGTCTGCATCGTATGGAAAAGGCCGCGCAAAAAGCACGGCCGTATTCCCATATTATTTGATGTCGACGATAACCTTCTTATCACCTTTTGATGCCGCAGCCTTTACTACAGTTCTTATGGACTTAGCTATACGGCCCTGTTTGCCGATAACCTTGCCCATATCCTCAGGTGCTACTTTAAGTTCGATAGTTATTGTATCAGCATCTGTTGTCTCAGTAACAACTACCAAATCAGGCGAATCTACAAGAGATTTTGCAATGATTTCAACCAATTCCTTCATTAACAAATACCTCCGGTTATTTATTTCTCTATTCCAGCCACCTTAAAAAGCTTAGCAACAGTCTCTGTTGGCTGTGCACCGTTAGCGAGCCACTTCTTAGCCTCTTCAGCATCGATATTTACTACGCTTGGCTCCTGGTTCGGATCATATGTACCGATCTCTGCGATAGAGCTTCCGTCTCTTGGTGATCTTGAATCAGCAACTACTACTCTGTAGTATGGGTGCTTCTTGTAACCGATTCTTCTTAATCTGATCTTAACTGCCATTTTAAATGACCTCCTAAAATATTAAAAATATAATTTATATAAATCTCTAATTTACCAAATTAGAAATTTTTAACTAGAATCCGAATGGCATCATGCCACGTTTTTTCTTCTTGCCCATCATTCCGGACATCTGCTTCATCATCTTGCGCGATTCCTCAAACTGCTTGACGAATCTGTTAACCTCTGCGATATCAACGCCGGCGCCTCTCGCTATCCTGTTCTTTCTGCTGACGTTCAGGATATCCGGATTGGCTCTCTCTTCGGCTGTCATAGAATAGATGATCGCCTTAGGCTTATTCATGGCATCCTCATCTATCTGAACATTCTTAAGCTTTCCTGCTCCCGGAAGCATTCCAAGGATTGATGAAAGCCCGCCCATCTTGTTCATCTGTTCCATCTGATCAAGGAAATCATTGAAGTCAAAGGTTGCTTTTCTGATCTTCTCTTCAACCTTCTTAGCCTGTTCCTCATCGATAGCTTCCTGAGCTTTCTCGATCAGGCTTTCAACATCGCCCATTCCAAGGATACGGCTTGCCATTCTGTCAGGGAAGAACTGCTCAAGGTCTGTCAGCTTCTCGCCCATACCAGCGTAAAGGATAGGCTTACCTGTAACCGCCTTGATCGAAAGTGCAGCACCACCTCTTGTATCACCGTCAAGCTTTGTAAGGATGACGCCGTCGATACCGATCTCTGAATTGAAGGTTGTTGCAACATTTACACTGTCCTGACCGGTCATTGAGTCAACGGTAAGTATCGTGTATGTAACAGGGATATTATCCTTGATCTCACGAAGCTCGCCCATCATCTCTTCATCTATATGAAGACGTCCGGCAGTATCTATGAAAAGTGTATTTATGCCATTTTTCTCTGCATGAGAGATAGCAGCCTTAACGATATCAACCGGCTTGTAGCCTGTTCCCATGGAAAATACAGGAACGCCTACCTTCTCACCGTTTATCTCCAGCTGTTTGATAGCAGCCGGTCTGTAAATATCACAGGCTGTAAGGAGACATTTACGTCCCTTATTCTTGAACTGTCCTGCAAGCTTGGCAACCGTTGTTGTCTTACCTGCACCCTGAAGACCGCACATCATGATGATGGTGATCTCGTTTGACGGAAGAAGCTTCAGCTCAGTGGTCTCGCTTCCCATAAGAGAAGTCATCTCGTCACGAACGATCTTGATAACCATCTGTCCGGGATTGAGTCCCTTCATAACCTCTTCGCCAACAGCCTTTTCAGTAACTGAGTTGATGAAGTTCTTTACGACCTTGAAGTTAACATCAGCCTCCAGGAGAGCTCTTTTAACTTCCTTCATAGCCTCCTTGATGTCGTCCTCTTTAAGTACACCCTTGCCTCTCAGTTTCTTGAAGACATTTTGTAATTTATCACTTAAGCTGTCAAATGCCATATTATCCTCCGGATCAAAAATCCTCGATTATCTCTTCGAGCCGTCTGTCGACTCTGTCTATCATTTCGGTAAGCTCCGGATCACTGTTCTTATCCTTAAGAGCAGCCGTAATCTCACCGATCTCTCTTATGCTCTCCTTGGCCTTGCTGAACTTCTCGATCAGATGAAGCTTCTCCTCATAATCAAGGAGTATCTTATCACATCTTCTGACAAGATCAAATACGCCCTGTCTCGAAATATTATATTCCTCAGCTATCTCCGAATACGACATATCCTCGGAAATAACATCATAATAAACTTTTTTCTGGTGTTCAGTCAGCAGCTCTCCGTAAAAATCGAAAAGCAGAGCCTGTCTTACGATCTTCTCCATGACCGTCCTCTATTCATCATCATAAACTCTACGGCAGTCATTATCTTCACCGAAAATACATGAAGGTGCGTAAAGTAAATCCTCTTTACACACCTTGCAAGTATAATAAACCTGTATTTATTTGTCAAGTATTTTTTCTTGACAGCTTATTTTTCCAGATAAACGATATCAAGAACCTTCCACCTGTTACCGTCAAGCGCCATCACAAGGTCAAAATCAACCCTGTTTTCATCACTTATACTGTTCTTTCCGTGAGTCTCAACCTTGAAGCCGATAACGGAGCCGTATTTATGATCAGGCTCTGCGAATTTTGCCGAGATTTCGTTATATTTTCCTTCCGGTACGGTGTATGCCTTAAACTTGATATCAGTGAAGTTAAACGGAGCGATGATAAACTGATAGGTCTTCCTCATGGTATCCTTGGTTGCTTCAGAGAGAACGCCGTCAGCGAAGAAATCGATTATAGCCTCTGCATCAACCTTGTTGTAGGCCTGCATGAAGTCCTGAGCCGCTGTAAGCACATCTTCCATCTTGCAGCTGACAACCCACCATTTCTTATTCTTCTTGGTTCTTCCGGTCCTGATGGTTGCCTTGCCCGGAAGCACATTGCCGTCGGCATTGTAACGGAAGCTGATGTTAAGGATATAAACCTTATCGAGATCAAGTCCGGTCTTGTTGATCATAGAATCAAGAACATCGTCATGAACCTCTTTCTTATCGATCACTTCTATATTTGTTACCGAAAAGCTCTTAAAGCTTGAAGCAAGCTTCACTCTGTCATCGATGATCTTATATATCTCGTCACTGTTATTTCCGTTTACATTGTCATAGCTTATCAGCTCGTCAAGCTCGGAGATCCCTTCGAAGAAGCCCTCAATCTCCTCCATGCCGTAGCGTTTATCCTCTTCCTTCTTCTTATTGCTCTTCTTCACCATCCATATGATACCGCCGATGATGATGGCAACCAGAAGCGCTATTCCAACAGCAATGGTTATCTTGTCGCCGGTCGTAAGTTTATGCGGTGTCCTTATCTTGGTACTTGGCGCCTTAAAGGACGTATCATCATCTATATCAACGAAATCGACATCGATAATATCTTCACTCTCCGGAAGCTTATCGTCAGAATAAACCAGCTGGTTCTTCCTGTCCTTCTTTGCGTTCTTGTTTTCTATTTTATCATCTATATTGTTGGAATCTGTTTTGTCAGAATCTGCATCATCATAATCCATCTTCTCGGAATCTGCTTCAACTGAATCTTTATCCGCCTTTTTGTCCGATTTATTCTCGGTTTTTTCGTAATCTCTCTCAAAGCTCTTCTTACTCTTCTTCAGCTCTTCTTCAACCAGATCCTGATCCAGATCATACAAGCTCTCATCAAACGAGTAGTCTATATCATCCGTAGCATACTTATCCTTCTTCTCATCCTCTTTTTTCTCGTCAGATGAGTTTTTATCTTTCTTTCTTCCGAAGAATCCCCAGAATTTATCTTTCTTCTCAGAATTGTCCTCTGACTTCTCAGTATTCTTATCAGAGGTATTTTCTGCAAGTGCTTCATTCTTTTCTGAAGCATCTTCTCTTCGATCTTCCTTATCCTCAGATGCTTTCTCATCAGCCTTGAAATCCGCATAATTAGTCGCAGGCAGTGGCAGCCCGCAGCCCGGACACAATCTGTCACCGTATTTAATTTCATAACCGCAGTTGCCGCACTTCATATCTGCTACCTTTTCTTTCTTCTACGGGAAGAGGTGATCACATGTGTCACACCAACAGGTATCGGTGGCTTCCTCACGCGCTTCCGTTTCGCCTTAATACCTGTTTTAGTCTTCCTGAAGCCTGTTTCCACTCCCTTTTCCTTAAGAGCGGAATTCTTCTCATCAAATACCGTATAATCCCTCTCGAAGAGGCATTCGGTAAACTGTTCCCTAAGAAGGTCATTATCCACCTTCTCTATCAAAAGCTTTGATATTTCCTTTTTGTTCTTTCCGGAACATTTAGGAAGATGATTGATGCTGAGCAGATGTGCAAGCTCTGTTCTCCAAAGAAGCTGAAACTGATTAGTCAGCTTAACCTTTGGATTAAGACCTGCCTCCCTGCTCATCACAACATCATCTTTATCCGATACGCATATTATCCCCCAATAATAAGGAATATGCTCACTTGCGTGTTTCAGATGGCTCTTACCTATGACAAGGTAACAGTAATCGCAGTATTTGTCATAATCCTTAACCTGCGTTTCCAGCCTGTCATAGGTATCGCTGTCTGATTTGATCTCAAAGCCTGTTATGGCGCCGTCTATCACGCCCAGAACATCGGCTCTGGATCTGTTTATGACTTTTTCTTCAATTATACGTATTTTAGAAAAATGTCCTTCGAGGAAATCAAATAATGGTTCCCTCATTTCAGTATCAAGCATTATTGAAAAGCACCCAGAATCTTCCACTCGCCATCGATCTTAGAAACAACAAGAGTTGCCTTGTAATTTGTCTTTTCTGTCTGTCCTGCATAGGTTGTTTCAATCGTTGATGTAATAGTTACGTTCTTAGCATTCTTGATCTTATCTGAGATGTTATAGCCCTGAGACTCCATAGTAGACTTCAGCTGGCTGAGATCACTATCGTCATAATCTTCACCAACATCATATTTGGTATCGTTGAACTTCACTACAACGCCCATAGACTTGTAAAGATCAAACATCTGCTTCATCTGCTGAACCTCGCTGTCGCCTGCAAGTTCAGGTGGGAAGAGGCTTGCAATCTTGTTTGTATCGTAATTTACAAATGCGTCTACGAATGCTTCCGCAACATCCTTAGGTGTATTTCCGGCCTTATCTGAACCGCCTTCCTTATCCTTCTTGATGAATAAGAAATACACTCCAACTCCGATAGCAGCTGCAAGAACAACACAAAGTGTTATGATGAGTGGTGCCTTAGACTTTTTCTTAGGAGCTGCTGCGCCACCCGGAAATGAATTCTGTGCATATGGATTTCCCTGAGCATATGGATCTGCCGACTGAGCGTATGGATTCTGCTGTGCATATGGGTTCTGCTGTGCGTATGGATCTGCCTGTGGCTGTGCATACGGATTCTGCTGTGCGTATGGGTCTGCCTGTGGCTGTGCATATGGATTCTGCTGTGCATATGGATCTGCAGGCTGTCCACCATATGGATTCTGTGGCTGATCACCGTATGGGTTATACTGATCTGACATTATTTTTACCTCATCTTTCTTTTTATATAACTAAAAGACCTACATAGAGTAGGTCTTTTAAATTAGTCATTTACTGTAATGCTCCTATGAGCTTCCAATCTCCTTTTATCTTTGCGCAGACGAAAGTGATCGTATACGCCTGTGACTCAGTCTCACCAAGATATGTGGCTTCCATCGTACAGTCTATCTTGACTGTCTTAACCTGATCCATCTTGCCGTCCAGGTTGTAGCCCTGATCCCTAAGTGTACTCTCAAGATACTTGATTGAAGACTTATCATAAGGCTTACTTACATCGTATTTAACATTCTTAAACTTGATCGAGATGCCGTATGTCTTATACTGCTCGAACATAGTCTTAAGCATTGTAACATCATCATCTGTTGCAAGTTCAGGTGGGAAGAGATCAACAAGCTTATCAATATCATAATCTTCGAAAGCATCGATAAACTCTTCTGCAACCTTCTTTGGTGATGATAACACATTATTTAAAATGAAATACGCTCCTACACCAACTGCACAGAGAAGAACAAGTATGATCGCTACCATAGCGCCTGACTTACTCTTAACTCTAGCCGGCTCTGAATATCCGCCGCCTGATGGCATGTTGTTGAAATTAGCTGAAGCAGAACCGAACGACCCGAAGTTATCACCGGCTGCCGGATCAAATCCCATAGGATCCATCTGCTGATTTCTGTCGTAGATGCCGCCTGTCATGTCATTTCCGCCTGAAAGCGAATACATAGAACCTGCGTTGTCTGATACCGGTGCTCCACAAACAGGACAGCTTGTTGCGCCTGCAGGAATCTCAGCACCGCAAATACTACAATTTGCCATTTTTATCTCACCTCATAAAACGGATTAGTTAACACCGCCGATTACATACCACTTAGAACCGATCTTACCACAGATAACGTCCATTGTCTGTGACTCAGTTGTGCCCATGAACTCCATAGTATAAGTTACAGGAACTGTAGCAACTTCATCAATTGTGATATTGTACTGGCTCTTCATGTTATCGATGTAATACTGAGCTTCGTCACCGCTGAGCTTCTTCTCTGATCCGGCCTTGACGTCCTTGATCATGCTTGAGAACATCTGCATATAAGAAAGTGCCTGCTTAAGTGTTTCCTTCTCTTCTGACTTGAGCATTCCGTCAGGGAAGCAATCATAAACTTCATCTGCATCACCATCGAAAAGTGCATTTACACACTTCTCAGCTACTCCCTTAGCTGAACCTGCGCCGCTGCCGCCCTTGATAAAAAGGAAATATACTGCAACGAGGATACCGATTACTGCAACTGCGCAACCTGCGATGATTGCGATCTTCTTTCCGTTACCGCTCTTTGGAGCCGGTGGAACCATGCCCTGTGGCTGAGTTGATGGATCTATACCGTATGGATTCTGACCAAAATCAGCTCCTCCCTGGTACTGCATAGCCGGATCAACAAACTGCTGTGCCTGCTGTGCTGCCGGATCAAAATACTGCTGTGCCTGCTGTGCTGCCTGATCAAAACCTTCCTGACTTACTACCTGCTGTGCACCACAAACCGGACATATCATATCTGTATCCTGAAGCTGTGCGCCGCAAACTGGACAATTCTTCATAATTCTCCCTATTCCTTTCATTTTTAAAAATACTTTAATCTTCAAAACCGCTGTGCGGCTTTAATAACATAATTACTCTGAGAGATATGGCTTGAGTGTTTCAAGGATCTCATCCATATTATCCTCTGCATAGATGTTAAGATCGATAGGCTTAGATATATCAAGACTGAAAATACCCATGATTGACTTAGCATCGATAACATATCTTCCTGAAACAAGATCAAACTCAGCCTTGTTGAAGCCACTGATGTCATTTACGAATGCCTTAACCTTGTCGATAGAATTGAGTGAAACCTTAACTGCTTTCATTATATGAACCTCCCTGTAAAAGATTTACAAAATTAAAAACTATATGCTAATATAATAAAAGTTGATACTTTAATTGTCAACTATTACTTAATGCCGCAGCACCTAAAAAAGTCTGCGCAGCATAGTATTATTTCAGAAATATGTAGGACAGGACACAGACATGACAAAAAGTATACTTGAAGGTAAAACAGTAAAGATAATAACCCTTGGCTGCAAGGTGAATAAATACGAATCCGACGCAATGCTTCTGCTTCTGCAGAACTGTGGCTGCAGGGAAGCCGCTGATGACGAGAAGGCGGACATATCCATCGTAAATACATGTTCAGTCACAAATATCGCCGATCACAAGTCACGCCAGATGCTCCACCGTATGAAGAAGGAGAATCCGGAAACGGTCGTAGTTGCCGCCGGCTGCTACGTTCAGGCTGCCGCTGAAAAGCTAAGCGAGGACGACAGCATAGACATCCTTATCGGAAATAACAGAAAGAAGGATGTCGTACGCATACTGACTGAGTATTTCGAAGGAACTGCTCCGGAGGACAATATCCCGGATATCAACCATGATTCAGAGTTTGAAGCTCTCAGTGTTTCGAATCCCGTTGACAGCACTCGTGCTTATATCAAGATTCAGGACGGCTGCAACCTCTTCTGCACCTATTGCATCATTCCGTATGTCAGGGGACGCATCAGGAGCAAGTCCATCGAGGATATAATCGCCGAGCTGAATACCCTTTCAGAGAACGGCGTCAGAGAGGCAGTCCTTACAGGTATCAATATCTGCTCATATAACGATAATGGCCGCGACTTTCTTACTCTCCTCCGCGAAATAAGCAAATCACACCATATGGACAGGATCAGACTCGGTTCACTTGAGCCACGAATTATAAACGACGAGTTTATTTCAATAATAAAGAACGATCCGCGCTTCTGTCCGCATTTCCATCTTTCGCTCCAGAGTGTATGCGATAATACACTTAAGCGCATGAACAGGCACTACACCGTCGATGACATAAAAAATGCGGTCACCCTTCTCCGCGAGAATTTCGACCGCCCTGCTCTTACAGCAGATATAATCGCAGGCTTTGCCGGCGAGACCGAGGAGGACTTTATAACCACCCTCGATAACCTTGCCGAACTGAAGCTCTACGAAACACATGTATTTAAATATTCAAGACGTAAGGGAACCGTCGCTGATAAGCTTCCGGACCAGCTGACCGAAAAGGTCAAGGCCGCCCGAAGCGACAAACTGATCCGCCTCGGCGAACTCAATAAAGCCGCCTACGAGCAAGAGTTCCTCGGTGAACCCCTGAACATCCTCGTCGAAGAAGTCATCGAAAAGAACGGCGAATACTTCTTCAGAGGCCACACCGAACGCTACATGCTCCTGGACATCAACTGCAAAGACTATCTAAAAGTGGATGTCTACCCGGATAATCTTGAAGAATACATTAACACCATAATTACAACAATCTATAACAACTAATAACAATAAATGGTCACATATATCTTAATAATCTAAGATATATGTGACCATTATTTATTATATTCCAGATCAACAGCCGGACGTCCGTCCCACCATATTATAAACTAAGTTTATTCTTCATAAGATATCCGCACCCATAAGTAAAGAGCGCCGTAAACCCAAGCGACAGCAGATACGTCGGTATTTCTTCAACCAGCTTACTTATAGGCTCGTTCGAGATGTCGTTAGTAAACTTAGGCATACTCTTTGATAATACAGAGAAGAATATCATAAACAGGATTACAAAGGTTATCGTAAGGAATCTCTGCACGCCGGTGCTCTTTGCCATCAGTGAGCTTACTGCCGATACAAAGTAAGCAAGTGAATAATAAAGCAGCACGCTGAACACAAGACTGATAACGAAAGCAACTATTCCTGCCCATATTGTATCCTTTGATGCCCCTACAAATTTTGCAACAGCATCAAATACCGATGATGACTCTCCAAACTTGTTGAAAAGTATTCTAATATCGATAGCCGCAAGTATGATAAAGAACAGCGCTGCTGCGGTCAGCTCGATAAGGCCAACAAGCATCTTGGCGATTATTATCTTATACGGATTAACCGGCGTAAGGAAAACCATATAACCCGTTTTGTCTCTAAGATCATGGCTGAAGCTCATGATACCGAGCAGCCATATTACAAAGTAGATTATACTTGTACCGAGAACAAGTCCGAGGATTCCATATCCGATCAGATTTCTCGAGTCCCCGGCAAGTCCCATAAGGAAGATTGCCTCTGCTCCGCCCAGGATACTGAACAGGATTATGATGACCATCTTGTTTCTGATCACTTCATACTTCATTGTTTTTAACATACAGCATCCCTCCTTCCTACATTCTCATGTCTGCATATATCTCACGATACATATCAGACATGGACTTGCCATAATAATCTCTGAAGGTTGCTGTCGGACCGGTTACCACAAGCTGGCCTCTCTTGATGAAAAGCACATAATCAGCTATTGGCTCAAG
Source organism: Lachnospiraceae bacterium C6A11 (assembly GCA_000702245.1). GTDB lineage: Bacteria > Bacillota > Clostridia > Lachnospirales > Lachnospiraceae > Eubacterium_Q. Next base: position 68,397 of record JNKY01000002.1, on the reverse strand, counting down.
ATCCTCGATAAGGTGGCTTGATACGATAACGATGGAATCTCTTGTGATGCCTTCAATTATACTCTTTGTAACATCCTCTCTGGCGATCATATCGATACCATTAAGAGGCTCGTCAAGCATCAGAAGCTCAGGGTTACGCGAAACATTGAGAGCAACCTTGAACTTAGCCATCATACCTGTCGAATAGGTTTTCAGCTTCTGGTTCGGATCAAGCATCATCTTGTTCATAGTAACGTTGAACTTGTCCATATTGAAATCTTCAAAAAAGTCCTGATAATATTTTGCGGCCTGCATACCTGTCATGTAAGAATAAAAATACGGCTCAGTAGGCATGTAAGCGATCTTAGACTTATGATGATAATCAATAGGCTCGTTATCTACATACACCTCTCCCTCTGTCGCCTTGATCAGGCCGGCAAGAGTTTTCATCAGTGTTGACTTTCCGCTTCCGTTAGGGCCAAGAAGCGCATATACATGTCCCGGCTCAAACTGGAAGTTAAAATCCTGAAGAGCGTATTTGGACATATACTTCTTCCCTAAATGATCACAAACTATCATTTTTGATCTCCTTTTCAAATATAATAAATACTTTTTTAAAACTTCAAAAAACACGATAATTATAGAACAAATATAGCTTTGTTTCAATATTCGCAATCCTAAAAAAATATTTATAAAAATTTTTTAAAAAAGTACTTGCATTTTTCTATAGGGTTTGATATTATCATAAACGGTCCGTTGGTCAAGAGGCTAAGACGCCGCCCTCTCACGGCGGAATCAGGGGTTCGATTCCCCTACGGACTACTTTAAAGGACAACCGATTCGGTTGTCCTTTTTGCTTTATATTCTTTATCCTGTATAAACAAAAAACGTACCCTTTCAATTGTGGCAAAATACGCCTTCAAGGGTACGCTTTCTATTTTATTTCAAATAAACAACCTCAGCTGTTTCAAGCGCCTTATCATAAAGCTCTTCTATTATTCCAACAAGGTTCTCTTCCGATTTCTTGATCTGTTCAAGTGTCGGTTTCGTTACAGGATGCTTTGCAACAAATATTGTGCAGCAGTCCTCGTAAGGAAGTATTGACGTCTCATAGGTGCCGATCTTCTGCGACATCTCAACTATTTCCTGCTTATCAACACCGATAAGAGGTCTAAAAACAGGAACGTCCTTAACAGCTTCATTTATAACCCCGAGGCTGAAGGTTGTCTGAGAAGAAACCTGACCTATACTCTCGCCGGTAACTATACACTGGCAGTCATCCCTCTTCGCGATGTCCTCGGCCATTCTGAACATCAGTCTTTTCATGATGATAGTCAGTTCATCGTGCGGACAGTTCTTATAAATAGCCAGCTGGCAGTCTGTGAAGTTTACGATATGAAGCTTGATAGGTCCGCTGTACTGAGCAACTATCCTTCCCAGCTCCTTAACCTTATCCTTGGCTCTTTCAGAGGTATAAGGTGGCGCATTGAAATACACCGCCTCCATCTCAACGCCTCTCTTGGCGATCATGTAAGTAGCTACCGGGCTGTCAATTCCTCCCGAAAGAAGGGAAATACCTTTGCCATTCGTGCCGACAGGAAGACCACAGGCTCCCGGAATGACCTTCGAATAGATGTAAGCAATATTTCTTATTTCCACATGAATGATATGCTCCGGACTGTGAACGTCAACCTTCATCCCTTCAGCTTCGTACGCTTCCAAAACATCTCCGCCGAGCTCGGCAGCCATCTCCATCGAATTGATCGGATAATCCTTATTATGGCGCCTTACATTCATCTTGAACGTAAAACGCTTATCGTCGAACTCTTCTCCGACGTATTTAACAAGGCCCTCTGAAATATCCTTATACTCCAGCGAATCAGTTACCATAACCGGACATACACCCGATATTCCAAATATCTTTGTCAGTCTCGCAATCGCCTCATCATAGTCAAAATCAGACTTAGCAACGACGAATATTCTGCCATATTCACGTCTAACCTCAAAGTCTCCCAAAGCCTTAAGGCGCTGCCTCATCCTCTTACAGAGATGATCCTCGAACTTGTACCTGTTTTTACCTTTCGTACCAATCTCCGCATACTTAATCAAAAAAGTGTTGTATTCCATTTCTAATATCCTTCTTCTTTACTTTCTTGCAAAGCTCATAAACTTGTTGCATTTCATTGATTATAGCAGACTAATACTTCTTGTGCCATATTAATCAATTTTCATCATAATATCAAGAGCTCGGATGAATGATTCCGAGCTCTTGGTTTTGTTCGCCCTAGCTGAGCAGATATATATGTTTTCGAGACAACCTCTCGGACGTGACGGGTCCCCTAACGGCCGCTGCGCTCGCTAAACTCTCAGCCACCTCCTTCGTCGGCGTCTGAATCGTTAAGCGCCGAGACCCACAACGGTCTCGAAAACACATATACCTGCCGCGCGGGCGATTCCACATTACATATGGAATCATCCATCCGAGCTATATACATTTGTTATGAAAAATGATTTAACGAAGTGAGAATAAAAGCTCTCCGTAAGTAGGATACGGCAGATAACTGTTCGGAATGATCGCCTCAGCCTTATCTACCGACTTACGCAGCTCTTCCATATCCGCAAGGATCACATCATGGTAGAACTTCGCAGCCTCAAGAAGATCTGTGATGCCCTCAGCCTTCTTTGTATCCTCAGTAAGCTTTGCTAGCATATCAAACATTGTATTTTCTGTCTCATCAAGTGTAGTGATGATATTCTCCTCGTAGTTACAGTTAAGGTTAGGAAGCAGCTGCTTCTTCTTCAGAGCTTCATTTGTAACGTCCTTCATGTAGAGAACGATACCTGCTGTCACGTCCTTACGAACCATCTCCTGCATTGTGAGCGCCTCGATATGGATCACCTTGTTGTAGTTCTCAAGGAAGATCTCGTACTTAGCTCTCATCTCCTCCTCTGAGAGAACATTGTGCTTCTTCATGAGCTCGATGTTCTTCTCATCGATGATGTGAGGAATAGCCTCAGGGCTTGATTTATAGTTAGGAAGACCGCGTCTTGCAGCCTCCTCGATCCATTCATCTGCATATCCGTCGCCATTGAAGATAACCTTCTTATGCTCCTTCAGAAGCTTCTGGAGAAGCTGATATATCTTCTCATCAAGCTCATCCTGCGGAACGTCCTTAAGAGCCTCGTAGATCTTGTCGAGTTCTTCGGCAACAGCTGTATTTAAAACGATCATCGGCTGCGCTACGGAAAGGGCTGAGCCCGGTGAACGGAACTCAAATTTATTTCCTGTGAATGCGAACGGCGATGTTCTATTTCTGTCAGTTGTATCAATAGTAATATGCGGCAGAATATTTGCCCAGCTGATCTTTGTCTTGCCTGCGCCTGTATAATGCTCACCCTTCTCGATAGCCTTCATAACAGCATCGAGCTCCTCACCGATAAACACAGAAATGATAGCCGGTGGAGCCTCGTTAGCGCCAAGTCTGTGATCATTTCCCGGTGTAGCAACAGAAAGTCTCAGGAAATCAGCATAATCGTCAACAGCGGCGATTACAGCCATAAGAAATACAAGGAAGGATGTGTTTTCGCCAGGTGTCTTGCCAGGGTTCAGGAGGTTCTCTCCTGCATCCGTCGAGATCGACCAGTTATTATGCTTGCCGGAACCATTAACACCCGCGAAAGGCTTCTCGTGAAGCAGGCAGGCATAGCCGAACTTATCAGCAACCTTCTTCATCATTTCCATTGTAAGCTGGTTGTGATCAACAGCCACATTTGCAGTCTCAAATACAGGTGCAAGCTCATGCTGAGCCGGCGCAACCTCGTTATGCTTTGTCTTCGAAGGAACACCAAGCTTCCAAAGCTCGTTGTCAAGCTCCTTCATGAACTCGGCAACCTTTGGCTTAAGCACGCCAAAGTAATGATCCTCCATCTCCTGTCCCTTTGGAGCCGGAGCACCGAGAAGTGTACGGCCACACATCATGAGATCCTTCCTGTCCTTATAGAGTTCCTTATCGATAAGGAAATACTCCTGCTCAGCGCCAACCGTTACATTTACTCTATTAATATCAGTCTTGCCAAGAAGGTGAAGAACTCTTACTGCTGAATTCGAAATAGCATCCATCGAACGAAGGAGCGGCGTCTTCTTATCAAGAGCCTGTCCTCTGTATGAACAGAATGCTGTCGGTATATAAAGTGTGCCATCCTTTATAAAAGCAGGCGAAGAAGGATCCCATGCTGTATATCCTCTGGCCTCGTAAGTTGATCTGATTCCACCTGAAGGAAAGCTTGAAGCATCAGGCTCACCCTTGATAAGCTCCTTGCCGGAAAACTCCATGATAACTGTACCGTCATCAAGAGGTGTGATAAAGCTGTCGTGCTTCTCTGCGGTAAGACCGGTCATCGGCTGGAACCAATGTGTATAATGTGTCGCACCGTTCTCCAGAGCCCAGTTCTTCATAACTGTGGCAACTGTATTTGCGACCTCAAGCTGAAGATGAACACCCTGCTTAGCCGTGCTCTGCACTGCTTTGTAAACATCCTTCGGAAGTCTCTCCTTCATAACTCTGTCATTAAACACCAGGCATCCGTAAAAATCCGGAATACTCCTTACCTTTTCCATCGTTCTTTCCTCCTATATCATCCAAGTTCAACAAAGATAGTTAACTAAGATACATAAATATTTCAATGTCCTTATGCGATATGTCAATCATATTTATATACATCTGACACTCATTTCATAAAAACAAATAGCATTATACCATATTATCATAATTTAGATACATCATTTTGGCATAAAAAACAGTGTGTAAACTTAATATAATTAAGTCTACACACTTCGACTTTAATCCAGCTTGTTTTTGAATATAAAAAACACGCCACTAACTATTCAGCCAAAATCATTAACAAGGCATATAATGTTTTATTTTCTCGTAAACTGTCTGAGCATCGGAAGCAGCCCGCTTATAACCTCAAATACAGTATCAACCTGCTCTTTTGTGTTATCCTCTCCGATACTAAAGCGTAGCGTCGATTCAAGTCTGTCCTTGGTCAGCCCCATGGATGTAAGGACATTACTTGCCGCTCTCTTATGAGAAGAGCATGCCGAACCCGATGAAGTATAGATACCTCTATCCTCAAGGCTGTGAAGCATAACCTCACTTCTTACCCCTACAAAGCTGAAGCTTGCAATATGCGGTGCATCACCGGAATTGTTGTAGACCTCCGGAAGAGAGGTAAGCTTCTCTATAAGATACTCCTTAACCGCACTGATATGCTCTATTTTCTTATCAAAATCTCTGAAGGACTCTTCTGCAGCCACTCCAAAGCCTGCGATAGCCGGAACATTTTCGGTTCCCGAACGCATACCGTTACCTTGTCCGCCACCGTAAATGATAGGTCTTATCAGGATGCCTTTTTTAACATAGAGAGCCCCTGATCCCTTCGGTCCGTGTATTTTATGACCGCTTATTGAAACAAGGTCTGCGCCAAGCTTTGAAGGATAAACAGGAAGCTTCCCGTAAGCCTGAATCGCATCAACATGCATATAAATATCAGGATTGATCTTTTTAACAGCACCCGAAATCTCAGCAACCGGCTCGATCGCGCCAACCTCATTATTTACCATCATGCAGGAAACAAGTATTGTATCCTCTCTGACAGCCTTAGCAACCTCAGCATGATCAACCACACCGTGCTCATCCGTTCCGATAAGAGTTATCTCAAAGCCCTGACTCTTCAGGAAATCAAGTGTTGCATGTACCGATGCGTGCTCAATCGTTGTCGATATGATATGCTTTCCGAGTCTGTTTTTCGCAAGCGCCGTACCGATCAGAGCAAGATTATTACTCTCTGTTCCACCACTTGTAAATATCAACTCTTCCGGCTTACAGCGAAGCGTCTTCGCAACAGTATCAGCCGCTTTCTTTATATATCTCTCAGCCTCTACGCCCTTCATATGAAGTGAAGAAGGATTGCCATAATCCTCCTCCATCACTTTGATCATGATATCCTTAACCGCAGGATATACCTTTGTTGTTGCCGAATTGTCAAAATATATTTCCATGTCTTTACCAACCTTTTAATCATCGAGTGCAAAACCAAGAATAGACATAACCGTAGGGCCTGCTGTTTCCGTGCGAAGTATCCTTCTTCCAAGTGAAATGATCCCGCCCCCCTTATCTGTAAGGAGGTCTATCTCCTCCTGTGCAAAGCCGCCCTCCGGCCCGATAAATACAGCTACAGTCGGTTTTTTAGGCATTGTTTCACAGAGCTTCTTCACTTCTGCGATCACGCTTCTGGAATGGTCCATCCCCTCAGCCGATTCATAAGGCACAAGCACCATATCCATCTCAGACGCCAGATCAGCCGCCTGCTTAAAGGATATATAGCTCTTAACCTCCGGGATAATGCCTCTCTGCGACTGTTTTGCAGCCGCTTCAGCTATGCTGTTGTATCTCTGCACCTTCTTTGCTTCCTTGGAACTGACGGTAAGGAAACCATTCTTATCTGTATTTCCGTTTCCGCCTTCAAGTTTTACGACGCATCTCTTCATCATGACAGGATATATCTCATGAACGCCAAGCTCGATCGTTTTCTGAATGATATGCTCAAACTTATCAGCCTTAGGCATGCCCTGAAAGAGAATGATGTCAGCAGGAAGTTCAGTCGAATTATCCGTAATATCAATTATCTCCGCTTCGACCTCGCCGCTTGATTCATCAATATGACCGCCTCTACCTTTAGCTGAGCTGTCAGAAGAAGCATCTCCCGCATCACGGTAACCGGCTATCCTGCAGTGATAATCTCTCGAAGTACCGTCGCTTACGATTATCTCTTCACCAACGCGCAGTCTGAGCACATTCTTTATATGATTATAATCCTTGCCGGATATGTATATTTTATCGGATGCATCGCTGCAGCCTTCAACGTAGAATCTGTACAAACTCATTATTTATATTTTTCCTTGTCTACAAATACACCACAGATATGTTTAACTATTCTGCTCCAATCAACAGACTCATTATTCCTTGTCCTGTAATACCGATCACTCGGCAATATTACTCTTCGCTACTGTAAGCCTCATCACCCGGGCGTTCTGTCCACTTTCTGTAGGCTCTGTTATATTCTATTACTGCTCTGTTATATCTGTCTCTGATATCGCGCCAACCCAGCTGATTCAGGTTATCATCCTCAGTCACATAGAAATCCGTGAATTCCTGCATGATCTGATCAAGCCGCTCAGCATAAGGCGTCTTCGTGATGATGATATAAGCTCCACCCTTATGATACCGGTCTCTTCCGGCCATATTTTCAATAATAAGTATCTTATTCTTTTTATTCAGATACTCAAAGCCTTCCAACTCATCAAGAAGCAGCTTGCCCCATTTTAGGTAATCACATCGCTTTTTTTTGAGAATACCGATGATACGATCATGTTTTGCCCAGACATCATCCGGATCATCATGAAGAGTTTTAAAATACATCGCAACTATTTCATCATCCCACTCAGCCTTAGTCCGTTCAGGGATGTTCATGGCCTTAAACTCTTCGTAGCGTTTGATGTCATCAAGATACATCTTATGCCCATCGCCCAGATATTTAATATAATACTCTCTTGCGTCGCTCAGAAGCATTTAACACCTCTCTATAGTTACTTGCAGACTATCGATACCCACTCGCCCATATGAATGACATCGATGATATCAAAGCCGTTCTTCAAGAGTTCTGCTTTAACCTCTTCCTCCTTGGTATCGATGATACCTGAAGTAATGAAGAGTCCATCCTCCTTCATATAAGGTCTTACAACAGCAGAAAGAGGCATGATAACGTCTGCAAGTATATTTGCAACAACGATATCATACTGCCTGTCCACAGCTGCTGTCTTACTGTCTTCAGCCGATTTTGCAGCGCCGTCACTCTCGATATTACCGGCAGCACTCATGTCCTCAGCCTGCTTCTTATCGAAATCGCCCTTTCTTCTCGAAACTCCGGCGATATAATTACTGTCAAGCAGGTTGCCGCAGGTAAAGTCAATCCTATCCTTATCGAAGCCGTTAGCCTCTGCATTCTCAAGGCTTGCCTTAACCGCATCAGGATCGATATCCATACCGTGAACATAGCCGGCCCCGAGATATACACTGATTATCGAAAGGATACCACTGCCACTTCCAATATCAAATACAGACTGTCCGTCCTTAAGGTATTTCTTCAACTGGCCGATACAGAGCTTCGTCGTCTCGTGTGTGCCTGTACCGAAGGCCATCACCGACTCAATCCTTACAACAGTGTCTCCCGGTCTGATGTCCTCATACTCCTCCCAGGTCGGAAGGATCACAATATTATCATATAATCTGAATGGCTTAAAATACTGTTTCCAGTTATTCTGCCAGGTCGAGTCATCACTTGTATCGCTGACAGTAATATCCTTACTGCCTACGTCTATAAACTCTTCAAGGCGGACAAGCTCTGCCGCTATATCCGCCTTAAGAGAATTAATATCAAATGAATCGTCAACGAAGCAGGAAACTTTGGCTGTGCCATCGTCTTCTCCGAGTGTAGCAGGTATATCCACAAACATCATTTCCAGGTCTTCCTCGGAAATAGGAACATTATCTTCAATCATAACGCCCTCTACTCCAAGTTCACTGAGAAATTCACTGATAAGATCAACTGCTTCAACACTCGTATCGATCGTTAACTTCTTCCATATCATACTTTCTTTATTCCTTTTTTCTTTTTCTTATGTCCGACGAAGGAGAAGCCACCAAGTGAATCCGTAGCAGCTCTAACTTCAACAGCATATGGATCTGCCTGCTGTTTAAGAACCTGCTTCTGTTCCTCGGTAAGGTTCTCAGGAACCTCAACCATAAGAGTTACATAGTGGTTACCTCTGACGTTTTTATTTCTCAGAGTAGGGATACCCTTGCCCTTAAGAGTGATCTTTGTATTGGTCTGTGTACCAGGTGTAAGATCATATTCATAAGGTCCGTCGATGGTATTGATCGTTATCTTGCCACCGAGAGCAGCCTGAGTAAATGCAACCTGCTCGGTTGAATACAGATCATACTCCTGTCTCTGGAATATTGCATGCTTATCAACAAGGATAGTAACGATAAGGTCACCTCTTGCTCCGCCGTTCATACCCGGCTCGCCCATCTCACGAAGTCTGATGCTCTGTCCGTTATCGATACCTGCAGGAACCTTGATCTGGATGATCTTCTTGCTCTTAACAAAGCCCGAACCTGCACAGTTACTACACTTGAACTTGATTATCTTTCCACTACCCTGGCAATCAGGACAGGTCTGGATAGTTCTTGTCATACCGAAAAGTGACTGCTGTGTAAGAGCAACCTGACCCTTACCGCCACACTTGCCGCAGGTCTCTGCCGGATGTCCAGGTTGAGCACCGCTTCCCTGACAAACAGGACACTCATCCTTCAGAGGAAGTTCAACCTCTGTCTGAGTTCCGAATGCAGCCTCTTCAAAGGTACATCTGATAGTCGTCTTGATATCAGCACCCTTAACAGGTCCACTTGTCTGTGTCTTCTTATTTCCGCCTCCGAACATATCACCGAAGATATCTCCGAAGATATCGCCCATATCTGCGAAATCAAAGCCCGCATCGCCGCCCTGTCCGTTAGGATCAAATGCAGCCCATCCGTACTGATCGTATTTCTTCCTGTTTTCAGCATCACTGAGGATAGCGTAAGCCTCTGAAGCTTCCTTGAACTTCTCCTCAGCCTCCATATCCCCCGGATTGGCGTCCGGATGATATTTCTTGGCAAGGACTCTGTATGCCTTCTTCAAATCATTATCGTTCGCGTTTCGTGAAACCCCAAGTACCTCATACGCGTCTCTCTTGTCAATTGCTTCCGCCATAAATATCCCCTTTTACTCTTTCCTTATACTCACAATGGATTCGCATCTGCGGGAAATACACCTGCAGATACGAATCCATGCTGAAATTTAATTTACCGTATTATATTTTACACTTCTTTGAAGTCACCGTCAACTACATCATCGCCAAAGTTTGGTGTTCCTGTACCGGTTCCTGCATTTGCTCCAGGGCCGTTCTGCTCATAGAGCTTAGAGAAGAGGTTCTGAGCTGAAGTCATGAGCTTCTCTCTACCTGACTTAAGCTTCTCAACATCGAAGTCTGAAAGGTTATCAATATCTGTTGACTCGATGATTGACTTGAGTGCCTTGAGGTCATCCTCAACCTTCTTCTTGTCAGCCTCAGGAAGCTTGTCGCCAACTTCGTTGAGTGCCTTCTCTGTCTGGAATGCCATAGCGTCTGCATCGTTTCTAACTTCGATTGCTTCCTTACGCTTCTTATCAGCTGCTTCGTAAGCTGCAGCTTCCTTAACTGCTCTCTCGATATCTTCATCTGAAAGTGATGTTCCTGATGTGATCGTGATGTGCTGCTCACGTCCTGTACCAAGGTCCTTAGCAGATACGTTTACGATACCGTTTGCATCGATATCGAATGTAACTTCGATCTGTGGAACACCTCTTCTTGCAGGAGCGATACCATCAAGTCTGAATCTACCGAGTGACTTGTTGTCCTTTGCGAACTCACGCTCACCCTGAACGATGTTGATATCAACGGCGTCCTGATTATCCTGAGCTGTTGAGAAGATCTGGCTCTTCTTTGTAGGAATTGTTGTATTTCTCTCAATAAGGTGAGTAGCGATACCACCCATTGTCTCGATTGAAAGTGTAAGTGGTGTAACGTCAAGGAGGAGGATATCACCGGCACCTGCATCACCTGCAAGCTTACCACCCTGGATACAAGCTCCGATAGCTACGCACTCATCAGGGTTGATGCCCTGGAATGGCTCCTTGCCTGTAATAGTCTTAACCGCTTCCTTAACTGCTATAACTCTTGTTGAACCACCAACGAGGAGAACCTTGTCGATCTCTGCTGCTGAAAGTCCTGCATCATCCATAGCCTGCTTAACAGGTCCACGTGTTGCTTCTACAAGATCAGCTGTAAGTTCATCGAACTTAGCTCTTGTGAGGTCCATATCGAAGTGCTTAGGTCCATCCTGGTTAGCTGTGATGAATGGAAGGTTGATATTTGTAACTGTCTGTGAAGAAAGCTCTTTCTTAGCCTTCTCTGCAGCTTCCTTAAGTCTCTGCATAGCCATCTTGTCGCCTGAAAGGTCGATACCTTCCTTTGACTTGAAGTCATCAAGCATGTACTGTGTGATCGCATTATCGAAGTCATCACCACCGAGTCTGTTGTTACCTGCTGTTGCAAGAACTTCGATTACGCCTTCACCGATCTCAATGATAGATACATCGAATGTACCACCACCAAGGTCATATACCATGATCTTCTGCTCTTTCTCGTTATCAAGACCGTATGAAAGAGCTGCTGCTGTAGGCTCGTTGATGATACGCTTAACATCAAGACCTGCGATCTTACCTGCGTTCTTTGTTGCCTGTCTCTGTGAGTCTGTGAAGTAAGCAGGAACAGTGATAACAGCCTCTGTTACCTTCTCACCGAGATAAGCCTCTGCGTCAGCCTTCAGCTTCTGAAGAACCATTGCCGAAATCTCTTCCGGAGAGTACTTCTTGTCATCGATTGTTACTTTATAATCAGAGCCCATATGTCTCTTGATTGATGCGATTGTCTTATCTGCGTTTGTAACTGCCTGACGCTTAGCTGCATCACCGACAACTCTTTCGCCTGATTTCAGGAAACCTACAACTGAAGGTGTTGTTCTTGAACCTTCTGCATTGGTGATAACGATTGGCTTACCACCTTCCATAACAGCTACACATGAATTTGTTGTACCTAAGTCAATACCTATAATCTTACCCATTTTATAAATCCTCCTAAGATAAATCTTTATCCTTTAATTTCATTTAAAATATATATTAATTGGCAACCTTTACCATGCTGTGACGGAGCACCTGATCTTTATACATGTAACCCTTCTGCATCTCTTCGACAACAGTGTTTTCAGGATAATTCTCATCCTCAACATGTATTACCGCATTGTGGAAATTAGGATCAAATGGTTTGTCTGCTGCGTTCATCGGCTCAACACCGATTCCCTTAAGCGTATCCATCATCTTCTTGTAGATCATCTCAATTCCGTCTGAGAAGGCACCCTTTTCATTCTCAGGGATATTCTCCAAAGCTCTTTCGAAGTCGTCCACTATAGGGAGAAGCTTCTCAAGTGTATCCTTGGCACCGTAATCAAACATCTTGGAATTTTCCTTCTCGCTTCTGGCTCTTGCATTATCAAACTCGGCCATCAGTCGCTGGTATTTTTCCTTATTGCCTTCGGCAAGCTCTTTGGTTCTGTCAAGCTCGGCCATCAGCTCTTTGTTGCCCCGCCTGTTCTTTTTAGGAATCGGCTTAGGTCTCTTTGCATCGGCATCCTCCGCAGCTATGTACTGCTCATCATCAACCGTAACTATAGTTCCGTCTATCGGCTGCCCTATAACTACATTAACGACCTTCTCCGCACCCTTGGAAGTTCCGGCACCGTCCTTTTCTTCCTTTTCATCCTGCAGAGACTGGAGCATTTCCGCCATACTCATTCCTGCCATTCTTCATTCACCCCTTTTTCTCTTCCTTTCGGAATATGGTATCAAGTTCGTCCGTAAGACTCTTCAATGTATTTACGACCTTCTTGTAATCCATTCGCTTCGGGCCTATTATTCCGATAGTTCCCTTTGCACCCTCAGGAAGCTCATAAGTCGATGTAACTATTGAATAATCCTTCATGTTCTCGACCGGCGATTCGTCGCCGATGTATATCTGGATATTATTGTCGCCACTTTCTTCTCCGTGGCGAAGAGCAGCTGAAGCAAGTTCTCCAAGCTCCTGCTTATCTTCAAATGTTTCAAGAAGCGCGCTTGCGCGGTTCACATCCCCGGGCTCTCCAAGCTTAAGAAGATTTGATGCACCACTCGTATAGATCTCTGTCTCTTCCGCCTGACGCACCACGTCAACTATTCCTTCGAATATCTTCTCAAGTATGTCCGCGTAGTCCCCTGCCTGTTCTTTCATGGTCTGCATCATTTCGAGATTGATCTCATTAACGAGCGTTCCCTGAAGAAATGTATTAAGGAGCAGGTTGAACTTCAGCACCTCCTCATTGCCAAGCGGTCTGTCAACATCGATAAGCCGGTTTCTGGCCACGTTGTTCCCGACAACTATGACTGCTACCAGCTTAGTTTCATCCACCTGTGAAAGCTGGATGAATTTGATCTGTCTGTTGAGCATCCTTGGTGACGTTACCATGGTGGCATATTGTGTATTATATGCAAGCACCTTGGCAACCTGCTTCAGGAGTGATTCGAGTTTGTCGACCCTCTCCAGAAGCGCGCCCTGAGCCGCTTCGCTTTCCTCCTTCTCAGACATCATCCTGTCAACGTAGAATCTGTAGCCCTTGTCCGTCGGAATACGTCCTGCCGATGTATGCGGCTGAACTATATATCCGAGCTCTTCAAGATCCGACATCTCGTTTCTTATGGTTGCTGAGCTGAGGTTTAGATCGGTATACTTTGAAATGGTTCTTGAGCCGACCGGTTCGCCGGTTTCAAGGTAATTCGAAATGATAGCCTTCAGGATGATTTCTTTTCTCTCATCTAGAGTATCATTTATATCCAATTCATCACCGCCTTTTGTGATTGTTAGCACTCAAACTAACCGAGTGCTAAACACTATCCTAAATATAATGCCTTGACCGCTTATTGTCAAGGCATTTTATATATTTTTTACCTGTGTTTAGTTATTTTTTAACAGTTTTCAGAGCACATTTTTTACACCGCTCATCTGTCGAGTATAAAATCCGATAATATGATATTGCTGACGTCTATTCCTCTGTCGCTGAGCCTTACGTTATCACCTTCGGATATCATAAAACCTTCGCTCACATATTTGTTTATGACAGGCCCGTAAACCTCGTAAATATCCTTGGAAAACCTTGCCTTAAACTCCGCTCTGCTGACACCCTTTATCATCCTGAGTCCGAGGAACATAAACTCTTCCATCCTGCTGTCGATATAGATCGTCTCAGTTCCTGTACGCAGCTCGCCGGCCACATCATCATAAACCTTGAACCTGTCCTCGCCGGCCGCGATAGCCGACTGATTCTTCTGGAATATCTCGATATAACTGTCGATGTCTCTGATATTGCTGAAGCGCTGTCCCTTAAAATACGACGCCGCGCCAAGTCCTATTCCGATGTATTCTCCACCGGTCCAGTAAACGATATTATGCCTGCAGTTATAGCCCGGCTTCGAATAGTTCGAGAACTCATATCTCTCATAGCCGTTCACCGCAAGGACCTTTTTACTCATGGCATACATTCTTCTGTCCATGTCCTCATCAGGTATGAGATTACGAAGCTCCTCATCATTGTATAAAGGCGTTCCCTCCTCAACCTGAAGTGAATAAACAGAAATATGCTCAGGATTAAACTCCACAACCTTCATAAGCGTTTCAACAAAGCTGTGTTCGTTCTGCCCCGGTATGCCGCTCATCAGATCTATATTTATATTCTTGAAGCCCGCCCTTCTGGCAGACTTATAGGTTGCCACGAACTGATCGAAGTTGTGTATCCTTCCCAGCATCTTCAGCGCCTCATCATCAGTCGACTGAAGACCAATAGATAGCCTGTTGATGCCGTGAGTCTGATAAGCGAGAAGACTCGTGTATTTGAGCGTTCCCGGATTGGCCTCTATGGTTATCTCAGGGAACCTGTCCACCTCGAACACGCTTCTGATGGTTGATAAAATATTTCCGATAAATACCTCATCTATAAGTGACGGCGTTCCTCCGCCGATAAATATAGTCCTGACCTTATACCTGTCCGCATATGGCTTGTAAAGCTTGATCTCCTGCAGGAGTGCATCTATATACTGAAGCTGCTTCGCGTAGGTACAGCCTGCAAAAGACAAGAAATCGCAGTAGACGCATTTTTTCTGGCAGAAAGGGATATGTATGTATATGCTTATATCTTTCTTCATTAATATTTCCTATTTTCATTCCCGGACGCTTTCTCATCGCGCCGAAATCTTCTTAGATAACAAATACTGTAATTACTCTTCGTCCAGCTTCAGCACGCTCATGAAGGCCTTCTGAGGTATTTCCACGTTACCTATCTGGCGCATACGCTTCTTGCCTTCCTTCTGCTTCTCGAGAAGCTTTCTCTTACGTGTGATATCACCGCCGTAACACTTGGCAAGCACGTCCTTACGCATAGCTTTAACGGTCTCACGTGCGATGATCTTGCCGCCGACAGCACCCTGAATAGGAATCTCGAAGAGGTGTCTCGGAATCTCCTCCTTAAGCTTCTCGCACATCTTTCTTGCCCTCTCGTAAGCAGAATCAGCATGTACGATAAAGGAAAGCGCATCTACCTCTTCACGATTGATGAGAATATCCAGCTTAACCAGCTTAGAGGTCTGATAGTCCTTAATCTCATAATCAAAGGAAGCGTAGCCTCTTGAACGCGACTTCAGCGCATCGAAAAAGTCGTAGATTATCTCATTAAGTGGCAGCTCATATTTAAGGAGCACTCTCGAAGTCTCAATGTATTCCATACCAAGATAGACACCTCGTCTTTCCTGACAGAGTGTCATTATCGCACCTGTATATTCGGAGGTAACCATGATCTCCGCACTGACTATCGGCTCCTCCATATGATCTATCTCGGAAGGGTCCGGAAGATTTGAAGGATTGGTCAGTTCAAGCATCTCGCCATCTGTTTTATAAACTCTATATACAACGCCCGGAGCTGTCGTAACAAGATCCAGGTTGTATTCTCTCTCAAGCCTCTCCTGAATAACTTCAAGATGAAGCAGTCCCAGGAAACCGCATCTGAAGCCGAAGCCCAGTGCGATTGAAGTCTCAGGCTCATAGAAAAGTGAAGCATCGTTAAGCTTCAGCTTCTCAAGTGCATCTCTGAGCTCAGGATATTTTGCACCATCAGCCGGATACATACCGCAGTAAACCATCGGACGCGCCTTCTTGTAGCCCGGAAGCGCCTCAGAGCATGGATTCTCTGCATCTGTAACTGTATCACCAACCTCTGTCTCGGATGTATTTTTCAGGCTGGCTGTGATATAGCCAACCATGCCTGCAGATATTTCGTCAGTCGGAATGAACCTGCCCGCACCGAAGATACCAACCTCAACAACCTCAACCTCGGTTCCTGTGGCCATCATTCTGATCTTCGATCCTTTGTGGATAAAGCCGTCGAATACCCTGCAGAATATGATAACACCCTTATACTGATCATAAAGGCTGTCAAAAATTAGTGCCTTAAAAGGCGCCTCTGTATCTCCCGTCGGTGCAGGGATCTTATCAACTATAGTTTCAAGAACATCTTCTATATTTATGCCGTTCTTTGCAGAGATCAGTGGCGCGTCGTGCGCCTCGATGCCGATGACATCCTCTATCTCAGCCTTAACTCTGTCAGGCTCAGCTGACGGAAGGTCTATCTTATTTATGACCGGAAACACCTCCAGGTCATGATCTATCGCCATATAAACATTCGCTAAAGTCTGGGCCTCTATGCCCTGTGCCGCATCGACAACAAGAACTGCCCCCTCGCAGGCAGCAAGACTTCTCGACACCTCGTAATTGAAGTCAACGTGACCCGGAGTGTCGATAAGATTAAAGATATATTCCTGGCCATCCTTTGACTTGTAGATGATGCGGACGGCCTGGGATTTGATGGTGATACCCCTCTCCCTCTCGATATCCATATTATCAAGGACCTGTTCCTGCATCTCTCTTGACGTAAGAGTTCCTGTCTTCTCAATGATCCTGTCGGCAAGTGTCGACTTACCATGATCTATATGTGCTATTATGCAGAAATTTCTGATTTTACTCTGATCTAAATGTGCCATGTTTTCTCCGTTTCTATTTATTTAAGCCAAATATATCCTTACTATCGAGGAGTATCGTGAACGGACCATGATTCGTGAGATCAATAATCATCTCAGCTCCGAACTCTCCGGTTTCAGCGGTGTAGCCTGCTTCTCTGACCTTATTAATAATATAGTTGTAGAGCTTCTCAGCATGCTCCGGCTTTCCCGCGTTGATAAATGACGGTCTGTTGCCGTGGCTGCAGTCCGCGTACAAAGTGAACTGCGATATCAGAAGAAGACTTCCTCCAACATCCTTAAGTGCAAGGTTTATCTTACCATTCTCATCACTGAATATACGAAGTCCCAGCAGCTTTTTTATCATCTTATCCGCTACTGCTTCGTCATCCTCATCGGACACTCCGATAAATACCAGAAAACCCTTATCTATCTTTCCTGTAATTTTCCCTTCAACTGTACATGAGGCATTCTCTACCCTTTGCACGACCATCTTCATATATTAAACCTCTACCTTTCGCATAGCGAGTCCACGTATATTATACACAAAAAATGACCCAAGTAAATACGAGCCTCTTATAAAATGTACAAGAGACGCATATTCACTTGGGTCAACTGTATTAATTCATCATATTCTCTGGGATGGCACCGATAATACGATGCTCAACCGCGCCGATTCTTTTTATCATTTAGAAAACAACATGGTATTTCTTTGCCGCGAAAAGTGCCAGCGCAAATGCTGTACAGATCGTTATCTCCGAATCGGTAGCAACTGTGATCACATAGGTATCGCAGATATTAAGCGCCTGCCCAGGGATCATAAACATACCATGACGAGCTGCCATAACAGGAGTCTGACCCATATATACATCATAGTGCCACTCAAACGGAAGGCCCTGAAGCTTCCAGCCGTTGAAATCGATATTTACATCAGCATTACTACTGCCTTTGCTGATAGTAACGTTTCCGAAATTATCACGTGCAGCAAACTCGAATCTCGCAGCACCCGTTCCGGTCTTCTCCTGAACGTATCCCACCTCACTGATAGTATCGGCAAGGTAAATCTTGATCCTGTGGCCCGTAGTCTGAAAATCATCCTTGGTATAAAAGAGTTCCTTACCACTCTGATTAAAGATCTTAAATGAATCCTTCTCATTTGCATCATTTGCTTTGATAAATAATCTAACCAATTCAAGTACCTCTCTTATCTAACTTACTGTTGCATAATCATGATCCTGATCTATATGAAGTCCCTTATATGCATCCGTCTGAACATATGATACAAGCATATCATCTGCGCAGGTCAGCACCGTATAAGGCACATCAAATACGATCTCATCCGAAGAAATTGCTATCTCACCCGTATTCATTGTTATGAGCTTTTCATTGATATTGTAAGGCTCCTTAACAAGTATTCCCTTTATGGCTTCACTGAAGTGAGGCATCATATCAGGCAGGGAGATGTATTTCTCACATCTGTAATTCTTATTTAAACCTGACTCTGTCATACAAAGCTTCTTTCTTCCCACCTTCTCGTAGGTGCCCTGAACGAAGGCCTTCGCTGCTCTGTAAAGGCATCTGTCACGCTTTTCATTCTCATTTGAAACAAAGAGTGCCGTAAGCTCCTGAACACGAGGCTTCTCATCCGAAAATGCATTGTAGATGAACTTCTCCGGTGCAAAAGCTCCTATGCCCGCAAAGAGATTCTTGTACATTCTCTCCATCTCTTCTTTAATAGAAACACTGCGGTCGTTCTCAATATTCGCCTCATTTTCAACAAGAAGTCTTACAAGTCCCTTCCTCATATCCTCGATTCTTTCATCGGTCACATAATCGATTGGGAAGAGCTCGCTCTGTCTTGCTTCCTTCATCATATATCCGAGCGTACGCTTACCGCTTGCGGCAAGATCGTCGATCGAATCATAAAGCTCTGTACAGAACGGATCGTAAATATCATTATATCTGTCGCAAAGTCTTATGAGCCATCTCATGGTATCGCCGTAAACATCCTCTGCGTTTATCGCATCCATAAGGATGGTCTTCTCGATTGCAAGCGCATTCTTGATGCATGCCTCGAAATAACCGTTTTCGGTCTCACGCTTTGCATTTGGGAAAGCAAAGAACCTCTTGGCGCAAATATCCTTGATAGACTGTATGATTCTCTCATACTCTCCGTTCGGACGATAATTCTGCGCACTCTGCTCAAGCTTCTTTATCTCAAGGATAAGTCCCGTCTCCTCTTCGATTCCCACATAACCCTTCGCACCGATCAGCTTCATAGTTGCATAAGGGCCATATTCCTTCATGGAGAAGTTGATAAGCTCCTCGATGGAATTCATGAATCTAAGCTTGATATCTCTCTGAACTGCAAGGATATTTGTACGGAGCTTGTTAAGGTCCATATTGATATCCTGCTGGAGTGTATCTGTATTTTTCTTAATAGCCTTGTAAACAGGCTTGTTATATGTAAGTGTATTTATAAGGAAACTGGCTTTAAGCTTTATCTCCTCGCCGGCCGGCGTGTTGATGAAGTCTCTGAACTCGCCCATGATAGCTTCAATCTTCTCAGGGATACCCGGCTTATCGAGCGCCGAATCGTTCAGCTTCTTGTAAGCAAGCTTAAATACCTCATACTCACTGATATTTTCAATCTCTCTTATAGGGATGCGGTAGTCTGTCTCGCTGATGATCTTGAACGGACCGTTCTCGTTCGGTCTGAAGAAGATGTCTCTCACAAGATCTCTCGTGCCATCCGGCTTCATTTCGCCTATAGCCTTGCGGCTGACAAGCTTCAACATGAAGTAAGCTGCATCCGAATAGATAGTTCCCGCAGGAATGTAGCCCTGGTCATCCTTACGTCCGGAGATGAGCATGCAGGAGTCAAATACATTTTCCTTTATCGAAAGCTTATGCCTTGTGCTCTCAAAGGTGTACATCTCATCCTTTTCCTTAAGGTTCATGTAATAGGTTATCTCCTTAAGGGTTGCAAGGCCGTTTGCGTTGAGCAGGTCAACCTTGTTGCTGTCAGAAGAGATAATCCTGTCCGCATAAAGGACATCCGGCATCATAAGAACAGAACCAAGTCTTACGTTCTGCATCTTCTTTGCTCTGCAATATGCCCTGATATTATATGCAAGGTCGATTATGATACCGCTTCCGGTACCGCCAGCAACGCCTGAAATAATAAGGAAATCAAGTTTTCCGACGCCTTCAGCATCAGCTGACTTCATATACATCTCATCAATCTTATTGAACAGGAGGGCTCTGACCTCTTCATACGCATTCGAAAACATAAGACGGCCGATCTGGCGGTTTCCCGCAGCACCTGTGATACCGATATTCAGCTCAGGCATCTCCGGATCAAGCCACTTAGCCAGGTCACTGTATGCATATGCTCTGGTATCAGGCTTAATAAGAAGATCATCAAGAGTCTTTCTGTAAATACTGATGACCTCGGTCGCATTGAAACCGATACTATCCCTGCTGTCCTCGATCAGCTGCTCCATATATGGAATATCAGAATCAAATACAAGATAATCTATGTTGTCAGAAGCTATAGTATTGCCCGCAAGCATACCTTTAAGACTTCGTGCAGTCTCAATACCGACTCCACCAAGTCCGATGATAAGTATATTTCCGTTGTAACCTGATTCGCCTTCCCCCTTTTCTAAAATTCTGATATCTTTAAGTCTGTTAAATTCTTTCTTTTGAGTATCAATAAGAATCATGGTTAAAGCTACCCCACTTCGCTACTTCATACAAAAAAACATATAGTTTTTTGTGCATTTTTATAATCAAACTTTATAATATCACAAAATCTCTAATAATAATAGTAAAATTTTAACAAATCTTCATATATTTTGTACAAATTACCTCTTATTACTCTTTCGCCAGATCTTCATCTTTTCGGCCTCTTTGATCAGCTCGTCTCTGAAGTCCGGATGTGCGATACTGATGATCGCTTCAGCCCTCTCCCAGGTCGAACGCCCCTCAAGATTTATGATGCCGTATTCAGTCACTATAAAATACACCTGACTCCTCGGAGACGTGATAATATCGCCGTTAAAAAGAGGCACTATCCTTGAGTGAGGCTTACCTTCCTTATCATTATAGGTTGAGCTCATGCAGATAAATGCTTTGCCACCCTTTGACGCCGACGCACCGACCAGAAAGTCAAGCTGTCCACCGGTTCCACTTATCTGCCGCGAACCCGAGCTTTCTGCAGCAACCTGTCCATAGAGATCCACTGCCACACAGCTGTTTATAGAAACCATATTATCTATCTGCGCTATGATGGATGGCCTGTTAACGTATTCCAGCGGATATGCAGCTATACCATGATTGTCCTCAAGCCAGTCGAAAAGATCGGCCGATCCAATCGCGCAGCCAAATACGCCCTTGCCCTTATCTATATTTTTTCTTGTATTTGTGAGTTTTCCTGCCTTGTAGAGACTGAGGAAAGCATCCGAACAAAGCTCGGTATGCATTCCGAGATCGCGCAGGTCTGATTTGGCTATCAGCTTGCCCAGAGCATTCGGCATACTTCCAACACCAAGCTGAAGTGTTGCTCCATCCACAAGATATGGAAGTATATAGCCCGCAATCTTTCTGTCCACCTCGGTGGTATGCTCTCTGTCGCCGTAATTGAAAGGCTCGTGATGCCCCTCGACTATGAAGTCAACGTTCGAGATGTGTATGCACTCATCGTAGCCGCCGTGAACCTTCGGCATATGCTCATTAACTTCAACAATGACTATGTCTGCCACCCTTGTAATCGGCGCAGCAACGCCTGTATTTACAGAAAAGTTAAAATACCCGTGCCTGTCCATCGGTGAAACGCTGACCATAACAACGTTCACGTTCAGGAAGAATTCATAATAAGCCGCGTTGTTAGAGAAAACCATCGGAATATAATAGCAAAGCCCTCTGTCGCAGAGCTTTCTCTCATAAGCCGAGCAGTGCCAGCTGTGATAGACAAAGTGCTCCTGTTCCGGATCGCACTCCACTACCTCGATCGGCCCGTCAATCAGATTGCCTCTTATCTTCACATCAAGAAGTTCATCCTTCCTCTTGGCAAGAGCCCGGTCAAGCAGAACCGGCTTACCGAGAGTACTTGTATAATCAACCCATTGTCCGCTCCTTATAACACTTACCGCCTCTTCAGGCGTACGGAGCTTTTCTGCGTATTCCTTGCTGAAATCATCTACCATATTTTAACCCCCACAACTACTGACAGAATCTGTCTATTTGCAAACTCTGCTCACGTAAAATACAGTTTCAAAATACCTTTTTTATCATACCATAATCCTTGAAAAATATCATCACAAAATAACTCAAACCCGAAGAAAAAACATAATAGAAAAAGGCCACCTCCGAACCCGATTATCCAAAGATGACCCCTTTATATTTTTGTTTATTTAGTTTCCGTTATACTGCTCGCCGATTGGTGTGATCCATGCATTGGTGAGACCAATCTTTGTAGCAAAGAGCGCAGCTGTCTTGTCGTCCTTCGCGTGACCATTTGTTCTTATCGCATTTGAAGCACTTCCGCCCAGGTGAAGCTCACCAACATCGTCGATATAAACATCAAGCTGGTATGTATTCCAGGTTGTTCTTGCCTTTACTGTAAGAGCATTCTTAAATACGTATTCATCGATATTTGACCTACGCACATAATCTCCGTCCGGTCCGCTCGGGAACCATCTTGTTGAGCTCTCCTCATTATCGATAAGCGCCTGCTCCGTCTCGGGACTTACATGAACAAGTCCTGCCTGTATCATAGCGATCGCTGTACTCTGGTCAGAGCATCTGATCTCACTCTTATCAACGTATACCCAGCCTCTCTTGTAGCTTTCTCTCTCATGTGTTTCAGGGTCTTCGTAATCTACAACTCTACCCTGGAAATTACTTGGGAAGGAATATACATTGAGAGCGTCCTTTATAAGTCCTGCATTATATACATCCATTGCTATTCTGCCTTTTTCGATATATCTGATTACCTGTAAGGTGATAGCCGTTGCAATGATAGCCATTATAGCGATTACTACTATAAGCTCTACAAGGGTAAAACCCTTATTCTTCCTTTTGTTTTGACACTCTTCCATGATACTTCCTTTCCTTTGCTTAATGGATAGTTTTTAGTTTGTAAATACCTGATTTACAGTTTGTTCATATTTTGTTCATATTTAATATATTACTTATTTTTCCGTTTTGCAAGAGCAAAATTAAGATTTTCTTAACAAAATATTGCACAATGTTTTTTGTGCATTATGCCAATACAAAAGATGATATGATCAATATAAGATCCAATTGATCACATCATCATACTCATTAGAATCATACGAAAAGGAGGATTCGGGAATGATTTCTCTATTACTTTCATTCGTAGCGCTTATTATAGGTTACAACATATACGGAAAGGTAGTCGATAAGGTTTTTGCACCCGACGACCGCATGACACCGGCCTTCGCAATGCAGGACGGCGTAGATTACATACCTCTGCCAACTTGGAAATCATACCTGGTGCAGCTTCTTAATATAGCCGGAACCGGTCCTATCTTCGGCGCCCTTATGGGTGCCGTATTCGGACCTATCGTCTTCCTGTGGATCATATTTGGTTCAATCCTGGGAGGTGCTGTTCACGATTATATGAGCGGTATGATCAGTTCCCGACACGGCGGCGCTTCTATTGCCGAGCTGTCCGGAACCTATCTTGGGAAGGCAGCAAAATGGATCATGAGAGTATTTTCCGTTGTGCTTCTAATACTCTGTGGAACTGTATTTGTCACCAGCCCTGCAGGTCTTCTCGACAAGCTCACCCCGGGCTGGATGAACGCAACTTTCTGGTCCGTCATCATCCTTGCATACTACCTGCTTGCAACACTTCTTCCTATAGATAAGCTGATTGGCAGGCTTTATCCGATCTTTGGTGTACTTCTGATGGTCATGGCGGCGGCGGTTATCGGCGGTATTATCTTTTCCGGCGGAAAATATACTATTCCTGAGATCAATTTCAAAAATATGCACCCTGCCGGTACACCTGTATGGCCATTCATGTTTATCACCGTTGCGTGCGGAGCCATATCCGGCTTTCATGCTACACAGTCACCGATGATAGCCAAATGTATCAGAAACGAAAAGGAAGGACGAAAGGTTTTTTATGGTGCAATGATATCCGAGGCTGCCATAGCTCTGGTCTGGGCTGCTGCCGGAGTAGCCTTTTACGGCACCTCGCAGCTCCTGAATGATGCGCTTTCAGGCGGAGCCTCCAATGTTGTTTATGATATCTCAAAGGGCGTTCTCGGCGTTTTCGGTGGCGTTCTTGCCATCGCCGGTGTTGCAATATGCCCAATAACCTCAGGAGATACTGCCTTCAGAAGCGCAAGACTCATTCTTGCAGAGACCTTCCATCTGGATCAGAAAAAAGTACACAACCGTCTCCTCATAACAGTGCCTCTGCTTGTAGCCGGAGGACTATTAACCTGGTATGCAAATACAAACGCCAACGGGTTCCAGACTGTCTGGAGATATTTCTCATGGAGCAATCAGACTCTCGCAATGATCTCTCTCTGGGTTGCGACATCATACCTCATGAAGAAAGGTAAACACCGCTTCGACAGCCTTCTCACGGCACTCCCTGCCACTTTCATGACAGGCGTCAGCATCACATACATCCTTATGGCCAGCGAAGGCTTCAGTCTTGATAGAACTGTTTCATACATTGCCGGAATCTCAGTCGCAACAATTGTATTCACTATTTACATTCGGTTTTTCCCAGCCTGATTATCCTTATATGTATTCTGAAGCTTTGTAACCACAGCATTTTGCTGATTCTTACTCTGTTTCATGTTCTTCGCAGTTTCACGTATAAAGCTCTTTAAAAGCTTCTCGCTCAGCTTGACCAGTTCACAAATACATCAGGCACCCTTTCTTCACAGTTTTCTTTCATTACGCCATATCCGGGAACCTGTTTCTCTGTTATTCTAATTTCTGAATGTCATTATAAAATCCATAGCATTATAAAAGCGCAACATAGCTTGAAAAACGGCCGCCAGCTGTTTATCTTTGAGAAAAAAAGGACTAAACAGCTTATCTCAATGATAAAGACTGTTTAGTCCTCTATTATTTCATCTAATCTATATTAGATATATACATCAACTCTAACTGGTTTAGATGATTAGTTCTTTCCTTCTGCGATAGCAGCCTGTGCTGCAGCAAGTCTAGCTACAGGTACACGGAATGGTGAGCATGATACATAGTCAAGGCCGATCTTGTGGCAGAACTCAACTGATGAAGGATCTCCACCGTGCTCTCCACAGATACCGAAGTGAAGCTTAGAATTAACCGGCTTACCAAGATCGATAGCCATCTTCATAAGCTTACCAACACCTGTCTGATCAAGCTTAGCAAACGGATCATTCTCGAAGATCTTTGTATCATAGTAAGCATCAAGGAACTTACCAGCATCATCTCTTGAGAAGCCGAATGTCATCTGTGTAAGGTCATTTGTACCGAAGCAGAAGAAGTCTGCCTCAGCAGCGATCTCATCAGCTGTAAGAGCAGCTCTTGGGATCTCGATCATTGTACCAACTTCGTACTCAAGATTAACGCCTGCAGCAGCGATCTCAGCGTCAGCTGTCTCAACTACTACCTTCTTAACGAACTTAAGCTCCTTAACCTCACATGTAAGTGGGATCATGATCTCTGGCTTAACTGTCCAATCAGGATGAGCCTTCTGAACTTCGATAGCTGCACGGATAACAGCCTTTGTCTGCATCTTAGCAATTTCAGGATATGTAACTGCAAGACGGCATCCTCTGTGGCCCATCATAGGGTTGAACTCCTTAAGAGACTCAACGATAGCCTTAACCTCATCAAGTGTCTTGCCAAGGTCATTAGCAAGCTTGATCTGCTCTGCTTCCTCGTGAGGAACGAACTCATGAAGAGGTGGATCAAGGAATCTGATTGTAACAGGACATCCCTCAAGTGCCTCATAAAGTGCCTTGAAGTCGCTCTGCTGATATGGAAGGATCTTATCAAGAGCCTTCTCTCTTGCTTCAACTGTATCTGCACAGATCATCTCTCTGAATGCAGCAATTCTGTCCTCTTCAAAGAACATATGCTCTGTACGGCAAAGACCGATACCCTCAGCACCGAGCTCACGAGCCTTCTTAGCATCTGCAGGTGTATCTGCATTTGTACGAACCTTAAGCTTTCTGAACTGATCAGCCCAAGCCATGATACGTCCGAACTCACCAGCGATCTGAGCGTCAACTGTAGGGATAAGTCCCTGATAAATATTACCTGTTGTACCATCGATAGAGATTTCAGAACCCTCAACGAACTCTACGCCGCCAAGTGTGAACTTCTTATTCTCTTCATCCATGTTGATATCGCCACAACCTGAAACGCAGCATGTACCCATACCACGAGCAACAACTGCAGCGTGTGATGTCATACCACCACGAACTGTAAGGATACCCTGTGCACTCTTCATACCTGTGATATCTTCTGGAGATGTCTCAAGTCTTACAAGTACAACCTTCTCTCCCTTAGCAGCCCATGCAACTGCATCATCAGCAGTAAATACAACCTTACCACAAGCAGCACCTGGAGAAGCTCCAAGACCCTTGCCAAGAGGTGTAGCAGCCTTAAGTGCTGCAGCATCGAACTGTGGGTGAAGAAGTGTATCAAGGTTACGTGGGTCGATCATTGCAACTGCTTCTTCCGGAGTCTTATGTCCTTCATCAACGAGGTCACATGCGATCTTAAGAGCAGCTGGAGCTGTTCTCTTACCGTTACGGCACTGAAGCATGTAGAGCTTCTTGTTCTCTACTGTGAACTCCATATCCTGCATATCATGATAATGATTCTCGAGGATACCGCAAACCTTTATAAAATCAGCATATGCTTCTGGGAACTCCTGCTCCATCTGAGCGATTGGCATTGGTGTACGAACACCGGCAACAACGTCCTCGCCCTGTGCGTTCTTAAGGAACTCACCCATAAGCTTATTCTCACCTGTAGCAGGATCACGAGTAAATGCAACACCTGTACCAGACTCATCATTAAGGTTACCGAATACCATAGGCATTACGTTAACAGCTGTTCCCCATGAATAAGGGATATCGTTATCACGACGATAAACGTTTGCACGTGGGTTATCCCATGATCTGAAAACTGCCTCGATAGCAAGCTTAAGCTGTACAACAGGGTCAGAAGGGAAATCCTCTCCTAACTGATTCTTGTACTCTGCCTTGAACTGCTCAGCAAGTGTCTTAAGATCAGCAGCTGTAAGCTCTACGTCATACTGAACGCCCTTCTCAGCCTTCATCTTGTCGATGAGCTGCTCGAAGTACTTCTTACCAACTTCCATAACAACGTCAGAGAACATCTGAATGAAACGTCTATATGAGTCATATACGAAACGCTCGAACTTAGGATCCGGGTTACCAGCTATCATAGCTGCAACAACTTCGTCATTAAGTCCAAGGTTGAGGATTGTGTCCATCATACCAGGCATTGATGCTCTTGCTCCTGAACGAACAGAAACGAGAAGAGGGTTTGTAAGATCACCAAACTTCTTACCATTTATCTCCTCCATCTTAGCTACGCCTTCCATAGCCTGAGACATTATCTCATCATTGATCTTACGTCCATCCTCATAATACTGTGTACAAGCCTCTGTTGTGATTGTGAAACCCTGTGGAACAGGGAGGCCGATACTTGTCATTTCTGCAAGGTTTGCGCCCTTACCGCCAAGAAGATTACGCATGCTCATGTCGCCTTCGCTGAACATGTAGACCCATTTTCTTGCCATTGTGTTTACTACCTCCTAATAATAAATATTGGTTTATTACTAAACGGAAAGCTAATTTATAACCCTCCGTATCCGTAACGTAAATTATAACATAAATTTAACTATTTTGAAACAATTATATTTCAAAAATCACAGTTTTTTCAAAATGATATTTTGACGGTTTTACACTCCGATCAAACAGTCATTTTCCATATTCCGGATGATCAGAACTCCATCTTCTTCTCGAAATATGCGCGAAGATCCTCGATCTTTACTCTCTCCTGCTCCATTGAATCTCTGTCACGAACAGTAACTGTACCGTCTGTCTCAGAGTCAAAATCATAGGTTACGCAGAAAGGTGTACCGATCTCGTCCTGACGACGATATCTCTTACCGATAGCTCCTCTGTCATCGTACTCACAGTTCCAGTATTTGCTGAGCTCGTTAAATACCTTCTCAGCACCCTCGCCCAGCTTCTTTGAAAGCGGAAGCACGCCAACCTTTACAGGTGCGATTGCAGGGTGGAAATGAAGAACTGTTCTTACATCATTCTTCTCTGCATCGAGAACTTCCTCATCATATGCCTCGCAAAGGAATGCAAGAGTTACACGGTCTGCACCGAGTGATGGCTCAACAACATAAGGAATATACTTCTCATGTGTCTCATCATCGAAATACTCCATAGGCTCGCCTGAAGTATTCTGGTGCTGTGTAAGATCGTAATCTGTTCTTGAAGCGATACCCCAGAGCTCGCCCCAGTCTGTGAATGGGAATGCGTACTCGATATCTGTTGTATGATCTGAGTAGAATGAAAGCTCTTCAGGATCATGATCTCTGAGCCTGAGGCTCTCCTCCTTGATACCAAGGTCAAGGAGCCACTTGTAGCAGAAGCTTCTCCAGTAATTGAACCACTCTGTCTGTGTGCCCGGCTTGCAGAAGAACTCAAGCTCCATCTGCTCGAACTCACGTGTTCTGAATGTGAAGTTACCAGGTGTGATCTCGTTTCTGAAAGACTTACCGATCTGACCTATACCGAACGGAACCTTCTTACGAGAGGTTCTCTGAACATTCTTGAAGTTTACGAATATACCCTGAGCTGTCTCAGGTCTGAGATATACTGTATTTTTAGCATCCTCTGTTACGCCCTGGAAGGTCTTGAACATAAGATTGAACTGTCTGATAGATGTGAAGCTGTGCTTACCGCATGATGGACATGGAATATTGTGTTCCTCGATAAACTTCTCCATCTGCTCGTTTGACCATCCGTCAACAGATGATTCAAGAGTGATGCCATTCTCTGCAGCAAAGTCCTCAATAACCTTGTCTGCTCTGAATCTTTCGTGGCATTCCTTACAATCCATCAAAGGGTCGGAAAAGCTTCCGAGATGGCCTGATGCTACCCATACCTGTGGATTCATGAGGATCGCACAGTCTACTCCTACGTTATAAGGATTCTCCTGGATGAACTTCTTCCACCATGCCTTCTTGATATTGTTCTTAAGCTCAACACCGATGTTGCCGTAATCCCATGTATTTGCAAGACCACCGTAGATGTCTGAGCCTGGATAAACGAAGCCTCTTGACTTTGCAAGGGCAACGATCTTCTCCATAGATTTTTCCATTTTATTTTCTCCCTTCTAATTAAGTCCCAATGTAAAAACAATGACAGCCTGACCTTTACCGTCCGTTGTGGCGGTGTCGCGTCCGTTTATTGACGCATGATGATTAACGTATCTGACCTCTCCGTTTCCGGCATCAAATACGACCTTCATATCAGTCACGAGCATCATAAGACTGCTGTCATTTATTTCATCTGCAGCGGCATCACCTCCGGACGCATCCTTCATGACAGCCTTTGCAGCATCCGACCTGACGCTTGACAGAGCACTGTCCTCGTCATCCGGATTAATTCCGGCTTCCGCAAGCTCCTCTGAGGAAGCCATGCTTTCCGCCTTCTTCTTTTCTTCTTCAAGAACTATAATATTGCACTCAGATGGTTCATACATCTGCAGCTTATAATCCGTTCCGTTAAACTCATTATATGCTTCTATATTTAGATATCTGATAGCCGCCTTAACCTTTCCGGCTGACTCCGAATACTGCAGAAGCGAAACCTTATCCTTGCCCTTAGATTCATTAAAGGCATCTATCTCCTTCTGTATATCATCCGAAAGTGTGGAATAATCAAAGGACTCACCCGAATAATCATCGCATGCTATCTCGATTATACCGCCGTCACTGTTCATGATCAGCGTATCCTCGTCGACTCCTGAAAGATAATCCTTTGAAGCAATCTCAGGCTCATCAACCGAATCCACCTTCTTCTTTTTCTTTCCGCAGCCCACAGAAAATACAAGTACCAGAACAGCAAGGATCACCAGTATTCTTTTGTTCTTTCCTGTTAATCTCATAATACGCCTCCACATCGTCCTGCGCTCATGTTCGGCAGGTGTCCGACAATGCAGTATTTTAACGTTAAAACAGAAATAAATCAATAAAAAAGATTAAAGAGTTTCAAGTATTTTAAGTGACTTAAACTCCCTGTCAACATTTTTCTTTATCAGCCTTTTATTAACCGCTTCCAGCTTTCCAGCAAGCTCCTGCGACAGATTAAAGCTGTACAGCTTTCCAAGCTCTGCTGAAAGGATGTATTTTACCGCATATTCGGTCTCGCTGTCCGTCAGCCTAAGTTCCTCAGCCTCAGGCACCTCACCCTCGATATCCATCAGCTTAAGCTCAAAGGCGAGCTTTACCGTCGCGTCGGATATCCCTTCACTCAGCAGTGCCTTAAATGACAGATACAGAAGATTCAGCTCGTCCTTCGCCGTCAGCCCCTCCCTTGTATAGAAGGAAGTGAACTCGCAGAAATACGATGCAAAGCACATCTTCTCCATATCATAAGAAAGGTCAATAAAGCTCTCCTCTATCTCCGCTGCCACAAGAGTGTAAGCGTCTCTTCCGACCCTCAGCGTAAATACACCCATAACAAAGCTCTGTCCGGCCGCAGCCATCCTGGAGTTCTGCTTCCTGATGCCATGAGCAAATACCGTTATCCTTCCCTCCGATTCAGAAAGGATGACCAGCCGCTTATCATATTCGCCGAAAGGTGTTGCCGAAAGCACTATCCCTCTTGTCCTGATCTCCTGAAGCATCTTCTATCCTTTCAGTCCTTTTTATTATAGTAGCCGAAGTTCTTCAGCATATTGCTGTTCTCTCTCCAGTCACGCCTTACCTTGACGAAAAGCTTCAGATTAACCTTCGTCATCAGGAGCTTCTCCATCTCGATCCTGGCACCTGTTCCAATATTCTTAAGCATCGCGCCACCCTTACCGATAATGATGCCCTTGTGACTGTCTCTCTCGCATATGATGGTCGCCTCAATATCAGTGATATTCTTGTCAGGCCTCTCCTTCATACTGTCAATCTCAACCGCGATACCGTGCGGTATTTCCTTATCAAGCTTTCTTAAAGCTGACTCTCTGATAAGCTCTGCGCAGATATCCCTCTCAGTCTCCTCCGTCACAGTCTCTTCGTCAAAATACATCGGTCCTTCCGGAAGATTCTTGATGATCGCATCGATCAGCTCCTGGCGGTTCTTGTTTCTGAGAGCCGAAACCGGAATGACTTCCGCAAAGGAAATAACCTCTTTATAGGCGTCGATAGTTTTAAATACCTCTTCCTCCGTATGGACATCTATCTTATTTACCACAAGGATGACCGGCTTTCCGGTTGCCTTAAGCTTCTCGGCGATGTCCTGTTCAGGAACCGAAAGCACCTCGCTGGCTTCGATGATCCAGAGGATTATATCGGCGTCCTTCAGGCTGCCGCTGATCTCGGTATTCATATATTCGCCAAGCTTATTTCTGGCACGGTTCATGCCCGGAGTATCAAGAAATACTATCTGGCCTTCATCGCAGGTATAAACTGTTTCTATTCTCTTTCTTGTTGTCTGGGCTTTACTGCTCATTATGGCTATCTTCTGGCCGATGACGAGGTTCATAAGAGTCGATTTGCCTGCGTTCGGGCGGCCGACAATTGCAACAAAACCTGACCTAAAGTTATTGTTCATATGATTCACCTATCGAACCGGTTGTCACGGATATGCCCTCTCAGTTGTAACAAAATACGCCTTCGCGGGCACACCCGAGCCAACCTGATCCACTTTATTTACTTCCGTATAGACTTTCGATTGAATTAAAGATTTCTGTTGATTTACTGACCTTATCCTCGCCGCCGACGGCGCAGATCGCCGGGGATGTGGTGAGGGTGCGTACGTATGGAGCAAGCGCGCGTATGGTTGCGCTGTCTGCGGTGAGAATCTCATCGCGCTCCTTCTGAAGCTGCTCATCAGTGATTCCGGCAAGGTAGCACGCATATGAGAAGCCTGCCTCGGACTGTGGTGTCATCGGTGTATCGATGCTTCCGATAGTACCGATAATGTATTTGGTCATATCCCTGTCATTTGCATCGAAGTTTTCAACGTATTTAACTGCATTCTTAAATATGTCATAGGTCTCTGTCAGGTTCGGATCTCTATAGGAGGACATAAGAGCAACTCCCGATCTGCTGAAGCTTCCGGAACAGCCGTAAGCTCCACCCTTAACTCTGACATTTATCCAGAGATAATCATAGCCAAATATGATCCTGAGTATATTAAGTGCTCCGGAATACGGAAGACCTTCCTTCTTAAAATCGGCAGCCATTGCGCAGTACTGAACCTGAGAAGCCGCCGTAAAACCTTCATTAAGTACCTTAAGTTCCATCTTTGCCGGATTACCTGCTGCTTCATTTGATAGCCCTGCTTCAAACTTTGCAAGAGCACCTGCAAGTGCCTCCTCTGCCTTTCTCTCGGATGCATAGGATACAGTAAGGTTAGCCTTCTTAAGTATCTTCTTCAGTACACCTTCAAGCTTTCCTGCAAGCTCGTCATAGATATTGTCGAAATCTCTGTCCAGCCCGTCGATCAGTCTGTAATAATCAATTCCTTCCTGCTTATCCTTCAGAGCATTTGAGGCATTAAGATATGATGCCGCTCTGAGACTTGCAGTTATATGTCCGGACTCAAGAAGATCTGTCTTAATGTTCGCCTTGGTCTCGGCGATCAGCTCCTTAAGTCTCTTCTTATCGGTGATGTGCGATCTGAAAAGTATCTCACCCACAAGTTCTATGCCGTCAGCCACCTTGTCGTCGAAGCATTTCATCTTCGCATAGAAGCCCGGAACAGCTCCGCCCGACTCAAGATTTGTTACACAGGTTCCGAAAGCGATGCCGCCCGTTCTTGTATCAATCTCATTTGAAAGCTGACCCTCGCTGTAGTTGTCGGTCTCAACGTATTTCAGTATCTCGCAGAGAAGGGCCGACATTCCGATCTCTTCTCCGGTAAGCTCACTCGTATCGAAGGTGAACTCCATATAGCTTATGCCATTTGTAAATATATCATGCTGAACAACCTTCACACCGTCGACCTCTGTCACGCGGTTCTTCAGCTTTCTTGCTTCCTTCTTGATATCTGCGATCTCAAGCATCGGGATCTTCTCGATATCCTCCGCAGGGGACGGTTCCTCCTGATATGCTTTAAGATGCGCTGTATCCTTAACAAGTCTGTCGATCTCTTCGGCAGACATGCCGCTTCTTATCTCTTCAAGCTTTCTGTTAAGCTCTTCTTCTCTCTTCTTATTTATCTCCCTATCCGGCTTCGTTACGCCATAGGTTTTGTGAGGATTGTCGAGGATGTATTTTCTGATAACCTCTTCAAAATACCCCTTATCGATATTCTCCCTCAGCTCCTTATAAACCGGATCAAGCGAAAATCTTGTGAAAGCCTCGTTCTCGTCATAGAGCCAGCTACCCATAACATCAAGTCCGACGATCAGTCCCTTCGGATAACGGCCGTAATTTGACTCCTTATGCTTAAACTCAAAATGGTTTACAGCAGCGGCAAGCGACTTCTTATCAAGCCCCTCGCTGACAAGCTTTCTCAGCGTTTCATCAATTGTATTTATAAATACATCCTTGCAGTCCTCGTCCGAATTTCTCGCAATGATCGAGAACTCAGGCTGCATGATCTCATCTTCGTAATTACTGTCCACCTCTGCGCAGATACCGGTATCAACTATCGCCTTCTTAAGAGGCGCGCCCGGTGCGTCCAGCAGTGTGTAGCAGAGGATGTCAAATGCAGTATTCAGCATCACATCCGTACTCTTTCCGATGACAGTGTTGTAGCTGAGGTAAGTATTTCCCTCCAGCTCCTCATCCTCGGAAACCGCATAATAAGAGGTGTAGCTGCGCGGCGCATCAAAGCTCTTCTGCTCCTTGATGGTCGAATCAACTTCCTTCCTCTCGTATTTTGACAGATACTCTCTGTCGATATAATCAAGCTTCTCGTTGAAGTCGATATTTCCGTAAAGATATATGTAGCTGTTTGTCGGATGATAGTAATCGCTGTGATACTGCAGATATTCCTCTCTCGTGAGCATCGGAATATCGGTCGGTGCGCCACCGGAATCCTTGCTGTAGATGCTGTCCGGATAAAGTGACTCCGTGACAGCCCTTCCCGCACAGGAATCAGCAGACGAATAAACGCCCTTCATCTCGTTATAAACAACGCCGTTTATGGTAAGCGGGGCATCAGCCGACTCCATCTCGTAGTGCCAGCCCTCCTGCTTAAATATTTCTTCCTTGTCATAGATATTTGGATTAAATACAGCATCCAGATACACGTCCATCAGATTCTGGAAATCCTTGTCATTGCAGCTTGCCACCGGATACAGAGTCTTATCCGGATAGGTCATGGCATTAA
This sequence comes from Lachnospiraceae bacterium C6A11, assembly GCA_000702245.1. Taxonomy (GTDB): domain Bacteria; phylum Bacillota; class Clostridia; order Lachnospirales; family Lachnospiraceae; genus Eubacterium_Q. Next base: position 33,967 of record JNKY01000002.1, on the reverse strand, counting down.
GGAAGGTGTTGAGCGAACTCTTGCAAAGCTCAACAAAAGGATCCTTCACAGGATATTTCTTCGAGCCGCAGAGAACCGTATGCTCGATGATATGCTGCACGCCCTTGCTGTTTGCCGGAGGCGTTCTGAAGCCTATACAGAAAACCTTATTTTCGTCATCATTATCGACAAGCAGGACTCTGGCGCCGGTCTTCACGTGCTGCAGGAGGTAACCCTGGCCGTTCATCTCACTGAGTTTCCTTACGTCGATCACTTTATAGTTTTTGATTATTTCCGTATTAAACAATTTGTAAACCTCGCTATTCCACTATCGTATGACTTGTTTTTGTGATCCCCCTTGGGAGGGCATCCTTGGAATTCTTCCATGGAGCATCCTTGTAACGGTAATCGTATTTATCTATGAACCAGCTGACATCGCCGTTGACACGCTCGATATTATCGAAAAATACCTTATTCAGTGCCTCCGTGAATTCATCGCACTGTGACTTCGAAAGCTTCTCCGGAGCGGTGTCATAAAGCACTCCGTAATGCTTTATACAGAAGCCCTTGCTTTCCTTAAACTTTGCCGGAAACTCCTTATCGTTTTTCCACATATGAAATATGGTATCTATATATCTCGGAAATATCTTGCCTATCCTTTCACAGATAAAGCAATTTCCCTCAAGCTCCTCGATATAGCTTCCGACTGCACTCTTCTCGCCCTTGCCGCGACTGAAAAGGCCACTCTTTGCCGCATGACCTTTGTGAGAAGCCTCCTTAAGCTCGTTTATTGCCTTGTTCATATGAGTATTCATCATAAGAGCAAGACCGAGCCTGTTCTTCTCTGCGTAAAGCATCCTCACGTGAGGCGGGCAGAACCACAGCTTATCGGTCTGCTCCCTGTTGTCGTCCTCCATATAGCTCGGCCCCATCGTGAAATCGATAGAGTCTCTTTCAAGATCCGTGTAAAGCCTGCAGAGTGGACATTCGCAGTCACTGTTAAATGCATCATTTACCGGTATCGTATATATCTTCTCCGCCATTTATACCCCTTTAGTCTATCATGACGGGCAAGAGCCTGAAGCCGCCCGTCATGACATTTAAAAACTGATTTAACTATTCAAACCAACCCGACTATTCAGCCGAGTGTATCCTAGAGTGCCTTCTTGATTGCCTCAAGCAGATCATCATACTCCTCAAATGCAGGAAGCTCAGGGAACTCCTTCTTGATCGCATCTGTTGATCTGAAGAGGAAGCCGGCCTTGCTTGCCTGGATCATTCCAAGATCGTTGTGGCTGTCACCGCTGGCTATAGTCTCAAATCCAACAGATTGAAGAGCCTTAACCGTTGTAAGCTTAGACTGCTCGCATCTCATCTTAAAGCCTGTGATCTCACCATTCTCAGCAACCTCAAGTGTATTGCAGAAAAGCGTTGGCCAGCCCAGCTTCTTCATAAGAGGCTTTGCGAACTGTGTAAAGGTATCGCTGATGATGATAACCTGTGTAAGCTCTCTCAGGCTGTCAAGGAATTCTCTTGCGCCCGGAAGCGGATCAATCTTAGCAATAGTCTCCTGTATCTCCTTAAGTCCGAGTCCGTGCTCCTTAAGGATGCCCAGTCTCCACTTCATAAGTTTATCGTAATCAGGTTCGTCTCTTGTTGTTCTCTTCAGCTCAGGGATTCCACTTGCCTCAGCAAATGCGATCCAGATTTCCGGAACAAGTACTCCTTCAAGATCAAGACAAACGATATTCATATCACTCATAGTATTTCTCCTTTGAAATATAATCTGTTTTATGGAAAACAAAAAGCATATCCATACTATAATTTTCCAAAATGAATTATAGTATGAATATGCTAATATTTCAATGAAAATACTGAAATTAATTAAGTACGGTCATGTCCGCATAGGTCAGTCTGAAATATGTGTATCCCTCTTCCTGATAGGTTTCAAATACACCCGTAACCTCAACCTCTGTTCCATCCTCCGGGAAATCATCCGGATAAGTATCGTGTCCGTCATAGCAGAGGAACTCAAGTCCCTGCTGGCAGCAGGCTGTGGCATCAGCTACGAGACAGTAATTGTAGAAGTTTGTATTTTCAGGGTTATTTGAGAAAGCCACGTAATACTGTCCTTCCATCTTAACAGTCTTTCCGATGTAATCCTTCGGATTGTAAACCATCTGATATACAGTGGAATAAACCATATCCTTACCCATTACAGTAAGGTCAATATCAACATCCGAATAATCAAGTGTTGAAGGATCGATGTCAAGGGTCGGAAGCTCTTCTGTAGTTACCTGCTCAACCGTTGTCGATTCAGTCGTAGCATCAGTTGCAGTGTCGCTCGTTGTCTTCTCAGTAGTAGCTTCAGTTGCAGTGTCGCTCGTTGTCTTCTCAGTAGTAGCTTCAGTTGTTGCCTCTGTAGTCACAACCTCCGCCGGCTTTGCAGTCGTAGCTTCTGTCGTCGCCTCAGTAGTCGTTCCCTTCTCTTTATTTATCTGGTCGTTAATAGCATCCTCAACAGCATTTCCCTGCTTAACTCTGCTATTACCGCCATCACTTTTTCCACATCCGGCCAAAGCCATCACAAGTACAGCTCCCACCATCATTACTGATATCGTTTTCTTTCGAATGTTCATGTAGCAAGCTCCTTTTAATATCATTCATAACGCTGAAGTATCTGCGTGTGACCACGAACGCGTATTTTGCTACGCGTGAGTGGCCATATGCAGATCGAGGCGTTTTTTAATCATTAATCAATCTTTGCAATTTTACCAATTGAAAAACATATCAGGAATACAACCATATCCGTTGTGACAATCGTCGATCCCACCGGTGTCGAATAAAGTATCGACACAACGATTCCCACAAACGCACATATCACGGATATTATCATCGAGCATATCACAACGCCCTTAAAATTCCTGATGAGTCTCATCGCCGAAAGCGCCGGGAAAATGATCAGCGCCGAGATGAGCAGCGAACCTACCAGATTCATTCCGAGGACTATTATAACCGCGGTGATTATCGCAATCAAGAGGTTATACATATTTGCCTTCGAGCCTGTCGCCTTCGCAAAGTTTTCATCAAAGGTTACCGCAAATATCCTGTTGTAGAACAGAATGAATACAAGTATTACAGCAGTCGACAGGTATATGCAGAGATTAACGTCCTGCTTCTGCAGCGTGATGATCGACGTCGAACCGAACAGCGTACTGCAGACATCTCCCGAAACATTTGCCGACGTCGCAAATACATTCATCAGCATATAACCGATAGCCAGCGATGCTACCGAAAGCATAGCTATCGCAGCATCACCCTTGATCTTGGTATTCTGTCCCATCCTGAGAAGAAGGATTGCAGAAACAACTGTAACAGGCAATGTCAGGTAGTTCACATTTGAAAGCTTCATGACTGATGCAACCGCCATAGCGCCGAAGGCCACGTGCGACAGACCGTCACCTATAAATGAATATCTCTTAAGCACCAGTGTAACGCCCAGAAGCGATGAGCAAAGTGCTATAAGAACTCCGACTATAACCGCATATCTGACAAAGGAGAATTCAAAATAATACTGTAATTTTTCCCAACCGGTCATTATTCGTTCCTCCCTTTTTCTTCCATCTCTTTTCTGTGCTTTTTCAAGCCTTCCTCTCCGGTGAGGTAGATGTATTCATCACTCTTCAAGTATTCCTCCTTGGTACCGAAGAAGTTTGTTGTACCCTCAACGTGAAGGACGGTTTTCGCGTATTTCGCCGCAGCCTGAATATCGTGTGAAACCATGATTATGGTTATCCCTTCCTTGTTCAGCTCGTCGATCAGAGTATACATCTCATTGGTAACCTTGGGATCAAGTCCGCTGACCGGCTCATCCAGAAGAAGAAGCTTCGTGGTCGCAGTAAGGGCTCTTGCAAGAAGCACTCTCTGCTGCTGACCACCCGAAAGATTGCGGTAGCATTTCTTCCTCATATCCCAGATATTCATCTTCTCCATATTTTCACAGGCAAGCGCCTTCAGCTCCTTGCTGTAGAACGGTCTGAACTTCGACTTGGTCAGAGCTCCGGAAAGCACTATCTCATAAACAGACGCAGGGAAGTCCTTCTGAACTATGGTCTGCTGAGGGAGATAGCCAACCTCATACGGCTTAAGATCGTCGCCATAGGTAATAGTGCCCGAAATAGGCGAAGTAAGATGAAGCAGTGTCTTCATAAGTGTACTCTTACCTGCTCCGTTCTCTCCGACTATGTAGAGACTGTCTCCCTTCTCAACCTTGAAGTTGATATTTTCCGCAACCGGCTTTTTCTCATAACCGACTGCCAGATTTTCACATACGATATAAGCCATTTTTTAAACTCCTCTTTATACCACCTTAAGGACCACATATTTCAGCCGCTTGTGAAGGCGTGAAATATATGATCCCTCTTTATTCATAAAATACTATTCTGTTACAGCGACCTTAAGTAACCCAAACCTCTCCGAACCGTTCTCAAAAACTAGTTCAGTGCTTCCTTCAGAACCTCAAGGTTTGCTGCCATTATATCATAATAACTCTTTCCGTTATCAGCATCCTTTGAAGTAACTGCCTGCATAGAGTCAAGAGTCAGAACCTTCTGATCCTTGGTCTTTGTATTTGAAATAATTGTATTTGCTATCTGCTTATCTGCAGAGGTCTCGATGGTGAGAACTGAATCAACTCCCAGCTCATCAATCTTTCCTGCAAGGAAGGTGATGGTCTCGAAGGACGCTTCTGTTTCAGCGCTGCAGCCGATAAATGCTGCATAATACTTGATTCCGTAATCATCAATAAGATATCTGAATGGGAATCTGTCGCCAAATACAACTGTATTAAACTTGGCACTCTTTACCGCTTCCTCATACTGGCTGTCAAGCTCTCCAAGCTTCACGATATAAGCATCTGCATTTGCCTTATATGTGCTTACTCTTGTCTCATCCTTGTCGAGGCTGCTGATCTGTCGCTCAATATAATCTATAAGAACAACTGCGTTCTGAATTGAAAGCCATACGTGCTCATCATATTCAGGGCCTTCTTCTTCGTCCTCGTCATCATGATCATGCTCATCTGCATCTTCATGATCATGATCTTCATCCTCATCATCATGGTGATGCTCATGCTCATCCTCGCCCTGCATACCTTCGATTAGTTCTTCCTCTTTCGCACGGTCGCCGAGAACATTCATAAGGTTGATAACGATCATATTCTTATTTGTTGCTTCTTTCAGCGCATCATCTACCCAGCCGTCAGACTCACCGCCGACATAGATAAATATATCACACTGAGATATTGTTAAAATATCGTCTGCTGTAGGCTGGAAGTTGTGAAGGTCCGCACCGTTTGCCATAAGCATAGTCAGATTGAACTTATCTTCCTGCCCCTTAATGATCTCTTTAACCCAGTCATATTCAGGGAAGATCGTACATACGATATTGATCTTTCCATCTTTAGCATCCGCGGTCTTCTTGTTATCCTTCTTGCCGCAGCCTGTTATTCCAAGCACGATCATAGCTGCTGCTAAAAGCCCGATCGTAATCTTCTTAAATAACTTCTTAGAAATAAATTCTGTCCCTCTCATCAAGTCATCCTCCTGATAAAGCTTTTATATTGGCAGTATCCTGCAGTTCTTACATACACCCACAAGCACGGATGCTCTGAAATCAATCTTGAAGCCAAGCTCCTTCGCCATATGGCTGTAAACCTCGGCCATATATCTGTCATTCAGATGTACGACCTTGCCGCAGATCCTGCACTGCATATGAAGATGTCCGTCGCAGCGGCTGTCTTCGCCGGCGTATTGATAGAAGCAGAAATCGTTAGCCGGATTTTTAGTCTTGATAAGTGTGCCATCGCTTGTCAGCTTTTCAAGGTTACGGTAAATAGTTGTGATGTTCGTCCTGCTGTCGGCCTCCGTAACGTATTTTGAAATATCAGCTGCTGAAAACCTTTCGTTTTTGTGCGTCTCGATGTAACTCATGATCAGGTCCTTGCATTTGGTACGATATTCCTTTTTTTGATTATCTGAACAAACAATCTTATCGTTCATGCTCTCTGCCTCTTTCAATACTTGAATTTTATAGTTATTCTGCAAAACAAAAATAAAATGCAAATCATTTGCAGAATGTATAGTATCACCCTTACAGTGATATGTCAATACATATTTTGCAAATGATTTGCATTTTGGTCAAATTATTATTTCCCGTCCTATCCTATTATCTTGAAAGTGTCGGGGTCCAGTAGCTCTGGTTGTAAATATCTGTAAATCTGTAAGCGATCTTAACCTTACCCGCACCAACGTCAGTATTACTGATCTCGTCGGTCACGCCGTCAAGTGTCGCATATCCGATAACATAGGAATCAACATATTCCATATCATAAGAATAATAATCGCAGATAAATGTAACCTTAACGCTTGAATCTCCTGTCTCACTGAAGAGGTCTGTCTCGATCTTTGCAACCGCATCGGTCTCGCCCTCTGTATATGCCGGCATGTAGCCTGCAATATAGCCATCAGGATTTTCATTATCAAACACAAGTATAAGGTCTATCCTTGTACCGTTCATGATAGCCGGAACACGTCCTGTTATGGTCCAGTCATCACCATTCTCTGTTGTATCAAGGTGATAATATGCAACCGGCTGACCATTGATAGATATCCATGTTCTGTCAGTATCAGCAACAAACTTTCCGTCATCATCGAAGCTGTAAATATTATCAAGACCGAGATCAAGATAACCTGTACCGTCATCATAGAAGAGATTCTGATCAACACTGTGAATAAGCTGCCACTGATCTGCTGCAAGGTCAATCTTCGGAGTACCGTTCTCATCCTCCCAGACAAGCTTTGTTGGATCAAAATAGTTATCTGATATGTATTCAGCTGTCTCGTCTATATCCAGATCATCCATGAAAGCTGTATTTGTTTCATCGAGATCATCGATAACATGACTTCTACCACCGAAGAAGGCTCCGAGAAGATCTGTGATAGATGTACTGCCGCCGCCTGATCCGCCACCAAGCATATCGAAGAGTGAACCTGAAGCGTTTGACGAACCGCCTGCCTGGATCTGACCTGAGGTCTCAAGACTTGCAAACTGACGGATACACTTGCTGTATTCATCATTCATACCGATTGCGGAATAGTTCTGGCAAGCCTTATCTACGTAAGAGGTCCTCTGATATGGGAAGTAGATCGATACGCCGTATGCATTGGTCATATTGATGGAGGTTCTGTTGTATTTAACAGCTCCCTTAAGTGCCTTTGCCAGCTCCTCGCCTTCAGCGGTCTTCATGTTCTGTGCAAGGTTAACAAGGTCAACCTGGTCTATCTTAGAGCTCTGTGCGAACTCTCTTGTAACATTTCTGGCATCAGAAACCTGCTTATATTCCTGATTTGTGATAAGTCCGCTTACTGACTTAGAGAAGGTTCCGATCTTTGAAGGAACTGTATTTGCAAACTCTGCAAGGTCGATAAGCGAAAGTGTTGTAGCCTGTCCGCGGCACTTCTGCTTGCAGGCATAGGTATAATCGTCGATGATCAGCTTGCCCAGCTCAAGAGTCGACATAGATGTATTCTCGCCAAGCTTGTTGAGCCAGTTTGTGTAGAACCAGCCGATACCCGGCTCAGTTTCCTCTGAAGCAACAAGATAGTCAGCATAAGGATCAAGCATAAGTGCAGTCTCTGCTGTAGCCATAAGGCAGGCATCAAAGCCGACCATATCGAATTTAACTCCGCCATCCTTAAGGGCCTTGTTGATTCCGCTAAGGCTCATTGAACCGCTGTTCTTGTTCTTCTCATCATAGCCGTAACCGCTTACCGATCCTCCGCCGTGATCCCACATGATAAGTTCATATCTGTTTGCCGGGAAGTTCTTAGCGCAGTATTTGATGAAGCCTGAAAGTGTATCAGGATCGGTCATCGGCTTATTTCCGTCATCCGTTACAAGGCAGGTCATAGAACCCGGCTTAACCTGGAATATCTGGTTAACCTTATTACTGATACCGTTGGTCTTCCACTTAGAGCAGCCGCCGGTATAAACGATGATATTGATATTATCGCCAAACTGAGCTGAAGCCATCTCTGAAAGATCAGCTGAAGACATACCGTACTTTGACTCAAGGTCAGTACCACACATATATACCATGAATGTGATAGTGTCCTGGTTGTTTCCAAGTATCTTTGTACGCTTCTCACGTGATCCTGCAGCTACCGTTGTATCAAGCTTATAGCTTGCGCCCTCACTCTGGCTTCCACTTGAGATGTCCTCTGTTACAGCCGTACCGCCGCCACCGATGTTCTGGTTTCCGCCCGAGCCGCTGCCGCCGCCTGAGCCTGTTCCACCACCGCCGCCGGCGCCACCGCCAAACAGCATCATTATTGCCGCTATGATCACTGCGAGGATACCACCGCCGCCACCAATGGCTGCGCCCTTACTGATGTGATGTCCTCCGCCCGAACTTCCGGATCCGACTCTTCCGCCGTAGCCGTCGGAGGTGCCAACAGGACCTGTTCCAAGCCCTTCGCCCTTCCTTCCAACGCCCTTACCGTTGTTCGTTACCCTTTTTTCTCTAGCTCTTGGTCTGTTATTTGGTTCCATACCTTTACCCTTCTTTCTACCGTCGGTCTTTGTCGACGAACATTAGCGCGATCATTGAAAATACAGCAAATATAAATGCGAATAGTCCCAGCAGCTGCCATCTGACTCTTATATTTTCATTTGTCGCCTTGTAGTCCTTCTTATAATTTGATTTTCTGGCTTCTTCATTTATCTGCTTGTCATAGCCCTGCATCTCAAGACTTAGTATCGTCAGCTTCAACTCTTCATCGGCATCCGGGCTGTTAGCAATCTTCTTAATCATCCTCCACGATGAGTAGGTAGGGAGCGAATTGTAACGTCCTTCTGATGCGATACACGAGATACCCTGCTTAGAGATCATGTATTTTGTCAGGCCCTTCATATTGTTCGGAAGTGAGAAAAGACCGCCCGAAAAAACAAGCTGTATCATCAGCACAAGAGGCATGACCGTCATAGCTGCTGTACTTGTCTTCACAACGCTGGATATGAAAAGCGACATCATATCCGCTGCGTAGGTTATCAGAAATACAGTGATGCCAAACTCTACGATAAATGTATCAACTACCACGCCGTGCTTCGGGAACTTAACCCCGGTATATTTGAATATTACAAGCATGGTTACCGTCTGAAGGAAGCACAGGAATGCCTGATATACCATATGTGATATTACATACGAGAAGATGTACATACCTGAGCGGTGCTCACGTTTGATGATCGCCCTCTCTCTGCAGACAACCTGGATCGAGTTGAAGCATCCGTTCCACAGCGAGATCGTTGTTACCGCAAGGGCACCCATCGCCGTACCTTCCATGGTTATAAAGAACTTATTTCTTACGACTGCCGAAACGAGTGCCGCGATAAATGCAGCCATCGGTATAACCTTCCAGTCGTTCTGATAAACAAACATACGGAAATTCTTGCCTATATAGATAGGAATCTGTGCAAAACGTCCGCGATATCTAACTTTGGTCCGTTTGATATTTTTCTCAGCCATTGCACACCTCCGCATATCTTTCTATGAAGCTGTCGGCGAGTCCTTCGCCGCCCTCTTCCTTCCTGTTGATACGAAGAACGATCCTCTCCATATTATCTCTCTCAAAGAACTGCTTTGCCTGGTCAACAGGGCCGAAGTAAGCAAGTCGCCCTGTAAGTCTGGAGTCCTTTGCAAGAACAATAACATCATCAAACAAGTCGATAACTCTGTCAGGAGAATGCGTGATAACAATAACTATCTTCCCCTGGTTGGCGATATTTCTGAGGCCCTGCATAAGCTCTCTCGCCATAACACCGTCAAGACCGGAATCCGGCTCATCAAGAACGAAAAGATCCGGATTTGATATGTATTCCATAGCAATGGAAAGTCTCTTTCTCTGGCCGCCGGAAAGCTTCTCGCAAAGCTTATCCTTAACCGGCTCAAGGCCAAAAAACTTGAGAACCACAGTGGCTCTTTCTCTTCTCTCAGCAACCGACATACTTGCAGGAAGTCTGAGCTTTGCCGCATCCATAAGGGTTCTGATGACAGTATCGTTTACACGCATAAGATCCATCTGCGGAACAAAGCCTATTCTGTATTTCATCTTATCATAATTATCGTAAATATTATTGCCGTTGAGGACCATATTTGCCTTCGCCTTCTCATATCCGATAACAGCGTTGACGAAGGTTGTCTTACCTGCACCGGAACCGCCGAGAAGCAGTACCATGTGACCCGGCTCAATATTCAGATGTATATCTCTAAGGAGTGTGTTCTTCTTGAGCATACCGCCGGCTGTTCTCTCTTCGATATTTACAGTAAGACCCGAATCAAGAACCTTAACATTTCTGCCGGATATAGCAGCACCTACCTCGCCGATATCATCCTTATAGATGTATTTCGGCTGACATTTCTTCCTGAGGCCCCATAACAGAAGCAGAAAGGAATCAGAGATCAGGACGATAAACCACATCCACTTTCTCTTGTAACCGAAAAGATCGCACAGACCACCAAAGATTCTGATCATATATACTAAAAGCATGATAATTGTGCTTAACTGCACAACAAGAAGTATCAGAAACCAGATGGACTGATCCGTTGCCAACCCCTTACTACTTTTCACATCCGCAACCTTATCAATGATCTGCAGTAAATACATGAGCACAGTTGCTATCAGCAGTCTCCTGCCGTCCGCCTCTCTGTCGCAGCACTTGGCAAGCTGATATTCCCTTACGCCCGGAATGATCGCCAGCCACGGCTTTCTTTCACATTTTTTCATCACCAGCCAAGCACCCCATATCAGAAGAGCTTCTGTAAAGAGTTCCCAAATAATGCCTTCTCCCATTAAAGCTAACATAGTTTTTCTCTCCTTCCCCCTCTACGATCTGTCAATATAAATATCTGCCTCAGGATTACCGGAAAGCCCCTTAACTATTTTAATCGCTGTATCCTTGATTTCATCATCAGGAGTTCCCAGATCGTACGGAACGGTGATATCAAATGTAACCCTCTTTATCGTATCTCCGCAGTGTACGGTCCTGAAATCATGTAACGTGATACTGTCACAGATGATCTTAAGCTTTTCTTCCAGTTCTTTCTTTATTGTATTTGAAAACTCGTCCTTCGCATCGACCGGATCCACATGAATAGTTATCTCTGAAACCAGCCCATCCTTGACTATCCTTCTTTCTATCTCATCCACAATCTCGTGAGCTCTGATTATACCTATCTCGGCATCAACTTCAACATGCATCGAAGCAAAGCGTCTACCCGGGCCGTAATCATGAACCCTGAGATCGTGAACCTCAAGTATATCTTCGTATTCTCCCGCGATTGCCTGAAGCTTCTCGCAAAGCTCCTCATCCGGTCCCTCTCCGAGAAGAAGTGCCAGCGTGTCTCTTGCGCCCTCTATTCCTGCCTTGATTACGAAAAGAGCAACTATCGCTCCTGCATAACCATCAATATTTACCTTGAACACAAGCATCACAATAACAGAAATAAGTGCGACGCTCGTGCAGATGCAGTCCGAACGGCTGTCCACCGCCGTAACCCTCATGGCCGTACTCTTAATCTTCCTGCTGATATACATGTAAAATATGGACATGTACAGCTTAACAAGTATTGTGCAGGACAGAATTATGATCGTCACGATACTGACATTTATCGGTGTCTTCTTGATGATATGTACTATCGACTCCTTCAGAAGGTTCAGTGCTATCGCAAGGACCAGCACCGCAACGATGAAGCCGGACATATATTCAAGTCGTCCGTGTCCGTAAGGATGCTCCTTGTCCGCCGGTTTTCCCGAAAGCTTGAAGCTTATCAGAGTAATGATTGACGAAGCCGCATCGGACATATTGTTAACAGCATCTCCGACTATTGAAAAAGCTCCCGAAAGCACTCCTATAACAATCTTCAATACCGAAAGCATTATATTACAGAATATGCCAAATACCCCGGCAAGCATTCCGTACTTCTTTCTCACCTCGGGATTCTGCGTATCCTCGTAGTTCTTTATAAATACCCTAACTAAGAATTTCCCCATGATTAAATCTCGTCGATCTTGATCAGGTTTGTATTTCCTGAAACACCGGAAACGCCACCTGTGATAACGATCTTATCACCTTTCTTAAGTAAAAATGTAGTCTGAGCAACCTTCTTCGCGCTGTAGAAAAGCACCTCCGTTGAAGGGAAGGTCTCGCACATTTCAGGAGTTACGCCCCATGAAAGCGCAAGCTTACGCCAGGTTGCTTCGTTTGTTGTAAGTCCTATGATATCAACCGGTGATCTGAAACGTGATACCATACGCGCAGTGATGCCTGAAAGTGTACACGCAACGATGCACTTTGCCCCAACATCGATAGCCATACCGCAGGTTGAATGCGATATCGCATCTATATCATTTCTGATCTCTATATCAGCATTATGGAATCTCTTCGTATAATTGATATTCTGCTCGGTCGTCTCGCAGATCTTGGCCATAGTCCTTACAGCCTCAACCGGATAACTGCCGGCAGCTGTCTCGCCCGAAAGCATAACAGCACTGGTTCCGTCGTAAACTGCATTTGCTACGTCGGAAGCCTCAGCACGTGTCGGACGTGGATTGTGGATCATCGACTCAAGCATCTCTGTTGCAGTGATAACTCTCTTACCAAGCATACGGCACTTAGTGATAAGCTTCTTCTGGATGGCAGGAAGCTTCTCGAAAGCTATCTCAACACCCATATCACCTCTTGCAACCATGATGCCTGCGCAGGCCTCACAGATCTCTTCGATATTATCAAAGCCCGACTGATTCTCTATCTTCGCGATCAACTCGACATTCTTTGCATCATGTTCTTCAAGAATCGCATGAATATCCAGCAGATCCTGCTTAACAGAAACAAAAGAGCACGCGATAAAATCAACACCATTTTCTATACCGAAGATGATGTCTGATCTATCCTGCTCTGACAGGTATTTCTGCTTAATGTGCTTGCCCGGGAAGCTCATGCTCTTACGGTTTGTCAGCTCGCCGCCGATCACAACCTTAGTCCTTATCTCATTACCCTCTATCCCGGTAACCTCGAAGCTGAGCAAGCCATTGTTGAGCAGTATCGTGTCCCCTGCAGAAAGCTCGCCCGCAAGCCCACTGTAGCTTACAGAAACCTTACCGCTGTCGCCCTCAATCTGCTCCGTTGTAAATACAAACTCATCCCCCTCAGAAAGCACAACCTTATCGTCCTTGAAGGTACCGATCCTGTATTCAGGCCCCTTTGTATCAAGCATTATCGCGATTGGAAGATGCAGTTCCTCACGCACCTTCTTTATCATATTTATCCTCTTCAGGTGTTCTTCATGACTTCCGTGCGAGAAGTTAAGTCTCGCAACGTTCATTCCTGCCCTGCAGAGTTCCTTTAACGTTTCCTCCGACTCGCTGGCCGGTCCTATCGTACATACTATCTTGGTCTTACGCATTATGTCTCATCTCCTAAAAATACATATAAAATCACGACAATTATATCACTCTGTATAGAATATATCAAACAAAACTGCCATTCCGGCATCTTCCGTAAAGTCATTCATGAAAACAGATTATCTGCCTTTTATCATACCAAACATAAAACAGCTGCAGGTTTTTACGCCTGCAGCTGTAGATAGCAGTTAGTATTATTAAGCTCCTGAGGTGTATCTTATCAATTTACAACCTTGCCGCCTTTGATACTAATGTTCACTCCGGCGATTTTTACTTTTCCGGTGTAGTCGAACTGAACCTTGCCGCCCTTGCAGTACCACTCACCGTACTGGTTCTTTGCGATGCCTGTGTAGCTGAAATCAACCTTACCGCCCTTTAGGTACCACCAGCCGTTTGAGTTCTTGGCGAGGCCGGTGTAATTAAAGTCTACCTTGCCGTTCGTTATCTTCCACCAACCGTTACTGTTCTTTTCAATTGAGTCAACGAACTGAACCTTTCCGCCGCTGACGTACCACCAGGCGTTTGTTCCGTTCACAGTGCCTTTGATAACATCCTTCTTGTTAAAGTCAACCTTACCGCCCTTGCAGTACCACCAGCCGTTTGAGTTCTTAGCAAAACCGGTGAAGTTAAAGTCAACTATACCGTTCTTAATCACCCACCAGCCGTTGCTGTTCTTCTCTACAGAATCAACGAACTGAACCTTGCCTCCGCTGACATACCACCAACCGGACTCGCCATTAACAGTTCCTTTGATAACATCCTTCTTACTAAAGTCAACCTTGCCGCCCTTGCAGTACCAGGTTCCGTTAGAGTTCTTTGCAAAGCCTGTGTAGTTAAAGTCAACCTTACCGTTTCTGATGACCCACCAGCCGTTACTGTTCTTCTCTACAGAATCCACAAACTGAACCTTGCCTCCGCTTACGTACCACCATGCATTCGTTCCGTTCACTGTTCCCTTAATAATATCCTTCTTAGAAGTATCGACCTTACCGTCTGCCACGTAATACCAATCATTTCCGTATTTTGCAAAGCCTTTGAAGCTTGTATCCTGAACTCCGTTCTTCACATAGTAAAGTACGTTGTTGTATTTCTGTAATCCTACAAAAGTCTTATCAAATACATAAACAGGCTCGTCATGTGTTGAGGTATAAACCTTGCCATTATATGTAACAGTTCCTGTATAGGTCTTTACGCCCGGAGTCGTCACAGTTGCCTGCTTTGTGATCTTATTTGTAACAGTCGCCTTTACAGAAGCGTTGTATCTGTCAGAACCACTGCTTGTAAAGTATGCCACGGCACCACCGTTATCGTTCCAGAACCAGTCAGCTTTAACACCACCGATAGTAAAGGTCTTGCTACCGCTAACCACGTAGTTTCCTCCCTCTACATCAGTTATCTTAACAGTTGCCGTACCCACAGCTGTATTGTTTGCGTAAGTCACCTTATACTCTTCCGCCGGAATAACCGCATCGCCATCCATCACTATAACTTCCGGGGTTTTTGCTTTTCCGTCATAAGGATAAAAATCCTCTTCAAGCTCTATTGTTGGAGAAGTAATTGTCTTCGGAGCGATTGAGACCTCGATAAGACACGGATACCAATAATCCTTAGGATTTCCAAACCAGATATAATAAACCCAATACTTTCCGGCATCACCTCCCGAAGGAATATCCATTTCTAAATAATCATAAATACTATTATAATCTGTTATCGGCTCGTCCTCACATGGTCCTATTGCGTAATAAAAGAATGCAGCACCCTCTGTTTCTCCCGGAACAACTAATTCCTGATAATCACCATTATAAACAAGCCCATCTCTTCCATCAGGTTCTTTACTAATTTCCGCTTTCTTGGTCCTTATCTTCTCCACTTTCGAATACGCTCCATAACCCCTGTATGAAACCGCATTTTTTACATCTGACATTGAAAGCATTCTGAAATAATAATTACAGTTTTCATAGCAGTCTTCACAAGTAATCGATGTTTCTCCTCCGTCAATAATATCTGAAAATACAATATCTTCTTCCCCCTCTTCTGCACCTTCATAGAACCTGCCATTATCCGACACTTCTATTAAATATTTATCTGCGCCATTTACTGCTTCCCAGTTCACGGTAAACTCATTATAATCAATAGTCACGCCGGTAATAACCGGAGTGGCTGCATTAGCAGTAACCCCTATAACCCTCTGTGTTGTTTTATTATTTGCTTCACTAGTTGCATTAACTTTAAACGAATAATACCCCGCTTCCTTCGGAGTAAACTCAATTTTACCGTTATCGAATGTGTATTCACCTTCATCCGCCGTACTATCAATCAATTCTATAGTTATAGTATCATTTTCATCTTCAGGATTTTCGCCCGATATATTGATAGTTGCAGTATCACCCAGATCGATCGTGTGAGCTTCAGTATTACTAAGTTTGATTTCATTCGGAAGCTCACTTGCATAGTCACCGACCCATCCAAGCTTAACAGCTCTGAGCGCCTCTATATTCTTACAACACGGATTATAGCCCCAAGCCTCGCAAACATAGTTTCCATAAGCCCAACCTTCATAAGCATCAATATAGCCGTCACCATTACCCTTTAACATCGTATCAGCCCAACCGTACTTACCGGACAGTATAAGTGCGGCCAGGAATACCGCTCCTTTATTCTCTTTTGTTCCACTAGATGTTTTCCCTGTAAAGAACCAATCTGTCGCATCAAAATATCCGGAATCATACGAATACTGGTAAGGCTGAGCAGCCACAGCCCAGCCGATATTTTCAGATTTTATAGGCGAGGTTCCTCTTGCGTTAAGTTCATCCTTTGAAGTATTTTCATCTATTATCGCACTTACTCGATCTGCAAGATCAAAGCCCTGACCATCTGCCTCTAAGCCCTTGTCATTATCGTCGGATGGATCAGCGTCAGTCTTGAACAATCCTCCTGAATGACAGGCATCGACAAGGATAACCACCTTTACTCCATCTTCAAAATACATAAGATCTTCTGCAAGCTCATAATCCTCATAGTTCTGATCGTATGTGCAAAGAGCCGAGGCGTTTGTATACTTATCTCTTTGGTTTCTATGATTATCCCCATGCGATGACCAAACCAAAACGAATTCATCGCCCGGCTCCGCCTTACCTGCTATTTCTCTGATCTTATCACGAACATCCTTCCAATTAGCATCTTTGTCATGTAAAAATGTAACATTTTCCTGAAGCCAGCCGCCACGTTCCAACAAAAAGTTCCCCACGAAATCAGCATCATTTACGCAGCCATGCAATGTTCCACATCCTGCCAAAACATATTCATTAATACCGACACACAGCGCATACTTCTTCGATGAATATCCCTTTGCAAGCGCTTCTTCCTGCTCTTCCAAACACTCATCGGCGTTTGTTTCCTGCTGTTCATGAACTCCTTTATCCTGGTTATCCGTCTCTGTAATAACCTCTTCGTCGTGACCATCCTTAATCTGATCAGCCCACACGCTTTTCGGCATCAAAGCCACCAGAAAGCACATGCATAGTAACAACGATATTATTTTTTTACTTCTCATAAAACCTTCTCCTTACCCATTGTAAAACAAATCAACCCGTTATAATACAACCGTTCCCCATAACAGCACTAGTTAATAACCTTCCCTCCTTTAATATTATAGGTCTTGTTGCCATATTGAATGTATCCGGTGTAGTCGAACTGCACCTTGCCGCCTTTACAGAACCACCGGCCGTACTGATTGCTTCCTATTCCGGTGAAGCTGAAATCAACCTTGCCATCTTTACAATACCACCAGCCGTTACTGTTCTTCGCAACTCCGGTGAAGCCGATATCAACCTTGCCGCCTTTACATTTCCACCAGCCGTACTCATTCTTCTCGACTGTATTGCAGTTAAAGTCCACCTTACCGTTAACTATTCGCCACCAGCCGTTCCCGTTCTTTGCGATACCGGTGTAACTAAAGTCAACCTTGCCGTTTTTAATTACCCACCAGCCGTTGCTGTTCTTCTCAACCGAATTAACAAACTGAACCTTGCCGCCGCTGACGTACCACCAGCCGGACTCGCCGTTAACGTTTCCCTTTATGACGTCCTTCTTATTGAAGTCAACCTTGCCGCCCTTGCAGTACCACCAGCCGTTTGAGTTCTTCGCAAAACCGGTGTAGTTAAAGTCAACCTTACCGTTTCTGATGACCCACCAGCCGTTACTGTTCTTCTCTACAGAATCAACAAACTGTACTTTTCCGCCACTAACATACCACCAGGCATTCACTCCGTTAACCGTACCCTTGATAACATCCTTCTTAGTTGTATCAACCTTGCCCTTCACAACGTAATACCAGTCACTGCCGTACTTGGCAAAGCCGGTAAATCCTGTATCCCAAACACCGTTTTTAGTGTAATAAAGCGTGTTGTTATATTTCTGAATACCCGTCACAGACTTATCAAACAGATAATAGTTTTCTGTCTTCGTCCCAGTATAAACCTTGCCATTAAAGTTAGCTGTTGCCGTAAGGTTCCTGCTGCCCGCTGCGGTTAGCGTTGCTTGCTTAGTAACCTTATTTGTGACCGTCGCACTCACAGTCTTCACGTGACCGCTGTCATTCTCGCAGACGAACTTCGCTTCTGCATTAGCAGTCCCATTCCATATCCAGACAGGCTCGGCGTATTTATGGCCTGTAGCATTTATCGGATCAGTAGTCGTATCCGTATACGAACTGCCGTTATAGTTCACCGTCGCGATGTATGTCCTGACGCCGCTCTTCTCACATGTCGGAGGCGTAGTATCCTTGAAGGTAACAGTAGCCTTCTTTGTTTCCTTAAAACCGCTGTATTCTTTACAGGTAAATACAGCTGAGACATCGCTAACGCCGTTCCATTTCCAGCTGACAACCGGTTTTCCGATGATGAAAGTCTTGCTGCCGCTTACAGTGTAGTTGCCACCGTCATTATCAGTAAGCTTGACCGTTGCCGTTCCGACGGCAGTATTGTTTGCATAGCTTACCGTATACTCCGATTTTTGAATTACTGTATTTCCATCCTTTACAGAAGTAACCAAAGGACTTTTCGCCTTACCGTCGTATAAATAAAAGTCTTTAACAAGTGCTATCGTCGGCGTTGTTACGGTCTTCGGCTCCATCACGACATCTATATAGTCAATCGCCTCATCCATGTGATCATCATCACCGATCGTAATATAAAATACCCTGTAGGTTCCTGCCGCTGTTGCTGATGGAACCTCTGTAGTCCATTTTCTGTCCGGATTATCCGAATCGCCGTCAAAAGGTACATGGGTATCGTCATCCTCAGGAGCCAGGTAATAATACATCGTTCCTCCCTTAACAGATCCTGCATTCAACAGCTTCTGAGCTGAGCCATTATATTTCAAGCCTGTCTTCTCCGTAGGTTTAGTTACCTCCGGATACGGTCCTGCCTCTGCCGTAGTTAACTTCTGCGGTTCTGCCCATTCACTATATGTATTTGAACAAGCACGAACTGAAAACCAATACTCTGTTTCGGCCGAAAGATGATTTACTGTATAGCTTGTCGTACCCTTAGGAATATCATCAACTCTTGCGACCTCATAATAATGATCCTTTTCAGTCTCATCCTCTTTTAATACAACGAGCTGGTATTTTTCAGCACCCACAACCTCAGACCAGTTTGCCGTAAACTTCTTAAAGGTTACATCTGTTGCTTTCTGCAGCTGTGGTGAATCAAGTGCTGCTGTTACCCCTACGTATTTATATGCTGTTTCACCAGTTTTAACGTTCTCTGCTATAAATAAAAAAGTATATAGACCGTCACTCGCAGGTTTAAACTCAAAGTGTCCGTTATTAAAAGAGCACACAGTGCTTTCCGGGATAACTTCATCCAGCACCAGATTGATGTCGTCTGTATTTCCTTCAACATCGTGCGCCGAAACATCCAGTTCAACCGTTGACCCCAGAAGAATATTCTGCGCAGGAATCGGATCAAATACCAGTGAAGCTCCCGGAGCCTGATCCCCTATCCAGCCAAGTTCAACATTTCGAAGCACGTTTTTGTTATAGTAACAAGGATGGAAAGGATGCTTAAATTCTCTGCAGACTTCATACGCAACAGCCCAGCCCTCATAAGCATCAAGACAGCCGTCGCCATCGCCTTCTTTCATATAGTCAGCGTCACCGTTAACCCATGACCAGTAAAAGCTTGTCAGGAAAATTCCGCCCTTAACTTTGCCGCTGCCCTCACCTGTAATCAACTCATCATTGTCATAATATCCGCCCTCATAGGAGTTTTCGTAATAATCAGCAGCAGTTACCCAGCCTATTTCATCTGACGTAATACCTCCCAACTTTGCATCACGCGATTTTGCTGCCGTCTGTTCATCCATGATTGCACTTACTGCTTCGGCAATATTATATCCTGCAGACTCTTCCGATTGATTCCACTCTCCATCAACACCCTTAGGTTCTGTATCATCGTCTTCATCAGTAGGTTTAAACATACCTGCCGAATGACAGGCATCGATTATTATTATGACCTTTACGCCTTTCTTAAAGTAAAGAAGGTCTTCAGCAAATTCATAATCAAAATACTTCTCTGAACGACCATGGCAGCATAAATAAACACTATCGGTATATGCTTCATTAACTTTTTCACTTCCGCCATGTCCTGAAAAAGTGAAAATAAAAGTATCTCCAGCTTCTGCGACTTCAGCATAATCTCTAATCGCCTTGCTAATAGCATTTTCTGTTGCTGCGCTGTTTGTAAGAAGCGTGGTATCATTCTTATCAAAGCCGCCACGTTCAATGATCATATTTCGAAAATACGTTGCATCATTCACACAGCCGCCAAGTGTTTTACACCAACTTCCTTCGTATTCGTTGATGCCCACACAAAGTGCATACTTTTTCGGCTCAGATGTTTTCTGACCGGCTTCTTCCTGCTCTTCCTGCTGTTCTCCATCAGTATTTGCATATATCAATAAAGCCGGCTGAAATACCAGCATGAATGCGCATATTATTATCGCAATTAAACTCTTTCTCTTCATAGGCAGCCTCCATCAGAATTCGCCCAACAAATTTATAAAAATCCAATATATATTATATCATACAAACTGTAGGTTTTGTCCAAAAAAATGCGATTCATAATAAAAAACGCAGCAGCCTTTTCAGCTGCTACGCTACAGAATTCTGTTATCGAAAATATTGCCGACAGTGTCGGCATAATTATGATCATCCTCTAACAAATATAAATCACAGATACTTTCGTTTATATTAATTATTTGTGATACGGCTCGTTGTTAATAATCCTATAACTCCTGTAGATCTGCTCCAGAAGGATCACGCGCATCAGCTGGTGCGGGAATGTCATCCTGCCGAAGGAAAGCTTCATATCCGCGCGACTCAGCACCTCCGGCGACAGCCCAAGCGAACCGCCGATCACAAACTGAATATGACTGGTTCCGTCTATCCCAAGACTATTGATCTTGTCGGCAAGCTCCGTGCTCGACAGGTTCTTACCATCTATCGCAAGAGCTATCACATAAGCATTATCCTTAATAACTCCGAGCAGCCTCTCGCCCTCTTTCTTCTTGATAGCTTCCTCAACCGTTGCCGAAGCATTGTCAGGCGTCTTCTCATCCTGAACCTCAAGAATCGAGAGATTCGCATATCTCGAAAGCCTCTTACTGTATTCACTTATCATATCGCGGAAAGAGGATTCCTTAACCTTCCCTACGCAGCATATATCTATCTTCATCGTTCAACACCAACTATTAATCACCAAATTACATAATACGATTCCGCCATGCAACCGTCTCATTATCTCACACATCTGTTGTTTTATTGCCTACGACACCAGTTCTGTGATACTTTCAATCACCTTGAACTTCGCATCAACGCCGTGCTCTTCCTTCTCCTTCTTGATTTCCTTCTTGCTGAGGCGACCTGTATTTAGAAGGATGCTGTCCATGCCTACAGAATACGCAACCTTCATGTCGCTGCGCACCTCGTTGCCGATCATTACCGACTTCCTGATATCCAGCCCCTCCGTCTCGATCAGCGCCTTTATGAACATCGGATCCGGCTTCATCACACCATAATCCGAAGAAATATAGATCTTATCCATATGCTCGTCCAGCTCCAGCAGCTTGATCTCCGGCCTTGTAAATATAGCCTGTGCATTTGAAAGCATGTAAACCTTCTTGCCTGCAGCACGCAGCTTATCAAGCGTCTCCAAAGTTCCCGGATATAGTCTCAAATACTCCCTTGAAAGCACCCTGAAAGCATTTGCGATGAATTCAGCCCATACAGCCTCATTCTCCGGCAGGCGTACTTTAGCGCCGCTACTCTTCACAGTCGTGCCAGCCTTTTCAGCCTTCTTCTCATCCTTATCAGAAGCTGCGATCTGCGGATACTCTTTGAGAAGTCTAAGGAACACCTTCTCCAGCTTTATTTCCGGATACTCACAACCGATCCTCTCCTTAAGAAGCGCACGCTCCTCCCTGTCCATCTCAAAGAAGACCTTTCTCAGCTTCTTAGGCTTATAAACTGCGCCATAAGCGCTGTAAAGTCCTGCCATCTTCTTCCAGAAGTCCATATCATATTCATCTGTCTTTATATCTGCAAGCGTCCCATACAGATCAAAAATATAATTATCGTATTTCATACTTGTTTAACCTCTAAGACCTCCTGAATGCTGGCCTCATTCTTTCTATTTCGCCTCTGTTAATACCATATTTTTATCACTTCTTTCTTATCCTTTTAGCAACTGTAAGCCCTATATCCTGCAGCTTGCGGCCAAATTCATCATCTTTTGCAACGAGCAACAGATCCTTGTCCATATAGTTAAGTGCATGCAGAACTGCTGCATAATACCCAATTGCAACTGAAGGATTGCCTTTTTCTATGGAGACAAGCGTTGCCCTGCTAATGCCTGCTCTTTCTGCAACCAGCTCTGCTGTAAGCTTTCTGCGAAGCCTCGCGTATTTTATTTGTGACCCCATCTGCTCAAGATGTTTTATTGTTTCCGGTAACAATACCATACTTTTTCTTCCCATAAAAAAGCCTCCTTATGTCAATAATTTTAGACATAAAGAGGCTTTTTGTCAATATTTATTTACTTTATCTCAATTACACTAACTTGAATCCGTTCAAACACAGATTTCACCTGCCTCGCGTTCCATAAAATACATCCTCGAGGCGTAGTCGCTGTAGATTCTTGTGCCGTCCTCGTAACCGGTGCCGCCGTACGATGGTGTAAGACTGACGCCCGTGTGCATAAGCTCGCTGCCGCTGAGAACAGTGTCTTCAGTATCACCGCCAAGATGAACGAATCGCGCCATGGTTCTGTGGATCAGGGAGCCCTGCTTAACGTGGATAGGTGCAACTGTATTTATCAGGTCACCGAACTCCTTAATATTATGGTCGATCTTGATGTTGGTGAACCGGTACTGCTCGTCGGCAAGAAGTCCATCCGCCTTAAAACGCAGCATCGTACTGTTTGGAACAGCCATCCTTCGAACCGTAACCCCAACAGCCTTGTCCTTCTCTGGAGTAACCACCGTGAAGCTTACATCATTCTCACTACCGCTGCCGGTATAGAACCCAGTCAGCCCTGCAGGAACAACTCCCTGCGCCGTCGAAGCCGCCTCACCTCTATAGAAATCGCCAAACTGCAGTGTTCTGCGCCATAGCTTGTAGGTCTCAACCTGACGCTTAATCGCCTCAAGATCCTCCTTCGTGAAATCAGCCAGATTCGACTCGTAGCCCAGAACGCCGAGAGCCGCAACATTAAAGCGCGTCTCAATCGGTGTCACACGAAGTGTCTGATGGTTCGGAACGCCCGAAACATGGCTCGAAACCGTATTCATCGGATATCCGTAGCTGTAGCCCTTCTCGATGTCCAGCCTGCATATCGCGTCTGTGTTGTCACTGGCCCAGATCTGCGGGAAGTAGCACAGCATACCGAGATCAAAACGGTTGCCGCCCGAAGCACAGCCCTCAAACAGAATGTTCGGAAAATCAGCCATCAGCCTCTTCAGCAGACTGTAAAGCCCAAGCATGTATCTATGCGAAACCTCGCCCTGCCTCTCAGCCGGAAGACTTTGCGAATAGACCTCCGAAAATACGCGGTTCATATCCCACTTCACGTAATCGATCTTTCCCGACGAAAATACTCTCTTCATCTCCCCGTAGAGATAATCCACAACCGCAGGATTTGCAAGGTCCAGAACCCTCTGATTACGCCCCTCAGAGTGAGGCTTACCCGGCACCTCCATAACAAACTCCGGATGGTTCCTGTAAAGCTCGGAATCAACGTTCACCATTTCCGGTTCAACCCAGATACCAAACTTCATACCAAGCTTATTTATCTTCTCTGAAAGCCCCGCAACTCCGCGCGGAAGCTTCTTCTTATTTTCTGTCCAGTCGCCCAACGAACGCTTGTCGTCGCTTCTCTCACCGAACCAGCCGTCGTCCATGACGAAAAGCTCGATACCGCAGTCACGTCCGACCTTCGCCAGCTTCATGAGCTTCGACTCGTCTATATCAAAGTAAGCCGCCTCCCAGCTATTAAGGAGCACCGGCCTCTCTTTATCTCTCCAAACGCCTCTCACTATATGCTTCTTCACAAAATGATGCATATTCTGACTGAGGCCGTTATAGCCATCTGCCGAAAAGCTAAGCACTGCTTCAGGCGCATCAAGGCTTTCTCCCGGCTCCAGCCTAAAAGAAAAGTTCTCCGGATTGATGCCGCTGACGAACCTGGTCTTGCCGTAAGCACTCGTCTCAAATGCACTGTAATGATCACCACTGTAAACCAGATTGAAGCCGTACACCTCGCCGGTTCTTTCAGTCACAGCCGCCTCAGCCGCCATCACGAACGGATTGCACCTGCTGCCGCTGCTTCCCTGCTTCGAGTCAAATGTTAGCTTGCCGCCCGTCAGCAGATTGTCACAGCGGTTCATCTCATGCGCCCACGAACCTCTGAAGCCCGTAACCTTCAGAGCCGCTGCAGGAAGCTCCAGGCAGCTCGAAAGAAGCCTCTCGACCTTAATCGTACTGTCAGAGGTATTCACCAGTTTAACACTTCTTGTGATCACGTCCTCTTCAGGATATACAAAATAATGCAGTTCCAGCGTCTCGCCGTAAGTTTTGTCCTTCAGAATCACAAGAAGATGCTCGTATTTGCCGCTGTCACAGTATGAATGAGGAAGTGGCGAAGCCTCAATCGAAGAACCCAGCCCCTCAAATACTTCCGCAGTCACAAACGTGAAATCCGATGTAAAGCTGCCGTTCTCATGCACTATCTTTACAGCCGCTTCTCTCACATCACCGCGCCCACAGCATGCATATTCCGAACTCATCGCCTCAGGCGCGATATTTCCATGCTCCTGCGAATACGCAGTCGTATTTCCCGGCACAAATCCCTGCCTCTCGCGTATCGCCTGCACATTCACCGCTCCATCCTTCGCTCCAATCCTACGACCGTAGTACACATGCTCCAGTAGCCCCGCGTTATTTATTGTAAAAACATATGAAGTATTTTTTGTTATAAGATGATATGATTTTTCATTTATTGCAATCATAATTCATTACTCCATAATACAAATCTAATATGATTAATATCAAAACAAACACTTATACAAAGCGCCCCACCAAGATATCAGATGATACATAATACTATAATCATCCATCACACAGGACGGGCATACTGTGTCCCAAGAGGGACATCCACAGCGTCGGCACTTAGGTTGTGTTTTTTACAACCTTATGTGCCGCTACGCGAGGACTAAGCGCCAGCGGTCCCGGTTTGGGACATAGCATGCCCGTCCGTCCGTTATCAACCATTATGTATCTTCTCAGATATCTCCTCAAGCTTCTCATCGGTCAGCTTATACTTCGATTTGAACACCAGCAGCGCGATGATAAGCACCACGATCGGCGCCAGCGTCATAACCATCCTAAGCCCGGTAACCGCGCCCGAATCAATCTTCTCAACCACATTATTTCTCAGGTTGTCAACCTTCTCTATAAGCGCCTTGTAGGTCAGTTCCTTGTTGCTTGTCTCCTGGATATTGAAGACTGTCAGGCAGATAGAAGCAACCAGCGCCGCGATACCTGATGCCAGCTTAACCACGAAGGTCTGCATCGAGAAGATAACCGACTCGTCACGTCTGTTATTCTTAAATTCGCCGTAATCAACCGTATTTGCAAGGAAGATCGTAACGATAACGTTCAGTATTCCAACCGCGCCCATGATGAAGAAGCCCGGCACGAAGAACGGAAATACATTTTTGTTTCCCGCAAGTGCCATCGCCAGAAGGATGACATAGCCGCCAATAGCCGAAAATACAGCTATATAGAATATCTTCAGCGTATTGAAAGCCTTCCTCAGCAACGGGAACAGGATCATCATTGCAATTATCTGTATGCCGCCCGCGAAGGTATTGAAAAGTGTGTAATTACCCTGCCAGTTCGAGCCCGCGATATCGTACTTGAAGAAATAGATGAGCAGGTTCGAGGTGATGTAGGTTGCTGTATTTACAAGGACGATTGTAAGAACTATCGTCATTGCCTGATCGTTCTGGATCAGCGCCTTGAACATCTGTCCAACGGATGCGGTCTCCATATCAACCGACGACTTCTCCTTGATGCATATGCAGGTCACGAAGATGAAGAGCGCAAAAAGCACACCGATCACCATTGAGAAATACTTGAAACCGACTCTCTCCACCTCGATATTTGAGGTCATAGTCAGCGCACCACTCAAAACTCCTGTTTCCGTGATCTTCTCGTAAGCCTCCGAATCCACATAGAACACAAGGCCCGCCTCAAGATCATCAGCAGAATCCATAACGTATTCAACCTTGCTTGTCTTCGGCTCAACTCCGTTGATATTAAACTTGTAGTCAGTATTGTCGCTTGTGAAAACAACCTTGTCCTTGAAAACCTTCTCAGGGCCTTCAAGAGTTATCGCGATCTCGTTGAAACCGTTAAGGAACGGCGAAACGTCCGAGGTTGCATTTCTGTCGTCATCAAGACGCACAACATAAACCGCGATCCTATTATCCATCGTGTTGTAAACTCTTGTAATATTATCATTATTTCTGCCGACCATAGCGGTACCGATGGCAGAAACAGCTATAACTGTGATGATGGTCACAACAGCCGAACCAACGCCTGCGCAGGAACGAGCCAGAGCCGAAAGCCCCTCTCTCTCCTTGCCACCCTTAGTAAAGGCCGGGATCATTGACCAGTAAGGTATGTCCATCATTGTATATGTTACGCCCCAGAGTATGTAAGTAACTGCTGCGTAAGCCACAAGTCCGCCGCCGTCAAGTGAAGGCGGTGCAGAGAACATCAGCACGAGAATGACTGCATTTGTGATGGTTCCGATCAGCAGCCAAGGTCTGAACTTGCCCCATCTCGTCTTCGTCTTCGCAACGATGATTCCCATGATAGGATCGTTAAAAGCATCGAAAATACGCGCAACAAGCAGTATCACGCCCATTGCAATGGCGCTCACGCCAAGTATATCCTGAAAATAATACAGTACATAGCTTGCAGAGAGCATATATACCATATCCTTACCAACGGCACCCAGGCCGTAAGCAGCTTTTTCTTTAAATGTCAGATTCATAAAATAATCCTCCAAAAATCATAATTTTCTCACAGTGCTGTGTCCCTTCACAGACAGACACACTGCATAATCGGTATTATCTCCCCTGCTTAGTTACTGTAAAGTCAAGCGAAACCTCGCCCTCGTAGCCCTCCGGCATGGCGATTGTCAGCTTAACGTTTCCTTCTTCGCCCTTGGTCTTAATGTAGGTTCCGCCCATGCCGCCTGCAACAAATGCAGCCGCCGGTCCCACTATCTCCGCAGGTCCTTCCAGCTTCATCGGAAGCGGAATATGGAAGAATGGAGCAACATTTCCGTTCTGGTCGCAGACCTTGATCCTTACAGCCGCCATATCGTAAGAGCTTCCTTCAACAAGCTCTGTATGATCAGCAACTGCTTCGATGTGCAGGCTGTCAACCGTTGTCTTCACAACCGTCTTCACAACTCTTCCGCGAACGATCGCCTCAAATCTAAATACTGCGCCCTCGCCGCCCCAGTTGCCGACGTATTTGCCGTAGAGTTCAACAGCGTCCTCGTATTTCATATGGTAAAGTGCCATAACCTTCGCCATCTTAGCTTTCACGGTCACAGGGATATTTACCATACCGAAGCGTCCGATGTAGTTCAGCAGTTCCTTCACGTCCTGAGCCTGCTTCTTCGTGAAGCCCTCGTTCTTCTCGAGCTGGGTTCCAACGTAATCGTCTATAAGTATCGGAGTCACCTTCATGTATTTGTAAGGTGAATCAGCGTGTGTGTATTCCTTGATAAATACATTGTTTTTGTACATTCTCACACTGTCAGCATTCGTGAAGATGTAGATATTTCCGCGGTTTCCTGCCGGATGCTCGCCGATATCCATCGATGACGCAACCTCAAGAACCGGTCTTGAATACTGGTGCATACTGTAAACAGCCGCCGCAATCTTAGGATTTCTGAACATATCCATAACGCCGTGGTAGCAGACCCTGTCGCCACTGCCGAAATCCTTGTGTGTATTGTAGTCAAACATACACCATGCAAAGCTTCCTGCGATGTCCGGATTCGCGCTGACTGTCTCGAGAACATTTGCGTGCCTCATAGCGTGTTCAAGCCTGACCTCCTCATTGTCGAAGGTCTTGGTCGGATACATGTGGCCGTTATATTCGCTGATGAGGAACGGCTTCTCCATGTCGGAAGTAACCGCACTCTTCTTCTCAACGCCGTCATTCGTGCCCACATGGCTGAAATCATTGTAGGTATAAACATCCTCCAGAAGATGGCTCTTCTTGAAGTTTCTAACGCCGCCGGTCTGTCTTGTCGGATCAAGACTATGAGCGACTGCATTTGTCCTCTCGTAGAACTCGTCATCATCTATGGACTCGTTGATACGAACGCCCCAGAGGATGATCGATGGATGGTTCCTGTACTGAAGAACCATCTCACGTGTATTTTCAACTGCCTGAGCCTTCCAGTCATCGTCGCCGATGTGCTGCCAGCCCGGCATCTCTGTGAATACCAGGAGGCCTATCTCATCGCATCTGTCGATGAAGTAATGCGGCTGTGGGTAATGCGAGGTTCTGACCGCATTTACGCCAAGCTCGTATTTCAGAATATCCGCATCGTTAACCTGCAGTGCCTTCGGAGCAGCGTAGCCAACGTATGGATAGCACTGATGATGATTCAGACCTCTTATCTTCAGCTTACGTCCGTTGAGGAAATACCCTTCCTTCCTGAACTCAGACTTCCTGAAGCCGATCTTCATCTCCTTCTCATCGATGACCGTATCGCCTGCAGAGAGCTTCACCTTGAAGGTATAAAGAGTCGGAAGCGTAACGTCCCAGAGCTTAACAGCCTGCGCGTCCAGCTTTATGCGGAAGTTCTCACTGTAATGCTTGCCAGCATCCTCCTGAACCTTCTCAACAACAAAGCTCTTCTCACCATATTTCTTTCCGTCCGCACCGGTAAGCTCAGCCGAGATCTCCAGCCCATTGAACGGCCGCTTGATCTGCACATCCGCCTCAACGTAAGTATTCATCTCATATTCGCGCACGCGTGTATTCATCTTCTCAGCATTTCTGATCTCGCCCGGAAGCACCGTTCCCTCCGGGATCACCGGCTTCGCAAATACATCGCTGATATAACTCTTGTCCTTAATATCCAGATAAACATCTCTGTAGATGCCGCCATAGGTCATATAGTCGATAACAAATCCGAACGGAGGCACGTTGAGGTTCTCCATACTGTTGCATTTAACAACCAGCACGTTCTTCCAGCCAAGCATCAGGCTGTCCGTGATATCCACCGTAAATGAAGTATATCCGCAGTTATGCTCCGCGATCTTCTCGCCGTTCAGATAAACCTCCGCCTGATGAGCAACGCCCTCAAAGGTAAGAAGGATGGTCTTGTCCTTCCACAGATTTGAAGCGTCGATGAAACGCCTGTAGCCGCTCACCATCTGG
Organism: Lachnospiraceae bacterium C6A11; assembly: GCA_000702245.1. GTDB lineage: Bacteria > Bacillota > Clostridia > Lachnospirales > Lachnospiraceae > Eubacterium_Q. The sequence continues at coordinate 4,432 of JNKY01000002.1, read as the reverse complement.
TACGATTTCTCGCTGCAATAATTGAAAGGCAGTTCCTTCACTGTATGAGGTATACGCACCTCCTGCATCGGCACATTGCAGCTGCTGAAATTAAGATCCTCTGTAAACTCCTCTGTAAATCCCCAGTTATCATTGATATAAACTCTTGCCATCTTAACCCTCCTTAAGCACTAAGCACTTTTCCGTTCTCTATCTCATGGTTTCTTGCGCTGTCAGTCGTCACTCCGTACAGGAGTATTTCGATCACATTCTGAAGCGCCTTGCCGTACGATATCTTGTTCTTCACAAGCACGTTCTGCTCAAAGAAATGCTCCAGCGTCGCCTCAAACATCGTTTTAAATACAGGTATCGGCACACGCCTGATGGTTCCTTCCTGCATCCCCTTCTCAAGCAGTGCGATCGTTATCTCCCAGCCGCTCTCAAGCCTCTTGGACACCCTCTTGTAGATCTTCGGGTATTTGTCCTTAAGCACGTAGAGCTCGGCGAAATTGATATCCTTGTAGCTGTCCGGCATGACACCCATCAGCTTCTCCAGCTTCTCAACAGTTGTGAGCGTCGTATCCTCGGCCACACTGCTTTCCTCTTCCTTGATCGAATCAAACAGATAATCGACTGTCGCTATAAAGAGAGTCTCCTTATCTTTAAAGCTCACATAGATGGTCTTCTTGCTGATCTTCAGCTCGTGTGCGATGTCGTCCATCGTGAACTTTATGCCTTTTTTGCCGAAAAGCTTTATGACAGCCTTGTACATCTCGATCATCTCGGCTGTCTCTATCTTCTCAGTCTTGTCCTTCTTTGCAGTCACCTTATCGCCTCCCTTCTCAGATCAATCTTCATGAATCGTACTAAGTCTCCAAATTGTCTACCCGGCCCCCTCCGGAAACTCTTTAGTTTGGAAACCGTTTCTTTCTTTCTGGTTTCCATGATATCATGGCAGCCTCGGTTTTTCAATATCATTTTTAGTTATTTTATATAAATATTTCGTCTTTCAAATAATAAAACCATGTATTCTGACGAATCGGATTAATATAATTAAAAATAGAAAAACCGGCATCCATATTTCTATGAACACCGGTTATTATTATAATACAGTTTTGAAAAGTGTTTTCAGGTCATGTAGCAGACTGAAATTCTTGATTTCCTCAAGTTGGAGCCTCATCTTCTCCGGAAGCACCTTCTCGATATAAGCCTCATCGATATCCTCTGCGCCCGCGAGAAGTTCGCCTTCATTCATGTACTGCAGGGTCGTTTCCGAAGTTATGCCTGCCGGCACAAGAAATACAGCTCTTGCGTCCTTCGAGAAATGCTTCACGAAAACTACCGACTGCGGTCTCGGACCGACAAAGCTCATATCTCCCCTAAGAACATCTATAAGCTGCGGCAGTTCGTCGAGTCGGCAGCGTCTCAGCATCCTTCCGACGCGTGTGATCCTGTCGTCCTCATCACGAGCGATGATGCTTCCTTCTTCCTCAGCGCCCTTTTGCATGGTGCGGAACTTGTGGATCCTGAATACCTTGCCGTAGGTCGTAACTCTCTTCTGCCTGAAGAAGATCCCTCCACGTGAATCAACGACGATCATGATCGAGATCACCAGAAAGACCGGCAACGTTATGAGCAGTAACAAGGCTGAAAATATAACATCAAAGAGCCTCTTCACCTTAAGCTGTATATTCTTTTTCTTTAAAACCCTGTAATACTCTTCAACCTCCGGCGTCTGCATCCACTTCGGAAGTTCTTCCCATTTACGAAACTTCATTGCTAACTATCCAATCAACTAATATATTCAAGCCGTCACACTCTTCTTCATCCAATCAACTCAGAACTTCACACTTTGTTCTTCATCTACTACCTTACGACTTTCTCAAAGTCAGCCTTCGGGTGCTTGCAGATCGGGCAGATGAAATCATCCGGCAGCTCCTCGCCAACGTATTCATAACCGCAGATCGTGCAGCGCCATACAGTCTCGCCCTTCGGTGTTGTTCCGACAGCCTGTGGCTTCGGCTTGATATTATTCTGATAATACTCATATGTGCATGATGAAACGTTCGAAAGCACCGTCATAAAATCAGGCGTGCAGATGAAAAGCGTATGTGAGCCGAGGTCTACAGTCTGACGTACGCTGAGTGAGAAATACGCATTTGTGCCTGCTGTGATGTACGGAATGCCGTTCTCAGCCATAGCATATGACTCCTTCGGATAATCAGCGAACTTGTCCACGTCGCGTCCCGACTGGAAACCAAAATGCTTGAACAGCGCAAAATCAGCCTCATTGCTGATAACAGAAATATTGCACTTACCTGTGCGCATCACCATGTCATGTGTATAATTTGCCTTATTAATCGCAACCGATATCTGGTTCGGCTCCGATGCGATCTGAGCAGCTGTATTTATCACACAGCCATTCATCTTCTCCCCTTCAACAGCTGTGCATATAAAAAGTCCGTATGACAGCTTGTACATTGCCTTTGTATTATTTTCCATGCGCTACCCCTCCTTGTTCGAGCTGCAAAACCACCTTGCTTCTAAGGAGATTGTAACTATTTACAGGGATAAAATCAATCAAAATCATTCTTTAGTTATCAACAGTTTCTCCTCCGTCAGATCATAATAAAGCGTCACATCCGCCTTTGAGCAATCATAAACTCTGATTATTCCCACGTGCTCATCCGCAAGCTTGGTTATATCAGCCGTCACATCCGCAGCCTTTCCGTCCTCCCATATCAACTCCGGCCGGTAAGCTTTAGTATGGCTTCCCTCAAATACAGCCGTATATAGTATGAAGTTAATATGCTATTAAATACTCTCAGTATTCCGCTTCCCGGTTTTGATAAACTCTATCAATTCTTCCAAGTCATCGAAATCATCGTAGTCACCCATAATACCTTCTCGATGATATACGATGCCCGCCTGCTCATTACATTCCAGGCAATCAAGCAGTTCTTCCACTCCGTATCTTCTGGCAAACTCCGCAAATGCCCTCGGCTTTATCTTCTCCGCATAAAGCCCCTTTCTGCACTCTGCCGGCTTACACTCATAGCATCCATTTACCCCTTTATCAATTCCACACCTGCGAACTTCACACCACTCCGCATCCTTGCACCATGATAGCTCCATAAAGCCATCTTTCCTGCATCCTTTGCAAGTCACATTTTCAGAGCACAGACAGCAGGCCAGCCCACAACGCGCGATTCCAAGTTCTCGTTTCATAATACCTCCCATAATTTACTGTTAATGTCGCCATTTATAGCGCCGCTTTTAGCGCCATTATCAAACTTAATTAACTTCAGTATACCTGCATATCATTCATCAATCCTATTAGATATTTCGGTATATTCAAGATCGCAATCTTCTATCAACTCTCCATTTTCAGATAGTATTGGTGTATCAATCACTCTTTTAATTGTCACCGCAACTGAAGCTGCCCTTGCTATAATCTTTTTATTATCTTGAGAATATTTAGAGTAATCGTAACCCTCGCTTTCTACAACATTCTTCATACTAAATACAAGTGGTAATAAATATGAATCAAGTCTTGCGAGCAAACTATAATACATATATGCTCTTCTACGTATTGCAATACACTGACAATTGGCCAATTCAAGTTGTTTACATGTTACATCCACCTCTGCAGAACTGGCTAATGCATTCTCTAATGATTTCCCTGCTTTAGCCCCGGTTATAATACCCATGACAAGAAGTGCCGGACCAGCAACAAGTCCACCAAGAACAATTGTACCACCAGCCATACCAAGACCACCTGATGCAAGTGAACCACCACCAAAGAATGCTAATGTGGCATTTGTAGCTGCAGCACCGCTTAATGATGCAATAGCTGTCCCTGTTGAAGCGGTTGCAAATGCTGTTGCTGCACTATATGCTCCAAAAGCTGTCAACGCACCTCCTGTCAACCCTGTGACGGCTCCAACTGTTACAGTCTTAACCATGCCATCCAATTCACGAACCTCATCAAATTCTATTTTATCAATATGGAATTTCTTTATTTCCTCAAGACTTACCGAATCCTTAAAATCAACATTCTTTATTTTCGTAAATGTATCAACAAATTCCTTCAGGCTACCATTAAGTATTGATACTTTTTCTTTTCCCAATGATTCAAGCGAATCTCCACATTGTTTTCTCAATACATCAAGCCTTTTCCCTGCGTGTTCAAGACGCTCTTCCGAATTAAGATTAAGCTTTTTTGCATGATGTTGATCTATTCCTGCAATCACTGTTGAGCCTACCCCTGTAGCTCCAGTAACTGCAGCTATTCCAATAAATAATAATGGTAATGGCATATTTAAACCCTCTATTCTTTCTCTTTCTTAAACATATTACCTGATGTTAGTATATAAATAGTTCAAATTAAAATGAGATTTCTCCTAAAACATAGTATTATATAAAAAAACAGGAGGAACTCACTATGGCACGT
>JNKY01000001.1 GCA_000702245.1 Lachnospiraceae bacterium C6A11 | reverse complement strand
CAAGAGCGTCCTGAGTATCACGGAGTTCACGCTTGAGGCGAGCTATTTCCTTTTGTTCGTCAGTAGCATAGTTACCGGATCCTCTTACAGGGATATCACCGTCATTATCTCTGTACTGGGATAGCCATCTGGCTAGAGTGGTAATGCTGATACCAAGATTTTTAGCGCATTCGACTTGTGTGAGATCTGGATGCTCTTTAACATATCTTACAGCATCTAGTTTAAACTGTTTGTCGTGTTGTTTGTTTTTACGTGCCATAGTGAGTTCCTCCTGTTTTTTTATATAATACTATGTTTTAGGAGAAATCTCATTTTAATTTGAACTATTTATATACTAACATCACAGATTATAAAGCCCCTGCCGCCATTCTTCATAGTTTTCATCAAATATATCCATAGAAACTCCTTTCGAAATGTTTCTAACAAGTCTTTCATAGCATGCTTAAATCAGTTTCTTATCTTTCTTTTGCAAAAATAAATGCAATGTACCCAACATTTATGTTTGCAATTTTCTGTTCTGATGTTTGAATGAGAAACTAAATTTCGACTCATACTATGTCTAATTACATAGAATCGATTTTAGAGCCTTTCAGGGCCCAAATTTGAGATGATTTTATTTTCAAAAAGTGCTATAATCAGTACATTCCAGATGCATGCATTATAATTATCGGCATAACAAGAAGATGACTCGCAATGCTTTTTGCAAAAGTAAATGCAACCCATCTTTTTATACACTATGGCTAGGCCGATTACTTTCTGCATTGCATTTCACTTATTATTTTCTAACTAATAAATCTGGTTTCAAATGCACTTCATCTGCCGGGATGAGGTGCATTTTTAATAATGCCATTAACGCCTTCATATCTTCATCGTAGTCCTCTACAAGCTCATATGGAGCTCTATATTTAAGTCCTGGGCGTTTGGTACTATTGATATGATTCATAAGCAAAGTGATATCTTCCTGAGTATAAGGATTAAAACTCTTACCCTTCGGAATCACATACCTTATATACTCGTGATTCTTTTCTATATGAGGTTTCTGCCACGAAGCCATCGGATCACAATAATAAATACTGGTTCTGAATCCCCATTCTTCAGTAAGCTCTAACGCATCAGCCCTTTTGAACTCAGATCCGTTGTCAGTAAGTATTGCTGGAAACAAGTTTTGGAATCTTTCTGTTCCTAGACCGGCTTCCAGAAAATCAAATACTCTCACAACCGAATCAGCCGTTCCATCTGGCATTAGGAAAAGGAGCATGATCATATTTTTTCTAAATATCATAGTAAGCAACCTTTTTCCTGATTCACGACACCCTTTTACTGTGTCCATTTCAACGACTTCAAAATCACTAAAGTTCCTATTAACAACCGACTCGTAATCTTGATATGTTCTGCATATACGATATGATTGATTTTGAAATCCTAAGCTTGGAGCATATGTTTTTTTACGCTGCTTATAGCTGACCTTCCTTCGTAAATCAATACTTTTGATTTTTATCCAGCCCTTATCTATGTAATCATAAAGAGTTCTAAGACTGATTGGCATTATCTCCTCATGTTCAGCATAAATATGAGCAAGAGGCTGCCCCTTATTTAGTAATGGTATAAAGATTTTCTCAATAGTTTTTATCTGCTCCTCTGTAATATTAGGACCTCTTCTTGAATCAGAACGCCTTCTGGACACTAAAGCATCTGCATGCTTGGCATTATAGAAATACCTTGTTTTTTTGCATTTAGTGCGGTAATAACAAGCATTACATACATATGGCGGTTTTGATGTTTTCGTACATTCAGATGATTCATATTTACTGCATTCATCATGGCAATTAAAGCCCATGCATTTTTTGCACTTATGCTTACATGCATATGAATCGGATCCGCACATATTAGTTCTGCAACAGCTGGCATAGTATTTACAATCATTACCAAAAGGGAAAGCTGACGGAACTAAAGTTCTGTTTTCTTTGATTTCTCTGGATATTGTGGCGGGATGTTTTCCTAAAACCTCTCCAATCTTTGCAAATGAATCCTTCTTTGCTAAACCAATTTCAATTGCAACACGATCTGTCAGTGTCATCTGACCTTTGTTATAATCTTTATTACTCTTCATATCTGCTCCTATCTGCAGAGAGTAATCGACATATTTTTAATATAACAAAGGATGGAATAAATTGATATTATTGCGAAAGTAAATGTGTGGTATTTTTACGATTTTTTGAAATTTATCCCATATTTAAGTTCGCAATTAACACTTGTTCTGATACCATTGTCTCAAAAGTGGTGGTCGATAAAAATGCCACCACTTTTTCTTCATCTACTCGTTTTATGTTAAGTTGTTACGTTAACAATAAAGCTATAATTAAGAGCTGATCTATGACCAGCTCTTAATTATGATAAACATTTACAATTATAGCTTCAGATGTAATCAAAGATTCCTTGAATGGCATCCGTGATGTTTATAATATCAGAATAATCTATCCTATCTATCTTCGAATATCCTCTAACACTCAAATCAAGAAGTGACATTTTTTCACATTGCACATACCCCTCCATATCTTCAGTTTTGACATGTATATGCAACGGTCCCGCTTCTCCTTTATCATAAATAGGACAGCCAATTATCTCAAAAGTCTGATTAAAAAAATCCTTACTTACAACAAGAACAGGTATCTTGATATGCTCAATTTTAAGTATATCCCCCTGAGACAATGTTTCTTTCATTACCACTTCTCTCTTCCTACCGGTTTGCCCCAGTCAAATTCGCCATCTAGATTAAGCTTCCCACCATATTCATCAGCACGTTCTTCTAGCGTCTTATGCCTAAATGGTTTAATAAGCATTATCATTCCATTTGATACTTTTACATCAAGAATATCATCCACCGAGAAAGCAGCTTCATTAAGCACTTCCTTTGGTATTCTGATTCCCTGACTATTACCCCATGTTTTTACTTGAGCCTGCATTAACAACGCCTCCCTTCCTGTATATACATTGTATATCCTTAAGAAGAAAATATCAACTATTTTCATCATTCAATAATTATATATTTGATGTTACTATCAATGCTTTGTTTGATAATCCGATTCTTTGTACAATAGAGGGACAGCCTAACGACTGCCCCTCTTATGGATGAGAAAACCTTTAACTCAGATTATTCAATTAATTATCAGAATCAAATCCAAAAAATGAATTCAACTCATTTGCAGCATCTTGATATTCACCATTCATTATATCTCCTGCCTCAATCATATCCGTCATGAATCCTCTGACAGATGAATAAGTGTAATCAGCAGTTGTAGGAATTTTTTCATATGCTTTATATATAGCCTCTCTTAGGTAATAAAATCTCGTAATACCTATCCATGACATCATCATCCTTAAAATACATGTCATATATATCCTTCGGGATATAATCTTCCGGCTCTACGTATATGTATTCTCTTGATTTATCTGCCATATTTATCACCTTCCTTATTAGCGGAATATCTGTTTTGCCCGTAACATATGGTATTGATACCATCTATCATATTATTGTTAAGCCTTATAACGTTCGTATTCATATCTGTTATGCAGCATGAATTATTGTATAAAAACTCTAATGTATAAGCCTTCACAGCCAGATTGTAATACAGATAATTGCCCATAACATAAAATATAAGGCATACAATGGCACCACTTAGTATAAGCACTATATTGCTAATTACATCAGAATCATTTATATCTGTCTCAACACTGCTCGCATTCATATATCTGATAATAACTATAACTATGGTTATCGCCAGATATAATGCACCAATAGTATGAAATATCGATTGCGTCTTCTCTGCTGTTTCCAACGATTTTCTTTGAGTAATCTGCAGTTTATCCTCTAAATCTCTGTTCATTTATTCATCACTCCTTTTCAACAATATATCCGCCTCTTTCATTACGTAACAATCTCTTTTCAAAGTTCCCATCAAATGATACACTATCAGAACTGCTAATACTATCAATGTTAAACACGCATATTAATAATTAAAGTCTCTGTTAGTTTTAAATACTATCAGGGACTTTAATTATCCCCCAGCAGCTCCCTCCTGCATTCTGCATAATACTTACATGTTAGGCAGCAGCACCTACAGGTCCTCTTCCTCATCATCCAAAATCTTAACCTTTGCAACATAGTATCCATCCTTATCATTCAGTATCAGATCAACTTCCCATCATCAACGTATATTTTTATTATGTCGCGAGCAGGTTCTTGCCTGCCCACGACTGTCCAACTCCTACTTCTCTAATCTAAGCTCGCAGAGAGCCCCCTTCGGAGTTACCACAACAACCTTACCCTTAGCCTTCTTCTTGAATCTGTCATAGATCCTTCCTGCGCTGCAAGACTCGCCCAGAACTGTGTGAACACTATTTGCAACGTGGCCAATCGCTCCCAGCCCTTCAACCTTAACAAGAATAGCCTCCTTGTCATACTGATTATCCGGCTCCTTGATAATAGTAACTTTGTCGCCCTTCTTAATAACATCTGTACCGTAGTAATAGTTCATTCCTGTTATTGTGAAATATGTTTTCTTCATAGTATTTTCCTCCGTTTCTTATCTTTCTTTTGCAAAAGTAAATGCAATGTACCCAACATTTACTTTTGCAATTTCTTGTTCTGATACCATTGTCTCAAAAGTGGTGGTCGATAAAAATGCCACCACTTTTTCTTCATCTACTCGTTTTATGTTAAGTTGTTACGTTAACTATAATGGCATAATTAAGAGCTGGTCGATCATGACCAGCTCTCCAAAATGATAATCATTCATCTTTCATTTTTTTCCAGCATTTTGAGCGTAAAAAAACTGAGTATTTTATCAAAAAAAGTTCTTAAGCAGAAAAACGGCAGAGAGTCTTGCCCTCTGCCGCCTGTAAAACTACTTATTTCTCTTTTTCTTTCCAACTGTGAATACTACTGCCATAGGTTGTATTTTCCCTTATAAATTGCACCCATACCATTTTCGGTTAAGTATCTGATGGATGATGACAAGCACAGTCATTCCTATCCCGATTCACTCGTGTAATGCTTCATCTGTCACCTGATATGCCATCAGACATAATAAGAGGACGGTCATACAGACATCCACTATTCTTTTTACCATTGTATTATGTTTTCTCTGCATGCATCCGCCCTCACTCTTCCTCCTGTTATGATTTATGATAATTTGCCGTAGTCTTCGTCCGATACTGCTTCCAGCCAATCGTTGCTTGTTTCTTCCCCGGCAACCTCGATTGCAAGGTGAGAGAACCATGAATCCGGTGCTGCTCCGTGCCAATGCTTAACTTCAGCAGGAATGTTTATTACTTTACCGGGTGTCATCTCAACTGCATCTTTACCCCATTCCTGATAATATCCTCTTCCACCGATGCAGATCAGCATCTGTCCGCCACCATTCTTTGCATGATGGATGTGCCAGTTATTACGGCATCTCGGCTCAAAAGTCACATTAAATACAGGTACCTGTTCCGTTGAAACAGGAGCAAGATAACTTTGTCCAACAAAGAACTCTCCATAAGGGTTAGGATCTCCAATAGGGAAGCATATAGAATTCTGATATCTGTCTTTTTCTGTAAGTTCAGGCACTTCTTCATTCCATACTTCCTTTGCAAGACGGAATACTGCCCATCCCTTTGGCCATCCTACATACATAGTTGCATGGGTTATAATCGCTGCAATCTCTTCCTTTGTAACTCCGTGAGCCTTTGCATTCTGAAGGTGATATGTAAGGGAAGAATCAGTGATACCTGAAGCCATAAGTGAAACCACTGTAATAATGCATTTGGTCTTAACATCAATCGCTTCCTCATTCCACACTTCACCAAAGAGTACATCATCATTTAAGTGTGCAAACATCGGAGCAAACTCGCCAAGCTGATCTCTTCCTGCTGTCTGTACAATTTTCTCTGCCATCTTATTTCCCGCCTCCTATTATTTTCTGTGCTCCTGTAGACCATACATGTTTCTTTGAAGCATCACTTCTCTTATTCTGTGCCATAACACCTGCTAACGGGTGAGGCACATATGGCTCTTCGAGGTAAGTAAGCTCTTCATCCGCCAGTTCCAAATCCACAGCCTTCGCTGCACCTTCTATATGATGAAGCTTGGTTGCACCTACCACCGGAGAAGTTACCTTAATAAGAAGCCATGCCAGTGATACTTCCGTCATTGTCACACCATGTTTCTCGGCAAGCTCTGCCACACGCCCTATGATCACAGCATCCTGCTCCGCTGTAGCATCATATTTGAACTTAGCATAGGTATCCTCGGCAGCTCTCTTGGTATCATTCTCACCCGGCTTTCTGGAAAGCCTTCCGCTTGCCAATGCACTGTAAGGAGTCAGTGCGATATTCTCTTCATCACAGTACGGAACCATCTCACGCTCTTCTTCACGGAAGATCAGATTATAATGCCCCTGGATTGAAACAAACTTAGCAAAACCTTCCTTTTCAGCCAGAGCATTAGCTTTTGCGATCTGCCATGCAAAACAGTTTGAAATACCGATATATCTTGCCTTCCCTGCTTTCACGATGCGGTTTAAACCATCCATGATATCGTAGATATCTGTATTCCAGTCCCACATGTGATAGATATACAGATCCACATATTCCATTCCAAGATTATGAAGGCTTGTGTTTATCATGTTTTCTATATGCTGCTGTCCGGTTATTCCATTTTCAATCTCTTCCGGTGTTCTCGGAAGAAATTTAGTCGCAATAACCACATCCTCACGCTTTGCAAAATCTCTGAGTGCACGACCTACATACTGCTCACTTGTCCCGCTCTGATATGCTATCGCCGTATCATAGAAATTTACTCCAAGATCAAGACCGCTTTTTATGATCTCCCTCGAATGCTCCTCATCTATCGTCCAGCTGTGCTGTCCTTTCGTTGCATCACCGAATCCCATACAGCCCATACAGATACGGGATACGTTCAGATCTGAATTCCCAAGTTTTGTATATTTCATTGTCGCACCCCTTTCCGATTACAGTACTTCATCAAGCCACTTTTTACATTCAGCTGAACTTTATAAAAGCTTCAACAGACATTTATTGGTTATCTCAAAAATGGACTGGTATACATAGTCCACATTTGCCTGCTTCATTGCATCCCGCTGTTTATCCGTTACAGCAGTGTAGGGATATATTCCAAACATAAACGGGAAGAAAACATATATAAAATCCTGGATTTCCTGCACTGATTTCTCCGGACAGAACTTTGTGAGTATCCTGCATACATTCTTCATTGACTCCCCATAAGCCACCTTGAAAGAGGTAAGGAGCTCCGATCTGCTGTTCGCTTCCATGTCATAGTTGTTCATGGAAAGAAGCTTTAAAAGCTGCTGTCTGTTTGCTATCGAGGATGCAATTTTTTCAGCTATCTGCTCCTTCGTAAGAGTATCATTATTCTCTAGTATGTCTGTCAGTTCTATATTCCAGCGATTATACTCGCGTTCATAAAGCGCCAGAAAGATCTCTTCCTTCGTCTGAAAGTAGTTGTAGATGGTCGGTCTTGAAAATGATGTCTCGCTTCCAATCTCCTTAAGGGTAATGTCCTTGAAACTCATGGTCTGATACAATTTCTCACAGGCACTTATTATCTCTTCTTTCCTTGCTGCCGTTCTTTCCGGTGATCCTTTTGGCATATCCTTCCTCCCCATATTTTTATGCTGACATCGTGTCAATATTAATTGTATCATCATTCTGACACGGTGTCAAGTTATTATTTTGTGAAAAAATAGCGGCTACAAGATTTCTCTCATAACCACTGTATTTAGGGTTCCATCTCAAATATCAGATTTTACTTTACTATCCGTCGTCGTTTTATCTTCCGAGATATCTTCCAACCGCTATCTTCAAGCATCAACAAAGCTACTGATCCTTTCACTCATTTCCCGGCTTTGGAAATAATGCATATAGTCACATTATAAATGGTCAAATGCATCAAAAGCCGTTCTCTGTTTCTTTATGTTTTCGTAAATTTTGAAGTTTAATAAGTAAATCCACACCGGTTTTCCTGTATATAAGCGCGTTAATTAACGCAAACATGATAAGCAGGATAAATCCGCTCCATACAAGCCCAAATATAAGCAGGATTAAAACTCCAGAATCATCATATCCTACGATATATTTTTCACTTGGATCATCAGGATTATAGCGTATTTTGACTCTCTGACCTTTTTTGATCTCTTTAGAAACTTTTACTTCTTCAACAACCTTTTCTCCATTGACTACATATGTACAGTCAGCCGTATATGTACGGTGAATATACCAGAATTTAGTTGCTCTTCTCATCTTTTTTGATACGGATACTTCTCCGATTATCCCGGTTGTTTCTTCCGTACAGGATTTCATTGATGAACCGATATGGATATTCGCCCCTATAATGGCTATTCCAAAAGCAAGAAACGGCAGACAGGCAATGATTCCAATGACAAATCCTTTTATGGATTTTTTATTGGAATTTGTGTCAGTTTTGTTTCGATCATTTATAGCTTGATTATTTCGATTCTTTTTCTTATTATTCTTCGCTAATGCGGTCACTCTCATAATACTCCTTTTTCTAACGGAAAGAAAAATATAGTACAAATACTGCAACTCGTAGTTGATAATGTTATCAAAAGAAACATTTTAGCCTACTGTAAGTTAAAGTCTCTTTTCAAATCTAAACATCCCATCCGGGAACTGCTCATCTAACTGCCCTGCTATATCTGGATCGTTTGGATCCGGATGATGACTATTATAGAACTCGACGATATGAAATCCACACCGATTCACATAGAAATGGATATTACGTTGTTCAAAGTAAGGTGTAACAGTCTCCCACACCTTCACCTCCGGATGAAGCTTCTCTACCTCACACCATGCAGCATAGCCAACTCCTTTGCTATGTTCCTTCGGAGAAGTAAAAAGAATATCAAGGTCTCCCTTTTCACCGTCCACTGTGATGATCACACCACCGACAATTCTGCCCTCAAGCATAATCCTGTATGCTTCTCCATTATCGATGGAACGTTCTATGGTTTCGCGGGAAATAATCTGCTCATCCTCTTCGAAATGGTCATGCCTTCGGCCAAATTCTTTAAGTGCACCATAGTTAAAGGCTTCCTGATTATCCAAAATAAACTGCTCACGGTCATCAGCCGTAAGCGGTACAAGCTTTACATCCATTAGATCACTCTTTCCATCATTCATAGTCATATAACCTGAAAGTTATTTCTTTTTCGGAGTCGGTAGTTCTTCATACATAGCCTCTACCAGTTCCCTTAAGAACTCTTTTTTCTCCACATCATCCAAAGTATCCTTCAGCTTGATCATCTGGCTATTATCCAGATATTTCGACATCCTTTGCATAATGTATTTTGCTGTTTCCTGATTCACTGTAATGTACCTCCGTTTTTTGAGGTCATTATAATGACTTCGATGGATATTTGCTTTTATTTTTGCTCCTTAATTGTCATTTTTTTACAGTTAAGGAGCAAATATGTTAAGTAAAAAGATCGTCCAATATCACTTGGTCCACAACTATATCGCTGTTAGGATTCTTCTTCACGCCATATACGGTGACAAATGTGCATCTTAAATCTTTCCTTGTTTTTTCCGATGCTTTGAACATTGCCATTCTGTCCCTGACATTCTTTGCATATTTAGGACTTATACTGAATAATTCATTTGACGAATATTTCATCTCGCAAAGGTTCATTATGTCATCATTCCGATCGATTATCAGATCTATCTGTCCGCCTTCCCATTCATTTCCATCGGAATCTATAAATGCCTTTTTACTCCATGCATATGAGTTACTTAATATTCCAGATATGCCAAGTTTGGCTTTAATTTGCGGAATATGATTTAAGCATACCTGTTCAAAGGCATATCCGGACCAAGCATTCTTTTTGCCTGTTTTTCCTATATTTGTCCAGAAATGGTCATCTATACCAGCATTTTTATTTACGAACCTCAGATAGAATAGCGAAAACATATCTGTCAACTGATACACCTTAAATCTTTCCTTTTTGCCGGGAGACATATAACACCGGACAAAATCATAGGAGACTAGATTGTTAAGTACCTTGGTGAGTTCACCACCTGTCAATTTGCATTCGTCCGATATATCCTCACGTGTCTGGCCTATCAGTTTTGTAGACAGATATTCAATTACCCGTCGATAATTGATACTATCCTTAAAAAGAGAGCGAAAAATGAAATCAGACTCTGTTTTAAAAGGTGCGTTGTTTGCAAAGAACAGATTATCAACATTTTCGGATAACGGTTTCTTATTGTTAAGCATGTCCAGATAATATGGAATCCCTCCGAAAATCATGTATGTATCAAGCACAAGTTTCCTTCCATACTTCATCTTCTTAATCTCATTAAGATACTGTTCCGTTTCCATCAATCATTTTTGCACCTTAACTCACTTTTTTTGCTGGTTAAGGAGCAAAAACTAAATTTGCTGTAATATATCCTTATTCGATAAAGCTGAAATATAACTATTGTTAATTGCTCCATCTGATTATAGGCTGATTGTATTCCATATTTTCATCAAGTCCCGAACCCTCACGTTTTTTCCAAAAACGAAGTGTAAAAGACATATTTCTTTCGCATTCTTCGACCAAGGCATTGCCATCATCGAAAGAAGCAAATACTACAAAGCTGTCATCCGGATAACTCTCAACTAATTGATCTATCCAGCCTTTCATAATCCCAATTGTTTTTTCGAAAAGAATCATCTTGTCATTATTCGAAATGTTTACTTCATTTCCATCCCATTCCAACCAAGAAAGATCCGTATCTTCATTGATACTTCTGTCCATACCACAAAAGTTTCCTACTCCAAAATAAGCTCTTCCAAACGGATCTTTCTTCGTCCAAATCGAGTAGCCGGTATCAGGCGTAATCTCATTAATCAGAGCCGGATCAAATTCTTTCTTTGAAAGTTCATTTAATTGTATATCCATCATTTTCCCTACTTATCTCCGCAAACTTGAAGTTGTCACCCTTTAAGCAGGCGACAATTCAATTCATATAATGCGGTTTTATTAGAATCCCATGTCAGTCTCGTTAGTGCATCATCGTAGGTCATCCACTCCAATCCAATATGCTCACTTGAAAGCACCATCTCCGAATTACATTCAAAACCGAATGTGTATTCTGGAATAACTATTGTATCAGGATCCCACAGATCTCTGTGCTTTTTTGAAATGACATTGGCAGGAATGTAGGCCATAGAAGTCAGTGGCAGAATATTTACCGCGTTAACAGAGGTCTCTTCGTAAATCTCTCTTACTGCAGCTTCTATCGGTTTTTCATCATCTTCGCCACCGCCAGCCACGAACTGGTACTGATCGATGTCTGAACGGTGTAGAACACAATATTGCAAATGTGGTTTTAACCTATATGGAATTGCTAATATCTGAAATGGCGCTCTCATAGTAATTTCCTCCACAAACTGCGATTTATATAATCCAGCTATCTATGTTCTCTGCCGCAGCAAATCTCTCAAATGCATTCCTTGCTTTACTGAGAAGTACGTCAAGATCAATATTATTCTCGAAGCAATAGATCACCACAAGAATATCCTCGGCATTTTCGGTTACCATCGCCCGCGTAGAATCAGACATGGAGGAGCCAAAGATTCCATCATCATCTGCCAGCACGAGCATGTTTTCCATATCCAGAAAAACCTTACCGATACCTGTATGCTGCAGGCTGTTTTTCAAAGAACAGAAGTGTCTTACTGTCTATGACCTGATCTCCTGCACTCATTTTCTGTACTCCTCATAGCACCATCTGGCGATTCCTGCGATCAGATCCGCAGGCAACTCCTGGTCATACGGCAGCCGGATCGTTCCCTTACTCACATCGAATCCTGTCAGTTCCTTTTTAAACGCTTCGATGGCGCCATCACCCGGATATAGCCCAATATGCTTTTTGGCGGCTGCAAAGTGAATGATATTTCTCCCCTTCCAGAAAGTAGGCATCGACCAGGATATGCGTTCCTCAGCCTCCGGCAATGCTTCTGCCAGAATGTCGCGGACTTCCTTCAGCCTGGGCTGTACCTGTGCATCCTGTACAGCAATGTACTCCTCGATATTCTGCGGTTTCATACAGTAATGTCCCTGATTCTGTTTACTGAACTCCCTGCCGCATTTCGGGCATTTCCACTTCATCTTAAAAATACTCTCCATTGGTTTTCCCTTTGCAAGTTCATCCACCAGCTTGTCAAGCTGCCGGATTTTCTTCATCAAAGGATCTTCAATCGTCTCTATCTGAATACCACATATCTTTCCGGTAATAAGAGCCGCACGCTGATTATAGGCAGGTGTGTCAGAGAAAAACTCACCATATGTAATATCTGAATTCATTGCAGCATCGATTTGCTCCGTCGAGTATCCGGTGAGCCAGGCAGTCACCTCCTTGACTTCCTCTATCGTCCTTCCTTTACGTTCTGCCTTCTGGATCAATGCAGCGTAGATATCTTGAAAACGCATATCAAATACCGAACGTCGTGCCATATCATCACCTCATAAAACACCGATTTGTCATCGTCTATAAAATTGTAAGATAATCTTACTATGCTAATATAGCATAAGCCGACATTGATTGTCACATATGTTTTCCAGATTACTCAAAGATCTGTTCACAGACATTGAACAATTAAAAATATTTTTTTATTTTTTCCAAGATTTTTTCCATCAAAACCATTTTATGGTCAAAAACAGTTTCATAACCTCCTTTTATGCGAAAATCGAACCTTTTCTGATATTATTACCATATATGTATAAAGGATCGAAGCGCTTCATCATCCTGAACAATGCAGATGCTCAAAAAGAATAACTGATTGTAGAAAGGCTTGACATGACAAAAGAAAAACTTGGAGAAACAATTGAATCCTATGGAAAAAGCATATATTCCTTTTGCCTTAAGCTGACCGGCAGCAGAGATATGGCCGATGATCTGTACCAGGACACATGGCTGTTTGCTGTAAAGGCATTGGATGCTCTGGATGAAGAACGAAATATCAGGAGTTATCTGCTGTCGGTAGCCTTACATCTGTGGAAAAATCGGAAGAGGAAATATTCCTGGAGGAGGAGGCTAGTACCTGAAGAAGAGCTTATCGAAGAAAGAGATGAGAACTGTGAAACGTCCGGAGAGGATAACCTCTCGATATGTTTGAATGATGAACAGAGGACGTATGTAAATAACGCTGTAAACAGTCTGAAGGATAAGTACAGAATCCCAATACTGCTTTTCTACATGGAAGAAATGAAAGTAGCTGAAATAGCTGAGACGCTTGGACTCCCGGAAGGAACAGTAAAAAGTCGACTGAATTACGCTCGAGGTATACTCAGAGAAAAACTGGGTGGCTATATCAACGATTAGTATTTGAATCCTAATTACGTTTTATATTTGAAAGTGAGGTTTTTATATGAACAAACTTGATCATTTATTATATGGATCACTCGAAATGACAGACGAGCCAGGCACTGCATTAAATGAATTGACAGTTCAAGGCTGTTTGAGAGAAATTGCAAAGAAGAATGATAATACTGGCAAAACTCATGGCATTGAGACATTCGGAGGCAAGGGCTTTATGTCCGGCAGGCTGAAGGCAGCAGCGATAATGCTGAGCATCATCCTTATTACAGGGGTTTCCGGTTATTCTATTGCAAGGAAAACAGGCCTTATCACTCTGAAGACCGGTGATAAAGAGATGGATGTTGACGAGCTGGAACCACTTGATATTGATATTGAGAGATTTAAGTCACTGGAAGGAACTGAGATTATCGAAAAAGCTTCATCTGATAACAATTTGAATTATTACAGTGAAATAACTAATATATTTAACAGTACCGAGGAATTGGAAGCATTAGCAGGAATAAAACTATGGTCATCCGACAGTATTTCTGTTATGCACAATGATTTTTCTGATGGTTCCGCACGAGGAATATACATAACACTATATGAAATTACCCCGGGATCCGGTCAGGGAATCATGAATTGTGATCTTCTATATAACGATGTCGAAGTATATCTGCATGGACATTTTGTCTTTGGTGAGAATAGAGATCTTGATTCCATTGGCTTTGGTACTGAAAAGGATTACTATAGAACCTTTAAATATGGAGATGGCAAAACTGCGTATTTTGTGAAGGAAATCGAATCTGACATGAATGGTGAGAATGAAACCAGGCAACATGTTTATTTTACAGCCTGCAAGATGCAGTTCCAGATGAGCGTTCCTTTAAGTGCCGAGGGCACAAAAGTTGCAGAAGAGATGATAAGCATAATCAGCGGTGAATGATCGGTACTTTTCTTCTCCGGGGATTGGGGACGGATAGTCCCCAAAACACAGAACTCCTATCAGACTGCGATGGAATTTCATATTCCAATCGCAGTCTGATAGGAGTTCGTTGCTTGCCAAGAATTGGACACTCATTAGGGCAAAATTGGATATTTGTCGGGAAGTTAATGAATCTTGTTTCCTAATCATTTAATTGCTGTTCTATTTCCTCTATAGTAGGGGATCATCCCAGTCATGATCCCGAACAATATATATTATATATTTATCCCCATACCATCCCATATCCAGAATATAATTAGGAGGATAATTCACTTGTAACATATCCTCATGTTTGTAAGAATCAATAAACTCTACTATCCCAGGAGAATAATCTATTGTTGTCCAGTCATTTACCATTTTAAGCCCCACTATATTTTCAATTTACCATTCCTCTACATTTCTATAAAAGAAACTGTAAACTCCACATATACACTTCTAACTAATTTATTACCCAGTCATCTTTTATACTCGCTCTCTCTGCGTGACAACCACACAACATGTCAAACAACTTTCCAACAGTGTTATCCATATCAAATATCGACTTTAACGAAACCAATCTCGCATCTTCAGTTTCATGTCGTTGTCCACACAAGAATTGCCACATACCATCCTCTTCATCGTGAGAAACATACAGAATTGATTTTTTATCATTTAATACATGGCAACATGTTATAACTGCGGTTTCTGGCACTTCATAAAAAGGAAATCTCATCTTAGTTCCTTCCCCAAATAGCTTTATCAATAATTGTCCAACGTATATTTTAACACACATCTTTTTTCCTATAAAGGAAAAGAACCAACTATATTATCCAAATAATATAATTGATTCATCTTTCTTAGCATGCAATATATTTACCCATACAAATCATGATTCACCTTCTGCTGATAATATGCTCCCATTGTAACCGGAGCATTATACATTACAGTAAGCAAATACTGTTTTATATTCTTTACATCACTGGTATTCTCTTTCATACATTCCATAACATACTGAACTGTTATCATATTATATTTTTCAAATCTTGATACAACCACTGATTTTGGAACTTTCTTACCTGAAATCGTTATATAGTCTCCGTCGGAAATAGCCACCTCCGTCATAAGTTCTACTATAGCATCAACCAGCTGAGTATCTGATTTTGAATAATCCAGTTTCAATATATCATAATCAATTTTGTCCTTAATGAACTTCTTATATTCGCTGTAACTCATCTCATCTTTCGCATCTGATAGATTGATAAGATTAGTATTACTATTATCAGTTTTATTTATATTAGTATTATTAGGGTATGATTTATCGACCTGCGTAGTTCTTTTTTCCCGACTTACAGAGGTATGATTTCCCGACTCCTTGAAGTCGGAATAATCGACTTCAGAAGATACACTACTTCTGTCAGTTAATCTATCTTGTATAACAAAGTTCTTCACATAGATTATATCCGGCTTACCAAGTCCTCTTTTTACCTTCTCTATAAGACCGATTCCCTTCTTACTATCCAGTTCAGCTGACACCTTTATTGCTTTATCTCTGCCACAGGCTAGATCAACCGCAATCTGTTCAACCGTATATATAATATATGTTCTATCCTCTTTATCCTTCCAGCCATTCTTCATAGAAAGCGACATCCTATCAAGCATAAGGCCATACAGGAGCTTTGCATCATTTGACAAGCACTTAAAATGTTCATCTGTGAATAGCAGCTTCGGTATTCTGTAAAAGCTGAACTGATCCGCTTCCTTTCCGTAATAATAATCAAACTTTATATTCTTCCCCATTATAAAACCTCCGAATTAAACCATAAGAAAAGCACTTTCCAAAACGTTTTGTTTCGGAAAGTGCTTAGTAATCAGTGTTCACTATCTCGGTTTTATAAGTGTTTCAAAACCATATTATTTGGTACTTACCCATACCAAATTGGTACACATATTGGTACACAAGCGGTTATAAATGTCTGCAAAGCCTTATAAATACTGGATTTATTTCTTCTCTGTCTTAAGTGTAGGGAACAGCAGAACGTCTCTGATGGCCGGTGAATCGGTCATGATCATTACGA
Source organism: Lachnospiraceae bacterium C6A11 (assembly GCA_000702245.1). GTDB lineage: Bacteria > Bacillota > Clostridia > Lachnospirales > Lachnospiraceae > Eubacterium_Q. Next base: position 128,421 of record JNKY01000001.1, on the reverse strand, counting down.
GACGATCGATACCGTATCCGATACCGCCTGTAGGTGGCATACCAACCTCAAGAGCATTGAGGAAGTCCTCATCTGTATGCTGTGCTTCATCGTCTCCGGCATCTGCAAGTGCATCCTGCGCAGCAAATCTTTCTCTCTGGTCGATAGGATCGTTAAGCTCGGAATATGCATTTGCCATCTCCCAGCCGTTCATGAAGAACTCGAATCTCTCAACATAGTTTGGATCCTCAGGCTTCTTCTTTGTAAGAGGTGAGATCTCGATTGGATGATCCATAACAAATGTAGGCTGAACCAGATGCTCCTCAACATATGTCTCGAAGAAGAGGTTAAGGATATCGCCCTTCTTATGGAAATCTTCAAACTCGATGTGGTGCTCCTTAGCAAGTGCACGTGCTGCCTCAAGGTCAGCAACCTCGTTCCAGTCAACGCCTGAGTATTTCTTAACAGCGTCAACCATTGTGATCCTCTCAAATGGCTTGCCAAGATCCATCTCGATGCCCTGGTAAGTAATAGTTGTTGTACCAAGAACCTCCTGAGCGATATGACGATACATAGCCTCTGTAAGGTCCATCATGCCGTGATAATCTGTATATGCCTGATAAAGCTCCATGAGTGTGAACTCAGGATTGTGGCGTGTGTCAACGCCTTCATTTCTAAATACACGTCCGATCTCATAAACCTTCTCGAGACCACCTACGATAAGTCTCTTGAGGTAAAGCTCAAGGGATATACGAAGCTTAAGATCCTCATCAAGAGCATTGAAATGTGTCTCAAATGGTCTTGCAGCAGCTCCACCCGGATTTGCAACGAGCATAGGAGTCTCAACCTCCATAAAGCCCTGATCATCAAGGAATCTTCTGATGCTTGAGATGATCTGTGATCTCTTGATAAATGTATCCTTAACTTCAGGATTCATTACAAGGTCAACGTATCTCTGACGATATCTGATATCTGTATTTGTAAGGCCGTGGAACTTCTCCGGAAGCACCTGAAGTGACTTTGTGAGAAGAGTCACGTTGTCTGAATGAACTGAAATCTCGCCCATCATTGTACGGAAAACATAGCCCGTAACGCCGATGATATCACCCACATCAAGCTTCTTGAATGCGGCGTAAGCTTCCTCACCTAGAGTATCCTTTGAGACAAATACCTGTATGTTTCCGCTCTTGTCCTGGACGTTGCAGAAAGAGGCCTTACCCATGACACGCTTTGACATCATCCTTCCGGCGATGCTTACCTTGATAGGATTTGCGTCCATGATGGCACGTCTCTCGTTGTACGCGTCGTTCTTAATCTGCTTAGCTTCTGCAGGATCCATACCTTCTGTATCAGGCATATCCTTGCCGACAAGGAGCTTAGCCTCGAGAGCTGTATACTCCTCCTTAGCCTGCTCGGCATGATAGCTCTGATCAAACTTCGTTATTACGAAAGGATCCTTACCTGCTTCCTGAAGTGCGGCAAGCTTCTCGCGACGCACCTTAAGGAGCTGATTTATATCCTGAACAGGCTGTGCTGCCTGTCCCTTCTGATTGTTCTGGTTGTTCTCTCCCATTTTTATCCTCTTGTAAAGTCAAGTATCTTGTAGTTAAATGTACCGCTTGGTGTATTTACGATGACTGTCTGGCCTGCCTTACGTCCGATAAGAGCCTTGCCGATTGGCGACTCGTTCGAGATCTTGCCGTTCAGAACATCAGCCTCTGTCGAACCAACGATCATATACTTATACTCTTCCTTGCTGCTGATATCCTGAATATGAACGGTTCCACCGAAGTTTACCGTCTCCTTATCAAGCGAATCTTCGTCAATAACTTCTGAGTTTTTGAGGATCTTCTCGATCTCTTCTATTCTTGCTTCGATGTCACGCTGCTCATCCTTGGCTGCATCGTACTCTGCGTTCTCTGATAAGTCTCCCTGCTCTCTTGCTTCCTTGATCTTCTGAGCAACCTCTCTACGACGGAAAACTCTGAGATCATTCAGCTCGTCCTCGAGCTTCTTGAGACCTGCACTGGTAAGAATATTTTTCTTCTGTTCTGCCATATCTTAACTTCCTTCCTGAAATTTTATTTCGATAGACACGGAGTTAATTATATCTTCTATTAATTATAAAGTCAATACGATATATAAAGAGCCGAAGGCGAGACCTTGAACCCGGGGTTCAAGTCCCGAGCAAACGAAAAGGGCAGCTACTAGCTGCCCTGTGAGTGCAGTTGACGGGACTTGAACCCGAACCCACTTGCGTGGACATGAACCTGAATCATGCGCGTATGCCAATTCCGCCACAACTGCTTATTTCAACATTCAGAATATTAACACATTTAAATCACTAATGTCAAGACGCCGCTTTTATAATAGCGGCGCCCGACTTTATTTTCTTATAATTACTTTACTGAGCCTCTGAAGAAGCCTCGGTAGTATCTTCTGTAGAAGCATCAGATGAAGCTTCTGTTGTTGCTTCGGTAGTTGCCTCTGTCGTAGTAGTTGTTCCATCTGTTGATGCCTCAGTGGTATCTTCAGTAGAAGCATCTGCACCGTCATCGATAACCGCATTCTCGTATACGATATCCATTACTTTCTCTGCAGCTATTACATAGTAGATATCTTCCTCAGAATAGTAATTCTTGATATCATCCTCAGATGTAAGGTTGTACTGAGTCATGATCTCCTGCTTCTTGGCAGCTACATCCTCGTCAGAAACTGTGATGCCCTCTGCGTCAGCGATTGCTGTGATTACCATTCTCTGTCTTATGTAATTCTTAACGTATTCTGTGATATACTCCTTCAGCTCTTCTTCTGTCTGAAGTCCGTAGTAGTATGCGATAAGTGTTGAGAAATCAACATTGTTGCTCTCTGCGAGCTCCTTCATCTGGCCGATCATAGAATCGATCAGGTTCTGCATCTCTTCCTTTGGATACTCAGAGATTGTAGAATCCTCGATAACCTTTGAGATGACGTTTGTCTTATCTGTATTTAAGTCTGCAGAAGCGTTGTACTCCTCGTGAGCCTTACGCATCTCTTCCTCAAACTCTTTTGTTGTCTTGTAATCAGTAAGCTCTGAAACAAGCGCGTCGTTGTATTCCGGAACAACTGTCTTAACGATTCCATGAAGAGTTGTCTCAAATACAGCTTCCTTTCCTGCCTTATCAGGATCCTTTGGGTAGTTCTCAGGGAATGTAACCTTTACATCAAATGTATCTCCGCCCTTATGGCCTACGATCTGATCATCAAAGTTGTCGATGTATCCGCTTGAACCAAGTGTTATCGTTGTACCGTTGCCGTTTGTGCTGCCCTTCTCGAACTCCACACCGTCAATATATCCAACGTAATCTATCTTTACAGCGTCGCCGTAGGTTGCGACTGTTGTTGTATCGGTTTCCTGCTTGGTACCCTGGCTTATGAGGGACTGTCTATCAGACTCGATGGTCTCATCTGTAACCTCTGTTTTGGATGGAGTGTATTTTACTCCCTTATACTCAGCAAGAGTAACGTCCTTTACGTATCTTTCCTTCATCGCCTCAAACGGATCAGCAGTCTTCTTCTTGCTGTCCTTCTTTCCGCAGGCAGCGAGAAGCGACAGGCACATGACCATTATAAGCAGTGAACACAGCTTCTTCTTCATGTTATTGTCCTTCCTTTTTATATTTATCCTTTTTATTATCCTTGTGAATACAGCCGTATCTCCCGGCTCTCCTGCCACCACTATATATAGGTGTCCGCTGTCCCGAAGTACGACAATTAAAATATATAACACAAACGCCGGGAAAAATAAAGGATTAAGTATAATATTTCACAAACTTTACAAAATTCAGACCATTTATATATAATAAGGAAGAAGTTCGGCCGGATTTTGGGGAAACCACGTAAAACCGTCATTTGTACTAAATGTTGTAAAACGTCAAATAGTCAGACACTATATTTAGTATTTTGCTATTTACAAAGCAGACACCCTTTGCTATAATCTGTACTTGAATCGACTATATTTGTTTATTGGGTCCAGTGAAGGCAAAAACACAGATTTCAAAGAAAAAAAAGTGAGGAGAGGTATCAATGAAGGTTGTAAAAAGGGACGGTCATATCGTTGATTTTGACCGAAGCAAGATCGTAACTGCTATCAGAAAGGCAAACGCAGAAGTAGATCCCGAGGAGAAGATCTCGGATGATAAGATTGAAACCATTGTACATGGAATCGAAACTAAGAAACGCAAGAGAATCCTTGTTGAGGATATCCAGGATATCATTGAGCAGGATCTTATGGAGGATGGAAAATACGTCCTTGCGAAAACTTATATCATCTATCGTTACACTAGAGAACTTGTTCGTAAGGCAAATACAACTGACGACTCTATCCTCAGTCTCATAAAGAACCGCAACAAGGACGTTATGGAGGAGAATTCCAACAAGAACGCAACTGTTGCTTCAACACAGCGTGACCTTATCGCAGGCGAGGTTAGTAAGGACCTTACAAGAAGAGTCCTTCTCCCTGAGAAGATCAGCAAGGCTCATGACGAAGGTGTTCTGCATTTCCACGATGCTGACTACTTCCTCCAGCCAATATTTAACTGCTGCCTTATCAATATCAAGGATATGCTCGAGAACGGCACCGTTATGAACGGCAAGCTTATCGAGAGTCCAAAGTCATTCCAGGTAGCATGTACAGTAATGACACAGATCATCGCTTCCGTTGCATCTTCACAGTACGGCGGACAGTCTGTTGATCTTATCCATCTTGGAAAATATCTCAGAAAGAGTTATGAGAAATATAAAGAAAGATTCACCAAGGATTTCGGTGACAAGGTAGACGCAGATACACTTGAGGCTATGATCCAGGAGAGACTGAATGACGAGCTCCGCAGTGGTGTTCAGACTATTCAGTATCAGATAAATACTCTGATGACCACAAACGGTCAGTCTCCTTTCGTAACACTCTTCCTGCACCTTGATCCTGAAGATGAGTACGTTGAAGAAAATGCACGTATCATCATCGAGATTCTCCGTCAGAGATACGAAGGTATCAAGAACGAAGCCGGTGTTTATGTAACACCTGCATTCCCTAAGCTCATCTATGTACTTGATGAGTTCAACTGCCTGAAGGGCGGAAAATACGACTACATCACAGAGATGGCCGTTAAGTGCTCTGCAAAGAGAATGTATCCTGATTATATCTCAGCCAAGAAGATGCGTGAGAACTATGAAGGAAATGTATTTTCACCTATGGGCTGCCGTTCATTCCTTGCTCCTTGGAAGGATGAAAAGGGTCAGTATAAATTTGAAGGACGTTTCAACCAGGGCGTTGTAAGCCTTAACCTTCCACAGATCGGTATCATCGCAAGAGGCGATGAGGAACTCTTCTGGAAGATACTTGATGAGAGACTTGAGCTTTGCTACGAAGCTCTTATGTGCAGACATAATGCTCTTATGGGTGTTACAAGCGACGTAAGCCCTATCCACTGGCAGTATGGCGCTATCGCACGTCTCGGCAAGGGCGAGAGGATAGATAAATATCTCCTCAACGGTTATTCATCTATTTCTCTTGGATACATCGGTCTTTATGAAGTTACAAAGCTTATGAAGGGTGTGAGCCACACCACTCCTGAAGGCCAGGAATTTGCTCTCCGTATCATGCATAAGCTGAGAAATGCCTGTGATACATGGAAGAAGGAAACAGGTCTTGGATTCGCGCTTTACGGAACTCCTGCGGAGTCACTCTGCTACAGATTTGCACGTATCGATAAAGAGCGTTTCGGAACAATTCCTGATATCACCGATAAGGGTTATTATACCAATTCATATCACGTAGATGTACGTGAAGATATAGATGCCTTCGAGAAGTTCACATTTGAGAGCCAGTTCCAGAGTATTTCCTCAGGCGGAGCCATCTCTTATGTTGAGATTCCAAATATGGCAAATAACCTTGAAGCTCTTACAGAGCTCGTTAAATTCCTCTACGACAACATCCAGTACGCAGAGTTCAATACCAAGTCTGACTACTGCCATGTATGCGGATTCGACGGCGAGATCAAGGTTAACGAAAATAACGAATGGGAATGCCCTGTATGCCATAACAAGGATCATTCAAAGATGAATGTTACCAGAAGAACCTGCGGATATCTTGGTGAGAACTTCTGGAATGTAGGTAAGACCAAAGAGATCAAGTCGCGTGTTCTCCATGTAGGAACACCTGATTACATCGCTGAAACTGTTACAGCTTCTGCTTCATGTGGATGTGATAGCTAATATAGCGATCGCTGATTCGCCAGAAATTTAAGATTTAAGAAATCCTAAGGGGCCCACTACCCGGGCCCCTAATATATTATACTATAACGAGCACCTATCACGAGTTTCGTGCAGGTCTGTATTGTATCGTAATTGTCATATAACTCCTGCCGCTTATCGCGCAGATTCGTAATTGTTAAATATAAAGGAGATCAGCCATGAATTGCTGCGGAATATACTACTGCGACACCGCAAACGGTGTCGGTATAAGAACATCATTATACGTATCCGGCTGTACCCATCACTGCAAAGGCTGCTTCAATGAAGCTACCTGGGATTTCAACTACGGAAAGCTCTTCACACCGGAAATAGCTGAAGAGGTCATCAAATCCCTTGCCCGTCCATACATTCAGGGCATAACCATACTCGGTGGCGAGCCTTGGGAGATCGTAAACCAGAAGGTCCTCCGTCCTTTCATCGAAAGGATCAGAAGAGAATATCCTGACAAGACTATCTGGACCTATTCCGGCTATCTTTTCGAGGAGCTTCTCGATCCGGATAATAAGAGATGCCACTCTGAAGACACTCTTCCGATGCTTGAGATGACCGATATCCTCGTCGACGGCGAGTTCATCGAAGCCCGCAAGAACCTCAAGCTCCGCTTCAGAGGCAGTGATAACCAGCGTATCATCAAGGTTAAGGAGAGCCTTGAAACCGGTGAAGTTGTTCTGTCCGAGTATATGCAGGGGCGTATCTAATAACTCAGAAGCGTATCTGATACAAAACTGAGTCAAATTCAATAAATATTTAAGAGCCATGAGACGAATGTCCCATGGCTCTTTTTTATATTAACCCTTCTCTACTATCTCATCGTTCTCAATCGTGAGCTCCGATAAATTGTCAAGAACCTCGCGCTGGAATTCAAGAGCTTCAGAATCCTGGAAGCCTATGAAGAGAAGCTCCTCGATCTGATCTCTGTTGAAGAAATACATCTGATCTGAAGCGCCCACACCCTCCGGATAAGGAACGCCGACATAATCATAGATCATATCCTTCTCCTCGGTTGTTATTATCCTTCCCACAATCATAAGCTTACGCTCTGCGCCTTCCGGTCTGACGACCGATCCTATTGGAAGCATATTCTTATACATTTTCTGTCCTCCTGTAATCATTATCTATGACTGAGTCTGCCGGCAGTAACACCCTTTTTGACCTTTTCGTCCTTCTTAGGTTCTTCTGCCACCGTTTTCCTGCCAAGATCATTATGTTTTTCTTCCGGCTTAAGTTCTTCAAGCTTCGGAAGCTCCTTGGCTTTCTGTTGCTTTTTCTCTCTATGTTTATTTATCAGCTTTCTAAGCTTACTCTTCTCCCATTTTCTCTTAAGCTTCGAAGCAGCCTCGCTCCAGTTGATGTTTATGCTGAGACCTACTCCAAGTCCAAGAGCACCCGAAAGCGAGAATCCAACGCCGCCAACTGTAACCTCGGTACCTGCACTTGCGCCGACACCGGCAGCATATGCTGTAATGCTGGCGCCAATCTTGATTCCGAGAATATTTATCGAACCTGAGCCGCCGCCCTTAAATGCAGTGGCAACTGCACCGGCCATCACCTTAAATCCAAACTCGTTATGTTCTTTTCCGTCATCATCCTTGACAGTAACATTTCCGAAGGCTGCCTGTGCCTTGCCTTCAAGGTGGCCTACGCTTATATTTCCGCCTGCGGAGATGCCGCCGTATTTTCCACCGGCCTTGGCCTTTATACGGGCTCTGATGGCATTTGCTTCACCCAAGAGGTTCATATTTAAACCGGATGAGTCAAGATTCGCTCCGATCACAGTGCTTGTCTTAACCTGCCCAAAGGCAAGACCGCCGGACAGCTGAAGGCTCTTATGCTTTGAATGAAGCTTAAGACCAACTTTACCTACACGTAGCTTCGAGGTCTGCCCTATACTCATTCCGGCTGTTACGGTTGTATTATCCTTCGCTCCGTAGCTATCATTGGCCATACCTACGCCTTTGAACCCCGGCCTTCCGACTCTGAAGGTGAACAGTTCTCTCTTGGTCGTCGTGTTGACCGTTTCATTAACCCTCTTATAAAAAGACTTATCTATACCGGAAACCGGCTTATTATGCTTGATCCCGGCGCGCTCGAGTTCCCTGAGATCCCTGAGATTCTCGTAGAACTTCTTCGCCGTTGCATCGGTCTGATGTTTCGCCAGATCATCATAATCTGAGACACTCCAGATCCTGCCAAGCGTATTTGTATGAACAACCTTAACGTAATTCTTATCTGAAATGACCTTCATCTTAAGGTCCACAAATCGTGAAACCTGGTAAAGAACGTCACCCTTGCTTATAAGCTTATTCTTATCAGAAAACTTCTTTATCTTGTCCCGGATAAGGATTTCCTGCTTCTCTTCTATGTTCTTTCGGTCTTTATCAGTGAACTTCCTGCCCTGTCTCTCCTTAGCCTTCTTTGCTGCCTCCACCGATTTATCCAGCGTGGCCATGGACCAGTTGCCCATAAACTCAGCAATCTCGTTCTCTGACATATTCCTTAGCTTTTCAGAGGCAACAACCGCCTTCTCGAGGTTTATACGAAGCTCAGGATACATCTGACAGAGCTTTGCGTCATTCTTATACGTCAGTATCTTTGACGAATCCACAAGATTCATAAGCGCATCAAACTCATCCTGCTTTAGCTCGCCCGACCTGTCGTACTCACTTAGTTTCTTATTACATGTATTTATCTGCTTTTTGGCAGTGTATCTAACATTCTGCTTCCATTTCAGACGCCAGTCAGTCTGCCGCACATCCCCCGGCTCAAGCATATCCGGAGCGATGATACCATCTCCAACACCCGGATTCCTAGGGATCACATTATCAACCTTGATCAGGTCGTCAGCCGCGCAGAAACGCTTATACATCGCATGCTGGACTTCCTTCGCCTTGCTGGTACCCATATTTCCGGTACCCAGCGCGCCCTGCTTAAGCTTCTCCTCCCTGTAAGGTCTCGCGGCTTCCTTCATCTTGCGGATCTTCTCCTCAAGATCCTGCCTAACATCTTCCGAAAGCTGTTCCTCGCCTGAATGGTCATCCAGAACCTTAAGCACAGCCTTGATCGACTTATCAAGCTTCTTATAAAGACCCGAATTCCATGTGAACTCGTCGCGTCCTGTTTTTAATTCGCCGGAAATATCAAGCAGCTTCTCGGCCAGTGCTTTTCTGTATAAAAGTTCAGACATAGCGAACCTCCTTTCTTCTAACTAAGGTAACTATACACGACACTGCATAACAAAAGCGCAACAAAATAATCAGTAAAATCCACCCCAGCGGTGCCGTTCGCACTCCGCTACGCTCCGCACTCATGTCGCGCTGTCGCGCTATAAACACGCGGTGCCATTCGCACTCCGCTGCGCTCCGCACTCATGTCGCGCAGTCGCGCTATAAAAAAAGCAGAATATGCCTGTATATGAGCAAGCTCATACAGTCAATTCTGCTTTTTTTGCACCGCTTGTTGAACGTCAAATTCTGCTTTTTTTGCACCGCTTGTTGAACGTCAGATGCTCAGTACGTGCGAGGCAATCTGGAAATAGATGAGAAGTGAGATTGCATCGACGATGGTTGTAATGAAAGGACTCGCCATAACGGCCGGGTCGAAACCGATACGCTTTGCAAGTATCGGGAGACTGCAGCCTACGAATTTTGCAACGATAACCGTCAGAAGGAGCGTCAGACAAACCACAAGTGCGATAGTTACCGATATTTTATCAAATACCAGAAGCTTTACGAAGTTAGCTGAAGCAAGAGTGGCTCCGCACATCAGAGCAACCAGAAGCTCCTTGCCCTGTATTCTGAAAATATCACTGAATTCTATCTCGTCAAGAGAAAGTCCACGGATGATCGAAACCGAAGCCTGGCTTCCTGCATTTCCGCCGGTATCCATAAGCATAGGAATATAAGCCGTAAGCACAACGTAAGCGCCAAGGGCAGCCTCGTAACGCGCAATGATAGCACCTGTAAATGTAGCGGATATCATGAGCAAAAGAAGCCATGGTATCCTTTTTTTGTAGGTTTCAAAAGGTGTCGTCTTGATGTAAGGCTTGTCGGTAGGCGTGATAGCGGCCATCATTTCGATATCCTCTGTAGCCTCTTCCTGGATGACATCGATTACGTCGTCGATTGTTATGATACCGACGAGCCGCTTCTCGTTGTCAACAACCGGAATGGCAAGGAAGTTGTACTTGTCGAAGGATTTTGCAACCGACTCCTGGTCCTCTGTGGTCGTAACGTAGATGATATTTGTTATCATGACGTCCTTAATCTTGTCTTCGTAGTTAGAAAGCAGGAGGTCCTTAACTGTCACAATGCCGAGAAGCTCCTTCTTCGGGTTCGTAACGTAACAGGTGTAGATGGTCTCTTTGTCGACACCGACATTTCTGATACGTGTAAATGCCTGCTGAACCGTCATATCCTCCTCGAGGCGGACATACTCGGTGGTCATGATGCTTCCGGCACTGTCCTCAGGGTATTTCAGAAGCTCGTTTATCTCCTTACGAGTTACTGGGTCCGTATTTTTCAGGATTCTCTTAACAACGCTGGCCGGCATCTCCTCGATCATGTCGACAGTATCGTCCATGAAAAGGTTGTCGATGATGTATTGAAGCTCCTTATCGGAGAAGGCCTTGATAAGCTCCTCCTGGATATCCGAGTCAAAATACGAGAATGCGTCCGCAGCCAGCTCCTTCGGCAGGATCCTAAAGGCTATGGAAAGCTTCTCTATCTCAAGTTCCGAGAGTGCAGCGGCGATATCAGCTTCGTTCTGTTCGCTGAGTATCGTTCGAAGGTCGTGCAGCTTCTTCTCGTCGATCAGTTCTTCTATTTTCTCTTTGATGAGTTCTTCCTTCATCTCACTCACCGCCTTTCGCTGTATTCATGACTCTTCGAGTCACATAATTATGACTCAGGGAATCGTGCATTCATGACTCCTGCGGAGTCATTTTTCTCGCCTCCCGGCTCGGTCCGTGCTTAACGCTTGTTCTCGTCTCCCGACTCGGTCGTTGCTGACCGCGTGCCACCGGCACGCAGCAACACAGGCAAGCAGCACCATCGCGCAAAAGAAAACTCCGTATCTACGTGAATAGATACGGAGTCATAAGGCCATAGTAATTGATTAGTGCGTTCCTGTGGAACCGAAGCCGCCGGCACCTCTTTCAGTCTCATCAAGCTCAGAGACCTCGTTAAATACGCCCACGATATAAGGCGTGATGACCAGCTGGGCAATCCTCTCGCCCGGTTCTATGGAAGCAGCCTGATTGGAATGGTTATGGAGTGCAACCATAACCTCGCCGCGATAATCCGAATCTATAACACCAACTTTATTTGCGGGGGCAAGCCCCTTCTTACTGGCAAGCCCACTCCTTGCATATATAAGACCTGCATAACCTGTAGGAAGCTCCATGGCAAGACCTGTCGGCACAAGGATAGTTTCTCCGCTCTCTATAGTAAGATTGCTGTCGATACACGCATAAAGATCAGCACCGGCAGCATTCTCCGACCCATAAGTCGGGATGGCGGCGTTAGGTTTGACTTTCTTTATATTAACTAATGCACTGTTTACCATTGTATTTACCTCACAGTTTTTTACCATCAATCAGTATACCACAATTTCGCGGATAATCATAGAGAAAAATGTACTTTTCGAATCCGTCCGAGATCGATTATAGATCTTAAATAATTATTTCCCTTCAAACGCGCTGTAAATACTTCCATCTATGGCGTCAATCTGAAGAAAGCTTCCTGAAGCAACCAGCTCTCCCGCATCATTATATGCTTTTCCGCTGAAATCCCAAACCGGTATCAGATAACCGCTTTCATTACTTTCATGATCCGATATTCTGGCATATCTTAAGCTGATATCATCTATTTCAATCACAACTCCATAGAAGAATTTCGTTGCGTCATCAAGATATGATATGCCATACCCTTCCGACTAAAATGCTTTTAAGATACGCTGAATATCCATTAAGTATTATTTAAAAAGGACCGACCAAATTCTTAATGGTCGATCCGTTTTCATGCTTTATTCTATTTAAACGATATTTTATCGTACACGTCCATATTCACTGACTTAACGTAGGAATACTCCGAATCCACGGTGCGCTGCCAGCTCGGGAACTTGGAAGCGAAGAAGCGCTCCTCTGCGTCGATCGTAAGCTCCTTCTTTCTGGCCGCCGTCGCCTCAGGGTCGGTCAGGTACTTCATGTAGAAGAGGTGGTAGCCGTACTCAGTCTCGATGATAAGGCTGTAGGAACCATCCTCCAGCTGATAGAGGTCCTCGTAAATATCCTCGCCGTACTGCTCCTTGATCTCCTTCGGGGTCATCGTATAATACCTCGAATACTCCAGATTATAGTACGCTGCAAGGCTTTCTATATTTCCGCTCTCCTCGCTTACAGGGCTCACAAGCGTCTTATATGCCTGAAGCGCCTTGTTGTACTGCTCCTGCTTCTTGATGTCCGTGATTTCCGAAAGATTCTTATCCTCATCCTCTGAATAGAAGGCGAAGAACATATCATAAAATGTTGTCTCACGCGCTTCCTCGTCAGATATCTCGATGCCTGCATCGTCTACAAGCTTCTCGTAAACCCTCTGCGCAAGCAGGTTCTCGCAAAATACATTTTCCACCAGGTTCTCGGTGATCTGCATCTTGTCAAGCTGATCATCCGTCAGTCTGTTGAAGAAGATGTCCGCCTTATTCTTCTCAGCAGTGATCTCAGCATCCGTTAGTTCTATTCCGTAATTCTTGGATATGGCATTCAGAACCTTCACCCTGACTATCGTATCGATGATATCCTTCCTGGTCACGACCTCCATATTTTCCTCGGTGCCGTCAGCAAGCTTGATAGTCATATTCCATACGTCCTTGCCGTAGGTTGCCTCGTAATCCTCCTTCACGGTCTCGGCGTAAACATAAACCTCGCCAAGCGTTATAGGGTTCTTCGCAAAGGTAAATACGATATCGCCCTCCTCCTCGCTGTCCTTACTGCCGCAGCCTGTGAAGCACAGCGAAAGAAGCATGAGAAGCACCAATACCACTGCTCTTTTTGTACGTTTTTTATTATATTTTTTTCTGTCTACTGTTCCTGTAATCATTTTTTATCCTTTATCTATGCCTGATCACTCTCGGCCGCATCCCTTATCACCAGCTCGTCGCCGATCTTCTTCACCATATCCTCTGCATTTGAGAGCAGCTCGTCCTGTATGAGCTTCGACTCCCTGACTCCGAAGCCGGACAGCTTGCCGCTGATAACTCTCACGATCTTCCCCGCCTTCTTCATCTTCTTTAAAAATACAGGTATGGCGTCCACATTTATCCGTGCATCGTTCTTCATGAGGTACTGTACCTCATCATCTCTGAACTGCACAACTGCCATTCCGAGTTTGTGGGCCTCTGCCTTCATGACCGCAACTCTTAACAGGCGAATGAACGGCTTCGGCATATCACCGAATCTGTCGAGCGCCTCTTCCTTGATTGCGTCCGCATCCTCTGCATCGCTCACCCTCGATATCCTCTTGTAAAGCTCCATCTTGAGGAAGGAAACCTTAACATAGGTATCCGGTATGTAAGCGTCCACCGGCAGGTCTATGGTCGTCTCGAAGTCATCAACCTCAACCTCGCCCTTCTTCTTTCTGATGGCGGCATTCAGCATCTTGACGTAGAGGTCGTAGCCCACCGCCTCCATATGGCCGGACTGATCCATACCGAGCAGATTTCCTGCGCCACGTATTTCCAGGTCCTTAACCGATATTTTATATCCGGAACCAAGATCTGTAAACTCCCTGATCGCCTTCAGTCGCTTCTCGGCAACCTCCTTGATCATCTTGTCCCTGCGGTACATCAGGAAGGCATAAGCGTTCCTGCTTGATCGTCCCACACGTCCGCGGAGCTGATACAGCTGGGACAGTCCGAAGTTGTCGGCATCATGGATAATTATCGTATTTACATTTGGAATGTCAAGTCCCGTTTCGATAATGGTGGTCGAAACAAGGACGTCTATCTCTTTATTTATAAAGTCGTGCATTATGGTCTCGAGATCCCTCTCCGGCATCTTGCCGTGGGCAAACTCGATCCGCGCGTCCGGAAGCACACTGCGGAGTTCCGAGGTAATATTTTCTATATTTTCCACGCGGTTATAAACATAATACACCTGCCCCTTACGCGCAAGCTCTCTGTTGATGGCCTCCTTCACGAACTCCCTGTCGTATTCCATGACATAGGTCTGGATGGCACGCCTGTCAACCGGTGCCTCGGACAGAAGGCTCATATCACGAAGACCGATGAGGCTCATGTGCAGGGTCCTCGGGATTGGAGTTGCAGTAAGTGTCAACACATCGACATTTGTCTTCAGCTGCTTGATCTTCTCCTTATGCTTAACGCCGAAGCGCTGCTCCTCGTCTATTATCAGCAGGCCGAGCCTGTTAAATACAAGATCCTTCGACAGCAGTCTGTGTGTACCGATGACGATGTCCACGCTGCCGTTCTTGATGCCGGCAAGCGTTTCCTTAACCTCCTTCGGAGTGCAGAATCTTGAAAGCATCCTGATATTTACCGGATAGTTCTTCATACGGTCGGTGAAGGTTTCAAAATGCTGCTGAGCGAGTATCGTGGTCGGCACAAGGTATGCAACCTGCCTATTGTCCTGAACAGCCTTAAATGCAGCTCTGATCGCAACCTCGGTCTTGCCGAAGCCTACGTCGCCGCAGATCAGTCTGTCCATGATCTTGTCGCTCTCCATATCACGCTTCGTGTCCTCTATGGCATGGAGCTGGTCCGGCGTCTCCTCGTAAGGGAAGAGCTCCTCAAACTCGGTCTGCCATACGGTATCCGGCGGATAAACGTGACCCTTCTTCGACATTCTCGCAGCATAGAGCTCTATCAGCTCATCCGCCACAGCCTCCACGTGGGTCTTAACGCTGCTTCTGGTCTTCTCCCACCTGTCGCTGCCCAGCTTACTGAGCTTCGGCTTCGCTGCATCCTTGCCGGCGTATTTTCCGATCACGCCAAGCTGGCCGACAGGGATGAAAAGCTTACCTCCGTCGGCATAATCGATATTTATATAGTCTCTGATCCTGCCGTCAGTCTCAACCTTCTCGATACCCTTATAGATGCCGATTCCGTGGCGCTCGTGCACAACGTAGTCGCCGACACTGATCTCGTCGAGGGTATTTATCTGGTCGCCCTGATATTTCGGCAGGCGTTTCTTCTTTCTGATCTTGTTGTTGCTGAAAATATCGCTTTCGCTGATGACTGCCAGCTTAACACTTGTAAGCTCGTAGCCCTCCTCGATATTTCCGACAGTTACCATGACCTCACGCGGCTGCAGTATCCTGTCCCTGTTTTCAGAGAAAAATGCAGGAATATCGCTGTCCCTGAGGTTTCCGGCAAGTCTCTTCGCCCTTGTTGCGGAAGGTGAAGCAATGACAACTCTGTAGTCCTTATCCCTCCACTTTGCAAGGTCCTTCGTCAGTTCCTCGAAGCTGCTGCTGTAGGAGCTGATATTTTTCG
The DNA here is from genome assembly GCA_000702245.1 of Lachnospiraceae bacterium C6A11. Taxonomy (GTDB): domain Bacteria; phylum Bacillota; class Clostridia; order Lachnospirales; family Lachnospiraceae; genus Eubacterium_Q. The sequence goes on along the minus strand of JNKY01000001.1, from coordinate 112,644 downwards.
CATCGAAGGCTACAACCGTCTTATGCTCCATGAAACGACTTGCCGCGTAGATCTCCGAGAACATGAAGCAGTGTCGCTTCGTAAGCATCTCGAGGATCAGCTTGTCGCTGTAGAGGACGTCCGCCTGCTTCGAGAGAACGTAGCCTCCTGAAAGTCTTGCGTCCATCGACATCGAAAACTCTTCTGTATATACTCTCGCTCTTTCTGCAACCTTGTCCGGCTCATCGATAAATACAGGTGTATTTGCCGGGAAATAGTCTAAGAATGAAACGGTTGTGTAGTAGAAATAATTGACCAGGCTGTCGAGACCGGTGGTCGAGTTGAACTCGCCTATCTCTTCCTTGATGGCTTCAACGGCTCTTGTCAGCCTTGCGTACTGCTCGGTCCTGAAGCTCTTCTTAAATGCCGCTGCCTCCTTCTCATAGTCATCCTGGATGAGTCTGAGACCCCTGGCAACTCTTGCCTCAGAAAGCACGAACTCGCTGGCCGGATAGATGCCGAAGCTGTCAACCTCCTCGATCGACCTCTGGGACTCCGCGTCGAAGCTTCTGATCGATGTGATCTCGTCGCCGAAAAGCTCGATACGATACGGACAGTCTTCTGTCAGCGGATAGATGTCAATAATACCTCCGCGCACACAGAACTGGCCCTCCGCCTCGACTATCTCTCTATTCTCGTAGCCGAGCACGCCGAGCATATGTCTGACCGCGTCGATATTTATCTCCTCGCCCTTCGTGAACTTCATGCCAACGCCGGCAATGTCCTCCATGCGAGGCATCTTATCCATAAGGCCGTCAACCGTCGTGATTACCACGGTGTCCCTGCCCTCAGACAGGCGCCTGATTATCTCGAGACGTCGCTGGGTTGTCGCATTTCCGTGCACATCCGCATAGTAAAAGAGAGCATCCTTCGCAGGATAGATAAATACATCCCTCGAAAGAAACTTGTAATCGCTGTAGAGCTTGTCCGCCCGCGCCTCGTCATATGTAACGATAAGAGCGAACTTTCCCAGGCTGCTGCCCGATGCCGCAGATGCTCTGCTACCTGCAGAAAGCGGTGCCGGCTGGCTCTCCCTAAGTTCTTCCTCAAGAAGCGGCTCGGCAGCACGAGTAAGGCCGTGAATATATATCGGATATTCACGCGCCTTATCAAGCTTTCTTATTCTACTGAAAATCTCAGAATCTCTGAGTGCACTTCTTAATGTTTCCATGTTTTCTTTTTACAGACACGGTATATGGGTATGTGCATGACGGACCGTTTGGGGTCTCGGTGCTTAGCGATTCACGAGCTATGCGAAGTGAGAGCTTAGCATCCGTTAGGGGTACCCCAACCGATCGCGAGATGTGTCCGGAATGCATATATCCAATTACCGTGTCGTCCGTTTAATTATACATATTCATAGCTTTATTGATATCGCCACGAATGATAGCTTCAGCGGCATCCGCTGCATTGTCGACGGCTTCTCTGAGTGCCGGGAGCTCCTCAGCAGGGAAGCGTCCGAGCACATAATCCGCAAGGTCATATTCCGGCGGCTTATGCCCTATTCCTATCCTAACTCTGTCGAAGGCTTCGGTTCCGATATGAGCGATGATGCTCTTGATACCGTTATGTCCGCCTGCGCTGCCCTTCTCTCTGATCCTTATTCTTCCAACGTCCAGGTCGGTATCATCATAGATTATGATAAGATCCTCCGGAGTCAGCTTATAATATCTTATTATCTCGCCCACAGCCTCACCACTGAGGTTCATATAGGTCTGGGGCATGACAAGCATGACCTTCTCGCCGGCTATCACGCCTGTACCGATGAGGGCCTTGTGCTTTGCTATATTCATTTTTATCTTATGCTTATCGGCAAGCCTGATGATCGCGGAGAAGCCCACATTATGCCTGGTTCCCTCGTATTTCTTCGTCGGATTGCCGAGTCCTACTATTACTTTCATCTCATTAACTGCCACCCGCCTGTCACTGTAACACCCCTGCCTTGTGACCGTCCGGGCAATATCTTTCTGTTATATTTTATGCGCGCGCCTTGATGATTGCCTCAGCCTCTGCAAGCTGATCAACTGTATTTACGCCGAATATCTCGTTTTCATCCTCAACCGGGAAGGCGTCAGCCGGAAGACCGTAGCCTCTGATGATCTCGATGGCGTCCGGAAGATAATACTCGCCCTGAGCATTGTCATTCTTTATCTCGCCGAGAGCCTTCTTAAGTGCCGCAGAGTTGAAGATGTACATGCCTGAGTTGATCTCGGTGATCTTCCTCTCCTCGTCGGTACAGTCCTTATGCTCTCTGATAGCTGTAAATACGCCATTCTCATCCCTGAGTATCCTGCCGTAGCCTGTCGGATCCGTGAAAATAGCCGAAAGAAGCGTAACTCCGTTGCCTCTCTCGCTATGAACCTCGGCAAGCTTTCTGATACTCTCGCCTGTGATGAGCGGTGTATCGCCACAGAGAACCGCAACGCTTCCTTCATCACCTATAAAATCGCCTGCACACTTAACGGCGTGGCCTGTTCCAAGCTGCTGGTCCTGAAGAGCGAAGCTGATCTTGCCGGATGCGATGTCCGGGCCGTTCTCCTCTTCAATAACAGCCTTCACCACGTCTGCCTTGTAGCCGACTATCACACATATTTCCTCTGCTCCGGCAGCCTTCGATGCCTCGATAACATGGTGCACCATTGAGCTTCCGTTACATTTGTGGACCACCTTCGGGAGATCCGATTTCATTCTTGTACCCTTGCCTGCAGCAAGGATAACAACCTTTAAACTATCCTTCATCTTTATGCCTTTCTGCGATCTCTCACATATTTATTTCTGATAAATCTATTGATGCCGTTTTTCACATCACCTTGTTCGTTCACGCTGTCGCTTTCTCTTCAGCCGCTTTCTTTTCAGCCTTCTTCTGCAGCTGCCTCTTCTCCAACCATAGAGACAGGCAATAGCTGAGCAGGAATATTATGAGCGCCAGCAGCATGGTCTGCCAGAGCGGAAGCTCCTGCGTACCGTTTATCCTGTAAATAATAACATTTGTCGTCATTACAACGAAAAACCAATGGATGATGTATATCCTCGTGATATTTCGGCTTAGGCTGTTGAAAAACCTGTTCAGCTTCTCCGGGCTGTGTGATGAGATAAGGAAATACACTCCCATCATTCCCACCGCGCAGGTGATATATCCTATGATATCAAAAAACTCCGCGTGATAGTAATTGTTCTCGCCCTCAACTATCGTCTTGCCGCCGTTCATCATTCCGAATCCGATAGTTACCTCAAGCACAAAATACACCAGATAGATGCCTGCAAGCGCTACCAGATACGGACAATAAAACTTGCGTTTATCCTGAACTCTTATGAGTATATTTCCAAATATGTATCCGGCCACAGGGACCAGAAACCAGTTAAGGAGTGGGAAGTCTGAAAGTACATAGCCGCTTGGTGCTTCCGTTCCGATGATATGTCCCAGCGCAATATTTAAGAAGTCGTTTTTCATATTGACGTGTCTGAAGTTCCATCCCACCAGCGACATCACGGTTGCGACTCCGACTCTTCCCATATCGCTTATCTTAAGCTTTTTCAAAAGCCCCAGCAGCATAAATGCAAGCCCCGCAAACTGCAGGATATCATTTCCAAATACCTTAAAAGGCATCGGGGCTATGTATTTATCATATTCGCCGGTTATAAGGTAGCCCGTCAGATAAGGTATGGCGAACCTGATTATGTTCAGTACGAAGCCGGCTATAAACAGTATAAGTCCACGCTTCAGCATATCCTTGTAACTGTTATGTTTCGTGTAAAGCAGGCTGATTCCCATACAAAACATAAATATCGGAGCTCCCAGAGGAGCACCGATAACTACGTCGAAGAAAAACGGAATCGGTTTCCCGATCGACTCAAGCGAGCTGCATTCGATAACACAGTGAACAAACGGCAGGCTTAGCACAGGTATAGCTCTCGCAAGGTCTATCTCCTGCTGTCTTCCGGTATTTATCTTATCCTTTTGTATCCATTCCGAATATCTCATAATATCTTTATTTTCTTCCTTCAAATGTAAAGCTGAGCATAGTCATATCATCGAACTGCGGCTCGTCGCCTGCGAATTCGTTGACCGCTGCCTTGACATTTGCAACCAGCTCTTTATCAGAAGCCTCCTTATTGGCGTTCAGCACAGTAAGGAGCCTATCAAATTCAAATCTCGTACCGTCAGCACGCTTTGACTCATTTACGCCGTCCGTGTACAGGAATATCCTGTCACCCGGCTGAAGCTGCAGCTCGTAGGATACATGCTTGGCATCCGGTATAAAGCCGAGCGGTGAACCATGAACCGTCTTCTCGATAACAAAGTCCTGACCCTTCTTCATAATCGCAGGATAATCATGGCCTGCATTGCACACATCCGCATGACCGGTAACAAGGTCAACTATCGCAAACCAGGTTGTTACAAACATTCCCTCTGAGTTCTTCTCACAGATCATCCTGTCAACGTAGGTGATGATATCCTTCGAAGAACCGCCCATACCTGCACGAGACTTGAGAAGCGTCTTCGATATCGCCATGAAAAGCGCAGCCGCTGCACCCTTATCGGAAACATCAGCTATCTCTATAACAAGATGTCGGTCGTCTATCATGTAGAAATCATAGAAGTCGCCACCAACCTCTCTGGCCGGTGTCATTGATGCATATAAGCTGAAGCCCTGTACATCCTGGAGAACATCGTCCTCGTCAGGAAGCATGCCCTGCTGTATTTTCGACGCGAGCATAAGGTCCGCACCTATTCTCTCTCGTTCAGCCGCTATGGCTATATTTTCCTTGACGTAGTGTCTGACGTCGACATTCATCTGATTAAAGGAGTTGCAAAGTCCCTCAAGCTCATCGCAGGTCGTGATCTGAGTCATCTTGACGTCGTCATCGTCGAGATTGTCAACCATCCTGCCGGTCTCTTTGCTCAGAGTGGCTATCGGCTTGATGAGGATGTAATCAAAATACTTGAACAGGAGTATACCGAAGATCAGTGAGATGATCAGAATACCCAGTATTATTACCACAATAAATACGATGATATCCTTCATTGTATCCGGGAAGGACAGGTCGATATCAAGCAGTGCCACAGGCTCGCCCTTACTGTCAAATATAGGATAGAAGCCCGCAAATATGGTTTCGCCCTCATACTTGTATTTGGAGATCTTTTCTATCGGATCCTTGCGGAAGGTCTCGTCCCTGGTCTTTTTACCGTTTTCCATATACGGTTCGATCTTTCCCAGCCAGTCTTCCGAAGCCTCACCCTCGGTAGAAACCCATACGTAGAACACCTCGTCCTCATAAGGAACAAATATACAAAATGACAAAATATCTGAAGTTTCGCGCGCCGAATCAAGGTACGTCAGTACCTCATAGTAATATTCATCAGTTTCTTTGGTATCAACATATTTCTGAATCCTGTCACCATCTATGAATCTGGAGGCACTCTTCAGGCATCTGTAGATAGTATTCTCATAAGCATCCATCCTGTACTGATAGTAATTATAGGTCACCATAAAACCGACAAAGATGATCATGAGAACTTCAAAGATGATGAATCCCATTATGATCCTTTTACGAAGCCCACGTTTTCTACGTTTTTTCATGATTAACTCCTAAACTAAAAAAGGCTGCACCTCGTTATATTATATCACAGGATTCAGCCGTCACAAAGAATATTTTTTATTATTTTACTGTGGCTGCGGCTTCTCTCACGTACCGTTTGAAGCTTCTCTTGCGTGCCGTTTGAAACTTCTCTTGCATGCCTGAAACGCCCCGTCCGCGGCTGTATTTTTTGTTGTAAAGCATATAAAAATAGAGTATAATTGAGACAGTGTATTAGTGCGTCATTGATGCAGAAAAATTAGGGCTGAAAACCCGCTGTTTCAGAGGGTTAAACAGCCACTCAGATACATTTTCAGGGTTACAAAAATGGAGGAAGGTACAATGAAGAAGAGACTTGTTACAAGAAGCGATTTTGATGGGTTGGTTTGCGCTATGCTCCTCAGAGAGCTCGATATCATCGGTGATATCAAATTCGTGCATCCTAAGGATGTTCAGGATGGTAAGGTTGATATAAGTGAGAATGATATCACTACCAACCTTCCTTTTGATCCAAGAGTAGGACTTGCCTTCGATCACCACGAAAGTGAGCTTATCAGAAATAAGCGCGAGGATTATGAGGGCAAATACATCATAGACGGAAACGCAAAGTCTGCAGCACGTGTTGTTTACGACTACTACGGCGGCAAGGAGCGTTTCACCAGAGTTTCCGACGAGATAATGTGGGCGGTTGATAAGGGCGACAGCGCCGACTTCACCAAGGAAGAGATCCTCAACCCGACCGACTGGGTTCTTATGAACTTCCTTATGGACGCTCGTACAGGTCTCGGACGTTTCCACGATTTCAGAATATCAAACTACGCTCTTATGATGGAGCTTATCGATTACTGTGTTGACCATTCTATCAAGGATGTTCTTGAGCTTCCTGATGTCAAGGAGAGAGTTGACCTGTATTTCGAGCAGCAGGAGCTTTTCAAGGCTCAGCTCGAGAGGATCACGAAGATCCACGACAAGGTTGCGGTTATCGACCTCAGAAATGAAGAGACCATCTATGCCGGCAACCGTTTTATGGTTTATGCGATGTATCCAGAAACAGAAATATCCGTTCACGTTGCATGGGGCTTCAAGAAGCAGAATACAGCTGTTATGATCGGCAAATCCATCATCAACAAGGTTTCTAAGTTCGATATCGGCGAGCTATGCCTCTCATATGGCGGCGGTGGTCACAGAAATGCAGGAACCTGCCAGCTCGACAATGACAAGATCGACGCTGAGCTTCCGGTGATCATCGACAAGCTGAACGGAAAGATTCCGGTTTAATATTTACATGATCATATTCAGACTTTTGGAGAGATGGTATTTTAATATCATCTCTCTTTTGAAACTGAGATATACAGAGGAATCAGCTCTCGTTTGAAACTGAGATATACAGAGGAATCAGCTCTCGTTTGAAGCCGAGATATGCAGAGAAATCAGCTCTCGTTTGAAGCCGAGATATGCAGAGAAATCAGCTCTCGTTTGATGCAGAGATATGCAGAGAAATCAGCTCTCGTTTTTAATCAAGACATGCAGAGAAGGATTGAGGGGAAAATATGGATAATACTGAGGTCAAAATAAAAAAGAAGAATATACCTCTTTCATTCAAGCTCGGACTCTTTCTTGTCGTGGTTATCACTATAGTTTCAGTGGTGCTGATCAACATTCATTACCAGGCTTACTGGAAAGTGACCTATGATCAGATATACAAAAACCTGGACTATGTCGATATGACGGATCCTGATACGCTCGACATGCTCAGCAAGGCCGCAAAAGAAACCTACATAATCACACACTATGATGGTTATGCCGAGCTCCATGAGCAGGCTGTTGAAGCGGGCGACAGTTCCTCCCTGGTTCAGTGGCTTATAGATCATCTGCTCAATTACTTTACCCTTGAATACATGTCCCAGACTCATAAAGATGAACTCATGGAACAATATATCCGGGAGGCCAGGCTTCCTTCATCAGGAATGGTATATATTGGGCACTCGGTATGGCGGCACTCGCCATCATCATCGGACTTACCATCCTTCGTCGTATGATCACAAGGCCGCTGAAGCATCTTGCCAGAGCCGTAGATAACTTTTCTCTCGAGGATGTTCATGAGCAGAAAGCTGCCGTTATCGATCTTCCGATACGTTCCCGCGACGAGATTGGTACGCTTTACAATAACATACGTTCCATGGAGACACGTATCATCAACGATTCCGATAACATCACACGCATGAATGCCGAGAAGGAAAGAATCGGCATGGAGCTTGAGCTCGCCGAGAAGATACAGAAGAACTCGCTTCCAAGCACCTTCCCTGCCTTCCCTGATCATAAGGAATTCGACCTTTATGCAAGTATGGATCCTGCAAAGGAGGTCGGCGGCGACTTCTATGATTACTACATGATCGATGATAACCATCTTGCACTGGCCATTGCAGACGTATCCGGCAAGGGTGTTCCTGCTTCCCTCTTCATGATGGTCTCAAAGATACTCCTCGAAAATAATGCAATGTCCGAGTATTCGCCGGCAGAGATTCTGAAGAAAACAAATCGCCAGATCTGCCGCAACAATCCTGAGGGAATGTTTGTAACGATCTGGCTTGGCATAATCGATCTTCGTAACGGTAAGATGTCCGCCTGCAGCGCAGGTCACGAATATCCTTACATCAAGAAGCCTAAGGGTGATTTCGAGATGCTGAAGGATAAGCACGGCCTTATGGCAGGTTATGTACCTGAATATGATTACAAAGACTATGAGCTCACCTTTGAGCCGGGCTCAAAGCTCTTCGTTTATACTGATGGTGTCCCTGAAGCAGCAAATGCGAAGGGTGAAAGGTATGGTCAGGACAGACTTACTGCCGCACTGAAGAAGTGCGGCAGTGAAAAGCCTGAAAAAATATTACATCAGGTACGTGAAAATGTTGATTTCTTCGTAGGTGATTCCGAACAGTTTGATGATCTTACGATGCTATGCTTTGAGTTCCGCGGAAGGTGAGCCTCATCAGCAGATCTATTACTTGAGCGCTCCATCTGAATCTTTTCGGCACCGTCGAGTGCCTTACACCAGTTTTTCATATAGGTCTTAGGATAAGCTGCCTTAACTTGCTGGTATACAGGATTCTCTGTATAGTTCTTGTTTCTTTCGGCAGCTTTTTTCTTTGCCTTTTTGTTTTCTGAGTAGAACGGCTGCTTCTTAACAACCTCCATCTTAAAATCCTTATGCTCAAGCTTGCGGCCTCTGTTCTCCTCAGCCCTTATAATATGATATCTTATATTTCTGATGGCCTTTCTGCCTGCTCTGTCGTATTTTCCCACATCCAGGTCAAGCCCCTCTGAGAGGATATGCAGCCTGTCATAACGTTCCATAAGGTTATTCATCGCATCCTCTGCAAGTCCGAGACGAACGATGCCCTTCGAGGTTACCGGTCCGGTAACAACGCCCTTACGCTCCTTGTAATAGGTCTCAGCTGTCTTCTGATATTCCTGGATAGCCTTAAATATATCTTCCTTCGTGGCATCACTCGACCCGGCTGTCGTATCAAGGCATTTTTTAAGAGCCTTAATCATATCACGGTAAAGCTTTGAGCCCTCCTTTTTTTCGCCCCCAAAGTTGGCCTCCGGATCCTTCTGGTATTTCTCAAACAGCTTCTGAACCTTCTCAAAATTCTCATGAAGTGCATCCACCTCAGCTATAAAGCTGCGGTAGCTTTCTATCTCTTTTGGTGTATAAGTAAGCTTATAGGCTCCCTGCTTAATGATCTTGTTATCATTTGTTATCACATAGTTTTCAGCCACGATCTGACTGTTTCCGAGCAGAAGCTCCTTAAAGAGCTCTGTCTTAATAAGCATATCGCGGTCATTTGCGTCCTTAATCGAAGCGTATTTATCCCCCCACAGCTCCTTAGGACTCCTGCCATCAATCCTGAATCTGTCAATACCGGTAATTCCGGCGGCACAGTAGAACTTCGTGCTTCCATCCGAAGAATCCTCCAGCTTATAGAAAGCGTAATTAAGTCTCTCATCTATCTTCCTGCCGGCCTTAGTCTCTTTCATTCGGCGAAGCATTTCCTCCGGCGAAGGGTCACCTTCAAATACCTCGTTTATTGCTTCATTAATACTGCCTCCGATCGTCAGACTGATCTGGAAGTTATCTGCGAGTTCATTACAAATATCATTCACATCAAGAAGAGCATCCTTCTTTATAGCCGGAAGACGTTTCTCGTATTCGACCTCAAAATCATTATTCTTTCCGGTCAGATAATCATCAATAATCTGATCATCCATAGGCTGCTTCTCAAAGGTTTTCGCTGTATCACCGATGATCTTCGTGAATGTGAAATCATTTATTATATCCTTTTTCGTGTTTTCTACATACTCACCTAAGGTCTTGCCCCTGAGCTTACTGTTTATCTTCTTAAGGTGGTAGCGTTTAAGCGCAGCACCGGTCAGCTCATTCCTCTCGTTGCACACTTCATTCTTTATGTACCCGGTATCATAGGCCTGGTCAAATATCTTGCCGAGAGTGGCCATCCCTTCCCAATCATCCATCATCTGACCGTATCCGATCTTATCTCCAAATACTTTGTTTATATATTTGGCGCTTTGCTTAAGATTTTTGGTAAGTCCTGCAATCTCCTGACCGAAATCAACTCCCATCGCGCCGAAATTAAAGAAGAAATCCTTATGCTTCTCGAACTCCTCTTTGTTCATATAATCAATATCCGGAAGCTTCATCTTCTTCATCTTCTCGGTCGCCTTCTTAAGCACCGTATAATAATTCACCGCATGCTCCTCACGTTCCTTATCCGTGAGACGCGGCTGATCCTTCACGTCCTTTATGCGGTTTTCATACATCCATTTACTGTATTCTGCCAGATATGTATCAAAATTCTTATCATCTGTATGAAATACAAAAGCCTCTTCGGCCGGCATATCCTTAGTACCCATCAGCCAGACACGGAAAAGTGAAAGCTGTGTGGGATATCTGTCCGGCGCGATGCCGATTCCCTCATGCAGCTTTCTATAACCTACGCCATTATGAGTAGCATTACTCATTTTTTGGGACTCATCGTGGGTATCATCCGCCTCAAGCATATTATATCTCTGCTTAAGCCTCTCGCGATACTGCTCGATCGTCTCGCCCGGTTTCATACTCTCTTTTACTGTATTTTTAAATATCTCCGGCATACGTTTATCCTCACTTTCTGGGAACACCGTAATCATCGATTCTACGCTGATTATAAAACAGAAGAAGCAACAAATCCGCAACAAATAAGCCATGGGATTGCATGAGCGAAGCGAATGAGGGCCCCGTGGTCCGAGCGAAGCGAGGATACGCGACGCGAAGCGCGCCATGTGCGAAGCACATGCAGGATTCTGCGAAGCAGAAGACTGGTACCAAATAGCCATGGGATTGCATGAGCGAAGCGAATGAGGGCCCCGTGGTCCGAGCGAAGCGAGGATGCGTGCACGAAGTGCACCATGTGCGCAGCACATGCAGGATTATGTGAAGCATAATCCTGGTACAAAAAAAGCTGCTGCGCATACGCGCAGCAGCCATAACTTTTATTATATGGATAAGTGACTATTCAGCCTCTTCGGTCTCAGCTTCAGCATACTTTGCAAGTATGATCTCCTGAACCTTATTTCTTGTCTCTGAATTGATCGGATGAGCTATATCTCTATACTCACCATCAGTAGACTTGCGGCTTGGCATAGCGATGAAGAGTCCCTTCTCACCGTCAATAACCTTAATATCATGAATAACGAATTCATTATCTATGGTAATTGACACAACAGCTTTCATCTTGCCTTCTTTGTCAATCTTTCTTACCCTAACGTCTGTAATCTCCATTTCAACCCCTCCTATAGTGTATAATACTTTTATACCCCAATCAAAATACTTGGCTCGCCGGTCTTAAACTAAAGGCCTGCGGATCTATACAGTATATCTGAAGCTCTTCTCGATGATGATCTTCGGAACTCCCGGCTCGCCGGTGTGAACTGTATTTGCTCTTATCGTATCTCTGCTCTCAACGATGCAGTTCTCGATATAGCAGTTATCACCGATGTGAACGTCATTCAGAATGATTGAATTTTTGATCACAGTATTGTTGCCAACATAAACCTTCTTGAAGAGAATTGAGTTCTCTACTGTACCGTTAATGATACATCCGCTTGACGCAAGGCTGTTAGAAACAACAGCATCTCCGTTATATTTTGCAGGAGGAAGGTCTTCAACCTTTGTATATACATCAGGCTGGGTCTTGAAGAAGTAATCTCTGACATCCTTCTTGAGGAAGTCCATATTTGTTCTGTAGTAAGAATCTACGGAACCGATATTTCTCCAATAGGTTTCCAGCTTGTAAGCATATATTTTCTTAACATTCTTGTATCTGACAATAATGTCCTTAACGAAGTCCGTTCTACCTTCCTGTGCGCAAGCCTCAAGAAGTTCTATAAGCTGACGTCTTCTTATAACGTAAACTCCGATGGAAGCTGTATTTGTCTCTGCTACGAGAGGCTTCTCCTCGAAATCGATCACCTTGCCGTCCTCGTCGCACTTGAGTACGCCGAATCTGCTGATATCATCCTCATCCGGCTTGATATCCTTGGTAACAAGTGTGATGTCTGCGCCCTTGGCAATATGCTCCTCGAGCACCTTGTTATAATCGAGCTTATATACTCCGTCGCCTGAAGCGATGACAACGTATGGTTCATGTGCATCCTTAAGGAAATTGATATTCTGGTACAGAGCATCGGCTGTTCCCTGATACCAATAACTGTTTGTTGCAGTTATTGTAGGAGTGATGACGTAAAGTCCACCCTGCTTTCTGCCGAAATCCCACCATTTAGAAGAATTCAGATGCTCATTGAGAGATCTTGAATTGTACTGCGTAAATACTGCAACCTTCTGAATACGCGAATTCGACATATTTGAAAGCGAGAAATCGATTGCTCTATAGGTTCCTGCTATAGGCATGGCTGCAATAGCTCTCTTAGCTGAGAGATCACCCATTCTGCTGCTGTTACCACCTGCTAAAATAATACCAATGGCTCTCATTATCACTCACCTGCCTTTATTATACTTGATCCACTTCTAAGAAGTCCGTCCGGATACTCTTCCGGTACTGTAACGCCGGAAATGGCAGTATTCTTGCCCACCTTAACGTTATCAGGAATAACGGAATTCTCACCTATAGTTACAAGGCCAAATGAGTAAATATGCGGAGCGAAATCATTAGGAAGCTCCTCGCCAACGCCGAGTTCAACATTTGCACCGATCTTAACGCCTTCTGCGAGTATAGCCTTATCGACAACTGCGTTCTCACCGATATCTACACCATTCATGATGATAGAATTGCGGATAACAGCGCCTGAACCGATAGTTACACCCGAACCGATTACGGAATTCTCAACCACGCCATGGATCTCAGTTCCTTCACCGACGATACTCTTAACGACCTTACTTCCCTCAGCGATGTACTGTGGTGGAAGTGTATCGCTCTTTGTATAGATTCTCCAGAACTCTTCATAGAGGTTGAATTCAGGAACGATATCAACAAGCTCCATATTGGCTTCCCAATATGAACCAAGTGTTCCAACATCCTTCCAGTATCCCTTATAGTCATATGCACAGATCTTCTTGCCCTGCTCATGACAACGAGGAATGACATGCTTACCGAAATCGCATGAAGGTACGTCCTTCATCTCGATAAGTGCATCCCTGAGAACAGGCCAGCTGAAGATGTAAATACCCATAGATGCCTTATTGCTTCTTGGGTGCTCCGGCTTCTCCTCAAATTCCTGAATAACGCCGTTTTCATCAGTGATAACAACACCGAATCTGCTGGCTTCTTCAATAGGAACCTGATATGTTGCAATTGTTACGTCAGCCTTGGAGGTCTTGTGAAAATCAAGCATTACCTCATAGTCCATCTTGTAAATATGGTCACCGGAAAGGATAAGTACATAATCAGGATTATAGTACTCCATAAATTCAAGATTCTGGTAGATGGCATTCGCAGTTCCCGTGTACCACTGGCTGTTTGTGCTCTTCTCATATGGAGGAAGCACAGTAACACCACCAAGGTTTCTATCGAGATCCCACGGCATACCGATACCAATATGCTGATTCAGTCTGAGTGGTCTGTACTGTGTAAGTACGCCGACAGTGTCAATCCCCGAGTTAATACAGTTACTGAGCGGGAAATCAATAATCTTGTATTTTCCGCCGAAGGCAACTGCAGGTTTAGCAAGCTTCGATGTAAGAACGCCCAGTCTGGATCCCTGACCGCCTGCAAGAAGCATCGCTATCATTTCCTTTTTGATCATAGTGTCACCCCTTTAAGCTAGAATATAGACTCATTATATCATCTACACCCTAAAATTTAAATACTTTTTTATTCATTTTTACGAAAATCTCACAAATAATAATTACGTATTTGTGCGTTTTATAGCATTTCTAAAGATTACGCATGAAAATATGCACTAAATTTGCGATATTTTTATATATTATGCACAATAAAATCAGGTTATTACTTCGTTTTACCCTTTTTTATGTCTGCAACCGAACGCTGAAGATTATAGTTATAATTATCCGCCTTCAGATCATCCGACGCAAAAGTCTTAATTATATATTTTTTAATCTCATCCTTTGATACTCCGTTTCTCGCAAGAAATATAACCGCAGCTGCGTAGCAGCTGAGCAGCATCATGTTCCATGATGCTGGAGCGAAGCATTATAACAAGCTATGCACTCATAAAACAAAAAACCCCGGCAGCATGCTCGCATACTGCCCGGGGTTTTTATCGTACTTATAATATAAGCCTCAATTTATTCTTTTGTAGTCTTAGCTGTCTGCGAGATTGCAGATACAAGTCCTGCAACTCCTGCGATGTCTGAAGGAATGATAAGCTTTGTAGCCTTACCGTCAGCCGCCTTCGCAAATGCATCCAGGCTCTTGATCGTAAGAACCTGCTCTGACGGAGCTGCTTCATTGAGGAGCTTGATACCGTCTGCATTAGCCTTCTGAACCTCAACGATGGCCTGTGCGTTACCTTCAGCCTTTCTGATGGTAGCTTCCTTCTCAGCCTCAGCTGCAAGGATCATAGCCTGCTTCTCAGCCTCAGCGCGGAGGATCTTAGCTTCCTTCTCACCTTCTGCAACAAGGATAGCTGACTTCTTCTCACCTTCTGCACGAAGGATCTGCTCTCTTCTTTCACGCTCTGCCTTCATCTGCTTCTCCATTGCTTCCTGGATAGCTGCAGGTGGCATGATGTTCTTAAGCTCTACACGGTTAACCTTGATTCCCCAAGGATCAGTAGCTTCATCAAGTGTGGCTCTCATCTTAGAGTTGATAGTCTCTCTTGAAGTAAGTGTCTGGTCAAGCTCGAGATCACCGATGATATTTCTAAGTGTTGTAGCTGTAAGGTTCTCGATAGCTGCGATTGGATTCTCAACACCGTAGCAGTAAAGCTTCGGATCTGTGATCTGGAAGAAAAGAACTGTATCGATTCTCATAGTAACGTTATCCTTTGTGATAACCGGCTGAGGAGGGAAGTCTGCAACCTGCTCCTTCATAGATACGATTCTTGCAACCTTATCGAAGATAGGCATCTTCAGGTGGATACCTGTCTGCCATGTTCCCGAATAGGTTCCGAGTCTCTCAATTACGTATGCCTGTGCCTGCTTAACTACTCTTACTGAGCTGCAGAGCAGAAGAACAACAACTACTAAAACGATAATTAATGCTGTTTCCATATGTTTACCCCTTTCTTTATGTATAAATACTCTCCCGGCCGCTATGACCGGTATTTTTTACTGATCAAAAACCGACCGTTCGAACTCGCTCTTACAGAGAAGCTTGGTTCCTGAGATATCATCTACAATCAGCTCGTCGCCAACCTGCATCTCGCCTTCAAAGAGTATACGCCATTCAACGTCATTTATCCTTGTTACGGCTATCCCCGGCTTATCTGTCAGCTTCAGAACCTTCACCCGCGTTCCGATAAGACTCTGGGCATTTGTCGGAACCACCTTCACGTTCAGCTTCTTCTTCGCCAGCGGTTTCAGTAAAAGGAGAAATACGGTTGATACAACCACAAATACAACCACCTGAAGCCACTCAGGTCCGTCAAAGGCCGCTGTGATAGCAGATCCTATGGCACCTGCCGCAAACCATATAGATGACAGGCCCAGCGTTATGATCTCAATGATGATCATCACGGCCGCCAGTATGATCCACGATGCCGGGCAAAACAGTTTATCCATACATCATCCCTCCTTCTATCCTTCACTTTTATTACTTTATTTTCCCGAAGAGGCTCGGTGCCGCTTTGGCTCCGGAACCTCTCCATTATGTTTCATCAGTCTTTATAGTAATTGATGAGGCAGCCCTTCTTGATGATCGTTCTCTCATCGTCTGTAAGAGCACCAAGATGAAGTGTAAGCTCCTTCATATCTTTATTTACAACGTATGCCTTGATATCATCGATCTTCTCATCCAGTGCCTTGATGATATCAGGTACGAAGATGTAATCGTCGTTATCAAAAGCATAATCCTCATCGATCACGAATGGAAGCATACCCCAGTTGATAAGGTTTGAACGATATCTCTTGGTAGCGTACTCCTTAGCGATATTTGCCCATCCACCGAGAACCTTCTGGCAGGAAGCTGCCTGCTCACGAGCCGAACCGTCGCCCGGCTTAACAGCAAATATAGTGCTGCCGATACCGATATCACTGCCCTTAACGTCCTCAAACTTCTCCTTAAGTGTATGAACGACTGTCTGAAGCTCATCATTTATGTGGCAGAGCTTCTCGCCGCCCTCTCTCTTAAGCTCAAGCTCATGGATAGCTTTAGCTCTTCCAACATACTCAGGATCCTTACGTGAGAGTGTGAACTCTGCAAGTCCGAGAGGATTTGATCTGAATGATGAGGTCTCGCCTGAAGGGATGAGCTCATCTGTTGTTGTAACAGGGTCGTTGATAACTGAAGCAACCTTGAGAAGCATATGCTGTGTCAGCTCAGGCATCTCAGGCCAGTCCTTGATGTTTGGACCAAACTTGATCTCTGCCGCAGGATCAGCCTTGCCGTAGCCGTCATAAACTCTGTTATCGTAGATCTGCTTATCGAAGTAGTAGGTTGGGCCTGTATATTCAACGTCAAGATCTGTAGCTGCTGTAAGGAAGCCCTTATTAACGGCTGTTGCAGCGATCGAACGCGCATCCATAAGTGCAACTGATGAGATCTGACCGTTCTGTATCTTTGAACCTTCTCTGTTAGGGAAGTTTCTTGTTGAATGTCTGATACTGAGAGCGTTGTTGCTCGGTGTATCACCTGCTCCGAAGCAAGGTCCGCAGAATGCTGTCTTAACGATAGCACCTGTTCCGAGAAGGTCAGCGATCGTACCATTCTTAGCGAGCTGCATCATGATAGGAGTACTTGCCGGATATACGGAAAGTGTAAACTCATCGTTTCCGATGTATTTTCCACGAAGGATGTCTGCTGCATCACAGATATTTTCGTATCCGCCGCCGGCACAGCCTGCGATGATTCCCTGCTCAACATAGAGCTTTCCGTCACGTATCTTATCTGTAAGCTTGAACTCAACCTTGCCTGTGAGCTGCTTTCTGCCCTTCTCCTCTGTCTCGTGGAGGATATCCTCAAGGTTTGCATTCAGCTCTTCAATAGTAAATGCGTTGCTTGGGTGGAACGGAAGTGCGATCATCGGCTTGATCTTTGAAAGGTCAACGTAGATAGCACCGTCGTAGTAAGCAACCTCACCCGGATTAAGTTCCTTATAGGCATCCGGTCTGAAGTGTGTATCGTACCACTTCTTTGTCTCCTCATCCGTTCTCCAGATAGAAGAAAGACAGGTTGTCTCAGTGGTCATAACATCTATTCCAATACGGTAGTCTGTCGAAAGCTTTGAGATACCAGGGCCGACAAACTCCATAACCTTATTCTTAACATAGCCATTTCCAAATGTTGCACCGATCAGCGCGATAGCAACGTCCTGAGGACCAACGCCCTTTGCAGGCTCGCCGTCAAGGTAGATAGCTACAACTCCCGGACGAGCAACATCGTAGGTCTTGCCGAGCAGCTGCTTTGCAAGCTCTCCGCCGCCTTCACCGATAGCCATAGTACCAAGTGCACCGTATCTTGTGTGGCTGTCCGAACCAAGTATCATTGCGCCACACTCAGCAAGCATCTCTCTTGCGTACTGATGGATAACTGCCTGGTGAGGAGGAACATAGATTCCGCCGTATTTCTTAGCGCATGAAAGACCAAACATGTGGTCATCCTCGTTGATGGTTCCGCCAACTGCGCAAAGTGAGTTGTGGCAGTTTGTAAGGACATATGGAATAGGGAATTCCTTAAGTCCTGAAGCCCTCGCGGTCTGGATGATACCTACAAATGTGATATCATGCGAGGTCATCTTATCGAATTTGATCTTAAGATTGTCTATATTTCCTGAGGTGTTGTGAGCCTTAAGGATGTTGTAAGCCATTGTGTTCTCGGCCGCTGCTTCCTTGGTTGTGTTTACGCCCTTCTCCTGCAGTGCATGCTGTGCACCCGCGTCATCCGGAATAAGAGTCTGTCCGTTAAGAAGATAAGCTCCGCCTTCGTAAAGTTTGATCATTTTAAAAATCCTCCATGTTTTATTGTTAAATACTATATCACACCCGGCGGACTTTTAAAATATAACCCGCCTTGCATTTTCGGCTACTCGGCCTTGCAAGTGTAAATTTTAGTACTCCATCAGCTTGTCGCAAACGCGTAAAACGCGTTGTAGTTTAGTATTCCATCGGGCTGTAGCGGTCCATAAAGGTGTTGAAATCATGCTTACGCTTTGCATTGATGACAACGTTGAAGACCAGCTCGTGGTCGTGCAGGATCAGAAGAAGCTCCTCCTTCGTGATCTGCAGCTTCTCCTCGCCCATCAGAACGTAGAACCTGCCGTCCTCCTTCAGAAGATCGACATTATCAAATAGATGTTTTATGTTTGGATTATTCTCCATCTTAGTTCTCCATCACACGAACCGTTGGCCGGTCCGATATCTGTTTCTTTCAGACGAATCATTAATCAATCCGATATATACTTCTCTCACACGAATCGTTAACCGGTATGATGTCTACTTCTCTTCAGTCGTGTAATTGTAAATACATTCGAAATACCTTGAAATCGTTACGCTTGCCGAAGAATCCGGATAAGCCCCGCTGCCGCTGTCGTAATTATCTATCTCCTGCTGCGCCTTGTCGTAAAGCTCTTTAGGCGAAGCATTACCGGAGTTATTCTCAGCGACTCCGCTGTTGCCGTTGTCATTGGTCTTTCCGTCCTTATCGTATTCCGTGCCGTCTACATAAACATATGAATAATCTCTGTTTCTGAAGATACTCTTCACGGTATATATCGCAGCGTCCTCTGAATCATAGTAACAAAGCTCTCTCTTGTTGCTGGCCATGCCCGCATTTCCGGAATAAGGCTCCGAAATGATATAGCCCTTCTCATTACTGTATGAAACAACCTTCAGAACTCCGGTAAGAACAACTCTGCCGTTACTCCAGGCCAGGATATAGCTGTATGAGTTCCTGCTGTTGTAGAGTATCATCTCCGGCGTTCCGTCGCCGTCGATATCGCGGAGAACCATAAGATCAGGCTTATTTGACGCGAAGTCAACGTCCTTACTTTTGTTGAATTCCCCGACCTTCACGTTATTCTCAACCGCAGGCCTGAGGTTTTCCTCCCAATCCTGCATAAATACGTAATAGTCCGTCTTCCACTCATTTGTGAGGAAGCTCTTTACCTCATTAAGCTTGATATCCGAACCGTAGATCTTGTCAATCTTCTCGTAAAGATCCTTCGCCTCGTAAAGCTTTCCTTCCTTTATATAGTTGTAAAGGATATCAGGATAAGCCTCCTGACCTTCTGCGTAAGCCTCGTTACGCTGCTGCTTAAAGCTGGCCTCATAAAGCTCGAAAACAGGATCATCCTTCTTCTGTACCATGAGCTCATCTATGGTTTCGATGATCTTCACATAGTCCTGCGTAGCAAAAAGCCCCTCGCACTCAGCCATGATACTGCCGTATTCCTTGGCCTCGCTGACATCCTCCCTAATATCTCTGAGTCTCTGCTTATGCTTCGTTTCAAATATACTGTCCGAAACCGTAAGATATGCATCCATCAGCTTTTTGCTGACCTTGCCGTCCATGAACTCCTGATATTTCTGCTCGATATATTTGATAAGGGCCTCACTCATTGCATCCTTATAACTCTGATCAATATTGTTATGGTCAAAGAGCAGCCTTCCCTTCAGGCCTTTCCCGCCGTAATCAAGCAGGTAAGCTGCCTTAAAGGTCTTGATCGCATCTTCGGAAGCCTTCGATTTTTCATCATCATTTACAGCATTTGCACATATATCATACTGAAGAGGAAGAAACCTTCCGTTTGCATGGTAATAGCATTTTGCCAGCTGTATGATCAGTCCTGTCATCCTTTCATCTCCGTCCGTTCTGAGCTTTTCTGCCATCAGAGCTATCGGGAGCAGACTGTCATCCATCTTTGTATATGCATCCTGTCCGCCATCTGCGCCATCAAGGTATGCATTTGTAATACTTACCGCCTTATCCTTCAGTATCTGTATCGCCTCGTCCTTATCGTCCTCCGAAAGGTCATCGTAGGCCTCGGCCATTTTCTCGTATTGTCCGTCTTCAGTCGACTTGAAGAAGTCGTCCAGCTTCATACCCGGCTTCACAAACAGAAAATACGCCATCGCCTCTGCTATTATCAGAAGCCCGGAGACGATGAGGATAATAAAATACTTCATCCTACCCATCAGTCATCCCCTCCAATATCTGTATTGAAGCCGAAGGAAGGATCCTCCATCTCATCGTGGAAGCCCTTGTCCGCTATACCCGCGTATTTGTCGGTGTCGTTTTTGATCGTATATTTATAATTAAGAAATACCATTGAAATAAAGCCCAGCACCGCTATCGTAAGAGCGATGATGCTTGCCACGAGGAGGCCTATATGCCTGCCACTCTTCTCTTTCTCGTCCTCTTCCCCGCCTGCCGCTGCCTGAGCCGCGCCTGCCGCCTGTGCCGTCCTCTCAACATACTCTGCCTGCATTATCTCTGCTGTTGGTCTCTGTTGATTAGCTGCAACCGGCCTCTGCTGATTCGTAGCAGGTCTTGCACCGTTTTGCACTACTGTGTCACCGAATGCAGAATCCTCACCACTCGGTACCTGAGCGGCCGCAGCGCCCTGAGCATACGCATCATCAAACGCAGTATCTCTTCCGGCTATACGGTTTACGCTCTCAACGTCAATTATGACCGTCGGCATATCATCGATATTTTTCTCGGGCACGAAGGCGCTGTCCTTTATGTCCTCGAGAACCTTGCCGCATTTCCTGCAATATATCTCATTATCGCCATATGCTGTTCCACAACAAAATTTACTCATTGCTTTTCTTCCTATTCATTTAGTCCGCACATATTATCCGCGCCCGGACTTTACTTTTAAATCTACGCATACGTAGTTATATTAGCACATAATCAGGCCATATTCCATATTTTTAAGAAATCATTTATATTTATTTGCCCTGCAGCAAAACCGCACCCGCAGAACCGACAAAAAAACTTTTTGCATTTTTCCGATTTCCCCGAAAAAATTTCTCTTTACATTTTTAAATATAATGATATAATCTTGATATTGTGCCGCAGTGGCGCACGAGTATTTATATAAGAACGAAACCATCTCGTTTCCAAAGCCTGCGGACTATCATAGAACTTATATTTCATTATTATAATAAGGGAGTATTTCAAGATGAAAAAACATATCGAGATCAGATGGCACGGAAGAGGCGGCCAGGGTGCCAAGACCGCAGCCCTTCTTCTTGCAGATGTTGCCTGGAGTACCGGCATGTATGTTCAGGGCTTCCCTGAGTACGGTCCGGAGCGTATGGGTGCACCTATCACTGCTTACAACAGAATAGGCGATACCGAGATTCGCGCTCATTCAAATATTTACAATCCTGACTACGTTGTAGTCGTTGACGAAACACTGCTTCACGCTGTTGATGTAACGAGCGGTCTTTCAGAGGACGGCGCCATCGTAATAAATACAGAGCACAGCAAGGAAGAGATCGTATCTCTCCTCAGAGGCTACAAGGGCAAGGTCTACACCATCGATGCAAGACGCATCTCCGTGGAAGCACTTGGAAAATATTTCCCTAACTCTCCTATGCTTGCTGCCATCGTAAAGGTTGCAAATATCATGGATCAGGACAAGTTCCTCTCACAGATGGAGGAGTCCTACAAGCACAAATTCGCCAAGAAGCCTGAGGTTATCGAAGGAAACATGAAGGCACTCAGAATGGCATTTGAGGAGGTTCAGTAATGGCTGAGAATAAGAACAGAAATACAAATAATCCTACAGATATAGATAAAGTAACCGAGAAGGCTCCTTATCAGGACATGACACTCGGCAACCAGATTTACGGAGGCGGCGGTTCCAAGAAGTTCAAGACAGGCGAGTGGAGAACTCAGACTCCTGTTATGAACTGGGAGAAATGCGTTAACTGCCTGCTCTGCGCACCATTCTGCCCTGACAGCTGTATACCGGTTGTTGACGGCAAGAGACAGGATTTTGACTACGAGCACTGCAAAGGCTGCGGCATCTGCGCCTCAGTTTGCAGCTTTAAAGCTATCGCTATGAAGGAGGGACTGTAAATGACACCAAAGCGCGACAGGATGTCCGGTAACGAAGCCGTTGCACTTGCCATAAAGCAGGTTAACCCAGACGTTATGCCGGCATTTCCGATCACCCCTTCAACAGAAATACCTCAGATGGTATCAACCTTCATCGCAAACGGCGAGATCGATACAGAGTTCATCCCGGTTGAGTCTGAGCACAGCTCAATGAGTGCCGCTATCGGTGCTTCAGCAGCAGGAGCAAGAGCCCTTACAGCTACCTCTTCCTGCGGACTCGCTTTCATGTGGGAGGAGCTTTACATAGCAGCTTCCGACAGGCTTCCTCTGGTTCTCTGTGCAGTTAACAGAGCCCTCACAGGACCTATCAACATCAACTGCGACCACTCAGACACAATGGGCGCACGCGATTCCGGCTGGCTTCAGGTTTATGCTGAGACCAACCAGGAAGCTTACGACAACTTCATCATGGCTTACCGCGTAACCGAGCACCCTGACGTTATGCTCCCTATGATGGTATGCCAGGACGGCTTCATCACAAGCCATGCAGTTATGAATATCGAAACAATGGACACCGAGTCTGTAAGGAACTTCGTTGGTGACTATGAGCCTGCAAACTTCCTTCTCAACGCAGACATGCCTATGGCTATCGGTCCATACGCAAACTCACCATTCTATATGGAGACAAAGATGAATCAGCGTCTCGCTATGAAGAATGCCAAGAAGGTCATCCTTGATGTATGCGCTGACTTCGAGAAGCTCTCAGGCAGAAAATACGGTCTCTTCGAGCAGTACGCTATGGAAGATGCAGAATATGCCGTAGTAATCATGGGTTCCGCAGCAGGAACCACCAAGGATGCTGTTGATGCACTCCGCGAGAAGGGCATCAAGGTCGGCATGATCAAAATACGTGTATTTAGACCGTTCCCTGGCGAAGAGCTTGCTGAAGCCCTGAGAAAGGTTAAGGCTGTTGCTATCCTGGACAGAGCAGAAAGCTTCTCGGGCGAGGGCGGACCTGTTGGTTCAGAGCTCAAGGCTGCACTTATGGATGCAGGCGTTTCAACTATCGCAGTTAACTACTTCTACGGTATCGGCGGACGTGATTACACAGTTTCCGATGCTGAGGCAGTTTACGACGATCTTATGAACTATGCTGCCGGCAACAAAGCAATCGAGCAGTTCAAATATATAGGACTTAGAAAGTAAGGAGGAGACGAAAATGGCTTATAATTTCAAAGAAGTAATGAATAAACCGGAACGTCTTGCTCCGGGACACAGACTCTGCGCGGGCTGCGGTGCAGGTATCGCAGTAAGAACAGTTCTCCGTGCACTTAAGCCGGAGGATCACGCAGTAATCGGAAATGCAACAGGGTGCCTTGAAGTTTCATCCTTCATGTATCCTTATACATCTTACGAAGACAGCTACATCCACAATGCATTTGCCTGTGCAGGCGCTACACTTTCAGGTGTTGAGGCTGCTTACAACGCACTTAAGAAGCGCGGCAAGATAGATGATACCTACAAGTTCATCACCTTCGGTGGTGACGGCGGTACCTACGATATCGGTATCCAGTCACTTTCAGGTGCTATGGAGCGTAACCACGACCTCGTTTATGTCTGCTACGACAACGGTGCATACATGAATACAGGTATTCAGCGTTCTTCAGCTACTCCTATGTACGCTGATACAACTACCACTCCTATAGGTAAGGTATCAAACGGAAAGATGCAGAACCGCAAGGATCTTGCTTCTATCATCGCTTCACACGATGTCCCATATGTAGCTCAGTCTACATTTACAAATAATATGAAGGATCTCTATGTCAAGGCTGAGAAGGCTATCTACACACCTGGTGCTGCCTTCCTCAACGTTATGGCTCCATGTCCACGTGGCTGGAGATACGATACGCCTGACATTGCAAATATCTGTAAGCTTGCTGTTGAGACCTGCTACTGGCCACTCTTCGAAGTTGTTGAAGGCAAGTGGATACTCAACTACGAACCTAAGAAGAAGCTTCCTATCGAGGACTTCCTTAAGACGCAGGGACGCTTCAAGCATCTCTTTAAGCCGGAGAACGAAGGACTGCTCGAGCAGTACCAGCAGGAAGTTGACCGCCGTTGGGAGGAGCTCCTTTACAAGTGCTCTAGATAATAAACGAACGTCAGGCTGCAATAGTATTTCGCTTCGCCGAAACACTATTACAGCCTGACTGTTGTTTTAATAATACACACTTTCCATTACGCTCATTCATTTTTGAATGAGTTTTTTTATTACATTATTCGTAAATATGGTTTCCACGTTCTTCTTTCGGAACGAACTTCTTTTCTTTCATTATCGACATGTAAGCCGGGCGGATGATCTTGTCAACGTTGATGAGCTCCTCGATGCGGTGGGCGCTCCAGCCGACCATACGAGCCATCGCGAAGATCGGTGTGTAGAGCTCTTCAGGAATGCCGAGCATACTGTAAACGAAACCGCTGTAGAAGTCGACATTCGGGCTGACGCCCTTGTAGATCTTACGCTTCTTGGCGATGACCTCAGGTGCGATGCGCGCGATATCCGAATAAAGCTTGTACTGCTTATCCATGTTCTTGTCGTGGGCGAGCTTCTCCACAAACTGCTTAAATACTCTCGCTCTCGGGTCGGAGATTGAGTAGATTGCATGACCCATACCGTAGATAAGTCCCATTCTGTCGAAAGTCTGCTTATCAACTATCTTCTCGAGATAGCTGCGAAGCATATCCTCGTCGTCAGTGTCAGGAACATTTTTTCTGATATCCTTGATCATCTGCATAACCTTGATATTTGCGCCGCCGTGCTTAGGTCCCTTCAGCGATGAAAGAGCCGCTGCGATAACGGAATAGGTATCCGAACCGGCTGATGAAACAACTCTGGTCGTGAAGGTTGAGTTATTTCCGCCGCCGTGCTCCATATGAAGCACAAGGGAAGCATCGAGAACCTGAGCCTCGAGCTCGGTGTATTTCTTATCAGGGCGAAGCATGCGAAGTATATTTTCGGCCATGGAAAGGTTCGGATCCGGCCTGTGAATATACATGCTGTCGTCCTTCTCATAATGATTGTATGCGCAGTAAGCGTAAACCGAGATCATCGGGATCTCGCTGATAAGTTTGAGACACTGATGCAGAACGTTCGTGATTGAAAGGTCGGACACGTTGTCATCGTAAGCCGCAAGGGTCAGAACGCCCTTGGTGATAGAGTTCATGATATCCCTGCTCGGAGCCTTCATGATAACGTCTCTCGTGAAGTTTCTCGGAAGGACTCTTACCATGGCGAGCATCTCACAGAATTCCTTCAGCTGCTCGTCCGTAGGCATGTCGCCGAAAAGCAGAAGGTAAGCGACCTCCTCGAAGCCGAACCTCTTAAATGCGAAATCATTTACAAGATCGATAACGTCATAGCCCCTGTACCATAAACGTCCATCGCACGGAGTTTTCACGCCGTCCTTCATCTCGAAGGCGTCGATGCGCGAAATATTTGTAACGCCGGTCAGAACTCCGCTGCCGTTCTTGTCTCTCAGTCCGCGCTTGACGCCAAACTGATCGTAAACCTCAACATCGACATCGTCCACGTCAAAGCATACCTTCTCGTATCTGTCGGTATATTCCCTAAGAATTTCTCTCCTTGATGCCATACCTTCACCTTACCTTTCGTACTACTTACCACTTTGCTGCTTTATTATCATTCACCTTCTTATATTCAGGTGTATTTTACCTGATCATCATGCTGCCGGAGCTTTGCCCTGCAGACTATTTGGTCTTCATCTTACCGAAATACCTGTCCTTCATGACTGCAAAGCCGTCGACCAGAAGAACCATAAATATAAAGAGAACCGTTGCATAAACTCCATACTGCAGATACTCGACGCCGTTCAGATCAAACTCAGTGCGGTCCTGCTTCGAGATCCACATATCATTCTCGATGAGACCCACGATCACGTAGCCGATACCTACATTTACGATGGCCCACAGAATGAAGTCCAGCATCCTTCTGTACCACTGCTTCCCCTCCTTGGTCTTGTTGCCCTTATCCATCAGCACGTAGAAATAAGCCATGGTGAACGGAACGAGTATGATGACAAGCTTGGTTATGATGTCCTTCTTCATACTCTCGTCGATAAACTCCGCAATAATAAATATTGCCCAGCTTATTCCAAGAAGCTTCAGCGTGATAAAGATTGAAAATCTGTCTCTCATAAAAAATACCCACCTTATTCATGTTTTTTGGACACTTTTATAAATCTGCCCGTTTATTTTCCTATGAAAACCCATTACATTATCATCAAATGGAGGCGATGATATGAATAATGATCTTAATAGAATACTAATTGAAAATGCAGTCCGTCTCAGTCTCAGGAACTTTGACTGCGATGACAAGCGCTGCCTCAGAAAGCTGATCGATACCGGTATTCACCTCGCCGGAAAGGGCGATAAGAATCACATCTTCGAAAATATCGGTGAGCTCTTCGCAGATGAGAACAGCCTGTATTACCCTGCTGTTGCGAAGCTGCTGAAGAACTCCGACCGTGAGAAGTTCACCCAGTTCGGTATCAATCTCGGCTACAACACCTTCAACAAGGCTGCAACGACTATCCAGCAGAACACCCGCCAGTATAATAAGAACATCCCTTGGATAGCCGATATGGATGTTACAAGCGCCAACTCATCGGGTTATTCGGACGCAACCTTCGGTAAGCTTATAGATCACTACAACAAGCTCGGCATAAATGCATTTATCCTGCGTTTCGACGCCGGAATCCCTGAGGAGACTTACGGAAATATCATTTCCGTCATCCGCAGGAACCAGTATACGATATTTATGTTTATGCTTTCTGATGAAGCCCTGTCCGACAGCCTGCTTGATATGCTGTCGCCTGCTTCAAATATACTTGTATGCCTTCCGCTCGATGGTGCAAGTACCAAAGAGAATACCGGAAAGCTTTCGCAGAAGAAGATACTCTCTGCGATGCGTTACACTGTTGACAGTAACTACGTAGAAGAGATACTCTCCGAAGCTTCCGGTTCTGCTTCCGGTGCTTCTGAAGCTTCTACAGACAGTTCAGCTGCAGGCGCTCCGTCAAAAGGTGCCGGCCGCTCCGTACTCGCGAGGGTTGCAGAGCTTGATTCTCCGATAGTCATATTTGAGACTGCTCCTACTATGACTGCCGACGAGGTCAGACACTTCAATAACGGTCTTCCTGCGCTCAGAAAAACGCCTCCTCAGCCGGTACTGATGATCAATCTGAATTACGATATCCAGAATATCAATGTGATGACCTCCGGCAAGGAAATCAGTACACATATAACCGTCAGACCTGCGGCTCACGAATAAATAACACGCGCAACAGCCGTTCAGACCTGTGGTTCAGACATAATCATCAGGTTATTCCTGCGGCTCAAGGTCTTGAATAATGCGCTTTGCGAACTTCACGAGATAACTTTTCATCTCGCTGACTGCCACCTTCGGCTCGTCCGGCTCATCACTTGTGAGCCACCTCATAAGCGCCGCTATGCAGGTATCACAGATAAGGGTCGTGAAAACGCCCGTTTCATCATCGTCAACAACATCATTCATATAGAATCTCACGACCGGATACAGTCCGTCGTGAAAATACTCCTTAAAAGAATTCTGCCCCTCGATCATCAGAGCCTTGCGGTAGAATTCTTTTTCTGAATAGAAATACTCTGCCAGCGAGGTGATCAGATCCCAGATACTGTACGGGTTTTTCTTAATCTTCTCGTCGAAAAGCTCCTCTATCCCATCGAATTTGATATGCTCCATGAAGCCTATGTAGAATATCCAGTTCAAAAGATCGTATTTGTCCCTGAAATGGTAGTAGAAGCTCTTGCGGTTCATGTTGCACTTCTCGCAAATATCAAGGACACTTATCTTATCAAAATTCTTCTCCCGCATCAGGCTCTTCAGAGCGTCTGCGAGAGCGTTCTTTGTAATATTCGACTCCGCCATCTATATTTTCCCCAAATATACTGTAATAACACATCCACGTTTTCAAGCTGTCACGTGGTATTGTTTTTCTGTTTTTCAATATCGCTGCAATTCACGATCAAACGATCGGCTCAAAGAAAACAAGTGTTGCATCAAGCAGCCTGCCGAAGATATTCCGCTTCGTGTCCTCCTCGGTCTGGAGGCGCGACTCCTTGAAGGTTCTGATCATATCCTTACGCAGCTCATTCACGGCCTCGCACTTATAGAGCAGCACCGCATCCTCGAAGTGCAGGAACAGACTCCTGTAATCCAGGTTGACCGTGCCGACTATCGCCTTGTCGTTGTCGCAGAGCATGCATTTTGAATGAATGAACCCCGGCGTGTATTCGTAAATCTTCACGCCATGGTCCATGAATTTCTTGTAATTTGATCGGGTTATCCTGAAGACTATCCTCTTGTCCGGAATATGCGGCGTAACGATCCTCACGTCAACGCCCCTCTGCGCCGCGAGACACATAGCATCCGTCATGGACTGGCTCGGGATCAGATAAGGTGTAAATACGTATAAATACTTCTCCGCCTGATTGATCAGCTCGAGGTAAGCATTCTCCGAAAGCGGCACATTATCAAACGGCTCGTCGCCAAAGGGCTGAACGTAACCATCGTTTGTGAAATCGGTCTCATGAAAGAAATGCGGCAGATAGCTGTTGATCTTCTTCATTTCCTCCGGAGTCTCGATCTTGCGGCTGCTTCGACCGATCTTCATGGACTCCCACATCTCGAGGTACATCAGCGTGAAGTTCTGCACCGCCTCACCCTCGATCTTAAGGCCCGCATCCTTCCACTTGCCGAAAGGACTGTTGACATTTATGTAGCGGTCGGCCAGATTGATGCCGCCCGTAAAAGCTATATAACCGTCGATTATCGACATCTTCCTGTGATCACGATTGTTCGTGAGCATAGTGAAGAGCGGCTTAACGCGGTTGAATTTCTTGCAGTGGATATTCTTATGGAGCTTGTTCAGGAACTTGTCGTACCTCTTCGGCAGCCAGCTTATGCAGCCGAGATCGTCGTAAAGTATCCTGATCTCGACGCCCTCCTCAGCCTTCTGCTTGATGACCTCAAGCATACTGTTCCAGACGCCGGTCCTCTCTATCATGAAATACTCCATGAATATGTAATGCTTTGCATTTTTCATAGCCTCGATAAGCCCCTCGTACTGCTCCTCGCCACTTGAAAGATAGGTTACCTTGGTATTTTTATAAACCGGGTAGCCCATTGACTTCATCATGTAGGTGCAGGTCGAATGAATCCTGCTGTCGAGCTTGTATATTTCGTCCATGAGGTTCATATCCTGGTTGTGGAATGAGCTGTATTTTATCTTGGCATCCTCAACGCGCTTAGCGTATTTGCGGCCCTGCCTCTGATCGCCGCAGATCATATAAAATGGCACACCAAAGAACGGGAAGAGCAGGATGACAATGATCCATTCCGTCTGGTACTCTCTCTTGGTCCTCGGTGAATTGATGATATAAATGGTATATAACAGGGCAAGGGCTGAGACCGCCGTTCTGACGTACTCATAGCCTACGAAGAAATACGAATATATGAGAAGAAACCATATGACCTGAAGTATGATAAGCATAGCCGTGATGAATGCGCGGCTGAATATTACCTTATAGATCTTTCCCAGAAATCTCATGGTACGCCCCTTGTTTACCTTCACTTTTTCCGTAGCTGCAAGCAGTACACTGCATGCAGATGTCTGATGTTGCAGCCACTCAGACATAATATATAATACCAATTAGGGCGGCAAAAAACAAGTTTATGAATTGTCCGAATAATGAATTTTCAATGAATTTTCACAAAGTTCGGGGTTTTATCTATTGTATTTTCCACGCTTTCATGGTAAATTAACAATTGTCAATAATTTTAGGGGTATGGCTATAGTACTTTTATTATTTTTTATTCATACAGGAGGTAGAAAGTATGCCAAACGATTATAATGATTATAATAATGGCGGCTACAACAATTACAGCGGAAACGGCAATGACGGAAACAGCGGTAATTCAAGCCAGTATTATTTCGATCAGAACAACAACTACAACAATTATTACCAGAACAGCTACAACGCACAGTACGCTGCACAGAACAGCTGGGATCCGATGAGAGGAAACGCAAGCCCTTACGCAGCAGCTCAGCAGCAGACAATGCGCTACTCAATGAAGGATGTAATGGCAAGAACATTCCTGTTCATGACCATCGCACTTCTTCTTACAGCTATCACATCTCTTGCAGTTTATACAACCAATCCGTATTTCCTGATTCAGAACGGTATGACAACCTTCTGGGTACTTGCGATCGTTGAGATCGGTATCGTAATCGGTGCAACATTCGCTATGAAGGCAAACAATGCGATGCTTTCAGGCGTGCTCTTCGTAGCTTATTCGATAATCAACGGACTTACACTTTCGGTAATCTTCCTTGTTTACACAGAGGGTTCTATCGCAAAGGTATTCTTCCTTACAGCAGGTCTGTTCGGAGTTATGGCAATCGTTGGTTTCACAACTGACAGAGACCTTACAAGCTTTGGTACACTCCTTATGATCGGTCTCTTCGGAATCATCATCGCTTCTATCATCAATATCTTCCTTAAGTCTTCAGGACTTGATTACATCCTTTGCATCTTAGGTATCGCAATCTTCCTCGGACTTACAGCTTACGATACACAGAAGATCAAGAAGCTCGCTATGAACAATCCTGGTTACAGCTTATCAGTTATCGCTATGTACGGCGCACTTGAGCTTTACCTCGATTTCATCAACCTCTTCCTGAGACTGCTCCAGCTCCTCGGAAAGAAGAACTAATAACTTTAGACGCAAAAAGCAACCGTTTCAGCGGTTGCTTTTTTGATGCTTATCACAGTAATATTTATGAATGCAAATCGCCAATGTCTACATTTTGTTGCGCAACAGCTTGAAGCAGATTGATATTCTATGCGGCCTTGCGGCGCATTTTTGTCAATTTATCCTCAGCAATAATTCACAAATATTCGACAATTTTACATGTTATAAATCATAAGACGCAAAAAGCAACCTCCAAACACATCGACCTGCAGAAGAAATCACAGCTTCTCAAAGTCCTCAACACACATCGGTCTGTAGAAGTAGTAGCCCTGCATCTCGGAGCAGCCCTTGCTCAGGAGGAAATCGGCCTGTTCGGCAGTCTCGACACCCTCAACTATCATTTCCATGCCAAGCGCATTTACCATCTGCACGATGTAGGCAACTATGGTATTTCCCTTCTCAGCGTCGCCCTTGCTTGTCAGGAAATTGTAGTCGAGCTTGATGCGGTCCACCGGCACCTCCTTCAGCATATGCAGTGAAGAATAGCCGCTGCCGAAGTCATCCATTTCAACCTGGAAGCCCAGTTCTCTCAGCCTCACCGTGGTTCCGATCAGCAGCTCCGGCTTCTCGGCAAATGCAGTCTCTGTGATCTCAATCCTGAACTGATCCGCCGACAACTCGTATTTTTCCATAAGATCATGGAAGTGTCCCGGAATATCCCTGTCATCCCGGATATCGCTCCGCGAAAGGTTCACCGAAACCGACCTGTGAATTCCCTGCTTGTTCCAGCGACTAAGATCCTGGCAGACCTTCTCCCACACATAGCTGTCCAGATCATAGATGAGCCCCGACTCCTCAAGCTCCGGAATGAAATCTGCAGGCGGTATCATGCCAAGCTTCGCATGATTCCAGCGGCTCAGCGCCTCGACGCCCGTGATTTCACCGGTCCTATAATTAACCTGCGGCTGGTACCAAACCTGAATCTCGCCGGTACTGATCGCAACCGGCAGACGTCCAACAACCTCCGCAACTTTCTTGCCCTTCTCCCACTGCTCCGGATTATAGAACTCATAACCATCCTTCTTTGTTGCCCTTACCTTCTTCTCGGCCACGCGCGCAAAATCAAGCATATGATCCACATCTATGTTATGATAATCTTCAGGCGTCAGGACGTAAATACCGCCGCATATCTGAACGCGGTGCTCCTTGCCCCTATCCAGGAAATAATTTCTTACAGATCCTACCACTTCCTCGTCATCCTTGCGGAGCCTCTCGTCACCTCCCGCATGACGCAGCACTGCCAGATGATCACTGTCTATACGACACATCGCTTCGTTCTCCGACAGGGTTACCTTCGTTGTCTTGACCCAGTATCGCAGCAGCTCATCCCCGGCCTTCATTCCGAAGCTGTCATTTACAAACTTAAAATTCTTGATATTTACGTAGGTCAAAAGATATGGCACATCCGGATTGGCACGAAGCAGTTTCTCGACCTTCTTCCTGAAGCCTTTCAGACTCAGCGCGCCCGTCAGCGCATCATGCTCCTGCAGCCAGCGAACTCTCTTCTCCTGCTCGAGGCGAAGCGCACGCCACCTGAAGATAAATATGACTATCACCGCAATAAGGAGCAGCGTTCCAAGAAGCACGATCAGCCAGTATTCGTAAATATAATCGGACAGGTCGTACTTGTAGAGCCTTCTGGTCGTGTAGTCAAGCACCACCGCCTGTTTGAAGGTTTCCTCTATATGAGCGATTCCCTTATTCAGACGCTCGATGATTTCTCTGCCGCGCGGCGTATCAAGCGCCCCCGCCCTGAAATCCATCGAGAACATCGCTGCAGGCTGAACCACCAGATTCGAATACGACGGCTTCTGCAGAACATAACTCCACACATAGGAATTGTGCAGCAGTGCATCAACCTTTCCGTCCCGAAGCGCATCCACCGCATCCTCCATATCATCATAAAATACGATCTCAATGCCCGGATACAACTCCCTTACAGTATCGGCAGCCCCGCCAAGCGAGGTGAGCATACCAACGCGCAGCTCATTCAGCAGCGGAATATCCCTCTTTCCGTCCGTGACAAGCGTGAACGGCGTCTGAATCAGATTGTCCGACACAACGCTCTTCTGCCCGGATGCGCTGGTGATAGCACTACCGAAAGGCATAACAATATCATACTCCGGATTATCCAGAGCTTCCTTCAGTGATTCTTCTTCGATACTCTTGAATGTGACAGAATACCCCGCATGTTCTGCGGCGGCACGCATAAGGTCCACACCTATTCCCACGATCTCTCCCGTGTCCGGATCCACATAAAATACAGGACATCTATCCACAGGAACTCCCACCGTCAGCTCTTCGGACTTATCAGCCCCGGCTGCCGTGGACAGAATTGGTGCAGCAAGACAACAAAACAGAACAAATATAAATATAAGAACGCTCCATAA
Source organism: Lachnospiraceae bacterium C6A11 (assembly GCA_000702245.1). Lineage (GTDB taxonomy): Bacteria > Bacillota > Clostridia > Lachnospirales > Lachnospiraceae > Eubacterium_Q. The sequence continues at coordinate 79,057 of JNKY01000001.1, read as the reverse complement.
GAGCTTAGACTTTCTTACACTCCTCAAACATAACCCCTCCTCTCGGCAAGAGTTTGTAAAGCTTCTCTTTTACCAGATTTGGTTAAATAGGCAGACAACAGGAAAGCAGCCTCTGTCAGCCCGCCAAAAAACAAAATACCCCTGCTTACATGATACAATATAAGCAGGGGTGACGCAAGCAAAACAGACTATTTTAAGAGTTTATTTTACCTTTAAACTTCTTCTGTTTTGTCATTCTTTTATGTAATTATTTATCATTTCAGTTTCCGGACAGCCTCATCGTAGGTCATCGAAACATTGCCGGACGGATCAAAACTGTCGCCCTTGGTCATGTATTCCGAATACTCATCGTCGCTAAGCACGATATCTTTGGCCGCAAAGAGCAGCTTCTTCTCAACCTTTTCGTATTCCTTCTTGGAAATATCACTGTCCTTGTACTTGTAATTCGTAGTTACCTTGTCTTTTTTCTTTCCTATTTCGCCGGGTTGTTCTGATTTATCTGAACCTTCTTTTTCCCCGGACTCTCCTGATTCACCTTTATCCTCCGAATCATTTATGTCTCCTGTGTCTTCAGATTTCTCCTCAATCGTCTCGTAAGAGATAACCGGCTTTGCTACCAATTTATCATCTTCAAGAGAAAGCTTTTTATATGAAGCCTTTCCTAAAGGATCAGTACTTCCACAGAACAGATACAACTCCCTGGTAAACTTAGTACTGAATAACAGGTAACCCGGAGCGCCATCGGTCTTGTCCGAACCGGTTCCCTCCACAGCAGAATCGACATCGCAGCTATATATCTCAACCGCACCGCCATCTTTATATGTAAATATATGTAGTACAGCCGACGATCCTTCTGTACCACTCAATCCTGCAGAACCCTGCATATCCGAATTCCCGGATACTCCTTCTGCATCCGTCTGACCATGCGTATCTATTGAGCTATGTGTATCAGCCGTAACAAAGATCAGTTCCGGCGTACCGTCGCCGCATATGTCCTGCAGAGCTACCGGCTTCGAGGTATTCCCGTCCGACGCAGTCGACTGTGAAGCCGAGCCGTCCTTAAACTGCCTGCTGTAGGCCTCGATTGCCTCCTTGTTATGCTCCAGAACCGCAAGATAAGCAGCTTTGTATTTTGGATCAAGGCCGTCGCCAAGCCTGCCCTTCGCCGCCTCCAGCTCATCTATCTTCTTCTGCACACACACCGCATAAGCAAGCGCGCCACTGAGATTCGGGTGCATCGAATAACTGCTGAACACATCATTTGACTGCAGGTCTTCATCCTTCGCGCCAATCGTAATGCTTTGTATATACTCGTCGTCCGAATAAGCCTGGTGCTGCGGATCGATTATATTTCCCTCTGCATCGATCGTTCCAAAGGGTTCCACCACCGAAACATATTCGATATTTATACCCTCTGCGCGGCACTCCTTGACGATGCTCTCTATTTCCTTATTAAAGATGAGTACGGCATCGTCGACGATCCACGCCTCATCCTTTGCCACAAATGTACCCTTGCCGTATCTATCATAAAGCTCCGGATAGCCCACGACAATCAACGTCGCCTGCGGCCCTGCCGCCTCAGCAACCTCCCTATAGGTCCTCTTCAGGTCCTCTCTGACCACGCCACCTTCTCCGACGAGCTTCTTCGCGTTATCGACCATTTCCTCCAGATTACCTGTGTCGAAATACCAGCTTCCGACCATAACCTGAGCAACCACAGCACCGAAGCCCACATCATTTCCGCCGATAGAAATAATGACATAGTCCGCCTTCTTCCCTTCGGCCGCCAGCTCGTCAAATACCTTGATCTGCGGCTCCAGGTTTACCGTGTTCTTCTCGCCATTGCGATTTGCCTCCTTGAGCTGCTTGCAGTCCTTCTCCTCGTCGAGTATGTGGTCAATGTATTTGTCGTAGTTTTTATTGCCCTTCTCGTCCACATCATAGCCGATAATATTATGCGTGACCGCTCCGGATACTGCTTTAAAATACCAGTGCGTTCCGCGGTTCTCGGCCATATTTCCTTCCACGCCGGGAAGAGTCAGCATACCCGACCATGCGTACTGGGACCTGTGAGCAAGCCAGTCCTCGTTTTGGACCTTCTCGCTGTCCGGACTCGTCTCGTACGCGCTAAACATTCCGGAAAATTTACCAAAATAATCGTCCGTCTCCGCAAGATCCTTCGACAGCTGACCATAAAAAGGTTCGATCCCTTCGCCGGCCGCATAAGAATCACCAAGAGTCACGATGATACGATCGCTCGGTTCCTCTGTGGTCGTCAGCTCCTCGCTGCTTACTTCATTTGTATTTGTCTCATCCTTACTGCTTTTCTTTCCGCCCTTGGAACAAGCCGTCACAAGCCCCAGCGTCAGCAGAAAGACCAGCAGACATATTCTTCTCTTTTTTTGCATACCCAGCATTATCCTCTAACGATTCTCTACGATTTCGATTTTCTTTTACGATTCTCTACGATTTCGATTTTCTTTTACGATTCTCTACGATTTCGTTTTTCTTTTACGATTCTTTACACTCTCGATTTTCTTCTACAATTCCTCGTAGCTATACTCCGCCTAACAACTCTCCACAGCTATATTTTATCAATAATCAACAAATATTCAAATTAAAAACCCATTAAATTGCTCTCTTGAAGATTTGGCTTTCTCTGTTATAATAGTTGTGTCAGTTATGACGGGCTGCGCCATATCAACAGGCCGCGGCGCGTTATGACGAGTTACTGATCAACGCAAACAATTTCATTAAAGGAGATACATCAATATGACCATCAAAGTATTATCCGCAGAGATCGGAAGCACAAGCTATCCGGGCAGAGGCATCGTCATCGGCAGAACACCTGACGGCAAGAAAGCTGCTATCGCTTATTTCATCATGGGACGTTCGCAGAACAGCCGTAACAGAGTATTTGTTACTGAGGGCGAGGGCATCAGAACTGAGGCATTTGACCCTTCAAAGCTTGAGGATCCAAGCCTTATCATCTACGCACCTGTAAGAGTTCTCGGCACCGACACCATCGTTACAAACGGCGACCAGACAGATACAATATACGAAAATATGGAGCAGGGCGACACCTTCGAGGAGTCACTCAGAGGCCGCGAGTTTGAGCCGGACGCTCCGAACTTTACACCTCGTATCTCCGGCATCGTTCACACCGAGGCAGGCTATACCTACGAGATGTCAATCCTCAAGTCAGACAACGGCGATCCTGACCAGTGCCTGCGCTTTACCTTCTCATATGACAATCCGAAGGCAGCTGAGGGACATTTCATCCACACATATATGGGCGACGGCAATCCACTTCCAAGCTACGAAGGCGAGCCAACCAGAGTTACGATCCCTACAAATGACCTTGACGAGTTCACAAATATCGTTTGGAACAGCCTGAACGAGGAGAACAAGGTTTCCCTCTTCACAAGATTCATCGATGTTGAGACAGGAAAATACGAGACAAAGATCGTTAACAAGAACCAGTAATTAAACGGAATCAACCTGATCATAAATAATGGAAGCATCAATAACGACTATGACATAATAATTGTTCAATATAACATGTCTTCCATAACGCATCATGATCCATCATGAATAGAAAACGAAAGGAAATCCACATGAGAGAATTAGAATTAAAATACGGCTGCAACCCAAATCAGAAGCCATCAAGAGTATTTATGAAGGACGGCGAGCTTCCGTTCACAGTACTTTCCGGCAGACCGGGCTACATCAACCTTCTTGATGCATTCAACGGCTACCAGCTCGTTAAGGAACTGAAGAAGGCAACAGGCCTCCCTGCAGCTACATCATTCAAGCACGTTTCACCGGCAGGCGCGGCAGTCGGCCTTCCGCTCACAGATATCGAGAAGAAGATCTACTGGGTTGAGGATATGGGCGAGCTCACACCACTTGCAAGCGCATACGCAAGAGCAAGAGGCGCCGACAGAATGTCTTCCTTCGGCGATTTCATCTCACTTTCAGACACCTGCGACGCTGCAACAGCACGCCTCATTAAGAGAGAGGTTTCTGACGGTATCGTTGCTCCGGGCTACGATGACGACGCGCTTGAGATCCTGAAGTCTAAGAAGAACGGCAACTATTGCGTTATCCAGATCGATCCTGACTACGTTCCTGCACCTATCGAGACTAAGGACGTTTACGGCGTAACCTTCGAGCAGGGCAGAAATGAGCTTGTTATCAACGACGAGCTTTTCGCAAATGTCGTTACAGACGCAAAGGACATTCCTGAGTCAGCACGCATCGACCTCGCTATCGCAATGATCACTCTCAAATACACACAGTCAAACTCAGTTTGCTACGTTAAGGGCGGCCAGGCAATCGGCATCGGCGCCGGCCAGCAGTCACGTATTCACTGCACACGTCTCGCAGGCGACAAGGCTGACAAGTGGTTCCTTCGCCAGTCACCAAAGGTGCTCTCACTTCCTTTCAAGGACAGCATCAAGCGCGCCGACAGAGATAACACAATCGACGTTTACATCAGCGACGACTATGAGGACGTTCTTGCAGACGGCATCTGGGAGCAGTTCTTCACAGTTAAGCCTTCTGTATTTACAAGAGAGGAAAGAAAGGAATGGCTTAAGAACATGGACGGCGTTGCCCTCGGTTCTGACGCATTCTTCCCATTCGGCGACAACATCGAGCGCGCTAAGAGAAGCGGCGTAAAATACATCGCTCAGCCGGGCGGTTCGATCCGTGATGACAACGTTATCGAGACTTGCAACAAATACGGTATCGCGATGGCCTTCACAGGAATCCGCCTGTTCCATCACTAATTTATCAAGATTTTTACAACAAAAAAGAGGTATGAGCCAAATACGGTTCATACCTCTTTTAATTATGTCTGATAACTATCTGTTATCTTCTTTTTTCTTGTAGATTGCAAGTCCTGCGAGGCTGCCGAGGGCGATAAGCATGATAACTGTCACAAGTACAGGATCAAATGAATCGCCGGTCTGAGCTGTAGAATCAACATTTGTCTTTGTCTCATCTGTTGCAGGAGTTACTTCGCTGTCCTTGGCAGGTTCATTTATCATAAGTGTAGTTGAAACGCTGCCGTTCTTGAACTTGAATGTAAGTGTATGCTTTCCTGAACCAAGCTTTGCAAGCTCATCTGCGCTGATAGTTATGATTGTACTTCCCTTCTTCGCTGTATTTGGAATAGGATTTCCATCCGCATCAGTTCCTATGTACTGCTCGTAGCTGTCCTCTGGTTCACCATCAGACTTTATTGTATATGTTGCACCCTCACCAAGAGTGATTGAATCAGGTCCACTTACAGTAAATACCTTACCTTCCTTCTTGCCGTTATTTGTATCATCTTCAACGTCATCCTTGTTGTCATCAACGGCGTCATCCTCTTCGTCATCATCGGTATCATCGTCATCGTCGGTAGTTATTTCATTTTCAACTACCTTAGTAACATGATATCCGTATGTCTTCGGATCAGCTCCTGCCTCTGTCCATTCCTTCTTATTTGCCTCTGAGGTATCCTCATCGTTATAATCCAGAACATCTAGTCCCTCGCCAATCTCGAAGTGACCTTCCAGGTCCTCTTCGTCTAAATACTCTGAAACATCCTCGCCATAGAATCCACCCTTAAGAGTGAGTAAGAATGTATCATCCTCTTCTTCCTCTACTGCCTTAACATCAGCTTCTTTGGTATCTTCTACGCCTTTGGTACTTACTGCAGCTTCATCGTTTATTTCATCACCTTCAGTTATACCAAAATACAGTTCAGAGATCATAGCGTTTCCGGAAACAGTAGTGACGCCGGAATCATAAACAATAAGGTCATCAATAGTTCCACCTGTAATATTAGTTTTACCACCCGGTGTAAATAAGTCTTCTATTATTCCGGCACTAACATCGGTTTTGTCATATGATACAATTTCCTTAATTGTTCCACCATTTACAGCTAATGATCCATATATATTAAGGACACTGCCAATCATTCCACCGGCTATTGTTGTGGAAGCATTACTGTTTAAATCATCTTCAAATCTAATATTTCTTATAATATCAACAGTTCCACCATTTACAGTTAATATGCTACCAAAGTTATTTATTTCTTCAATCGCACCGGCTGTTATATCAATTTTATCCTGTACGTTACCAAGATACAGAATACTATTTACCGTTCCGTTGACAACCAGTTTACCCGGTTCTTCGCTTGGTGTACTGTCTATCCAAAACTCCTTATTTCCATTATTAAATACAAGTTTTCCGTTAACTGTAAGCGTATGTCCATTAAGGTCAATGGTCACATTATCTTTAAGATTCTTTACGATGTATTCTTCATCCGAAGCAACAGTAATATCATCTAACAGAAATACCAAGAACCCATAATCATCTAAAGATTTGACATCATCCAGAGTACCATATGCTGCTTCCATAACTTCAGCCATCTCTGTCAACGACTTACAATAGAACTCTTGCCACTCTGAATCATCTTTAACCATATATTCAACGCAAACGATAGCACCTACTCTGGTGTCCACTACTCTGTATGGATACTTCTCCGGATCAGCAACCTTAGCCCACTCTGCCTGCTCTTTCTCGGAGAGTTTATCGTAATACTCTATATCACAATACTCGCCAAATTTAAAATGATCCTCCATGGCTGGCAAAAGCTCACATGGGTCAGTTGCATAATATCCGCCCTTCAGCGTTAACTGAATACCACCTCTTCCTTCTTCGTTACTGAACTCAATATCAATCGCATCCTCTTCTGGCTTCGGGCTATTAATCTTTGCATCTCCTGAAATAGTTACATTAACATCAGTTTTATTGTCATTTTCAAGAAGCAGACCATTAACTGTACCACCACTGATATTGAATGTACCAGCGTCTGCGCTAATATATCCGACAGATCCACTATTGATATTGATTATACTATCGTTAAACGACTGTAAACCTCCATCAATAGAACCATTTATTTCAAGAGTTCCCGCCTTTTCTCCCTCTACAACAACACCGGTCACCCCGGTCAGACTTCCGTTTATTTCAAGCTTATTATTATTAAGGTTGAATTTAACATCTCTGTTATCAAAAACAAATGCCTCATCTTCTGCGATTTCAGCGTCATCATATAATGTAAAAGTAAGTGGAGTTTCAGCTTTTATTCCCGAAGTATCAGTCGAATTTTTAATTAGTTCTACAGCTGCATTGTATGCATCTTTTAATGATGGATATGAAAGCGTAACATCAGTGCCACTACTTGGAGTATAAGTAAGTTCAACTTTACGAACCACTTCAACCTCAGCATCACCTTTATCTGCCCACACCAGGTTCTTCATGCCCGGAACGTAGCCGAATACAAATGCAAAGCACAGCACCAAAGCCAGGAATCCCTTTTTTCTCCTTTTCATCATATTATTTGTACCTCCTTATTAAAACTTAAAAAACTAATCCACTCTCTTCTTGCCCCAGAAGAACAATGCAACGGTCCCCGGGCCTGTGTGGCATCCGATGGTCGCACCGATTGGGAACAGAACGACCTTGCCGCGCATTTTCGGGAACTCGGTCTCGATAAGATTCTTCACGGCCTGTGCATCCTCGAGGCAATCGGAATGCGATATGAAGCAGGTATCGTTGTAGTCGGTGCCGTTGTTGGCATCTTCCTTCATCTTATCAACGATCCTTCTGATAACCTTCTTCTTCGTCCTGATCTTCTCCCTCGCGATGAGGCGACCGAGATAATCAACATTCAGAAGCGGGCAGATACTGAGCACATTTCCGATAACACCGGCAGTCTTGCTGACTCTTCCGCCCTTGATGTAGAACGTCAGGTCCGTCGAAAAGAACCAATGAACAGCCTCAAGCTTATGCTCCTCAGTCCAGGTGTAAAGCATCTCGATGCTCATGCCCTTGTCCCTGAGATCAGCCATCCTGTCGAGCAGAAGTCCGAAGCCTGACGAAGCAGCCATCGAATCGACCACGTAGATCTTTCTGTCCGGGAACTCCTCCTTCAGATCATTTGCTGCAAGCACAGCCGAATTGTAAGTTCCGGTAATACCTGTCGACAGCGTCACATGGATAAGATCCTTGCCGCTGCTCAGTATTTTTCTGAAATGGTCGGCGTATTCGCCAACGCCCACCTGCGAGGTCTTCGAATCCTCGCCGTTCAGCATCCTCTGATAAAGCTCATGCGGCGGCACAGACACGCCAAAATCGTCCATATACTGCTTTCCGCCAAGCTCATAATGAAACTCAATATATGCTATCTCCCTCTTCTCCATCCACTCCTTGGACAGATCCGCCGAAGAACAGCCACTGATTACATATTCTGCCAATTTAACACCTCTCTCCCCTGTCACAAATAAACCTTTGCACTATTATTTAAAATACATCCTCGATCTGTAAAATACCGATAAACATACACAGTAAATATACCACATTTATGGCCGGCGCACAACCTTAATCCTCCCCGATCATAAGGTTATTTTTGAGTTCGAAAAATCCCGTATTTTCAAGATGTTTTCAAGGAATTTTCATAATTCTACTGTTGACAATGAGAGTGGTTTTTATTTATAATTAACCCACTACGTAGGAAACAGTATCTCATATACTGATCCCCCTTTTAAAAACCCTCCTACGCAGTCAACCCTGTCGCTTTCGTGACAGGGTTGTTTCGTTATATGCACAATCCTATTTTTCTGTTATAATCACAACTGTGAGATGATTATTGATCATAACAGCCAAACAAAACGCAGTTTGATATTACAAAGCAGATATAAGAAGGAGCTAACTATGATATTAATAAAGAATGGACATATAGTTGATCCGGTTACAGAAACCGACGCAGTTAAGGACGTCCTCATCGCCGGCAAAAAGATCCTCAGCATCGAGGACACAATCACGCCGGAGGACACCAAGAAATACATCGGTGAGGCTATCACCGACACCGAACTTACAGTTATTGACGCAGATGGGCTCACGATCGCGCCCGGCCTTGTCGACGCACACGTGCATTTTCGTGATCCCGGCTTCACCTACAAGGAAGACATCATCACCGGTGCTGCCGCTGCCGCAAGAGGCGGCGTGACCACCGTCATCTGCATGGCAAATACCAAACCGCCGGTCGATAACGCCGAGACCCTTCATTACATCCAGAAGAAGGGCGAGGAGACGGACATAAATGTGCTCCAGACTGCTACCGTCACAAAGGGCATGCAGGGCAAGGAGCTTGTCGACATGGAGCTTCTCGCATCCGAGGGCGCTGCCGGCTTTACCGACGACGGCCTCCCGATCATGGACGAAGCTGTGCTCACCGCGGCGCTGAAGAAAGCCGCCGAGCTCGATCTTCCGGTCTCTCTCCACGAAGAGGATCCAAAATACGTTTATCAGGCAGGCGTAAACAAGGGCGCTGTTTCTGAGCAGCTTAACTACGGCGGAGCCGACAGACTTGCCGAAGAAACCATGACCGCCCGCGACGCAGAGCTTGCCCTAAAAACCGGCGCATCCCTCTGCATCCAGCACATCAGCTCAAAGAATTCGGTTGATATCGTTCGCGAATACAAGGCAAAGGGTGCCGACATCCACGCCGAAGCGACGCCTCACCACTTCACGCTTACCGAAGAAGCCGTGCTGAAATACGGCACAAATGCGCGTATGAATCCGCCTCTCCGTACCGAAGAGGACAGACTCGCGATCATCGAAGGCCTGAAGGACGGCACCATAGATATGATAGTTACCGACCACGCTCCTCACAGCGCTGAGGAGAAGGCAAGGCCTCTCGCACAGGCACCAAGCGGCATCACAGGTCTCGAGACCTCCCTCGCCCTTGGTATTAAGTCGCTTGTTCAGCCGGGCCACATCAGCCTGATGAAGCTTATCTCGCTTATGAGTGACGCTCCTGCACGCTTCTACCGTATGATCCCTGAGGGCATCGCAGAGGGCGCAGTAGCAGATCTTGTTATCTTCGGAGAAAATGAGCTGTGGACCGTCCGCGAGGAGGAGTTCGCATCGAAGGCCACCAACAGTCCGTTTATCGGCTGGGAGCTCCCGGGAAAGATTCACTATACTATATGCGGCGGCCGAATCGTATACCGGGCATAACCATTAATTTAGTATGAATATATTTCTAGTAACAAATCATCGTTTTGAGATATGGTATATACAGCAGGAAATCAAGTATGAGTAACGTAAAATACTACGCAGTGAAGAACGGAAAGGTTCCGGGAATATATATGAGCTGGGATGAATGCCGCGAGAATGTAAGCGGCTATTCCGGCGCAGAATACAAAAGTTTCAAGACCGAGTCAGAAGCCAGAGAATATCTTGGAATTATCGAAACAAATAATCAACTAAATCTGTTTGATGTATACCACAATGTCGAACCGATGCAATCTATTGACAGATTGGTCACATCAGATACAAAAGAAACCGTCACATCCAATTCAAAATCTAAAACTGAATCAGGCACGCGAAGCTTGCATGAATCAGGCAATATCGTAGGTCCCTACGCTTTCGTTGATGGCTCCTTCAACATTGCAACAGGAGTCTATGGTTATGGTGGATTTCTGGTTGTGAATGGCGAGAAGATCATCCTCACCGGAAGCGATAACGATGAAGAGATGGCCTCTATGCGTAACGTTGCCGGAGAAATATGTGGCAGCGTAGCCGCAGTTGAGAAAGCTATCGAGCTCGGCCTTCCGGAGCTCTCAATCTACTACGATTACGAAGGGATCGAAAAGTGGGCAACCGGAGCATGGAAGCGCAACAAAGCCGGCACTATCGAGTACCACGACTTCATGCAGCACGCCAAGCGCCGTATCAAGCTTACCTTTGTCAAAGTCAAAGGACACTCCGGCGTAGAAGGCAACGAAGAAGCCGACCATTTAGCAAAACAAGCTGTAGGTATCCTGTAACAAATATGCGTATCATTTTATAGTGTTGCTCTTCAACAGTGCAACCATCTCTTCCCGTGGAACAGGCTTCGAGTAGTAGTAGCCCTGGATGTGATCGATGCCCATCTCTATAAGGGCGCTAACCATCTCTTTACTCTCGGCGCCTTCCGCAAGCACCTTAAAGCCGATATCCTTGAAGGTTTCGATCGTATTTTTAAGGATGCGGCTCATCTTCTCATCTCTGAAGCCGGCCCAGACGAATTCCTTGTCTATCTTGATGATCTTAAACGGCAGAAGCGCGATATAATTGATATTTGAATAGCCTGAACCGTAATCATCAAGCGAGAAATCGATGCCCGCCTCGATAAGCTTCTCCATATTTTCAATAAGCGTATTTTCGGAATACGCAGCCACACTCTCGGTGATCTCAAGGTTGATCATATCGGCCGGAACGCCGTATTCCTCGATGACTCCGACGATCTCGTCGCGCAGATTATCCCTCATACACTGAACAACGGACAGATTGACCTCGACGAACTCGACGCCGAGCTCGCGAAGCTTCTCCTCCTTGATGGTCTTGCAGACCTCGCGGAGCACGAGAACGCCTATCTGGTTGATCATACCGTTCTGCTCGGCGATCTTGATGAACTCATCCGGCGAGATATATCCGTAGCCCGGAACATTCAGTCGCGCCAGCGCCTCCATCGAACGGAAGCTCTTCGTATTTGCGTCGTAAATAACCTGGTAATGCACCTCGAAGAAGTTGGTGTCGATAGCCGCAAGCATCGCCTGCTCGATCGTCGCGTGCCTCTTCATATCGTTGAAGAACTGCTCAGAAAGCTCCATCCTCTGGCCCTTGCCCCTGCTCTTCACCTCACTGACCGCGTAGTCGATCGCCTTCGTCAGCTCGAGGGACGTCTTAAGCTCGTATTTTGCAGGAATATGGCAGACACAGGCCGAAAGCTCAACCTCCAGGCCGTTCAGTTCAACCTTATTTCCGATGATGTGCCGGAGATTTTCGGTCTCGTCGGTATTCAGCTGGCTCTTATGATGCAGGATCAGCGCAAATATATCGCTGTTGTACCTGAAGATCTTGCCCTTCGGATAGCCCTGCTTCAGCGAGTTCACCAGACGGCGCATCAGCTCGTCGCCGCCCTCCATGCCAAATACCTCATTTATTATCTTGAAATTATCGAGCGCCATCACGTATATCTGCGACTGCTTATGCATTCTCACAAGCTCATAATGATGCCTGAAGAAGGCCCTTCTGTTCATCGCATCGGTAACCGAATCAGCATAGGTTGCCGGATTCTCAACCGTCAGATAGAGGATGAAAATACCTATCGCAACACCGACGCCGGTCAGATTGTATTCAGGGTGATAATATTGGAGCAATGTCGTAGCCGCGATAACGGCAGCCATCACATAGATACGGATATGATTCTTGAGCGGCACCTTCTTGTAGCTTGTCAGCACATACGCGAGGCTGACGATTATGTAGAACGCCGCAAATATATAATAGAGATCATGCAGAACCGCATGATGATAACCGGTTTTGTCAAAATAGAAGGTCAGCGGCCCGAACAGATTCATTATCGTGATGATTTCGAGCGACAGCATCGGGATGGACACAACGAAATAGAAGTTTCTCTTCTTCTTTGAATAATCGGTGTCTGCGAGAATGACGATATAATTCATCAGGATGTACGGCAGAAATGCCTGCAAGATAAGAAAACCCGTACACGCAGCTATATTTGCGGTCTTGTTCTCCGGCGTATAGCCGTTGATCAGAACGCTGCTGGCCACATCCAGGGCAATATCAAATATAGTCACGATCATCAGAGCATTGTAAGTCCTCGTCTGCGCGTTGCTGAGGCGCTTGACCATGACAAAATTCAAATATAATACAATCATAAATATGAGCGCACATACTTCAAAATCAACGTTGTACTGCATCTATACCGTCCTTATCCTGTTGCGATCTGTTAATGTTCAATGTTCTCCGATCAATTCGGTTGTTCCGATCAAGTGATGCCGTTTTCGATGTTTCCGAGCTGCTATTGATTGCTCATTTTGGATTCTGTATGTTTAGAGCTGATCATTCTCAATTGCATCGTAGAGAGCTCTGTAAATTATAAAATCCTCAGGTGTTGTGATCTTGATGTTGTAATACGGTCCGATGACTGTGTGAAGCGGGTAGCCATACTCCTTCATAAGCGTACAGGAATCGATCATGTTGGTCTTACCCTCGCTGATGGCTCTCTCCTCAACCTCGAGGATATCATCAAGGAAGAAGCTCTGTGGTGCCTTCGCGAAACGACTGCGGCTCCTGTCCGGAACGTTGGTAACATGATTCTCTACCTGAGCTGTTTTTTCATTCTTCACACTGACTGAATCCGTGGATGTTTCTCCTATCCGTGTACTGTCAGTCTCTCCGGCTGTTTCTTCAACCGCCTCATCCCCAACAAGGATTACAGTCTCAGTTGCAGGGGTGCAGGTGATTGCAGAACCGTATTTCTTTACAGCGGAAATATTATCGCTGATGATCTTCTCATCTATGAGCGGGCGCACTCCGTCGTGGATGAGAACTATATTTCTCTCTACAGCAAATCCCGTAGTATACAAAAGCTCATTTGTCGAAGCACTCTTACTCTCTTCTTCGCCGCAGGAAACCGTCAGTCCGTAGGTTGCTGCGGCAGCCTTGAGTCCGTTGTAGATGGACATCTGACCTGTATTTCCACCCGGAACGATGGCGCCAAGCTTTGTGAGGCCGTAGCGCTTCTTCATCTCTTCGACGTAAGAGATCCAGTCCGGAAGACAAGCTACAACTATGCCGTCGATCTCCGGATGCTTCTGGAACTTCTCGATCGTATGCACGATGATCGGCTTTCCGTGAACCATCAGAAACTGCTTCGGTTTATCTGCATTTGTCATTCGGGTGCCGGAGCCCCCGGCAAATATTACAGCGATGTTCATTCGATTCACACTCTCAGTCACTCAGTAGCCGCAACCATATCAACTACGTCGATGTTTCCATGTATCACTACAGTCTCATATTATCGAAATATCTTCGACTGTTTTATTCTAATCGTTTATTTACAGTGTCTCGTCTGCCTTCGTAAGTGCAGCAGCGATAACTGCGTCCATATCATAGTATTTGTACTCGCCCAGACGGCCGCCGAAAATAACCTTGTCCTCAGCGTCTGCGAGCTTCTTGTACTCAGCGTAAAGTGCGCTGTTCTTCTCGTCATTTACCGGATAGTAAGGCTCGTCGCCCAGCTTCCACTCCGAACTGAACTCACGGCTGATGACCGTCTTCGGAAGGTCGTTGCCGTCCTTGTCCTTGCCGAACTCGAACCACTTGTGCTCGATGATACGTGTCCAAGGAGTCTCGGAATCCGTGTAGTTTACAGCTGCATTTCCCTGGAAGGAAGGCTTGTCGAGGATCTCGTTCTCGAAACGAACAGAACGGTACTCGAGTGTGCCCTTGCTGTAATTGAAGTAAGCGTCGATAGGTCCGGTGTAAAGAATCTTATCTGCAAGGAGGTCGAGCTCCGGCTTATTTTCAAAATACTCAACGCCGGTGCGAACCTCTATATTTTCGTGATCAAGCATATTTTCAACCATCTTCGTATAGCCGCCGATCGGGATGCCCTGATACAGCGCGTTGAAGTAGTTGTTGTCGAAGGTCAGTCTAACCGGAAGGCGCTTGATGATAAATGCAGGAAGCTCCGTGCAAGGTCTGCCCCACTGCTTCTCGGTGTAGCCCTTGACCAGCTTCTCGTAGATGTCGCGTCCGATCAGGAGGATGGCCTGCTCCTCGAGGTTTCTCGGCTCAGTCACGCCCTCTGCCTCCATGGCAGCCTTGGCATCAGCCCTCTGCTCCTCAATCTTCTTCTCAGCCTCCTCAGGCGTTACAACGCCCCACATCTTGTTGAAGGTGTACATGTTGAAAGGAAGTGAGTACAGCTCGCCCTTGTAATTGGCAACCGGTGAGTTCGTGAAGCGGTTGAAATCAGCGTATTTCTGGACAAATTCCCAAACGCGTTTAATGTTTGTGTGGAAGATGTGAGCCCCATACTTGTGAACCTGGATGCCCTCGATCTCCTCCGTAAATACATTTCCTGCAACGTGAGTCCTCTTGTCGATCACAAGAACCTTCTTGCCCTTCTCGGCTGCGATACGCGCAAAGGTTGCTCCGTAGAGACCCGCTCCTACAATCAGATAATCAAACTGTGCCATCATTATTACCTCCTAATCCCTTGTTAACGATCCGCGCCATAATATGTCCCTTCATTTGTAACAAAATACGCCTTCAGGGACACATTCTGCTCACGGATCGATCCACATCATTTAATACCCTTATAAACTTTATTCTTAATAATTTGCCCGTATGATCAGATTTTCTTCTTACGGAGCTTACCTATAATAGTTCCAAATATGTTCTGCGCCATCTTCTCCTTAGTTGCGATGAGTATGGCACCGTAAACTGCGAAGAACATCACTCCGGAGATGCCCAGCTTGACGAAGCTGTGGAGCATCGAGTTGCCCAGCGGCAGGAGCTTCACCCAGAAGGATGCGCCCGACGCAAGGATCAGTGCGATCATTATCTTCCAGTAGCTTGTGTGCCTGAAGTCGTCGCTGACTTCCTTCTTAAGCGCGATGTACTGATAGATAAATACCACCAGCTCAGCCACCAGCGTTCCGATGGCAGCTCCCGTAGACTTCAGCTGCGGGATGAGTATCGCGTTCAGTATCAGGTCGACTATCGCGCCTGCGATCTCCGAATAAAGTACTATTTTCTCGCGTCCTGTTGGCACGAGTATTTCTATTCCCATGATATTTGTGAGACCGATCAGCAGTGTTGTCGGCATGATCACTATCATCGGTACTATCGCATCTGCGTAGTCCTTACCGGACAGGAAGTAGATTCCCTCCGACGCAAAAAGCATAAAATACACCATCAATGGTGTCGCAAATATCCAGACAAAGTTCAGTGCCTTCGACGTGATCTTCCTGAAGTCGTCCATCATGTTGTGCTCAACATAGTAGGCTGCTCTCGGCAGGAGCACCGCTCCAAGCGAGGTCACGACACTGACCAGGATCGTCTTGATCTTAACGGAAGCGTTATAATATCCAACCTCCGTGTCGTTCGTCATGAAGCCAAGCATGACCGTGTCCAGATGCAGATATATCGTTGTTGCACAGCTCATGGCGAAGAACACCAGCAGAGCCTTAAGGTGCGGTTTAAAGTCGTAATGCTCCAGCCTTCTGAAGCTGACGTATTTTCTCGCGTTCAGGAAATTCAGAATTCCCGATGCAGACGATGCGAAGATCGTCAGTCCCGCGTAAATCTCGTAGTCAGCCTTCTTGTGGATAAGAAGGAACATACCGATCAGTGCGATGAACTTGAAGATCACCGAACGGATGGTGATGTATTTGTATTTTTCAAGGCCCTTGTAGAGCCACTCCATGCCAATCGTTGTGAAGAAGATCAGCAGGCTCGAGATGAAGTAGAGCCACTTCTCATTTCGCAGCTTTGGAATAAACAGTATACAGCCGAACAGCAGCACATATGAGATGACACTGGTCAGAACGTTCAGGTAAAATATTTCCTGAGTTGTCTTAGACAGCTTCTCCCTGTCGTCCCTGACCTTCGCGCACGCGCGGACACCATAGGTCGATGTTCCGAGTGCCGCAAACATTGCAAAATACGAAACGATACTTGCTGCGAACTGAACCTTTCCCGTGCCCACCGGCTTCAGTATTCTCGATACGTACGGGAAGGAAATAAGCGGGAAGATAAATCCCGACATCGTGAGTATCGCGTTCAGTATGAAATTGACTTTGAGTGACGCCTGTTTCTTATCTGACATTATCCAAATTGTGATCCTTTCACAGTTTTAACCCCGCCTGTGAATTATATTAATGCCCCTCTTGACTGTTAGTTCACTTCTCTATATATATCGTATAATTTTATCACAAAATATGCAGGAAAACAACATAAACAAAAGGCTGCGACCTTCGGAAAGCTCCAAAGATCGCAGCGTGAACATTCAAAATATTAAATTAACTCCGGGCTACTGAACCTTGCCGCCCTTAATGGTGTACTTTGTACCGTTATAGGTCACAGTTCCGTTGTAGTTAAAGTCAACCTTGCCACCCTTACAGTACCAGCGGCCGTACTCATTCTGTGCGATTCCGTTGAAGTTGAAATCAACCTTACCGCCACTGCACTTCCACCAGCCGTAGCTGTTCTTTGCAACTCCGTTGTAGTTGAAGTCTACCTTGCCGCCTTTACACTTCCACCAGCCGTTCTCGTTCTTCTCGACTGTGTTGCAATTGAAGTCAACCTTGCCGTTTACGATACGCCACCAGCCGTTTTCGTTCTTAGCGATACCGGTATAATTAAAATCAACCTTACCGTTGGTGATCTTCCACCAGCCGTTCTTGTTCTTAGCAACTGTATTTGTGAACTTAACCTGGCTGCCCTTTACGTACCACCAAGCGTTTGTTCCGTCAACGGTTCCCTTGATAACATCATTCTTGTTGAAGGTGACCTTACCGTTCTCGATGTACCACCAGCCGTTCTTGTTTGGAGCGAAGCCGTTGTATTTTGGATCAACCTTGCCGTTGTCGCCTATGTAATACCAGCCTGTAACGCCGTTGTATGTTGTCTTAACAACTCTTTCAGGCTGAACCTTCATGTTTACTGAAGCCTCATAGCTACCAAGCTTTACTGTGATCTTCGCGATACCGGCCTTCTTGCCTGTAACCTTACCGTTATTATCAACGGTTGCAACCGATGTATCAGATGATGTCCAGGTTGCTCCGGAATAAACGATCGCATTCTGTGTGATAACTGTCCAAGCACCATTAGTCTTGATGTTGCACTTTGCTGTCAGAGTCTTCGACTCGCCTCTGGTAACAGAAGTGTCGCCGGTAAGCTTAACTGCTGTAACGTTCTTTGTAAGAATCTCCATCTTCTGGATATAATCTCCGGAAACGTTGATAGATTTACCGTCGCCGAAGCCTGCTCCGAACTCGCCCATGTATGTTGAGAGCTCGTAATCAGAAGAGGTATCTTTTGACTGGAAAGCCGCAAGACCTATACTTCTGTTGTTCGGATTGATCATAGCCGCATAATGGCCGATATTTGCTGTGTCGGACACAGGATTCTTCAGATAAAGCTCCTTCTCGCTGTACCACGCTTCGATACCGTTCAGGATGCCGCCATAGTTCCATGCGATAACCTCGCCGTTAGCAGTCTTACCGTTATAGCTCATCGTAAATGTTGATGTGCCGTTCGGTCTGTTGTGAGACATATAAACGTCCGCCTCAGCCGCTCTGATCTGTGCTATATATTCGAGTGTAGAATCCCATGTGATTGGAACATAATCGCCGCTTGTAAGCTTTCTGTTAAGCTGTCTGCACCATACTCCCTCCTTGCACGCTTCCTTTCTGATCGCATTGATCCTTGCAAGAAGTGTTGAGGTATTTACCTTGTCGTAGCTTCCACTGACGCCCACAATCGCCGTGTCGCTTGATGCTGAAGTCTTGTCGCTGTTTCTGACCGTTGCCGCCTCAGCAAAGGTACTTGTCGCAAATACCATAAACATGAAACAGGCCATCAAAAACGCCAGTCTGGTTTTTCTTCTGTGCAAATCCATAAATAACCCTCCTATATTTTTTAATTAACTACCTTGCCTCCCTTAATACTGTAACTGCGTCCATTATACCATACAGTTCCGTTGTAGCCAAACTGAACCTTACCTCCCTTGCAGTACCAGCTGCCGTTCTTGTTGCTTGCAATTCCATTAAAATTGAAGTCAACCTTGCCGCCGCGGATAACCCACCAGCCGTATTCGTTCTTCTCGACTGAGTTGCAGTTGAAATCAACCTTACCTCCCTTGCAGTACCACCAGCCATTCTGGTTCTTTGCAAGTCCGGTGAAGTTAAAGTCTACCTTACCGCCCTTGATGCGCCACCAGCCGTTTGCATTCTTCTCAACCGAGTTATGGTTGAAGTCAACCTTGCCTCCCTTGCAGTACCACCAGCCGTATTCGTTTCTGGCTATACCGGTGAAGTTGAAGTCAACCTTACCGTTCTTGATGCGCCACCAGCCGTATTCGTTCTTGGCGATTCCGGTGTAATTGAAGTTAACCCTTCCGGTTTTGATACGCCACCAGCCGTTCTCGTTCTTCGCAACAGTATCGACGAACTTAACCTGGCTTCCGCTGACATACCACCACGCGGTCGTGCCGTTAATAGTTCCCTTGATAACACTGTTCTTCTTGAAGGTAACCTTACCCTTCTCTATGTACCACCAGCCGTTCTTGTTTGATGCGAAGCCGGTGAAGCTTGTATCAACCTTGCCGTTCTTCACATAGTACCAGCCGGTTGTACCGTTGTAGCTTGTCTTAATAACATTGTTGCCTGTCGTCTTCGGAATTGAATAAGCAGTTTCCGGTGTGTAGGTCATGCCGTCCGAGCTGCTTGAACTGCTGCCGGAACCACCGTTACCCGAACCCGATCCGTTATCCTTCGCATAATTCTGGTCGATCTTCTGCGAACCTTCGTTAATATGTCCCGAATAGATAGCTGCCGCAGCCGCAACAAGTGTAGCGTTGTAATCTATAGCAACTTCATTGTAGATGTAATCATCCGCTGTATCAGCGTAGCTTCCGTCTGTCTTAGGTCCGCCGACAAGTGCGCCTGTAAGCTCGTGCGCCATAGAATGTGTGCCCTGGTTCAGCTCTGAGAAGCCATAGCCCGAAGCCGCCTCATGATGAGGATACTTCGGCGAATAATTGTTGTAGCCCACTACGAAGCACTGCTTCTGTGAATTATTTCCGAGGAGGAACTTCATCTGTGCCTCTGCCGAAGATCTGTAGGTGTTCGTACCGGTCACCTTGTCGTAAAGCAGGCCGCTGTACTGAAGTGCTGTATTGTATCTTGCCGAGCCCCAGTCAAGCAGGCATACATAGCCTTCATTTGAAACATAGTTCTTCGCAACATCGGCTGAAGCCTTCAGTGCGTTTGTGTCGTTTCTGAAGTAGCCGATAGCCGGTGCTGTATTGTCCCAGCTGAGTGCCCAGTAGATGTTGTTACCTTTAGTCGTATTGCAGTAATTATTAAACTCGTTATTATAGCTGCTGTCTCCGGTGATCTTGTAGAGGAGCGCAGCTGCAAGGCAGTAGTCGTCCTCCCAGCCCGATGAGCGGTAGAACTCGCCTGCAGTTGTATTTACAGCCTTATTATTGTTCTTTGCGAACTCGAAGAGCTTCTTTGCAGAGTCGAGGCTCGACTTGTCGCCAAAGTTCATATAATGAAGTGCGAGTGCCGCTGCCGAAAGTGCAACGATGTCGGTGGACTGGTCACTGCCGGAGGTTGCAAAATAGATCTTTCTGCCGCCGCTCTGAGTCTGCTTCTCAGGTGAGCCCCAGTAGCTGTTGTGATCGTCGTTACCCTCGCCGACCTGCACAACAAAAGCCTCTACCTTGCCGGATGCATCCAGCACCATACACTTCTTAAAATACTCGTCAAAATGATTTGCGATCGTCTTCAGATGATTTGTCTGTCCGGCTGCCTCGTATGCCTTCTTGTCCGTGTAATAGCTCATCTCGAGAACCATCGCAGCGTAAGCCTCGGTGATACCGAACTTCACGTGGTCGCCCGCATCATGATAACCGCCCGTAACATCCACGTTCACAGTCTTGCCATCCTTACGCCTGTAGGTTGTCTTATCATAGGTGTGGCAGTCGTCACGCCATTTCATGAGGCTTCTCTCGCCCACATTCGTTCCGCACATATTTGCGTCGTACAGATAAAGCGAATACTGCAAAAGCTTCGCATAATTGTACGAAATATCCGAATAATTGTAGTCCTTGATCTCGCGGCTGCCGTTAAACGTGATTCTGCTGCCGTTCGTAGACTGTGCATAAACCTCGCCGGCCGCAGTACTTCCTGCCCCGCGTCCTGCAGAGCCCTCAAGAATTGTTGTTGCTCCTGCGCCTGCAGCCAGGAGAGATAATGACATCGCCGCAGCCGAAACAAACGCTGTCAGTCGATTTTTCCGTTTTTTAATCTTTCTCCCAAACATTTTTTATCCCCTTTTTTACATTTTTCCAAATCTGATGCAAAAAACCTTATATTACGACTCGATAGAGCCGGAATACCACCCAAGCACCATCTAAATATGATTTTACCATAGCCCGGCGAAATTATGTACTAAAAATTCAAGAAAAACGCCATATTTCCTCTTTTATTTCAACTGTTCATATTATACCACTGAACCGGTCCGTCCGTCAATCAAAAATCGTACATATGTTCGCTTTTTAAGTATAAAAAACCCGCCCATCAAAGTGGGCGGGGATATTCTCAAGTATATGTTTTCCGGTACATCATTTAAAAAAATCCATCACCTGTTAAGCTCGCTGACAGCTCCGACTGCATTATGATTGCTGATTATGCTATCTATCTCCTTGCGGTCACTGGCCGGCAGATCTCCCGGAATCGTATTTTTAACGCTTGATGTAGCATTACCGTATTGAAGCGCCTTGAACGGATCATTGTATTTCAGATAACCGTACAGAACGCCTGAAACATAAGCGTCGCCGGAACCGATCCTGTCGATAACATCGATATCGGTATACGGTTTTTCTGTATAGAAGCTGTCTGTGTCAGCGCTGTAGATTATAGAGGTAAAGTCATGCTTCTTCGGGCTTTTAACCGTTCTGCGGGTCGTACATACCAGCTTCACATTGTAATCCGAAGCGTAGCACTTCATTATGTCCTCAAGCGCGCCCTCACGCTGCATCATCCTGCGGCTTGTCTCCTCAGAAACAAAGAGGACATCAATGTAAGGAAGTATCTTCTCGATAGTCTCTCTTGCCTCTTCCTCAGACCAGAGGTTAGCACGGTAATTCACGTCAAACGAAATAAGTGCGCCGGCCTCCTTAAAATTCTTGATAAGGCTGAGGGCAACCTCTCTTGACTTCTCGCAGATAGCCAGAGTTATACCACTGGTGTGGAACATCCTTGTTGAAGAATAAATCTCCTCCGGAATCTCCGAAAGGTCGATCTTCGTAAAGGAAGAATTCTTTCTGTCGTAGATGATAGACGGCTTCCTCGGTGCTGCACCATACTCATAATAATATATTCCAAGCCTTGCATCTTCCGTATCATCGTAAATCAGGTAGTCATCAGAAACGCCCTCAAATCTGATACGGTTCTTAATAAAGGTTCCGAGATCATTCTGAGGCAGCTTCGAGATCACACCCGTTCTAAGCCCCAGGAGAGCAGCTCCTGCAGCCACATTTAATTCTGAGCCTCCGGCTCTCTTATCAAATATCTCACCACGTGACATTCTTTCATAGCCCGGTGGCGATAAACGGAGCATTATCTCTCCGAGTGTTATAAGATCAAACTTCTGCATATGAAAGTCCCTTTATATTCTCTTCTGCTACGTTTATAAGTTCAGGTGCCTTGTTCACCGCACCCTTTATACGTACATTATTTATCGTTATCTTACCGGCGTTCTTCAGATAAACAGATCTGCCGTTCATCTTCTCAAAACCGTCCATCATGATAGGGCATTCGGCCTTTCTCTCTGTTTCCGGCAGGAACTCTGCATCTATATTTTCAAATTCCAGCTCCTCGATAGGTCTCTCCGGAAGTCCGTAGGCGCATACAAGTGATGCGTTTACTCCGGTGCATCTGATATTCTTCGCTGATATCCTGCCTATCCTTGG
Organism: Lachnospiraceae bacterium C6A11; assembly: GCA_000702245.1. GTDB lineage: Bacteria > Bacillota > Clostridia > Lachnospirales > Lachnospiraceae > Eubacterium_Q. Next base: position 56,436 of record JNKY01000001.1, on the reverse strand, counting down.
AGTTCTTTCGTCAACAGGTCTTGGCTTCTGATCCTGTACATAGCTTGTATGACCATCAGGATCGCAGAAATAAAACATATTTACGGTAAAAGGCATCCTTACGTTCTCCATACGGATGTTGCTGAGATTCACGTCATCGATAACACTCTTCTCGCCTCTGCCGCGCCTTGTCTTGATCCTGAGTCCTCTGTCGGTTTCAATGAACAGGCATTTGCTGATATTTATACCTGAAACGCCGCTTGCAACCTCACTGCCCACCGTCACAGAACCATGTCCATGCTCCAGCCTGCAGTTTCTTATCACAATATTATCCGCCGGCTGATAATGATTTATGCCCATATACATCTTGCCGCTCTTGATGGCTATGCAGTCATCTCCGACAGATATTCTGACGCCGATTATCTCCACATCCTTGCAGCTTTCCGGATCAAAACCGTCTGTATTCGGCGAATTGTCAGGGTTGGTGATATCCATATCAAAGAAGGATACCTTATTTGAATAATACGGATGAACTGTCCATGAAGGAGAATTCTTTACCGTAACGCCCTGAAATCTTACATTACTGCAGTTATTTAAAAATACAGTCTTAGGCCTCCAGGCGCCTCTTTTTTTATTTACATCAACCCACCAGTCGGAAGCAGCAGCATTTCCATCGATGATGCCTCTTCCTATAAAATCAACATTCGATACGCCGATACCCGTGATAAGTGATGCAAAGCTGCTGAGAGGATTTCCCTCCCATGACGCAAGGCTCACCTCATCCGAGAAGCCGTATTCTTCTCTGACCATACCCGGAAGCACAGGGTAATGACTTCTGTCGGAATCCCCAAGAAGCACTGCATCCCGGTCAAGCCAGATCGTGATATTACTCTTCAGAAAAAGAGGTCCCGAAAGATATGTTCCCTCTGTTATATGGACGGTTCCGCCTTCCGGACAGGCACTGATAGCTGCCTGAAGAAATGCTGTATCATTGCTGACTCCGTCGCCCTTTGCGCCGACGTTGTGAACGTCTATACAGCAAAGTTCCTTCTTTGTACGGAAGGATATTTCCTCACAGAATTCCTCACCGCAGACCTTCAGCACATAATCTGTATCCGGTGTCAGTCCGTCTATTGTATTTACATTCCGATCGGACTCCTTAACCTTATTGCCGTTCAGGTAATAACTGCAAGGCTTATCCATACAGTAAGGGCTGTTATTATCAAGTTCAACGGTTATACTCCTGTTAAACAGGCCTGCAACCAGTAATTTCATGTTCAGTCTCTTCTCCTTAAGATCTCTGTATATGCGAGGAGGAACGGTGCTACGCCCTTTGCCTCATTCTTTACGACCGGCTCGCTGAAATAATATTCCATAGAACCGTCTCTCTTCGACGGGCCGCCAAGTCCTGCAACAAGGCAGATACCGTCAAGTCCAAGCTTTCCGTCATCATCTATAACAAGATATTTGTCAACTATGCCGTAAAAAGCGTCCAGTCCGATCTTCTCGTATTTTTTCGGAAGATATCCAAGTCTTACGCCCTTAAGGACAGCATATGCGATAAGCGCTGTTCCCGAGGTTTCAAGATAATTGCCCGGAACACCCGGTTTATCAACAACCTGCCAGAACATTCCGCTCTCATCCTGGTATTTCTCCAGAGCATCGACCAGATCCTTCAGGATGCCCTGCAGATATTTGAATTCATAATACAGTCTCTCGTCCGTACTTTCAGCCGTATCGACAAGCGCAACAGAGAACCATCCGATCGCACGAAGCCAGAAGTTCTGACTGCAGCCTGTTTCCTTATTGGCCCAATACATTTCTCTGGACTCATCGTATCCGTGATAATACAGTCCTGTCGCAGGATCCTTCATAAGCCTTACAACATTCTCAAACTGATGAATACTGTCGAGACACTTTTCCATACGGTTGAACTTCGTCTCGTACATCATGTAGAACGGCTGTGCCATGAAGAGTCCGTCAAGCCATACCTGATACGGATATATCTTCTTATGCCAGAAATTGCCCTCATTGGTACGTGGCATATTTTCAAGCTGGCTCCTTACAAGCTCGATAGCCTTCTTATACTTCTCATCTCCGGTCTTCTCGTAGAAATAGAATAGATTTCTTGCCGGATTCACATTGTCCAGATTGTACTCATCAACGCTGTAGGTTTTGATGTTTCCGTCTTCCTCTACAAAAAAGTCCACGAAATCCTTCGCAAACTTAAAATACTTTTCATCTCCGGTGATCTCATACAGAGCAAGTACCGCTATGATCATACAGCCGTCTATATAATTCCACTTGTTTGGTTTTCCCTCCAGTATCTTCTCGATATTCCACATAGGAGCCTCAGCTGTCGAGTTTTCCAGCAGAAAATCAAAATATGTCATTATCTTCTCATCAATCTCTTTACTCATATCCGTCCTGCCCTCACATATATTTCTTCTCGAGTCCTTCTATATACTCCCTGCAGCTTACCGCGTTCTCCGGCTTGGTATTTTCAAGCGTAGCCTGGATATACGGCTTCTTCGATACAGCGAACTCAACGATCCTTTCATAATCCATCTCACCAAGCCCGCAGCCAAGGCAGTTCATCTGACCGCCTTCAAGCACATAATCTTTTAGGTGTATAATTGAAATATCCGGTCCCAACAGCTCTATAGCCTCGCTGATAACCTCATCCCTTCTGTCAAGATTATCCGGATGAAGCAGATTGACCGGATCAAAAATAATCTGAAGATTAGGCGATGCTATACGGTCAAGGACCTCTCTCGCCCTCTCCGGATTATATACAATATGCTTGTAAACCGGCTCGATAGCCAGAATAACACCACATTTCTCAGCATATTCAACTACCGGTTTAACATTTTCAATAAAAACCTCCAGCGCCTCATTACTGTGACAACTTTCCTTGTCATAGCTGTAGGTAGGATTTGGTGCGCCGGTCTCAGTACCTACCACGCTGCATCCGAGAAGTGAAGCAAATCTCAGATGAGCCATATATTTTCTCTGGATCTCTTTCAGCTTATCCTTGTCAGGATGTGCAAGATTCAGATAATTTCCAAGGACCGCTATGTCCAGTCCTGCTTTTTCGAATTCATGTCTGAGATACATAGCGTATCCCGGTGTCAGCGCATCTATATCAGATGTCTGACCTTCAATCTTAGATAATGCCAGATGAACGCAACTAAAGCCCTGAGCCTTGACGTCACGTAAGCTCTCTGAAAGCGGTAATTTCCTGGCATCATGGAGTCTTAGTCCTAACTGCATTTTCTTCTCCAAATATATATTAATTAACGTCTATGATTACTTTCCAAATCAATCTATCTGTATCTTTTTTTCTTCTTACCGGCCTGTGATTCTCTCTCGATAACATCGAGATAAGATTCCTGCACTTCCGGTTCAGGCATGTATTTTTTAAATACTTCTTCGTAATGCAGTGCTATGAGATACATTACGATAGCCATACCAATATTAAGCGTAATAAAGTTTACAACGATCATAGAAAACAGATTTGCGAGTACCAGGCCGATAACTATAAGCGCTATAAATATAGTCTCCTTAAAGTTTGTGAATGCCATAAGGATTGAATAACGGATCGTATCCTTGATCGTATTTATAAATCTTGATTGTATCGCAAATACATATAATATCGAAATAAAGTAAAGAATACCTACGCAAAGTACAACTGCCCATGCAAGCTTTGAGCCCGGGATCGTCGCATGATTCCAGAAGATAAGTCCTAAACCTATCAACGCTCCCATGATGATATAGATAAGCCCAAGTAATGTACCCTGGCGGAAATTCTGCTTGAAGGACTTGAAGAAGTTTTCTGTTACATATCCTTCGTCCTTCCTCAGCTTCATACAACTATAAATGAGGGCAGTAGTCGAAGCCCCTATAGTAAATATAGGGAGTGAACATATCAGCCACAAAATATTAAGCCACCAGATTCTTCCAATAAGGATAAAGAATCTCCAAACCGGATTGTCCGGACTAAATATTTCCTTCAACATACTGCCACCTCATTTAATAAAAATTCAAAACAATAGGATCAAAATTAACCCTTTACACCACCTGCAGAAACACCTTCAACGAACTGATTCTGTGCTGCGAAGAATACGATGATGTTCGGTACGATTGAAATAAGTGAAGTTGCAAGAACTCGGTTCCAATCGAAACCTGCATCACTATCCATTGACAGCTTAACAAAGATAGTTGCCGGGTATTTTGCCGGATTATTTACATAAAGGAGTGGTCCAAGGAAGTCGTTTGAAGACCACATAAACTTAAACAGTGCACAAGATACGATTGCCGGAAGGATCATAGGAATGATGATCTTAACCAGAGTCTTAACTGAGTTACAACCGTCAATCTTTGCTGCTTCTTCCATTTCCTTTGGAACGCCCCTCAGGAACTGGATGAGCATGAATATGAAATACGTCTCAGTAGCAAACGCCGTCGGTACAATAAGTGGAAGGTAAAGGTTTGATCCAACCCAACCGAACTTATTGAAGAGCAGGTACTGAGGAATATTAAGTACAACCTGTGGAAGGAAGAGCATCGCCATCATAAGCGCGAAAAGCACCTTATGACCAACGAACTTAAATCTTGCAAAACCATATGCTGTGATTACTGATGAGATTACTGTAAGGATAACCTCAGGAATAACGTAAGAATATGTATTGAGCATTGCCTTCCAGATGTTGATACTACCACCGTAGCTCTTAACAGCATTCTTATAACCATTGAGTGTTGTCTTAACAGGGATAGGATTCATAGTTTTGAAGATCTCACTATTATCCTTAAATGTTGCACCAACCATCCAGATAAGAGGATAGATCATGATCAGACCTACAATGATAAGTATGATATAACGTATTGTTGTACTGATCCTTCTTCTTCTGGCCATCCTCTTATAGGAAGCCCTAACCTGTGCGGACATAGGTCTCTTGATAACGACCTTCTCCGGCGCAGCAGCTCCTGCTGCAACAGGTACACGTCTCATATCGGAGGCATTATATGGCTTGTCGGCACTGTTCTGTTCATCGTTTTCATTGTCAATGCTAACAATTGGCATATTTATTTACCTCCTTCCTCATCATCTGAATAGTATACCCAATATCTCTGGGTTGCGAATGCGATAACCGTAAATACCATAAGGATAACGAAGAGTACCCATGCCTGAGCACTTGCTTTACCCATGTTATATGAAGTAAACGCATTGTTGTAAATAAGAAGTGACATAAGTGTGGTTGAACCAAGCGGGCCACCTCTTGTAATGATATAAGGTCCGTTGAATTCCTGGAACGCCTGTACAAGCTGTGTAACGAGATTGTAGAAAATAACAGGTGTAATAAGCGGAAGTGTGATCTTGAAGAACTGCTTTGCCTTGCCGGCGCCGTCAATAGCCGCCGCTTCGTACAGTTCGGTCGGAACACCTTTTAGTGCCGCCAGGAACACGACCATGGCCGATCCAAATTGCCATACACGCAGCAGGGAGATCATAAAGAGCGCCCACTTTGGATCTGACATGAAGTGCGGCGCATCAACTCCGATTGCCGCAAAACCATTTCTGATAAGTCCGTTATCACTGAAAAGAGCTTTCCACAGTACTGAGATAGCAACGGAACCACCAAGAATAGATGGGATATAATATGCTGTTCTGAAGAGGTTAACACCCTTTAACTTGAAATTAAGTATGTATGCTATGAAAAGCGCAAATACTAATTTAAGAGGAACTGTCATGAACGCATATTTAAATGTTGTTATCAGAGCTCTCTTCTCTATTGGAACATTAAATACGTCCTTGTAATTCTGCAGGGTAAATCCATCAGATTTACCCTTGAAGAGATTATAGTCTGTGAAGCTGTAGTAAAGTGAAGATAAGAACGGATATAATTTGAATACGAGAAAACCTATTAACCACGGAATTATGAAAACAAAACCCGCATTCCGTTTTCTGAATTTTTTAAATTTACTCATTTCTCCGGCTCCTATTCTTTTATAGCCTGTCATATAAGATATTGTTGTCTTATACAACAGGCTATTTATTAATGAGGTTTAATTATTGCTCACGTATTACTTTGCTGGAGCAACAGCTGTCATAGCATTGTAAAGTTCCTTAGCTGCGTCATCAACCTTATACTTTGATCCGCCTGCATCCATACCGTATGAGTACTGCTGGAATACTGTTGTATATGCTGCTGAACCACCCTTAAGTGAAGAATCATCGAAAAGTGGGTTCCAGTAAAGAGGTTCTGAGTTCATAACTTCTTCATGAGCTGCTGCTGAAACTGCTTCAAGAGCTCCTGCTGCACTAAGTGTATCGTAAGCTATCTTTGACTCAGGAATACCACGCTCTGTCTTCATGATTTCGATACCTTCAGGATCATTGAGCATGAAGTTAAGGAGCATAGCAGCCTCACGTGGGTGCTTAGAATTTGCACTGATAGAGAACATAAGTGAAACCTTTGTGTAAGACTTAAGTTCTGGGAATACGTTACCAACTACAAGATCTCCACCGTTGTCGCCAAGTGCTGAGATGTACTTCTTAGGAGATGAATCCCACTCGAAGATACCTGCATACTGACCATTGATGAATCTCTGTGACTTATCCATAGAATCTGCACCCTCACCAAGGATGTAAGCGATTGTAGGAATTACGTGTGCGTCTTCAAGAGACTTGATCCACTCAAGACCTTCCTTGATCTGATCCTGAGTAACTGTAAGGTTACCATTCTCGTTGATGATTGGCTCGCCTGTCTTAGCCTGGAGATAATATGTCATAAGGATCATTCTGTCGTACTCACCGATTACGAGTGGATAATAATCCTCACCAAGCTTATCCTTGAATACAGCACCTGCAGCTACGAGCTCATCAAGTGTTGTAGGTGTGGCAAGACCTGCCTTCTCAAATGTTGCCTTGTTCCAGTAGAATGTACGTCCTGTAAGTGAAACAGGGATACCTGCGATACCGCCCTTTGAGTCTACTGTCTTAGCAAGAACTTCGTCAGAATACTGTGTAAGATCAAGAACGTCTGAAACAGTATTCAGATCAAGATATGTTGTTCCGTCTGCATCATACTTTCCAATCCAGTCAAAGTTTGTCTGCTGTACATCAGGGTTGTTTCCTGAAATATACTCTGCAGCCTTTGCTGTCTCCCAGTCAGACCATGCACCAAAGTTAACCTCAACCTTGATACCAGGGTACTTCTTCATGAATGCATCTACAGCTGCCTGTGTAGCTTCATGTCTTGAGTCACCGCCCCACCAGTCAAAAGTGATTGTACACTCATCATAACCGGAGCCGCCGGATGTGGTTGCTTCTGTAGTATCATCACCGCTAGTGCCCTGAGTAGCTTCGGTGGTAGGCGCAGAAGTCGTTGTCTTGTCATCCTTCTTGTCGTCGTCCTTTCCACAACCTGTTAAAGCCATGCTTCCAACGAGGAGTGTAGAAACTATTGTACTTAAAAGTTTCTTTTTCTTCATTTAGTAATCCTCCTAAACTAAATTTCATTGTTACTGCTTAATCTGAATATCAACCTTCCCTCTCCAAGTCGCAGATATCAAATGTAAGCGTTTTCATAACCACGTACATAAAAAATACACAATTTCGAGCAAAAATACTACACTATTTTAGCTATAATGATAATTAAAGTACTGATTTTTTGTCATTTATGTGTTATAATGTACAAAAATATCATATGGAGGGTTTAAATGCGAGTTTCTGATAAAAAAATAGATAGAATATATGTTAATACAGCCGGACGAAGTGCCGATTACAAAATGACCGAGAATCATTTCCATAATTATTACGAGCTTTATTATGTGCGCCACGGCAAGGTGCGCTTCTATGTAGATAACGCTCTCTATACAATGCAGGGCGGTGATTTTATTCTCATCCCGCCAAAGTCCATTCACTATGTACATTACCTGTCTCAGAGCACCAGAATTAATATTTATTTTACAGAGGCCGATCTCTACAGCAACGGCATTCCGTTCATGGCAAATGTCACGGACAGATTCCTCCATACAATGATCATGCATGTTCCGAGGATCTACCGTGACATCATTCATACAGTTATCGACTTTATGGTAGCAGAGGAAAATGTAGACGATGCATCAACTGCGGCCCTGCAGCGCCTCATGCTTCAGCAGCTTCTGCTCTACTGCAATCGTTACTGCGTCTTCCAGACCGACTCGGATGATAACACCAATCCTGATAAGATACTTGAATCGGTAAAATATATCGATGAGAATTACAGCCAGCCGATCACGCTGGATCTGCTTTCGAAGTTTGCCGGTTTCAGTCCGAGCTACTTCAGTAAAAAATTCCGTCAGACAGTCGGAACCGGAATGAAGGAGTATTTAACATATGTAAGACTTACTCATGCCGTAACGGAGCTGATGTCCACGGACCACTCCATTACCGAGATTGCCATCAACTCCGGCTTCGGTGACAGCAACTATTTCAAGGACGCTTTCAAAAAGATGTACAACGTTTCCCCGAGAGAATACCGCAGGTCAATGCTCGACAAATACGTATTATATGAAGGAAATAAAAAATAAGCCTACTCAGATGCCTCCACCCACTCAGGTCTGGAGGCATTATCTGCGCCCGGACCATAGGAACCCTGCTCGATAAAACGGACAGTTTCATGCGTATCGGTCTTACCCCAGTCATGCCATCCGGCAGGAGCGATATGCTTATCCAGATAGCAGTTTATGAGCTTCACCCTGGCATATTCTCTCCACGGCCTTGCTATATAGCAGCTTCCCTCAGGAACAGCTTCGGTGTGTCGGAAACGGCAGTTCTTCGCAACAAAGCCCTCCTGCTCTCCCTCCGGTGTACACGGTGCAAAAACCCAGCCCGGAGCAACACTTATAAAGTCGCAGTCTTCAAACAGGGCATTTCCGCCGCCAAAGATAAAATCAACACTTCCATATATTGAACATCTTCTGAATGTAAAGTGTCTCATAGTCCTCGGTGTAAACTGCTTCGGTCCGAGAAAACCATCCTTCTCATATTCCTTAGGAGGAAGTGGCGCCAGGAAGAGCGTATCCTGATTTCCTATTATTATAGAATCCTCAACAACTATATCGTCTCCGTCAAGATAGAGAGCTATCGCCTGCCCGTTTTCCTCTCCCGGTCCGGCCGAATTCTCAAATATACATTTCTTAAAGGTAACATAATCTCCGTCACAGAGAACTGTCGCCGTTCTGAAAGTATGAAAGGGCTTACCATCCTCATGGATCCAATACGCGCCTGTCGCTGCAGTAAAGATCGAGTCTTCTATTCTTACATTGCTTTCACTCAGAATGCACTGCTTCTTCACTGTAATATGTTCTGTTTTTTTCATTTCTTTCACTGTTTCCGCCATTTCTTCTGTCACTCCTTCTGCCTTCCCGATACGCGCCCGTTACATCACTTATCATAATTGTATTAGAAAAAAAATCTTTTTGCAAAGTAATTTCTTGACAATACTTCTTAGTCGTGGTAAAAAAGATGTAAGCGCTTACATTGTGAGCATTATTATTTTACAACAGCTTGAGGAGGAAAGCAAATATGAATACTTTCATGAACGACGATTTTATGTTAAAAAACGAAACCGCAAAGCATTTATTTCATACATATTCCGAGGCTATGCCTCTTATAGATTATCACTGTCACATCTCTCCAAAGGAGATCTATGAGGACAGACGTTATAACAATATTGCCGAGGTATGGCTTGGCGGCCGCAATGACGACGGCTCATATTTTGGCGATCATTACAAGTGGCGCGTTATGCGTTCAAATGCAGTACCGGAGGATGAGGTCACAGGTAGTGCCGATCCTTTCGATAAATTTGTCAGATTTGCTGAAGCCCTTGAAATGGCTATCGGTAATCCGATGTATCACTGGTGTAATCTTGAGCTTAAGAAGTATTTCGGCATAACCGAGCCTCTTACAAAAGAAAACGCCCGTGAGATCTGGGACAAGGTTAATGACATGCTTCGCTCAAATCCCTCTCTGTCAGTACGAGGCATCATTAAGCAGTCCAATGTAAAATATATCGGAACAACCGATGATCCTGTCGACTCTCTTGAGTGGCACGAAAAGATTGCAGCAGATCCTGACATAGACTTTATGGTTTGTCCTTCCTTCAGGCCTGATAAAGCAATAAATATCAGCAAAGCAGGTTTCCATGAATACATCGAGAAGCTTGCACATTCTGTAGGTAAGGACAGCCTCCATTCAGCAGAGGAAGTAATGGCAGCGCTTGATGAAAGAATTGATTTCTTCAAAAAGCATGGCTGCCGTGCCTCTGACCATGGTATTGACTATGTTCCTTACAAACCTTGCAGCATTGAGGAAGCAAATGAGATCTTCGCCAAATCACTTCGCGGTGATGCCCTCTCAGACGAAGAGGTTGAAAAATACCAGACAGCCATTATGCTTCACCTTGCGCGCAAGTACCACAAGGAAAATATCGTTATGGAGATACATTACTCATGCACAAGAAATGTTAATGAGAGAATGTTTAAGCTCGAAGGTCCTGATACAGGCTTCGATATGATAGCAAAGAGCAGCTGCGGCGACGCACTTGCAATGTTCCTTTCAGAGCTTGATAAAACAGAGGAGCTTCCGAAAACTATCCTCTTCTCTCTTGACCATAACGACTTCAACCTTATCGGAACCTGTATGGGAGCATTCCAGTCAGCCGAAGTTCCATCAAAGATCCAGATGGGCGCAGCATGGTGGTTCCTTGATACCAGAGACGGTATGGAGGAGCAGATGCGTTCTCTCGGCAACTTAGGACTTCTCGGCAACTTTGTCGGAATGCTTACAGACTCACGTTCCTTCCTTTCATACACAAGACACGACTATTTCCGCCGTATCATGTGCAATCTTATAGGCCAGTGGGTTGAAGATGGTGAATATCCTGCAAACGAGGCGTCGCTCAAGAAGATTGTAGAGGGCATCAGCTTTAATAACGCAGCAAGATATTTCTGCATTGACTGATCACCCCTATTTGTAAAATTAGGATAGAGAGGTTTATATGAGCAGACTTAATTATAAAACACTAGATGAAGTTGGATATGATGGATATATTTTAAAGGATGCACCTGAGAAGGTTCTTCAGTTTGGTGAAGGTAATTTCCTCAGAGCATTCGTAGATTATTTCTTTGATGTAATGAATGAAACAGCCGATTTTAACGGCAAGGTTGCTGTTGCTCAGCCGATAGGCGCCGGTCTGGCACAGCTTATCAATGAGCAGGAGGGACTGTATACTCTCTTCCTCCGCGGCTCTGAAAACGGACAGAAAGTTAACAAAAAGCGCGTGATTTCAGCCATCTCAAGATGCATAAATCCTTATGATGATTATGAGAAGCTTATGGAATGCGCATCAAACGAATCACTTCGTTTTATTGTTTCAAATACAACCGAAGCAGGAATCTGCTACGATTCAACCTGTCAGAAGGACGATACGCCTCCTTCAAGCTTTCCGGCAAAGCTGACAGCATTTTTGTATAAAAGATATCAGAATAAGCTTCCGGGATTCATCATTCTTTCCTGCGAGCTTATCGATCATAACGGTGATGAACTCCGTAAATGTGTTCATCAGTACATCGACCAGTGGAATCTCGAAAGCGACTTCCGCATGTGGGTAGATAACGAGAACATCTTCTGTTCTACGCTTGTAGACCGAATCGTTCCCGGTTACCCAAGAAACGAAGTTGAAGAGATATGCAAGGAACTTGGATATGATGATAACCTCATCGACACCGGCGAAGTTTTCGGCTTCTGGGTTATCGAAGGTCCTCAGGAAATAAAGAAGGAGCTTCCTTTCGAGAAGGCCGGTCTTCCGATCATAGTTGTTGATGATGTTACTCCTTACAAGCAGCGTAAGGTCCGCATCTTAAATGGTGCACATACATCATTTATCATGGCAGCTTATCTCGCCGGACAGGACATCGTTCGTGACTGTATGAAGGATACTGTTATCCATGATTTCATGAACAAGACTATTTACGATGAAGTTATACCGACTCTGGACCTGCCGAAGGACAATCTGATGAAATTTGCATCTGATGTTACCGAAAGATTTGCCAATCCTTTCATCGATCATCAGCTGCTTTCGATATCACTTAACTCAACCTCAAAATGGAAGGCAAGATGTATGCCATCGCTTCTTGAGTATTCAAAGCGTAACGGCGGAAAGCTTGCAAAATGTCTTACCTTTTCATTTGCAGCATATATTGATTTCTATCACAGAGGCTACGAAAAGGGCGAAGGTTGCCTTATAGCAAAGAGAGGCGACAACACCTACAAGATCCAGGATGATCAGTGGGTTCTCGATTTCTTCTTCGCTCATAAGGACGACGATGACGCTGCTATCGCGAAGGCAGTTATCAATAACGAAAAGATGTGGGACAACGCACTCTCATCACTCGTCGGCTTCGAGGCTGAGGTTGTAAAGGATCTCGCTCTGATCCGTGAAAAGGGTATGTACGAAGCACTCCGCGAGATCGTTAAATAGAAATCCGCACGTAAGAAAGGATATTTCTTAATGAAGATAATTCAGATAGATCCTTCTGACAATGTTGCTGTAGCTCTTACAGACATTGCGAAGGATGAAGAATTAAATATTGGTGAGCTTAGCTTTAAGGCTGCCGAGGATATCGCAAGAGGTCACAAGATTGCTCTGTGTGATATAGCATCCGGAAGTGAAGTGATCAAGTACGGAAATACGATTGCCAGAGCCACTTCCGATATTCAAAAGGGCCAGTGGGTACATACCCACAACGCCCGTACCAATCTTTCGGAAAGTGATGAATACACCTACTGTCACAAGGTATTTCCTCTTCCGAAGGTTGAGGCAAAAAGCTTTATGGGCTTTAAGCGTGCCGACGGAAGTGTCGGTATCAGAAATGAGATCTGGATCATCCCTACTGTCGGCTGTGTTAACTCTATAGCAACCCAGCTTGTCAGAGAAAACCAGCATCTTGTTTCAGGAACTATCGACGGACTATATACCTTTACACATCCGTTTGGCTGCAGCCAGCTTGGCGGCGACCATGAACAGACGAAGAAGCTCCTTACCTCTCTGGTAAGACATCCAAATGCCGGTGCAGTTTTAGTCCTCGGCCTTGGCTGTGAAAACCTTACCATGAAACAGTTCCGGGAAGAGCTTGGAAGCTGGGATGATGATAGAGTCAAGTTCCTTATCTGTCAGGATGTAAAGGATGAACTCGAGGAAGGGAGCAAGATTCTCGAAGAGCTTGCAGCCTATGCAGGTAAGTTCACCAGAGAAGAGCTGCCGGCCAGCGAGCTTATCGTCGGCATGAAGTGCGGCGGTTCCGACGGACTTTCGGGTATCACAGCAAATCCGACAGTCGGAAGATTCTCAGACAGACTCATCGCCCTTGGCGGTTCAACCATCCTCACAGAGGTTCCGGAGATGTTCGGTGCAGAATCGATACTCTTCAACCGCTGCGCGGACGAAACAGTATTTAATAATGCCGTCGAGATGGTAAGTGATTTTAAAAAATATTTTGTATCACATGGACAGGTGGTTTACGAGAACCCAAGTCCCGGAAATAAAGCAGGCGGTATAACAACCCTGGAGGACAAATCCTGTGGATGCGTTCAGAAGGGCGGCTGCGCTCAGATAGTTGATATACTGAGCTATGCTTCTCCGGTTAAGAAAAAAGGTCTCAGCCTTCTTTCCGGTCCGGGCAACGATCTTGTCAGTGCCACCGATCTTACTGCTGCAGGCGCACATCTGATACTATTCACTACCGGCCGAGGTACCCCATTCGGCGCGCCGGCACCTACTGTCAAGATATCTACAAATACTGCTCTTTACGAGAAAAAGCGCAGTTGGATAGACTTCAACGCAGGAACGGTTGCCGAAGGTGAATCCCTTGATGACGCCGGCGACAGACTGCTTGATTTTGTACTAAAAATAGCAAGTGGAGAACAAACTTGTACTGAAAAAAATAATTTTAGAGAAATATCTATCTTCAAAGATGGAGTTGTGCTATAATAATCGTTAAAAATTGACGTATTGCACGATCACTGATCTAATTCTCTAAGGTTACGCATCGGAAATTTAATAAAAATCGTGTAAATACGCCGGTTATTTCATTATATTCTGATTCATCAAAGGAGATAGTGATTTATGGGGTACACACGATTTCATTGCAAGTCAACCAGCACCGCTATGCTGATTGATGCGAAAAATTCTAAAGATGCTGCTCAGCAATTTGTTGATGAGATGATGCACAACTTGTATAAGGTCAAGCTTAAAAAATGTAATGAACACGAGAAACGTAAGTTTCCTGATACTACCATAACCGTAGTTAAAGAGGGTTCAGGAAAGGAAGAATACTTCCAGTATACAAGTATGATGCCTAAATTCTGATGCCTTCTTTATCCGGGTTTCAGAATTATAATATATGGATAATAAAGATATCAAAGCCATAAATTCTACAGAAGATCAGCGCGATACCTCAGAAGTTCGCGCTGATCTTACTAAAAAGGATATTTTCTACAGAGATAAGATCTTAAATTCGCCGATACTCAGAGTCGTTCTCTATATCGGTCTTCCTTTGGCGCTGTATCAGAGCCTTAATCAGCTTTTTGCCATTCTGGACACCATGATGGCGTCTCATATCAGTCCAACCTCAGTTTCAGCCGTGGCATATCTTGCCCAACTCAATTTCATGCTTTCATCTATCGGCGGAGGTCTTGCAACAGGTGCAGGAATCCAGATAAGCCGAGCTTATGGTGAAGGCGATTTTATTATGGTTAAAAAGCGTGTCAGCAGTATTTACACTCTCTGTCTTGGCATCGGCCTTATACTAATAGCCGTTATCTTTCCTTTTGCGAGGGTTTTTCTCAGGCTTGCGGGTACTCCTCACGAGCTCATCGTCGAAGGTGTAACATATTTCAGGATCGAGCTTATCGTCATGATCTTCACCTTCTTAAACAACATATATATTGCTGTTGAACGTGCCCGCGGATATTCAAAACGTATACTCTATCTGAACCTGATAGTGATAGTTTCCAAGCTTTCACTTACCGCTGTATTTGTTTACGGTTTTAACTGCGGACTTGAGATGATAGCTATGGCATCTCTCATCTCACAGTTTCTCCTCTTCATATTTGCGGTAAGGAACAGTACCGCAAAAAATAACGCATTCGGTTTCTCACTGAAATGCGTAACACTGAATAGGAAAGTCAATCTGCCGATGATCAAGGTTTCCATTCCGATCATACTGGAGAAGATCCTTTTTGCTTCCGGCAAGACCGTTGTCAATTCGATGTGCGATGAATACGGTTCCCTGATGGTAGGTGCCATGGGCGTTTCCAACAACCTGGGCGGTATAACGACCAATCCGCAGAACGGTTTTCAGGACGGCACCTCAGCAATAGTAAGTCAGAACTTCGGAGCCGGTAAATACAGACGTGTTCTTGAAGCCTTCTACAGTACCGTGCTTGTAAATGTCATCATGAGTGTATTTATCTGCGGCTTCACTGTACTTAATATCAACTTCTTCAGCCACCTCTTCGACGGCGGAGATCCTGAGTTCCAAAGGTTGATCATCCAGGTTTATAAATACGAGGCTATCGGCGGCGTTCCGCTGGGTGCCTTTGCAGCCGTCATGGCTCTCCTATACGGACTCGGCAAGACCAAGCTCACGATGGTACTAAACGTTTCGAGAGTATTTATCTTCCGAATACCGGTCTTCTGGTTCCTGCAGAACTATACCAACTTCGGAGAAAAGAGCGTCGGTATGGTCATGATGATCAGCAATGTATCCGTCGCCGTAATGGCCGTCGTCACCGCGCTTATCGTTGTCCCACGCTACAGAAGGGAGCACGGGCTGTAATATGTGATAATAACAAGATACTAACAGAATAAAAACACCGGAGATATAGGTTGTAACCATTCACAACCCTATGGCTCCGGTGTTTTTAACGTGTGTTTATCGCACGCTATATCATATTTTTACCATATGTTTTTATTGTATATTTTTGTATTGTTTGTTTAATCGTTTTATATGACTATCTTTCCTACAATCTGCTTCCCGTACCAAGTATATATCCGGCAATGAGCTTGGCTACGAAGAGAAGAATCGCACATTCATCCTCCTGCCATATTCTGAGGGTGTGCGGCTCCGCACACATTAGGTAGCCCATCTGCTGTCCCTGCAGAGACATGCTGACAATAAGCACTGTCTCGAATTCATTTGATTTCAGATAACTGTACAGCTCTATATAGGTATCCTTAAGCTCTTCGGTATTATTTGTTATATACATTCCATCTTTCAGTATACGCGAAACATCCGAAACAAATACCCTGTCATGTCTTCCCATGAGATCACGGACATATTCATCCTCGGAGATGTAGAAAAGATTTGATATTCTGAGATCCTCCTGAAGTACGGAAAACATCTCCCACATCTTCTCCTTCAGATCCTTTCCCTTATCAAACTTACGGGAAACATTGTAGAAGGTCTGATACAGTCCATGCTTGACAAGCTCCTGTATCTGTATATTCTTATGTTTTTCCTCAACATAAATGATATAGCAGTTACGTCCCTTGGTCTTGCCACGATAAAGAGTTTTGTCCATCAATTGAAACAGTTCATCATAGTTATCGGCATCTGTCGGATAAGTTGCACTTCCTATCGTACCTGTTATAAACGGATCGCAGTTCTCCAGCTTGATATTCTTACGCAGAACCCTGAAATTCGCGTACATATTCAGGTAAAAGGCCTTCTTATCGGCATATTCCAGATCTCTCAGATTGACGATGATGAATTCATCTCCGCCAAACCTTCCGATAAAGCCAAAGTCTTCGAGATAATCGATCATATCATTTGAAACGCCCTGCAGAACTCCGTCTCCGACCTTATGGCCGTAAGTATCATTTATGAACTTGAAGTTATCAAGATCAAGCATAGCCGCAGTAAAAGGAATCTTACGATCGATCAGATAGCGGATAAAACCAATAATATATGGTCTTGTGAGCACGCCCGTAAGAGAATCCAACATCCTTGGCAGATCTTCATTTTCAAGGATTTTTGCAAAATATGGATTTTTAATAAGCTGTTCTTTTGTATACATATTTCTGCCTCTTAAAATACACAGAACAATAAAACACCACTACATTAATCCTACCATATTCTGCTCTATCTTACAACTATTATGCAAGGGATGCAGTGATAATCGCCATCGAGTAAACCTCGATCGCGTTACAGCCTCTTGAAAGGTCATTTATCTGAGCATTGAGTCCGAGAAGGATCGGTCCGTAAGCCTCAAAATTACCCATTCTCTGTGCAATCTTGTAACCGATATTTCCTGCGTTTATGTCAGGGAAGATAAATGTATTTGCATATCCTGCAACAGGTGAGCCAGGACACTTCTGGCGTGCAACTCTAGGAGAAACTGCCGAGTCAAACTGGAACTCGCCGTCGATCGGAACATCAGGATACTCCTCGATAGCCTTCATTGTTGCATTTCTCATCTTTGTGACCGTATCGCCGGCACCCGAACCATGAGTAGAATACGAAAGGAATGCAACCTTAGGGTCGATACCGAAAACCTTTGCGCAGCGTATAGTCTCACCGCAGATCTCAACAAGTTCGTCCTCTGAAGGGCTGATATTTATTGCGCAGTCTGCCATGGCGATAACCTCATTTCCACCGGTAGCTGACGGACGAACAAGGATAAAGCATGAAGAAACTATTGAATTGCCCGGCTTAGTCTTGATGATCTGAAGTGCAGGTCTTACTGTATCAGCTGTTGAATAAGTAGCACCGCCGAGTAAGCAGTCTGCAACCTTCATCTGTACGAGCATTGTACCAAAATAATTGGCCTGGCGAAGTATCTTCTCAGCCTTTTCCTTAGTCATACCCTTTGCTTTTCTGATCTCAACAAAGGCATCAACCATCTCATCAAATCTGTCATAATTCTCAGGATCAATGATCTCCGCTCCGCGGATGTTAAAGCCTGCTTCTTCTGCCGCCTTGGTTACCTCATCGTATTTGCCGAGAAGCACCGGATGGAGAAAGTTGCTCGCAAGAAGTCTGGAAGCCGCCTCAAGTATTCTCGGGTCAGAGCCCTCTGTAAGAACGATCTTCTTCGGATCCTTCTTTAATCTTTCAATCATTGAACCAAAACCAAATTCCATTATATTTTCCTCCTAAACTATCAATACTATCCTTATTAGTTGATTAGCCTGGATGTATGGTCATCCAGGCTAAATTTAAGGAAGGTTTGCCCTTGCGGACAAATGTGGGCTATATAATCATGTCAGTCTATCGATTAGCTTTTACGATTCCTGCTGCTTCTGCAGTAAGCTCTCTGATCTTATCGAAATCACCGGCATCTATCAGAGCTCCTTTAACCATCCAGCTTCCTCCGCAGCAGAATATCTTAGAAGATTTAAGATACTCAACTACATTTGAAGCATTGATACCGCCTGTCGGCATGAACTTTACCTTAGGGAAAGCTGCTCCGACTGCATTGATCATGCTGAGTCCGCCTGCATTCTCTGCAGGGAAGAACTTAACATGGTCAAGTCCAAGCTTAACAGCCTGAATGAGCTCTGTAGGAGTCTGGATACCCGGACATACCGGAATATCCTTCTCCAGACAATACTTAACTATATCTGCATCAAAGCCAGGTGAAACAATGAATTTTGCACCTGCTGCAACAGCTCTGTCAACCTGTTCTATGGTAAGAACTGTTCCGGCACCTACAAGCATATCAGGGAACTTCTCAGCCATGATCCTGATAGACTCTTCAGCAGCGTCTGTTCTGAATGTAACCTCAGCTGCAGGAAGTCCGCCTTCCATAAGTGCCTTACCCAGTGGCTCTGCATTCTTTGCATCATTCAGAACAACAACCGGGATTATGCCAACCTCTGAAAATTTTTCTAAAGCCTTAACTGTTTTCTCGCTGTTCATTTTATTCTCCTATCGGCCGTCCCATAGGGAACCGGTCTCTTTCTAATCCAAATTATTTATCAGCTGTCTTAACATCTGTATCTGACTCTTCTTCAGCAGCAAACTTAGACTCATCCAGATTGTTTGGATCCTGTCCGATATAAGCTGAAATACCGCCGTCGATGTAGATAACCTGACCATTTATGAAGTCAGATGCTTCTGATGCAAGGAATACTGCAAGACCCATAAGATCCTCTGTACGTCCCCATCTCTGAGCAGGTGTCTTAGAACGGATAAATCTGTCGAAAGGATTCATAGAGCCGTCAGCCTGCCTCTCACGAAGAGGAGCTGTCTGAGGTGTAGCTATGTAGCCAGGTCCTATAGCGTTACACTGGATATTGTACTGTCCGTATTCTGAACAGATATTTCTTGTAAGCATCTTAAGTCCGCCCTTAGCTGCAGCATATGCTGAAACTGTTTCACGTCCGAACTCACTCATCATTGAACATGCATTGATGATCTTTCCGCCGCCTCTTTCCATCATGCTCGGGATAACTGCCTTAGAGCAGATAAATGGACCGGTGAGGTCAATATTTATAACAAGATCCCAGTCCTTTACAGACATCTCATGCATAGGGATCCTTCTGATGATTCCTGCATTATTTACGAGGATATCGATAGGTCCGACCTTCTCTGCTACGTCAGCAACAAACTTCTCTACCTGATCCTCCTTTGTAACATCGCATACTGCACCATAAACCTCGATGCCCTCTGCCTTATAATTCTCTATTCCACGATCAACAAGTTCCTGATTGATATCATTAAATACAACCTTTGCTCCAACCTCTGCAAATGCCTTAGCATATGCAAAACCAAGCCCATACGAAGCTCCTGTGATCCATGCTACCTTACCTGTAAGTGCAAACTTCTGAAGAAAATCACTCATACCTATTCTCCTTTTCTATTCAATCTATTCGTTAATACTGCCCTAATCTTTTTGCGCTTTTTCCATGGAATTATATACCGGATCAAGTTCGTCAATGATGTGGTTTGGTATATAATCCACGAAATCAGCTATTATATTTTTTAGGAAGTATATAAACACCTCTGTTAATTATAAAAGATCCTGATTCCTTACATCATCCATGTCATCAAAATCCTGATTCTCGCCGACCATACCCCAGATAAAGGTATAATTCTGTGAACCGCAGCCTGAGTGGATAGACCAGCTTGGCGAGATGACTGCCTGCTCATTTCTCATAACTATATGTCTTGTCTGCTGAGGCTCTCCCATAAAGTGCATAACAAATGCATCCTCAGGAATCTCAAAATACATATAAACTTCCATTCTTCTGTCATGTGTATGACAAGGCATTGTATTCCATACGCTTCCCGGTTCAAGATGAGTCATACCCATCTCCAGCTGACAGCTTTCAACCTGTCCAGGAAGGATGTATTTGCAGATCGTTCTGTGATTTGACTGCTCCAGAGAACCAAGCTCCTTCTTATTCTCGTCCTTAATGATAACCACGCCTTCCTCAGGCTCTCCGTTAACCTTTATCAGAACTGTTGGATACTCTGCATGTGCCGGAGCACTGTTTATATAAAACTTAGGTGGATTTGCAGGATCGATAGCCTTAAATACGATATCCTGCTTACCCATTCCAATGTACATTCCATTTCTGTGAGCAACTGTATAATCCTTACCGTCAACGGTTATCACACCGTCTCCACCGATATTGATCACACCCATCTCTCTTCTCTCAAGGAAATACTTTGCACGAAGCTCATCTCCTGCTTCAAGCTTAAGCTCCTTCTTTACAGGCATCGCTGCGCCTGTGATGATTCTGTCAATATGACTGTATACAAGTCTTATCTCATCCTCAAAGAATACCTTCTCGATGAGAAACTCCTCTCTGAGTCTTTCTGTCGTATAATACTTAACATCTTTTGGGGATGCCGCTGTTCTAAGTTCCATCTGATCAAACCTTCCTTTCTCTCATGAATTCGGCTCGGTATAGCCCTCTAAGCTGCTATACCGGCCTTTTTTCATGATCACATCTATGGGGAAAAAAACACTTGGCAAATTAGAATTCTATCTCTTAACTCTTGCTCCTGCACCGCTCATGATACCTTCAACTTCCTTAAGTGAAGCCATTGTTGTATCACCCGGTGTTGTCATAGCAAGTGCTCCGTGTGCTGCTCCATAATTTACAGCCTTCTCAGGATCACCTGTTGTCATGAGTCCGTATACAAGTCCTGATGCAAATGAATCACCGCCGCCCACACGGTCCATGATCTCAAGTCCATCATACTGTGCTGCCTTGTAGATCTCACCATCTGCCCAGCAGATAGCGCTCCAGTCGTTTACTGTAGCTGTCTTAACTGTTCTGAGTGTTGTTGCAACAACCTTGAAGTTAGGATAGGTCTTAGCAGCCTCATTGATCATCTTCTTGTATCCGTCAAGGTTAAGCTCCTTTAGGTTCTCATCATTTCCTTCAACCTCGAAGCCAAGGCATGCTGTGAAGTCTTCCTCGTTGCCGATCATAACATCAACGTACTTGGCGATCTCCTTGTTAACCTCCTGCGCCTTCTCCTGGCCGCCGATAGCGCTCCACATTGAAGGACGATAGTTAAGGTCGTAAGAAACGATAGTTCCGTATTTCTTGGCTGTCTTGATAGCCTCGATAACTGTCTGTGAGCTTGTTTCTGAAAGTGCTGCGTAAATACCGCCTGTGTGAAGCCATCTTACTCCAAGCTTTCCAAATACATATTCAAAATCAAAATCCTCAGCTGTTGCCTTGGAGATTGCTGTATTTGCTCTGTCTGAGCATCCAAGAGCACCTCTGATACCGAAGCCTCTCTCTGTAAAGTTGATACCGTTTCTGCAAACTCTGCCGATACCGTCTGTCTTCATCCATTTGATAAGTGAGGTATCAACTCCGCCCTGAAGGATGAAATCCTCCATAAGCTTACCAACTTCATTATCTGCAAATGCCGTTAAAACGGCTGTCTTCATTCCGAAGCATCTTCTGAGTCCTCTGATAACATTGTATTCTCCGCCGCCTTCCCACGCTTTAAACGAACGGGCTGTCTTGATCCTTCCTTCACCCGGATCAAGTCTCAGCATTACCTCACCGAGGCTCACCGCATCAAACATGCATTCTTCCTTTGGTCTTAAACCTAATTCCATAATTACCTCCCTTTTATCTGATTCAGAAATATATCTTTTATTTATTGGGTAAGCACTATCATTTTTTTGATGCGACAAATACCCTTTATTTCACGCCATTGTTCAGTTTTATTTTTCTGTTCATATTGAATATAATGTAAGCGCTTACATTTGTCAACAGAAAAATGCTAAATTTTTAAAAAAATTTACACTTATATTAGATTATTATTACATGGTGCCTCTTCTGATCAGCTCACAGGCAACCATATTTTTGTGCATTACTCTGTCGTTTCCGTTCAGGATCTCTTTAAGATTGTTGACTGTCTGGAGCGCAACCAGTTCAACCTTATTATCCACAGAAGTAAGCTCCGGCGTAGTACATTTGCAAAGCTGTGAATTATTATATCCCACAACGCTTACCTCGGCAGGAACCCTCTTACCGATGGATTCAAGGTACTTGAGCACGCCTATAGCCATAGCATCATCCGTTGCAAATACAGCATCGTAATCCAGATAATCATAGTTGCAGAAAAGGCTTCTCACCATATCTATATCATTCTTCATGAAGAGCATATGATCCCTCGAAACAGTGATCCCTGCGTCCTTCAGAGCATTCTCATAGCCGTATTTCTTCTGATTTGCGCTGTAGGATTTTGAATCCGTGAGGAATAAGATATTTCTTCTTCCCCTGGCAATAAGCTCCTTTGTTACCTCATAAGAGATACGATAATCCTCCGCTGCATTGCAGTAGATATTCTCGCCATCGATCAGACCGTTAATGATAAATACAGGGATCTCCTCAGCCGCCTTCGCGATATAGTCAGTATTATGCGTCTCATCCTCCGAACCGGCATAGGTAGAGCCTACAAGAATAAGTGCATCGATCCTTTTCGAAAGAAGCATCTCTATATGAGCCTCCTTCGCCGTAGCTGTATAGCCGCTGCAGCTGAGAATGACATCATAACCAATCTCATGCAGGTTCTCCTCTATGCATGCAACAGCTCTGGAAATATAAAGATCCGATATGGTAGGAACAAGGATTCCTACGGTATGCATGGTGTTAAGACCAAGTCCCTGAGCGAAAACATTCGGGGTATATCCGTAACGGTCGATAATATCCATGACCTTTTTCCGGGTTTTTTCGCTGACCTTCGGGCTGTTATTTACCACTCTGGAAACAGTTGCAATAGATACATTTGCCATTTGGGCAATGTCATAAATATTCATCTAATGTAACCCCTTTCATAATATTATATCATATATAAGTCCCTATCACTCCAAGCCTTTTTCACAGGTAAAAAATACTGTGAACCCCTTTATTAATATAATAAATTCGGGATAACAATGCAACTGAAAAAATATTAAAATGTTATAATAATTTATCCGGATTTTTCAGAGCTTTATGTAAGAAAAATGTAAGAAGGCATGAAAAATGTAAGAAAACGTCAAAAAAATAAGAGGCAGCTATAAAAAACCGCCTCTTAAATCTCTCCGGGATCAATTTAGAATCCCCAGAACTGATATAATCTCCAATAGATAAATCCGACCAGGATGAAGAATCCACATACATCCTCCAGGATAAGTACTTTACTGATCTCGTCCTTTTTACCCCTTCTGTGAGTCATGATGAGGAGCTCGATCATCAGTGCCAAAAAGCCTGTAGCAACTATGCAGAATATCGCACGAAGTATCACATTGTTTACGCCGAACAGGAACAGCAAGCTTATAGCGGATGCAAGCACGGCCTCAGCTATTCCCAGATTGATCTCGCACAGCTTGTATTTTCTGATATCCGGATCCTTGAATCGTCTGATCTTTAGAAGATGCGCAACAAGAAGCACCATCATTATTACAAGTGCAAGTATCATTCCCAGCATGAGTACCATCTGCAGTGTAAACTTAAAATTACTGATCCTGATAAAGTCAACCGATGTATTCTGGAGTCCCTCAAACTTTCCATCCGAATCATATTTTATAAAATACAGCTGCTCCTCTCCGTTGACCAGAGTTACTACAGCCACATTGTCCGAAAGCTGCTTTATTGATGATATACCGCTGTTACTTGTATATTCGCCATTCTGTTCTCTGATATGAAGGCGATCCGTCAGGAAGCTGTACAGTGAAAAACAGCCCTTCTCAAAGGTTCCGCCGCTCATAATATAATGACCTGTAAAATCCAGCTGCGTGAAGTCTCCACCGGAGATCTCCGAATAATCCGGCTTACCGTACACTATTTCCGGAAGCCTTGATCTGAAAGTTCTTTCTGCACGGACATTTGTCATCATGACAAGACCGGTCCTGCTCTCCGGATCAAACTGCAGAAGAGCCGTGAACCCGGTGGTATTTCCTCCATGTCCGAGTATAAGCCTTCCCTTACCGTAAATATCAGCCTCAAAACCATGACAGAATCTCGGAACACTTGTTCCTGAATAATAGAGAGACGGTGACAGCATCAGTTCCAATGTATCCGGTTTCTCAAAGAGTACCGAATCCTCGCTGTTACAGAGAAATGCACGGGCAAACTTCTTAAGATCCCCTATGGTTCCGGTTACGGCACCTGCCGGATAAATATGGATATATGCACGGCATGAACCCATTGAAGTCAGCTTCTCGTCTTCGTAATAATAGCCATATGTTTGATCTCTTCTCTCAGCCACCCATGGGTTATCTGAAAGATCAGGCTTTACGGCAGTATGCTCCATACCCAGCCTGTCAAGTATATTTATCTTCACATACTCAGCGTAATCCATTCCGCTGATCTGCTCAACTACATAAGCAGCAAGTGCGGTGCCCCAGTTGGAATATGCAACCACCTCTCCAGGCTCATATACCTGCGCCGGTTCAGTCTTCTTCAGTGCTTCATCAAGAGGCATAAGTTCGTCCAGATTACTTGTTTCAACATCCTTATAAGGCGAAAGGAAGCCTGCATCATGATTGATAAGATTATTCATGGTGATCGGATCTTCTGATGACTGGTATTTCAAAAAGTCCTCAGGAAGATATTTTGTAATATCCTCAGACATATCCAGTTTGCCCTGCTCATAAAGCTGCATTACACTGACCCAGACCAGGAGCTTACTGACAGAACCCCATTCATAGATCGTATCCTCATCAGCTGCCACAGCGTCCTCAACATTGGCATTTCCGTAAACCACCGAGCAGATATCTTCTGTCTCTCCAAATACGCTTATCGAAACCGAAGGTGTACTTTCCTTATTTTCCTCATATAACGCTTCCAGCTCTTTTTTTATGGCTTCTCCGTCCAGATGCAGTTCCGGATAATATAGCTGTTCATCCTGCGCAGCCTCACCCGCATCTGCTCCTGCGGTCGTCGTTTCCTCCGCAGCTGCAGCTCCTTCCTCAGACACAGCCTTATCCGCAGCCTCAGTTCCTTCCGCAGTCACGAATAGCCCCTGTCCGAATATCGTCACCATAAAAAACAGTGCCAATAAAACGGCCGATATCCTTAATGTTTTACTTCTTTCATCTTTGCCTAACACCCTTGCCTGACTCCTTTTATACTTTAATATACTACACATAATACCACAAGTTTCTGCACGTTTCCAGCAACTCATTCTGATAACAGACAGTTAATCATTTCATCCGGTAATTCACTATGATACCCGGCAGCCGCTATTATCATCCGGCAATTCATCCTGATATCCACAACCGCTATTATCATCCGGCAATTCATCCTGATATCCACAACCGCTATTATCATCCGACACTAAAACACCGGTCATATTTTTCAATACAACCGGTGTGTAGATTATTTATTAAGCTTTTCCAGGTAATCAGCTATCGACTCTGCCGCTTTTATTCCGGCACCCATAGCTGCGATAACGGTCTTAGGACCGGTCACGGTATCGCCTCCTGCATAAACGCCCGGACGGGATGTTGCCAGTGTATCCGGATCTGCCGTGATAAAGCCTCTTGAACCTTTCTCAAGGTCACTGAAGCCGTCATTGTCACTCTCACTTCCAATAGCTTCAATGATGCAGTCTACTTCAAGAACAAACTCTGAACCAGGGATCGGAACAGGCTTTCTTCTTCCGGATGCATCAGGCTCGGCAAGCTCCATCTTCTGGCACTTCAGGCCCACTGCCTTTTCGCCATCTCCCACAACCTCTACAGGTCCTGTAAGATAGATGAACTCAACGCCCTCTGCCACAGCCTCGCGAAGCTCCTTCGGATCTGAAGGCATCTCTGCCATGGAACGTCTGTAAACCACATAAACCTTCTGCACGCCCGGTACACGAGCCGCTGCACGGCACGCATCCATAGCTACATTTCCGCCGCCGATGACTGCTATCTTTTCAGCCTTCGGATACTCTTTTCTGATATTTGCATCATACAAGAAACCTGATGCAGGCAGAACGCCCTTCAGCTCCTGTCCCGGGATTCCGAGACGAATGGATCTTCCGGCACCGTTTCCGATAAATACAGCATCGAAGCCCTGCTCCATTACAGAATCTATATTGAAGTCCCTGCCGAGTTCTTTCTCAGTACTGATAACTACACCTGCCTGCTGAAGTTTATCAAGCTCTGTCTCAACGATCTCTCTTGGCAGACGGAACTCAGGAATACCATAGCTCAGTACTCCGCCGGCCTTCTTCTCTTTTTCAAATATAGTAACAGCATATCCCTTATCAGCCAGCTTTCCTGCACATGCGATACCTGCAGGACCGGAGCCGATAACTGCTACACTTTTTTGTTTTTTCTCTGTCCCGGCTGCTTCATCTGCAACCACAGATGCATTATGTCTGTGCCAGTCAGCTACAAATCTTTCCAGTGCACCGATAGCAACCGGACGTCCCTTGTCACCACGGACACATTTTCCTTCACACTGAAGATACTGTGGGCATACTCTTCCGCATACTGCAGGAAGTGCTGTAGTCTCCGCAAGGATCTGATAAGCCTCCTCGAAAGCTCCCTCCGTTATCTTCTCTATAAATGCAGGTATATTGTTATGGATAGGGCAGCCTGATGTCATACACGGATGCTCACGGCATTTGAGGCAGCGCAGTGCCTCACGGATCGCCATCTCCTCGGTGTAGCCCATAGCGACCTCGTCATTATTATTTACACGAACCTTAGGATCCTGCTCAGGCATGGCAGTTCCAACTTTACTAAGATTGATCACTACGCATTACCCCCTTTCTTATCCATAGCTCTGTGATGCAGCGCCTCAAATCTCTCGCTGGCTGCTTCCTCGCCCCTCTTAAACAGCTCTTCTGCCTGTTCAGGGAAACGAAGCTTCAGTGAATTATATCTTACCTCACCCATCAGGAAGTCCTGATAGTTATCTGTAGGCTTGCTGCTGTCGAGCATCAAAGGGTTCTTACCCTGCTCTGCAAGACGTGGGTCATAACGAAGTAAGTTCCAGTAACCTGAACGAACTGCGTTACGCATCTCAGGCATACTCTTATTCATACCAGCCTTTACACCATGGTTGATACATGGTGCATATGCAATGATAAGAGATGGTCCGTCATAGCTTTCAGCCTCTTTAAGAGCCTTAAGTGTCTGTGCAGGGTTTGCGCCCATTGCAATCTGAGCCACATAAACATAGCCATAGGTCATTGCGATCTGAGCCAGATCCTTCTTCTTAACCTTCTTACCGGAAGCCGCAAACTTGGCAACCGCTCCGACAGGTGTAGCCTTCGAAGACTGACCGCCGGTATTTGAATAAACCTCAGTATCAAATACAAGTACATTTACATTTTCACCGGAAGCGAGGACATGATCCAGTCCACCGTAACCGATATCATAAGCCCAGCCGTCACCACCAAACAGCCAGATAGACGGTTTGCTGAGGAGGTCCGAATTATTAACTACATATGCTGCATTGGTATCTGTTTCAGCAAGCTTCTTACAGATGTCCAGCAATGCTTCACCGGCAGCTCCTGCCTCTGTGCCATCATTCATGACACTGAGCCACTTTTCAGCCGCTGCGGCTGTTTCCTGATTATTCTCCTTAAGAGCTTCAACAGCAGTCTTCAGCTCATTTCTTCTTGCATTTACAGCTGTAGCCATACCATAACCGAACTCTGCATTATCCTCGAAGAGAGAGTTAGCCCATGCAGGTCCGCGTCCTTCCTTATTTACCGTATATGGAGTGGAAGGTGCCGAACAGCCCCAGATCATTGAGCAGCCGGTTGCATTTGCTACGATCATCCTGTCACCGAAAAGCTGTGTTACAAGCTTTGCGTAAGGTGATTCGCCGCAGCCCGGACATGCTCCGGAGAATTCCATGAGCGGCTGTGTAAACTGTGAACCCTTAACTGTATTCTTATCAAATGGTACCTGTCTGTCTTCATTATGAACTGTAGCGAAGAGCTTGTCATATTTAGCCTGCTCTCTCTCCATGAATTCTGAATCCATAGCCTTCATCTCGAGCGCTTTCTTACGAGCCGGGCAAACCTCAGTGCAGGAACCACAGCCTGTACAGTCCTTTGCAGAGAAGCCAAGTACAAAATATTTATCCTTGGTTCCCTTCATAGGGACAGCATCCGGATAGTCCTTAGCCTCCTCGGCAGTCAGTACGAATGGTCTTACAACGCCGTGAGGACATACATATGCGCACATATTACACTGCATACAGTTACCTGAGCACCAGTGTGGAAGATCTGCCGCGATACCACGTTTTTCATACATTGCCGTACCTGACGGAAGAACACCGTTTGCAGTATCCACAAATACGGAAACAGGACAATTATCACCGGTAAGTGTATTTGTAGGCACAAGTATATTGTTCAGATAATCCGTATGCATCTTATCACGGCCCACAAGCTTCTCAGGAGCCGGATCGTCAGCAACAGTCTTCCAATGTTCAGGAACCTTAACCTCATGAACACTTTCCACACCGCCGTCAACAGCCGCACAGTTCATATCAACTATATTCTGACCCTTCTTTGAATAGGTCTTAACGATCGCATCCTTCATATAGCCGACAGCTTTATCGATATCAATTATCTGTGCTATATGGAAGTAGGCTGCCTGAAGTACCGTATTGGTACGCCTTGCACCGAGTCCTACCTTCTTGGCGATATCAACCGCATCGCAGGTATAGAATCTGATATTATTTTCAGCTATATATTTCTTAACCGCTGCAGGAATATGCTCCTCAAGCTCCTCATCAGTCCAGGTACAGTTAAGGAGAAATGCTCCGCCCGGTTTTACATCCTGCACCATCTCATATTTTGTGAGATATGCAGAGTTATGGCACGCAACAAAATCCGCCTGCTTTACATAGTATGTCGACTTGATAGGGCTGTCTCCGAAACGAAGATGTGATATTGTCACACCGCCGGACTTCTTGGAATCATACTGGAAATACGCCTGAACGTATTTGTCCGTATGGTCACCGATGATCTTTACAGAGTTCTTGTTAGCACCTACAGTACCGTCAGCACCAAGTCCCCAGAACTTACATGCAACAGTATCCTTTGCTGCTACATCAGGATTTGAAGTAACAGGAAGTGAAAGATATGTCACATCATCATTTATTGAAAGAGTGAACTCTCTCTTAGGAGACTCACTCCACAGATTTTCAAATGCAGCCTGAATATCACCCGGCTGAACATCCTTAGAACCAAGTCCGTAACGTCCGCCCACGATCAGGCAGTCCTTCCACGGAGTTCCGCGAAGGGCGCTGCATACATCCAGGAACAGAGGCTCTCCAGGGCTTCCCGGCTCCTTGGTCCTGTCAAGTACAGCTATCTTCTTAACGGTCTCAGGTATAACCTTTGTCAGGTACTCAGCTGAGAATGGTCTGTAAAGATGAACCTCAACGATACCAACCTTACGTCCCTGTGCGTTAAGATAATCAACTACTTCTTCTGCAGCGTCACAAACTGAGCCCATAGCTACAAGGATCTCTGTCGCATCAGCTGCACCATAATAATTAAACGGCTTATAATCCGTACCGATCTTGCTGTTAACCATATCCATGTATTTAGCGATGGTCTCCACAGTCTCGAGATAGGCTGTATTGCAGGCCTCACGATGCTGGAAGAATGTCTCCGGCTGTTCTGCCGAACCCAGAAGATGCGGATGCTCAGGATTCAGTGCCTTCTCGCGGAAACGCTTAACTGCATCCCAGTCCACCATCTCTCTGAGATCCTCATAATCCCAGACCTCGATCTTCTGATATTCATGAGATGTTCTGAAACCGTCAAAGAAATGCATCATAGGCAGTTTTCCTGCGATTGTCGCAAGATGAGCAACTGCACCAAGATCCATAACCTGCTGAACATTGTTAGAGCAGAGCATGGCAAAGCCGGTCTGTCGGCAGCTCATTACATCGGAATGGTCGCCAAATATTGAAAGTGCATGTGTCGCAAGTGCTCTGGCAGCAACATGAAATACTGTCGGAGTCTGTTCTCCTGCCAGCTTATACATGTTCGGGATCATCAGAAGAAGTCCCTGGGAAGCTGTAAATGTAGTCGTATACGCACCGGCCGTGATCGAACCATGTACTGCTCCGGCAGCTCCGCCTTCGGATTCCATTTCGATGATATTTACCTTCTCACCAAAAAGGTTCTTACGTCCGGCAGCAGCCCATTCGTCCATACTTTCTGCCATAGGTGAGGATGGTGTGATAGGATATATAGCTGAAACCTCTGAAAATGCGTATGCAACATGTGCTGCAGCTGTATTTCCATCCATAGTCTTTCTTGTACGCATCACTGATCCCCTCCCTTCTTGTCTGCTGCTTTATCTGCCTGCTCCTGAGTTTCTTCAGACGCAGGTTTTTCATCCAACGCATCATTAAGGAGCGCTGCTCTCTGCAGATATATATAATCCGGAACCTTCTGTTCCTTTATAACATTTCTCATACAAACATACTGGCACATCTTGCAGTTCTCACAGAGAGAAGGATCTACCACTGCATGTTTCTCTTCCATATAGATCGCACCGTTAGGACAGTTGTTTACGCAATCCTCACAGCCGATGCAGGCTGAATCGCAGACCTTAAGCTTATCCTCATAATCATCAGTTGATGAGCACGGAACCAGCTTCATGCCCTGATAAGGAACCATTGTTATGAGATTTCTAGGACATGCAAATGTACAGTCTCTACAGCCAACGCATTTTTCAGGATCCACAACAGCTGTTCCGTTCACAACAGAGATAGCTCCGAATCGGCAGACTGCAGTACAGTCACCCTGTCCGCAGCATCCTGTGGTACAGATACCAAGAGCCTTTGCATCCTGCTTTACAGCATCAGAACACTTTGATATTCCCATGCCTTCAAATACAGCCGAAGCTCTTGAACCGCCGGAACACTTTACAAATGCAACCTTTTCCTTAAGCTTTGTCAGATCATGGAGGGTATCCACGATGATCTTCTTCTTGCACTTTATAGTGCAGGCCTCACAGCCGACACATTTATCATAATCTATTACCGCATGATTATTTACAATCGAAACTGCTCCTTTAGGGCATGAACGTTCGCATTCACCGCAGGCGATACATCCATATCCGCAGGTTGCCCTTACTACGCTCTCCTCTTCCTCTGTAGATGAACACGGGATAAAGTTCGTAGCCTTTCTTGGGATCATCTTTATAAGTCTCTGTGGACAAACATTCTCTGCTGCACAGTCTCCGCAGCCATTACATTTCTCACGGTCGATCACTATCTTTCCGTCCTGAATACTGATCGCACCCTGATTACATACAGGTACACATGAGCCTACGCCCACGCATCCACTCTTACATTCGCCCCTGATAAAACCGGCTTCAACTGCCTCCCGGCAGCTGCTACACTTGTCCTGAAATCTTGCTTTGCCGGCCGCGCATCCAGCACAGGCAACAAAAGCAACCATATCAGATAAAACTGCCTGATCATTCTCTTTCATATGCCATCTCCTTGTCTCTTGTTTCATAACCCCGTTGTAAGGATTAATTATACTCCCTTATTTTTATTGATAGAGCCTACGATTTCAAAAATCATAAGCCCTATCAATATTGCTCGAGTGTAATAATAGTGTAATGTAAGCGCTTACATTTGTCAATACTTATTATTAAAAACAGGTATGGCTTCAGGATCAGAGTCATTGATGAGATCATTGCCCGGAAGACAAAGCAGCAATAATAAAAGGAGCACGGAATGATCCATACTCCTTTTCGTTTATACATGTTCTATTACTATCCACGGTATTTTTCATTTCCCGGTAAAGAATAATATTCCATCTTATCTTTATACATCATTTCGTCCGCCACTTTAAACATCTCATCGATATCCTTATTCCCGCTGGAACTATAGCTGTATCCGATAGCGCAATGGTATTTTGTCTCAGCAAGCTTTTCCCGGATGCGCTCGATAAGCTTACGAACATCATCCTCAGAGGCCTTCCTGCAGACTATTATGAATTCATCTCCACCGACTCTGTAAACGGCCTCTCTCGAGGTAGTCGCCTTTATGAAACAATAGGCCAGAGTTTCCAGCGCCTTATCTCCTGCTACATGGCCTTCCTTATCATTTATTGCTTTCAGGCCATTCATATCGATCAGGATCAGGGCATTCTTATCCTTTGAATCATTGCTGGTGGCAGCATAAAACGACTGACGGTTTAAGAGTCCGGTAAGAGGATCCTTTTCCGCAGACTGAAGGATTAAAAATACATAATATACAAAAAGTGCTATGGTAATGGTTACACAGAATATTTTCTGATAGTCCTTCCCGAGTACAAAGGGAAGGATGAGTCCTGACGCAAACGCAAAGCAAAGAAAAGCAACCGGAAAAATTTCCTCCGGACGTTTGTTGCTGCGTTTAAGCAGCAGGTAAACAAGCAGTGCGGAATACACGCCTACCATGATATACGGAAGATATCCTAACGGCCCTCGCTCAAGCTCTCCTTCACTGTTCAGTGAGAAAACAATTCCCGTAAAGATTGAGATTATATCTAATATAACGAGGATTATAGCAGGAACAAATACGCCCCAGTGCACGTATTTGCCAAGAGTATAAATAATAAACGCAATAATAAAAGGCGTTGTGCTATATCGGATGGCCATCAGTACGAGACGAAGCTTTGGCATCTCATCAAGGTTCTCCAATGAAAACTCTAAGAACACGATCATTGAGAAGATAAATAACGCAAGTATCAGTGCATACATGCGCAGTATTGTCCTCTTATCCAAAAATACAGTTGTTCTGAGCAGAATAGCAAACGCCAGAAGAACCAATATATTTTCCCAGTTTTGAATGATCAATTCTTTAATCATGTGCAGAATTCCTTCCTCTTCGGAGTTTTCCGATATTCCAAATACTGTCAACTGCTTTCAGACATTTCAGTCCGTATATACAACACGATTCTACACGATATTTTATCATATTTACGA
Source organism: Lachnospiraceae bacterium C6A11 (assembly GCA_000702245.1). Classification (GTDB taxonomy): domain Bacteria; phylum Bacillota; class Clostridia; order Lachnospirales; family Lachnospiraceae; genus Eubacterium_Q. The sequence continues at coordinate 22,988 of JNKY01000001.1, read as the reverse complement.
AAACAATCGCAATATAATTGTTTACTAACGTACTCAATTATGGCGCCCTATCATTTATAAAGCCCTCGCAAATCTGGTCTTATTGAATTTTCTTAAATTGGCCATTTTAATCAGACCAGACATGAAATATAATACCGACTTATAAAAAGCATATGCTACACAGTTTTTTATAAGGAGGACAAATGTAATGTCTCGTGTATCTCTGATCTGGTTCGGCGCAGCTATATCAATCGCCGAAATACTTACAGGTGCATGCCTGGAAAGTCTCGGACTTGTATATGGTCTTATAGTTATTGTTTTAGGTCATCTTATTGGATTCCTGCTTCTGATGCTTGCCGGTATAATCGGTGTCAAGAATAAGGAAGGTTCCATGAGGTCATCGGCCTTATCCTTCGGAAAATACGGAAGCTTTTTCTTTGCAATATTAAATATCATCCAGCTCGTAGGCTGGCAGGGAATAATGATCTTCGATGCATCAATCTCCGCTCAGGGCATCCTTAACCTTGGCCAGACCTGGTGGTGCATTATCATAGGCGTCCTGACGATAGCCTGGATCCTGCTCGGCTTAAAGCATAGAGACAAATTAAATATCGTCGTAATGGTACTGCTTCTACTGCTCACTGCAATTTTATCGGTTATAATCTTTTCTGGAATTAAAAATAAAGGAACATCCGCTGCGAGTGCAGGTGAAATACTTTCATTCGGCCAGGGCTTAGAGCTTTCAATCGCAATGCCTCTTTCATGGATACCTATGATCGCCGACTACACATATAAAGCCAAGAAGCCTGTAAAAACTACTTTCTCGGCATGCGCAACCTATACCTTGGCCAGCATATGGATGTATGTGATCGGACTTGGCGCTGCAGTTATCACTCATGAAACACAAATAGATCAGATAATGCTTAAGGCAGGCTTCGGCGTTGCAGGTCTTTTCATCATCGTATTTTCATGTGTTACAACCAACTTTATCGATGCCTTCTCCTGCAACCAGTCAGCTTTCGCACTGTACCCTGAGGATAAGATACCTGCCGAACCGGAAGGAAGACCTGGCTTCAGACAGCGTATAAAGGCCAATCTCCCGGGAATCGTTGATACGGTGATCGGAACGATCGGAGCAATTGTATTTCCTATGGAAAATATAACCGGCTTCCTGTATTTTATAGGTTCTGTATTTGCACCGATGATCTCAGTTCAGATAGCCGATCAGTTTGTGCTCGGACATAAGAAGACCGATATCAAGGTCGACGGAGTTGCAAGTGCTGCATGGATCTTAGGATTTATCATCTACCGCATTCTTATGAATTATGATACAGTAATAGGGTATACGATCCCAAATATGATCATAACCGTATTTATAACGGTTGTTTTAAGAAAGATCGCACTGAGAGTTCATACACCTGTTAAGAAGCTGGCATAATCTATAATTGTGATGACGGAGAAATAAGAAAATGAAACAGAAAAAGATGGCACTTATAAATGATATTACGGGCTTTGGACGATGTTCCATCGCAGTAATGGCGCCCATAATATCAGCTATGAAAATACAGGCGGTCAGTATTCCGACAGCAATTCTGTCCGCACATACCCAGTTCCCGGAATTCTACTTTGATGATTATACGCCGAAAATGAGCGAGTATATTCAGACCTACAAGAATCTGAAATTGGAATTCGACGGAATCGCTACCGGCTTTCTGGGTTCGAAGGAACAGGTCGATATAGTTATTGATTTTATTCAGACATTCAAGACCGACAAAAGCGTTATACTTATCGATCCCGTCATGGGTGATTACGGCCAGCTGTACAAGACCTACACTCCGGAAATGTGTGAAAAGATGAAGGAGCTGGTCAAATTCGCCACCATCATTACTCCTAATCTTACAGAGCTCTGTACGATCCTGGACGTTGATTACGGAAACGGCAAGTTCAGTACGGACGAGCTTCATGATATGTGTCAGACGCTTTCGGAGAAAGGCCCGGAGCATATAGTGGTGACCGGTATTCCGTTCCATAAAAAGCAGATCATGAATTATATTTACTCCAAGGGCGAGGATCCGCAGATCGTCATGGTCGACAGGATCGGCGAGGACCGAAGCGGCACAGGCGATATCATCAGCTCTGTTATCGCCGGAATGTATATGAACGGCCATAGTTTCTATGACTCCGTCAGAAAGGCCGCTGAATTCGCTTCAAAATGCATCAAATACTGCGAAGACAACCAGGTTCCGTCTCATTGGGGACTCTGCTTTGAAATGTTTATGAAAGATCTACTGGAGGACTAACGATGATTTTATATACTGTGACCGGTAAGGTTGGAAGTGAAGGATATCTCGATATCTCAAAGAGCGGCGATCTGACCGGGAAAAATATATATGTGAATATGACAAACCGCTGTCCATGTAACTGCGTCTTCTGTCTTCGACACACCAAGGAGCTGCAGGAGGACAATAATCTCTGGTTTAAGCACGGCGATCCAAGTCTTGAATCAGTCCTCGAGCTCTTTTCGAAGTATGACCTTAGTAAGATCAACGAGCTGGTCTTCTGCGGCTTCGGAGAGCCTCTGGAGCGCCTCTCGGACGTCTGCACAGTGATCGATACCCTGAAGCAGACCTATCCCGATCTGAAGGTCAGGATCAATACCATAGGACTCGCAAACCTGATCTACGGCCGCGATATCACCCCGGAGCTTTCCGGAAGGGTAAATACCATATCTATTTCTTTAAATGCTCCGAATGCAGATGAGTTCTACGAGCTTACCCGCTCACGATTCGGACTTAAATCCTACGAGGCCCTGAAGGAATTCGCTGTTCTTGCCAAAAGATACGTTCCAAATGTTGTTATGACAGTTGTTGAAAAGGTTATGCCGGAAGAAAAGATAGCCATCTGCCGGAAGATCTGCGACGAGCTTGGCGTTACACTAAGAATAAGGCCTTTCGAGGAATGAAATAGCTTATAATATTTTTCACCTTTATAAAAAGCGTAGCAAAATCTATGATTTTGTTACGCTTTTGTCGCTTCTCGTTTGATATCTTAGAAATTATTGTATGAAAAGTTTATTTCGACCCTTTCATCGCGAATACAGCGAAGAAGGTCTTGAAGATGATCTTCACATCCAGCCCGAGGCTGAAGTTGCGGATGTATTCGTTGTCGAGCTGCACGATCTCCTCGAAGTCGGTGATGTCCGAACGCCCGGAGGTCTGCCACATTCCGGTAAGTCCCGGACGCATCCATATACATCGATCGGAACTTGTACATTTTGAACTTTCGTCCGTTCCTGCCCACGCGGATCTGCGAGAAAAATACAGGTCCCGGCGACTGCTTCTTGATGATCGGCGCGATGAACAGGGTCAGAAGCCCTGTAAAGATCAGCCCTATCGAACCAACAACTATATCAAATGCCCTCTTCACCAGCTGCTGGCCGATGGTGATCGTATCGATACCCGCGGTCAGAACCGTGTAGCCGTTCACGTTGTCAACGTGCGCATTCGGCATATTTCTTATGAAAACGTCCAGCGTCAGGTGCACCGTGATGCCCATCGACAGGAACATATTTGACAGCTTGTCCGTATCCTTGCGGGCCGCCATGATGTACACTTCATCCACGACGTTCTGCTTACAGTACTCAAGGATCTCGTCCCTGTAGATCACCGGAATTCCGTCGATCGTCTCCTGGCCTCCGGTATCCACAGTACATAGGACAGCCAAAGCATCGACAGGATGCATAACATATCTATTAAAATGAAATCCAGGTGCTTCGCACGTATACTGGTCTTCTTCATATCGATTCCTTTTCAAGTTTACTTATATCATTTTTCTCTTATGTGATCAATGACCTTGTTCACATTTCCCTCTTGGAGATAATATTTTGAAAGCCTTCTTTTGCTGTACTTTGCAGGTGTTCCCTTCGTCTTTTCCTCCAACAGCGCAGTAAAATACTGTTCCCAGCTAAAATACTTACAGCTATCGATATATTGTGATGGATCAGATAAAATATCTTTTATTTCTCCGTCGTGTATAATCTCAGAACTAAGGAGCAGCCATTCAAACGATTCAGGAATATATAAAAATATACTGTCTGAATGACGTTTTGTAAAGCTGAAAACCTCAGCCATATTTGCTCCAAAGGCAGCACCATCAGCAATTACCAGATTGCGCGTGTCTTTCAATCCAATGATCTGATTCATAAGATTCGATTTTCCGTTTGCTGAAAAGCAGTGTATGCCATTCCGGTCAGCCAGATGTTTAAAAAACTCATAGCCCGAATTAGAATCCTCTGTAATAAAAACATCGATACCTGAATCAGGTAATAAGAAATTGCTGAAATGATCATACACAGGATATGTCCTGTTATATGTATGTTTAAACCTGCTCGTGGTCTTTTTTAGCTGCAGAATCGAATTGACACTGTACGGGAGCTGATGCAGATTCTCACGTGTCACAAAAACATAATAGTTATCAGTGTTTTGTATTGCTGACGCGAATTCTTTTGAAACTATAAATTCATTTCCCTCATCTATAAAAACAAAGGAATCACTGATATTCTGAAGATCGGAGTACCAGTTTTTCCCTCTTAAAACACGGCATTCTTTATCGCTCTCAATAGAAACGCCACTTTTGACTCCAAGTTCTTCATAAAACAGGATGGAATTGACAAGCGTAGTTTTTCCTGTAGCACTGTTTCCGCTTATGATAGTAATATTTCTTTCCAGCTCTATCGTAAAAGAAACACGTTTATTATGCACTTTAACAGTATATGATCCCTTCAAGCTTTATACTCCTCAAATATACTTGTAAGCCCCGGCAAGAAGCTCATCCATATTTGTGACTTTTGTTCCATCATTATCAATAATGGCTTCAAAAGCTTTATTTCCAAAATCCATAAGATGTCTGAGATTGATTGTTACGTCACGTTCTCTGGCGAGTAGCAAAATAAAACGTGCACAGTTATCTCCGCACGTCGATGCATTGAATACCTGATCCGGCATATTCTTTATCAAAAGTAATGTTTTTGTTCCTCCCGAGAGTCTTTCCGGAGGAATAATTCCAAGCACAGGACTTTTTATTGCCTGTCTGTCCAAAACCTCTGATTTGTCGATTCTTTTAATAACTTCCCGTGCAAAATCATCTACAATCCATTCATCATCATAGACATTTTGAAAATACACTTCTGTATTATATATAGCCTCAGGCATATTCCCGAAATAAATATGCAGCATCATTATCTCCTTTACAAAAGCCAGACACGTCCGGCAGTCACACCCCGGCTCAACTAGCACTCAGAAACATTATATTGCCATATAGATATTTATTCAAGGCTGATTTCAGTACTTCACCCTTCCCTCAGCCACGGCCTTCAGGTGCGCGCCGTACGGGCTCTTGCCGTACAACTCTGCCGACTTCATCAGCTTCTCCCTGTCGATGAAGCCGTTGATGAAGGCTATCTCTTCCGGTGCCGAGATCGTGATGCCCTGGCGGGTCTGGATCATTTCCACGTAGTTCGCCGCCTGCAACAGGCTTGTCATCGTACCGGTATCCAGCCACGAAAAGCCTCGTCCGAGCAGCGTCTATTACTCATATTCTCATATATTTATCTTCAAATAAAAAGCTATTATATATCTTCCTCGAATTTCACGGTCTTAAATTCACATTGTCCTGGGTGATTTATCTTAAACCGCCTAACCTTGTTATTATCCAGTGCATGTGTACAAGTCTTATTTAGCACCACACGATAATATGCTTTTACCAACTTAAACTCTTTCTCGAATCTTGATTTCAGCACTCTCTCGGTCTCCTCTATCTGCCTAACCGCCTTAATCAAATCAGATCCCTTCAACTCTATAAAATAGACATTCTTCTTTGTCTCATTCCAGACAAGATAATCACAGCGTTCCCCATCCTGAACTACATCCCCATCAATACGATATTTATATACTTCATTCAAATCTTTATTGTGAGCTATATATGTCTGAGGGTTATGCTTGTCTTTACAGGTAATTCTTTTCTGATATTTTTCACATTCTGATGAATACTCTTTTAATGCCATTCATTATCACCTTCCTATAGCCACAAGTCTATCAAACTCCTCATTTATCACCCTTGAAATAGCATCTAATTTCGAATTATCAATCTGCTCAATCTCATAATCCATACAATCCGTGACTTTGCCATCTTCAACAAACAAACCACACATAGAATTGAAATCAAGTTGACATTCCTTCTCGATGATTTCTGCGATTTTTTTCTTTTTCACACGTCCCATAACCCCACCGGCATATATCATATTGTTCAATTCGCCCAACACATATGGGCTATGTGTATTAATAAGCATAGGATTTCCAAGATTTGCTATAAATCCCAAGAATTTAGCGATAAGCTGTTGTGATTCCGGAAACAGATTAGATTCAGGTTCTTCAATAATATAAAACCTCTTTATTGAGTCAGCTGAATAATACAGTAATATATTATAAATCCACAAGGCCTCCTGCTGACCGGATGAAGCCATATTTACCCTTATACTCTCACCATTCTCAAGTTCAAGATACTCATCTCCGTTAGCGTAATAATAGTTTCCGTTCATTACACCTACCATATACGGTTGAGCCTTTTCTATTAACTCTTCTCGTTCTTTCCAACGTCTAATAAGCCCTTTAGCATAAAGCGGCTTTATTCTCATAACCGTTTCAAAAAACCTTCTTGTGCATAAATCAATTAATCTCCTATTCCCATCATCCAATGTAGAATAGAATAGTTCAAATTGATTACCCATTACAGTCATAAGACTTCTTCCTGCCGGAATATACACAGGCGAATAATCAATGTCAAAGACTTCATTTATTTCTTTCTGAACCTCTTTAAGAAAGTTAACTTCCTGAGAATTCCCTTCTTTATTCGCCAGATACTTAATAAAATCTCTTAATTTGTTGCTGTAAGACACTGTTAAAACCTTGTTGAAGGAAACCTGAATATAAATCCCCTCTGTAAATTCCATTTTCAAAAGAGATCCTTCTCTTATAATTGTTTTATCACTGCCATATATATCCTCAAGCATACGTAATAGAGTATTTTTAAATCTTATACTAAACGGATCTTTACCATCCGCAAGGATTCCTGGGTGGTGTGCCTCAAACACAAGCCTTCTTAATTCATCTTTTATAGACAAGAAAAAATATAAGCTCTTTGCTATGGTACTTTTTCCTGCCGACTGTTTACCTGTTATAACGTTAAAATCTTTAAACTCTATTTTGCATTCTTTTATCGGTCCAACATTTACTATCTGTAATTTCTTCATAACTTATATCCTCATAAACAAATTCACGCTATTTCTATAACAAGAAAGGTCCTCTGGTGTGTGCATAAGTTAGTTTTCTTCACTTTATTAAATCAAATCTGGCAGGTCTGAATCACAGCACTTCGCATTGGTATGTGCAAGCACCTCCCCCACTTTAGTAATATTAAAAGGAGTCTGAATACTATCCCACCATATACGAACTTGTTTCAAAGATTTATAGGAATCCCATTTTTTAATAAACTCGTTTCGAACTAATTGCATTAACGATTCGTCTTTAGAATACATATTCCATATTTCTTCCAGTGCTTTTTGTTCTTGCTCAGTTCGTTCTTGCTCCACATTATTTATCACAACCTTTGAAATTGCTTTTTTGTTTTGAATTGATAATCGAGCATAATCCCCAAACAACTCATTTTCAACTAAACATGTTCTATTGATATGGCTCTTATTTAGTATATCTATTGCCTTATCATAATCCTCAGATCCAATTTTAATACCTACGCAAACATATCCATCCAAAAAACTTGCATAAAAATCTTTAACTTGTCTCAGTTTACCAAAAGAAGAGATTCTTATTGCCCCTAATATATCAAGATGATCCAACCAATCATTTCCATCTGGAAGTCCTAGACATATTAGTTTGTCATATAAATCACTCAGCGCTTGAAGGCCTTCTTGAATAAGACCAGTAACAGGATAAAAGGTCTGTAATGCATGAGCAACTGTCAACGCACATAGCGCATCATTATCGATATAATCCACAATTTCTATTGCCTTAGAGATGCCTGTATGATTCTTCCTATCATGGCCCTTCTGAATATGACTTATCATTAATTCTGATAAAAGTGCGTAATCATTTTCATTTGCTGTATCAGCTGCCGACAACTGTGCCTTTTTCAACAATATTTGAAATTCGGGATTATTAAACATCGAAATAGCATTATCTATTTCCATCACCCTCGGAATAAGATAATTTGCAAACACTGCAATTCTATTATTCGCTATATCTTCTGCCATCAGAGAGTATTCTTTCAGCGTCTTAGGAATTAATTCATTATAAATACTTCTAACGCGTTCCTCTGAAACCCCTTGATGTATTTCTACATTTGTTTGATATTGTGTCGAATTATTTCCAGCTACTTGTTGTTGGTTAATTTCTTTATTTAATTGTTCCAAATTGTTTTTGTTCCGAGTTTTTACCAGCTTTTTGAACTTGTCGAATATTCTCATGGTTTTTCCCCACAACAATTATATTATCTTCTTCTGTTACCATTTGTTGTTCTTGATTAGAATAATCTGACGCTATTTGTTTTTGATGCCCACTTTTCTTTATTCCAACTTTATATCCAGTATAAGAACCAATCAGTGCACCTAACACAAAAGAAATTATCGCAGTTCCAATTCCGTCAAAAAACCATTCATACCACATTATTGAACCCTTTCATACTGATTGTTTTGTATTATCTATAGCTTGTGCTCATTATATCATGCCCTGTAATTCCACATCCCATGTCAGTTCATCTTTCATTGCATCAGGATTCTTTGAATCATCCATCATGTTATTCCCTTCAGATTATCTAAATCTTGTGCATCTTATAATAGCTCAGATAATCAATTGGTACCATAAAACGTATGAAATTTCCGTTGTATCTCCACATATCTGGATTCTGAGAGCCAATATTTCAGAAATACATATCCTACATTCCGATCTTCTAAACCAGATTCGCCTTGCCTCTTATCTCTTCTTCTGACTACTCTTTGTTCCCCATCCAGCGATTGCATTAGCGCAGAGTTTTGTGAGAGGCTCACCAATAGCTTCTTTGTAATTAAATCCTAAAAGCTGCATAGTCTTCAATGTATCTACGCTGATTAGTTCTTTAATCTGTTCATACCCCTCAACCTGAGATTCAACTTTCTCTCTTTCAGCCTCAGGTCTTCCGATAGTTTTTGCTAACTGTATAGATTTAATAATCTCAATAACTTTTGAAACTGTATTATGAAGATGCTCGATATTTTCATCAGATATAACTATTCTATCAAGCTCCGCTTTATACGTTTGAGCAATTCTAACAGCTTCTTCCCTCTCTTGTAGAACCTCGTTAATCAGCTCATCATATTTAACCCTTAGCCTTTCCGCATCCTTTACATCTTTGATTGCTCTTATTTTTTTACTTACAGCCGATGCTGTCCCCTTTACAGCAAGTTCAGTTAGTGAAACTCCCATTTCAACCAATGTATTTGTATATTCTTCTTCCATCTAATCCTTCTCCATCCCCCAACAAGCAAAACACCCCCAAGTGTGCATAAGCCGGTACACCGTACCAACCCAGAGGCCTGGGGGAGAAGTTCCTTTAATATGATTTTGATGCCACTATCACCGAGTAATTCCATCCCCCTTATCTTGTGCATACATTATAGCCCATAGCGCGATACATGTCAACAGCGAGGCCGTACGCATGTTCGCTTTTTATATTTATAAAAAGAGCCGCGAAACGCTCTCGCGACTCTTGAAATCTTGTCTAAAAACCTTATTTCGACCCCTTCATCGCGAATACAGCGAAGAAGGTCTTGAAGATGATCTTCACATCCAGCCCGAGGCTGAAGTTGCGGATGTATTCGTTGTCGAGCTGCACGATCTCCTCGAAGTCGGTGATGTCCGAACGGCCGGAGGTCTGCCACATTCCGGTAAGTCCCGGACGCATCGCAAGGCGGCTGAAATGGTGAGCATGGTATTTCTCGAACTCGTCCACCGTTGGCGGTCTCGTACCGACCAGGCTCATGTCGCCCTTCAGGATGTTCAGAAACTGCGGGAACTCGTCGATCGAAGTCTTCCTGATGAAACGTCCGATCGGCGTGATACGCGGGTCGTTCTCCATCTTAAACATGAAGCCATCCATCTCGTTCTGCGCCATCAGCTCTTTCTTACGCTCCTCCGCGTCCATATACATCGAGCGGAACTTGTACATTTTGAACTTTCGTCCGTTCCTACCCACGCGGATCTGCGAGAAAAATACAGGTCCCGGCGACTGTTTCTTGATGATCGGCGCGATAAACAGGGTCAGAAGCCCTGTAAATATCAGCCCTATCGAACCAACAACTATATCAAATGCCCTCTTCACCAGCTGCTGGCCGATGGTGATCGTATCGATACCCGCGGTCAGAACCGTGTAGCCGTTCACGTTGTCAACGTGCGCATTCGGCATATTTCTTATGAAAACGTCCAGCGTCAGGTGCACCGTGATGCCCATCGACAGGAACATATTTGACAGCTTGTCCGTGTCCTTGCGGGCAGCCATGATATACACCTCATCAACAACATTCTGCTTGCAATACTCAAGGATCTCATCCCTATAAATAACCGGAATTCCGTCGATCGTCTCCTGCCCTCCGGTGAGGATCGTGCCGTCCGGGGTGATCATATTTGTACCTGTTCCAACCAGCTTACCGGTCTCCGAACTGATCCTGTCAATGATCAACTCTCCGGTCTCGCCTCTGCCTCCCGGTCCGGAATCAGGCTCATCCAGAAGAATGATACCGCTGATCCTGCTGTATCCACGCGACGTTCCGACTATCTTCCTCAGCGTCTGCACATCGCCCCTGTAAGTCACAAGCATGACTTTACTCTTATGCTCATCCTTGCTGTAACGATTCCTCATGAACGCCTTCCAGACGCTTCTCATAAAGAGCATCGCAAAGGTATCAAATATCGCAAACAAACCAAATGTAACTCGCGAATATGTCGCTGTCGAATGAATAACAAAAAGGTATATCAGAATGATTATCAGAAGCTCCGCATTCAGGAAAATCGTCGTCCTCAGCTCTTTAAGAATGCTTCTCCTAAGGATACCGCTGTGCGCCGGCCTCGTAAATACAATAAACAGGTAGGCAAGCACAAGAATAAGGCCGATGGTTCTATAATCATCGCCCATAACTTTTTTAGCGCGTTCAGATATCCAAAGTGTATAGGACAGCCAAAGCATCGAAAGTATGCACATTATATCTATTAATATAAAGTCTAAATGTTTCGCGCGAATACTATTTTTTTTCATAATATAATCCCTTTCGGAATTTTCAGAATTGTTAAAGTCTATTGTAATCGTTTTAAGAAGATTCTGCAATAGTTTTTAGCAATGGCCCAAAATGGCCCAAAAATATCAATAGGCAAAGCAACCATTATATTTAAATATTTTAATCAACAGCCTCGCCCTTAGTATTATAATGCACAGTCTTTACAAGGATTCCATCTGCATTATAAGTATTCTCAATCACTGCAAAACCACTGGCAGAATCGACAAGTTCGCGTTCCAGACCGAGATAATACTCTTTGATGATACGCTTTTCAGAATTAAAATCCCGACAAAGGATGGCATATCCATTGGTATTGATTACCAGATTATCATCAGAATCAAGATACCTCTGCTCGATCATATTTCCAGAAGTGTCATATGATTTCTCGATTACGGCAAATCCATCGCTTCGCATCATCAAGTCACCTGATTTATCATAGTATTCTTCACGAATCACCTGCTTATATTCATCATATTCACTATGAATTCTAAATATATCTCTCCACCATGTAGCCGGATTACCATCTGTATCATAGAATGAAACATCCGTCTGATTACCATTTTCATCATATGCATATACTGCCACAGAATGTCCTGCTGGAATTATAACTGGCTTCCCAGCTACATCGCGATACTCTACTCTAATTTTCTGTTTTTTATCATTAAATGTATAAAACGCTTCAGCATATCCATCCGTTCTCATGACTGGTTTTCCATCCGCATCAAGATAACGATAAACATTAGCATTTCCGGCATCATCATATTCTCTTTCGACTATAACATAACCTTCCTCACGAGTTATAGGTTTATCATCCATATCAAAATAAGTCTCACGAATAATCTGATGTTTGTCATTAAACTCTCTATGCAGATGGAAGTATGTGCCGTTGTACATTACCGGCTTCCCATCACGTCCATAATACATCATATCCGTCATATTACCATCCGAGTCATAAGCATATCGAGCAATAGAATAGCCTCCTCCGAGCGTCAGCCTATCACCACCATCACCGTAGTACTCTTCTTTTATAACATGCTTATATTTATCATAGTCTTTCTTGAGTATTGCATACCCAGCCGAATTCATAACAGGAATCTCATTGGCATCATAATATGCGATTCTGGATTGATTCCCATACATATCATAATCGTACTCAGCTATGGCATAACCTTTCCTGATCACGATTCTCTTTTTATCCGAACCAAAATATTCTTCTCTCAGCACTCGCCCTTCACTATCGAGAACTCTCCATCTCTGAGCATATCCATCATTTGTAACTGTAAGCTTTCCATCCTCACCATAATAACATCTTAATGTCTCACGTCTAGCATCATCATAATCATATGAAACCGCAGCATAACCACCCGGGATTGTAGCCAGCTTATCATCCGTGTCATAATACTCTTCATGGGTCACATTCTTCTGCTCATCATATGTACGTCTAACAATCGAATATCCTTTAGCGATCATTACAGGAATATCTTCAGAATCATAGTATTTAAACTCATTTTTATTCCCGTTATCATCATAACCATACCCTACAGCAGAATATCCACTTTCCAAGGAGAGTCTCTTTCCATATTGATCATAATAAGTATCTCTTATAACTCTTTTTTTCAAGTCATATTTCTTACTTATACCTGCATAGCCTTTTTTAGTGATAACCGGCTGATCACCATTATCATAATACCGGAAAAAGCTCTTATTGTTGTTACCATCATATTCATATTCGACAGTATGATATCCATCATCAATTTCAATTGGATTTCCTTCAAGGTCAAAATAGCTTTCACGTATTATCCTGCCTTTTTTGTCATAACTTCTGTGAGTATCCATATCAGGAGTCTTCTGGCAAGAGATTCCATTCAGAAGAACCACGCGGCCATCCTCAGCAACCACCTTGAACTCACATGCTCTAGAATCATTAATATTTATTTTTATCTCTGATTTCAATCTTCCATTCTCATCAAAATCCCTTCGAAATACAGGAATCTCAGCTACATATTCACTACCCCAACGTAACCCCACACGTAAAGTGCAGATCTTATAATCTTTATCATAGTTATCAATATACGGCAGCGACAGATTATATACCACAGTATAATCACCCGCGCGAAGATCATAATACGGTCCATAAATAAGGGAATGTGCTTTTCCTTCAACCTTAATAGCTCCTGTCGTTGTCATTTCCAGCGAATTCATCTCTGCCTCTTCCATAAGATCAACAGTAAGAATTCTTGAGAAGTAGCCCGTCATATGATAACCTACAGACTCAAGTTCTCTTATAACATCAACATCATTTGAATATAATGCATGCTTTTCTGATATTTCAGTATATAAGAACCCCATCTTCATCAAAGGATCTGCTTCATAATTGGCATCTATCAGAACTGTTGTTGTTTCTCTCGATGCCAATTCATCTCCCTTAAATATACTTTCTGTAACCCCACCATAAGTTCTACGGTAGAGTTCCGGAAGTTCATCAGCATAAAAGTTCCCACCACTTTTCTTTATACCAGTTTTCACAGCGGTAATGGCTGTTTTTTCCTCGTCCACAACCGCCTGATAAGCCTTCCCTCTACCCTCAATGATACGATTCCCCTTAACTATACCTGCAATAATAACAAAAATAGTTATAACGATTATTGCAACAGGTGCAAATATCTGTTTCTTTACAGATACGCTTCGACTACCTTTTTCTTTATTAATTAACCCAACTATTAAAAGAGTCAGAGTTTTATATACTGCAACAGATACCGTGATCAATAAAATGATAACTATGCAAAAAACGGCAAAAATCAGCTTTTCTTTTTCTTTTATTTCAACGTTAACAGTCACATCGAATATCGTACGGAAGAATGATAGAAATCTCGGTCCAACGCTTAACAGAGTTATGACCATAATTCCAAACGTCAATAATCCTATATTAAAACTACGTTTATCCTCTGAAGTTCTCTTTGTTGTGTATTTCTCACTCACAAGCCAATCCATACCAAGAACCGCGAATGGAAGTATGATAAGGATATTGTAATTTACTTCCGGAAAATGATGCTCAGAAAATGAATGTACAGCTATTATGCCCATTCCTAGAACAAGTCTATAATCACCACGCTTTGCCGCCTTTCTGGTCATAAGGACCCACAATACCGTAATTACAGCGAACAAAGCTATACCATAACGGAGAAGAATTAAAATGTAGGTACTGTCAATAAAATTATAATCTGTATTACTGAACGTACTTCCGCCTCTTCCAATCTGATCAAACGGCGTTCCAAAAAGACTTAATTTATAATTCTTGAAGCCACTATCCATTAGCGAAAATCTTCTATGAAAAAAAGAATCAATCTTAATACCAATGGACGTTCCTCGATGATATAGGTATTCAAAAGAAAGTGTTATGAAAGCTAAAAACGGGAAAGCCACACCAGATATAACAGCAATGAGTTTTCTGCCTTTTTTTATAGAAACGCTGTCGTATATAACAGCCAAAAGAAAAAGCATTCCGGCAATCGTACTTGTTGTACTACGGGCTACAAATAACGAATTAATTATCGATATTATACCCATTATAATGAATGGTTTTGATGATACACCTTTCCACGCCATCCATGCGGTTAAAGTTAAATATACAATAATAGACGCATAATCCGTTGATGCAACAAGCCCCCAAGAACTTTGCATATGCCCATTTCTCATATAGGTGTAATTATCTATAAATCCGGTAAGGGATGCAAGAATTGTAGCTCCAATGACAAGCCCAACTGCAACGACTTGAGTCTTCATTATCTTCCTATAATCTGTTCCAATCGTCCCAACCACAAGAACGCCCAGAAAAAGTAAAAACTTATACTTATCTGCACGGTAAACCTGATAATATATGACCCATAAAGATATAGCGCACGCCAAGAAAACTATTAATTTTCTCAAAAACACCCTATCATGTAAGATATCTTGTCTCTTCTTCCATAAAAAGACTACCAACTTAATGTAAGTAACAATTTTGATCGCATTGAGAAGAAAATTCTCCACATCTGTAGCATACTCAAAATGATATGTTGTTGTCTTTTCAGCCAAAAAAGCAAGGTATAGACCTAAGATAGTCAGAAATACTATCTCAACTACGTCATATACCTTGATTTTTTTTAATGTGTTTATCTTAAATTTAGACATAATCCTAATTCTTCATACATAAAAACATTAGTATCTAACCTTTCCCTCTGCAACAGCCTTTAAGTGCTCGCCATAAGGACTCTTACCATAAGCTTTTGCAGATTCCATCAACTTATCCTTATTAATAAACCCATTGATAAAAGCTATCTCTTCAGGTGCAGATATGGTGATTCCCTGACGAGACTGTATCATTTCTACAAACTCAGCCGCCTGAAGCAGACTCTGCATCGTTCCTGTATCAAGCCAAGCAAATCCACGTCCAAGAAGCTGAACATCAAGCAACCCTTCGCCTAGATACATCTCATTCAGAGTTGTAATTTCAAGTTCTCCACGCGCAGAAGGTTTAACCTGATTTGCTCTATCACTAACTCCTGCTGGATAAAAATACAATCCTGTTACTGCATAGTTTGACTTAGGCTTTGCAGGTTTCTCTTCTATCGACAAAGCCTTACCTGCTTCATCAAATTCAACAACACCAAATCTCTCCGGATCCGGAACATAGTAACCAAAAACTGTCGCTCTCCTGTTTTCCTCAGCATTCTTTACTGCTAACTTGAGCATGGTTCTGAAACCATTCCCATAAAAGATATTGTCTCCAAGGATCATCGCACCGGCTTCACCATCAAGAAATTCTTCACCAAGTATAAACGCTTGAGCAAGGCCATCAGGGCTCGGCTGAACCTTATATGACAGTGATATTCCAAACTGTGATCCATCACCCAGAAGAGCTTCAAAACGAGGTGTATCATCAGGAGTGCTGATGATCAGTATGTCCTTAATCCCAGCGAGCATCAATGTACTGAGCGGATAATAAATCATTGGCTTATCATAAATTGGCAGTAACTGTTTACTTGTAACTTTAGTGAGTGGATAAAGGCGCGTGCCGCTTCCGCCAGCTAAAACTATTCCTTTCATACTTACCTCCACTTCTCTGCCCATTCAAAAGACTGCTCTTTAAATCCCGGATGTTTTTCGTCCTTCTCGGATGTCTTGTACTCACAATCAATTTTAGGCCATTCAACCGCTATATCAGGATCATTCCAAGGAATGCCTCCCTCGGATGTAGGATCATACACATCTGTACACTTATAGACAAACTCTGCTGTATCTGAGAGAACAAGAAATCCATGGGCAAAGCCTTCAGGTATGTAAAACATATTCTTCTTTTCAGCGCTGAGTGTAACTCCAACCCACTGTCCATATGTCTCCGATCCAGGCCTAACATCAACTGCTACGTCATATACTTCACCATGAGTAACTCTAACAAGTTTACCTTGTGTGTGATTTTTCTGAAAATGAAGTCCTCTCAAAACACCTTTAGTTGACGAAGATTCATTATCCTGCACAAATTCTTTATTAATCCCAGCTTCAACGTAATCATCTTTTTTATATGTCTCCATAAAATATCCACGATTATCACCAAAAACCTTTGGCTGAATGATAATAACTCCAGGAATCTTAGTTTTTTCAAATGTAAATGCCATATCTATTATTTCCTCCCACTTGCCATTCATAACAACAAAATATAATTATAATTCCGCTTCTTTAAGGTATCTGGCAACCGCATCCTTCCAATCTGGAAGCGGCTCAAAACCTGTTTCCACAAGCTTCGACTTATCTAACCTTGAATTAAATGGGCGAGCAGCAACAGAAAGTCCGTATTCCGCTGTAGTTACCGGAGTGACTTTTGTAGTCAAGCCATACCGCTTATAAAACTCACAGCAGAAATCATACCACGAAATGTATCCACCCACCTCAGTTTCAGAATTAGTTGCATGATAATAACCATATCTATCAGTTTCAGCCATATCAACAAGGAGTCTCGCAAGATCCTTTGTATATGTTGGTGTACCAATTTGATCATTAACAACCCTGACCTCTTCATGTGTCTTACCAACATTGATCATAGTTTTGATAAAATTCTTGCCGTTGAGTCCAAATACCCATGCGATACGAACGATAAAAAACTTTTCAAGTATAGATGATACTGCAAGTTCACCTTCAAGCTTAGTCTGACCATAGTAATTGAGTGGAGCATAATTATTATCCTCCGGTTTCCATGGCCGATTTCCTTGGCCGTCAAACACATAATCTGTGCTAATATAAATCATCTTAGCCTCGATACTTTTCGCTGCTTCTGCAAGATACTTTGTTCCCTGATGATTAATTGCCTCAACTTTTGATTTATTTGCCTCATCTTCCGCAGCATCAACAGCAGTCCATGCAGCGCAATGGATTATAACATCAGGATGGTGTTTACCAATTATTCTTTTTACTGACACCTCGTCTGTTATATCCATTTTTTCATATACAAATCTATCATATGATACAGAACTATCAAAACCTGTATAATCTCCTATATCAGAACCTACAATCTCGTAGCCTCTTTCCTTTAAATTATCAATACAATCATGTCCCAGTTGCCCTAGAATTCCTGTTACGAATACTTTCATTTGTCATTCTCCAAATATCAATCCAACACTAAATATTTCACCAAATCTCTTAACTATTAACTACTTTATTGAGTATTATTATCAACGTTTATGTATCGTAATTTCACGATTCACAACATAAACTGCAGACAAAAGCAGTAGTTCTCTCATCGCCTTACAAGCAATCTACCACGTTATAATAACCTTACCTTATATCGAATACACCTCTCCCGGCAGATATATGAACGGTTTCTCCTGTGATCATATTGGCCGAATCACTCACTAAATAAGCCGCCAATGAAGCCACTTCTTCTGGCATAATCAGTCTTGATGCGTTATTCTCAAAGCTGAATATACTATCCCCTTCCTTGTATCCTATTAAATCTGTTGCCGTTGATCCAGGGGCAATTGCATTCACTGTAATCCCATAAGGAAGCAATACTTTAGCAAATCCTTCTGTAATACCCTTAAGTCCCCACTTTGATACTCCATATGGCGACCATGCTGGTTCTGATCCACGAGATGACGAAATCAGCAGAATATGCCCTTTCCTTTTATTTTTTCGTAAATACTTTGCAAATTCTAAACACGAAAAATAGGTCCCTTTAAGGTTTATATCTACTACTCTGCTATACTCTTCACTTGTAATATCCCAAAAATTTACATTCTCTGTATGCACTCCTGCAGAACAGATCAGGATATCTATGCCATCAAAAAAACTTGCCCCTTCATTGATTATATCCTCAAATCTTTCAGGCTTATTATAATCAAATATAATAGTTTTTACATTTTCTTTCGCGTATTGCTTTCCAATAGCATTCAACTTATTCTGATTTGTTCCACCCGCGATAACATTACAACCTTTTTCAACAAGCTCTTTACAAATAGACAGACCTATTCCGCCAGTACATCCACTAATCAATGCAGTTTTACCTTCAAACATCCTTTCGTTATCCACTTGACGAATTATAGGTACAACTTCTTTTTTCTTTGAAGCTCTAATAGCCTTCTTAGCCAGTTTTTTCAAACCCATTTTTAACCTCACTCCATTTTATCATTTGCCAGTGAAACTTTCCTTCGCGCAATTGTTTTCTTAGCATAATGTACAGGGAACATTCCTTGGTATAGCATTCTTAATTTTTCATGTCTAGAAACATCACTTTGAATTACAGTCCTTATCAGTTTTCCTCTGATGTACTTTAAACATTCCCGATATTCTTTTTTATACTTTTCTTTATTATTAGTTGCTATTATAAGCATTAGCAGGAAATTATTATTTTTCCAAATATGCCACTTCACAGCTTTTTTAACCCTATCAGTTTTGATTACAAGAGTTTTGCCAATATACTTTATGTTATTCAACGCATTTATGCCTAATTGAACATTATAATTTGTAAGTCCACTCCCCGCATTGTTAAGTCTGTAATTATATATTTTCTTGTGTCCAACACCTACCCTTGTAGAATGCTGAGCAGCCATTGCGGCAAAATATAAGCCCTCACCAGACCAAGGAACAGAGAATGATATATTATTATCTTTTATCATAGATGTTTTATAGATTTTATTCCAAGGCCCAATATCCATATGCGGATATATAATAGCTGCAGTAGCTTCTTCTGGTGTCCATACTTCAATTTTATCTTCTTTTGTCTGTACTCGATCACGTGTTGTAAATATCTTATCACTAAATGCAAATTCAGAATTTGTCTTTTGAACCAAATTAACTAAATACTCAACAAAATCTGGTTCAAGCCAATCGTCGCCATCTATAATGCAGAAATACTCGCCCGTAACCGCTTCTATTCCTTTATTTCTCGCATCACATGTTCCACCATTTTTTTTATGAATCACCTTAATTCTAACATCTTCTTCTGCATAGTGATCACATATTTCTCCACTATTATCTGGAGATCCATCATCAACAAGTATTATTTCTATATTTTCATATGTTTGATTAATTATTGATTTGATCAACTTATCCAAAAATTTTTCAGAATTATAAATCGCTACTATAAGAGAAACTTTAGGTTTGTTCATACACGTTTTCCTTTCCTGATTATTTTATTTATAATCATTTTCACTTCTACTCTATAGCAAAATACAAGAACGCATAATAACACGATTTCAATACCATACATAAAGAGAGAATCATTCATTATGAATAGTATTATAGTTTGTATAATAAGAATTATGTAAGTGACAACATCTCTAACTATATTTATATCCATTTTAATATAATTTTTAACATGTTTAAATCTCAAAATCCATGTTACTACATAGCTAATCCCCGTTGATATCGCCGCTCCAATTGCTCCAATTGCTATAATCAGAATTACATTTAAAATTAAATTAACAATTGCGCCTATCGTGCTAGATTTAGCAAATGCCTTTGAATCCTTTACAGCAGCAAACACACCACCCAGATAACCCGAGAGTGCACCGAAAAGTGTCGCTATCAGCAAAAACGGGACATATTGCCAAGCCGAAAAGAAGTTCTTTGAATACATAACATGCGCCAATGCTCTTGCACAAATAATAAGCCCAGAACATACAGTCACCATTCCAAAATTGTACATACTATACATTTTTGAAAAAAACCCATTTTTATCTTCTGGATCATAGTCCTGTACTGCTGATAATGTCCAGGCTTGATTAAAAATTGTTTGAAATATATTGAGAATAGATGGAATTTTATAGCCTACAGAATAAATACCATTCACCGACAATCCACACAGCCATGTAACTATATATCTATCAGATGCCGAGCTGATCCACCAAGATATATTATTTATTATCAATGGTTTACTGTATTCAACCATGTCCTTTTCCGTAGTTTTTGATATTATACGGAAAGAACAAAACTTATTTATATGATTTGCTATAAAAAGATACACGCACTGTACTAATGATCCTATTATACTGGCAATGAAATAGCCATCCAGCCCCATTTTCATAGGAAGAAGAAATAATATATTCAAGCCTATCATAACTCCTGAACATATTATTCCTGATATTGCCACTTCCTTAACTCGTTCTAAGCCCCGGCTCAAATTTACCAGTACAGTACTAAATGCATGAACAATGAATAGCAACACAAGATAAACACCATACTCGTTTATGATGGGAATCAAATCCAGGAGGCAACAAATGCCAGTCAAAACAATAACTATAACCGCACTCTTTATTACATAGATAATACTTATAGAAACTGTTTGATGATTATCTGTATCTTTATCAAGTGGAAAACGTAATGCTGCATCTGCAATATTCATTGTTAAGATAGGAATCAGCAATGAAACAGTGGTATACAACAAATCATATGTTCCATATTCCTCCGTAGTAAGAACAAAAGTGTACAACGGAACCAAGAAAAAACTCAGCAATTTTGTTCCAAACTGTCCTAACGTTAACAAGCCTATATTTTTAAATAGATATTTAAACCCTTTATTCTGTTTCATACCGTCACCTGTTCATCATAATAGATTATTAAGGTACTTCCTTCCTTGACTTCTATCCATTTCGATTTGATTATCATCAATCATCCCCTTAAAGTTTTGGCGTAATTGATCTATATTCCTAACTAATCGACAACTCATATTATACCGATTAAGAAGATTTGTAATACGTTCAGTTTGTGGATTTGAATGCAAATACTGTCGTTCAAACACATAAAATTCTCTTCCTAAATTAATACTGAATATTGATGAATGAAATGAGTCTGTACAAATAATATCCGCATTATCAATCAATGCAACATATTCTCTTGGATCACCATTCACAAAACGTGATCGTTTTAAATCTATTACAGAAGAATAATCATATCCAAAGCAAATAATATCTAAATTATTTGTTTCTGATAACTCACGAATCGCCTCGATAGCAATCGAACTGGGTTCATTTATAAAATGTACAAAAATATATTTTGTAGGTACATTAGTTATTGGTGAATAGAAAGCTCTCCACTCTTCAGGTTCAAACAACAATGTCGGATCACACTCAACAGAAATATTCTTATTAAACTTTTCAACCATCCCCTTAGCGCTTGCTTCACGAATCGAGATACTATCAAAACATCGAACTCCTCGTTTCACAGCATTCCGGTTCCATCTAGGAATCTCAGACACTCCAAAACTAACAGCATATGTTTTCCTCTTATTCTTTTTTGCAAATTTCAAGAAATAAAAATCATCAATATTTCTACTTGCGTTCCAAACCTGATCACTTCCTACAATAAAGGCCTTATAGTCATTATTGTTTCCAATCTTCTTTAATTCTTTTCGATTCAATGATATTGGCGATATTTCCTTCTCAATAAATCTATTTATTAACGCTTTTGATTTACCGTTAAGCAGTTGGCTCTCTATCTTCATAGCTTTTTTCATCTTAACTTTTTCATCAAAATATCCTTTATAAAATACAGATCTATATATTAATCTAAATTTATTAATAACAGAATTCACCTTCCCGGCAAATCCACCATTATTCTTTTCGATTACTATACAACTGTACCCTAATTTTTCCACGCAATGTTTAAGTGCATAGCACTGAAGTGTGGAACCATAATTATTTTTAAATAAAGTTATTATGCCAACATATGAACTTTTACCTTGCTTTTTTTCAGCCATTTTTATGATCCATTCTCATTTCTCTATAAATCACACTTGTATTTATTCCTTCGGAATCAATTAATTGATGTTAGTATATAAATAGTTCAAATTAAAATGAGATTTCTCCTAAAACATAGTATTATATAAAAAAACAGGAGGAACTCACTATGGCACGTAAAAACAAACAACACGACAAACAGTTTAAACTAGATGCTGTAAGATATGTTAAAGAGCATCCAGATCTCACACAAGTCGAATGCGCTAAAAATCTTGGTATCAGCATTACCACTCTAGCCAGATGGCTATCCCAGTACAGAGATAATGACGGTGATATCCCTGTAAGAGGATCCGGTAACTATGCTACTGACGAACAAAAGGAAATAGCTCGCCTCAAGCGTGAACTCCGTGATACTCAGGACGCTCTTG